>NZ_CP157484.1:0-1200000 GCF_045348435.1 Alsobacter sp. KACC 23698 | reverse complement strand
AGAGCGTTCTCGGCAGCCCGAATACCAATCCCTTCTGGCGCGAGAGGCCAGGGAGAACACCTGGCGTGAGCGCGCCAACACCTTGCTGGACGCGGTCCGACACGGCCCAAGCCGCGCGTCGGAGCTTCGCCGGTCCGAGAACGCGCCAGCGGACGCCAAGGCAGGCGCGAATGCGATCGGTCGCGAAGGCCACGGCTGATGCTGCGCGCCCAAGGCCTGAGCGCGGCACGGCGTCTTCGCGTGGCGCTAACGCCGAAAACCGCCATGAGCGCGAGGCTGCTGAGCGGGGGTCTGTTCTCGCTAGCCGGCGCGCTGGTGACGCGCTCATTCGGGTTCGCCTTGAGCCTTTTGATCGTCCGGCTGCTCGGCCGCGAGCGGTTCGGAGAGTTCACCATGGTTCAAAGCACCCTCGGGGTTCTTGGGACGGCCGCTGGGATGGGCCTCTCGGCGACGGCGACAAAGTTCATCGCCGAGCATCGGGACCAGGCTCCGGACCGCGCGGGAGCCGTGTTGGGGCTGGTTAATGCATCCGCCCTGACCGTGGGGCTGCTGATCGGCGTCCTCTGCTATGCCGGCGCCGACCTTTTGGCGGCGCACGTGCTGAAGCGGCCCGAGCTAGGGTCCTTGCTGCGCGTGGCGGCCTTGGCCATTCCTATCACCACCCTGGAGGGCGTGCAGTCCGCCTCTTTGGCCGGTCTTGAGGCGTTCAGGCGCCTCGCGCAGATCTCGGTCGCCGCCGCCGCGGTCTCCCTGCCCGTCTACGTGCTGGGCGTGTATTCCGACGGCTTGCGGGGTGCGGTCCAGGCGCAGGTGGCCGGCGCCGGCATCGCGTTGACGTTGTCCTGCTGGGCCTGCCGCGCGGAATGCCAGAAACGAGGCTTGAGAACGAACTACGGATCGATGTTGGCCGAAAGTCGGCTAATCTGGCTTTACTCCTTGCCCGCCCTTGGCGGCGGCCTGACATATCTGACAGTGTTCTGGGCGGCCAATCTTATCCTGGTGCAGGCGCCTGACGGCTATCTGCAACTCGGAACGCTGAGGGTCGTCGATCAACTCAGGACCATGCTGGTCGCCTTGCCCACCGTGATGCTGGCCCCGACCTTCGCCATCATGGCCAATACGGTTCACCAACCGGCCGTGTTGGCGAAGATCCTCGAACACAGCGTCGCCTCGGCAGGGCTCATCGTGTTCCCGGCCGGCTTGGCTCTGACGTTCTGTGGACCCCAATTGTTAGCTTTTCTGTATGGGAGCGACATGGCCGGCAGTGGCGTCGCCTTGGCCTGCGCGATGGTCGTGGCCGGCGCCCAGGCGACAGGGCTGGGGCTCGGGAACGTTCTTAGCGCGACGGGACGGATGTGGCTGGGCTTTGCTCTCAACCTGTTCTGGGGCTTGCTGTTTCTGGGACTTTGCCTCGCGCTTATCCCGAGCCGCGGTACGTCCGGTTTTCTGATCGCCCTGGCGGCGGCGTATCTGGCGCTCAATGCGCTCGCTTACGCGAGTTTTCTCGCGCGCAATTCTTACCTGCGGCCCGGGCGCGTATTCATTCCGCTCGGCGGTTATATCGCCGCCGTCGCCGCGGGGGTTGGCGTCGTTCCGCACCTTGAGCCGAGGCTGGCTTTGGCCGCGGGGGCCGGAGCGGCCCTTCTCATGGCCATATGCCTCGCCCGTTTGGCCCGAAAGGCGCTGACCCCGGCGTGACCGGGCGTGGCCTGTTTTTGAACTGGCGAGCGGCGAAACGTGATCAGTCGTTCGGCCTGCGGTAGCGGCACCATAAGGCGCGGGGACCCTGAGCTTGCAGCAACTCGGCTGGGGGCTCCTCGAACATATAGCGGTAAGGTCCCCAACCTTCCTCTTCATCCGGCAGTCTCGGACAGGTCTGGCGGAACTCGCATATCCAGCCGTCGAACAGGCTCGCGTCCAGAAAGCTCTCCGTCAGCGTCCAAGGCTCCGTGAATGTCGCCGGTTCATCAAGGTTCAGGCTTGCGATGAAGGCTCCGCCAGGTTTCAGGATCCGCCTGATCTCGCGACAGGCGGCGCGCAGGTCGTCGACGTGGTCTAGGCTATTCATGCTGAACACGACATCGGCGTAGCCGCTCGGAAACGGGAGTTTTTCAGCTCCCGCCTGGAGGTAGACCATGGCATGGCGGGCGATGCCCAATTTCATATACTCGTCGGCAAGAGGATCGACCCCCAAGGCCGCCCTGGCGATTCCGTCAAGCCAGGTGAGCGAACCCTTCGGCCCACATCCAATATCGACGCACAGCTTGCCGGCGAAAACGGCGGGGGAGTCCAGGCCGCCCATCGCCAACATGAAGCGCCGATAATAGTCGGGTTGCGGGTCCACACCGTGAGCCGCGATCAATGACTCCCAGAACTCCAATTCACGCCGGGCTTTGAGTTTGAGGACAGGGAAGCTCCGGGCGACGCGGACCATAGCATGATGCGTTAATTTGCGCGCCGGGACCCGAACTGCCGCGGGCACAACGGCCCGGACCAGTGCTTTGAGAGACATCGCGCCCTCAATGGATGAAGGGCCGAATGGCCGCCATGCGGTCGCCATCCTGCGGGATGGCGAGAACGTCGATCAGAAGCTCGTCCTCGCCAAACAGATCGGTGGCCTTCAGGCTCAGCTGGGGCCGCCCCCAAACGCCAGATTGTACGGTCATGCGGAACCACCGGGTGTAGCCGCTCTGTTCCATGGCGGTCTTGAACTCTCCAAGGTCGCGGCGCGCCGCTTGGAGCGAGGCGTAATTGATCTCCAAGGCGATGGCAGGCTTGAACGCGGATAGCGTCGCTTGCATGCCGTCCCAGATGGTGGGCTCGGCGCCTTCCGCATCCATCTTGATGAGGGGTAGATCGCGGCCCTTGATGTCCAGGCCGCGTAGGAGACTGTCGAGAGTGGTGCAGCGCACCGTGAGTTCCTCGACCACCTCGCTGCGCGCGATGTGGTTGGGAAAGGCGCTCGTATTGCCGATCGTCCGGGTGAGCGAAAGTCGCAGTTCGCCATCCGCGTCGCCCAAGGCGCACTGGCAAGCTTGCACGGTGGCGAACTCATTGCGGACAATGTTGGCCATGAGCCCCGCGAAGGCGCGTGGATCCGGATCCACGCTGACGACCAGTCCGCCTGGTCCCGTCAACCGCGCTCCAAGGCAACTCGCCCAACCTTTGTGAGCGCCGACGTCGACAAAGGCGTCGCCCGGCCGAAGGTAGCGCTTCATGACGGCGCGCAGCGCCGGTTCCCAAACGCCTCCGCGCGCCACCATCTCGCGATCGACGCTTTGGCGCGGGTCGAGTTGCATCCAGAACCCGTCCTTCATGCGAATCCACACCGGGCCTGGGGAGCGGCGAAACCGCTCGGATCTGCCGAACCGAAGGAGAGATCGCTTGAGCGGGCGGCCCAGCCGCCTAATCGTATTGGGGTGCATGGCCATCTCCAGCTTCGGTCGAAGGACTTCCGTCTTGATCCGCAGCGCGCTCAGGGCCCGGACCACATTATATTCCGCCGTCCGGATGCGAAGTGCTCGTCCAGAATCTTTGCGTTCAGCTCAGCCCACTTGTCCCGATGTTGCGCAGTCAGCGAACTCGCGTGTAGACGGTAGCGGTACAGGGGGAGGTGATAGTGTCTCGCCTTGTATGACAGGCAGATCCGCACCCAATAGTCGAAATCTTCCGCATGCCTGTATTCGGCGCGATACGGCCCGACCGTGTCGCGCACCTCCGCCCGGTACATGAAACAGGCCCTTACCGCGCCGGCCGCGAGTTCATGCCGTCGCAGTCCGGTGGGGGCTGAGCACAAAGCGAGGTTTAAGTCCCTGCCCTGCTCGTCGATCGTGTGCAGCGCCGTATAAACAAACCCCACATCCGGATAGGTCGAAAGCTGCTGCACCATGAAGCGCAAGGCGTCCGGTGAGTAGAGGTTGTCGTCGCTCGTCCAGGTCAGGTATCGCCCGCGCGCCGCCCGGAATCCGACGTTGAGGGTTTCGGGCAGCCCTTTGTTCGTCTCATTGCGAATGATGCGCACCCGGTCGTCGGCCGCCGCATATTCGGCGAGGATCCGCGCCGTGGCGTCCGTCGAGCAATCGTCGACCACGACCAATTCCAGGGCGCTGTGCGTCTGGGACAGGCAACTGTCGATGGACTGGCGCAAATATCGCTCGCCGTTGTGCACCGGCAACACGATGGTCACGAGGGCGGAACCGTCATAAACGCGCCAGCGATCCGCGTCCGGCGTCGCCGCCTGCCCGCGTTCTACGATCACCTGTCGCTCGGGGAACCACCGCCTGAGCAGTTCGGCGAGCCAAGACCGGCCATGGCGCACGCCGGTCAGGTCGATGACGTCGGGGTCGCAGGCGCCGACCTCGACCAGAATATCCTCCTCCCAGCCAAAGAGGCGGGCCGCATTGAACCCCAAAAGCTCCGACGCGGCGCGACGAAGGCGATGCCGCCGGCGCCAGTCCAATTCGCCTAAATCCGAATGCGACCATGTCATGGGGACGATCAGCAGGCCGTTGTCGGCCATGCGGGGCTCCCCGCCGCGCACCGAAAGAACGGCGGACGCGGCCGAGCCGTGCATCCTCGCCCTGTCAGCCAAGAACCGGGAATCCGGCTCCAACGTTTCCGTGACCAGCAGCAGTCTCATGCGGTGCTCCGTTGGCTCGGGGCCGGGGCCTGGGTGCGTCCTGGCCCGCGCGCCCCTACGCGACGGCCCCTAGCAAGCCCTGCACGACCTGCTCGGTCGCCTTTGTCGGAACGGGGGGCCGGCGCGAGCGGTCACGCTTGGCCGCCGGCGCCAGGCCGTCCAGATCGTCCAAGCTGGCGATGCGCTGGAGGCTTCCGTCCGCTATGAGCTTGCGATCGACGCCGCCCATCCGTCCGGCGAAAACCGTCGCGGCCTGTGTCCCAAGAACCACCGCCTCCCGGTTCATCGATCCGCCCGCGCTGATCACCGCGTCCGACCAGTAGACGAGGTTGAGGCCGTCCAGCACGACCTCCGGAATGAGCAGATTGCTGCGGGCCAGCGCGCGGTATTGCTGTGCCTGGGCCTGGTAGCGCGGCAGCAGGATCACCTTGGTTCGCGGCTGGTCCGCCATCCGCAGCACGGCCTGCTCGAACAGATGGTTCTCGAAACGGTGATACGCGCTTTGCGTGGCCGGCGGCCGCATCGTGACGAGGATGTCGGATTCCGACACGCCCAAGCTGGCGAGCGTCGCCGGGAAACGCGGGTCGGGTTCGAAATCGACGAGCGTGACGTGTTCCTTGAGGCCCTCATGCACGACCACCTTCGCGGCGGTTCCGCCCTGCTTCCTCAGGATCGACCTCTCGTATCCTTCAGGCACGATGATGCGGCGCGCGATCCTGAAGGCCAGATGATTGGCCGGCTGGTACTCATAATCCATGCAGGTGGCCAGCGGGACGCCGGTCGCCAGGGCCGCGAGAGCCTGGGCGTATGAGTTATATCCCAGCGCCAAATCGATTTCCCGGCCTTTGAGCCATGCGCTCAACTGGCGCGCCCGCGTCAAGATCGCCGCCGCCTTGCCCCTCATGGAGGCGCCGCCGTGTCGTCCTACGACCTCGACTGGCCGCCCGCAACTCTCGGCGATGTGCACCGTTTCGCTGTAATCGCGGGCCGTGAGCCGGACAGTATGGCCCTGCTCGATAAGTCGCCTGATGATCGGCTCGAAGAAGAGTGGATCTGGAGCCGTCGAGAAGTCGATCCAAACCTTCACGGGCAACTCCTCGCGCCGGCCGCCTCTCAGTCTCCGTCAGTCCGATACTCGCCTCAAGGCTTTTTATGCCGGATTTCGTCAGGCCACGACTTGCGAGCCCATGCGCCTCAAGACTTGATCGTGATCCTTTTGGAGCCAAAAATCAAGCAAGTCGGCGACGACGGCGCGTGTGCGCATCATACCGCACGCCATCACTGGGGAGTCGCCTGGCCGGGCCGATGCGCTCATGCTGGCCGAACAGGGCGGGTCGGCGCCCTGTTCGCAACACCGAGGGGGACTGGACATGGTCAGTCAAGCGGCGCAGTCGATCCTCGCCATCCTCGCAGCGCTCACTCTCGTCGCGGTCGCGGCGTTGCTGGTCCAAGCCATCGCGGGCAGCCGCAGGCCTGAGCCCTCCGCCCGCGCCTCTCCGCGAACCGCTCCGCTCGCGGTGGTCATTCCCGCTCATGACGAGGCTGGCGCGCTGCCGGCGACGCTGGAGAGCGTGACGCCGCAGCTGCACCCGGGGGATCGGGTCATCGTGGTGGCGGATAATTGCGCGGACGCTACGGCTGAAGTCGCCCGGCGCGGCGGGGCCGAGGTCGTGGTGCGGCAGGACGCGACGCGCGTCGGCAAAGGGTTCGCGCTGCAGGCCGGCGTCGATGCGCTCGCCGGATCGACCCCCAACGTCGTGGTGTTCCTCGACGCCGACTGCGTGCTCGCCGCGGACGCGCTCGACCACTTGGCGAACTCCTGCCAACGGTGGCGCGCGCCGATCCAGGCCTCCTACGAGCTCACGGCGCCCCAGACGGAGGATAGCCATGAAAGGCTGTCGCGTTTCGCGTGGCGGATCCGGACCGGGCTTCGTCCCCGCGGCTACGCCCGGTTGGGGCTTCCCTGCCACTTGCTGGGCGCGGGTATGGCGCTGCCCTGGGAGATCGTGCGATCGGTTCGCCTGGCCTCGCCGCACCTCGCCGAGGACGTGCTGTTGGGGCTGGATCTGGCCCTGCGTGGAACGCCGGCCCGGTTTTGCCCGGAAGCCGCCGTCCTGAGCCAGCTCCCGCCAAGCGCGCGGGGCCGGGAGGAACAGCGGACACGCTGGGTCCATGGCCATCTGCAGTTGGTCGGAAGCCATGTCTGGCCTCTCTTGCGGCGAGCGACGACGCAGCGCGATCTGGCGGCTCTCGCTCTCGCAGCGGACCTTCTGGCGCCGCCCTTGAGCGTGCTGACGGGCGTAGCGGCCGCGCTCTGGGCGGCCGCCCTGATTCTGTTCGCGTTCACCGGGCTCTGGCTGGCTCTGGCGTTGTCCAGCCTCGCCATGGGCGGCGTGACGCTGTTCCTCGCCTTATGCTGGCGGGCTTGCGGCCGCGACCTGATCGGGCTGCGAGAATTGGCCCGGATCCCGGGCAAGATCGCGTCCGTCGCGACCATGGTCGTGGCCTACGCCGCCGGCAGGCGCTCCGCCTGGAACCGCTCGGAACGGAGCTAGGCGACCTGCGCTTGGGCCTAAGCTTCAGGTCTTTCAATCGAATTTTCGCCGATGATCAGTCGAGCGGTGGTGTTGTTCATGTCCTTTTCCACAGCCAGGACGTCATTGGCTGCATATGCCGCATTCTGATCACAATCGGTTCCTATCCCAAAAGAACTAGACGCCTATTTCCGATTTGGAAATCAATCCAACCTACGGTCTAGTACCGCTCTCTACATTCACCTCGCCTTAACGCGATTGCGTTTTGCTGCGGCTCAACACTTGTGTCTAACAGAAAGGGTGCGCATGTCCGCAACCTATGAGGCTTTCCTTCACGACCTTGCATTCAGCGAATCGACCAATCGCTACAATTACGTGAACAGCCTCGGCTATGCAGGCGCTTACCAGTTCGGAGAGAGCGCTCTACGGATGATCGGTTACTACACCAATGATGGAACTGCGGCTGTCGACTGGAATAACGGCTGGACCGGGAAAGACGGCATCGCCAGCATATCCGACTGGCTGACGCATCCGGCCGTGCAGGACAAGGCCGCTGGCGAGTGGTTCGGCTATCTGTGGAACACAGAGATCAAGGACCTGGGCCTGCAAGCCTTTGACGGCCAGGTCATGGACGGAGCGCAGATCACGGCGTCCGGAATCGTGGCGGCCTCGCATCTGGTCGGCGCCGACTCGGTGGCGCGCTATCTGAATTCGGGCGGAACCGCGATGGCCGCCGACCCCTTCGGAACCACGGTCAGCACCTACCTGCACAAGTTCTCCGGCTATGATTTCAGCGGCGTGACCGGCGTCAGTGCGACGAGCGCGGACGCGAGTGCCGCCCCGACTTCGACGGTCCAGGCCCCGGCGCCCGCTCCGAGCGCGCCCAGCGGGGGCGGATCCACGTCGTCGACCGCCAGCCCCGACCCCGTCCCCCCAGTCGTCGGACAGACCTTGACCGGAACCAACAAGGGCGAGGTTTTGGAAGGCGGCGCCGGGAACGACACGATCACCGGCGGCGGCGGAAAGGATCAGATCATCGGCGGCGCCGGAGACGATAAATTGTGGGGCGGCGCGGCAGCCGACACCTTCACGTTCAAGGCCCAGTTCGGCCATGACGTGGTCGAGGATTTCGACTTCTCCGGCCGCAACCACGACGTCTTGAACTTCGACTCGGCGTTATTCGCGGATGTGGGTTCGGTCCTGTCGCACACCACCGATACGTCCAATGGGGCGCTGATCACCGATAGCGCCGGCGATTCCGTCCTGCTGCTGGGCGTCAGCAAGGCGCAACTCGGCGCCGTGGACTTCCACTTCTTCTGACGGCCCTGTGCGGCCGGCGCGCGCCCCCGCGTCGGCCGCCGCTCGCATTCGCGGCGACGCAAGCCGGGAGGCTCAAACGACGCCGTCCTGGCGCCGTTTCGCCAAGTCCTGGAGGGCCAGGTGCGCCCGCCGTCCCTTGGTCATGACGCCCAGCGAAGACAGAGCCTCGACCACCCTTTGTTTGCGCTCCATCCCGAGGCAGCGCACGAGGACGCGGCCGATGCGGGTGGGCGCAATGGGGCGCCGCCCGGCCAGCGCCTCGCCATGCTTCAGGACGTCGCGCGCCAGGTCCGGGAAGAAGACGAACGTCCGGGCCGCAAGCTTTTGGTAGGCGACGCCCAGGGCGCGCCTATAGCGGGGTAGTGAGCCGCGCTGCCGAATCTCTGCTTCCAGCTTCTCCAGAACGCACAGGCCCGACTGGACCCGGCGCTTCGAGAACACGTCGCTGCTGATCGAGAGTCGAAAGGCCTCGTGCCGGCGATAGAAGCTTTCGCCGCGCTCGGCCACCACGAGGCCGGCCCCATCCAGCAAGGCGCGCATCATGAGATCGCCGTCCTCGTTGATCGCCAGTCGCTCGTCGAAGCCTCCCAAGGCGTGCAGGAGCGACATGGGCCACAGGATGGAGCAGATCGGGATCCATTCCCCGGACAACCAGCTTTCCAGAGGATCGGGCCCGGGAAGCGGGAAGGTCGCGTCCCTCTCGGCCAGAACCCATGTTCCCTGTCGCGAGACAAGGCTGCGCCAGGTGCAGCACGCCAGGACGTCGGCCCGACCCGCGGCGGCCGCGGCCAATCCCTCCACGGCGTCCGGCGCGATCACGTCGTCGCAATCGAGGAACAGGGCATAGTCGCCTTTGGCGCTCGCCAGACCCCGGTTGCGGGCGGCCGGCAATCCCCGGTTGTCCTGCCTGATGGCCGTGACCCGATCCTCATACGCGCGAATGACAGCCCAGCTGTCGTCCGTACTGCCATCATCGATCACGATGATCTCTATGCGAGGATGGCTCTGCCTGAGAACGGATTCCACCGCCTCCTGCACGAATGGCGCGCCGTTGAAACAGGGAATGATTACTGAAACGAGTGGAGCGACGCCGACGCGAGGCTCGGACATTTCAACCTCCCGGTGCAGGGCCAGAACCATAGCCTAGGGCCACTTCATCTTTCTGGCCAGCGCCATGCATCGACGCGCTCACCCAAGCACAACTTCGCACCTGCGTGCAAAGCCGCGGCTTTCACTGTAGAATGGCGCACGGCCTGCCTCGCGCGCCAGTCGCGCCAACGCGGAGCTTCGTGTCTCGTGAGAGCCGCCTTGATTGGAGCTGGGCATATCGCGCGACAGCACCTCGCCTGTCTGGGCGCTATGCCGCATGTGGAGATCGAGGGCGTCTGCGACGTGTCGCGAGCGCGGGCCGAATGCGCCTGCGAACGGTTCGGGGCGCAAGCGCCCTTCACCGACGCCAAGGCCATGATCCGGAGCCTCAAGCCCGACGTGGTCCACGTCACAACGCCGCCGCAGTTCCATTTCGACCTCGTGATGGAGGCGCTGGCCGCAGGCGCACATGTGATCGTCGAGAAGCCGGCCGCTCTGGACTTCAAGCAGGTGCTCGAAATGGCAGGCGCCGCGCGCGCAGGCGGCGTGGCTCTGGTCGAGAACTACAACTACGCCTTCAGCGACGCCTGCCTGCGCATCCGCGAGCTGATCCAGTCCGGCGAGTTTGGCGAAGTCACCCATGTCGATGTGTTGCTGTGCCACGACATTCTCGGTCCCGACAGTCCGTTCCGCGACCCTGACCTCAAGCATCCTTTCATAGATGTTCCCGGCGGGCCGATCGTCGACTTCGTGACTCATCTGGCATCGTTGGTTCACGCCTTTCTGGGCGAATTCCGCCGCTGCGAGACGTCATGGACCAAGCGGGCGGACTCTGGCCTGCCTTACGACGAATTCCGCGCGCTGGTCGAAACCAACGCCGGTTCGGCGCATGTGGCGTTCAGCTCGAACACCAGGCCTGAAGCCTTCTGGCTGCGCGTGTATGGAACACGGATGCAGGCCGTCGCGAACCTATTCGAGACGCGGCTCACCCTGTCGCGCGTCGAGAGCGGGCACAAGGCTGCGACCGCTTTCAGGAACGCCTGGAAGGAGGCCGGAGCCGTGCGCAGGTCCGCTTTCGGGACCTTGCTGATGAAGCTTGACGGCGGACCAGGCACCTATAAGGGCGTCTGGGAGCTGATCGCGCAAACCTATCGCCGCCTTGAAGCCGGACGGGAGCCGCCTATCAGCGGCGCCGACGTGATCGCCGTGAACCGGCTGGCCACAAGCTTTCGCCCCGGGGGGAGGACCGGATGAAGCTTCTGATTACGGGCGCGACCGGATTTCTGGGGAGACATGTCGTCGCGACCGCCTTGGCGCAGGGACACTCGGTCCGCATCCTGATCCGACCTTCGGCGCGACTGGACAAGACGCCGTGGGCCAAGGCCGTCGCGGTTCACCGAGCCGACTTGCGCAGCCCTCACGACCTGCAGCCGGCCTTCCAGGACGTCGACGCCGTGATCCATCTGGCGGCATCGGTGGCGGGAAACGAAGACACGCAGTTCGCGTCCACCGTGGTGGGGACCGAGAACCTGCTGTCCGCGATGGCGCTGTCGACCGTGCGCCGCATCGTCTTGGCCAGCAGCTTCTCCGTGTATGACTGGTCGGCGGTGGGGAGGGACCTGGACGAAGAGTCTTCCGTGCAAGCGGCGCCCGGCCTCTACGAGCGAGACGTGTACACCATTGCGAAGGTCTGGCAGGAGCGCGTGGCGCGCCGTTTCGCCGAGGAACACGGCTTCGCTCTCCTGGTGCTCCGGCCAGGCTTCATCTGGGGCCCGGGAGGCGAAGCCTTCGCCGGACTTGGCGTGCGGATCGGCTCCGTGCAGGTGGTGGTCGGGCCGGCCAGCCGCCTCGCCTTGACCTACGTGGAGAATTGCGCGCAGTGCTTCGTGCTCGCCGCCGAGCGGGTCGATATCGCCCATGGCACCTTCAACGTCGTCGACGCCCAGCGCATCTCGTCGTGGCGTTACGCTGCCGAGTATGCGCGCTGGACCAACAAGAGGGGCTTCCGGATCCCCGTTCCGTATGGTTTCGCCAGGACGATCGTGGGCGCGGTCGGGCTGGCCAATCGGGCGTTTTTTGGCGGCAAGGCCAAAGTTCCCAGTTTGTTGGCGACGCGCCGCTTTCAGTCGCGCTTTAAGGCGGTGCGCGTGGATGGAACGCGCACGCACGCCGGGCTGGGCTGGGCGGAGCCCGTCGACCTTGCCGAGGGGCTGCGGCGGACATTTCGACGTGACGAGCGGACGGGCGGTCGGTCACGATTGTTGGCCGAAGCGAAGCCGGGCCACCGTTGAGCCGCCAAGATGAAATCGGCTTGCTCACTCCAGAATGTGGACCCGCCGCGCGCCAAGCCCGTGGTCACGATTGTGGTTCCCACGTTCAGACGGCCCGAGCGTCTGGTTGAATGCTTGGACAGTTGCGTCGCCCAGACCGGCCCCGCCGCTGGCACCTATGAGATCCTGGTCGTCGACAACTGCCCGGACCGCTCCGCAAAGGCCACGGTCTGCGACCTGGCCCGGCGCACCCATGTGCCCCTTCGTTACGTCCATGAGCCCGTGGCGGGGATCTCTCGGGCGCGCAACACAGGGCTGGCCTATGCGGCCGGCGACTTCGTGGCCTTCGTCGACGATGACGAAGTTGTCGTCGAGGACTGGCTGTCTCATCTGTCGGCGGCGCAAGCGGCGTTTGCGGCCGACGCGGTCCTGGCTCCCGTGCTGCCAATCATTCCGCCTGGGCTCAGTCCCGCACTGAAGGCGCAGCTGCTGGGGGGGCTCAGCCATTGGATCCCGCAGCCGACGGGAACGCCGGTCGGCAGCACCATCGTGGATCCATTCTGGTCGCGAGGCGGCAAGGCTTATCCCAACCTGGCTTCCGGCAATTGCCTCATCGCCCGCCGGGGCCGCGCCGCGGCGGTGGCCTTCGACGACCGGTTGGGGCGTTTCGGCGGCGAGGACGCCCTTTATTTCAGCGAATTGGCGGCCTTGGGCTGCAGGCTGGTCTGGTGTGCGGAAGCGATTGCGCGCGAACATGTGCCGCCGGGCCGGCTCGGCCTGCGCTACAGCTTGCGGCGCGCGTTCCGAGGGGGGCAGGTCGCCTCCTGGACGCCGCTTCTGATGCATCCGGCCCTGCCGACGCGCACGGCGCTGTCCATGCTCATCGGGGCGGTGCAGTTGCCCGTCTTCGCGGCCCTGTTTTGCGCTAGCTTCGTCTTCGCTCGCCAAGCGCGCCGGTCCTATCTCGCCCGCCTGGCGAGCGCGTCCGGAAAGCTGCTATGGGCGGCCCCGTTTCGCCGCCAGACCTGGCCATCCTGGATCGGCGGCTGAGAGCAGGTCTCACGCCCGCTTTATGCGCCGGGCGCGCGATTCGGCCGCTAGCGCGCCGGCGTCCGCGCATACGAGCAAAAAGACGAGCCACTCCAGCGAGAAGGACCGACCGATGGTGGTCTCGGTCGCATTGTAGAAAATCGTGAACAGCATCAGAGACAGCAGGAGCCAGGCTCTGCGGAAATCGCCGATGCGATCGATGGCTCGCAGGCTGGAGAGCATGAACAGCACCATGAGAACGAGACCGATCCAGCCGGTTTCCAGCAGCACGTCCAAATAGCCGTTATGCGCGTGGGGCATTTGGCTCACGAAGCCGGGCGCCTCTCGAACGCTCGGCGCGTCTGGACCGACCATCCAGAACGATTGGTAACCCCATCCGAGGGCCGGGCGGCGGGCGATCATGTCGGCGGCGAAAGCCCAGATCGTGGTGCGGCCCGTCAGCGTCGGATCGCCGAAGGCCAGTTGAAGCCAGTCGTCCACGCCGAGTTCGAGGACCGCCGAGAGGAGGAAGAGCAGAAGAGCAAGAAGCCCGGAGACATGCACCATTACGCTCCTCAGCGTCAGCCGGCAGGAGCGGCACAGGACCAGCAGCGCGCCGGCGAGCATCGGACAGGCGACCGCAAGCGCCAGCGACGTCTTTGATTGGCTAAGCACGAGCAGGAAGACCGACGCGCTCGCCACCAGGCCGCCCAAAATGCGGGCCCTGGCTCCGGGGCGGGTCGTTTCATGCAGGGCCACGATCAGCGCAAGGGCGGCGGCGAGGCCCAGCGTGTTCTTCGACGAGTAGATCCCCGGATGCCCAAGGGCGGTCGTGGGCCTCAGGGCGAGCGCCGCCATGTTGAGCAGGACGCCCAAAGCGAAGCAGAGGAACAGGCTGCGAAAGAGCCAATCCCGGCGGTCCGACGTCACCACCGGGGTCACCATGCAAAGCACGATCAGAATCTGCTGAAAGAAGCGCTTCAGGGACACGTCCGGGGCGAAAGCCCAATACACGCTCGCTCCGGCGACGCCAAGGTACAGGACCAGCCAGATCAGGCTGGCGTCGAGCCGCCCTGTGCCCAGGCGCCCAAGGGCCAGGGTCATGCAGAGCGTCGCCAGGGCGATCCAGAACAGCTTGTTCTCCATCCGTCCCGGGTCATCGGCGACGTTTTCGGGAGCGCCCAACAGGATTAGCGGCGACAGCACCAGCGCGAAGAAGCACCCGAGCACCGGAATGAGGCCGTAGACCCTATCCCACACGCCGACACGCGCCGGCCGGTCCACGGGCTCATGCGGATGCGCCGTCATGGTCCGCTCGGCTCTTGGTGCGCTCGGTCCAGCGCGAGGGTCGAAACCGCTTGAGCACTGCCAGCAGCCCCGTCTTTGGAGGCTCAGTCTCGGCATGATCGAGAGCGTCGTAGTAGCGCTTGTTGTCCGCGCGATTGCCCTTCCAGCGAGAATGCTCGGCGGGGAAGAGAATTATGTCCAGCGCCGAGCGTTGGACGTTGTTGAACACGAAGCCCATCAGGCCGCTGGATCGCAGGCCTGCGTTCCGAAGCGCGCTCTCGGCCAGCCGTCCTGGCGTCTGGGCCCAACCGACGACCAGCAGGACCATCTCGACCACGCTTCCTGCGGGCCCGAAGTCAGGAACCGCGGCGAGCGGCGGGAGGTCGACAAAGACAACGTCGTAATACTGCGAGCATTCGCGCCCGAGGTCGCGCCGCCTCCCGCCGTCCGGGCCGCGGCGGGCCGCGGCGGCTCCGCCGATCGCCATGACGTCCAGGCCCGGCGTGTCCGTGGCGTAGCCGAACCACGCCTCATTGGCGGCCTCCGCGCCGGCGGTGAAATCGAGCAGGCCGACCCCCGCGTTCGGCGCGAAACGGACCGACAGCTCCGGATGAAACGGATTGCCGTCGATCAGCAGCACCCGCCGCCCCTCGCCGGCCGCGGCCCTGGCCAAGCCGAGCGCGATCGCGGTCGCGCCATCGCCGGGCAGGACGCCGGCGACGCCGATGACCGGCCCGGTCCGCTTGGACAACAATCCCGCATGGACACGCCGCACGACGGCCAGGCAATCCGATCGGAAGTGGTTCTTCGACGCCGAATGCGGCGCTTTAAGCACCGCGCCGATGAACCGGCCGCCGAGCCTCAGGGAGGCCTGATCCGGATCCCACAGCGACCCGTCCAGGGCGTTGCGCAGCAGCGCTGCGCTGACGCCCAGCATCGTCCCGAAGGCGCTGAACGCCGCCAGGATCAGTAGCCGCCGCGGACCGTCCGGATGAGCGGGAGGATGCGCCGCGCTGATGACGCGTGTCTTCGCCCCCAGATCCTTGATCCTGTCGCGCAGCCACGCGCTGGCTGTCGACGCAGCCGCAGCGGCCGCCGCGGCCTGGTCGGCCAGATAGGCTCTCGTCAGCTCGTTCACCACCTGGGCGGCTTGCTCGGCGGCGTCGGCCCTGTAGGCGACTTCAATCACGGAACTCAAGCCGATTCTTCGGATCGCCATCCGGCCCTGGAAAACTGGCAGGAACGCGATCTCGTCGGTTAGCCCGGGCCGGCCATCGCCAGCCGCTGAGGCAGGCGGCGCAAGACGCAGCGCCTGGATCACCTTCAGGGAGATCGCCTCGGACCGTAGGATCTCAACCTGCGAATCGACCGTCGAGGCGTCGACGATGCCGGTTTCCGGCAGCAGTTCCTGGCGACCGACCTCAAGCCTGGTGTTCTCCAGGACGAGAAGCGCTTTGGCGGTGTAGGACGGCGTCTTGCGCAGCAGATAGACGCCCCCGATCGCAGTGGCTAAAACGGCGAAGAAAACGACGATAGCGCGATGGCGGAGGATTCCGACCGCCCAAAAGCGCATGGAGACGACCGCCGGGCTATCCGCGCCAGCCGCGTGGGCGACGTCGAATTTAATGGGCTCGTCCTGCTTCACCGCGTCACCACGGCGCCCTGCCGTAACGGCGCGCTTTGCGGCACGGCGGGTGCCTCGGACTCCTCAGATTCGGGAAGTTCGACCGTCAACACGTCTCCGGGCTCGACGCTGGCGTCGCGCGTCAGTTCGAATTCTTCGGACTGGCTCTCGGATGTGCGGCGCAGGACGCGGAAACGCAGCCTCGACTCCGGCGCGCCGGACCGCGTCAGTTTGGTGGAGCCCAGGATCTCGGCTTCGCGAACGAGATCAGTTTGGGTGGCGATCATATGGTCCGTCTCGGCCAGCTCGGCTGAGGCGGCCTTCAGCTCGGCCATGATCTCCCGCTCGCGCTCATCCGTCAGCTTGGCGATGGCGATCTCCGTTTGGAGGATGTTCTGCTTCGCCTCGGAGGACAGCGTGTCGACCTGTCTTTGGTCGCCTTCGATCTGAGCGGCAAGGCGCTCAAGGGAGGCCTGGCGCGGCAGAATCGTCAGGCCCTTGGCCCCTAGAACGTTCATCGCCTGGGTCTCGACCTCCACGGATTTCTGCTGACGAACGAGACTGTTCATGCGCGCGACGAGGAGGTCGATCTCCTCCTTATAACCGCCGATCCGGCGTCTTAGGCCATCGATTTCATTGGCCAACGCCTTCCGACGGGTCTGCAGTATGGCGGTCTCCTGCCCGAGCATCGCCTGGTGCCGCGCGTTGGCCGCCAGCCGGATCGGTTCGTCCTCGATCACGACCTCGGTTTTCCCGGCCAGCTCGCTTTTGAGCCGTGCGATCTTGAAGATCAGGCTCCACTTCTTGGCGTTCAGGACCTTCAGGGCGCCCTGCCCTTGGATCATGTCGCGCTCAAGCCTCAGATTTTCGGTCGCCCGATAGACCCCGCCGGCCACGCTGAGCGCCATCATGGGCGTGAGGCCCGGACGAAACGCATATTCGCCGGGGTGCTGGACGTGGCCCAGCACATAGAAGGGGCGGTATTGGGCGACATCGACGGAGACGTAAGGCAAGGCAGGGAGGCGTTCGTGGGCCTGCAGCATTTGGGCGATGGTCTTGGCCAGATCACGGCGGCTGGCGCTCTCAGCCGTCACCGCCCCGAGGAGCGGCAGCATGATCATCCCGTCGTCCCCCACGGTGACTTCATCTGACAACGCGGGCCAATCATAAACCTTAATCTTGAGCTTGTCCTGCGGCCCGATTTTGTATTCGGCCGCCGCACAGGCGCCAAACACCATGAAGAGCACCGGTATGGCAGCACAAATCCGCAACATCCGAGCCTTCGATAACTGCTGATTGGGGTTCATGCTGACTACTTTCCTTTCAACAAGGAAGCAAGTCCACCACATTGATTAGGCCGACAGAGGCATTAGTAATTCAAGTAGAAGTCGAGCTATCTACGATTGCCCACCCACATCTGAAGAGCAACGACTCTGGAGGGGATCGACCATGACGGAACGGATTCCGATTGCTGTCGTTGGGTGCGGTTATTGGGGCGCCAAGCACATTCGCGTCCTCAGCGAGTCGCCCAGCGCGAACCTCGTCATGGCTGTGGATGCGCGAGCCGATCGCATCTCCCGCATCCAAGATCGGTATCGCGGCGTCGCGGTCAGCCGATCGGTTACCGACGCCCTCAGCAGCGACGTCGCCGGAATCGTGATCGCCACCCCGATCTCAACCCACTACGCCCTGGCCATGGCGGCGTTGGAGGCCGGCAAGCACGTCCTCGTGGAAAAACCAATGGCCATGAAGGCTAGCGAGTGCCGGCGCCTAATAGCGATCGCCGAGAGGAGGCACCTCACCCTCATGGTCGGCCATACGTTTGAATATCATCCGGCGGTCGATTACATGCGTCAAGCTGTGAAACGCGGCGACCTCGGAGAGATTTATGACGTCAGCACCAGACGATTGAACCTTGGTCTCTATCAGGCGGACACAAACGTCCTGTGGGACCTGGCCCCGCACGACCTGTCCGTAATTTTCCGAGTGATCGACAGTCCGTTGGTCGACGTCAGCGCACGCGGTTGCGCGCATGTCATTCCCGGGGTTGAGGACATCGTCCATGTTCACCTCGCGTTTCAGAACGCAGCGCGAGCGCACCTGCACTTATCGTGGCTGGATCCCGTGAAAACGCGGCAAATCACCATCGTCGGCAGCGAAAGCATGCTGGTCTTCGACGATATGAACTCTTGCGACAAGATCCGCACATATGATCGCCGGTTCAAGCCTACCCCACAAGGCGACACCTTTGCTGATTTTGAAACGGCCTATCATGACGGAGACGTCCACATCCCAAGCCTCTCGAACCAGGAGCCGCTGCAAAGGGAGCTCCGCGACTTCATAGACGCGATCGCGACGTCCAAGCGCCCTTTGGCCGACGGCTACAGCGGTCTGCACGTCGTCGAGGCGCTCGAGGAATGCTCGCGCGCGCTGGCGAACGACGGAGTGGGCTCTGCACCCTCATGGAGTGTGGCAGAATGGCAACGTCGAAACGGGCAAATCCGGGCGGTTCCGGATCGCAGCCACTGAAGGACAGCGATGTTCGGTTGGACTGCCTTGAAGACGCGCAACTTGCGGCGAAACGATTGCTCGATGTCGTTGTGAGCTGCATCGCCATTGCGGTGCTCGCGCCCGTAATGGCGGGGCTCTGGGTGCTGATCCGGATAGACAGCCCTGGCCCGGCTCTCTTTCGGCAGAAGCGCGTCGGCAAGGATGGCCGCCTCTTTGTGCTTTATAAATTTCGAACCATGACGCATGGGGCGGACGAAGCCATTCACCGCAGCGCTATTCGGCGCTTTTTGAGGAACGAGCGCCTGTCTTCTGATCCCGGAGCGCCGTTCAAGCTGAACGACGATCCCCGGCTCACGCGAATGGGCCCATGGATAAGGCGGACCAGCCTGGATGAAACTCCGCAGTTCTTCAACGTGCTTTTCGGCGACATGAGTCTCGTCGGGCCCCGCCCCGCCATCCCCTATGAGCTTGAGCATTTCGAAGCGTGGCATCACGCACGACACGCCGTGAAGCCTGGCATCACCGGAATTTGGCAGGTGTACGGGAGGGGCCGTGTCAGCTGCGATGAGATGATGCGAATGGATGTCGAATACGCCCGCACATGGACAATCCTGTCCGACCTGAAGTTAATCGCCCTGACCGCTCCGGCGGTGTTGCGGGGAAACGGCGCTCACTAGCGACATCGTCGTATACTCCTCGAGTGGCGACTCCAGAAACAGTTAGCATCAACCTGAAAGCGAGGTTGAACATGCCTATCCCGTTTGTGGACTTGAAGGCTCAATACGGGTCCATCAAGGACGAAATCGACGAGGCGATCGGCGACGTCCTGGCCAGCGCCTCCTTTATAGGAGGCCCCCCCGTCGACCAGTTCGAGCAGGACTTCGCGGAGTATAGCCAGGTCCGGCACGCCATTGGTGTGGCGAACGGGACAGACGCCCTACAACTCGCCCTCACGGCGGCCAACATAGGCCCCGGAGACGAAGTGATTACCGCGGCCAACAGCTTCATCGCATCAGCCGCGGCCATCGCGCGTGTCGGCGCCACTCCCGTTTTCGCGGATGTCAGGCGCTCCAGCTGGACAATCGATCCGGTCCAGGTCGAGCGGGCGGTCACGGCCCGAACCAAGGCCATAATGCCCATCCACCTCTTCGGGACGCCGGCCGACATGGATGAGATCCTGGAAATCGCGCGCCGCCATGCGCTGCTCGTCATCGAGGATGCAGCGCAGGCGCATGGCGCGCGCTATAAGGGCCGCCGGATCGGCTCCTTCGGGCAGATGGCCTGCTTTTCCTTCTATCCGAGCAAAAATCTCGGCTGCTTTGGCGATGGGGGCGCGATCACGACCAGCGACGACGTCCTCGCGTCGCGGATCAGGCTGCTCCGTGATCACGGACGCGCGTCAAAATACGAGCATTCGGAAATCGGCTTCAACAGCCGGCTGGATACGCTCCAGGCCGCCGTTTTGTGCGTGAAGCTCCGCCACCTGGACCGCTGGAACCAGCGGCGTCAGCAGATTGCATCTTG
Organism: Alsobacter sp. KACC 23698; assembly: GCF_045348435.1. Taxonomy (GTDB): domain Bacteria; phylum Pseudomonadota; class Alphaproteobacteria; order Rhizobiales; family Beijerinckiaceae; genus Alsobacter. The sequence goes on along the minus strand of NZ_CP157484.1, from coordinate 1,180,173 downwards.
GTACGCGGAGGATCTCGATGGTAGCGGGATTGAAACGCCTGAACGGCATCCTGATCGGTCCCAGGTCCATCACCTCTATCCCGTCCTAACCGAAGATAGGGATGCGCTGCAGAGCCGACTTGAGGCGGCGGGCGTGTCCACCGGGATCCACTACCCAATACCGATCCATCTCCAGCCCGCGTTCGCCCATCTCGGATACCGTGAGGGCGACATGCCCCAGACCGAGTTCGCCGCGAAGCGAAGCCTGTCGCTGCCGATGTTCCCGGAACTCACCCGCGAACAGGCCCGCTCGATCGCCCGGGTAGCGCGACAGCCTTGTGACGCGCTCATAAAACCAAGCTCTAGCGGGAACAAGGAACCGTCCCATGTCTCAGATCAGCTCCCTGGCGGTCGTGCTGACTCGGCGTCTCGGCTCGAACGTCCGGATCGATCCCTTTGCAGTGATACGTTCAGACGTGACCATCGGCGATGACGTGCTCATCCACCCGCATGTGGTGATCGAGGACGGCGTCACGATCGGCGACGGGGTTGAGGTCTTTCCCGGTGCCTACCTCGGCAAACCGCCGAAGGGCGCGGGGGCACTCAGCAGAACCCCTCGCGCCGAAGGCGTCGTCGAGATCGGTCCGGGCTGTTCGATCGGGCCGCACGCGGTGATTTTCACCGACGTACGGATCGGCGCCTCCACGCTTCTGGGCGACGGTGCTTCAATCCGCGAGCAGTCGCGGATCGGCTCGCGATGCATGATCGGGCGCTATGTCACAATCAACTACAACACGCAGATTGGCGATCGCGTAAGGGTCCAGGACCATTCATGGCTCGCCGGGAACATGACGATCGAAGACGATGTCTTCATCTCAGGCGGGGTCGGCACGTCGAACGACAACGCCATCGGCCGGCATGGCTATTTGGAGGACGAGACGCGGGGGCCTTTTATCGCTCGGGGCGCTGCGATCGGCCTGGGCGCGAACCTGCTCCCCGGAATCCGCATCGGGGTCCGCGCCGTGGTGGGCGCTGGCTCAGTCGTCACCAGAAGCGTTGCGGACGACGCCCTCGTAATGGGGGTCCCGGCGCGGGAAAGGGTCCGGTGAGCCGCTTACGGCGTCGAAACCGAGCCTGACGGCCGCGAACCCCGGTCGAGCAGAGCGCCGACAGCCTGAAGCAGGGCGTCCGGACGGGCCGCTTCAGGGATATGCCCGCTGGATAAGTCCCACACGAAGGCGCCGCCCAGGCCCGTGTCCCGAATGAAACGTATCTTCGCCGCGATCGAAGCCTCATTCTCGTACGAGATGAACGAGATCCCGTCGCGCGGCGGCCACACAGACAGATAGGCCGCATCGGCCTGCCGATCATAGGAGGCGGTCGCCCATGGCATATATTTGCGGCTGATGTCGCGGAACACCATCCAGACCTCATTGGCGTTGCCGGCGAGATTTTGGCGTGGTCCCGTCACAAGTGGTCCCCATCCCTGGCCATAGAAGCCAACGCCGACACCGATTTTCGAGCGAGGAACGCCCGCAAGCTCCAGATCGGCAGCATTCTGCGCGACGGAGATGGGTTGAGAAGGCCCGTCGCCGCGCAGCGGGGAACTGTGCCAACTCAGCCAACCCTGCCAAGGTCCGGCCATGCCGTAGGTCATCACATTCACCTGATCCACCAAGGGCGCGAGGACGTTGCAGAAACGCCGGTAGCTAGGCTCGAGCGCCCGGCCCCCGCGTTTGCTGCCCAGGGCGACCGTGATGATGATTGAGGGCTGCGCCTGGCGAATCTCGCGGACGAGCGCGAGAAAATCGTCGTAGTCCGCCTCTTCGATCGGCTCCCAGTCCAAGTCTAGGCCATCATATCCCCACTGGGCGACCAGGGCCAGGAGCGCGCTCACGAAGCGGGGCCGAACTGGCGCAGACGCTGCAGCTGCAAAGCGGTCGTGCAACCCAGCCCCTCCGACGCTGACCAACGCTTTCCGCGCCTGCAGGTGGGCCCTGCGGACGAGATCCTTTGCGACTTGGGGTCCCTGACTATCGTCCAGATAGAGGCTTGTATCGAGTGATCCGTCCATATTGGGCAAAACCGCGAAGGCCAATACATGGGAGATCTGCGCAAAATCGATCAGACTGGGCGGATAGGTGTGAGCGTCCCATCCCACAAAATAGGCTGACACCCATCGCGCCCCGGCGGCCGGTCCGCCGTCGGCCGCGAAGGCGGCGCGCGCTGCCATCATGACTCCAATCAGGAAGGCGACGATGATGGACCAGCGCAGGGGCGACGCAAACACGGGCCGCGGACGCGCGACCACAGCTAGCGCCCATTGCTGCTGGCGCTGCCAAATGGCGCGCTTTCGGTTCAGCGCCTCCCTGAGTGGGCGCAGGGTGGTGTGCGGCAGCGGGGTGTCGAGGACCTCTGCGCGCATCGCCAGCGTACTCTGCTGCTGCCCGCAGGTTCCCTCCGCCGCCGCCATGGGCTGGACTGCTTTCGCAAAAGCGATGTGCTGATGGGTCATTGGTCTCAGTGGCAGGCCCTTGGCTCAGGTGTGTAAGAACGGTTGGGCGTGGGAGAGGCAGGCGGCCAGCGAAGGTGAGGCCGCCAGGGGGAGCTGCGTCGCCTGATAGTGGCACCACGCAGAAAGTCCGTGGCGGGGTGCCCGAAACAAGGGTACATCATTTCCGGTCAACTAGAACCGATCAGTGCTGAGATTTTGGGCCAGTGGCGAGTTACATGACTGTGGCACAGGGGCGGGCGACGCTGTCGTCGCAGCCTAACGGCGAACACTTACGCGCGACGACAATCGGCGAGGCCGAAGCCCGAGTGGCACCGAATGCCGACTGCTCCGTAGAAGCCATGAAAATCCGTCGCGTTTCGCGTGCCGAGTCCGACGAACGCCCTAGCTCTGGGGGTCTAGGGCGCGTGGGCACAAGGCGAGCCTCGGTTGAGGCGAGCCTGCGACCCGAATCGGACCACCACCTCTGCCACCGGACGGCATGAACTGACGAGGTGTGCGTTGCATCCAGGGCTACGTCGTGTCGGGCCACCGAAAGCGCCTCTCCCTAACATGTAGTCGCTTCTGCTCGGTATGCATCAATCGGCGAGTCACAGCCCCAACCGCCTGCGCTGGACCTCCGCGCCGTCGCACCGCCAGCGGCCTCTTGGTCGCGGAGGAAGCGGCCTGGTCGGGCGCCCCGTTACGGCCTATTCTGACTACGCCCTGTGCTGCGGCTTCGATCAGGAGACCCTGGACGAGAGCCCTGAGGAGTTCGCGCCCGGCTCGCCGGGCTAAGCGGCGATGAGGCGCGCCTCGCCAAGGCGACTGGGCCCGCCATTGCGGCCGGGTGGCGGGGCTCGCCGCGGGTCAGGCGGAGCCCGCGGCGCTGGGGTCGGCGTCGTGAGCCGGCAGCGCTTCACCACACAGGAGCGGTTGGCCATCTCCCTGCGCCGGTTGGGGCATTGCGCCCGCTGCGGGCGGAGGCGCCTGAGGGGCGAGACGCTGCGTGGCGGCGGCGAGAGCATCGTCGATCTGATCGGCGATCTCCTCCAAGAGCGGCTGCGGCGCCGTCCCGGGGGGCACGTTGCAGATGATGAAGACGGCGCGGGCGCGGCACTGGGCCGCGAGTTGGCGCAATTCATGGGCGGTGTCTGGCACAGCGCTTGCCGCCAGCGCCCCCAGCGCCTCTTCGAGCAGTCGGTTAGCTTTACGAATGCCTGGTCGGGAACCACCGCCCTTGGCGTGCGTCTACTCCTTGACCGAAGAAGTTCAATGGTCGGCTTGGCCGAATGGAGCACCCCATGCTGAAGATCACCCTGACGGCGATGGCCGGCGCGTTAGCGGCGGGCTTTCTCGCCGTCAGCCCGGCGCAGGCCGGCGCGAGCACCGGAACCTGGCGCCATAGCCCCGAAGAAGTCTACGCCACCCAGCAATATCAACGTGAGCGGGCGATGCGTCGGCATAATTATGAGCGGCGCTCCCGCCGGGACTACGAGCAGGAGCGCTATTACCGGCCGCGGCAGCGCGGCTGGGGCGACGAATTCTGACGTCGATTGCGGGCTCGCCATCGCGCGAGCCCGTTCGACGAATGGCAAACTTAAGCTCGGCTCAACCTGCCCCGGTCAACGATCCGCCCGCCGCGCTAGTCTCTCGCTGATCATTACGTTGAACCATTGTGGCTCCATCTTCGTTGTTCAAATGCGGCGATGACGATGACGTGTGGAGTTCGCAGTGAACCCGACTTCAGCTGTGCAGGACCTACCGACGCTGTTCCACGCATTGCCGGTGCATCGCGACGCGCATGTCAGACGATTTCGCCATACCCGCATCAACGAAATCCCGGTTCGCATCGAATGGTGGTGCTCGGATGGGGTCTATGGCGAGACGGCGGTGTTTAGGGCTGAAGACGTCCAATCCTATTCAGAAGCCGCTCTGATCGCGATGGCTACGCAACATGCGGATGATCGGCGTATGGCCACGGTGGTGCGCGACAACGGATACGTGCTCGTAAACCACTCCTTCCGGATATGAATTGTCCGCTTGCTTCGGCTCTGCTTCCGATTGCTGCGATGCGTGCTGGACGGGCCGGCTTCGCTGCAGGGACGGCAACGACCGGGTCACACCAGAGGGTGGGCTGCCGCAGGTCGACCGCGAGTTTTACGTCATGCAGGGCGAGATCAACTCGACCCAGAGGTTCGGCTCGCAGGGCGACCAGGAAATGGACTTCGATAAGCTCGTGTCCGAGAAGCCGGAGTATTTCCTTCCTATTTGATGGCTCTGTCGACGCGCTGACGCGCTCGCACCCGCTTCGCGCCAGGGTGGGGGAGACCGTCCGGATCTTTTTCGGAGTGGGCGGGCCGAACTTCACGTCCTCGTTCCATGTCATCGGCGAGATCTTTGATCGCGTCTATCAGGACGGGAGCCTCGGTGCGCCCCCTGCAACCGGCTTGCAGACCGTATCGGTGCCTCCAGGAGGCTCGACCATCGTGCAGATGAAGCTCGATCGCCCCGGTCGCTACACATTGGTTGATCACGCGCTGTCGCGGGTCGAGCGCGGGCTTGCTGGACTGCTCATCGTGGAGGGCCCTGCGAACGACGACGTCATGCACGCCGGCGAGGCCCTAACGCGCTAACGGAGGGACTGTCATGGCTCAACATCGTTCCGCGCCCGGCGAGGTCGTCGACCTCAGCCCGCTTGGGCCCGCCCTGTCGTCGGCGAAGACGACCGCGCTGGTGAAGACCGAGGCGTTCGAGGCCGTGCGCCTCGTCATAAAAGCCGGCGCCGAGATCGCCACGCATCAGGTGGCGGGACCGATCACCTTGCACTGTCTGGAGGGACGGGTGACCCTGGACCTGCCGGGGGATTCGATCGAACTGGCCCCGGGAAGCTGGATTCACCTCGCCGGGGGCGCTCCGCACAGTCTTCGTGCCGCCGAGGATGCGTCCCTGTTGCTGACCATCATGTTCGCCCGGTGACACGGCTGACCGCCCATGACCGAGATCGATGCTGCCGAGGGCGCCGCCACTAAGCGGCGCCAGCCCAAGCCGCCGTGGGTTAGCAGAAGACCAGCCGCCCGCGGTCGGGGCCGGCCTGGTGCGGGGGTCAGGGAATGCATGGAGTCGACGGCATGGCCGCGGGGCCTCCCACATCGCGCGCTCCGGCGGGAACGGGCGCACGGGTTCACCGCTGTCGCTGACGACGCAGAACGACGCCCCTGAACACAGGACAGCGACCGCTCGTCGCGAGGGAGGGCGCCGGCTCACCCGCCGTGGCGCCCATGGCGCCATGACTGCATGTGTCGAAGGTGCTCCATTCCGCGTTTCGGTTGCCCGAGCTGGAACAAGCAGGTTTGATTCGTCGCGCCGGCGGCTCTGTCGAGCTGCCCCGGGAAGCCAGGCGCCTGGTGCGCACCGTCGCCTCGGCCTTCGACGCCTACCTTGACGCACCCGGGCGCACTTACAGCCGGGCGGTCTGAGGCGGCCGCCATGACGATTGAGATCATCCCACGGGCCCTGTGCGACCGACTGCTGGCCGCCTCTGACGCGCAGGGCGACCGCGACCTCGCAATCGCCATTGTGGGTCCCGATCTCACCCGGACGGAAACGATCGAACCCGGCTGTTACCTCGTCGCGGAATACGCTTGCGGCCACGCCATCTACCACGTCGACACGGATCTACGGATCGTTCGCCCGATCCAGGCTTGAGAGTCATGCGTTTCGTTGTCGCTGAGCAAAGAATGCGATCAAAAAAGACGCTACCCCGGCCTATCGCGACAAGGATCGTGGGATGTCAAAGAGAACGGATACAGTGTTGCTCGGATCGGCGGTCGGCACGGCTGCAGCGCTCGCGTTCGCTCCGGCCACGCCCAAAAAGCAGTTGACCGTGCGCCGGCGCGCTCGGCTGCAGTCGGCCTGAGCGGATGTCGTTCCCCGTGCCACGACACGAGCGCCGGCGGCTCGCCCACTTAGCGGCCCTGAATATCTTCGACACGGAGGCGAGCGAAGGGTTCGACCGTGTCTGCATGCTGGCCAGAGAATTCTTCCAGGTTCCCATGGCGATGGTCTCGTTCGTCGACGCGGACCGGCAATGGTTCAAGGCCAAGTCCGGCACGCATCTGGCGGGCAGCTCGCGGTCGGACGCGTTCTGCGCGCACACAATCCTCAACGACGAAATCCTGGTCGTCCCGGACGCCCGCCGCGATCCTCGTTTCGCGGGCAGTGCGCTCGTTCAACACGCGCCCGGCATCAGGTTCTATGCTGGCGCGCCGATCATGTTGGCGCCTGGTGTGGGACTCGGAGCGGTCTGCATCGCAGACCGCGTTCCCCGCATGCTGGACGGCCCAGGCAGGGTGGTGCTCAAGCAGTTGGCCGCCGTCGCCGTGAGCGAACTGCGGCTGATCCTTGCGGGCACGGCCTACATTCGGCAGGGATATAGGAAGGACTGCAGCCTTTAAGTACCCTGGCGCGCTTGCGCGCTCTGGCGGGGCCGCCTGCGACTGTCGACCGTAGCGCCAAAGAAGTCACTGGTTCACCGCCGGGGGAAAAGGCGCTAGCTCAATCTGGTTCGGATCGGCTCTTGCTTGACCAATCCCTCCGCCAACCTCGCCGACAACCCGAATCTGTGGCTGTGGCGCTCTCGACCAAGCCTGCCATGTTCTGGACCAGCTGACCTATGACGACGGCTAATGACTGCAGCGTTGCAGCCTGGCGAAGCGAACAAGGCGCTGGAGAAGCGTCTTTGCTCGTTCGGCGAGTGGTGGGCGCGGATCGGCGCCGCTGATCGGCCCCCGAATTTGGCGTCTCCAGTCGCGGCCGCCCCATCCTTAGGCCTTTGGGGGTCCGCGGTTGCGCGCCTCATCGGTCCTTCAGCACCGCTCCGCATTTGTCCGCGGCAACTGGGCCGTTGGAGATGAACAACCGGCAGTGGTCATGGTGCAGCTTACAGCGCCAGCGCAGCTTCGATGGCTTCAGGTCACACCGTGGTGATGAAGGCGAAGCTTCCGACAATGATAAAGCCGGCCGCGAGCGCCCGCCGCCAAGACACCGGCGAACTCCGCAAGCCTAAGAATTCCAAGCTGACAAGCCGCGCCTTGGCGAGTAGCACGGCGACGATGATGCCGTTCGTCAGTACGCGCGGAAGTCCGGCCGCCAGAACGAGGGCGGAGACGCCTAAGAGAAGCAGGAGCTCGATCCAAACCGAATTCACCCGTAACGCCGACCCGCCCAATGGTCACCTCACGACATAGATGATGGGGAACATGGCGATCCAGACCAGGTCGACCATGTGCCAGAACGCGGTTCCCGTCTCGACGGCTTCGTCGTCAGCGGCCCAAGCGACCACGGCGAGGATGACGACGCCGAGCGCCACATGGAGCGCGTGGAAGCCGGTGAGCAGGAAGTACAACGTGAAGAAAGCGTCGCTCTCTAGCCCATGGCCTGCGGCGATGCTCCTCGCGTATTCGAGCCCTTTGACTGCAAGGAAGGATAAACCGAGAGCAATCGCGCAGGCCAGCCATGCGCGGGCGCGCTGGGTTCGGCCCAGAGCCGCGGACGCCGAGCCGCGCGCCGCGCACCAACCGCTCGTGATGAGCAAGGCGGTGTTTATGGTCGCCAGTATCGGGCTGAGTTGGGCCTGGCCGACGGCGAACAGGTCCGGATGCAGGCGACGAGCCATGGCGAAGGCGCAGAGCATGACGCCGAACACGACGAGTTCGCTCAGGATCAACACCCACATCATGGGGTGGCCGGGCAGGCCGCGGAAGATGACCCACACGCCCTCATCCGCGTCTTCGATCCGCACGGCTTCAGTCATGCCCCCCTCCCCCTGACCAGCTCCCAGAAGCGGGCGAAAGGCCCGCGCCAAGACTGCGCAGCGCCGACGCTCCCTTACGGGCAGCCTCGGCCACGTCGTCAAACAGGTGGGCGAGCTCCGCATACACGCTCGCGTCGGCCTCGTCGGAGGCGATTTCGTCAAGGTCCGACATCAGCGTCATGATGCCGGCGATGAGGTCTCGCTGGCGCCGCGAGTCTTCGAGCTCGCGCCGCGCTTGGCGGCGTGCTTCCAACTGAGCGAAACGCGTGAGCGCTTCCGCCAACCGCGCGCGGCAAGCGCAATCCAGATCGACGGTTCGGAGCACGACCTCCACCCGAGAGATGACCGACGCGGTCGTGGCGCTCATGGGGTCTCCTCGGCATGGCGGCAAGACACAACAGGTCCCCCCGGACCAAGCCGAGGCGCCGCCTTCACGGACTGCTCCGCTCCGGAGCGATCCAGGCGAAAGCGAGTGAGATCAGCTTTTCGAGGCATGGATCTCGCCACCCGTTCCAGCAGGCCGCGCACGGGCCGGAACCTGGCCAGCCACGATCACGCAGGCGGCTAACCCTGCGAACGCCACCAAAGTCAGCACACCGCTCGCGATGCGGGCCGCCTCAAACGACGCCAGCCCTCCGCCGACGCGCAGCGCGACCGAGAGGTGAAGAACTGTCAGAGGGCCGTACATGACGGGCGCATGCCGAACTCGGACGCGCAGCATCGCCGGCGAGACGATCAACGCATGCCCGAACACCTTCGACCCTACGAAGCCGAGCATCGTGGCGTGGATAGGCGCGTCGTAGCGACCGGGACGATCGACGAAAAGCGCCGCCGTCAGGATAGCCGCGGCGACCGCAAGCCAAGCGTACCCCGCCAGTACGCAGGCCGAGACGTCGCGCACGTCGCCTGAGCGCCGAACGTTGATCCGGGCGATCATTTGGCATCGGATGGCCATCGGGGTGGGCGCTGCAACGTGGAGCGTTTCGGGAGGAGCTTGCATGTGCAGCTTGTGCCGCGCGCCGTACTGGCGTTCTTTGCCGCAGGACAAAGATATCGAAGATACGGCTCCACTCCTCCTTGGAGGCCTGCATCTGGCAGGCGATCCAGGTCGCCTGTGGGCCATAGGAGAACCGATTTGGCTGCGTTTCGTGGCGGTCCCCGCGCGGAACCTTTCGGTCCAGGAACCATTTTCACCCGCCCCGGATTCTAAGCCGCCGCGCAGCGCCGAGACTTGGGGGAAGGCAGGCCACTGAGGGCGGAGGATTCGCCGCCGTCCTTACCCTGGGGTGGCCCTAACACCAGGCCCAAGCTCGCGTGATCCATTTGCGGGAGCGTCCCTGCCGCTCGCCTTCGACCAGCGCTTCCATGTCGGTGCAAATCGCAATGGGGAGGGACCCCCAGCCTTTCGGGATCATCTACAGTTTCAAGCGATTTGTCTGACTTTAGGTGGCGGACATCGATGGGGCCGCTACCCCCGAGCATGTTTGTCGATTACGGCTCAGCTCCGACGTCCTATTGGTCGACTCTACGCTTCCCCTCCCCGCGGCCACGCCGCTCACCGACAAAGAACCGCCGTTTGGAAATCGACGAGCTCTTCTTCGCACAGACGCCGGCGGGATCATTCGATCCGGCAACTCCGTGTCCGACGCGTGAGTGAAGATCCATGGGACGCGCTCATCGGCCGTCCGCACCAGCTGATCCGCCATCCGGGCACTCTGCGTGCGGCCTTCCAGGTCTTGTAGAAGAACCATTGAAGCGGGCCGGCCCATCGGCGCTTCTGTGCGCAACAAGACACCCGCGTCATGGGCGAGGTCGAGTGGGCCAAAGTCGACGCGGAATCCAGTCACATGGACGCGCGGCTCAACGAGTTTGGCGCCTTCCAGAATGGCTTCGCGATGGCCTGCGCGAGTTAGAAAGCTCACGACCAAGCGGTACAGCTTTGAAGGCTTGGCGGCGCAGACGAACGAGTGTCTCGGCGCTGGCCTGAAACGCTTATTGGCGTTCGGAGCATCCGGTCAAAGGTGCTGCGATCCGTCCCTCGATGCTGGCCAATCCAAACCTGAAACTGTCGGCGATGCGTTCGGCTCGGCTCAGGAAAACGAGATGCTGCTCAGGCGTGCAGTGCTCAGCCAGGGTGGACCGGAACAGCGCGAGCCAGCGCAAGAAATGCTCATCGCCGAGCTTTGGCAGGTTCACGTGAGCCCGTAAGGGATCGCCCTTGTAGCCGCCCGTCATGAGGGTGATCGCCGACCAAAACTCGGTCAGCCTATCCAGATGATGGGGCCAGTCCTGCACGGCCCCGTCAAAGATGGGTCCGAGCAGGGGATCGATCCGCACCTTGTCGTAAAACGCGTGCACGACCTGGCGGATCAGGGTGCGGTCGATAGCGACCGCCGCCCCGGGCGAAACGGCGCGCCCAACCTGCGGGCCTGACGACATCGGCGCGCCGCCGCTAGGCGAAGTAGAGGGCCACGAAAGCCCCGACGAGGTTCCAGAACAACATGTTGATCAGGGTCCGCATCATGCCTCGGTCGTCCGCCTTGCGGATGCCGACCAGGTTGGAAACGAGATCCCCTGGGAGCAGGAAGCCCTTGGTGAGAACGGCGGTCATGGCGAGTCCCATCGGAAGAGGTCACATTGACTTACGCCCGAAAAGAGTCACTGTAAATACCTCTTTATGGAACGACCATGAAACTGAGTTCGCACACGGATTTCGGCCTCAGGATGCTGATGGCGCTGGCGGCGACGCCCGAGCGCCTGATGACCATTGAGGAATTAGCCAGGCGTTATCGCCTGTCGCAAAATCACTTGATGAAGGTGGCGCAAAGTTTGGTCCGCGCAGGCTTCGTCGCCGGCGTCCGCGGGCGTGGGGGCGGCCTGCGGCTGGCCCGGGATGCTCGGGAGATCGGGGTTGGCGACGTGGTGCGCGCCCTGGAAGAGGACCTGGCCCTCGTCGCCTGCCTGGGCGACACCCCCACGTCGTGCGTGTTGAGCGGGGCTTGCCGCCTCACTGGCGCGCTCGGCCGCGCGCTCGCCGCCTTTCTTGCTGAGTTGGACAGGATCAGCCTGGCTGACCTCGCCGCGCCCCGGGCCGCGATCCGGGACCGCCTGGAACTGCCGGCTGAGGCGCGGCCAGGCGACTTGCAAGAGGCGTGATGCGCTTATCGGCCCCGAATGGCGGCGGCGGGCCCGTCCCGCAGCGTGGACAAGCGCCTAACGGCGGCCTGCGCCAAATTCTGCATGTGATCGTAGTCATCGCGGCCGGGCCGCGCGTCCGCTCCCTGAAGATAGGCCTCGGCCAGCGCCTCGGCCACCACATCCGCCGCAGCGTCTGGCGGGCAAATGGCCTGAAGCTGGTGCGTCCGAACCTGGTTCGCCATGGCTCGACTGGTCGCGGCCATCTCGCGCAGCGCGCCCGAGTCCGGATCAGCCGCCGCCATAACGTCGAGCAGACAGGCCAGCTTAAGCTCTAGGTCAGCGGCCGATTGCGGTGAAGGAGTCGCGCCGCCCGGTCGCCGCCCTGCGTGGAACGCCTTGCGCCGTTCGCGACGGAAAGCCGCCACGTGCCCAAGTTCCTCCTGCGCCATCGTCTCGGCCGCCTGCCGAACCTCGTCGCTCTGCGCATGCGCCGCCACATAGCTCCAAAAGGTGAAGGCGCGCTCCTCGTTCCGTGTCGCTACGGTCAGCACCCGATAGGGGGTGAGCAGGTGCGAGCCCGCCATTTCGGCGGCGTCATCCTCGTCGAAGGTGGGAGGGGCGCGCCAGCGTAGGATCTCGGGATCCGGCTTGCGGCCGGAGCGCTGTTCCGACCAGGCGTCGACACTCGCCAAATGACCCCGCTCCTCTTGCGCAATGCGCTCGAACAAATCGGCGAGATCGTCCTGCTTTTGCGCGCGCATGGCCGTCGCATAGTCGGAATAGCGCGCCACCGCTTCGCTTTCCATGGCGTGCGCCAACGCGAAAAGCTCGTTGAGGCTGCCTACGACGCCAGCAGGCTCGGACCTGAGATGGGGCATCTGCGCGTCTCCCGGATGAGGCGGCGAAATTGACATCGGCGATCATAAGCGCGCAGTTTGTCCCTGCGCAAAGAGGCGGCACACGGCCCGTGTTGTTTGGACCGCGTGCCTGTTCATCGAGCCATTCGTACTTGTTTCTCCGACCAGGGAACCCTCCAAGGGTCCGGCCGAATGTTCCCCTCTTGCGCGAAGCAGCCTCTTTTCGGGCAGGAGCCCTCTTGGATGATTTCACGGGCACTCCACACCCTTCGGGCCGTGCTGCTTACCATCCTGATGTGCGGTTTCGGCGCGACGATCGCAGTCGCCGCAGGATCGCCGGGCAAGCTCCAAGATTACCTCGGCAGGGCTGAGCCGTCGGAGTTTTTCCTCGGCGCGGACCGCTTCGGCCCCCAGCAGGGCGCCCCGCCCATGGCTCCGGTCTACGCCGGGGACGCGCTTAAAGGGTACGTCTACCTCAACACCGATTTCACAAACGCCACCGGCTACTCGGGAAAGCCAATCAGCGTGCTGGTCGGCATCGATCCCCAGGGCGTCATCACGGGCCTGAAACTCGTCGACCACAAGGAGCCGATCGTGCTGATCGGCATTCCGGAAAAGCGCATTCTAGCCGCCATCAACACCTTGGTCGGCAAGGATATGCGCCCCGTCGCGAGCGGCGCCGACAAGCCGCCCCAGGTCGATATCGTAAGCGGCGCGACCGTCACCGTTTTGGTGATCGGCGACAGCGTCGTGCGCTCCGCCTCCAAACTGATCAAGAGCGGCCGCCTGGGCGGCCCGGGGCCAGCCGCGGCCTCGGCGTCAACAGCGCCTGTGAACAAGACGGTCGACCTCGAACAGAACGCGATCAAGGACTGGCAGACCTTGATGGGCGACGGTTCGGTGCGCCGCCTGCACCTGAGCCTCGGAGAGGTGAACGAGGCCTTCTCCAAGTCAGGCAATGCGGCTGCGGCCGCCAACCCCGAGCCGGGCGCTCCCGACGACACCTTCATCGATCTCTACGTCGCTCTCGTCTCCGTCCCCACCATCGGTCGGAGCCTGCTCGGCGACGCCGGCTACGAGCGCCTGAAAGCTCAGCTGAAGCCTGGTCAACAGGCCATCGTCGTCGCCGGCGAGGGCGTCTATTCCTTTAAGGGCTCCGGCTATGTCCGCGGCGGCATCTTCGACCGAATCGAGCTCCTCCAGGAAGGGGCCAGCACCCGGTTCCGCGACCGCCATCACACCCGTCTCGGCGCGCTCAACGCCCCGGGAGCTCCGGCCCTGCGCGAGATCGCGCTGTTCACGACCCCGCCCGAGTTCACGCTCGACCCGACGGAGCCGTGGAGCTTGCAGCTCCTGGTGCAGAGGGCGGCGGGACCACGCGAGAAAGCGTTCCTGACCTTCGATGTCGGCTATGCGCTTCCTGACGCCTATCTCAGGCGGGAACAGCGGGCCGTCGTCGTCGCGGATCAGGCGTCCGTCAGACCGCCGCTGGCCGGTTCGGCTCTAGCCGCCGCTCCCAGCGCGCCGTCTCTGGCTTCAGCCTCCGGCGACGAGGCCGAGCCGCTATGGATGGCGATCTGGCGAACGAAGGCGGCCTCGATCGCCGTCACCGCCGCCGCCTTGATCGTTCTCACCGCCATCTTTTTTTTCCAAGACGCCCTGGTGAAAAGGCCACGACTTCATGTCTGGGTCCGACGCGGCTTTCTGCTGTTCACGCTGGTCTGGCTCGGCTGGTACGCCAACGCGCAGCTTTCGGTCGTCAACGTCCTCACTTTCGGCAATTCGCTGCTGACAGGGTTCCATTGGGAGTTCTTTCTGGCTGCGCCCCTGATCTTCATTCTCTGGGCCGCCATCGCCACAGGTTTGCTGTTTTGGGGCCGGGGCCCCTTCTGCGGCTGGCTATGCCCGTTCGGAGCCTTGCAGGAACTCACCAACAACGCCGCGCAGTGGCTCAAGGTGCCACAGCTGAAGATCCCCTGGGGCCTGCACGAACGCCTGTGGCCGATCAAGTACATCATCTTCATCGGCCTGGTCGGAACGTCGCTGTACTCGGTCGCCTTGGCCGAGACTCTGGCAGAGGTCGAGCCGTTCAAGACCGCCATCGTGCTCAAATTCGCGCGCGAGTGGCCGTTCACGCTCTACGCCGTGACGCTGCTGACGGCGGGGCTGTTCGTGGAGCGCTTCTTTTGCCGCTACCTCTGTCCGCTCGGCGCGGCCTTGGCGATCCCAGGCCGCATGCGCACCTTCGAGTGGCTAAAGCGCTGGCCTGAGTGCGGCTCGCCCTGTCAGCGCTGCGCCAAGGAATGCCCCGTGCAGTCCATCCATCCCGAAGGGCACATCAACGTCAACGAGTGCATCTACTGCATGCACTGCCAGGAACTCTACCACGACGACCACCGCTGCCCGCATATGATCCAGGTGCGGCTGAAGCGCGAGAAGCGGGAGGCGATGTCGTCTCCCTCCATGCGGCCCGGCGGTGGGGGCCATAAGCCTGTCGTGACCTTCACCGGCGCCGCTGCGGCGGACGCTTCGCCATCCCTCGTCCCCAGCTTGAGCTCAGGAGGCTCCCATGACCGATCAGACCGAAAGCCAGAAACTTAGCCGCAGGCAGATGCTCGGCACGACCGCAGCGGTCGCCGCAGCCGGGGCGGCCGGAGTAGCGGGCGGGATCGCCACGACCAAGGGCCTGGTCGGCGAGGCCGAGGCCCAGACCCAGCCTGCAGCGCGGCCCGCCGTCGCAAGCGGCCCCAATAACACAGAGGTCAGGCCAGGCGATCTGGACGAATATTACGTTTTCTTCTCCAGCGGGCAGACCGGGGAGGTCCGTATCGTCGGCCTGCCCTCCATGCGCGAACTCATGCGCATCCCGGTCTTCAACCGGTGCAGCGCGACGGGCTGGGGCCTGACCGATCAGAGCCGCAAGGTGCTGACCGAGGGCCTGCTGCCGCAGACCAAGGAGTTCCTGAAGACCCGCGGCGGAACCTACCTCAACGGCGATCTGCACCATCCGCATCTGTCGTTCACCGATGGGACCTATGACGGCCGGTACTTGTTCGTCAACGACAAGGCCAACACCCGGGTCGCCCGCATCCGTCTCGACGTCATGCGCTGCGACAAGATCATTCAATTGCCCAATCAGCACACCGTGCACGGCCTGCGGGTGCAGAAATATCCGAAAACCGGCTACGTGTTCTGCAACGGCGAGGATCGCGTGCCGATCCCCAACGATGGTAAGATCCTCGACGACAACAAACAGTACCACGCCATCTTCACGGCGGTGGACGGCGACACCATGCAGGTCGCCTGGCAGGTGATGGTGGACGGCAACCTCGACAACGTCGACGCCGACTATCAGGGCAAATACGCCTTCGCCACCTGCTACAACTCGGAAGAGGGCGTGACCCTCGCCGAGATGACCGCCAATGAGCAGGATTGGGTGGTCCTTTTCAACATCAAGCGCATCGAGGAGGCGGTGAAGAGCGGCAAGGCGCAGATGGTCGGCGGCGTGCCGATGGTGGACGGCCGCAAGGGATCGCCGTTCACGCGCTATGTGCCGGTGTCCAACAGCCCGCATGGCATGAACACCGCCCCGGACGGCATTCACATCGTCGCCAATGGCAAGCTGTCGCCCACCGTAACCGTCATGGACGTGCGCCTCTTCGACGACCTCTTCGACGACAAGATCAAGCCCCGCGACGTGGTCGTGGCGGAGCCGGAACTGGGCCTTGGCCCGCTGCACACCGCCTATGATGGCAAGGGCAACGCCTACACCACGCTGTTCATCGACAGCCAGGTCTGCAAATGGAACATCGAGAAGGCCCGCCAAGCCTACAAGGGCGCCAAGGTCGATCCCATCATCCAGAAGCTCGACGTCCACTATCAGCCCGGCCACAACCACACCTCCATGGGCCAGACCAAGGAGGCGGATGGCAAGTGGCTCATCTCGCTCAACAAGTTCTCAAAGGACCGCTTCCTCAATGTCGGGCCGCTGAAGCCCGAGAATGATCAGCTGATCGACATCTCGGGGGACAAGATGATCCTTGTCCACGACGGCCCGAGCTTCGCCGAGCCGCATGACGCCACCATCGTGCACCGCTCGAAGATCAATCCGATCTCGATCTGGGATCGCGCGGACGCCTTCTTCGCCGACCAGGTTAAGCAGGCCAAGGCGGACGGCGTGAAACTGGAGGATGACAACAAGGTCGTCCGCGACGGCGATAAGGTGCGCGTCTACATGACGTCGACCGCTCCCGCCTTCGGATTGGAGGAGTTTACGGTCAAGCAGGGCGACGAGGTCACCGTGCATGTGACCAACATCGACGCCGTCGAGGACCTGACCCATGGCTTCTCGATCATCAACTACGGCATCCAGATGGAGGTCGCGCCGCAGGCCACAGCGTCGGTGACGTTCACCGCCGATCAGGCGGGCGTCTATTGGTATTACTGCTCGTGGTTTTGTCACGCCATGCACATGGAGATGAAGGGCCGCATGTTCGTCGAACCGAAAAACGTCTGAGACCATGTCCGATCGACGGATCCTCGTGCTTGCTGGACTGGCGCTTCTCAGCGGCAGCCCAGCGGGCTGGGCGCTCGGCGCTGAAGTCGAGGTCGCCGCTGGCGAGGGCTCGCTGCAGCGCGCGATCGATGCTGCCGCGGAGGACGATACTGTGGTGGCCGCTGCGGGCCTGCATCGGGGATCCATCGTTTTGCGCAAGCGCCTCGTCGTCGAAGGCCGGCCCGGCGCCGTCGTGCAGGGCGCTGGCGCTGGCAGCGTCATCCGGGTCGAGGCCCCCGGAGCGACGGTCCGGGGGCTCACGGTCCGTGGCTCCGGGGCCGACCTGGAGGCCATGGATTCAGGCGTCTTCGTCGCCAAGGACGCCAAGGGGGCGGTCGTCGAGCGCAACAGGATCGAAGGCAATCTCTTCGGGATCTACCTGCATGGAGCCGAGAACGCCATCGCCCGCGGCAACACCATCATAGGCTTGCGTGAGGGCCGCATGAACGAGGCTGGCAACGGCGTATCGGTTTGGAACGCGCCTGGAGCCAAGGTGATCGAGAACGACATCAGCTATGGCCGCGACGGCGTCTTCAGCATCAGCAGCAAGCGTAACCTGTACGCCCGCAACCGCTTTCACGACGTGCGCTTCGCCGTTCACTACATGTACACGAACGATAGCGAAATCAGCGACAATGTCTCGACCGGCAACGCCGTCGGCTATGCGTTGATGTACTCCAACCACCTCGTGGTGCGCGGCAACGTCTCCGACCGCGACCGCGACCAGGGCTTTGTCTTCAACTACGCCAACGGTTCGCAAATCCTGGGCAACAGGGTGGTCGGCGGTCTCCAGCCAGCGGAGCGCTGGACCAACCGGGGAAGCCGGCCCCCAGGCGAACACGGCCTTCCAGCCGCAGACGGAGCGGGAGTGGCCGCGACGGCGGGCGCGCGTCTCGGGCCTGAAAAATGCGTCTTCATCTACAACGCCAACCAGAACCGGTTTCGCGACAACTGGTTCGAGGGCTGTGAGATCGGCATCCACTTCACCGCCGGGTCGGAGGGCAACGAGGTGGTCGGCAACGCCTTCGTGGCCAATCGCAACCAGGTCAAATATGTCGGCACCCGCTATTTGGATTGGTCCAAAGCCGGGCGAGGCAATTACTGGAGCGACAATCCGGGCTTTGACCTGAACGGCGACGGGGTCGCCGACACGGCTTATCGGCCAAATGATCTGATCGACAAGGTCCTCTGGACAGCTCCCACCGCCAAAGTCCTCGTCAACAGTCCGGCCGTACAGGTGATCCGATGGGCGCAAGCGCAGTTTCCGGCGATCCTGCCAGGCGGAGTCGTCGATTCGAAGCCGCTGATCGCACCGCCCCCAAGACCTTCGCCAGCGGCGGCCGGGCCATGAAGGCGGCCATCAAAATCGAGGGCGTCACCAAGCGCTACGGTTCGGCGGAAGCTGTGCGCGAGGTGAGCTTCGCCCTTTCGCCTGGGGCCGTGGCGCTGGTCGGCCACAACGGCGCCGGCAAGACCACGCTGATGAAATTGATGCTCGGGCTTGTCCGGCCTAGCAGCGGAACCGTGTCGGTTCTGGGCGAGAACCCCGCCGCCGGCCAGTTCGCGGCGCGCCGGCGTCTCGGCTACTTGCCGGAAAACGTGTCGTTCAACGCCGCTCTGACCGGGCGCGAGACGCTCGCCTTCTACGCGCGCCTGAAGGGCGAGCCCGTGGCGCGGACCCTCGATCTGCTCGACAAGGTCGGCCTCAGCGCCGCTGGCGCGCGGCGGGTGGGAACCTATTCGAAGGGTATGCGCCAGCGGCTCGGCCTCGCCCAGGCGCTGATCGGCGAGCCGCAGGTGCTGCTGCTGGACGAACCCACCACGGGCCTGGATCCGGCGCTGCGGCTCAGCTTCTACGAGATCGTCCACGATCTGGGCCAACGTGGCGCGACCGTCCTGTTGTCCTCCCATGCGCTAAGCGAACTGGAGGAGCGGGCCGAGCGTGTCATCATCATGGACCACGGGCGGATGGTCGCCGATGGCTCCATTGACGAGCTGCGGCGCATTGCGCGCCTCCCGGTGCGGTTTCGCGTGCGACCCCGCGCCATGCCCCTGAGCCTGCCCCAGGGTCTGGGTCCCGTCCGGCCGGCCTCCGCCGGGTGGCTGGACTTCGAAGTCGACGCGGACAGGAAGATCGAGGCGCTTCAGGCGCTCGTATGCGGCGGGGCGCCGGCCGAAGATCTGGAGGTCATCCCGCCAACTTTGGACGACCTCTACGCACATTTTCTGCGCCATCAGGAGCCTGCGGCATGAGCGCCATCGCCATCATGGCCGCCAAGGAGATCCAGGAAGGACTTCGAAACCGCTGGGTGCTGGCGACGACGTTGCTCATGGCCGGACTGGCGCTGGCGCTGACGTTCCTGGGCAGCGCCCCCACGGGGAGCGTCGGCGTGCGCGCCCTCGACGTGGTCATCGTCAGCCTGTCCAGTCTGACGATCTTCCTCCTGCCATTGATCGCCCTGCTCATTTCGCACGACGCCATCGTGGGCGAGATGGAACGTGGCA
Source organism: Alsobacter sp. KACC 23698 (assembly GCF_045348435.1). GTDB lineage: Bacteria > Pseudomonadota > Alphaproteobacteria > Rhizobiales > Beijerinckiaceae > Alsobacter. Next base: position 1,160,833 of record NZ_CP157484.1, on the reverse strand, counting down.
CGATGCTGCTGCTGTTGAGCTACCCCGTGGCGCGCTGGCAGGTGGTGCTCGGCAAGTTCGTCGGTCACCTCGCCATCCTGGCCTTCGCCACGCTTCTGGGCTACGGAGCCGCCGCGTTGGCGCTGCTGGCGACCGGCGCGGCCATCGATGCGGCGAGCTGGGCGGCTTTCGCCGCGATGATCGCGTCCTCGGTGGCGTTGGGAGCGGTGTTCATCGCGCTTGGCTACCTCGTGAGCGCGCTGGCGGCCAACCGGGGCACGGCCGCCGGCGTCTCGGTCGGCATCTGGCTGGGTTTGGTGCTGATCTACGACATGGCGCTGCTCGGTCTCCTGGTGCTCGACCAGGGCCGCGTTCTCACCGGCTCGGCGCTGAATGCGCTCCTGCTGCTGAACCCTACGGATGTCTACCGTCTCGTCAACCTGGCCGGCTTCGCCAATGTGAGCGCCTTTTCCGGCATGGCCGGCCTGGCGGGAAGCGCCGCGCTCAGCCCCACCGCACTGGTGGCGGCGCTCGTGCTTTGGACCGCGCTGCCGCTGGGACTGGCCTCCCTGTCGTTTTCCAGGAGAGAGCTATGAGGCGTGCGTTCGCGGTCATCGTCTTGGGGCTCGCGCTGGCCGGGTGCAACAGCGAGAAGGCGGCTGAAACGCCCAAGCCCTTCGCGCTCACCGAGCAGGCCATGGGTCACTATTGCGGCATGAACGTGCTTGAGCATCCTGGACCGAAGGGGCAGATCATTCTGCAGAGCCGCATCGATCCGGTCTGGTTCTCGTCGGCCCGCGACACGCTGGCCTTCACCATGCTCCCGGAAGAGCCCAAGGACATCTTGGCCGTCTACGTGTCCGACATGGGCAAGGCCCCGTCCTGGGAGAAGCCAGGCGCCGATAACTGGGTCGAAGCCCGCAAGGCGTGGTTTGTGGTGGGAGGCTCGGCGCGGGGCGGAATGGGCGTCCCTGAAGCAGCACCGTTCTCCGACCGAGTCGCGGCCGAGCGCTTCGCCAAAGAGAAGGGTGGGTTGGTCGTGGCCTTCGCCGACGTGCCGCGAGACCAGGTCCTCGCCGCCGGCTTGCAGGCTCCGCCGATGGCCGAGGATCCTTCCGCGCCTGCCGCACACGGCGCTTATGGAGGACCGCCATGAACGAGCTTCCCAGCCGTCGACGCTTCATTGGGATCAGCGCAGCCGCGGCGGGCCTTGCTGTGCTCCCGTTGGGCGTCAAAGCGTCGCCGGGCCAGGCTGGCGAACTGGTCATATGGCGCGGACTGGCTCTCGGCGCGATCTGCTCCATGCAGATCCACCACACGGACCGGGCCCAAGCCGAGCGGCTGATCCGCAGCGTGGAACTGGAGGTGCGCCGGCTGGAGCGGCTGTTCAGCCTGTATGACCAAACCTCGGCGTTGGCGCAGTTGAACCGCACAGGTTTTCTGGAAGCGCCGGCGCCCGAGTTCGTGGAGCTGCTGACGTCAGCGCAGGAATTCTCGCGGCGGACCGGAGGGGCCTTCGACGTCACCGTGCAGCCGCTCTGGACCCTTTATCGGGATCATTTCGCCCGGGACGGAGCTGACCCAGCCGGCCCTTCGCCTAAAAGCGTCCGCGAGGCTCTGGCCCGCGTTGGCTACGAACAACTGCTGGTCGGGCCGGATCGGGTGAGCCTGCGGCGCGGGATGGCGGTGACGCTCAACGGGATCGCCCAGGGCTTCGTCACCGACAAAGTCGTTGAACTCCTGCGCAACGCTGGCGCCGACCATAGCCTGGTCGACATGGGCGAAAGCCGCGCGATCGGCGATCACCCCGCCGGCCGGCCGTGGGACGTGGCGATCGCCGATCCCAACACGCCGGAACGCGCCGCCGCGCTGATCCCAATCGTCGACCGCGCGCTGGCCACGTCGGGCCCCTACGGGTTCCGCTTCGACGTGGCCGGCCGGTTCAACCACATTTTCGCTCCGTCCACCGGCGGATGCGCGCAGAACTGGGCCAGCGCCAGCGTGGTTGCGAAGAACGCCACGGCGGCCGATGCGTTCTCGACCGCCTGCTGCCTCCTCACCGAGGCTCAGATACAAGATCGGGCGGGAGCTGCTGGCGCGGAGCTTGTTCTCCTGATCGACAACAACGGCCAGGCGAAGCGAATAACCGTCTGAAAACGGTCCACGCCCGCATTGCGGGCCACAAGGAGGAAGTGATGAAGGTCATCGTCTTGGCTGCGGCCGCCGTGCTGGCCGGAATGAGCGCAGCGCAAGCGCAGGACGCCGCTGCGGGTGAAAAGGTCTTTGCGCCCTGCAAGGCCTGCCATCAGGTTGGCGACGCTGCGAAGAATGCGGTTGGGCCGACCCTCAACGGATTGTTCGGCCGCAAGGCTGGCCAGGTCGAGGGGTATAGCTACACGAGCGCCAACAAGAACTCAGGCCTGACCTGGGACGAGGCTACATTCGCCGAATACATCAAAGACCCAAAGGCCAAAATCCCGGGCACCAAGATGATTTTCGCTGGGATTAAGGACGAACAGAAAATCAAGGATCTGACGGCGTATCTTCATCAGTACGACAAGGCCCCGGTCAAACTCTCCGGATCCTGAATGGCACGTCCCTCGGGCGCCTTTCTTGGCGCGCGCCCGAGGGGCTGTTTCGCCAGCCATCAGCAACGAGCGCGTCAGCGCCGGATGAGACCTCCCTTTCGAGCGTGGCGAGCTCGACATCGCAGATCAGGATCTCTGGACGGATGGACCAATTTCCAACGCCCGGAAGACGGGCGGGCGAGTGGATCGAGAGCCGCAGGGCGAAATTCTGCAGCGGGATTCGCCCGACTTCGGCTAGAGCACGTCCACGCGGACAATGATGGCCGAAAGCGTCGATGCGGTCGCGTCGCTCGGTTAGGGAACAAAGTACAATAGGTGGCGCATCGTTCTGGGCGCTGATGTGCTTGAATCGGCGCGGGGAACGACAGGAGTGGCTGGTTCACCCGTTCGGTTGCGCCGCGAAGACCGGCAATCATTCGGTCCTTTTGCCCGACTGTCCAACGCGGCGGAGTTGCAGTGCTGCGACACACTGTGATGCGCTGTGCCAATGCAGTGTCGTGCGGCTGGGGGCCGCTCTTGGCGCATCCTAACCAACGCATGCTGCGGCATGCCGCCCAGAGGCCTTCGCGCGCTGGGAGAGAGTCTTAGCAAGCGTCAGATCTGGCCGGCGACGGCGCGGCGATGGCGGCGTGGTGCGCCAGATGGTGCTTGACGACGACACACCCCGCTTGCTCGCCGAATGAGCCCCTCGCGCTAGAGCCTCAATACCTCGCCTGCGCGTCGGCAACGCTCCGGCATGTCGCAGCAGCCAGAGCAGCGCCTGCGCCTTGGAGATGGGGGGCGCGGGGGCTTGCGGGCTTGGTGGACAAGACCGCCTCGACACCAGCGCCCGCGTGGCCCCTCGGGGCAGCCCTGGCCGGCGACGCGGGACAGGAAAGCCGTGTCGCGACGCTCAGCGACGCGGACCTGCTCACCTTATGGCAGAGCGGCGTCTCCCGGACGTTCAGACTTTCCTGCCCCTCCCCGACGATTCCATGTTCTGCGGCGTTGCCGGTGATCGTATCGTTGCCGCCGCCCCCTTGCGCCGTCTCGGAGGTCACGCCGTTGCTCGTCCCACGCCTCTGGCCAGTGGCGGCGTCCCGCCTGGGACTCTATCTTTGCCTCGACCTAATTCGAAGCGGCCTGACCTATTTTCGGAGGCATAGGTGACCATCTCTTTCGGGAACACCACTGATGGCGTGTTCAGACGTCGTCGAGGAGGCGAACTGTCAGCCTTGGGACTGCTGACGATCGGAGTCACGGCCTGTTTCGCATTGCCGCCTTCAGCCGCTGCTGCCAGCCGTGAAGAATCGGTGGCACTTGCAGCAGCCTTGGTAGCGTATGATAAGATTTGCGCTGCGCCCGGTCAGCCCATCAAGCGCGACGCTCTTGTCGCGGCCTTGGCGAAACTTGCGGATCAGGGCGTGGACATCACCCGCGCGCAGGACCGCGCAGACGTGTTGGCCGCCGTTGAAGGGATCGTGCGAATCCTGCAGCCGGGATTGGACAAGGCAAGATGGTGCGCTGCGATCTTGAAGCGAGCGCAATAGGTCGATGCGCGGGGGCCGCACATCTGCGCATCTGTCGCCCCAGAGCACGACTTCGGCCTCCCGCGGATCACGCGACGTTAATGTGATCGAGCAAGAGAGGCTCGGGCGGCTGGATGGGCGCCCGCAGACTACCTACGTGCTGACGCGCATGCGGCCAGTTCGGTCGGTTAGCTGGATTCGCGGAGCCTTGTCGACCGATCGCGTCTCAGTTGGTCCGTTCGCCATAGTGTCTCCAGCGCTGGAGAACGCCGATGGCCTCCTCTAGCCCGTCGGCCGACATTTTCTTGCTTGCCTTGGCGCTGGGGAATAGGACCTGGGCAGCCTCTCGCGGTTCAAGCTTCAGGACGCCGCCCCCAAGCGCATGGCCTTCCAGTTCGCAGCTCAATCGAACGAAGGGCGATGCCCAAAGCGGCAACAATTTGCGAGCCGTAACCGGGTCGTCGACCCGAAGGGCGTGCACGCTGTTTGAGCATGTCACGCCGGCCTCGTTGCGGATCAGTTTCACCGATCGCCCAGACATGTAACTCATCATGAATTCGGGGATGCGCACGTTGGGAACGACGTGCCAGGGCTCCCGGTTCTTGCATTTGTAGCTCACCCGGGCGATCTGACCAGCCGCGCTGTCCAGATAGGCTTTGACGGGCGCAGGCAGTCTCGCGTTACGCCCAAGCTTCAGTAGAAAGACCTGCTCGTCGTTCTGGGTCCAGCCAGCGACAGTGGCCTTCGTGATTGCGCCGTTGCGAATCCCTTTGCCGCTGCGCAGGCTCGGATGGAGGAAGGCCGACGGGATTCCGAGCCGCTGTGCGGTCGAAGGCCGGAGATGGAAAAAATCATTGTCGCCGCTTAGATAGCCGGTGCCAACGCTGGCGAAATCGCCCAGGCGTCGGCTGTCCTCCTCCCACGCCGCCGCCGCATAGAGTTGGCGAACGTCGCGCGGCAGGAGATAGGGCCGCAGCCGTCGGCCCCAGACGGCGCGCCACTCGTCCAAAGCGATTTTGACGGTGGGCTCGGGTCGCTGCGGATCCGGCGCAAAACGCTCGACGACGGTGAGGTCGATGTGAGTGGCGGTTCCGCCCCGGCCGCCTGCGAACAACAGCCAACAATCTTCCGACAGGAAAGGAAAGAGCTTTTCGCGTATCGCAACGACATGGACCGCGGCGAAGGTCGCGACCAGGTGTTCCAGCAGCGGAGCGGCATAAGGTGCGTGCCCGATCGCCGCCGGAGTCACAAAGGCGAAGCGGCCGCCCGGCTTCAGTAGCGAGGCTGTCGCCACCAAGAACGGAGCCCATGATGAGGTCAGTCCGGAGAAGGCTACGCCCTGCCTTGCGCAGAGCTCCAATGCCCGGCGCCGCTTTTCGCCCTTGAAGGTCTGGTAGCGGATGAAAGGAGGGTTGCCCGCGGCGCACTCGAACCTCTCCGACGTCCGTGCAGCCCAGTCGAAGAAATCGCCCTCATGGACCAGAGCCCAAGGAGCGGCCGTCACCGCCGCCGCGGCCGATCGCGGATTTTGCTCGACGCCGACGCAGCGACGATGCAGCGCCAGAAACTGTCCGTCGCCGCATGAGGGATCCAGCAAACGATCGGGCTCGCTCGGGTCCACCCAGGCGACGAGCGCGCGGGCGACGTCCTCAGGCGTGAAAAAGGCGCCAGAGCGCTTTTGACAAAATTCAGGAATATCGGCCTGCAGCAGCGGCGCAGACGTAAAAGTCGTCCCGCCCCGAATGCGCACCCCAGTGGCTCCGATTGCATCGGCGCGATGGTCGAGAACCGCAGCTCTCGGCAAGACAGGATCGGCCATAGAGTCGGGAGAGCTCAAGGCCCGATCTCAATGGTCGCGAGGAGCCCGCGCCACCGAGTCCCGCAAACTGTAGAGCAACCTGCCTGTCGCATCCTCGTCGCCACGCAGCTTCACCCATTCGTCAATGGACCGCACAAAGTCTTCTCGGTCGAACAGGCCGCGCGCAAGCAGATGCTCCAGGAGCACTGCAAGGCTGTCGACAAGCCCCTGTCTCAACGCGTCGTCGCGCTTGAGAACGAGGATATCCATTGCCTGAACCTTCGCGCGCAGTTCTTCGAGCTCGCTCATCTTGCCGTCACTCTCACATTCGAAGATGTCGCGGGCGTCCGGCCAGCGATCGATCGCTTTCAGCAGGTCGCCCGCTTCTTGCCCAGCCAAGCTCGCCAGATCGGCTGCGACGGAGGCCAAGAGAGAGCCGGCGACTGGCGAATAGTCCGACTGCGCGCGTTTAAGCACAAATTCGGCCAGCAGTTCGTCAAGGGCGATCGCCTGTCTCTCGTCCAGAACGCGAATCAGCAAACCAAGAAGGCATGTCAGGCCGTCTTGTTGATAGAAGACGCATCCGTCGCTCATCAGAGCGGCTTCCAGCAGGCGCGACCTGATCGCCCCAATCGTGCTCGTCCCTGCGTCGTCCATGTTCCATGCCCCGGATCCCATCGCTGACATATCGACGAGCCCCACATCAAACAAGATATAGTTTCGCGGCGGATGATTGATCTCCGGAACATCGTCAAAAATCGGTTTCCGCCCTGGATCGATGTCGACCGGAAACTGTCGGGTTCGACAGCTCGCGGCCGCTCCGTCGGGCCTGCTGTAGCAGCAACACGCAGAGCTGTGACGTGACGAAGATCTCGATTTTAACGAAAGGCGGCTCGCCGAGCTGAACGTCAGGTGATCGGTGCGGCTGCCACCCCCATCACTCTGGTCGAGGCCCCGCAGCAGGATCGATCAGCGCGGCCGCCGCGCGTGTCAGGCGACGTCCTTGGTCCTTGCACCTTGGGGCGGCGGACTCCACTGGAGGTACTCTCTTACGGCGCAGCTTTAGGCCATTATCGCCATGCTCCAGAGGCGGCGCGGTTGGTAGCATGTGGCCCTCGCGCATTTGTGGGGGTTCAGATGGCGACGCGCCGCCGACACAAACCCGGCTTCTTGTTTTGGGTTCTGCTGCTCTTGCTCGCCGCCGGACTAACCTATGTGACGGTGCCCTTGTTGCTCGCCCACTATCCGGAAGCGGAAGGAGAGTTGCGCCGGAGCGACGGCGTCATGATCGCGAAACATTATGCTCCCGTTCAACGCGCCGCGACTTCGCCGTTGCGTGACACCGACCGGGTTGAGGATGATGATTGCGGGTTTACGTCGTCCAGCCGCCGCTGGAGTGGGTCTCAAAGGGAACGGCAGCTCCGGACGATCGGGCCCTGGGCTGCGATTACCCGCCTGAACGGGGGTTCGCTGACGTCCCGAGCGCAGCGCGCGCCAGGTTCGATCTCCTAGACTCGCACGCACGCAGCTATTCACAATGCTGACCCATCTCAGACGTTGCTTACCATCTGACTCTTACCGTAAATAGAAAATAACGTATGATCCGGTCCGGCGCGTAAGTAATGGTGAGATCTTTTACGGTCGAGTCGCTTTGTATTCGGCGTGACCCAGCCCGCCTGCAATAGGAGGTAAGGCATGGCGAACGACAACTCATGGGTACTTAGCGAGGCCGCTCGCCATGCCAGCACAGCGACGCACGGTTTCGGGAGCTGATTTCCGTTCAGTTTTTAGTCGCCTTTGATCTAGGGACTCGACGCCGCGACGGCATGCTCAGGCGGTGCGAAGTTGCGAATAGCTGCCCCAAGATCATCAAGACCGAAACAGAACTGGAATTCTACCAACAGCGCGCCTCCTCGGTCGCCACGGATGCATAAGGCAATGCGCTGGCTATGCTGGACGGCGCGCGCCTGTTCCTTTTGTCCAATCTGCAGCACCTTCAGGACCGAGGGAGCGAGCGGCGGCTCGCCCCCATTCTGATCGCCGAAGCCGTGGGGTCCTCCAATTGGATGGAGGCGGACGAGGCCGGCGCTGGGCGGCTCCCAGGCGCTTCGCGTGCGGATCGGCGTCCACTTCGCTACTTTATTTCGCCATGGTCCGTCGCTAGGAGCGAGAAGCCTTTGGTGGCTCTGACAGCGTAAGAAGAAGAAACGGAACCGTCGAGCCTGAGCTTAGAGGGGGCACGTTTTTGCGTTCATGCCTGTTTCGCCGCAGGACGACTGCGGGCGGCTGCGCTGCGGCCAAGTTCTTCGGACTTCTCACCGCAGTCGTGACGCTGACGGCGGCGGCCGAGACCTCGTCGGGAGCTTATGCGGATGGGGACACCCGATCCCTGACGCTGTTCCACACCCATCGCAACGAGACCGCGACGATCACCTATCGTCGTCACGGGCGTTTCGATTCGGACGGCCTCGACCAGCTCAACGCCTTCCTGCGCGACTGGCGCAACGACAAGACCACCAGGATGGATCCGCGGCTGTTCGACGTCGTGTGGGAGGCTTATCGCGAGGCCGGGTCGCGCGCGCCGATCCACATCGTCTCGGCCTACCGATCGCCCGAGACCAACGCCATGCTGCACCGCCGCTCGCGCGCCGTGTCCGAGCAGAGCCAGCACATGCTGGGCAAGGCGATGGACATCCGCATGCCTGACGTGGAGACGGGCAAGCTGCGCGCCACCGCGATGCGGCTGCAGCACGGCGGCGTGGGCTACTACGCCTCCGAAGCCTTCGTTCATGTCGACACCGGCAGCATCCGGGCGTGGCCGCGGATGACGCAGGACCAGCTCGCCCGCCTGTTCCCGGACGGCAAGACCGTGCACCTGCCCAGCAACGGCAAGCCCCTGCCCGGCTACCAGACGGCCCGGGCGGAGCTGCTGTCCCGCGGCGAGACCGTGGGCGGCGAGACGGTCGCGGTGGCGCAGGCGCAGATCGGGACCAAGAGCCTGTTCGCGGCGCTGTTCGGCGGCCGCGACGAGCCGGCCGAGCAGGCCGAGCCCGCCCTGCCGACCGCCGTGGCGGCCTATGCGCCGCCGGAGGACGCCGTCAGGGTCGCCGCGCCGCTTCCGCCGCGGCGGCCGGCCGAACTCCCGGGCGCCTTTCTGACCGCGGCGGCGGACACGCTGGTTCGGCCCGCCGACATGGAGACCTCCTCCGTCCTCGGCCGCTTCCTGAGCCAGGAGGCGGGCTGGGCCACAGCGCCCGACAAGCCGTCGGGCGTGAAGGCCCTGTTCGTCGTGGGGACGAAGCCCGCGGCCCGGAAACAGCCGCTTCGGATCGACGTCGCGAAGGTGCGCCCGCGCGCGCCCGAGCCGGTCGCGATCGCCGCGGGGCCAGGCCCGGTGCTGGACATCACCTTTTCCGACGCGCCCAACGCCGATCTCGGGCTGGCGCGCTTCGCCGGACCTGCGGTGCGTCCCCTGCCGGTGCTGACGATCGCCGACGCGACCGACGCCGGAATGCGCCTGGCGCGCGCCGTGACGGAGTGAGAGCGCGGTTCCCGGCGGGCTCCATAGCCGGGACTGGCTTCGGTACGTTCTTGGGTGGGAGCGCCTGACCTGTACCGGACCAGTTCCGCGAGGGCCGCTCACGGCCTTGGCGCGACTGTAGACATCGGCCGCGCCAACGCTATCCCGGTTGCGCCGGCCTGTCCCGATCGCGTCGCGCCTGCGGCGATTGAGCGCCTGCGTACGATCGGGGCCCGCCGATCCGGACTTCCACGGATTGCCGGACGGGCCGCGGTCGGCGACCCTGCTTGGCCAAGCTCGAGCCAAAATCCGTGGGCCGCCATGTCCATTCAGGACGTCGACTATCGCAGCCCCGACGAAGCCATGGAAGGGCTGCAAGGCCGAACGAGCCGCGTCGTCCGCGTGACGGCCGAGAGCCGTCGCTTCCGCTTGCGCTATCGGTCGACCGCTTTCTCCGGCGTGCACGTCTCCCGGACCTGGGAGACGAAGGCCTGCTTCGACATTTTCGGCCTCGCGGTGCCGGTGCTGTTCTTCCCGCTCCAGGGCGGGACGACGCTGGTCACGTCGTCTGGGCGCCACGACATGGCGCCGCGCAGCGACGGCTGCTTCACGGTAGCCGAGGACGCCCAGTTCATGCCGACCGACGGCTACAGCGAGCTGGTGCTGCGGCTCGACCCGGCGCTCCTGCAGTCCCATCTGCGCCTGATGGAGGTCGACGACCGGCTCCCCGACGCGCTGCGGGCCGCGGCGCTGCGCGACGATCTGCCGGGCCTGCGCCGGCTGCGCGAGACGGCCGCCGAGGCGCTCGAGCCCGACCGGGCGGAGCCGGCGGCATTCCGGGCGCGCTTTGCGGCCAGCATGGCGGAGGCCCTTAGCCTGCGGGCGGCGGCCATCCTGGCGAGAGCGGCGGGGCGGGAGCCGGTCGCCCCGGCGGCGGAAGCGCAGGGGCTGGGCGCCCATCGGGCGCTCAACCGCGCCGTCGACTACCTGGTCGCCCGGCTCGACGAGCCGGTCCGCCTCGCCGAGGTCGCGGCCGCTTCGGGGGTCAGCCTGCGTCGGCTGCAGGAGCTGTTCCGCCACAGGCTGAGCTGTTCGCCCGGAGAGTTCCTGCGCCGGCAGCGCCTGGCGCGCGCCCATGACCTGCTGCGGTCCGGGCATGTGGGCAGCGTCACCGAAGCCGCGATGGCGAGCGGCTTCAGCCATTTCGGCAAATTCAGCGCCTGGTATCGCCAGCGTTACGGCGAAGCGCCGTCCTCGACGCTGCGCGGGCCCGGCTGAGAGGCGCGCCGGTGCGCGTCAATCCACCCGTCCGGAATAGCGCGCCGCCAGCAGCCTGGCGGTGGCCATGATGCTCTCGCCCAGCTGCGGGATCTTGGCGGTCGGCATGCGCACAGCGGGCGCGGAGATCGACACGGCCCCGATCGGCTCGCCGTTTTCGTCGCGGATGGCGGCGGCGACGCAGCGCATGCCGACGGTGTGCTCCTCGTCGTCGACGCCATAGCCCCGCTCGCGCACTGCGTCGACGTCGGCCTGCAGCGCCGAAAGGGTGGTGTGGGTGTTGGGGGTGTAGCCCTGCAGCGTCAGCCTCGCCATCCTGGCGTCGCGCTCGTCGTCCGGCATGGCCGCCATGATGGCCTTGCCGGCCGCCGAGGCATGGATCGGCAGCCTGCGGCCGAGGCGAAAGAACGCCCGCACGGCCGCGTGGCTCTCCGCCTGCGCGACGCAGACCAGTTCGTCGCCGTCCAGCATCGAGAGGTTCACGGTCTCCTCGACGCGCTTCAGCAGCTCGCGGATGATCGGGCGGCCGATATCGGGAAGCTTGCGGATGCGCAGATAGGCGCCGCCGACGCGAAACAGCCCCACTCCGACGGTCCAGAGCCCCGTCTCGGCGTCCTGCGCGACGAAGCCGCGCCGCTGCAGCGTCATCAGCATGCGGTGGGCGGTGGAGGTCGGCAGGTCGCTGCGCCGCGCGACGTCGCTCAGCGGCAGGCCGTCCGCGTTGGACAGCACCTCCAGGACGCCGATGGCGCGGTCGAGGGATTGGATCTCGCCGCCGGCTTCGGCGTGGACGGAGGGGGGACGCCCGCGCTTGCGGGAGGGCAGCGGTGATGGGGCGACGACGTCGACCATGAGGCCTCCAGAACGCCTGATCTAGCACGGCGCGCGGCCGAAACAAATTTTCCGCCTATCAAGATGAATTTCCATTTGCATCCGCCGAACTGGCATGCCAGCATTCCCACATCGCGAAATGATTTCTCACTCCGCAAGGGACGGCGTGGGCCAGGGAGGGTCTGATGGCGCAGATGACTGCGATGCAAGCCGCTATGCGTGTGCTCGAAAGCGAAGGCGTCGACCTCGTTTTCGGCGTGCCGGGAGCCGCGATCCTGCCCTTCTACGAAGCCATGAAGGACAGCAGCGTCCAGCACATCCTCGTGCGCCACGAGGAGGGCGGCACCCATGCGGCCGAGGGCTACACGCGGGCCCGGTCCGGGGCGATCGGGGTCTGCGTCGGCACCTCGGGCCCGGCCGGCACCAACATGGTGACCGGGCTCTATTCGGCCATCGCCGACTCGATCCCGATCCTGTGCATCACCGGGCAGGCGCCGCGCGCCAAGCTGCACAAGGAGGATTTCCAGGCCGTCGACATCGCCGCCATCACCCGCCCGGTGACCAAGTGGTCCGTCACCGTGATGGAAGGGGCGCAGGTCCCCTGGGCGTTCCGCGAGGCGTTTCGGATCATGCGCTCCGGCCGGCCGGGGCCCGTGCATATCGACCTGCCCATCGACGTCCAGAAGGAGATGATCGAATACGATCCGGAGGTCGACGCCCCCCTCCCCGTCCACCGGCCCGCGCCCAACCCCAAGGCCATCGCGCGCGCCGTCGACATGCTGCTCGCCGCCGAGCGGCCCCTCATCGTGGCCGGCGGCGGGGTGATTAACGCCGACGCCTCCGAGCTCCTGGTCGAACTGGCCGAGCTCACCGGCACGCCGGTCGTGCCGACCCTGAAGGGCTGGGGCGCCATCGCGGACGACCATCCCCTCAACGCCGGCATGGTCGGGCTGCAGACGCAGCATCGCTACGGCAACGCCAGCTTCCTGCAGAGCGACCTCGTGCTGGGCATCGGCAACCGCTGGGCCAACCGCCACACCGGCGGCATGGACGTCTACCGCAAGGGCCGCACATTCATTCACATCGACATCGAGCCGACCCAGATCGGGCGGGTGTTCTGCCCGGACCTCGGCATCGTGGCGGACGCCAAGCTGGCGCTTGAGGCGCTGGTCGCGGAAGCGCGGACGCGGCGCGTGCCGCAGCGCTCCTGGCCGGCCGAATGCCTCGCCCGCAAGCATACCATGCTGCGCCGCACGGACTTCGACGACAAGCCGATCAAGCCGCAGCGCGTCTTCCACGAGGTCAACAAGGCCTTCGACCGCGACACGCAGTTCGTCACCGCGATCGGGCTCTACCAGATCGCGTCCGGGCAGTTCCAGACGATCCACAAGCCGCGCCACTACATCGTGTGCGGCCAGGCGGGCCCGCTCGGCTGGGAGATCTCGGCCTGCACCGGCGCCAAGCTCGCCAAACCGGACAAGGAGGTGGTCGGCATTGTGGGCGACTACTCCTTCCAGTTCCTCATCGAGGAGCTGGCCGTGGCGGCCCAGTACCGCGTGCCCTTCGTGATGGTGATCCTCAACAACGCCTATCTGGGCCTCATCCGGCAGGCCGAGCGCGGCTACAAGATGGACTACGAGGTCCAGCTCTCCTTTCAGAACATCAACTCGCCCGAGATCGGCGACTATGGCGTCGACCACGTGAAGGCGGTCGAGGCCTTCGGCTGCATCGCGGCGCGGGTCTTCGATCCGGGCGATCTCGGGGCGACCCTGCGCTGGGCGCGCGAGGAGGCGCGCACGCAGCGCGTGCCCGTCGTCGTGGAGGTGATCACCGAGCGGGTCACCAACATCGCCATGGGGCCGGAGATCGACCAGGTGGTGGAGTTCGAGGAGACGCTCGACCTGGCGCTCGCGCCCGGATCGGCCCGCTGAACGACCCGCCCATCCACTTCACGAACTGGGGAGACATCTCATGAGAGTGACCGTTTACGGGGCCGGCGCGATCGGCGGCTACATGGGCGCCCTTCTGTCCAAGGCGGGCGCGGACGTGACCTTCATCGCCCGCGGGGCGCATCTGGACGCGATGCGGCGCAACGGCGTGCGGGTCATCCGCAAGGAGGACGAAATCGTCGCCCATCCCCGCTGCACGGACGACCCGTCCGAGGCCGGGCCGCAGGATTTCGTGATCCTGGCGCTGAAGGCCCATTCGGTGCCGGGCGTCGTGGAGGCCATGCAGCCGCTCCTCGGCAACGAGACCGGCATCGTGACCGCCGTCAACGGCATCCCCTATTGGTACTTCCACCGCCATGGCGGGCGGCTCGAGGGCTCGACGCTGGAGAGCATCGATCCGGGCGGCGAGCAGTGGCGTCGCTTCGGCCCGGAGCGCGCCATCGGCTGCGTCGTCTATCCGGCGACCGAGGTGGTGGAGCCGGGCGTCATCAAGCATGTCTACGGGGACAAGTTCCCGATCGGCGAGCCCTCGGGCGAGCTGTCGGACCGCGTCCAGCGTTTCTCGGCGCTGATGGCCGACGCCGGGCTGCGCGCGCCCGTGCTCGACAACATCCGCGACGAGATCTGGCTGAAGCTGTGGGGCAATTTGTGCTTCAACCCGATTAGCGCGCTCACCGGGGCCACGCTCGACGTGATCTGCTCCGACCCCGGCACGCGGGCGGTGGCCAAGGCGATGATGCTGGAGGCCAAGGCCATCGCCGACGTCGTCGGGGTCCGCTTCCGGGTGGACGTCGAGCGGCGCATCGACGGCGCGGGCGCAGTGGGCGCGCACAAGACCTCAATGCTGCAGGACCTGGAGCGCGGCCGGCCGATGGAGATCGACCCGCTGGTCACGGTCGTGCAGGAGATGGGGACGCTGGTGGGCATGCCCACCCCCACCATCGACACGGTCCTGGCGCTGGTGCGCCAGCGCGCCGCCAACGCCGTCCGGCACTGAGGCGCGCGCCATGACCCACTGGATCCGCTACCTGCATGACGGCGAAATCGGCTTCGGATCGCTCGACGGCGACGCCATCCGGGCGCATGGGGGCGACCTGTTCGGCCCCGGCGGGCCGACCGGGACGATCCTGCGGCTCGCCGACGTCGACGTGCTCGCCCCAACCCGCCCGACCAAGATCATCGCGCTGTGGAACAATTATCGGGCGCTCGCGCAAAAGCTCGGGTCGCCCATCCCGGAGGAGCCGCTCTATCTTTTGAAGGCGCCGACGAGTTGCGCCCGTCCGGGGGCCGAGATCCGGCGCCCCCGGTCCTATGACGGCCGCATCGTGTTCGAAGGCGAGCTCGGGATCGTCATCGGGCGGATCTGCAGCAACGCCGGCGAGGCGGACGCGCAGGCGTCCATTCTGGGCTATGTCTGCGTCAACGACATCACGGCGGCCGACCTGATCGGCAAGGACGCGAGCTTTCCCCAATGGGCACGCGCCAAGAGCTTCGACGGGTTCTGCCCGTTCGGGCCGGTGGTGGCGACCGAACTCGATCTCGCCGAGGCGAGGATCCGGACGCTGCTCGACGGCGAGGAGCGCCAGAACTACCCGCTGTCGGACGCGGTGTTCCAGCCGGCGCGCCTGGTCAGCCTGCTGTCGCGCGACATGACGCTGCTGCCGGGCGATCTGATCTGCATGGGCACCTCGCTTGGCGTCGGGGCGATGCGGGGTCCGGCGAACAGGGTCGAGGTGGTGATCGACGGCGTGGGAACGCTGAGCAACATCCTGGCTGGGTAGCGGCCGGCGGTCGCAACCGGATGCAACCTCGTGGTAAAGGCTCATGGACTCACATCTGGAGAGCTCCATGACCTTCGTCCGACTGGCCGCCGCAACACTCCTTCTCGCCGGCTGCGCCGCGCAGGCGCAAGCTCAGACCCAGGCCCCGGCGCCGACGGCGGCGCAGGCCGTCAGCCACAAGGCCGAGGTGGAGCCCGGGCAGGACGCGCAGCTCGGCATCTTCGGAGGGCTCAATCCCGACTGTACGCCCGTCCCGGTGCCCGACATCCGCATCGTGAAGCCGCCGACGAAGGGCACCGTGATCATCCGCGCCGGGCGCACCACCGTGCCGGCCAGCGCCGCGCGCTGCGCCGGCGTGGACGTGCCCGTACAGGCGCTGTTCTTCCGGGGGGAGCCGAAATTCGCCGGGCCGGACGTCGTGACCGTGGAGGTCGGCTCCGGCCCCAGGATCCAGACCCACATCATCGACGTGGTCGCCAAGCGCTGAGCCCGCCGGACCGCCCCCAGGTCTGGCGCGGCGCAGCGGCGCTTGAGCTTGTATGCGGGAAACCCAACCCCATGTAAGATGGGTGAGACGGACCCCGGCGACGCCGAGCGGGACCGTCCATCCGAGCCATCGTCCGACCACGGATGTACTGGCGAGTTGATCGCTCGGGTCTGCGGAATGGGAACGCCGCCAAGAGGTAACTCTCGGCGGCTTTTTCGCGTTTAGGATCGCCTGTGCGAAGCGCGCTCTCGCCGACTGTGCGGGTTCGCACAGGACGGCGCTAGGCGGCGCTGATCTCACGCGCGCCGAGCCGGCGCGATTGCGCTGCGGGCTGCTTCCGGGCTGCCGCTCGCAATTTAACCCGTCCCAGTTCGGAACAATCAATGGCCGGGACGCTTAACGGCTCGTCGGACCAAAATTGGTTGCACTGCGAAATCGGAGATTCTCTTATGAATGCTGCGACTCTTCCTCTTTTTGGCTACCAACCCGCGACGGACGATCTTGAAACATTGACTGCGGAAGTCACTCAGCGCGTCAGGGGCAACGAGCCGGCGCGCCTCGTCGTCACCATGAATGTGGACCACGTGGTGCAACTTGCGAAGCGCGCCGATTTTCGGGCGGCCTATTCCTCCGCCTGGCTTGTAACGATCGATGGCGCGCCGGTGTCCGCCTTTGCAAAGCTTAAGGGTCTGAAGGGCGCGACGCGGGTCACGGGCGCGGATCTGTTTGCGCAGGTGTTCGACCGTTTGTCGCCGGGTCGCCAACGCCCGTTCTTTGTGGTCAGCAGTCCGGAAGTGGGCGAAGCGCTGGGGAAGGACCTCGTCGCACGCGGTTTCGCGCCGGGCGAATACGCGTTCCATATTCCTGAGTTCGGCTTCGAGCGCTCGGAACGCGCCACAAACGACCTGCTAGTCGCGATCGAACGATTTGCGCCCACCCAGATCTTTTTCGGGGTCGGAGCGCCGAAATCCGAGATCTTCGTCGCCCAACATAGGGACCGCCTTGGAAGCTGTTACGTCCTGTGCGTCGGAGCCGGCATCGAGTATCGCGCAGGGATTCTAAAACGCGCGCCGGTCGCGTGGCAAAAGGCCGGCATGGAGTGGCTATGGCGGCTCGCGTCAGACCCGAAGCGCCTGTATCGCCGCTACCTCGTCGACTCATGGCGATTCCTCTACCTCGCCTCCCAGGACCTCTTCTCAGCGTCGCTTCGGTCGGAATCCGCCTCTGATAGGATAAGCGGATGACTTGATCGTGAGGGGTCTGCTGAGCTACCGGCTCAGACTCCCCGCCCCGTCCGCCTCAGCTTCTCGCCCCCTGCGCGGCTGCGCCAGACGGCGGTCCCAAAGCCCGTGGTCACGAACCCGGCCTGCAAGGCGAGCGTCCCCGCCAATGCGACCAGGGCGGCCCCTCCGAGCGTCTGTCCGCTCACCCACACGCTCAAAAGGGCGGCTGTGAACACCGCGACGCTGCTGATGAACACGATGATCCAGCTCAGGAAGAATCCCGACGCTAACCCCGCCACACCCATCAGAACACAGAATATGATCATCAGGCCATCAGGTCCGCGGCACGGCCATTCCACTCTCCTCGCCGCGCGATTGCCGCGACAGTAGCACCGCACTTGCGAGCTGTCTGTGTTTAACGCGAACGGCGATCTCCTGTCCTCACATCTTGCCATCGGCCAAGAAGCGCTGCTCTTCAAAAAGAATATGCCATGCGGATTAGGCAGATCGGTTGATCGTCCACCCGACGCCACCCTTGAATCAGTGGGTTCGACCCAGGCTTACAGGGTGACACGGCTTCGCCCCAAAAGGTTTAGCCGCGGTCCCATATCCCCGTGGGTTGCGCTCAGTCCAACTCGTTCGATCAATCGATTCAGCGACCCGGGCTGAGTCACGAAGACAAAACCCGAAGCACCTTCTTCACCCGGCGCCGGCGCTCCACAGGCTGTTTACCCGCGGTTAAGAGCAAGGGCGTCCCATGAGCCGATCCCGAATCATGTCGGAGCAAGGTTCATGGTCGCGCTCAGCGCCTATGTCGGTAACGATGCGTCGGACCTCGCCGCGTTCTCGCACTGGCTTGGCCGACCGGTCGACCATGTCCTGTTCTATCTCAACGACTGGAACTGGGCCGCCTTCGACAGTTCCGTGCCCTGGGCCGCCGATCTGTGGAAGGGGTCGGGGGCGGACGTGATCTGGTCCGTCCCCCTCGTCGTGCAGGGAGCGAGCCTGGAGCAGGCGGCCGCCGGCGCCTTCGACGGCCACTACAAGCTCGCCGCCAACGCGCTGGCGCAGTCGGCCGACAGCAGCGGCCCCATCTATGTGCGGGTCGGATGGGAGTTCAACGGCGACTGGATGCCCTGGTCGGCCAAGGGACACGAGGACGCCTTCATCGGGGCGTTCCGCGATCTCGTCCAGACCTTCCGGGGCGTGTCCGACCGGTTCAAATTCGTCTGGGACGTCAATATCGGCGGCTCGGTGATCGATCCCGCCACGGCCTATCCGGGCGACGCCTATGTGGACGTCGTCGGGACCGACTTCTACTACAACCTGCAATGGGACTCGCCGGACGGACACGCCGCCTTCCAGAGCAAGGTCAACGGGCCCTACGGGCTGCAATGGCAGCAGGACTTCGCCGCCGCCCACCACAAGGCGACCGCCGTCTCCGAATGGGGCGTGCAGAGCGACAACGCCGAGGGCTACATCCAGGACGCGGCGCGCTGGTTCAACGACCACGGCATGGTGTTCCAGAACTACTGGGAAACCAACGCGGCGAACTTCAACGGGCAGTTCCACGCCGGCCAGAACCCGCATTCAGGCGCGGCGTTCAAGGCGGCCTTCGGGCCGGCCGGCTCGTCCGGCGGCGGGCCGGCTTCGGCTCCGGGCGCCAGCCTCGATCCGGACGCCGCCGGCGTGGGCCGGCTCTACTGGGCCATTCTGGGCCGGGACGC
Source organism: Alsobacter sp. KACC 23698 (assembly GCF_045348435.1). GTDB lineage: Bacteria > Pseudomonadota > Alphaproteobacteria > Rhizobiales > Beijerinckiaceae > Alsobacter. Next base: position 1,142,164 of record NZ_CP157484.1, on the reverse strand, counting down.
CGACCAGGGCGGCCAGACCGCCTTCACCAGCGCCGTCAAGCACGGGGCGAGCCCATCGGACGTGGCCGCCACGATGCTGAACTCGCAGGAGTTTCACCAGCAGCACGGGTCGATGGCGTCGTCGGCCTTCGTGGACCTTCTCTACCAGGGAGCGCTTGGCCGCTCCGCCGACGGCTCGGGCCTGCATTTCTGGCAGGGCCTCTTGGATTCGGGCGTCTCGCGGGCGTCGGTGGCGGTGGGGATCGCCCAGAGCGCCGACGCGCAACAGCATCTCGCGTCCCAGATCCATACGGCCTGGACGCTGCTCTGACGCGGCTCAGCCCTGGGGACCGGCCCGGTACATGCGCGCCGCCGCCTGCGGCTTCAGCACGCGCCGGAGCGCGCGGAACGCGCCGGGGAACCGCCAGCGCAGCGCCGTCTTGACGGCGAGGGCCCGCTCCGCCGCGTTTTGCGGACGGCGCGAGCGCAGCGGGTCGGGCAGGCCGGCGGCGTCCTGGGCGGCGAAGAAGAGGTCGCTGTAGTGGACGCGGAACGCTTCGTTCCACGGCTTGTGGCTCGTGGTGTAGTGCACGAGGCGCGGACGGCGGCGCAGCTCGCGGTAGTCCGCCTCGGTGAGCTGCAGGAAGTCGGGCGGCACGTCGGCGCAGCGGGGCTGGTAGTTCCACTCCATGCCGACGAAGCGCACCTTCCCGCGCAGGACCATGTTGAGCGCGTCCTGGTCCATCCAGGGCAGCTCGCGTCCTCTCGCGGCCAGGAGATCGAGGATGGCGTATTCGGCCCCCTCCTGCCTCCAGCGCGCGCGGTCGATCAGCAGCATGCCGGAGTTGAAATAGGGCTCGTCCTCGGCGAAGCCGATCTGCTCCGGGTCCTGCCGGAACGGGTCGCGCGACGCCGCCAGCACGGCGCCGCCGAGATCCGTGCTCCACAGCGGCCGCAGGTCGCCGCACACCACCACGTCGGCGTCGATGTAGAGCACGCGCTCGATGGCGGGGTCCAGGAAGCGGTCGAAGATGAGCCGCGTATAGATGCTTCTGGGGAACGCCTTGGTGACATGCAGGCCGTCGAACACCGACGCGTCCAGGTCGTGGAAGGTCAGGCTCATGTCGGGATGGCGCGCGACCAGCGGGTCGAAGATGGCGGCCGATGCGGCGCGGTCGCGGTCGAAAGCCGCGATGTGGACGTCGAGGCCGCCCGGGGTGGCCCTGGCCAGCGAGCTCACGGCGACGCCGGCCTGGCGCCGGTAGTTCTCGTCGACGCACAGCAGAATGCAGATCCGGTCGGTCACGCTGCGGTCCTCCGGCGGTTCTCGGGGGCGATGAAGGAGCGCGCCGCCCGACGCAGTGCGCCGCGATATTCGGGGGTGCTGAGGCGGCCGTTCGCGACGAAATAGGCCCCCACGGCCAGCTTGCGCACGAATTCGCGCATGAGGCTCGGCTTGCGCCAGGCGTGGCGGGACAGCACCAGCAGCGTGCCGGGGAAATACTTGGAGGCGGACGCCTGGTCCGATTCCGGATGCCCGACCAGCGGCCGAGGGATGAACCCGACCGACCGCGCCCGCAGCGAGGCGCGGATGACGAAATCGGTGTCTTCGCCGCCCTTGGCCGGTGTGCCGAGCCCCAGCTCCGGATCGAACAGCCCAAGCTGGGGCAAAAGGACGCCGCGCAGCATCATGTTGTTGGAGCTGCTGAGCCGGACCAGCTGCGGCGTCGTCGGCTCGACGACCTCCTGGGGCGTCGGCGGACGCTCATCAGGCGTCATCGAGACCCGGCAGATCAACAGATCGAGCGTCGGCCGGGCCGCGAACAGCGCCATCACCGAGCCCAGCAGGCGCTCCGGCAGCCAGCAGTCGTCGTCCGGGAATGCGACGAGGTCGTCCTCGCCGAAGCTCTCCGCCGCGAGCGCCGCGCGCAGCAGTTCGTTGCGGGCGGCGGACAGGGACATGCGCCCCGGCGACCGCATCAGCCGCATCCTGGCCGGGGCCGTCGCCGCATAGGCGGTGAACTCCGCCTCGGCGCAGTTCTGCAGCATCACATAGTGCACGACGGGACTGGCGAGCCCCGACTGCGTCCCGACGGAGTCCAGCAGGCGCTGGAAGTCCGCCTTGCGGGGTCCGGCGAAATCCGTCGTCGAGAACAGGTAGATGGTCATTGCGAGTTCACCTCGTCGGTTCGGGCGTCCGCGCTCAGTGGAGCAGCGTCCTGAAGTCGATGCGGAACATGACCGCGACCGCGCCGTAGAACGCCGCTGCGGCCGCGACTCCGCCAAAACACGCCATGGCCCAGTCGAGGCGCGCCAGCTGGGGCGTGGTCCACGCCAGCAGCGCGAGCGCGGCCAGCGGCGCGAGAGGCGCCCCGAGGCAGAGCCAAGCGACCCGCGGCGTGAAGGCCTGCGCCCGCAGCGCCCAGCGCGCATAGATGATCGCGGCGCCGAATTCGGCCGCCACGATCGTGAGCAGGAAGGCGTCGAGATTGCGGGTCAGGATCAGGATCAGCCCGGCCGGCGCGACGGCGCAGGCCGACATGATCGAGCCCAGGCTCACCAGCCGCGTCCGGCCGGACGCATAGGCCGCCGGCACCGGCAGCATCATCATGAACTTCACGAAGACGCTCATGCCGGCCAGGCACATGAAGAGGCGCGTCGGCCGGTAATGGGCGCCGAAGACGAGGCCCAGCACCTCGTCGCCCAGCAGCGCCAAGCCGAGCCCGTAGAAGCAGCCGAGCGCCGAGAGAAGCCAGGCCCACAGGTCCGACACGCGGGCGAACCTCTCCGGCTGGGCGCGGCTGTTGGTGAAGATGGGCACGAACATGCTGTTCAGGAACTTGGACAGCACCGAGCGCGGCAGCGTGGCCGTCCCATAGGCGACGTTGTAGAGCGCCAGCGCGGACGGCCCGAGCAGGCTGCCGACGAGCAGGCGGTCTCCCATGGCGAGCGACACGGCCATGCCGTTGACGAGCAGCGGGCGGCCGAACCGGGAGGCGTCCTTGGCGGCGTCCGCGTTCCATCCCAGCCGATAGGGCCTGGGCGACAGCCCGTGGGTGAGCGCCACCTCAGCCACGGTCGCCGCCAGCATGCCCCAGATCATGCATTCAAAGCCGCCCTGAAGCGCCGCGATCGCGACCGTGACCACGGCCCAGACCGTCTGGGTGGTGGAGATCACCGTGGCCTCGCGCCAGAACACGTAGTGGCGCATGCACTCCTTGGGACCGAGATTGTTGAAGCCCCGCAGCAGCGCGATGACGCCCAGCAAGGCGTAGACCCACGCCTTGTCCGTCGCCCCGAAGAGCTGCGCCACGAAGGGCGACGCGGCCGCCAGCACGGCGCCGATCGCGGCGGCGCGCAGCAAGGCGAGGCTCTGGAGCGTGGGCATGATCTCGTCGTCGGAGGCCGTGGTGGTCTTGCTCACAGCGAAGATCGGCAGGCCGAAATCGGTGATCACCTCGATCATGCCGAGCACGACGGAAAGCGAGATCGCCAGTCCGAACTGATCGGGCGCGATGAGGCGCGCCAGCGCGATGTTGCGCAGGAAGGGAAGGATCGCCTCGAGCAGGTTCGCGCCGAGCAGCGTCCCGCCGGCGCTCACGCGGCCCTTGCGCGGCGCGCCGTCCGCCAGGCCGGCCTCCGCCTCGGTGGAGATCGCCGTCATGCCGCCGGCTCCGGGCTGCGGCCGGCCAGCGGCGCCAAGCCCAGCGGATTGGGCCGGGTCCGGCGGTCCTGCAAGACCGGCAGGATGCAGGCGAGCGCGAAGGACATCGAGGGGAAGCCCACGAGGCCGTTCACGATCGGCTCCGTCATGCCGTACAGCATGAAGAACAGCAGGTAAGCCACCTTGGCGTGCGCGCCGGCGCGGGCCGCGCGGCGGATCGAGGCGATCAGCGCGGCCATGAACAGGCCGAGGCCGACCAGCCCGCCGGAGAACAGCGTCTCCAGGAAGACGTTATGGGCGTGCGCGGCGGCGACGAAGAGCATCTCGTTCTTCGGCAGGATCTGCCCCGAGGAGGTGAAGCCGAGCCCCAGCAGCGGGTGCTCCAGCCACAGGCTGATCACGACCTCCCAGATGCGGGTGCGGCCGGTGCCGGTCAGGACCTCCTCGGCCGAGCCGGACCGCGACACGAGGTCGAGCAACTGCTCGCCCCACAGATAGCCCGCCACCGCCGCCACGCCCGCGCCGACCAGAAGGAGCGCGATCTTGAGGGGCTTGTCGCCCTTCTGGATGAACACGTAGCCGAAGGCCAGGCCGGCGGCCGCCAGCGCCATCCGGTTGTTGCTGAGCACGAGGCAGAACGCGAAGGAGCCCACCGCCGCCCAGAACAGGAGGCCGCGCTTGCCGCGCTCCAGCACCAGGAAGCTCAGCATCAGCCCGACCGCGCCGGCCGACCCGGCGGCGTTGGCCGAGCCGAACACGCCCTGGAGGCGGGACGTGGGCACGAACACGTTGTTCACCCAGTCGCTCATGCGCCCCAGCGACGGGACCGCGAAATAGACCACCACGGAGGCGGCGCAGAGAACGAAGCAGGCCAGGATCATCATCTTGACGACGGTGGTCTCGCCCTGCTCCTCGCCGATGCTCCACAGATAGAGATAGCCGCCGGTGATCGAGACGGCGGCCACCGCCGCATAGGCGGGCGCCACCGCGTAGACGCAGGTCATGATCGTGAAGCCGAGCCAGCCCAGCCACAGCGACCAGGGCGTCGCGAGGCCCGTGCGGAAGCTCCTGAAGACCGTGGGCGCGCTCAGGGCGAGCAACAGCGCGATCCCGCCGAGCTTGAGGGCGACCTGAAGGTCGATGCTCTTGTCGGCGTATTCGCGCGTGCGCCAGCTGGCGCTCTCGATCAGCACGATGCCGATCGCCAGCATCGTCGAATAGGGAGCCACGCCCATCAGCGCCCGCTGGCCGGCCAGGAGGGCGACGGGCGCGAACGGGATCGCGAGGATCAGGACGAGGCTGACATAGTCGTCGTCCATGAAGGCGGCGGCCGCCAGGGCCACATAAAGCGCCGCCAGGGCCGCGCAGGCCAGGGCCATGGGTCCCGCAGACAGCGGCGGGAGCCAGCTCCCGGTCGGGGCGGTCGGCGCCGCGGCCGAGGCCGGGCCGGTCCCCCGCCTCTCCGCGCTGCGGGCGGCGATGGCCGCGCGAACGGCCAGGACACGCTGGCGGGCCGTCGTCATCGGCCGGCCTCCAGGCCCAGCGCGGCCAGCATGCCGGGATCAAGGGCGTCCGGCCCGGATTCCGGGCGCAGGCCGAAGCTGCGGGAGCTGTCCCAGACGGCCCAGCCCCAGCCCCGCCGCTCGAACTCGCGGCGCGCCGCCTCGACCCAGCGCAGCCGCGCATCGCGGGGCGCGGCCCGCGCATAGGCGCCGAACTCGCCCACATAGATGGCCGGGTCGCCGTGCCGGCGGGCCCAGTCGCCCAGGGTGTCGAAACTCGCCGCCATGGCGGACTGGGTGAAGGCGCCGCCTCCGATCTGGTCGCGCACGTGGTCATGCGCCTCCTGATCGCGCGTGGCTGCCTGGGCGGCGGCTTCGGCGCGCGCGGCGTCCTCCGGCCAGCCCAGCCCGGACACGCGGGTGGCCACCGGCCAGGTCCATTCCGCCGCCTGGTGGGTGAAGAGGATCGGGGCGTAGTAATGCACCGTGTAGACGAGGTTGGGGTCGCCATAGGGCGTGCGCTTGACGAGGTCGTCGATGCCGCTCCAGCCGCCGCCGGCGACGATGACGGTCCGGGACTGATCGGCCGCACGGATCGCGGCGAGCGCCCTCTCCTGCAACGCCCACCATGCGTCGTCCCGGAGCGGCTCGGGCTCGTTCAGGATCTCCAGCGCGAGGCGGGCGGGATCGCGGCCGGCGAGCGCGCGGGCGAGGCGGCTCCAGCGCTCCACGAACTGCGCCTGCCCGGCGCTCTCGGCGAGCTTCTCCTTGCCGGATCCGGGATGCAGGTCGACCACGGTGGCGAGACCGGCCGCGTCGATGGCGTCGAGCGCGCGGTTGAGCAGCGTCAGCGCGGTGGCGTCGAGGGCGGTTCCCGACGGGAACATGACGTCGGGATCCAGGTTCAGCCTGGCGTGCGCGAAGCCGGCGGCGCGCAGCCGCGCCAGGTCCTGAGGCTTCACGAACAGGGCCAGATGCGTGGCCGAATAACCCTCGAAGCTCTGGGCGAACCAGTGGGACAGGTTCACGCCCCGGGCGAGCGCCATCGGCCCGCGCGGCGCGGCGGCAAGGGCCGGACCCGTCCTCGCGCCGGCGACCGCCGCCGCGGCGGCGAGCATCGAGCCGAGGGCCGCGCGCCGGGTGAGGCGCTGCGGCTCGCCCGCGCGGCCCTCGGCGGCGACCCTGATGGCCGCTTGCGTCACGGCGCTCAATCCTGGAGCTTCGCGAGAGGCGTTTCGGTGTGCAGCGCCACCTCGACGGTGTCGCCCGGGAAGATCTCCGCGTCCTCGTCCACGACCGATTCGCCGCCGCCGCCGGAGGCCGCGCGGTACACCTTGATCACCGGGTTGGAGGCCCCGCCGCGGGTGAGCTGCGAGCGGATCATGCCCGTATAGGTGATCTTCTCGCCGACCGCCTGCAGGCGGGAGCGGATCCGGTTCAGCTCGACATTGGATTCGGCGAGCTGGCTCAGGATCTCCTTGCGGCGATCCTCCCAGAAGCGCCCGACCTTGCGTTCGGCCTCTTCCTTCTCGCGCAGCGTGGTGGTGAGCTGCACCTCCGTCTGCAGCGACTGGGTCGCCGAGAACAGATAGAGGCGCCGCGCCTCTGACAGGCGCGTCATCGGCACGTTGCCGCGCGACGAGAACTCCTTGAGCTTCTCATAGTCGGCGGAGTCGACCTGCACGTTCTCATTGTCCTTGCCCTGGCGGGACTTCAGGAGGTCGATCTGCGAGGACGCCAGGGTGACGGCCTTCTGCAGATGGCCCCGCTCGGCGTCGTTCTGGCCCTGGCGAAGCGCGAGCTCCTGCTTGGCGATGTCGCGGACGCGGGCCAGTTCGGCCTCCGGCAGCGGCGCCTGGGTCATCTGCTCAAGCGAAGGCCCGCCCTTGCGGCTGGGATCCATCTCATTCTGCAGCCGCCAGATCGTGGCCTGCTGCTTCACGAACTGCATCCAGAGCGTCTGGTATTCGGTGCGCAGGTCGGCCGATTCCAGGAACGGGTTGTTCATCCGGAACCGCATAATCTCGTAGCCGCCGGCCAGCGCCACCGCCTGGCGGACCGTCATGCCGGGCCGGTAGGTCTGGGCGCCGGGCTTGGTGACGTCGCCGCTGAGATAGACCGGGCGATACTCGACGATGGAGACCATCACGGCCTCCGGCGAGATCGCCGTCACCGCCTCGCGCCCGTCGCTGGCGTGCTGCTGGTAGAGCTTTTGCGACAGCTCCGCCTTGATCTTCTTCTGCACCTCCGGGAGGCTCAGCCCGGCGACCCGGACCGGCGCGATCATCGGCACGGCGATCTCGCCGGCGAGGCCGACGGTGCTGCGCTGCTTGAGGTCGGGCAGCCCGGCGACGGAGATCTCGATCACGTCGCCGCTCTGCACGGCGTATTCGGCGAAGGCCGGCGCGACGCCCCACAATGCGAGGCCGCCCGCCAACACGGCGACGCGGCCCATGCGGGCCGCGGTTCGATGAGTGAGGGGATGTTTCAACTCGTCACCTCCGAATGGATTGTCGGTCTCTGCGACCGTTCAGGGACGCGCTGACGCCCAACACACGACTTCAGTAGGCCGACGAGCTGAAGAAGATCTCGCGACCGGTCGCGATCAGGATCTTCACGTCCATGCTCAGCGACGCGTGGCGGATGTATTCGAGATCGAGCTCGACCCGCCTCTGCATGTCCTCGATGCGCGGCGTCTCGCCCCGGGCGCCGCGAACCTGCGCCAGACCCGACACGCCCGGACGGGCCACGAAGCGCCGGTGGTATCCGGGCACGCGCTCGCCGAAGAACCGGTCATGCGCCACGGCGTGCGGGCGAGGCCCCACCAGCGACATCTCGCCCTTGATGACGTTCAGCAGCTGCGGCAGCTCGTCGATGCTGGTGCGGCGGATGAACTGGCCCACCGGCGTGATTCGCGGATCGCCGCGCGTCGCCTGGACGACGTCGCCCTGCGCCGACGCGTCGATCGACATCGAGCGGAACTTGCACACCCGGAACGGCGCGCCGCCCTGGCCGCCGCGAGGCTGGCGGAACAGCACCGGACCGCGCGAGGTCGCCCGGACCAGGCTGGCCACCATCACCAGGATCGGCGCGAGCGCCATCAGGGCCAACGACGCCACCACGATGTCGAACACGCGCTTGCGGCGGGAATACAGATAGGGACTGACCGGCTCGGTCGAGCCGACAAGCTCGCCCCGCCGCTCGCCGCGATAGTCGCCCCGGGGCGTCCCCGCCCTGCCGAACGGAACCGGACGGGAGGACGCCGCATGGACGTTCGGCTGCGCCTCGGACCGCCTTGCGCGACGGTCCAGGCCGAAGGGAGCCTTCGCGATTAGCGTGTCCCACGAAGTCTCTTTCATGCATCGTCTCCCGGCAGTTCCAGTCTGTCCAGCGTCATCACTTGTGATGTAGCTGAGATTATAAGTCAATGTTTCATACAGTATTCTCAATACGATTTGTTATAGTTCTAGGAATGTGGGCAAAATATGGCGACCTCAATACCAGTGGTACTCAGTCAGACTTCGCCATGTTGCAATGTTGCTTCACTTTTCTACTTTAGTATCTGGACGCATCTGGAAATTTCTATTATGACGAGCTGCATGGAAGGCCTTTGAAGGGCGGCTGCGACGGTGCGTTAACCGCCGGTTAGCCATGCGTCTCGGGCTCACAACGTCACCTCGGCGGAATGGATCCCGAAAAAATGCTGCAACTGCGAGATAGACCGTCCGGAGCCTCTTGGAATTCACAGAAAGCCGCCGTGTTTCAGACGCTTGCATCCCAAAATTCCGCCTTCGGACCGAGCGCGTCTGGTCCGCAGGCGAACCGGCGCGCGGCGCTTTCGCAGCGCGCCGAGGGATCGATTGGAGCGGACACGTGTTGGAGAGCCTCGGGAGCCTCGCCGGCTGGACCCGAGGCGCCGGCGCGCGAGGAGAGTCGCTGAATGAACCAGTACCAACGCACTCACGAGACCATGGCGGCCTATGAACGCCTGCACCTCGCCGCGGCCGAAGAGCGCGGCGGCGAGACCCTCGCGGCGGCCTGGGCTTCCGTCGTCCGGCAATGGCGCGTGGTGCTCGCGGCGGCCGGCGTCGGGCTTGTCGTGGCGCTCGTCTTCCTGGCGGTCACGCCCCCGCAATATTCGGCGCGGGCCCTGGTGCTGATCGATCCGAAGAACGACTTCTCGGTCCGGGCGACCCGGGCGCCGACCGACTCCAACACCGATTCGGCCAATATCGAGAGCCAGGTCGAGATCCTCCGATCTGACCGGATCGTCCGCAAGGTGATCGAGGCGGAGAACCTCGTCGATCATCCGGCCTTCCGGCCGGGCGTGCTCTCGCAGGTCCTCTCGACGCTGAAATTCTGGGACCGCGAGACGCCGGCCAAGACCGAGCTGGCCCGCATGGAGGCCACCACCAGGGCGCTGCAGAAGCAGGTCACGGCCAAGCGGCTGGGCCTCACCTATGTGGTGGAGCTGACCGCGACCATGCCCGACCCGGTCGAGGCGGCGCGCGTCGTCAACGCCTATGCGCACGCCTACATGGACGGCCAGCTGCAGTTCCGCGAGGAGCTCGCGTCACGCACCAGCAAGGCGCTCCAGGAGCGCACCGAGGAGCTGAAGAAGCAGGCCCAGAACGCCGAGCGCGCCGTGGAGGAGCTGAAATTCTCAGGCTCGCTGCAGGGCGAGAACTCCGCATCGGCCCGCGTCGCGCTGAAGAACCTGGAGAGCACGGCGCAGACCTACCGGGTGATCCACGACAAGTTCCTGGAGCGGTACGCCGAGACCCTCCAGCAGCAGTATTTCACCGTCCCGGACGCCCAGATCGTCAGCGCGGGCTTCCCGCCGCTGAACAAGAGCTATCCGAAGACGCTCATCGTGCTGGCGACGGCGCTGTTCCTCTCCGCCGCGCTGGGCTCGCTGCTGGCGCTCCTGCTGGATCGACGCTTCGGCGGCGCCCGCCTCAAAAGGGATCATTTCGCGTGAGAGCGTCCCGCGCTCCGCGGGGCGCTGCGCTGACGGCGGCGTGACCCGCCTCGCGCTCCCGGATGCTTGAACCCCCACCCGTCACGACGAGGCAGGTCCAACCCACGATGCATGTGTCCCACCGAAGGCCCCGAGCGCCGGCGTCCGCACTCCCGGCGACGCGTTGGCGCGCCGGCTCCGTCCTGGTCCTGGCGGCCCTCCTGGGCGCCGGCGCGGCCCGGGCGGAAGACTACGCGATCGACCCCGGCGCGGCCGGCGACCTCACCTATGATTGCGACGACGGCTGCGCGCTGAACTCGGGCGCACGCGCCCGTCCGGCCCCCCGCGTCCTGGCGCCGCGCCTCGCCGCGCCGCGCCTTTCGGAGCCGCGCAAAGCGGCCCCCCAGCGCGCCGCGCCGGCCCGCCCGATCCAGGGCACCCTGCGCGGGGTCCCGGTGGCGGGGCAGAACCCGGCCGCCATCCCGGTCGGCCGTCCCGGCCCATCGGTCGACGCGAGACCGACCGCCCAGGCCGCCGCCGCGCCGGCCCCGCGCAGCGTGCCGCTGCCGCCGCCCCGCCCCCGTTTCGCCTGGGACGACCAGCCCTCCGCCGATCCGGCCGCCTCGGCGTCGGCCTCGCTCGCAGCGCCCACCCCAACTTCGGCGGAGCCGACCGTGGCGCCGGCGGCGCAGGCCTCCGCCTCGCCGAAGCCGGCCGGCGCAGGGCCCGTCTCGATGATGGCGCCCAGCCGGCGCTATGCGAGCGCCGTCGCGCCGACGCCTGAAGAGCCGGCCCCTGTCGTCGCCGCTCCGAGCACCCCGGCGGCGCCCGAGGCCAAGGTCGTCGAGACCAAGCCCGTCGAGGCCAGGCCTGTCGAGGTTAAGCCCGACGAGGTTACGCCCGTCGAGACTCAGCCCAGCGATGTCCCGGCCGCCAAGACGAGGACCGCCGCCCTCCCCGCGCCGGCCGCTCCCGTCGTGGCGCCTCCGGCCACCCCGTCCAGCCCGCCGCAGCTCCCGGCGCGCGCGGAGCCGGCCGCCGAGAGTCCGGCTGCGCCCGCTGCTCCCGCCCCCATGGCGCAGGCTCCCGCTCCCAGCCCTGCTCCGGCGCAGGCTCCGCCCGCGGCGGCTCCGGCGCCCGCTCCCGTGGCGCAGGCTCCAGCCCCGCCGCCCGAGCCGCGCCAGACGGCCGCGGCGGAGCCGGACGACCTCGTCGTGTTCCTGGCCGTCAGGGCGGACATCCGCTCCGTCGGGCAGCTGGCCGGCAAGCCCGTGGCCATGGGCAGGCCCGCCCCGGGCTCGCAGGGCGCCATGGTGCAGGACGCCTTCGCGAGCGCGGGCGTCAACCCGCGCGCCATCGAGCTCGCCGGCGACGAGGCCATCAAGGCGCTGATCGACGGCAAGGTCGCCGCCGCCACGGTGCTGATCGGCCCGCCGATGCGCGACAGCGAACTGCCGGCCCTGAAGGCGGACCGGTTCCGCATCCTGCAGGTGCCGCTGGGCCGCCGTCCCCAGGGCTGACGGTGCGGAAGGGCTGACGGTGCGGAGCGGCCGCTTACGCGCCCCGCAGGATCTCCGGCCAGGGGTCCGCGGCGCGCGTCATGGCGAGCCGGTCGACCGCGCCGCGCGAGAGCTCCTCGACGCGCCCGGGATCGCGGATGATCGACAGCATCGCGGCCGCGAAGGCCTCGGCGGTGACGTCCGCGGCGATCAGTCCGGCGGCGGGCGGCGATCCGCCGACCTGCTCCGGCAGGGCCCCGACCGGCGTCACGATGGACGGGGTGGCGCGGCTCATCGCCTCCGGGATCACGCCGGACTGGCTGGCCTCCGTGTAGGGGCAGAGCAGGACGTGGTGCTCGGCGATGAGGTCCACGAAGGCCGACCGGTCGAGCCATCCGGACTGCAGCCGAACGGCCGGCGCGTCCCGCGCCAGCGCCTCGATCGCGGCCTGCTGGTCCGCCTTGGCCTGGCCGGCCACGGTGAGCGTCCAGGAGCCGTCCGCCGGCAGTTGACGCACCGAGTCCGCCAGGAGCTGCAAGCCCTTGTAATGGATCATTCTTCCCAGCAACAGGAAGCGCACCGGCTCGCCAGGGGTCACCCGCTTGGGCGTGGCGGTCTCGACCGGCGAGACGCCCGCGATCGGGGCGACGACGAGCGGCTGCCCGGCGCGCAATCCACCCTCCCCGGCCGGCAGGCGGCGCAGCTCGGCCGCCGAGGCCTCCGACAGCGCCACCACGATGTCGGCCTGCGCCAGCAGCTTGCGCTGCGTGAACCGCTGGAAGACGGCGCCGTAGTCGCCCGGATGCGGCGACACGTCATGCACCACATAGACGAGCTTCGTCCCGGCCGGGCGGCGGCTCACCAGGGGCCAGGCGAGCAGATGATTCATCGCCACCACGACATGGCTCGGCTTCTCGGCCGCCAGAAAGGACGGGAACCCCGCCACGTCCTTGAGGCCCGTCGCCCAGGCGCGGGGATCGCGCGAGGAAAAGAGAGGGATGCGCATGTGCACGGTGCGCACGCCCGGCGGCGCCAGCATCTCGAGGTCGGGATTGGTCGCGCGGCCGGAGACGATCAGGCGTTCTGGCCCCAGGACCTGCGCCATGCGGGCCGCCAGGCAGCCCGTGAAATAGGAGCCGCCCCGCTGGCCCCAATATGTCAGCACGACCGTCATGGGACCTCGCCCGATTTGTCTTGGCCGCCTACTTCCCATAGACAGCCCTCAGCCGCAAACGCCACGCCGCCCCATGACCCTGGCCCTCGATGACCGTGACCGCTGAACCGACCGCCGTTCCGCCCGTGGCCGCTCCGCCCGTGATCGTGCTCGGGGCGAACCAGAGCTTCGCGGGCCGCCTGCGCGCGGCCGTCGGGGACCTGCTCTGGACGGGAGCGCTCTGGCGCCTGTGGACCACCCTCGCCTGGCTGGACGTCAAGGCGCGCTATCGCGGCTCGCTGCTGGGGCCGCTCTGGGCCACGCTGTCGACGGGGCTGATGGTGGCGGGCATCGGCACGCTCTACTCGTCGCTGTTTCGCGTGCCGCGGGCGGACTACGTGCCCTTCATCGCCCTCTCGCTGGTGCTCTGGAACTATCTGAGCGGCCTCGTGGTGGAGGCCTGCCACTGCTTTGTGCGGCACGAGCCGATCATCCGCTCCACCCGCCTGCCGCTGGGGCTCTACGCGGCCCGCACGGTGGTGAACGCGCTCATCCTGCTGCTCCACAGCGCGCTCGTGGTGGTCGTGGTGTTCGTGATCTACGGCGTCTGGCCCGGCCTGGCGGCGTGGTCGGCGATCCCGGCGCTTCTGATCTGGATCGCCAACTCCGTCGCATGCTGCCTGCTGCTGGGCACGCTCAGCGCCCGGTTCCGGGACATCCCGCCCATCGTGGCCAGCATGATCCAGTTCGTGTTCTTCATCACGCCGGTGATCTGGACGCCCGAGTCGCTCGGGATCCACCAGTGGTTGCTGGTCTTCAATCCCGCCTATTGCCTGCTCGAGATCGTGCGCGCGCCGCTGATGGGCGCGGCCGCGAGCCTGTCGGTCTGGCTCGCCGCCCTGGCCTACAGCGCCGCGCTGATCGGCATCACGGCCGTGGTCTTCGCGCGGCTGCGCGGCCGCATCGCGTACTGGATCTGAGCATGACGCATATCCATGTCGACCATCTCTCGATCGAGTTCCCGCTCTATCACGGCGGGGGCCGGAGCCTGCGCAAGGCGGTCCTGTCCACGGCGACGGGCGGGCGCGTGGCCCGCGACGAGAACGAGCGCGTGCTCGTGAAGGCGCTGGACGACATTTCGTTCCGGCTGCAGCCCGGCGACCGCCTGGGCCTCGTCGGCGGCAACGGCGCCGGCAAGACGACCCTCCTGCGGGCGCTGGCGGGCATCTACGAGCCGGTGCGCGGGACGGTGTCGACCCAGGGACTGATCACGACGCTGATCGATCCCAATCTCGGCATGAACATGGACCTGACCGGGCGCGAGAACATCGCGCTGCGCGGGCTGTTCTCGGGACTGGGCGAAGCGCAGGTGAACGCGCTGACCGACGACGTGGCCGAGTTCGCGGAGCTCGGCGACTTCCTGGAGATGCCGGTGCGCACCTATTCGTCCGGCATGGTGGTGCGGCTCGGCTTCGCCCTGGCGACCGCCATCCACCCGCAGATCCTGCTGATGGACGAGTGGTTCCTGGCCGGCGACGCCGCCTTCATGGAAAAGGCCCGAAAGCGGCTGGAATCGCTGATCGGCGGCGTCGAGATCCTGGTTCTGTCGACCCATCTGCTCGACGTGGTCCAGCGCTGGTGCACCAAGGTGATCTGGCTGGAGGGCGGCAAGGTCCGCCACCAGGGCGACGTCTATTCGGGCGTCCATGCCTATATGACGGCGTCCGGCATCCCCATCTAGGCCGCGCCCGGGCGGCCTCGTCCGGGGCCGACCTCGCCGGTCTTCAGGTCGACCGCCGGCGGGGGATCGAGGCGCCGCGCGCACCATTTGCCGAGATTGTGGGTGGGCCGCTCGACCCATCTCTCCATCCCGTGCGCGGCGAGGAGGACCATCGGGAACGCGAGGATGAGCGCCGGCCCCGCGCCGATGCGTGGAGCGACGATATAGAAGGCCGTCAGGATCACCGGCCAGTGGATCAGATACAGGCTGAACGACACCTGTCCGAGCCAGGACGGCCAGGGCCTCTGCAGCAGCCGCGAGGCGCCCTGCGAGAAGAGGCACCCGCTGATGACGTAGACCGCGCTGCAGCCATAGAAGAGGTAGGCCGAGCCGCCGGACGCCTTCCCCGATATGGCCAGCATGGTCGCGATCAGGACGCCCGCGCCGCACGCGGCGACGTGCAGGGCCGGCGTGAGCTTCCCGTAGATCGCCCTCAGGTCGTCCAGCCGAAGCGCGCATGCGATTCCCATCAGGAAGAAGACGAGATAGCGACCCGTCAGCAGCAGCGTTCCGATGAGGTCCCGGGCGTCCACGGTGGATGGGTCGCCCAGCGAGGTCTTGAGCCTGACGCACAGGAACGCGACGATGAGGCCGGCCGCGACGCTCGCCAGCCCGAACCGCCAGACGAAAAAGAACAGCGCCGGGAACAGGAGGGACGCCCTCACCTCCATGATCAGGCTCCACATCGGCGGATCGAGGCGGGTGGCGTCGAGGGGATAGCCGCTCAGCGCGAGGTGGGAGACAAGGTTATCGGCGGAGAGCGGCAGGTTCCACGTCCGGAACGTCTGCGTCAGGGCCGGAGGCGGCGCTGCGCCGGCGAAGGTCCACGCCAGGGCGGCGGACAGGATGACCGTCGCCAGGAGGGGCAGATAGAGCCGGCAGAGCCGCCCCACCGCGTAGGCGAGGTAGCGTCGGCCGCGCCCGCTGGCGTAAGGAAGCGAGAGCACGAAGCCGCTCAAGACGAAGAACAGCACGACCGCAGCCGGCCCCGTCACGAAGGGGGACAGCGGCGTGCGGAACAGGCCGGACACGCCGTCGTCGTTCACGGTGAGGTAGAGATGTCCGAGGACGACGACGAGGGCGGCGACGCCGCGGAGCGAATCAAGTTGCTTGTAGCGCTGGTTGGCTGAAATGCCCAATATTTGCTCGTTCCCAAGAGAGGCGTTGCGAGACGCACGCGCATCGACTAGCTCAATGGCTAAGGTTGTACTTCGATAAGCCGGAAGCTCAACAATGCCGTACGGAGCAATGGAGGCTTCACCTCGGCTCGTTACAGACTATATGCTACCGGGAGGGTCGTCCAGAAGCTGCGGCTGCGTGCTTCAACTCGGGACCAATCCTTTGCATCGGCTTACGGGCCGCACGGTCAACGGAACGGCCGCAGCGCTCCCGGGCCGAACCATCCCCATGCGGCTCCGGCCGTCACACCCCCTGGACCAGGCTGCCTGCCCCCCATGATTCACGTGTTCCTGATTCATACGCACAAGGACGCCGCCCAAATCGCGCAGCTCGCCCAGGTGCTGCGGCAGGGCTGCCCGGATGCGGTGATCCTGATCAGTCACGACGTCCGCTCCACGCCGCTCGACCCGGCCCTGTTCGCCTCCTCCGGCGCGCACCTGATCCGCGGGGCTGGAGGCCGGGGCGACTTCACCATCCTCGACGGCTATCTGGCGGCCCTGCGCTGGCTGCGCGACGAGGGCGTCGCCTATGACTGGATCACCAATCTGAGCGGACAGGACTTCCCGATCGCCTCCCTGGCGGCGTTCCAGGACCTTCTGGCCACGACCGAGGCGGACGGCTACCTGCACCACTTCGACGCGATCGAGCAGGATCCGGCGAGCATGAAGCCGTGGGTCTGGCCGCCTCACCGGGGGCGCGACCGCTATCACTACCAGTACCGGACCTTGAAGACGTCCTTGAGCATGGCCGAGCGGGCGCTCCTGCGTCTGCCCCGCGTCGTTCTCGAGCGCCTGACCGACCGCGTCCGGGTGAACACGTCGTTCGGGCTCATGATCGGCGCCCTGGCGCGCCCCGGGCCGTTCAACGCCAACTTCCGGTGCTATGTCGGCAGCTACTGGCACACGATCCGAAGCGCCTGCGCGCGCTACATCCTGGACTATGCGGAGCAGAACCCGGACATCGTGCGGTATTTCCGCAGCGTGCTCATCCCGGACGAGTCGTTCTTCCAGACGGTCCTCGTCAACAGCCGCAGGTTCAATCTCGTCAACGACAACCTGCGCTATGTCGATTTTCGCGGCAGTCGCCACGGCCACCCGAAGTCCCTGGATCTCGACGACCTGCCGGTTCTCGTCGGCTCGAGCTCCTACTTCGCCCGCAAGTTCGACTGGCCCCAGAGCGTCCCTGTCCTGGACGCCCTGAAACCGCGGGCCTTGGGCTGAGCTCGCCCGCGCAAAACACAACTTCCGGTTGAGTATCGGCTTTCGCCTCGATTAGGCTTGCTGGCGGACCAGAACGGTCGCGCCCAGCGGGGTGGCGAAGTGCTCGGCTTCTTGCGTCGGTTCAGGCCCACGTCCCCCGCGCCTCTTCTCGCGGCGGAGCCTCCCCTTCCGGCCCCTGACGCACCGCAGGTCGACGAGACCCCCGGCGTGGAGCTGGGGCGAATCGACGGCGACGCGACCTTCACGGCGCCGGACGGGTTTTCGACGCGGCTGCGGACCCGTCCGGGCTACGCCGCCTCCGCCGGCGGCGCCCGCGTTGTGCGCATGATCGAGGCGGCGGACGCCGAGATCCTGCGGCTCCTCGACGGCGTCCCCGCCCTGCACGACTGGATCCGCTCGGTGCCCGCCTCATCGAACGAGGCGGGCGGGCCGCAATGGCGCAACGACCACCTGCCGGCCTTCGACGCGGTGTCGATCGCCTTGATGCTCGCGGCCGAGCGCCCTGACGTCTATTTCGAGATCGGATCGGGCAATTCGACGCGATTCGCGCGCAGCGCCATCCGGCATCTGGGCCTGAAGACTCGGATCGTCTCCGTCGACCCGCACCCGCGCGAGGACATCGACGACATCTGCGACCACGTCATCCGCAGCCCGCTGGAGGACGCCGCCCCGGAGGCGCTGGCGATCCTGCGGGACGGGCCGCTCGTGTTCTTCGACGGCAGCCACAGGACCCTGCCGAACTCCGACGTCACCGTGTTCTTCATCGAGCTCCTGCCCGAGCTGCCCCCCGGCTGCGTCTACGGCGTCCACGACATCTGCCTGCCGCTGGACTATGCGCCCGGCTATGCGGAGCGATTCTACTCCGAGCAGTACCTGCTGCACGCCTATTTGATCGGCGGAGCCGATGGCGACGCCGTCGCGCTGCCCGTTTCGCACGAATCCTATTCGGGCCGGTTTCTCGCCAGGATGCCGGCGGATGTGGCGCTTCATGCGCCCTGGGGCAACGCGTTCTGGATGCGCCGAAAGCCTCAGCCTCAAGCCTGATCGTCCCGGACGCGTCGCTCCGACGCGAGGCATGGCCGTTTGCGGGCCATTGTCGCGGCGCAGGCCGAGACCCTGCGCCTCCGGCAGGCCGACATGCCGCGCATCAGCCTGGAGACGGAGGCGGGCTCGAAAAGCTATCGCGGCCAGAGCACGCGCACGGAGCTCGACGTCCGCGGCATGCTGTCCATCAGCTACAAGTTGATGGACGGCGGCCTTGGCTCGGCCCGGCGCGAGCAGTCTAGCGCGTGGGAGACCCAGGCCGAGATGCGGCTGCGGTCCGACCGGGAGGACGTCGAGGCGGACCTGCGCCAGTTTTATCTCCAGCGCGGCTCCATGAAGGCCAAGACCGCCGGTTTGAGCGAGGGCGTCTCCGCCAGCGCCAAGGCGCGGGAGCTCTACCAGGAGCAGTTCAAGGGCGGAAAGCGCAGCCTTTTGGAGCTCTTGGAGGTGCAAAGCTCCTATTACGCGGCCCGCCACAACGCGATCACGAACGGCTACGGCCAGCGGCGCACGACCTATGGCATCCTGAAATCCATCGGCCGCCTCGCCGCCACCCTGGCCGGCGCCGGCTGAAGCGCCGCCCGGCCATTCGCCAGGCGCGCTTGTCCTGCCGGCCCCGGCATGCATCATCGCCGCATGAAAATGGAAATCACCGCGGACAAGACCGCGCTCGGCCGCTCCGCCGCCCACGCTGGCGCGGCCGCCATCCGGACCGCCATCCAGGCCAAGGGCGAAGCCCGCATCATCGTGGCCACCGGCGCCAGCCAGTTCGAGATGCTGGATGCGCTGATGGCCGAGCCGCTCGACTGGAGCAAGGTGTCGGCCTTCCACCTCGACGAATATATCGGGCTGCCGGCGACCCACCCGGCCAGCTTCCGCTCGTATCTGCAGGAGCGCTTCGTCGCCCGGGCGCCGGGGCTGGCGTCCTTCACGCCCGTCAACGGCGACGCGCCGGACCTCGCCGCCGAGATCGAGCGCCTGAACCGCCTCGTGTCGGCCGCGCCCATCGACGTCTGCTTCGCCGGCGTGGGCGAAAACGGCCATCTGGCGTTCAACGACCCGCCGGCCGACTTCGACACGGAAGCCCCCTACCTGGTGGTCGAGCTCGACGAGGCCTGCCGGCGCCAGCAGCTCGGCGAGGGGTGGTTTCCCGACCTCGACGCCGTGCCGCGCCAGGCGATCTCGATGAGCGTTCGGCAGATCATGAAGAGCGCCGCGCTGATCCTTTCCGTCCCGGACGCCCGCAAGGCCGCCGCCGTGAAGGGCGCGGTGGAAGGCCCGATCACGCCCGACGTTCCCGCCTCGATCGTGCAGCGCCACCCCGCGGCGACGCTCTATCTGGATCCGGATTCGGCGGCCGGGCTGGACCGGTCCCGGCTGTTTACGCCATGAGGTCGGACGGCCTCTTCGACCTGCAGGTCAACGGCTTCGCCGGCGTGGATTTCAACGACGCCGCCATCACGCCGGACCGGCTCGATCACGCCCTGCGGGCGATGCTGAGCACCGGCGTGACCGCCTGCCTGCCGACCCTCATCACGGCCCGTCCGGAGGAGCTCCGCGCCCGCTTCGCGGCGCTGGACGCCGCCGTGGCGGCGAGCAGCCTGGGGAGGCTGATGGTCCCGGGCTACCATCTGGAAGGGCCCTTTCTCAATCCCGCCGACGGCTACAAGGGCTGCCACCCGGCCGAGGCGATGACGCCGCCCGACCCGGCCCTGTTCGAGGCCCTGCAGTCGGCGCTGGCGCGGCCGATCCTGCTCGTCACCATCGCCCCGGAGATGGACGCCGGCGGCGCCTTCACGCGGCGCGCCGCGGGGGATGGCGTCGTCGTCGCGATCGGCCACAGCGCCGCCACCTCGGGGCAAGTGCGCGAGGCGGCGGACGCCGGAGCGGTCCTGTCCACCCATTTGGGCAACGGCGTCGCGCACCAGCAGCACAAATTCGACAACCCGATCGTCGCGCAGCTGGCCGAGGACCGGCTCTGGGCCGACTTCATCGCCGACGGGATCCACCTGTCGCCGGCCGCCCTCAAGGTCATGCTGCGGGCCAAGGGGATCGCGCGTTCGATCCTGGTCACGGACGCCGTGTCGGCCGCCGCGTCGCCGCCCGGGCTCTATCCGTTCGCCGGCATGACGGTGGAGCGGGCGGCGGATGGGTCCGTGCGCCAGCCCCACTCGACCTATCTGGCCGGCTCCGCGCTGAGCCTCGACGACGCCGTGCGCAACGTGGCGAGGTGGGGGCTCGCCTCGCCGGCCGACGCGATCGCGATGGCGTCGGCCCACCCGCGCGCCCTGATGGCGCCCGCGCTGGCGCGCCATGGAATCGCGCTGGCGCCCAGCGAGGTCGTCTGGTCGGCCGACCTCGCGATCGAGAGCGTGAGCCTCGACGGATCCCTTGTTGTCGGGAAACCGACTTCCTAAGCTGGCGCACAACGGCCCGAAGGGCCAACGGGAGGATTGTCATGGCGTTCAATCGCAGAGACGTGCTGGGCGGCATCGCGGGCGCGGCCATCGTGGCCGGCCATGCGCCGGGTCGGGCCTTCGCGGCCGCCCCTGCCCTGCCGAAGGCGCCCGTGACGATCACCATCATGGATGTGGGCGGCGCGCTGGCGCTGCTGCAACCGGGGTTCGACGCCTACAAGGCGGCCAAGCCGGAGCTCGCCTCGCGCTTCGTCTATGTGAAGGCGCCCGCGCCTGAGCTCGCCGGCAAGATCAAGGCGCAGCAGAACGCCGGCAAGAGCGACATCGACCTCATCCTCACCGGCAGCGACGGCCTCGCGGCCGGGCTCGACCAGGGCCTCTGGACGAAGCTGTTTCCCGATTACGATGCGTCCTTCCCGGGCATCGAGGCGAATTACGAGCCGGCGGCGCTGAACCTGTTCAAGGCCCAGGGCCAGGGCTACGGCGTCGTTTGCGCCTACTACCCCTCCGGCCCGCTGCTCGAATATGCGCCCGAGCGCGTCAGCAAGCCGCCGTCCTCGGCGGAGGAGCTGCTCGCCTGGGCCAAGGCCAACCCGAACCGCTTCATGTACGCCCGCCCGGCCAATTCCGGCCCCGGCCGCACCTTCATGATGGGGCTGCCCTACATCCTGGGCGACAAGGACCCCAAGGATCCGGTCGCCGGCTGGGACAAGACCTGGGCCTATCTGCGCGAGCTGAACGCCTTCGTGGAGTACTATCCCACCGGCACGGGCGCGACGATGAAGGAGTTCGGCGAGGGATCGCGCGACATCATCATCTCGACCACCGGTTGGGACATCAACCCGCGGGCGCTGGGCATCGTGCCGAAGTCGGCCGCCATCGCGACCCTGAAGGGGTTCCACTGGGTTTCGGACGCCTTCTTCATGGTCGTGCCGAAGGGCGTGCCGGACGACCGCTTCGCGGTGCTGCTCGACGTCATGCAGTTCATCCTGCAGCCGAAGATCCAGGCCTTCGCGTATGACGAGGGCTACCTCTATCCCGGCCCCGCGGTGAAGAATGTCGGCCTGGAGCTCGCGCCGCAGAAGAGCCAGGACGTCATCAAGGAGTATGGCCGGCCGGAATACGCCGCCCTGATCGCCGGCTCCCCCATCGAGCTGCCGCTGACGCCCGAGAAGATGGTGCTGGCCTTCCGCCGCTGGGACGAGGAGATCGGCTCCAAGACCAAGAAGTGAGCCCGGGCCGGCCCGCTCGCCGGCCCCTCCACGCAACCGTCCGGGGCGGGACGTGTTAGACGACGCGTCCCGCCGTCATGGAGTTTCTCCGATGCGTTCCTCGATCCTCGGTCTCGCAGCCGTCCTGATGCTCGCGCCCGTGGCGGCGCAAGCGCAGACAGGCGCCTATCGCAGCGCCACCGTCGCGCCCGGCAAGACGACGCGCATCGGCATGGTGTCGGCGCTGAAGAAGGACTGCGGCGTCGGCCCGCTGACCGACGTCAAGGTCGTGACCGCGCCCAAGCACGGCACGCTGAACGTCAAGGCCGGCAAGGTGAAGACGCCTGCGACCTTCCGCTGCCCCAATGTCGAGACGCCCGTGCAGGGCGTCTTCTACCAGCCCAACAAGGGCTACATGGGTTCGGACGAGGTGAAGTACGAGATCAAGGGCCTGGACGGGACCACCCGCCAGGTCACGGTGCAGATCACCGTCTCGGACAAGCCCGCCGCTCCCGCCAAGGACGACGGCGGCTCCGAGCTCTGAGGGCGGGCGCCCGGGGAGGTCCGCCGTGCCCGACAGCAAGTCCGAACCGCACCGCAAGCTCGAGGCCTACCGCCAGAAGCGCGACTTCGAGAAAACATCCGAGCCCAGCGGCGAGGCGCAGGTCAGGCCGTCCGACACCGGGCGCTTCGTCATTCAGAAGCACGCCGCCTCGCGGCTCCATTACGATCTGCGCATCGAGATCGACGGCGTGTTCAAGTCCTGGGCGGTCGCGCGCGGCCCCTCTCTCGACCCGCGCGACAAGCGGCTCGCCGTGGAGGTGGAGGACCACCCGCTCGACTACGGCGACTTCGAGGGCACGATCCCCAAGGGCGAGTATGGCGGCGGCACGGTGATGGTGTGGGACCGCGGGCGCTGGCTGCCGGACGGCCCGAAGAGTCCCGGCGAGGGCCTACAGGACGGCGATTTCAAGTTCATCCTGGACGGCGAGCGCCTGCATGGCGGCTGGGTGCTGGTGCGCATGAAGGGCGACCGCTGGGGCGGCAAGCGCACGAACTGGCTGCTGATCAAGCACCGGGACGAATACGCCGTCGACGGCGCGGGCGACGCGATCCTGGAGGACGCCACGTCGATCGCCTCCGGTCGGACCATGCAGGAGATCGCGGTCGGCCAGGGGCCGGGCCCTCAGCCCTTCATGCTGGACGGACCCGGGCGGGCCGACCCCGCCGCGGTCTGGGGCCAGGACGATGGCGGCGCCGTCGCCGCACCCGAACCGAAGAAGCCCGCCAAGGCCAAGCGCAAGGCGAAGCCGAAGTCAAAGCCGGCCGCGAAGGACTGATCCGCGCCCTACTGGACGGCCGGCTGCGCCGACGCGGCTGCGCGCGGGGGCTTCGGCGTCGGCCGCCCGGCGGCGACGGCGGGCTTGCGGCGGGCCGGCCTGGGGCCGGCATGCATGCATTCGCCCGAACGGGCGCTGCAGACGGAGACGAGTTGCGCCGGCTTGACGTCGCTGTGCCCCGAATAGCCCGAGCCGACCGAGAGATAGAGCGGCTCCGGCGATACCACGCAACTCACGGGCTGGGACGGCTTGGTCCAGTCCTCCGTGCAGACGCGCGCCCGGAACTCCACGGCGAAGCGGCAGCGGTTGCGGATGTTGAACGGATATTGCGACGCGCTCGCAGGCTCGTTGGTGAAGACGACGCACCCGGCGGGGTTCTCGGACGCCACCTTCGGAGCAGGCGGGGGCGCGGGCTGGACGCAGCTGGGGCGGACCTCCGACGCCGAATCGGGCGCGCACGGCGCGAGGCTCTGGTCCGGCCGCGCCGAGGCGGTCGAGGACGGGTCGGCGAGCTCCTGGGCGCCCTGCAGCCCCTGGCCGACAGCGGCGCCGGGGTCCGGCTGACCGGCTCCCCACCCGTTGGCCTCCGGCGTCGTCGGATCGTTGGCCGGGTTCGGGGCCGGCGCCGCCGGACGCCGGACCACCTTGGCGGCGGGCTTCGGCTTGGGCTTGGGCCTGGCCTTGGCGGCCGGCTTGGCCAGCTGCGGAGCGGCCTCCGACGCGGCGTCGGTCGCAGGCTGCGCGGCCGCAGGCGCGGCGTCCTGCGCCCAGGCGGGACCGGATGCGACCAGGGCGAACGCGAGCAGAAGGGTGTGACGAAGTCTCATTGCGCCTCCAGCGAGCGCGCACCTTGGGGGGCCAACTCGGACGGAATCAAGGCCGCGTCCCGCGAAGGCGCCGCTGTCCACAGCGTGGGACGTCAGATCGCCACGGAGGGCGCGGTCCGGCCGAAGCGGAAGGTGAAGATCCGGCCCGCCACCGCCGCGCCGAGCGTCTTGCTGAAGGGCAGCGGGCTGCAGCTGCGCAGCGCGCCGGCCACGGCTTCGGCCACCCGGGCGCGGTCCTCGTCGCCGCCCGTGAACTGGGAGAAACTCACTGCCGGCTTGCCGATGACGCCGCCGTCCCGGTTGAAGCTGACCCGGATCGTCACCTGGAATGGATGGGCGGCCTCGGGCGGGCGCCAGCAGGCCTGCAGGGCCGGGCCGATCTGCTTCAAGGTCTCGATCTTGGACCCCTCGAATTTGGGCCCTTCCGCCGCCTGCGCCGGCGCACAGGCGAGCCCGGCCAGGCCCAAGAAAAGTGCGACGCGCATTCAGGTCTCCTTCGCGTGGCCGTTGGCCTTGCGGGTCCGGCGGGGACGCGGCGGCTCTTCCGCGTCGGCCGCGAAGCCGGCCCGCTCCGTCTCCTCGCGCTTGTGGCGCATGTGCCGGCTCAACAGATAGGCCAGCGAGCCGCTGTCGCGCCGGGTCAGCGCGTTCAAGATGGCCTCGTGCTCCAGGATGGCAAGGTCCCAGTGGGCCTGCGGCATTGGGGCGACGAAGCGGGCGCGCCTGATCCGCGCGGTGACGGACTGGTAGACCGCCGACAGCACCGCATTGTCGGCCGCCGCCACGATGAGCTCGTGGATGCGCCGGTTGCACCGGTAGTAGGACGGCAGGTCGCCGCGCCGGTGATGCTCCGCCATCTCGCGGTGGAGCGCCGCGACCTCGGCGATCTCGGCGTCGCTGATGCGGGCGCAGGCCAGTTCGCCGGCCTTGGCCTCCAGCCCCTCGACCACCTCGAACAGGTCCGCCACGTCCTTGCGGGTGAGCTTGGCGGCCTGCGCGCCCCGGTGCGGCAGCAGGACGACGTAGCCCTCGGCGGCCAGCACTTTCAGGGCTTCGCGCAGCGGCGTGCGGGAGATGCCGAACCGCTCGCACAGCTCCCGCTCGGGAATGCGCGCGCCGGGCGGGATCTCGCCCTCGATCAGGATTCCGCGGAGATTCGAGACCACCTCGTCGTGCAGCATCCGCCCTCTCCGCTCTGTCGCTTTTGAATGCAAAGTTTCCGTCCGAGACGATGGAGCCTGTCAAAACAGGTTGCATGAGGCGAATTGTGCATTCAAACTGCCCTTATAGCCGCAGCAGACGGCGTGGAGGAAGCCCTCTCGGACCCGCACCCCGCCGGGCGTCCGGGACGGCGTGCAGGCCAAGGAGGGATGATGACGGATAGCGCAGTCGCCGCCAGCCAGGGGAGCGCCCGGCAGGACACCGACGAGCTTCTCTATGAAGCGCGGGACGGAATCGCCCGGATCACGTTCAACCGGCCGGAGGCCCGCAACGCCCTCACCTTCGCGATGTACGAGAAGCTGGCCGCGATCTGCGAGGCCGTGAACCACGACCCCTCGATCCGGGTCATGGTCATCACCGGGGCGGGCGACAAGGCCTTCGCGGCGGGGACCGACATCTCGCAGTTCCGCGCCTTCTCGACGCCCGAGGACGCGCTGGGCTACGAGGCCCGCATCGATCGGGTGCTGGGCACCATCGACCGCTGCCGCGTCCCCGTGATCGCCGCCATCGTGGGAGCCTGCACCGGCGGCGGGGCCGGCATCGCGGCGCGCTGCGACATCCGCATCGGATCGGCCAACGCCAGGTTCGGCTTTCCGATCGCGCGGACGCTGGGCAACTGCCTGTCCATCGCCAACCTGGCCCGGCTCAGCCAGCTGATCGGCCCCGCGCGGGTCAAGGACATGATCTTCACCGCCCGGCTGGTGGAGGCCGAGGAGGCGCAGCGGATCGGGCTGCTCAGCGAGGTGCTGGACACCCCGGAGGCGGCCCGCCGCCGCGCCGACGAGCTCGCGACGATGATGGTGGGCCACGCGCCCCTGACCATGCAGGCCACCAAGGAGGGCCTGCGCCGGATCGCCGAACACAACGCTCCCGCAGAGGGACAGGACCTGATCCTCATGTGCTACATGAGCCAGGATTTCCGCGAGGGCATGGAAGCTTTCCTGAACAAGCGCCCGCCTCGCTTCAAGGGAGAGTAGCGCCCGCGCGCCGGGCTCTCCTCCCGCGGTTCCCCCCCCCATCAAGAACGAGATCGCCATGGGTCCTCTCAGCGGACTGAAAGTCATCGACCTGACGCATGTGATGGCCGGCCCCACCTGCACCCTGATGCTGGCCGACATGGGCGCCGACGTCATCAAGATCGAGAAGAATCCCGACGGCGACGACACCAGGCGCTCCGTCCCGCCCAAGATCGGCGACGAGGCCGCCGCCTTCATGATGATGAACCGCAACAAGCGCGGGCTCGTCGTCGACCTGAAGACCGAGGGCGGCAAGCAGGTCCTGCGCCGGCTCGCCCGGCAGGCGGACGTGCTGGTGGAGAACTTCGCCCCCGGCGCGATGGGGCGCCTCGGCCTCGCCTATGAGGACCTGAAGGCGGACAATCCCGGGCTCATCTACTGCTCCCTGTCGGGCTTCGGCCGGACCGGCCCCTACAAGGACCGGCGCGGCTTCGATCTCGTGGCGCAGGCCATGAGCGGCATCATGAGCTTCACCGGCGAAGCCGGCGGGCCGCCCGCCAAATGCGGGCCGCCGCTCTCCGACATCACGGCCGGGATCCTGGCCGCCATGGGAATCCTGGCCGCCTACGCGCACCGCCTGAAGACCGGCGAGGGCCAGTGGGTCGAGACGTCCCTGTTCGAGGCCGCGCTGGTGCAGACCTACTGGCAGTCGGCCATCGCGCTCGCCACCGACGTGGCCCCGAAGGCGATGGGGTCGGGCCACCCGCTCAACGCGCCCTACCAGGCCTTCAAGGCCAGCGACCGCTGGTTCGTGGTGGGCGGCGCCAACCAGAAGAACTGGATCCGCATGCTCGACGCGATGGGCGCGTCGGCGCTCGCCGACGACCCGCGCTTCCGCACCAACGCCGACCGCATGGGCAACCTGCCGGCGCTCGACGAGGAGCTCGGCCGCATCTTCGAGACGCAGCCCGCCGACCACTGGCTGGAGATGTTCGACGCCGCCGGGGTGCCCTGCGGGCCGGTCCTCGATACGCTGCAGGCCTTGTCCGACCCGCAGACCATCGCGCGCAAGATGCTGGTGGAGGTGGAGCATTCGACGCTGGGGCCGGTGAAGACCATCGGCCTGCCGGTCAAGTTCTCCCAAACGCCCGGCGGCGTGCGCAAGGGCGCGCCGATCTTCGGCGAGGACACCCGCCAGATCCTCGCCGATGCGGGGTTCAGCGCGGCGGAGGTCGCCGCCTTCGAGCGCGACGGCGCCGTCGTGGCTGCGCAGGCCCGCGGACCGACCGCCGCGCGGGCCGGGACGGCCGCCTGACGAAGCGGGAATCCAGGCCCGCCGACACCCATAACAAGGTCGCGCCAAGCGACATCCAGACCCGGGAACGGAAACAACAAGGAACGCGTCGATGACATCTTCCCCCCTCCGCACGGCGTTGCTCGCGAGCGCGCCGCTCGTCGTCCTCTGGGCCGCCCCGGCGCTGGCCTGGGAGCCCACCAAGCCGATCGAGTTCATCGCCACCGCGGGTCCGGGCGGCGGAACGGACAATCTCGCCCGCCTCGTGCAGAGCGCCATCACCAAGCACAAGCTGGTCGACCAGCCGATCGTGGTGTCCAACAAGGGCGGCGGCAGCGGCGCGGAGGGCTATGTCTACGGCAAGTCCCAGGCGGGCGACCCCTACAAGGTGATCTTCGGCACCTCCAACGCCTGGACGCAGCCGCTCGTCTCCAAGGTGGCGTTCAACTACACCGACCTCACCCCGATCGCGTCGGTGGCGTCGGACGAGTTCATGCTCTGGGTGAAGCAGGATTCGCCCATCAAGTCGGGCAAGGACTATGTCGAGGCGGCCAAGACCGGCGACTTCAAGATGGCCGGCGCCCAATCCAAGGACACCGACGAGACGCTGACGCGGCTGATCGAGAAGGCGGCCGGGATCAAGGTCACCTACATCCCGTTCAAGAGCGGCAGCGAAGCGGCCGTGCAGCTGGCCGGCGGGCATGTCAGCTCGCATGTGAACAACCCGTCCGAGAGCATCGGGCAGTGGCGCGGCGGCACGCAGCGGCCGGTCTGCGTCTTCAACACCAAGCGGCTGCCCGAGGGGCCCAAGGTGACGGCGACCGAGAGCTGGCACGACATCCCCACCTGCGTGGAGAGCGGCCTCAACGTGCCGCTCTACTCGCAGCCGCGCACCGTCTGGCTGCCGGGCGGCGTAACGCCGGACCAGGCCGCCTTCTATGTCGACCTGATGAAGAAGGTCCAGGCGACGCCGGAGTGGAAGGAGTATATCGAGCGCAGCTCGCAGACCTCCGAATTCGTCACCGGTCCGCAGCTCAAGGCCTTCATCGACGAGGATCTCGAGCGCAACCGCAAGGTCGCGGCCGAGCAGGGCTGGCTCGTCGCCAAGTAGCGCGGCGTCGGCTGCGCGCGCCGCGTCGGAACGGCGCCGCCGCCCGGAGGGCACCCTCATGATGACCCGTCGTCATTTCGAAGCGCTCACCGGCGGGATCACGCTGGCGTTCGGCGTCGCCGTGATCGTGTCGAGCATCCAGGTCGGCGCCGGCTGGGACGGCGGCGACGTGCAGTCCGGCACGTTCCCGCTGCTGGCCGGCTCACTGGTGGCCGCGGGCAGCCTGTACAACCTCGTCCAGGCGTTCCTTGGCCCCAACCCGGTCATCGCGCGTCCCGACGAGCTGCGCCGGGTCGGCAGCCTGTTCCTGCCCGCGCTCGGCTTCGTGGCCCTGATCCCGCTCCTCGGGATCTATGTCTCGGGCGTCGGCTACCTGCTCTGGTCGCTGCGCATCCAGCACAAGATGGCCTGGACCCGGTCCGCGGCGATCGCCGCCGGCGCCGTCGTCGCCCTCTATTTCACCTTCGAGCGCGCGTTCCAGGTGCTCCTGCCTCATGGCTGGCTGGGCGCCGCGCTCGGGTTCTGAGCCGCGCCGAGGCTCGTCCACAACCGGAATCCCGCCCGTGGAAAACATCGCAGAACTCATGCACGGCTTTGAGGTGGCGCTCACCGTGCAGCATATCGGGCTGATGCTGGTGGGCGTGCTGCTCGGCATCCTGGTCGGCGTGCTGCCGGGCCTCGGCGCGCCGAACGGCGTCTCGCTGCTGCTGCCCCTCACCTTCGGGATGCAGCCGGTGTCGGCCATCATCCTGCTCTCCAGCATGTATTGGGGCGCGCTGTTCGGCGGCTCCGTGACGTCGATCCTGTTTAACATTCCGGGCGAACCCTCCTCGGTGGCGACGACCTTCGACGGCTACCCGATGGCGCGCGACGGCCAGCCGACCAAGGCGCTGGCCACCGCCTTCGGGTCGGCCGCCTTCGGCGCGCTGGTGGGCGTCGCGCTCATCACTCTGCTGGCCGGATGGGTGGCCAAGGCGGCGCTGCAATTCGGCCCGGCGGAGTATTTCGCGGTCTATTTCCTGGCCTTCGCCAGCTTCATCGGCATGGGCGGCAGCCCGCCCGCCAAGACGCTGGTGTCGCTGGCCATCGGCTTTGCGCTGGCGGCCGTGGGCATCGACACCGTGTCGGGCAGCGTGCGCCTGACCATGGGGGTGGACGAGCTCGTCAAGGGCGTCAGCTTCGTGGTCGCCGTCATGGGGCTCTTCGGCATCGGCGAGTTGATGCTGGCGGTGGAGGACGAGGCCACCTCGATCAAGGGCGTCAACTCGCGCGTCGACTGGCGCGAGGTGCTGGTGACGCTGGCGGGCCTGCCGCGCCATGGCTGGGCCCTGCTGCGCAGCGCCGCCATCGGCTGCTGGATGGGGGTGACGCCGGGCGGCCCGACCGCCGCCTCCTTCATGAGCTACGGCGTGGCCAAGCGCTTCTCGCCGCGGCGGGAGAATTTCGGGCGCGGCGAGCAAGAGGGCATCATCGCGCCGGAGACCGCCGACCACGCCGCCGGCACCAGCGCGCTCCTGCCGATGCTGGCGCTCGGCATCCCGGGCTCGGCCACCGCCGCGGTGATGATGGGCGGGCTGATGATCTGGGGCCTCAATCCCGGGCCGATGCTGTTCATCGAGCAGAAGGATTTCGTCTGGGGGCTGATCGCCAGCATGTATCTGGGCAATGTGGTCGCGCTCGTCCTGGTGCTTCTGACCGTGCCGATCTTCGCCGCCATGATGCGGATCCCGTTCTACGTCATCACGCCGCTGATCCTGATCGTCATCACGGTGGGGGCCTATTCGGTGTCCAATTCCTACCTGGACGTCATGCTGATGATGGGCTTCGGGGTGCTCGGATACCTGTTCAAGAAGCTGCACTATCCGCTCGCCCCCCTGGTGCTGGCGATGGTGATCGGCGACAAGGCTGAGGACGCGTTCCGACAGGCGATGCTGATCTCCAGGGGCTCTCTCGGGATCTTCTTCAGCAACGGGCTGGTGGCGACCCTGATGGGGATCGGGATCCTGTTCCTGGTCATCCCGCTCGTGGGGCAGCTCCGGTCCCGCCGGACGATGGCGCGCCCCGCCCTCTGACCGACGACGCCCCGCGCGGGCGCCGGCCGGCAGCCCCCGTGAAAGCGAGCCATGGCCGGCGTCGTCCTCTCCGCCATCCTGCCGATCCTGATCACGGTCGCGATCGGCTTCCTGTGGGCGCGGGCGGGACGCAAGATCCAGTCGCCGGACCTGACCGCCCTCATCGCCGACATCGCGACGCCCTGCCTGATCGTCTCGACCTTCCAGAAGACGCATGTGTCGCCGGCGGCCTTCGGGGCCATGGCGGGCGCGGCGGCGCTGGCGATCCTGCTGTTTGCGCTGTGCGGCGCCGTGATCCTGAAGGCGCTCGGCCTGAAGCTGCGCACCTTCCTGCCCTCGGTGGCCTTCCCGAACGCCGGGAACCTGGGGCTGCCCGTGGCGCTCTACGCCTTCGGCGACGAGGGGCTGGGCTACGCCATCGTGTTCTTCTCGATCTCGTCCATCGCCAACTACACGCTGGGACAGGCCATCGCGGCCGGACAGGCGAACTGGCGCGGCCTCGTGCGCCTGCCCATCCTGTACGCGATCGCGCTGGCGGTGGCGCTGTCGCTGGCCTCCATCCAGCTGCCGGTCTGGCTCGGCTCGACCGTCAGCCTCATCGGCGGGCTGACGGTGCCGATCATGCTGCTGCTCCTGGGCGCCTCGATCAGCAGCCTCGGCGTCGCCTCCGCCGGGCGGGCCGCGGCGGTGTCGCTGGTGCGCATCGGGATGGGCGCGGCGGTCGGCTTCGCGGTGGCGGCGCTGTTCGGCTTCACGGGCGTGATCAGGGCGGTGCTGGTGATGCAGGCCGCCAACCCCGTGGCGGTCTACAACTATCTTTTCGCGCAGCGCTGGAACAACGAGCCCGAACAGGTGGCCGGCGTGGTCGTGGTCTCGACGCTGATGTCGGTCGTGACCATCCCGCTCCTGCTGGCCGCCCTGATCTGAGGGCCCGCTCCGGCGTCAGCGCAGGCTGACGCCCTGCAGGCGGATGATCCCGTCCGGGCTGTTGTGGAAGCCCTGCACCCGCACGCTGTAGGCCCGAAGCCAGTTCAGGTGGTAGAGCACCAGATGCGCCCGGGCGGCGAGCCAGCGCGACGTGGCCTGCCGGTAGAGCGCGACGCGCTGGGCCTCGTCGGTGACGGTGCGGGCCTGGTTCAGCAGCTTGTCGACCTCGGGGTCGCAATATTTGCCCCAGTTGAGGTAGCCGTCGCAGGCGGCCCAGTGGGTGAGGTTGCCGTCCGGATCGGTGCGGCCGCTCCAAATCACGACGGCGCTCTGGTAGTCGCCCCGGTTGGTGCGGTCCACCATTGAGGTGGCCTCCATGGCGTCGATCTTCACGTCGAAGCCGGCTTCCGCCGACATCGACTGGATCACCTGCGCGACCTGCTGGTCCGTCGGGTTGTTGGCCACCGTGATGGTGAAGGGCACGCGGTCGTAGCCGGCCTCCTTGAGGAGCTTCTTGGCCTTCTCGACATCGCGCTGCGGCAGCGGGACGTCGGGATTGAAGTAGCGCGAGCCCGGCGGCTCCGTCTGGTTGCTGGGCACGAAGGCTCCGCCGAACACCACCTCGTTGACGACCCGGCGGTCGAAGGAGAGTTCGAAGGCCTCGCGGACCCGCGCGTCCTTGCTCATCGGCGAGGCGTTCGGCGACTTGTCGGCGAGGTTGATGGAGAGCGTGTAGTAGGCCAGCGACGGCGCGGAGGAGACGCGGATGCGCGCGTCGGTCTTGGCGGCCTCCATGTCGGTCGCGGCGATGCGCTCGATGATGTCGAGCTGCCCGGCCCGCAGGTTCATGAGATTGACGGTCGGGTCCGGGATCGGCAGGTAGGTGACCTCGTCGACCAGGATGGACTTGGCGTCCCAGTAGTCGGGGAAGCGCTCGAACACGATCTTGTCCTGCGCCACCCGCTGCTTGAACCGGAAAGGCCCGGAGCAGGACGGGTTGGACGAGGCCGCCTCGCCGGCTTTCTCGGTGGCCTTGGGCGCCATCATCATGCCGGCCCGGTCGGCCAGCACGGACAGCAGCGGCGCATAGGGGGCGGAGAGGATGAAGCGCACCGTCAGGGGGTCGACCACCTCTACGTCCGTCACCGGCTTCAATTCGCCCTTGCGGACCGAGTAGGACGCGTCCTTGTAGCGCTTGATGTTGAAGCGCACCGCCTCGGCGTCGAAGGGCTCGCCGTCATGGAAGGTGACGCCGCTGCGCAGGCGCATGGTCAGCGCCTTGCCGTCGGGGGACCACGTCCAGTCCGTGGCGAGCTGGGGCACGAATTTCAGATCGTCGCTGACGTCGACCAGCTTGTCGCAGAGCGCGGCGAAGACGACGCGCCCGACGAAGGACCCGCCCCTGGCGGGATCCAGCAAATCGGGGTCTGACTGCAGGCCGATCCGAAGGGAGGCGGCCGATCCGGGGCCGGCCAGGGCCAGCACTCCGGCGAGGGCGACGGCGCAAACGCGTAGCATGGGGACTCCTGATCCCGAGGGGGACCAGGACTCTTTCATAAGACCGCCCGCCGATCCACCGCCGGAGCCGAGGGGCTGACCGTCGTCAGACGTCCAGCCACATCCCGTGCGCGATGGCCGGGGCGACCTTCGCCACGTTTTCAGGGCTTTCGGAGAAGCTCGCCAGGATGTCCGCCATGCTGGAGCCTGAGGCGAGGAGCCCCGACCAGTAGGTCAGGCCGCCGGCGTCCGCGGCGCGGCCGAGGACGTTCTGGTAGAGGAGCGAGATCATCGAGGCGGCCGAACCGCCGCCGATCTTGGCCGCGAACTCGCTGGAGCTGGCGAAGCCGACGGCCACCTTGCTCAGGCTCGCGCCCTGGTCGAGGCGATCGGTCCAATAGGTCAGGCCGGATTGCTCCGGGGCGCGGCCGAGCGCCGCCTGGTAGAGCCGGTAGGCCTGTCCGGCGTGTCCGTCCGTGTCGAGCGCCAGCTCCTTGTCGGTGAAGTGCAGCCGCTCCACCCCCGTCAGGGTCGCGGTCCCCTGCGGGCCGGAGACCGTGACCGAGCCCGTGTTGAAGGTGATCGTCTCCGCCCCGCTCGTGGCGGAGAATAGGGCGGTGTCGAGCCCGGCGCCGCCCGTCACGGTCGTCACGCCCGAGACGACCGTAAAGACGTCGTCGCCGCCCGATCCGGTCAGGATGGGGCCGCCCCCGCTGGTCGCCGCGCCGCTCGGCGAGGAGCCCGACGCGGCGCCGCTGGACGTGGCGACCGTCGCGCCGCTCGCGGACGCGAGCGGGACCCCGAGGTCCTGCATCACGGCGAGGTCCAGCGCCGTGACGGTGTGCACCACGCCGGGCGGCAGCCCGGTTCCGCCCATCAGATCGGAGCTGGCCGCCTGATACTGGCTGTTGCCGAAATGATAGTAGGCCTCGCCATTGGTCAGCGTCGTGACCGGCACGGCGCCGCCATAGACGGCGACCGCATGCGCGCCGATGAACCAGGCCGAGCCGTCCGAACGGACCTGGACGAGCGAATCGAACGGCGACTCGGCCGACTCCAGGGTCCCGGCGTCGCTGCGGTAGCCGTTGATGCCGAAGGCGTGCCCGAGTTCGTGCCGCAGCACCGTGAGCGCGTCGTATTTGGTGGACGGCGGCGCCGTCGTGGAGCCCGGGGTCGGGTTGAACCAGAAGCTCGAGCCGACCAGGGACGCGTTCAGGTTGATGATCACGTCCGCCGCCGACCCGTTCGGGTCGACGCCGGTCTGCAGCTCGGAGACCGCGCCGCTCTCGAAGACCGAGCGTACGCCGTCCATGCGCTGGAACACCGTGGTGGCGGCCATGCAGTTGGCGAGGACGCCGGTTCCGAGCGGGACGACATTGATCTGGACGTCGATTGAGCCCAGCCCGCCCAAGACGCTGGCCCAATCGGCGAGCGCAGACTTGACGTCTGTCAAGATCAACGCGTCCTGCGGCAGCTGCGCGCTGTCGGAGAGCTTTACCGTGTAAGAGAAAGACACTAGGGCCTCGATCGACAACGACTATGCTGGGGCGCTGATGAACCTGTCGCCCAGGCGATACTTGGGTTGAGATGTTACCGAACCCTTTCAAGCGACTTGTCACTTGATGCGACCAGGCCAGATTCGCCTATTTGGGAGAAACACGGACGCGTCACCGCGTCGTTCGACAGGAGCCCGCATGGAGGTGAGTCAGGTCTGGAACGCGCTGGTGCGCGTGGGGCGGCGGCGTGCGCTGTGGGTGCAGGTGGCGCTGATCGCCATCCTGTCGGTGCTCTCGCTGCTGCCCGGAAAGGAGCGCCCGCATACCGGCCTGCCCGGAGCTATCGAGCATGTCATCGCCTATTGCGGGACGGGGCTGATCGTGGGGGTGCTCGCCCTGTCCCAGGTTCGCCGGCTCGGCTGGGCCGCTTTCCTCATCGCGCTCGCCGGCGTGCTGGAGTTCCTGCAGAAATTCGTGCCCGGCCGCACCTCGCAGGCGATCGACTGGATCGCCAGTTCGTCCGGCGCCATCATCGGCGTGGGCGTCGCCATCCTGCTGGCGAGGTGGTCGCCGCCCGCCGAACCGGGGCTCGGCCAACCCGCCCCGGGCGAATGATGGGCGCCGCATGATCATCCTGGAGGACGCGCGGCTCCGCGCGGCGATCTCGCCCCACGGGGCCGAGCTGCAGTCGCTCACCCCGGCGGGGGGCGAAGACGTGATGTGGGGCGCGGGGCCGGAATGG
Organism: Alsobacter sp. KACC 23698; assembly: GCF_045348435.1. Classification (GTDB taxonomy): domain Bacteria; phylum Pseudomonadota; class Alphaproteobacteria; order Rhizobiales; family Beijerinckiaceae; genus Alsobacter. The sequence goes on along the minus strand of NZ_CP157484.1, from coordinate 1,107,073 downwards.
CCGCGTCATTCGCCGCTGCTGTTTCCCATCGTCGGGCGCCTGGAGGGCGAGGCGCTGCTGCATGAGGGGCGCGTCCACCGGATGCCGAAGCACGGCTTCGCCCGGGACAGCGCCTTCCATGTCGCGGCGCGCGACAGAGCCTCTTGCATCCTGGAGCTGCGCGATACGCCGGCGACGCGCGCCCTCTATCCCTTCGCGTTCACGCTGACTTTGACCTACCGGATCCAAGACGGAGCGCTGACCATCGACTATGCGGTCGCCAATCCCGGGACGGAGCCCCTGCCCTTCTCGCTCGGCGCGCATCCGGCGTTTCGCTGGCCGCTCGGCGACGCGCCCAAGACCGCGCACGCGCTCACCTTCGAGCGGGAGGAGACCGCGCCGGTGCGCCGGCTCGTGGGCGAGAAGCTCGGGCCCGGGCGCCCCACCCCCGTCGAAGGGCGCACCCTGTGGCTGCGCGAGGATCTCTTCGCCGACGACGCCCTGGTCTTCGACCAGGTGGACAGCCGTTCGGTGACCTATGGGGCGCCGGGCGGGCCGTGGGTCCGGGTGTCGTGGTCCGGCTTCCGGGAGCTCGGCGTCTGGATGAAGCCCGGAGCCGACTTCCTGTGCATCGAGCCTTGGCGCGGCTACGACACGCCCGTGGAGTTCGACGGCCCCTTCGTGGACAAGCCGGGCGTGATGACGCTCGCGCCGGGCGATGCGGCCCGCTTCGCCCTGACGATCGCGCCTTCCCCGGCCGCTTGAAGGCGAATGCGGCGGCCCAGGCGCCGCTCCTGGCGCACGCGGCCGGAACGCCCCGCGCCTCCGCCCGTTTCCCTGCCCATGAGCAGGGAGACACATCATGGATGATCGCAGGACGGCTTCGGTCCAGTTCACGGACCGGCAGGGCGCCGAGCGGGCGATGCAGGCTGCCCTTCGCGCGGGCTTTCCCAAGCAGGACGTCTCGCTGACCACGTCGAGCGACCGGAGCCATTTCATCGTGCGCGTCGACGCCGGCGACGGCTACGAGCGCGCCATGTCGGCGATCAGGGGCGCGGGCCGGGGCTCCCGGCGCCTGGCCGAGGCCCTCTCGGGCGAGGGCGCGTTTCCCCTGGCGGGACCGCTGCTGGCGGCCTTCGCGGTCGGCTACCTGATCCGCTTCGCGCGCAGCTGAGCGGCTCTCGCCGCAGACGCTGTTGCGCAGCTCGAGCCGGCGCGCGATCCTCGCCGCATGGGCGATTCCCCCCCGCGCTCCGGCCAAGGCTGCCTCATGCTTGAATTTCTCTGGCGCTCCATCGTCATCGGGGCCGCCGGCACGGCTCTGATGGACGTCTGGGCCATCCTGCTCAACCGCGCCTTCGGCGTGCCGTCGCCCAACTGGGCGCTGGTCGGGCGGTGGTTCGGGCGCCTGCCGTCGGGCGAGGTGTTCCATGAGGATATCGGGGCGGCGGCGCCGGTGGCCAACGAGCTGGCGCTGGGCTGGGTCGCCCACTACGCCATCGGCGTGCTCTACGCCGCCGTGCTGCTCGTCGTCGCCGGTCCGGGCTGGGCGCAGTCGCCCACCTTCCTGCCGGCCTGGATCATCGGCCTCGTCACCGTGGGGGCGGGCTGGTTCCTGCTGCAGCCGGGGATGGGCGCCGGCTGGGCGGCCTCGCGCCGCCCCAACGCCAACCAGATCAGGATCCTCAACGTCGTCGCCCACACGGTGTTCGCCGCCGGAATGTATGCGGGCGCGCTGGGCCTGCGGATGGCGTCCGCCTAGCGCGGGTCGAACAGCGTCGGCTCGTTGCCCATGAAGCCCTCGATGGCCAGCATGCGCAGCTTCGTCGACCGGCCCCCATGGGCCGAGAAGCCGCCCGGGCGCCCGTTGGCGGCCAGCACGCGGTGGCAGGGCACGATGATCGGGAACGGATTGCGGCCCAGCGCCTGCCCGACGGCCCGCGCCGCCTCCGGATCGCCCAGGCGGCGCGCGATGTCGCCATAGGTCAGCGTTCGGCCGGGCGGGATCGAGAGCGCCACGGCGTAGACCGCCTTGTGGAAGTCCGGCACGCCCGCCATGTCGAGCGCGATCCCGCCGAGATCGACGCGCCGGCCCGCCATCAGGTCCTGGATCTGGGCGATGGCCTGCGCGACGGGAGGGGGCGGCGCGGCCTCGACCGCGCCCGGACGCCGGGCGACCAGGCGGGAGCGGGTCGCCTGCGCGTCGCCCTCGGGCAGTTGCACGGCCGACACGCCCCGGTCCGTCCACGCGATGGCGCAGACGCCGATGGCCGTGTCGAACAGGCTGAACGCATCCTGACGCGCCATGCGGGCGATTCTACACCCGCCGCGGGGCCGGGCGAAGTCCTCGCGGCCTCAGCGGGCCTGGTCGTCCTGGCAGGTGCGGAACGGATTGTAGGGGCGTAGATCGGTGCAATGGCCGCAGCCGGCGAGCGAAACCGCCACCGAGATCAGGGCCGCCAGGGCGAGAACGCGTCGCATTCACTCCTCCAAGTTGCACCAATAGGAGCATACGCGTCGGCATTCGCCAAACCGGGCCGGCCGCTCACGGCCGTTTACGATTTATTAACCATCCTGGGGCCTGCTCTGCGCAGAGGAAATTTGCAAATGACGTCATCCCCCCACGTCGACTCTGCGACCGATTCTCCGCCCGCCATGCTGGCCGACAGCGCGCTCGAACAGGCGCTCACGGATCCGTTGCCGCCCTACCTCGTCCGGCTCGTCCAGATGATGGACAGGATCGAGCGGCGGGAAGCCGCGCTCGGCGCCGGCGCGCCCGACCGCCGGCTCGACCGGCTCACCTCGGCCCACCCGCGCTAGAGTTGCGCGCCGTCATTGAACTTCCGGGGCGGCCATGGCGTTCTCTGGGCATGAAACCTCATGCAGCCAGGCTCGCGCGCTGGACGGCGGCGGGCGCCCTCGCGATGATCTGCGGGTCCGCATGGGCGCTGGACGAGCCCGTGACATGGCGCGACGAGACCGGCTGCGCCTATCTGCTCACGCCGCAGGGCGGCATCACGCCCAAGCTGCGCCGCGACAGCCTGCCGGATTGCCCGGAGAGCGCGCCGCGCCCGCCGATCACCTCCGCGCCGATCATCTCCGACGACGCGGTGCGCGACGTGCAGCGCGGGGTCGACGCCCTGCGGCGGGAGATCGAGCGCCTCGGCGACCGGTTCCGCCGATGACGGGCGCGCCGATGACGGGCCTGCCAAAGATGGGCGCGCCAAAAACGGGCGTGCGATGAGGCGCTTCTTTCGCCACCCGCTGCACCGGGCCGCCGCGGTCGTCCTCGTCTGCGCGGCGCTGCTGGGCTACGGGGCGCCGGCGCTGGCGACGGAGCCGAGCCTGAAGGCGGCGCTGCTGGTGGCCGTCGGCGTCTGCGGGCTCGCGATCACGGGGTACCGGGCCTATGCGGCCCGCGCCCGCCGCCGGGCCGCGGCCGAACGCGACCCCACCCTGCGCTAGACCATGCTGCGATGCGAAAGCCGGCCTCCACCGTTTCGCAGCATGCCTTAACCCGCCGACCGGCGCCAATTCGCCTCGCGGGCGACCTTGCCGAACAGCATGGCCGACAGGGCGCCCAGCGCCCCGGCGACGGCCTTGATCTCGAAATCATGCACCCGCCCATGCCGGGTGGGCTCGAGATACTGCATCGCCTCCAGCCCCGCCGCGGCGGCCACCACCGCGGCCAGGACGGCGATCCTGCGGCGCGGATAAGCGAGCCCGAAGAGCAGGCCGAGGAGCCCGAACGCGGCGAAGCGCTCCAGATCGACGGAGAGCCCGGTGACGGGCCGAAGCCCGATGGGGCACACGGTCATCAGCCCGATGGCGACGACCAACAGCCACGCGGCGATGCGGGAGAAACGGATGCTGGGCACTCGGGGGGAACTCGCGGGCTTGCGGCGACGAAGCGCCGGGCGGCGCGCGCCCACTGTGTGCCGATGGGCTGCGGTGATAATGAGGCGTGAGCCGGGAGAAAAATCAAGCCCGGCCTGTCGGCGCCGGCGACCGCCGCTCGTCCTTGGGGCGACGGCGCAAGGCCGGACCCAACGGAGGACACCCCATGTCGGTCAATCCCTATCTGTTTTTCAACGGGCGCTGCGAAGAGGCTTTCACCTTCTACAAGGCCGCCCTCGGCGCCGAGGTGAAGGCGCTCATGCGCTATCGCGAGGCGCCCGAGGGGCCCCCGCCCGGCATGCTTCCGCCCGGGTCGGAGGACAAGATCATGCATGGCGAGATCGCCTTCGGCGGCTCCTCCGTGATGGCCTCGGACGGCGAGTGCTCGGGCGCGACGAACTTCCAGGGCTTCTCGCTGTCGCTGGTCGTCGGCTCGGAGGAGGAGGCCGAGCGCGCCTTCGCGGCGCTGAGCGAGGGCGGCGCCGTCCGGATGCCGATGGCGAAGACCTTCTTCGCTCCCCGCTTCGGCATGCTGGCCGACAAGTTCGGCGTCGGCTGGATGGTATTGACGCAGGCCTGAGAGGCCCCGCTCCCTCTTCATCCCTCACTCGGAGGCCGCCATGGGCGAAAGCGTGCTGGTGCTGGTCGGGACCCGCAAGGGCCTGTTCATCCTGAGGAGCGACGACGACAGGCGATCCTGGAGCCTGAAGGGACCGCTGTGCGAGACATGGCCGATCAACCACGCGGTCGCCGACGGCTCCGGCGTGATCTACGCCGGCGGCGGCAGCGAGTGGCTCGGCCCGGCGGTGTGGCGCTCCGACGATCTCGGCGCGACCTGGACCTACTCGCGCGACGGGCTTGGCTATGAGGCCGGCGAAGCGCCGATCAAGTCGGTCTGGAGCGTCGCCCCGTCCGGCGGGCGCCTCTACGCCGGGGTGGAGCCCGCCGGGCTCTTCGCCAGCGACGACGGCGGCCGCACCTGGAGCCATGTGGCCGGGTTGCGCGATCATCCGTCCCGCCCGGAATGGCAGCCGGGCGGCGGCGGGCTGATCCTGCACTCCATCGTCACGGACCCCCAGGACGCCGGCCGCCTCTGGGTCGGCATCTCGTCGGCGGGGGTGTTCCACAGCGCCGACGGCGGGGCCACCTGGGAGCCCCGCAACCGCGGCACGCGCGCCGACTACATGCCGGAGGGCCACCGCCATCCGGAGTTCGGCCAGTGCGTGCACTCCGTCGCGATGGCGCCGGGCATGCCGGACCGGCTCTACCAGCAGAACCATTGCGGGATGTATCGCAGCGACGACGGCGGACGCAGCTGGGCCAGCATCGAGGAAGGCCTGCCGTCGAGCTTCGGCTTCCCCACGGCCGTCCACCCGCGCGATCCCGACACCGTCTACATGCTGCCGCTCAACGGCGACATCGCCGGCCGCTACATGCCGGACGCCCGGACCGCCGTGTGGCGAAGCCGGGACGCCGGCGCGAGCTGGCGGGCGCTGCGCGAGGGGCTGCCGCAGGAGAACGCCTTCTTCGGCGTGCTGCGCCAGGCCCTGGCGACCGACGCCATGGAGCCGGCCGGGGTCTATTTCGGCACGGGCTCGGGCGCGCTCTTCGCCAGCGCCGACGAGGGCGAGAGCTGGCGCTGCATCGCCCAGCACCTGCCCACGATCACGTCCGTCGAGACGCTGGTCGTGGACCGCTGACGCGTCGGGGGCCGCCATGTCCGCCGCTCAAGACCTGACAGACGCCAGGCCGGCGAGGGTCCGGCTGGGACCCCTGCTGGCCCACATGTTCCCCGACGCCGACCGCGTCGTGGAGCTCCAGGCGGCGACCGTCGCCGACATGGTGGACGCGCTGGAGGCCCGCTGGCCCGGCATGCGCGACTGCATCTGCGACACCAGCCCGGCGATCCGGCGCCACATGAACGTCTTCGTCGAGGGACGGCGGGCGACGCTCGCCTCCCCGCTCGCCCCCGGCGCGGACGTCTATGTGGTGAACGCCATCAGCGGCGGCTGACCGCGTCGGCCGGACAGATCGGCGGCCCGGTCGCTCCCGCCCGGCGCGCGCCGGCCCAGCCGGCCGCGAGATCCCCGGGCGAAGTCGAGGTCGCATCCCACGGTCTCTGCAACTTTGAAGTGGGCCGCGCGCGCCGCGGTTGCGCTATGCTGCTTCGCACATCAGGGTCCGGGCGTCCGGGCCAGACAGAGCCATGAGCATCATCGCCATGAGCATGAACGCCGTGAGCCGGTTCCGTCCATGAGCACCCGCACGGCGGCCGTCCAGATCCGGGCGACGGCGCAGGAGGCCGCGCCGAAGGCGCAGCCGTCCTTCCGCGACGCGTCCGGTCGGATGGAGCAGCTCTTCGGCTATATCTGGCGGCGCAGCCGGAAGGAGCAGATCCGGGTCCTTGCCGTGGTGCTGGCCTCCCTGCCCTTCTATTACGCCTCGCTCGACATCCCCAAGCTGATCGTGAGCGACGCCATCCAGGGCCGGGCCTTCGCCGGGCGCTCGACCGCGACCCTGTTTCGCCTCGTCCTGCCCTGGAACGGGGCGGTGCTGTTCGACGGCTTCGAGCTGGACCGAACCGGCTACCTGTTCGCGCTCAGCGCCGTGTTCCTGCTGCTCGTGCTGGTCAACGGGGCTTTCAAATACCTCATCAACATGCGCAAGGGCGCGCTGGGCGAGCGCGTGCTGCAGACCCTTCGCTTCGAGCTGTTCAAGGCGCTCGTCACCGGCGGGGCCGAGGACGGGCGGCGGATGAAGGCCTCCGAGGCCGCCACCATCATCAAGGACGAGGTCGAGCCGATCGGCGGCTTCGTGGGCGACGCCTTCATCCAGCCGCTGTTCCTGGGGGGCCAGGCCCTCACCGCGCTGGCGTTCATCTTCGTCCAGAGCCTCGCCCTGGGCGTCTGCGCCGCCGCGCTGGTGGCCGTCCAGGCGCTCATCATCCCGCGCATGCGGCGCGAGCAGCTCCGCCTGAGCCGGCTGCGGCAGCTGAAGTCGCGCGCGCTCGCGGGCAGCATCGGCGAGGTCGTGGACGGGCTGGACGAGGTGCGCAACCACGGCGCCGCGCCTTTCGAAATCAGCCGCATCGGGGCGCGCCTCGAAGACCTGTTCCTGATCCGCTACCAGCTCTATGGGCGCAAATTCGCGGCGAAATTCGCCAATGGGCTGCTGGCGCAGTTCACCCCGTTCCTGTTCTACTCGCTGGGCGGCTATTTCGCGCTGCGGGGAGACCTGGCCATCGGCCAGCTGGTCGCCGTGATCGCCGCCTATCGCGACCTGCCTCCTCCCGTGAAGGAGCTGATCGACTGGGACCAGCAGCGCCTCGACGTCGAGGTGAAGTTCCAGCAGGTGCTGGAGCAGTTCTCCACCGCGCCCGCGCGCCAGGCCCCGGCCGCGCCGGCGGCGTCGGCGGCCGTTCCGCCCGACCTCTCGGCCGGCGCCCTGGCGGTGCGGGGCGTCACGGTCGGCCTGCCGGGCGGCGACAGGAGCCTGGAAGGCGTCACCCTCGATCTGCCGCTCGGCGCCGCGATCGCGCTCTGCGGCCCGCCGGAGGCAGTCAGCGCGCTGGCGCGCGTCATCGCCGGCCGGACCCCTCCGGCGGCCGGGAGCGTCACCGTCGCGGGCCGCCCGCTGGAGGCGTTGGGCGCCGACGCGCTAGGCCGCGCCTTCGCGTATGCCGGGCCGGACACGGCGGTGTTCGAGGGCTCGTTCCGCGACAACCTGATCTACGCGCTGCGCCGGCGGCCCCTGGACGGAGCGCCGCAGGCCGAGTGGCTGGACTACGCCGCCGCGGGGGTCGACGGGCCGGCGTCCATCGACGGGGCGATCGGGCGGGCGCTGCGCGCCGTCGACTTCGAGGCGGACGTGCGGCGCATGGGCCTCGGCGCCCGGATCGACGACGCGGCCCTGCCGGCGCTGGCCGCCCGGATCGTGGCCGCCCGGCCGCTGGTGGCCGAGCAGCTGCGGCGCGGCGGCGGCGCCGACCTGATCGAGCGCTTCGACCTGGCGCGCTATTGCGGCCACCTGACGATCCGCGAGAACCTGCTGTTCGGCCCCTGGGACCACGACGAGGAGTTCGAGCCCGCGCTGCTCGGCCTCCTTTCCGTCGAGCTGGCGCGGCTGGGCCTGCGCGAACCGCTCGAGGACGTCGGGCTGGGCCTGGCCGCGACGCTGGTCGAGATCTTCGCCGATCTCGGGCCCGAAAGCCGGCTCTTCCAACGCTTCTCCTTCGTCTCGTCGGACGCGCTGGACGACTACCGCCGGGGCCTCGCCCGCGCCCGGGCCGGCCGCCGGACGGACGAGGACCGGCTGGCGCAGTTGCGCCTCGCCCTGCGCTACAGCGAACCCCAGCACCGGCTGGGCCTGCTCGGCGACGACCTGATGGCCCGCATCCTGGCGGCGCGGCCCGCGATGGCCCGGGCGGCGGCCGCCCATGGCTTCACGGTCACGCCCTATGATCCGGCCGCGTTCTCGCGCGGGGCCAGCATCCGCGACAACCTGCTCTTCGGACGCGTCATCTCCGAGGCGCCGTCCGCCGAGGAGCGCCTGTCGGCCGCCCTCGACGATGCGCTGGCGCAGAGCGGACTTGACGCCGACATCCTGGCGATCGGCCTCGACCAGCCCGTCGGGCATGGCGGCCGCCGCCTCTACCCGGCCCAGCGGGCCGCCCTGTCGCTGGCGCGCTGCCTGCTGAAGCGGCCTTCCGTTCTGGTGATCGACGGCGCGCTCTCCGTTTTCGGGGACGTCCAGGGCGCGCGCATCCTCGCCAGCGTGCGCGAAGCCATGCGGGGCCGCACCCTCGTGGTCACCTTTGGGCCGGGCGCGGAGGCGCGGACGGCGGGCTTCGACCATGTGGTCGAGCTGCGGGCCGGGCGCGCCCGGGTCCGCTCCGGCTCGGCCGCCGCGCAGGCTTCGGCCGAGCCGCCCGCCGCCGACGCGCTCTCGGAGGAGGTGCGCGCGCTGCGGGCCGTGCCGCTCCTCGCCTCGCTGGAGACCGCGCGCCTGAAGCTTCTGGCCTTCACGGGCCAGCGCGTGGCCTTCGCGCCCGGCGACGTGCTGATGCGCCAGGGCGACGAGGCCCATGACGCGCTCGTGATCCTGTCGGGCCAGGCGGAGGTCTCCATCACCGGCGACGGCGGGCCGCTCTCGCTCGGGCTGACCGAGCCGAACGCGATCGTCGGCGAGATGGGCGCCCTCACCCGCTCGCGCCGCCTCGCGACCGTGGCCGCCGTCACGCCCATCCGGGCTCTGAAGATCCGCCGCGACGTGCTGCTCGAACTGGTGCTCGACTATCCGGATTTCGGCCTGAAGCTGCTGCAGGCGCAGATCGCCCGCGCGGCGGAGGCCGAGTCGCTGCTGGTCGCCCGAACCGACGTCGCCATCAAGGCGCGCAGGCGGGCGTCCGTCCGCCCGCCCGAATGAGGCCGCGGCCCGTCCGCGGCGGCGCGGATCGGTCCCCCCGGTCTTGATCGTGAAGCGATTCCGGTCCACGAGCGTCGCATGGACGCTTCCGATCCCGCCATCGACGGCGATGCGCGCCTGGTCGCCGCGGCGGCGGGGCCGAGCCCCTGGCGCGCGCTGCTGGCCCGGTTCGCCGCCGTGCTCGCCGCGGCGGGGCTGGGGCTGGCGGCCTTCGTCTTCGCGTTCGACCCCTACGGGGCCGGGCCGCTCGCCGGGCTCGCGCCGCCCGCGCTGATGGACATCAACCAGCGCTTCATGTACCCGCAGGTCATCCGCTCGCACGCCTTCGACAGCGCGGTGATCGGCACCTCGACGGTGCGGCTGCTCAATCCGGCCCGGCTCGACCCGCTATTCTCCGCCCGCACGGTCAATCTCGGCATGAACGCCGCCACGCCGTGGGAACAGGCCCGCATCGCCGACCTGTTCCTGCGCGAGACGCCGGACCCGGCGCTGATGATCTTCGGCATCGACGCGGAATGGTGCGCGCAGGATGCGGCCTCGCCAGCCAAGCGGCTCACCTTCCGGGCTTTCCCCGACAGCTTCTACGACGACAATCGCTGGAACGACTGGCCCTATCTGTTCAACCTCCACTCGATCGAGATCTCGTGGCGGCTGGCCATGCACCGGCTGAGGTTCAAGCGCCAGCGCCTGCCGATGAACGGCTACGAGGTCTTCACCCCCAACGAGGCGCTCTACGACGTCGGGCGCGCCCGCACGCACATCTATGGCGACACGGGGTTCGGGACGTCGCCGCCGGCCCGGGCGCCGAAGGATCCCGTCGCGCCGGACCAGTTCCGCTTCCCGGCCCTGGCCTGGCTGGAGGACCTGCTGGCGCGCCTTCCCGCCCGCACCTCCCGCTTCATCCTGTTCCCGCCGGCGCATGCGGCTGGCTACTTCCCGGCCGACACGCGGGAGGGCTCGCGCATGGAGGCCTGCAAGGCGCAGGCGACGCGCATCGCCGAGCGCCGGGGGGCCACGCTGGTGGACTTTCGCGTCCCGTCCCGCCTGACGCAGGATGACGCCAATTACTGGGACCATCTGCACTACCGCCTGCCGGTGGCGGAGCGGATCACCCAGGCGCTCGTCGACGCGCAGGCCACCGGCCGCGACGCGCCGGACGGAACCTACCGGGTGCTCGCCTGGGCCAGGAAGCCCGGATCGTGACGCGCCCGGATTGCGCCGGCCCCGGCGGGGCCGCATACACTCCCCGACCAGGGACGGCCAGACGGAGCGGCCAGACATGACGAGCGCGACCGAGCGCCAGCGCGACGCGACGCGGTCCGACACGGGACGACGGCTCTGCGCGCTCGCGGTGCTGACGCTGACGGCCGCGCTGCCCGTCGCCATGGCGTTCGCCAACCGCTCGTCGCCTCTCCTGTTGAGCGTCGCGGCGATCCTGGCCGTCGCGGCGGCCTGGCTGGAGCGCGGCCCCGGCGCGCTCGGCGCGTCGTTCTCCCGCCTGCTGCGGACGCCCGAGGCCTGGGCGGCCGCGGCCTTCCTGGCCTGGGCGCTCGTGTCCGTGTCCTGGAGCGTGGACCGGCGCCTCTCGCTGGCGACGCTGGGCGAGTTCGTCATCCCGCTCGCGGCCGCCATCGCGCTCGCCGCGACCCTGCCGGACCGCCTGCCCCGCTGGGCGCCGCTGGCGCTGGCGGCCGCCCTGGTGGTCGTGTCCATCCTGGTGGCCGTGGAGGTGCGGCTCGACTTCCCGCTGCGCCGCCTCTGGGGCGGGCGGATCGAGAGCTTCGTGATGAACCGCCCGATCGTGACGGCGGTCGTGCTGTTCTGGCCGCTGGCCGCGGCGCTGCGGGCGCAACGCCGCTCCGCCCTCGCGGCGGTCGCCTTCCTGTGCGTCGCGGCCGCCGCGGTGATGTCCACGAGCGGCTCGTCCAAGCTCGGCGTGATCGCCGGCGCGGCGGTCTACGGGCTGGCGCTGGCCGCGCCGCGCGTCGCCGCCTGGGCCGGGGTCGCGCTCCTCGTGATCGTGGTGGCGGCGCAGCCCTGGTTCGGCGTGCTGGCGGACCGGGCCATCCCGCAGCGCGGGTTCGAGGCGCTGAAGGCCGCGCACGCGCGCGAGCGGGTCGACATCTGGCTCGCCTTCGGCGAGGTGGCGCGGTTGCGGCCGCTCACCGGCACGGGATTCGGCTCCTCCGCCCGCATCGAGGCCGATCCGGTGGCCGCGCAGGTTCCGGCGGAGCGCCGCGAGATGCTGGGCGTCGGACACCCGCATGACGCGCCCCTGCAGGTCTGGACCGAGCTCGGCGCGCCCGGCGGGCTGCTCGCTCTAGCGTTCTGCGGCCTGCTGGCGCGGCGGTTCTCCGCCATGCCGGTCTGCGTGCTGCCGGAGCGCCTCGCCTTCTTCGCCGCCGCGATGGCGGTGGCGCTGGAGAGCCACGGCGCGTGGCAGGGCTGGTGGATCACGGCCGTGGCCGTTCCGGTCGTGCTGTTCTCGCGTCCGCCGGACGCGGCCAGGGAGGCGGACCAGTGACGCACGACCGCAGGATCGCGGTGATTGGCCTGGGCTATGTCGGCCTGCCGGTCGCGACGGCGTTCGCCCGCTCCGGCGTGCCCGTGGTGGGCTTCGACATCGACGCCGTCCGCATCGCCGAACTCGTCGCCGGGCATGACCGCACGCGCGAGACCGAGCCGGCCGACCTGAAGGCCCCCTCGCTCGCCTTCACGCAGGACGAGGCGGAGCTGAAGGCCGCCGACTTCTTCATCGTCACGGTGCCGACGCCCATCGACGCCTCGCGCCGGCCGGACCTGCGCGCGCTTCTCGGCGCGTCGGAGACGGTCGGCCGCGCGCTGAAGCGCGGCGACGTGGTGGTCTACGAATCCACCGTCTATCCGGGCGCGACCGAGGAGGACTGCGTCCCCGTGCTGGAGCGCGTCTCCGGCCTCGCCTGCGGGCGCGACTTCACGGTCGGCTACTCGCCGGAGCGGATCAATCCCGGCGACCGGGAGCACCGCTTCGACACCATCGCCAAGGTCGTGTCCGGGCAGGACGCCGCGACCCTCGACGTCGTGGCGGCGGTCTACGGCTCGGTGGTGCGGGCGGGCGTGCACCGGGCCCCCTCCATCAAGGTGGCGGAGGCCGCCAAGGTGATCGAGAACACCCAGCGCGACCTCAACATCGCCTTCATGAACGAACTGTCCGTGATCTTCGAGCGGCTCGGCATCGACACCGGCGACGTGCTGGCGGCGGCCCGGACCAAGTGGAACTTCCTGCCCTTCTCGCCCGGCCTCGTGGGCGGCCACTGCATCGGCGTCGACCCCTATTACCTCACGCACCGGGCGGAGCGCGCCGGCTTCCATCCGGAGGTGATCCTGGCGGGGCGGCGCACCAATGACGGCGTCGGCCAGCGCGTGGCGCGCGAATGCGTGCGCCTGATGCTGGCCGCCGGCAAGGCTTCGCCGAAGGCCACGGTGCTGGGCCTGACCTTCAAGGAGAACGTGCCCGACACGCGCAACTCCAGGGTGGTCGACATCATCGCCGAGCTCGCCGCGTTCGGCGTCGCCGTGGAGGTCTGCGACCCGCTCGCCGACCCGGCGCAGGCGCGCCACGAATATGGCGTGGAGCTCACGCCCCTGGAGGCGCTCGCGCCGGCCGACGCGGTGATCCTCGCGGTGCCGCACAGGGCCTTCGTGGCCGAGGGCTGGGCGCTCGTGCGCCGCCTCATGCGGCCGGGCTCGGGCGCGGTCCTCGACGTCCGGGGCGCGCTCGATCGGGACGCCGTCCCGAAGGACTACACCCTTTGGCGGCTATGACCGTCGATTGACAAGACTTGGCCATGCCTATTCGCTCTCTTCTTCACGGGAGGGCTGAACATGAAGTTCCTTCTTGCAGCGACGTGCGTATGCTTTGCGATGTCGATCTCGCCTGTGCTGTCCCAAGCCAATCCGAAACGCGACAAATGCCTCGACGAGGCCGAGGCGAAGGGCCTTTACACGAACCCGCAACGCTCCAGGCAATCCAACAAGTTCAACTTCGCCATGAAGGACCAGAGGCAGGTCTTCATGCGCAAATGCATGGCTCGCAAATAGGACGGGTCCGCTCGCCCCGGCTCTCGATCTGATCTCAAGAGCTTATCGCCAGTCGTTCAGGTACCATTCGACGAAGGCCCTCACGCCCTCGTCGACCGGGGTCGACGGCCGGTAGCCCGTCAGGCGCTCCAGCAGATCGGCGTTGGCGAAGGTGGCCGGCACGTCGCCGGGCTGCATCGGCAGCAGGTTGCGCCGCGCCGTGCGGCCGAGATGGCGCTCGATGCAGGCGATGAACTCGGACAGCTCCACGGGCTGGCCGCCCGCGATGTTGACCACCCGGAACGGCGCCGCCAGCGAGGCGCCGGTCACGGCCGCCTCGTCCTCGTCGGCGGCCGTCGCCGGCGCGGCGTCGAGCAGCAGCGCCATGGCCTCCACGAGGTCGGCCACATAGGTGAAGTCGCGGCGCATCTCGCCCTGGCCGTAGACGTCGATCGGCTCGCCATCCATGATCGCCTTCACGAATTTGAACAGCGCCATGTCGGGCCGGCCCCAGGGGCCGTAGACGGTGAAGAAGCGCATCATCGTGGTGGGGATGTCCCACAGATGCGCATAGGAGTGCGCCATGTGCTCCGTCGCCCGCTTGGTCGCGGCGTAGAGCGTCATCGGCATGTCGGCGCGCTGGTCCTCGGTGAAGGGCATCGTCGGGTTGGCGCCGTAGACCGAGCTGGTCGACGCCATCAGGAGATGGCCGACCTTCAGCTCGCGGGCGAGCTCCAGGACGTTGAAGGTCCCCACCAGATTGGCGTCCACATAGGCGCGCGGATTCTCCAGGCTGTAGCGAACGCCGGCCTGGGCGGCGAGGTGGAAGATCGCCTCGGGCGCCGCGTCGGGCACGATGGCGTGCATCGCCGCCATGTCCTCCAGCATCGCGACATGCTGCCGGAAGTCCGGGTTCTGGTTGAGGATGGAGACGCGCCGTTCTTTCAGCCGCACGTCGTAATAGGCGGTCATTCCGTCGACGCCGACCACCGTGTGGCCGGCTTGCAGAAGCCTGCGCGCCAGATGGAAGCCGATGAAGCCGGCCGTCCCGGTGACGAGCACCCGCATGTCGCATCTCCCCGCGATGACCGGATCAGCTATAGGCCGGCGCCGCCGGCCGGGCCAGCCTCCTGGCCCGGCGTCGCAAGGCGGCCCGACGCACAAAAAAAGACCCCGGCGCGAACGCCGGGGTCCCAGACCAGTCCGTGAGGACGGATCAGAAGTCGCGCTGGATCTTCAGGCGGCCGTTCCACACCGACTCGTTGCGGACCGAGATGCCCACCGGATCGGTCGCGATGAACGAGCCGCTGACGCCCTGGCCGACATTGGCGTGGATGTAGTTGACCTCGACGCCGAGATCGAGATCCTTGACCGGCGACCAGGTCACGTTCGTGCCCAGGGTCCAGTAGGTCAGGTCGCGATTGCGGTTGCCGAGAGTGAAGCCGCCGCCGGCGATGAACGCCTGGGAGGGGCTGTCGCTCTTGATGTACGAAGCCATGAACGCCTGACGGATGGTCGGGGTCCAGTAGTGCAGCATGGCGGCCGTGAGGCCCCAAACGGCGGGCTTCTCGAGGTTGTAGTTGACGGCCACGCCACCGAGGGCGGCAGTGCCGATCACATACGCGTCGGGAATGAGAGCGCCGACGCCGCCGAAGCTCCAGGGGGTCTTGCCGAGACCGAAGGGGTTCGACAGAACGTAGGACGGAGCGCCCTTGGTGTAGGTGCCCTGCAGGTAGAGGACGTCACCGGGGGAGAGCATCGGCAGGTTGATCTTGGTGCCGAGGTTCACAGCCCAGCCGTACTCCGAATCAGGAGCATTGCCGTTGGTGTTGAGCGTCGGGCCAGCAGCGGCGAAGTTGCCGACGCGGATCTGGTGGACGGCGCCCGAGAGCTGCACCGTGCCCCAACCCTGATCGAGACGCAGGTTGGCGACGATGTCAGGCATGGCGTCGCCGGTGTAGGCGTAGGTGCCCACAGCCGTGCCGGCCGGCAGGAAGCCGTTGGCGATGTTGACGCCCGAGCGACGCTCGACCTGATCTTCGATCGACAGCGTGGCGGAGAAGCCCGAACCGAACGTGGCGGTGTAGGCCAGCAGGTTGGTGGTGAGCGACGAACCGGCGGTCGTGCCGACATACTCGAGATCGCCCGAGTAGAAGTCGAAGTACGACTGGGTGCGACCAGCGGTGAGACCGCCGAACTGCACGAAGGCGCGGTTCAGGTCGACCTGGGTCTGAGCCTGGCCGGCGTAGTCGACGCTTGTGCCCGTGAAGGCGGTGCCGACGCGGATGGCCGAACCGGAGTAGATCTGGCCGATACGACGGGAGACGTCATAACGGACGTAGGCGCGCAGCATGCCGTATTCGGTGGCGGTGCGGGCGTCCACGAAGATACGGCCCGTGGTGCGCGAGCCGGTCGTGGCGTCGTTGCGGGCGAAGGGCTGGCCGTACTGGTATTCGAACCGGGCGCGACCGCCGATGCGAATGCAGGTGTCGGTGCCGGGGATGTAGAAGAAACCAGCTCCGAAGGTCGAGCAAACGCGAACGTACTCGACCGGCGCAGCCTTGCGGCTCGGAAGATCGGCAGCCTGGGCGCCGGACACAGTGGCGATGCCCGCCGCCGTGGCCATCAGCAGCCTCGTCTTGATGTTCATTTTCAGCTCCTTGGCTCCCGCCCCACGACAATCCCGATCATCTTGGACCAGGTTCACCGCGACTGCGGGGACTAGACTTTTGTTTGGCCAGCATTTGGCAAGTGGCTTGCCGAGCGCCGCTCCAGGTTCGTGCTCTGAGAGGAAGCCCCCCCTCGGTCGAGCGAGTCGGAAAGTACCACGATCGATAGTTGCAACAACCTCAAACGCCCCGTTTCACCAACCCTTGGTTGCAATTGCAACCGGCTGTTGCAAATCTGCACCTCAGATTCCGTGGGCTCGGGCCTTCCAGCCTTTCAGTACTGTTAACAATGGCTTACCAGGGCCAGCCGGGGGTCCGCGCGGGCCTGTTCGGGATGCAACCCGTTTAAATGGCCGGTCAATCAAGGGCTCCGTCGGCGGCTGCCCTTACCGAGGCGGCCGGCCGGCCGAATCCCGGCGGAAAGACGGCTCTCCTCACGCGCTCGTGACCCGGGCTCGAAACTTCGGCGAGAGGCGGCCCGTAGAGGCTGTCGTCGGGACTGGACCCGACGCATTCAGGGAGCTTCTCATGTCCGTCATCCGTCGCGGCCTTTTCGGCCGAAGCGTTCTCGCCGTCGCGGCCCTCGCCTGCATGACCGGGGGCGCCTGGGCGGCCCGCACCGTGATGGTGGGCGGCGCGCCCATGTATCCGTCCAAGACGATCGTGGAGAACGCCGTCAATTCGAAGGACCACACCACGCTCGTGGCGGCCGTGAAGGCGGCGGGGCTCGTCGACACCCTGTCCGGAGCCGGCCCGTTCACCGTGTTCGCGCCCACCAACAAGGCCTTCGCCAAGCTCCCCGCCGGGACCGTGGAGACGCTGCTGAAGCCGGAGAACAAGCCCAAGCTGACCGCCGTGCTGACCTATCACGTCGTGCCGGGCCGCCTGACCGCCGCCGACCTGATGGACCAGGCGAAGATGAACGGCGGCAAGGTGACGCTGAAGACCGTCGAGGGCGAGCCCCTCACGGTGATGCGCCGCGGCAAGGGCCTGACCGTCACGGACGCCAAGGGCCAGACCTCGCGAATCACCATCGCGGACGTGATGCAGTCCAACGGCGTCATCCACGTCGTGAACGGCGTCCTGCTGCCCTGACCTGTCGCGACTGAACGAAGAGCCCCGGCTGCGCGCCGGGGCTTTTTTTGTGCGCCTCTCGTTATTCGGCGATCAGCTTGCCCGAATAGACCACCGGCCCGGTCGGGCCGCCCGTCGTGGAGCCGCCCGAGGGCTCCACCGTCACGGCGAAGGTGGTGGCCTCCGGCTTGGCGCCTGCGAAGACCGTCGGGGCGGGAAACTTCAGCGCGGCCTGGCCCACGAGGCCCAGCGATTTGGGCGCGCGGCCTTCCACCACCGACCAGAGCTCCAGGCTCTTGCCGGCCGGCGTCTCGGCCGCGACGGGACGCACGGTGACGACGCCGCTCGCAAGATCGACCCGCACGATCAGGGCCGGCTGGTCCCCTCCCCGGTTGACGGCGGCGACGAACTGGCCGGCGGCCGGACGGCGGGCGCCGAACAGGCTCGCGCCGGGGAAATCCGCGCCGAGCAGATTGCGCTCCAGCGCCACCGCAAAGGCCAGCGCCGCCGCCACGGCCCCGAAAGCGGCCGTCGCGACGCGCCAACGGCGGAGCGACCGGCGCATGGCGAAGACGTCGGTGAGGCTCGGCGGGGCGAGCGCCTGCTCGGGGAAGGCGCGCAGGTCGAGCGCGGCCTGGGCCGGCGAGGGTTCGACGGTCGGCGCAGGCCCGCCCAGGGGCGACGTCGCGCGCAGCTCCTGCGAATCGGCCGGGCTCGCGACCGGCTCGAGCCGCACGGGCGGCAGCGCCGCTTCGATGGCCTGCCAGACGCCCGGCCCCGGCTCTTCGGGCGGGACGGCGGAGGCGAGAGGCGCAAGCTTCGCCTCCCAGGCCTGGACCATGCCCTGCAGCGCCGGGTCGCGCGACAGCGCGCGCTCGAAGGCCGCCCGCTCGGGGGCGCTGAGGGTGCCCAGCACATATTCGCCGGCCAGGTTCTGGGCGTCCTCGGCGTTCATTGCGCGTCCAGGCAGGTTCTGAGCGACGCCAGCCCGCGATGGAGCCAGGTCTTGATGGTGTTGACGGGCCGGTCGAAGCGCTGGGCCAGCTCCTCGCGCGACCAGCCCTCGCAGTAGGCCAGCAGGATGCAGGAGCGGTGCTCCTCGTCGATCCGCCCGAGGCAGTTGCGGAGCGCGGACGCGTCCAGCAATTCAGCCTCCCGGTCCCGCGGCTCCGCCAGCTTGTCGTACCAGTCCACGCCGTCCTCGTCGGGGCCGATGAGGTCTGGCGTCTTCTGGCGGATGACGTCGATGGCGCGGTTGCGCGCGATGGAGACCAGCCAGCCCATGGGCGGCCCGGCCTCCGGCGCGTAGCTCGCCGCGTTTCGCCACAAGCGCAGATAGACGTCCTGGAGGATCTCCTCCGCTCCGGCCCTGTTCCTGACGATACGCAGGATGACGCCGAGAAGTTTCGACGCGGTCGCGTCGTAGACGGCGCGGAAGGCCGCCCTGTCGCCTCGTCCGGTTCGGACGATCAGATCCGCGAGGTGGCTGGCGTCGGGCGGCAAGCGTGCGTCCTGGGTTGGGGGGAACCGCCTGTCTACGCACGACGGGGACCGCCGGACGCATCCGGCGGACCAGGGATCGTAGGCTGAGCCTTAGCCCGCGCGCAATCGAGTTCCACTCAGACGGGCAATCCACGCAGCTGCGAGACCGCCGTCATGACGCCGCGGATCTCGGCGAGGCCCTTCAGGCGGCCGATCGCCGAATAGCCCGGGAAGCTGCCCTTGCCGACGTCGTCGAGCAGTTCATGGCCGTGATCGGGCCGGAACGGGATGCGCCACCGGTCGTCCCCGGCCTCCTTGCGGCGATTCTGTTCGGCGAGAAGGATCTCGACCACTGTCACCATGTTGGTGTCGCCGCCGAGGTGGTCGGCCTCCATGAAGGAGCCGTCCGGCTCCTTGGCGACGTTGCGCAGATGCGCGAAATGGATCCGCGAGGCGAAGCGCCGGGCGATGGCCGGAATGTCGTTGTGGGCTCCGGCCCCGAGCGAGCCGGTGCAGAGGGTCAGGCCGTTGGCCTGCGAACCGACGGCGCCCAGGATGAAGGCGAGGTCGTCCTCGCTGGAGACGATGCGCGGCAGGCCCATCAGCGAGCGCGGCGGATCGTCGGGATGGATGGCCATGCGGATCCCGACCTCCTCGGCGGTCGGGATCACCTCGCGCAGGAACCGGGCGAGGTTCTGGCGCAGCGCCTCGCGCGAGACGCCCTCGTAGCGGGCGAGGTGGCGGCGCAGCCCCGGGATGTCGTAGCGGTCGAAGGCGCCCGGCAGGCCCGCCATGATGGTGGCCAGCAGCGCGTCCTTGTCAGCCTGCGTGGCGCGGTCGAACCAGGCCTTGGCGCGGTCGATCACCTCGGCGGGGAAGTCGTCGCGGGCGCCCGGGCGCTCCAGCATGAAGCAGTCGAAGGCGGCGTATTCATGCGCGTTGAAGCGCAGAGCCGAGCCGCCGCCCGGCAGCGGATGGCGCAGCTCCGTGCGGGTCCAGTCCAGCACCGGCATGAAATTATAGCAGATCGTCCGCACCCCGCAGGCCGCGAGGTTGCGCATGGACTGGCGATAGGCGTCGAACAGCTCCGTGAGGTCGCCCTCGCCGATCTTGATCCGCTCGTGGATCGGCAGGCTCTCGACGACGTTCCAGCGCAGGCCGAGCGACGGGTCGGCCGCGATCAGCGCCTTGCGGGCCTCGATCTCCTCCACGCTCCAGACGACGCCGTAGGGGATCTGGTGCAGCGCCGTCACGACGCCGCTGGCGCCGGCCTGACGGATCGCGCGCAGCGGGACGACGTCGTCCGGGCCGAACCAGCGCCAGCTCTGTTCCATGCTCAAATCTCCCTGGGGTTCAATGGGTCGCCCGCTCAGGCGGACGCTCTGGACGAGGCCGCGGCGGCCGCCAGCGCGCCGTGAGCGAGCAGGCGCGCATAGGCGGCCGTGACCGCCTCCCCGAAAACCGGGGACCGGGGCAGGTCAGGGCCGAACACCGCCTCGACGCCGAGCACCGCCTGGACGCGGGCGGCCGGGTCCGGGCCGGCGCCGTCGAGCGCCGCCTTGAGGCGGTCGGCCAGCGGATCGCGCACGTCGATCGGCCTGAAGGCCTCGTCGACGCCGCCGACATAGCGGATCCAGGCCGCCACCGCGAGCGCGAGCAATGGGATCGGTCGGCCCTGGGCGAGCCTGTCCCGCACGGTGGACAGGATGCGCTGGGGCAGCTTCTGCGAACCGTCCATGGCGATCTGCCAGGTGCGGTGCCGAATGGCCGGGTTGGAGAAGCGCTCCAGCAGGTCGCCCGCGTAGTCGCCGAGGTCGAGCCCCGGCGGCGCGGGCACGGCCGGGATGATCTCGTCGCGCCAGAGCGCGGTCACATAGGCGCGCAACGCCGGATCTGCGACGGCCTCGCCGATCGTCTCGCATCCGGCGAGGTAGCCCAGATAGGCCAGCGCCGAATGGGCTCCGTTGAGCAGGCGCAGCTTCATGTGCTCGTAGGGGGCGACGTCCTCGACGAACTGCGCCCCCGCTTTGTCCCAGGACGGCCGGGCCCCGTCGACGAAACGGTCCTCGATCACCCATTGGCGGAACGGCTCGTGGGTGACCGGGGCGGCGTCCCACAGGCCCGTGGCCGCGAAGGCCGCGTCCAGGTCGGCCTCGGTCGCGGCCGGCACGATGCGGTCCACCATGGTGGACGGGAAGGCGCCGTGGGTCTCGATCCAGGCCGCGAGGCCGCCGTCCCGCAGGGCCGCGAAGTCGCGCACGAGGCCGGAGACGAGACGGCCGTTATGCGGGAGGTTGTCGCAGCACAGCACCGTGAACGGCCCGACGCCGTTGGAGCGCCGGCGCTCCAGGGCCTCCACGATGACGCCGACCGCGGTGCGCGGCTCGCCGTGGTTCTCCAGGTCGTGCCGGATGTCGGGATGATGCTCGTCGAGCAGCCCGGTCGCGGGATCGTGGCAATAGCCCTTCTCGGTCACCGTCAGGCTGACGATCCGGGCCGAGCGGTCCGCCATCATGGCGACCACCGCCTCCGGGTCCTCCGGGGCGACCAGGACGGCCTTGAGGCAGCCCACGATGCGGGCCGACACGCCCTCCGGGCCGCGCTGCAGGGCCGTGTAGAGGCCGCCCTGCGGGACGAGCCGGTCGCGCTGGTCCGGCCGCTTGAGGCTGACGCCGGCGAAGCCCCAGGGGCCGGGCTCCTGGGCCAGGACCTCGTCGGTGTAGAGGGCGGCGTGGGCGCGCACGAAGGCGCCGAGGCCCAGATGCACGACCCCGACGCGCAGCTTCTCGCGGTCGAAACCGGGCAGGATGGTTCCCGGCCTGGCCTGCGCCAGGGTGGCGGGGGATAGGCGGGGTCGTTCGGCCGGGACGGTCATGGCTGCTCGTCCGCTCCAAGATCGTCGTTGATGAGGTCGGGGTGCTCGGCCGCCAGGGTCTGGGCGATCTTGAGCACCTCGGACATATGCGTCCGCATGGCGGCCTCCGCCGCGGCGGGATCGCGATTCTCGATGCCCGACAGAATAGCGCGATGTTGCGCGATGAGCACCTCCACCGGCGTCACCGCCGGGATGCTGAGGAACCGGACGCGGTCGAACTGCGCCTTTTCGCGCTCGATCACGGCCCAGAGCTGCGCCACGCCGCTGCCGTCCGCCAGCGTGTGATGGAAGGCGTCGTCCGCCTGGGTGAAGCGCTCCGGATCGCGCTGCGCCCGCTCCTGCTCGGCGATGGCGCCCCGCGCCCGGGCCAGGACGCCCGGCGAGGCGCCCCGCTCGGCGGCGCGGCGGACGGCGGCGAGTTCGAGCGCCTCGCGGACGAAGCGCGCCCGCTCCATCGCCGACAGCGAGATGCGGCTGACGAAGCTGCCGCGCTGGGGCCTCACATCGATCAGGCCCTCCTCGACGAGGCGGATCAACGCCTCGCGGACCGGCGCGCGGCTGGTGCCGAAGCGCAGCGCCAGCTCGTTCTCCGACAGCCTCTCGCCCGGCCGCAGCCGCAGGCTGACGATGTCCTGGCGCAACGCCGCATGGATGCCGCGCACCGTGGGCGGCGCGGCCCCGGGGCCGCCCGCGTCGGAGCGGGCGGGCCGGTCGCGGGTCCCCAGGCCGGAGGGCCGATCCGAGCTCATGCCCGCCTCACTTGTAGAACAGGCTCGGCAGCCAGAGCGAGATCTGCGGCACGTAGGAGACCAGGAACAGCACCAGGATGTTGCACACCAGGAAGGGCCAGATCGCCTTGCTGATCGCGCCCAGCGAGATCTTGGCGATGTTGGCCGACACGAAGAGGCAGACGCCCACCGGCGGCGTGGTGAGGCCGATCATCAGGTTGATCACCGCGAAGGTGGCGAAGTGGATCGGGTCGATGCCGACCTTCACGGCCACGGCCAGCAGCGGCGGGAACAGGATGATCAGCGCCGCGATGGTCTCCATGAAGGTGCCGACGATCAGCAACAGGATGTTGATCAGCAGGATGATCAGGTACTTGTTGGTGGTCAGCGCCAGCATGGCGGCGGCGATCGCCTGCGGGATCTGCTCGCTGGTGAGGATCCACCCGAACACGTTGGCGAGGCCCACCAGCAGCACCAGCGCGCCCGACCCGATCGCGCTCTCGATCAGGATGTTGGGCAGCGCCGACACCTTGAAGCCGCGATACACGAACAGGCCGACCACGAAGGCGTAGAGCGCCGAGACCACCGAGGCCTCGGTGGGGGTGAAATAGCCGCCGACGATGCCGAACAGGATCACGCCCGTCATCAGGATGGCCCAGAAGGCCGCCTTGCTGGTGCGCACGACATGGCCGAAGCCTTGCCACTGGCCCTTGGGGTAACCGCGCCGGCGCGAGATGATGTAGACGGTGATCATCATCCCGATGCCCATCAGCACGCCGGGGACCGCTCCGGCGAGGAACATCTTGCCCACCGAGAGCCCCGTGAGGGTGCCGACGATGATCATGGGCACGCTGGGCGGGATGATCGGCCCCACCGTGGAGGCCGCGGCCGTCACCGCCGCCGCGAAGGGCGCGTCGTAGCCGGACTTGCGCATCGCCGGGATCATCACCGCGCCGATGGAGGCCGTCTCGGCGACGGCGGTGCCCGAGATGCCGGCGAAGATCATGGAGCCCACCACATTGGCGAGGCCGAGGCCGCCGCGCACATGGCCGACCACGGCGTTGCCAAAGCGCACGATCTGGTCCGTGATGCCGCCGCCATTCATCAGGTTGCCGGCGAGCACGAAGCCCGGGATGCAGAGCAGGACGAAGGAGTCCATGCCGGCGAACATGTATTGCGGCACCACCGAGAGATCGATGCCGGCGCCGAACAGGTACACGGCCGAGGCGAGGCCGAGAGCGACGCCGATGGGCGTGCCGAGGATGAGGCAGACCGCGAAGGTGCCGAAAAGCAGGGTGACGAGCATTAGACGAGCTCCCCGTGGCTGGCGGGCGGCGTCTGGCCGAAGCCGAGGAAGCGCGCGAGGGAGAAGAAGGCGAGCGAGACGGGGATGATCAGCGTCACGACGTAGACGGCGATCATCGGCACGTCGAGCGACCGGGCGCGCTCGCCGACGCTGCCGGCGACGTAGTCCCAGGCGCCGGGCAGGATCGCGAGCGAGAAGACGGTCACGATCACGTCGACGATGCGCTCGACCACGCGGCGGGCGGCGGGCGGCAGCGGCGTGACGAACAGGTCCACGTTCACGAGTTCGGAGCGCAGCACCGCGATGCCGCACGAGAACGCGACGAGATAGACCAGCGCGAAGCGGGCGACCTCCTCGGTCCAGGACGGCGACGGGAAGCCCGGCACGCGGCCGAGCACCTGGATGGCGACGACGCCGATCAGCACGGCGAAGGCGGCGAGCGTGCCGTAGCGGCAGACGCTCACCAGGGCGGCCACCAGGCCGGCGAAGGCGTTGCGCATGGAGGTCCTCGAACAAACCTGCTCAGGGTGGGAGCGCCGGCCCGGCGGGAGGGCCGGACCGGCGGATGTGAGGCGCGGGCCGGGAAGAGCGCGACAGGCCCCCTCGCCCCGGAACGGGGAGAGGGCTGGGGTGAGGGGAAAGGGTCCCCTCATCCGACCTCGCTTCGCTCGGCCACCTTCGCCCCGTGCCGGGGAGAAGGATCCGCCTCACTTGGTGGCGACGATTTCGTCGTAGAGCGGCTTGATCTCGGCCGGCAGCGCGGAGGTGACGGCGTCCTTGGCCTTGGCCGCGAAGGCGGCCTTGTCGACCTCGACGAACTGCATGCCCTTGGCCTTCAGGTCGGCCTCCAGCTGCTTCTCGTCGGCGGTGAACAGGCCGCGCTCATAGGCCTGGGCGGCCTTGGCGGATTCCATGATGGCCTTCTGCTGAGCCTCGGTGAGGCGCGCCATCTTCTTGGTGCCGCCGACGAGATAGATCCAGCTCAGCACGTGGTCCGTCTGGTTCACGTATTTCTGCACCTCGTTGAAGCTCGCCGACTTGATCAGCGCCAGCGGGTTCTCCTGGGCGTCGATGGTGGAATTCTGCAGCGAGGTGAACACCTCCGAGAAGGCCATCGGGGTCGGCTTGGCGCCGAGCGCCTCCCAGACCTTCACGAAGAGCGGCACGTTGGGCACGCGCAGCTTCAGGCCGTTGAGGTCGGCCGGCGTCTTGATGGGACGGTTGGAGGTGAGCTCGCGCGGACCGCGGGCGAAATAGGCCAGCACCTTCAGCCCCGTCTTGTCGTCGATGTTCTGGGCGATCTTGGCGCCGACCGGGCCGGAGACGACCTTGTCGAGGTGGTCGAGGTCGCGGATCGCGTAGGGCACGGCCAGCAGCGCGGCGGAGGGCGCCCAGTTCTGCAGCGACTCGCCCGTGATGGTGAAGTCGACCGTGCCGAGCTGGATGCCCTTGATGAGGTCCGTCTCCTTGCCGAGCTGCTCGTTCGGGAAGACCTTGACCTCGACTTCGCCGTTGGTGCGCTTGGCGACATCCTCGGCGAAGCGCAGGCTGGCCTTGTGCCAGACATTCTCCTCGTTGCCGAGGTGGCCGAGCTTGAGGGTGACCTTGGCCTGGGCGAAGGCCGGCGCGGCGAAGCCCAGACCGACGAGCAGACCCAGACCGGCGCCAGCGGCGCGCCGGGTGAAGCGGAGCCTCGACATGATGCGTTCTCTCCCATGTGACCGGACTTCGCCGGCGGCTTGAGACCTGGCCCAGCCCCATCCGCCGCGCCGTTCGGGGCTCGGGGGATCGAGGCGGTCCTGATTGGGACGGACGCGACAGGCGCGGCGCCGCAACTGGTCGACAAGTCGACAAGTAGCAGCGGATGGCCGGCTTGGCAACTTGGGTCTGTGACTTTCCCCGGCGCCCGCCAGGCTACGCCACCACCCGCCTGTAGAGGTGCCAGGAAGCGTGGGCCAACACCGGGATGACGATCGCCATGCCGAAGAAC
Source organism: Alsobacter sp. KACC 23698 (assembly GCF_045348435.1). GTDB lineage: Bacteria > Pseudomonadota > Alphaproteobacteria > Rhizobiales > Beijerinckiaceae > Alsobacter. The sequence goes on along the minus strand of NZ_CP157484.1, from coordinate 1,081,590 downwards.
AGCGGGATGAAGCCGATCACCAGCGCCGCCGCGATGAAGATCGCCCACAGCGCCATCGGCCCAGGATTGGCCGCCACCGCCTTGAGGGAGGTCGCCACGGCGACGGCCGGGCCGACGCCGCGGTCCAGCATCATCTGGAACGAGACCACGCTGATGGAGAAGGCCGACGCGGCGAACAGGAAGCCGACGAAATTGCCCAGGATGATGAGCGCCCAGCCATGCCGGGTCGACAGCGATTCCTGCACGAGCGAGGCCAGCGTCTGCGGCGAGCGCGAGCCGAACAGCCACTCGTAGAGCCCCTCGGAGATCACGAGCCAGCACAGGAACATCAGCGCCAGGATGGCCCCGAGCGCCAGGATGCCGAGGAAGCCCGGGGCCCGGACGACCTCGAAGGCGTGCCGCCAGCGGGTGTCCATGCCGAGTTCGCGGCGGCGGCTCAGCTCATAGAGACCGACGCCGGCGACCGGCCCGAGCAGCGCGAAGCCGGAGATGAGCGGAAAAATGAGCGGCAGGGCGTCGTTGTCGAGGAGGAGGCGCCCGAGCAGCAGGCCCACCACCGGGTAGATCAGCCCGATGAAGACGACATGGGTCGGCATGGCCCAGAAATCCTCCAGCCCCTGGGCGAGGGCGCGTTTCAGGTCGGCGGAGCCGATCCGCCGCACCTGAGGCGTCGACGGCGCGTCCGCGTAACCGGAAACCACATTCAGGTTCGCCATGGTCGTACCTCCCTGTCACGAGGTCACGACGGCCGAAGGCGGCGCAGGTCACCGCCACTCAGGAGCCGCAACCGAAGGCCAAGAGTAACGCGGCCGGCGGCCTCTGTCCTGCGCCCAATGCGCCCGCCCCGATGGATGGCTGAACGGGGCCCATCCGGCCGGTCTGAGGAAGGATTCACCATGCGGGCCGGTTTTTCAGCCGCTGAACGGGACTTTCACGGGCGGCGCGGCATGCTGGGGCGGATCCGGAACTGGACATCGGAGGACGACATGACGACCTGGACGCGCCCGGCCCTGTGCGGAGCCGCTTTGCGCCTCGCCGCCCCCTTGCTGGGCGCCGCGATGATCGCCGCCCCCGCGACGGCGGGCGGATATCACCACAATCCCTACGCGCCGCCGCTGTTCGGTCCGGCGCCCGAGGAGCTGATCTATGAGGGCATGGCCCCCATCCCGCCGCTCGGGCCGCGCGGCTCGCGCTATGTCGGCGCGCCGGTCGTGAACCGGGTCGGGGTGCTCTACAACCGGCCCCTGCCGGCGCCGGCCTATGTGACGCCGGTGATCTCCGTGCGCTACTGACCGCGCGATCACGGCGGCGGCCGGACCGGGACTGGGTCGCGTCGATCGGGCGCGACATGACCATGGCCGAAGCGGGGCGAAACGGCGGAGCTTCTTGGAGGCTGGCGCGTTGAGGCGGAAACGCGACCGTTTCTCCCAGCCGAGGCCCCCATGAACATGCAGGCGAAGTCCCCGCCGACCGAACGCGCCATCACGACCGCCCCGCAGACGCAGCGCAAATCGCGGGTGCGGGAGGGCCACCCCTTCCCGCTCGGCGCCACATGGGACGGACTCGGCGTCAATTTCGCGCTGTTCTCCGCCAACGCGACCAAGGTCGAGCTCTGCCTCTTCGACATCGAGGGCAAGACCGAGCTCGAGCGCATCGAGCTGCCCGAATACACCGACGAGGTCTGGCACGGCTACCTGCCCGACGCCCGCCCCGGCACCGTCTACGCCTACCGGGTGCACGGCCCCTACGATCCGGCGGCCGGGCATCGGTTCAATCCCAACAAGCTGCTGCTGGACCCCTACGCCAAGCAGCTCGACGGCGCGTTCACCTGGGATCCGGCCCTGTTCGGCTACACGCTGGGCCACCCGGACGCGGACCTGTCCTTCGACGAGCGCGACAGCGCCCCCTTCGTGCCGAAATGCCGCGTCATCGACCCCGCCTTCACCTGGGGGGCGGAGCGCCGCCCGCAATCGCCGTGGGACCGCACCATCCTGTACGAGGCGCATCTGCGCGGCTTCACCATGCGCCATCCGGCGGTCGAGGAGCCGCTGCGGGGCACCTTCTCGGGCCTGATGACGCATGAGGTGATCGAATATATCCGCGGCCTCGGCGTCACCGCCATCGAGCTCCTGCCCATCCACGCGTTCCTGGACGACAGCTACCTGGAGGAGAAGGGGCTGCGGAACTACTGGGGCTACAACTCCATCGGGTTCTTCGCCCCGCAGCCGCGCTACCTCGCGACGCCCTTCGTCAACGAGGTGAAGGAGATGGTGTCCCATCTCCACGAGGCCGGCATCGAGGTGATCCTCGACGTCGTCTACAACCACACCGCGGAGGGCAACGAGCTCGGCCCGACGCTGTCCTTCAAGGGCATCGACAACGCCTCCTACTACCGGCTGGCGCCGGACAGGCGCTACTACATCAACGACACCGGCACCGGCAACACGGTCAATCTCAGCAATTCCCGCGTCCTCCAGATGGTGACGGACAGCCTGCGCTACTGGGCGGAGGAGATGCATATCGACGGCTTCCGCTTCGACCTCGCCACCATCCTGGGCCGCGAGCCGCACGGCTTCGAGGAGGACGGCCGCTTCCTCGACGCCTGCCGGCAGGACCCGACGCTGGCCCGGGTGAAGCTGATCGCCGAGCCGTGGGACTGCGGGCCGGGCGGCTACCAGGTGGGCCGTTTCTCGCCCGGCTGGGCGGAATGGAACGACCGCTACCGCGACACGGTGCGGGCCTACTGGAAGGGCGACGAGGGCAAGCTGCCCGAATTGGCGGCGCGCATCGCCGGCTCGGCCGATTTCTTCAACAAGCGCGGACGCAAGCCCTGGGCGTCGGTGAACTTCATCACCGCCCATGACGGCTTCACCCTCAACGACCTCGTCTCGTACAACGAGAAGCACAACGAGGCGAACGGCGAGGACAACCGCGACGGCCACTCCGACAACCTGTCCTGGAACCACGGCGTCGAGGGGCCGACCGACGATCCCGACATCAAGACGCTGCGCCTGCGCCAGATGCGCAACATGCTGGCGACGCTGATGCTGTCGCAGGGCACGCCCATGCTGCTGGCCGGCGACGAGTTCGCCCGCAGCCAGGGCGGCAACAACAACGCCTACGCGCAGGACAACGAGATCTCCTGGATCGACTGGGAGGCGATCGACGAAGACGGCAAGGCGCTGACGGACTTCACCCGGCGGCTGATCGGCATCCGTCAATCGCAGCCCATGCTGCGGCGCGGGCGCTTCCTGAGCGGCGCCTACAACGCCGAGCTCGACGTCAAGGAGGTGACGTGGCTGACGCCGGGCGGCGACGAGATGACGCCGGACCACTGGAACGACGGCAACGCGCGCTGCTTCGGCGTGGTGCTGGACGGGCGCGCCCAGCCCAGCGGCATCCGCCGCCGCGGCAGCGACCGCACGCTGATGCTGGTGCTGAACGCCCACCACGACGTGGTGGAGTTCACCCTTCCGGAGGTGGCGGGCGGCCGCGAATGGCGCCGCCTCGTCGACACCAACCGCCCCGACCTCGACGACGAGGAGGAGCGCCTGCCGCTCGGCCACGCCTATGAGGTGACCGGCCGCTCGCTGCTGCTCCTGGAGCTGCTGCCCGAGCGGAAGAAGGGGTGAGCTAGAACGCTCCGGCGCGCTCCAGCCCGATCACCGCGGCGACCAGCACGAGGGCGCCGATCAGTCCGACGGCCGCGACGATCTTCTCCATCGGCCTCTCCTGCGGGTCAGAGCGGCTTCAGGCCGGCCTCGATCTGGGCCCGGCGCGGCTCCAGGAAGGGCGGTAATGCGAGCTTTTCGCCGAGCGCCTCGGCCGGCTCGTCGGTGGCGAAGCCCGGACCGTCGGTGGCGATCTCGAACAGGATCCCGTTCGGCTCCCGGAAATAGAGGCTCTGGAAGTAGAACCGGTCCACCGGCCCGCTGGACGGGACGCGCAGCTCGCGCAGCCGCTCGGCCCAGGCCGCGTATTGCTGCGCGTCCGGCGTGCGGAAGGCGACGTGATGCACCGCGCCGGCGCCCTGCCGCGCCTCGGGCAGGTCCGGCTCGACGACGACGTGGAGCTCGGCGGCTGGGCCGCCCTCCCCCATCTCGAAGACGTGGACGCTGCGCCCGTCATGGTCGTAGCGGCGGGCGTGGCGCATGTTCATCACCCGCTCGAGCACCGCGCCGGTGGGTGCGGCGTCCGGCACGCTGAGCGTGATCGGGCCCAGCCCGCGGATCTGGCGCTCCGCCGGGACAGGGCTGCGGTCCCACGGATGGGCCGGGCCGGCGCCGCCGTCGTCCACCAGCGCGAGCCGCTGGCCCTCGGGGTCCTCGAAGTCGAGCGTGAGGCGGCCGTCGCGCGTCACGATCCCGCCGTGGCGCACGCCGCGCTCGTCGAAGCGCGCCGCCCACCAGCGCAGGGTCTCCTCGCCCGACACCCGCAGCGCGGTCCGGGCGACGCTGTGGGTCCCACGCCGCTCGGGCGCGGCCGGCCAGTCGAAGAAGGTGATGTCCGTGCCGGGCGAGGCCTCGGCGTCGGCGTAGAACAGGTGGTAGGCGCTCACGTCGTCCTGGTTGACGGTCTTCTTCACCAGCCGCATGCCCAGCGTGTCGGTGTAGAAAGCGTGATTGCCCTTCGCGTCGGCGGTGATCGCCGTGAGGTGGTGGATGCCCGTGAGCTGCAAGGGTGTCGCCATGTCGGTCGGGTCCTGGTGCGGCGCTGCGGATCGCGGCGCTTCGTTGGACGCACAGATAAGCCCAGCCGCCGCCGGCGCCAGTGCCGCCCCCTTGCAGCCCCGCATAGGACACCGTGCGGCCGCGCGTCTCGCCCGGCCTTTCTGGATCCCCTTCCCGCGCCTGCGGCGCGCAGGGGATGACGGGGTGGGGAAGCGCCGCAGCGGGCCCCCTCGCCCCGGAACGGGGAGAGGGTGGGGGTGAGGGGTGGCGGGGCTTGGCTGCATGTCCCCTCATCCGGCGCTGCGGGCTGCGTTCTCCCCGTGCCGGGGAGAAGGGAAACACGGATAGCTCCGCGGCCTTTCGGCCCGGAGGGATAGGTGGAGGGCGGCGCGGAGCGGCGTCGCTGGGGACCCCACGGCGAGTGGGGTGGGTAGAGTGAAAGCCGGGAGGCCGCCAGGCCCCGCCGCTCCGCGCGCAGCGTTGGAGGACGACAGGAAGATCCCGGGGCGCTTTCAGCCCCTTCGCGTTGTCGCTGGTCGGACCTTGTCTTCCGTCCGCCGCCTCGACCGGGTCGTGAGCCCGGCTTTGACGGCCGCCGCCCCCGATCCCCATCCGTCACGCTGCAGACGCCCCTCCGTGGACCGGAGCATGGACAGGGTATAGGAATTTTATCCGCTTGTCAAGCGGGGCGGCGAGCCGTGGCGCCGTCCGGCCCCTCATCCGGCCCTTCGGGCCACCTTCTCCCCGTGCCGGGGAGAAGGGCGTCATCCCCGGCGGCGCGGAGCGCCGGGACGGGGGTCCGGGCGGGTTGGGACGTGGGCGCCCTTCGCCCGGCCTCTCTGGATCCCCTTCCCGCGCCTGCGGCGCGCCGGGGATGACGGGGGTGGGGTTTAGGCAAACTCCGCATGGTCCTTCGAGACGCCATGCTGCGCATGGCTCCTCGGGATGAGGGGCTGGGTGGGGCTGAGCCGTCGAGAAGGGCGACGGTCAGCTCTCTTCGTCTTCCTCGTCGGTGGGCTGGACCGGGACGGCGTAGACGCCGTTGAGCCATCGCGAGAGGTCGACGTCGGCGCAGCGCTTGGAGCAGAAGGGGCGATATTTCAGCTGCGTGGGCTTGCCGCACATGGGGCAGACGCCCGTGGTCTGCGGGGCGGGGTCGTTGGCGGGCAGAGGGGCGTCGTCAGGCATATTTCAGGGTCAATCCACCGTCGACGATGAGCTCCAGCCCGGTGACGTAGCGGGACTCGTCGCTGGCCAGGAACAGGGCCGCGTTGGCGACGTCCCAGCCTTCTCCCATATGGCCCATGGGCACCTGCGCGTCGCGCTTGCGCCACATCTCCTCCACGTCGCCCGCCGCATAGGTGGCGGCGAGGCCGGCGGAGGCGGCCACCATGGGCGTCTTCATCAGCCCGGGCAGCACGGCGTTCACGCGGATCTTCTGCGCCGCATATTGCACGGCGGTGGTCTTGGTGAGGTGGTTCAGGGCCGCTTTCGAGGCGTAATAGGTGGCGTAGGGGATGCCTGTCCAGCGGATCGACGCCACCGACGAGATGTTGACGATGGAGCCCCCGCCCTGGCGCTCCATGACCGGGATCACGCGCTTCATGGTCAGGAAGGCGCTCTTCAGGTTCACGTCCAGGACGCGGTCCCACTCGTCCTCTTCGATCTCGACGACCCCGCCCACGACCGCGATGCCGACATTGTTGTCGAGCACGTCGATGCGGCCATAGGCGGCGAGGGTCGCCTCGACCATCTCGTCGATCTCGGCCAGGCGGGTGACGTCCGCCTGGACCGCGATGGCGTCGCCGCCCTCGTCCCGGATGATCTCGGCGGTCTCCTCGGCGGCGGCGAGGTTGAGGTCGGCGCAGACCACGCGCGCGCCTTCGCGCGCAAAGGTGACGGCCGTGGCCTTGCCGTTGCCCCAGCCCGGACCGATGGATCCAGCCCCCACGACCAGCGCGACCTTGCCGCTGAGACGATCGACCATGCTGCCTCCCCTCGCCTGTCCGGCGCCCTGCCCGTCCTGGCGGACGCCTACAGGCTGTTCAGCCACGACATGTGGATGGGATACCCCTCTCCGCCGAGCAGCGCCATGACCTCGTAGAGGGGCAGCCCCACGACGGACGAATAGGAGCCGACCAGCTTGGTGACGAAGGCCGCCGCCCGGCCCTGGACGGCGTAGCCGCCAGCCTTGCCGCGCCACTCCCCGGACGCCAGGTAGGCCTCGATGTCGGAGCGCGACAGGTGCTTGAAGGCGACCCTGGTCTCCACCACCCGCTCGCGGAAGCCCTCCTTGGGCGTCACCACGCACAGCCCCGTATAGACCCGGTGGCCGCGACCCGACAGCAGGCGCAGGCACTGCGCCGCCTCGTCGACATGCTCGGGCTTGGGCAGGATGCGGCTGCCGCGCGCCACCACGGTGTCGGCGGCGACGATGAAGCCGCCCTTCAACTCGTCGCGGGTGCGCAGCACGCCCAGCGCCCGCTCGGCTTTCTCGCGGGCGAGGCGACGCGCCAGCGCCTTCGGGCGCTCGCCCTTGAGCGGCGATTCGTCAAGATCGCTCGGCAGGAGCGCGTCGGGCTCGATCCCGATCTGCTGCAGCAGCGCCAGACGCCGCGGGGACGCCGAGGCGAGGATGAGCTTCGGTCGCCAGTCTTTCGGCTCTGCGGCCAAGGAACTCTCCGGTCTCAGCGCCGCTCGCGCGGCCGATTTGCGGCGCGGACCGTACTGGAAAGCCCGCAGGTTGCAAACAGCGCGTCCGCCGGCGCCAGCCCATGCTGTGTTGTGATGGAAACACAGCATGGGCTGGGTTTCTTGATCGTCGCATGCTTCGTGCGAAAAGCCGGATTCCACCTTTTCGCAGCATGCTCCAGGCGGGCGACGGGACGAGCCGCGACGTGAGAGGATGGCGCGTGGACCGGTCGCCCAGGCGATTCGCCGCGGCCATCGACTTACCGCGCGGTAAAGCTTAAGATAGTTCAGACACGAACTGATTGGTCGAGCGCGCGTAGACGAGGGATCCCGGGCCATCCCGGGAGGGTTGGACGCCGGAGTAGGCCATGCATCGCCTGAATATTCGCGCCGCCGAACTGTCCATGATGGCGGCGGAGACGTCCTTCGCCTCGGCCATCACCATCGCGGCGCGCGCGCCCATCCTGCTCGGCCCGCAGGACGCCAAGGCGCAGGCCGAAACCCACCGCATGTTGGCCGAGAAGGTGGAGGCCTCGATCGAGGGCTTCGTGGCCGCCCAGGTCGCCTTCGCGACCTTCTGGGCCGGGGCCTTCTTCGGCGCCGTGCGCGAGCCGGCGGATTTCGCCCACGGCTTCGCCGACATCGCCACGGCCGCGACCGCGCCGATGAGCCGGCGGGCCCGCGCCAACGCCAAGCGGCTGGTCAAGCCCGCGCGCTGAGGCGCGCGTTCCGGCTTAATGATCGCCCGGCGCGTTCGCCGGCTCCGGCGTCATCGCGGGCGAGCGCCTGTCGAGGCGCTCGCGCACCCGGTATTTGCGCACGCCCAGCGGGATCAGGCCGAGATAGATCACCGTCAGCACGAGCAGCAGCGCGAAGGTGTGGATCACCAGCAGGGTGATGAACAGCGCCACCGCGAGCAGCAGCGGGATCGCCCATTCGCGCGGGACGCGGCTGCCCAGCGTCTTGCCCGCATAGGTCGGGATGCGGCTCACCATCATGAGCGCGATGAAAAGGACGTAGACGGCCTCCAGCACCACGAAGCCGGCGGGCCGTTCGACGCCGACGAGGTGGATGTAGACCGGCAGCAGCCCCGCCAGCGCCCCCGCGGGCGCCGGGATGCCGACGAAGAAGTTCTTCTGCCAGTCCGGCCGCATGGGATCGTCGATGGAGACGTTGAAGCGCGCCAGCCGCAGCGCGCAGGCCATCGCGAAGGCGAGCGTCACCAGCCAGCCCAGCGAAGGCAGCACGTGCAGGCTGTAGGTGTAGAGGATGATGGCCGGCGCCACGCCGAAGCTGACGAAGTCGGCCAGCGAATCCAGCTCCGCCCCGAAGCGCGAGGTGCCCTTCAGCAGGCGCGCGAGCCGGCCGTCCAGGCCGTCGAGCACCGCCGCGATCAGGATGGCGATGACGGCCCGGTCGAGCTTGTCGTCGCCCTCGATGGCGAGGCGCATGGCGGTGAGGCCCGCGCACAGCGACAGGAGCGTCACCAGATTGGGCAGCAGCACGCGCAGCGGCACGGGCTTGAAGCGCCGCCGGCGCGGTTCGTCGCCAGGCTCGTAGGGCGGGAAGAGGTCGGTCATCGGGCGGGTTCGCTCATGCGGCGCGCAGCTTAGAGCACAATCGGCCAAACACGAATGCGGCGCGGCTCAGATGAGGGCGAAGCCGCGGGCCGGGTCCGCGGCCCTGGCGTCGGCCAGCACGGTTTCGCCCGCGATCGCCTTCTGGCCCTCGCCGACCAGCGGGCGCACGCCCTCCGGCAGGTAGACGTCGACGCGCGAGCCGAAGCGGATCAGGCCGAAGCGCTCGCCGACGCCCAGCGTGGCGCCCTCCTTGACAAAGGGCACGATGCGCCGGGCGATGAGGCCGGCGATCTGCACGACGCCGTAGCGGCCCGTCATGCTCTCGATGACCATGCCGCTGCGCTCGTTGTCGTCGCTGGCCTTGTGCAGCTCGGCGTTGAGGAACAGGCCCGGGCGGTAGACCATCGTGACGATGCGGCCCGACACCGGCATGCGGTTCACGTGGCAGTCGAAGACGTTCATGAAGATGGAGACGCGCACCAGCGGCGTCTCGGACAGGCCGAGCTCGGCCGGCGGCACGCAGGCCAGGATCTGGGAGACGCGGCCGTCGGCCGGCGACACGACCAGCCCCTCGCGCACCGGCACCGTGCGGGCGGGATCGCGGAAGAAATAGGCGCACCACGCGGTGAGGATCCAGCCGATCCAGCCCAGCGGTCCCCAGATCCAGCCCAGGATCAGCGCCAGCACCGCGAATCCGGCGATGAAGGGCCAGCCCTCACGGTGAATGGGGGTCGCCTGCCGGCGGATGGACTTCACGATCGACATGCGTTCAGCTTCCCTTGATCAGGCGGGCAGTTGTCACGGGCCGGCCCGGCAGGTCAAGCCGCCCTGCGGCGGGGGCCGGGGCGGCGCGGCTCAGACCGGAGCCTTCTCGACCAGCCCCTCGGCGGCGCGGGTGCGCTCCAGCGTCTCGCGGGCCTCGTCGGCCTCGCGCTGGCGGTTCCACAGGGCGGCGTAGAGGCCGTCGCGGTCGAGGAGCTCGGTGTGGGAGCCGCGCTCGGCGATGACGCCCTTGTCCAGCACGATGATCTCGTCGGCGTTGATCACGGTGGAGAGCCGGTGGGCGATCACCAGCGTGGTGCGGCCGCGCGAGATGCGCTCCAGGGCGTCCTGGATGTCCTTTTCGGTGAAGCTGTCGAGGGCCGAGGTGGCCTCGTCCAGCACCAGGATGGGCGGCGCCTTCAGGATGGTGCGCGCGATGGCGACGCGCTGCTTCTCGCCGCCCGACAGCTTGAGGCCGCGCTCGCCGACGCTGGTGTCGTAGCCTTCCGGCAGGGAGCGGATGAAGCCGTCGATCTGGGCCAGGGCGGCCGCCTTGTAGACGTCCTCCTCGCTGGCCTCCCAGCGGCCGTAGCGCACATTGTAGCCGATGGTGTCGTTGAACAGCACGGTGTCCTGCGGGACCATGCCGATGGCGGCGCGTAGGCTCTTCTGGTTGACGTCGGCGATGTCCTGCCCGTCGATGAGGATGCGGCCGGACTGGGGCTCGTAGAACCGGAACAGAAGGCGCGAGATGGTGGACTTGCCGGCGCCCGAGGGGCCGACGATGGCCACGGTCTTGCCCGCCGGCACCTCGAAGGAGACGCCGCGCAGGATGGGGCGCTCCGGCACATAGGCGAACTGGACGTTCAAGAAGCGCACCGCCCCGGAGGAGACGGCGAGCTGCGGGGCGCCCGGCTTGTCGGCGATCTCGGGCTCGCGCGACAGGATCTCGAAGAGCTGCTCGATGTCGGCGACAGCCTGCTTGATCTCGCGGTAGACCATGCCCATGAAGTTCAGCGGCTGGTAGAGCTGGATCAGCATGGCGTTGATCATCACGAGGTCGCCCACCGTGTGGCGGCCCTCGCGGATGCCGGACACGACCATCGCCATGCAGACCGTGAGCCCGATGGTGAAGATCGTCGCCTGGCCGGCGTTGAGGATGGCCAGCGACACATAGGCCTTCACGCTGGCCCGCTCGTAGCGCTCCATCGACTTGTCGTAGCGGGCGGCCTCGCGCTCCTCGGAGCCGAAATACTTCACGGTCTCGTAGTTGAGGAGGCTGTCGACGGCCTTGGTGTTCGCGTCCGTGTCGCTCTCGTTCATGGTGCGACGGATGGCGATGCGCCACTCGGTGGCCTTGGTGGTGTACCACATATAGGCCGCGATCATCGCCACGGTGACGGCCGCGTAGCGCCAGTCGAACTGGTAGACCAGCACGCCCAGGATGAGGGCGAACTCCACCACGGTGGGGAAGCCGGTGAGCATCACCATCCGGACGATGGTCTCGATGCCGTTGCGGCCCCGCTCCAGCACGCGGGTCAGGCCGCCGGTCTTGCGCTCCAGGTGGAAGCGCAGCGACAGCTGGTGCATGTGCTCGAACACCTCGAAGGCGAGGCGCCGGACGGCGTGCATCGACACGGTGGCGAAGAGCGCGTCGCGCCACTGCGTCAGCAGCGCCATCAGGGTGCGGGCGAGGCCGTAGATCAGCACCAGCGCGATGGGGGCGGCGACCAGCGCCTCGATCGGAATGCTGGTCGGCGGCCCGTTGGGCCCGGGCGGCACGAGCGCGTCCGTCACCCACTTGAAGGTGAACGGCACCCCGACGGTGACCAGCTTGGCGATGAAGAGCAGAACCGTCGCCCACAGGATGCGGCGGCGCAGGTCGGCCCGGTCGGAGGGCCAGAGATAGGGCCACAGGCCGCGGATGGTCGAGCCGAGCGAACCCTTGTCGGCCGAGATGCGCGAGGATCCGCCCGGAATCGGCCGACGCGGCGCGGGAGCCGCGCCCTTGGGCGCGGGCGGGGGCGTCATGACGTTCATGCGACGAGTCCAATCAGGGTCAGGCGCTATATAGGCCCCTGCGCGCCGCGGTGCACCCCTTGTCCGCCCATCATTTGGGCGGGCGTCGCTCGCGAGAGCCCGCGACGGCGGCAGACCATGCTGTACCTGGTCGTCGCATGCTTCGTGCGAAAAGCCGGATTCCACCTCTTCGCAGCACGCTCAGGGCTGCTTCTGCCCCGGGATGACGAACATCTGGCCGGGATAGATGAGGTCGGCGTCGCGGATCTGCTGCTGGTTGGCGTCGTAGATCACCGTGTAGCGCAGGCCGCTGCCATAGGTCTTCTTGCTGATCCGCCACAGGCTGTCGCCGCGCGCCACCAAGGTGGTGCGGATCTCCGGCACGACCACATTGGCGCCGTCGGCCGAGGCGACCTGATGACCGCCGGCCTCGCCGGGTTTCGCCGGCTCGCCGGGCCGGCTGGCCGGGCCGGGCCGGGCCGCGTCGCCCGGCGCCGAGGCGTCGGGGGACGGCGCCGGGGCGGGCGCCGGCGTGACGGCGGCGACCGCGCCGGAATTGGCCAGCGACGCCACGCGGGCGGTGTAGTCGAACGGCGCCTCGGCGCGCGACAGCACCTTGCCGTCGGCGGCGGCGTCGACATCGTCCACGCGGACCCGGTAGACCCCGTGCTCGAGGCCGCGCGCGATGGTGAAGGACCATTTCCCGTCCGGGGCGGCCTTGGCGGTCGCCAGGAAGGTGTCGTTCAGATAGAGGCGCACCGAGGCGCCGGGCGCGGCCTGGCCGGTGGCGAAGAACTTGCCGGTCTCGTCCGCCTCGACGGTGGAGAGCAGCACGCGCGAGCGCGGGCCTCCGGACGGGGCGGCCGCGGTCCCGCCGGCCGAGGCGACCTGCCCCGGCGCGAGCGCGCCCGGCGGGGCGTTGGGCGCCGGCGAGGCCGGCGGCGTCCGCGACAGGATCTGGGTCGGCTTGTCCGGCGAGGCGAGCGCGACGATGACCTCGCCGTTCGGCTTGTCGGGCACCGAGACGGTGACGCTCTGCGTCGACAGCTCGCGCTTGCCGCCCGGCGGGGTGACGGCGAGCGTCAGGTCCTGCGCGCCCGGCGGCAGCCGCGGCGGCACCATGGCGAAGTGGCCGCTGGCGTCGACCTGGGCGCGGTCATGCACCTGGCCGTTGCGCAGCAGCTCGACGACGGCCCCGGGGACGCCGCGACCGGCGATCACCGCGTCGCCGGCGGGCTCCACCCGGACGATGTCGAAGCTCGGGACGGTGGAATCGGCCGGCGCGGCCGGCGCGGCGAGCGACGCGGCTGGCCCGGACGCCGGGACGGAGCCTGCCGGCGCGGCGGCGACCTGCTGGCCGGCGGAGGGCTGTGCGACCGGGGCCTGGCCGGCGGGCGCCATCGACGCGACGGGCGGGACCGTCACCATCGTGCCTCCTGCGGAGGCGCCTCCTGGGGAGGAGCCTCCTCCTGCGGACGGCGCTGCGCCTGGGGACGGCGCGACGGCCGGAACGTCTGCGGCGGGCGGCGCGTTGCGGGCCAGGTTGGACGGCAGGCCGAACACGGCGATCAGCCCGCCCAGGAAGGCGACTCCCCCGAGCAACGCCGCGATCTTGATCCAGCCCAGCATGATATTCGCCCTACTCGTACGCCCTGCCTCCAAAGTCTTAGCAAATTCCGTGACCCAGCGCCTAGCATGGAGATGGGGCTGCAAGCTGCGGCCCGCAATCGGTCCCTGGCGACGGGCGGCCGCGTTGACCTCCCGACGGTGCGATGCAACATAAAGTCATGACTGACCTTCGATCGATTTGCGTTTACTGCGGCTCCGGATCCGGCAACGACCCCGCCTTCGCCCAGGCGGCGGAAGAACTCGGCAAGGCCATGGCGCAGGCCGGCGTGTCGCTCGTCTATGGCGGCGGCGATGTCGGCCTGATGGGCGGCGTCGCCCGCGCCGTCCTCGACCATGGCGGCCACGTGACGGGCGTCATCCCGGAATTCCTGAAGGCGCGCGAGCTGATGCTGGCGGACGCGCAGGAGCTCATCGTCGTCCCGGACATGCACACGCGAAAGCAGATGATGTTCGACAAGGCCGACGCCTTCGTGGCCCTGCCCGGCGGGGTCGGCACGCTGGAGGAGCTCGTCGAACAGATGACGTGGTCGCAGCTGGGGCGCCACCGCAAGCCGATCCTGGTGGCCAACGTGGCCGGCTTCTGGCGGCCCTTCCTGTCGCTGATCGAGCACATGCGCGAGCAGGGTTTCGTGCGCAGCGGCTTTGAGGTGAACTACCTCGTCGCCGAACGGGTGCGCGACATCATCCCGATGCTGCGCGCCGCGATCGCCAAGGCGCGGCCCGACGAGGCGGCCGAAGAGCTGGTGGCCGAGCGGTTCTAGGCCGCCCGGGAGCGCAGCTCCACCGCGCCGGTCAGCCTCCCCAAATGCAAGAACGGCCGGCCTTTCGGCCAGCCGTCTTGGTCGTCCTCGAGGCGGGATGCGAACTCGCCCTGGACTTTCGTGAAGCCCTGTTGAGCTTATGGCGCCTTCGGGGCCGCCGGGGCCGGGGTCGGAGCCGTCGTCGCGGGGGCCGGAGCCGGCGACGTCGTGCTGGTCGGCGCGCTCGTCGTTGCGTGGTTCATCTCGTTGCCTTCATAACCACGCCAGACGAAGAACACGACGGCCACGACCGCGAGCACGCCGATGATGGCGCCGATGACGCCAGTATTGCTCGGCGGACGGCTGTATGTTCCAGGCGCATCCACGCCAGTACGCATGGCATCGTCGGTGATCGGGCGGTTGACGTCGTTAGGATCGTAGGTCATCTTGTCCTCCTTGAACTCATACCACTTACCTGTCGTGCCATTTGAACGCCCTTGTTTGGCAATTGTTCCAATTGCGGGCAGGCCGATAGCCTCGGCCAAAGACGTCTCCACACCCAGAAGCTTGGACTCGACCGCGGCTTGACGTCGATTTCGGAATTGCGGAAGCTCCTCCCCGGGGCAAGGATCCGGGAACCCGGACGCATGCGCGCCCGGACGGTTTCGTCCGGCAGGGAGGAGCCGATGATGCAGTCTCGCCGATACGACGCCGGCCTTCGTCAGCTTTGCGGACGAACGGTCGCCCTGGCCGCCATGGCGGCTTTGTTCGCCGCGCTGCCGGGGCCAGGCCCGGCCGCGGGGACCGCCCAGGCGGCGCCGGCCAAGCCCGCGGCCAAAGCCGGAAAGCCCATCAAGGTGACGATCACCAACAAGCGCGAAATGGCCGTCACCAGCATCGGCTTCGTCGCGCCGGGCGCCGACAGCGGCGGCCGCAACCTCCTCAAAAAGCCGCTCGCGCCGGGCAAGAGCGTCGTCGTGACGGTGCCGGCCAAGGCGGGCGAATGCGCCTTCGACGTCATGGGCTCCTACGCGGACCAGACGGAGATCTCGGGCGCGAGCATGGACCTGTGCGCCGATCCGAAGCTGACCCTGGTGGAGTAGGCCAGGACGCGCGCCGCCTTGGGCGGAGCGCCGAGGGCGCTAGACCTGCGCCCCGCACTTCATCAGCCGGTAGGTGATGCTGTCGGTGAGCGCCTGGAACGACGCGTCGATGATGTTGGCGGAGACGCCCACCGTGGTCCAGCGCTCGCCGTGGCGGTCGCCGCTCTCGATGAGCACGCGGGTGACGGCGTCCGATCCGCCCTGGAAAATGCGGACCTTGTAGTCCACCAGCTCCAGATCGGCGATGAGGCTCTGGTACTTGCCCAGGTCCTTGCGCAGGGCGACGTCCAGCGCGTTGACGGGACCGTTGCCCTCGGCGGCGGAGATCAGCGTCTCGCCCCCTACCCTCACCTTCACGGTGGCTTCCGAGAAGGTGACGAGGTCGCCGGCGGCGTTGTAGCGGCGCTCGACGCTGACCTTGAAGCGCTCGACGGAGAAGAACTCCGGCGCCTCGCCCAGCACCCGCTTGGCGAGCAGGAAGAAGGAGGCGTCGGCGCCCTCATAGGCGTAGCCCATCGCCTCGCGCTCCTTCACCTCGTCCAGCAGGCGGGCGACGCGCGGGTCGTCCCGGCGCACCTCGATGCCCAGGCGCTCCAGCTCGGCCAGAACGTTGGAGCGGCCGGCCTGGGTGGAGACCAGCAGGACGCGCTGATTGCCGACCGACTCCGGCGGCACGTGCTCATAGGTGCGCGGGTCCTTCATCACGGCGGAGGCGTGGATGCCCGCCTTGGTGGCGAAGGCCGAGGCGCCGACATACGGCGCATGGCGGTTGGGCGCGCGGTTGAGGAGCTCGTCCAGCGCGCGGGACGCCTGGGTGAGGCTTGAAAGGCCCTCGTCGTCGACGCCGATCTCGAACCGGTCGGCGTAGTCGGGCTTGAGCTTCAGGGTCGGGATCAGGGTGACCAGGTTGGCGTTGCCGCAGCGCTCGCCGAGGCCGTTGAGGGCGCCCTGGATCTGGCGCGCGCCGGCCCGCACGGCGGCCAGCGAGTTGGCGACGGCGTTGCCGGTGTCGTCATGGGCGTGGATTCCGAGATGATCGCCCGGCGCGTGGCCGCAGACCTCTCCGACGATGCGCTCGACCTCGTGCGGCAGCGTGCCGCCATTGGTGTCGCAGAGCACGACCCAGCGCGCCCCGGCCTCATAGGCGGCGCGGACGCAGGCGAGCGCATAGGAGGGGTTGGCCTTGTAGCCGTCGAAGAAGTGCTCGCAGTCGAGCAGGGCCTCGCGACCGCGCTCGCGAGCCACCCGGATGCTGTCGCGCACGCCTTCCAGATTCTCTTCCAGCGTGCAGCCCAGCGCGACGTGCACGTGGTAGTCCCAGCTCTTGGCGACGAAGCAGATCGCGTCGGCGGCGGCGTCGAGCAGGGTCGCAAGGCCCGGGTCGTTGGCGGCGGAGCGCCCTGCCCGCTTGGTCATGCCGAAGGCGGTGAAGCGGGCCGCGTGGGTGCGCTTGACCTTGAAGAAGTCGGTGTCGAGCGGGTTCGCGCCCGGATAGCCGCCCTCGACATAGTCGAGGCCGAGGCGGTCCAGCATGCCGGCGATCTGGATCTTGTCCTCCAGCGAGAAGTCGACGCCGGTCGTCTGCGCGCCGTCCCGCAGGGTGGTGTCGAAAAGCGTGAGTCGTTCGCGGGACATGCGGAAAGTCTTTCTGAAATCAGACGAGATGGTAGGCGCGCAGCGCGACATAGATCGCGAAGGCGACGAGCGCGACCTTCAGGGCCATGAGCCACCACAGGCGGCGGAGGGGCTTGCCGGAGGTGGGGCGGTCAGCGGGGTCGGTCATGAGCGCGCTCCGATGTCGGCGGCGCCGGGGCGCGTGGGGGCGCGCGGCGTCGGACGGGTGGAGCCCCGCCCGGCCGCCCCACCCACCGCCTTCGGCGGCCCCCCCTCCCCTGGAGGGGAGGGATGGCGCCGCGGCGTCACCGCTTCACCTCCCAGGTGGTGACCGGCTCGCCGGTCGCGGGGTCCTTGCCGTCCTTGAGCTGAATGCCCATCGTGGCGAGTTCGTCGCGGATGCGGTCGGACTCGGCGAAGTCCTTGGCGCGACGGGCGGCGAGGCGGGCGGCGATACGGCTCTCGATGGCCGCATTGTGTTCTGCGCTAGTCCCGGGTGCGCCCTTCAGTTTCGAGAACAACGAACTGAAACCGAGGGCTGCCAGTGTCGCAGTCAGGCGCCTTCCAGCCGCTGCGTCGCCCTTCTCTGCTTCGTTGAAGGTCATGTGAAGCCATGCGATCAGCCGAGGCGTGTTCAGATCGTCAGAGAGGATCTCCGCGGCGCCGGGATCAAATCCCGGCTCTACATCATCGGTCCAGCACCTCGCCCATGAACGCAGGTTTCTGTCCGCCTCGATCAAGGAATCCACCGTCCAGTCGATCGGCTGCCGGTAATGCGTCTTCAGCATCGCCAGGCGCAGCACCTCGCCGGGCCAGCGCCGGCCGCCGAACCTGTCCGTCTCCAGCAGCTCGTTGATGGTCACGAAGTTGCCGAGGCTCTTCGACATCTTCTCGCCTTCGACCTGCAGGAAGCCGTTGTGCATCCAGACATTGGCCATCACGCCGTGGCCGAAGGCGCAGGTGGACTGGGCGATCTCGTTCTCGTGGTGGGGGAAGACGAGGTCGATGCCGCCCCCGTGGATGTCGAAGGTCTCGCCGAGATGCTTCCAGCTCATGGCCGAGCACTCGATGTGCCAGCCGGGGCGGCCGAGGCCCGCGATTCCAGCCGGGGGCGGCCAGCCGGGCTCGCCCGGCCTGGAGGGCTTCCAGAGCACGAAGTCGGTCGTATCGCGCTTGTAGGGCGCGACGTCGACGCGGGCGCCGGCCTCCATCTCGTCCAGCGTGCGGTTGGCGAGCGCGCCGTAGCGGGGCAGCACGCCGTCGGCGGCGTTCATCGCGCCGGGCGAGAACAGCACGTGCCCCTCCGCCACATAGGCGAAGCCGCCCCGGACCAGCCGCTCGATGATCTCGCGCATCTCGGCGATGTGCTCGGTGGCGCGCGGCTCCGCCGTGGGCGGCAGCACGCCCAGCGCCGCGATGTCGGAGTGGAACTGCGCGGCGGTGGATTCGGTGACCCGGCGGATGGCCTCGTTCAGCGGCAGGTCGGGGAAGTCGCGGGCGGCGCGGTCGTTGATCTTGTCGTCCACGTCCGTGATGTTGCGGACATAGACGACGTGGTCTGCGCCGTAGACATGGCGCAGCAGCCGGTAGAGCACGTCGAAGACGATGACCGGGCGGGCGTTGCCGATATGGGCGAAGTCGTAGACCGTCGGGCCGCAGACATACATCCGCACCTTCGCCGGATCGATCGGGGCGAACTCCTCCTTGCGGCGGGTCAGCGTGTTGTAGAGCTTGAGCGACATGCGGTTCCACCCTCGCCAGACTGGCTGGGGATCCGCTTCGAGTTTTTCAAACCAAGACGGCTCCAGCCAGCGGTGACGCTAGCTGCAAATGTTCACGATCGAGATAACGGACGTGCGGGCCATCATGGCGGCACCATGCGTGCGGGCCGCGTCTCAGTCAAGGGTGCGGCCCTCGGCGCCGGCGGCGCGGGGGCGCCCCGGCGGGGTCGGCGCGGCGCGCGGGCGAAGTTTCGCCGGTGTGTGAAGCGCGCCACAGACGCACAGGGCAATTGCGGCGGAAGAGAGAAGAAGCGCCGATGCGCTTGAATGTTCCCGGCCGGATCAGCTATTCGCCGCCCCTGCCGCAGCGACCTTAACCAACCCGTTGTGCGCCGCCACACAGCAAGGAACCGGGGACCCGTTAACGTGATTGATACCGTCGAATGAGCACTCTCGACCCATCGCGTTCGCCCCCTCACAGCACCCCTCGGACCCTGATCATGTCGCTACGCGGACCTCTCTCCGTCGCCGTTCTCGCCGCTGGGCTCGCCGCCTCGGGCCTGATCGGCGTGTCGTCGACGAAACCCGCCGCCGCTCAGGGCGAGCGCTCGTTCCTGATCCCGGCCAATGACGGGTATGGGGTCGCCGACTGCCTGGCGACCGGCGCGGCCTGCGGCAGCATCGTGGCCAACGCCTGGTGCGAGGCGCATGGTCTCGGCAAGGCCGCCCAGTTCGGCCCCGTCGACCCGGCGGACATGACCGCCTCGGTGCAGACCACGAGCCAGACCTCCGCCGCCAAGGCCTATTCGGTGACCTGCGCCGAGTGACGCGCCCGGCGCACGGAACGACGAAGGGGGCCGCGGCCCCCTTTTTGACTCGCAACTCTGCGGTTCAGCCCTGCACCCAGTCGGCGCATTTGGGCGCCTCCGTGCCCGCTCCCCAGGGCATGATCGGCACCGCCGAGGTCGAGTTCTGCGGGGAGCCCTCGATCAGGCGGTCCGTGTAGACGAGATAGACCAGCGTATTGCGCTTGGCGTCGCAGCCGCGGACGATCTGCATCTTCTTGAAGATCAGCGAACGGGATTGCCGGAACACGACGCTGCCCTGCTCGAACTTCTCCTTGAAGACGACCGGGCCGACCTGGCGGCAGGCCAGCGAGGCCTCCGAGCGCTCCTCGGCCACGCCGAGCATGCCCTTGACGCCGCCCCGCTCCGGGATCGTGTAGAAGCACGCGACGCCGCCCACGCCCGGATCGTCCAGCGCATAGGTGGCGAGCTTGTCGTCGGGGGTCAGCATCTTCCAGACCGTGGACTTCTTGAAGACCAGGTCGGGCTCCTGCGCCTGCGCCGCGCCGACGCCGACCGCGGCGGCCAACGCCAGGGCCGCAGCCCACCCCATCACGCCGTTCTTCATCCCAGGATCCTCCATCGGGCTGAATATGGGGCCTTGATCGCCCGGCGGTAGAGGCCTTCGCGGCGGCAGGCGCCCCATCCACACTTTCGGCGTCATTGACCTTCTTAAGTCGCTCGTCCAACCATCGTGACGCGATTCCGCTGGGTCGCCCGGCCCTGCTGGAGCAAGGACTGATGAAGCCAATCACCCGGATGGCGAGCCTCGCGGCCGCGCTCCTTTGCGTCCTCGCGATGGCCGGGTCCGCCGACGCCCAGCAGACCTATTGCGACCGCCTGCGCGCCGATCTGGCGGCGCTCGACCGCAGCGCCGGCGCGGCCGGCCAGCGCCAGGCCATCGTCGAGCAGATCCAGCGCCAGCGCGGCGAGCTCAACCGCACCATCGCGTATGCGCGCTCCATCGGCTGCCAGCGCCAGCGCTTCCTGATCTTCGGGGACCCGCCGCCGCCCGAATGCCCGTCCGTGGAGGCCAAGATCAACAGCCTGGAGGCGGGCCTGGCGCAGCTCGACGCCCAGTCGCAGCGCGTCGGCGGCGGATCGCTGGAGGCGCAGCGCGCGTCGCTCTCGGCCGCCTATGAGGCGAATTGCCGGGGCGCCCAGCCGGGCATCGCGTCGTCTAGGCAACCCGGGCTGTTCGAGCGCCTGTTCGGCAGCCCGGTCGACGACGTGCCGGCCATGCCGGAGGACGAGGCGCCGCAGGGGCCGCTCGACGGCGGCCAGCAGGCGGCCGTGAACTCCGGCAAGACCCTGTGCGTGCGCAAGTGCGACGGGTTCTATTTCCCGATCAGCCAGTTCGCGTCGCGGGGCCGCTTCGAGACGGACGCCAGCCTGTGCCAGGCCTCCTGCCCCAACGCCGAGGTGGAGCTCTACGTGCAGCCCTCCGGCCGCGAGGCCGACGCGGCCGTGTCGCTGGCGGGATCGCCCTATACGGCGCTGCCGAACGCCTTCAAGTACCGCAAGAGCTTCGATCCCACCTGCGCGTGCCGCAAGGACGGGCAGAGCTGGGTGGAGGCGCTGGCCAACGCCGAGAAGATCATCGGCTCGCGCGCCGGCGACGTGACGGTGACCGAGCAGCAGTCGCAGGACATGGCCCGGCCGAAAGAGCCCGCGCCGCCGCCGCTGCGGGGCGCCGCCGCGCCCAAGCCGACCGCGGCGCCGCGGCCCTCCTCCGTGGCGGGAGCCCCGGGGGTCGATCCGTCGACGCTCAATCCCGGCGCTCCGGCCGGCCAGCCCGCGCCGCAGGCTCCGTCGCGCCGCGCCGCCCCGCCGCCCGCAGCGGGCCAAAGCGGGGTGCGTTCCGACGCCCTGCCGCCGCTCGGGCCGCCGATCACGCTGCCGCCCGCCGGCGTCCCGCGCGGGGCCCTGCAGAACTGACGAATGGGGGTCAGGCGGCCTGGCCGGCGAGGCGCGCCAGGGCGCGGGGACGGCCGATCAGCGGGAGCAGAGCCTTCAGCTCGGGCCCGTGGTCCAGCCCGGTGAGGGCGAGGCGCAGCGGCATGAAGAGCGGCTTGCCCTTGCGGCCGGTGGCCTGCGCCACCGCTTTGGTCCATTCGCCCCAGGTCTGGTCCGTCCAGGGCTCGGGGGGCAGCAGCGCGGCGGCCGCGTCGGCGAAGGCGGCGTCCTCGATGACGGGCGCGCAGGGACCCTCGACGACGCCCTTCCAGACCGCCACGTCGGAGAACACGGCGCAGTTGCCCCGCACGGCGAGCCAGAAAGCCTCGCCGCCCGTCACGCCGGCGGCCGTGAGGCGGTCGGCCAGGTCGGCGTAGTCGAGGCCGTGCAGGACCTTGGCGTTGAGCGCCTCGAGCTCGGCCTCGTCGAAACGCGCCGGGGCCCGCGACAGGCGGGCGATGTCCACGAGCTGAGCCAGCTCGTCGAGGCTGCGCACCGGCCTGACGGCCTCGGCCGAGCCGACCAGCACCGCCAGGGCGGCGACGGCCAGCGGCTCCATGCCGCGCTCGCGCAGCGAGCCGAGCGAGAGATGGCCGAGCCGCTTCGACAGCCCCTCCCCGCTCGCCGTGGTGAGCAGGTTGTGGTGGCCGAACAGAGGGACGGCTTCGGGGCCGCCCAGCGCCTCGAAGATCTGGATCTGCACGCCCGTATTGGTGACGTGGTCCTCGCCGCGGATCACGTGGGTGACGCCGAGGTCGATGTCGTCCACCACCGAGGGCAGCGTGTAGAGATAGCCGCCGTCATGGCGCACGAGCACCGGATCGGAGAGCGACGCCCCCTCCACATGCGCCGGGCCGCGCACGAGGTCGTCCCACGCCACCGAGCGGTGCTCCAGCAGGAAGCGCCAATGCGGGCGCCGGCCCTGCGCCTCCAGGTCGCGCTTCTCCTCGTCGGTCAGCCGCAGGGCGGCGCGGTCATAGATCGGCGGCAGCCCTCGCGCGGCCTGGCGCTTGCGGCGGCGGTCGAGCTCATCCTCGGTCTCGTAGCAGGGGTAGAGCCGCCCGGCGGCGCGCAGGCGCTCGGCCGCGGCGTCGTAGAGGGCGACCCGGTCCGACTGGCGGGCCGTGAGGTCCGGGCGGACGCCGAGCCAGGCGAGATCGACCGCGATGGCGTCGGCGAACTCGGCGCGCGAGCGCTGAAGGTCGGTGTCGTCATAGCGCAGGATGAACCGGCCGCCATGGCGGCGGGCGAAGAGCGCGTTCAGCAGCGCCGGCCGCGCATTGCCGATATGCAGGCGGCCGGTGGGCGACGGGGCGAAACGAACGACGGGCGCGGTCATGAGTGGCTTATGGCCGAGCCGAGCGGCCGGCGCAACGACGCCGAAAGCGGGCCGGCGCGCCAGGCGTGACATGCGTTAATCGCCTTAACCGGACAGTAACGTTACCGGTTTACTCATCACAGTCATCGGTTTTCGGGCGAGCGCCCCCTTCAGGCAAGGGTTTCACCCATGCGTTTTCTATCCTTGATCGCCCTCGTGGTTGCGGCCCCGACGCTCGGGCATGCGGCGGACTACCTGCCGCCCGCCCCGCCCCTGCCCTATGCGGGCCCGCAGGCGGAGTTCACCTGGGGCGGCCTCTATGGCGGCATCCACGCCGGCGTGACGACGGCCGACTTCAAGACCAAGGAGCTCGGCAAGACGCTGGTGGACGACGCCTACTACGCCCACATCGCCCATGACCTGGCCTCGACCTTCGTGCGGCTCGGCCGCGACTTCTCCGACCAGCAGCCTCATCTGGGCGGTTTCGTCGGCTACAACATGATGTTCGAGGACGCCGTGTTCGGCCTCGAGCTCGACTACACCCACATGAAGGACAAGCTGCTCGGGCAGACCTCCATGTCCGACGGCCGGCGGCAGGACCGCGGGGCCTATTCGGACAATATCAGCTACACGGCCACGGCTCGCGCCGAGATGGGCGACTACGCCATCCTCAAGGCGCGCGGCGGCTACGCGTTCGGGCGCTTCCTCCCCTTCGCGACGGTTGGCCTGGTGGTGGGACGCCAGCGGCTCGCCGCCGCCCTGAACAGCCAGTACACCGAATACCTGATCGACCCCGATACCGGGCGTCTGGGCGGGATCAATGTCGGCCCCACCGCGCGCAACTCGATCATCGGCAAGACCGGCTACAATTATGGCGGCGCCATCGGGCTCGGCATGGATGTCGCCGTGCTGGACAACGTGATGCTGCGGGCCGAGTACCAGTATATCGGCATGGCCTCCTACCAGGGCCTCAGCACGGCCGTCAGCTCCTTCCGGGTCGGCGCTGGCGTGAAGTACTGAGCCCGCCCGCCCCGGCGGACGCTTCTCCCGAAACGAAAACGGCGCCCCGGAGGGCGCCGTTCGGCGTTCAGGCCCGCCTTACTCGGCGGCTTCGACCATGGGCCGGCCGCGGGCGATGCGCTCGCGCTTGAGCTGTTCGGCCACCAGGAAGGCGAGCTCGAGCGCCTGCTCGGCGTTCAGCCGCGGATCGCAATAGGTGTGGTAGCGGTCGTGCAGGTCCGTGTCCGAGATGGCGCGGGCGCCGCCGGTGCACTCCGTCACGTTCTTGCCGGTCATCTCCAGGTGGATGCCGCCCGCGTGCGTCCCCTCGGCCTGATGGACCGCGAAGAAATCGCGCACCTCGGCCAGGATCAGGTCGAACGGGCGGGTCTTGTAGCCCGTCGCGGCCTTGACGGTGTTGCCGTGCATGGGATCGCAGGACCACACCACGGTGCGCCCCTCGCGCTGGACGGCCCGCACCAGCGCGGGCAGGTGGTCGCCCACCTTCTCGGCCCCGAAGCGGCAGATCAGCGTCAGGCGGCCGGCCTCGTCCTGCGGGTTCAGGATGTCGATGAGCTTGACGAGTTCGTCCGGCTTCAGCGACGGGCCGCATTTCAGGCCGATCGGGTTGCGGACGCCGCGGCAATATTCGACATGGGCGTGATCGAGCTGGCGCGTGCGATCGCCGATCCACAGCATGTGGCCCGAGGTGGCGTACCAGTCGCCCGTGGTGGAGTCGACGCGGGTCATCGCCTGCTCGTAGCCGAGCAGGAGCGCTTCGTGCGAGGTGTAGAAATCCGTGATGCGCATCTCCGGATGCGCCTCCGGATCGAGCCCGATGGCGCGCATGAAGTCGAGCGTCTCGGTGATGCGCTCCGACAGCTCCTGGTAGCGGCCGGACTGCGGGCTGTCCTTGACGAAGCCCAGCATCCAGCGATGGGCGTTCTCCAGATTGGCGTAGCCGCCCGTCGCGAAGGCGCGGATCAGGTTCAGCGTCGCGGCCGACTGCCGGTAGGCCTCGGTCTGGCGGCGCGGATCGGGAAGGCGCGCCTCGGGAGTGAACTCGATGCCATTGATGATGTCGCCCCGGTAGGACGGCAGCTCCACGCCGTCGACGGTCTCGGTCCCGGCCGAGCGCGGCTTGGCGAACTGGCCGGCGATGCGGCCGACCTTCACCACGGGCGACGAGCCCGCGAAGGTCAGCACCACCGCCATCTGCAGGAACAGGCGGAAGAAGTCGCGGATGTTGTCGGCGGAGTGCTCGCCGAAGGATTCGGCGCAGTCGCCGCCCTGGAGCAGGAACGATTCGCCCGCGGCGACCTTGCCCAACGCCCGTTTGAGCTTGCGCGCCTCGCCTGCAAAAACCAGCGGCGGAAAACCAGCGAGCTGCGCCTCGACGGACTTCAGTTCGTCCCCGTTCGGATAGACGGGCGCCTGCTGGATGGGCTTGTCTCTCCAGCTCGACGGGGTCCAACGCTCGCTCATCACCCTCTCCTCCATCATCCACGGCCCTGGCGGGTCTCCGCGGAGGGTGTTCTTCTTCGGAAAGCCGGGCTTATACAGAATGCTTCGGCGGCGCGCCACCCACAGGGCGGCGCCTGACTTGAAATGGGACAGGCTTGTCGCGCGCTCGCCTCAGCTTCGCCGCGCAAGCCAGATGCGCAAGCAACGGTTTGGCTTCATACTGCGTTGAGACGGCGCCGATTGTGCGAAGCGTACCAGCGTAGGGGGCCCGAATGGCCGATTTTCATCGTCGAGCAGTCCTGACAGGAGCAGCGTCCGCCGCCATGGCCCTCGTGGCCGGCTCGGCGCGCGCGGGGCAACCCTTCTGGCTGCCCTCCTCCCCCGAACCGTCGCCCTACGGCTACGGGGCCGGCACGGGCGGCCTCTATCCCGAGCCGATGCAGCCCAGCATGCGCGGACGGCGTCCGCCGGCCACGGGCGGCGGCCTCTACGGCCCGGTGGCGGGCGAGCCCTTCCCGGTGCCGGGGCTGAAGCCCTCGATCGTGCCGGAGGCTTTCCACCGCACGGTGGTGGCCTATGACAGCGGCGAGGCGCCCGGGACCATCCTGGTCGATCCGCGCAGCCACTATCTCTATTTCATGAATGGCGACGGCTCGGCCATCCGGTACGGCGTGGGCGTGGGGCGCAGCGGCTTCGGCTGGTCCGGCGTCGCCAATGTGCGCACCAAGCAGGCCTGGCCGGACTGGTATCCGCCCAAGGAGATGCTGGAGCGCCAGCCCGACCTCGCCGCCAAGATGCAGGATTTGCAGAGCGGCATCGGCATGCCGGGCGGCCCCGGCAATCCGCTCGGCGCGCGGGCGCTCTATCTCTGGCAAGGCAACAAGGACACGCTCTACCGGATCCACGGGACGGTGGAGCCCTGGACCATCGGCAAGAGCGTCTCGTCCGGCTGCATCCGCATGATCAACCAGGACGTGATCGATCTCTATGACCGCGTGCCGGTCGGGGCCAAGGTGATCGTGGCGGGCTCGGCCACGCCGACCGCCAAGGTGCGCCGCCGCCGCCGAGACGACGACATCGACGACGCCGCGCTGTGAGGCGCAAGCCTTAACGGCCCAGATAGGTGGTCTGCAGCGACGTGGCGATCTGCGAGAACACGGACGCCAGCGCGGCGGAATCCGTGGCGTCGAAATAATGGTCAGAGCCCGAGGCGCAGTTCTGCAGCAGCGTCTTGGCGGCGGCGTCGTCCACCATCAGGGCGATGCTGTAGATCTCGATGCCCTTCTTGGCGATGTTGGCGCACAGCTTGGCGGTGGTGTCGTCGGCTTCGTTGCGCTTGTTGCCCGTGTGCCACTGCTTGCTGCTGTCGAGCGAGAGCGTGTTGTTGCCGTCGGTCATGAACACCATGACTTTGCGGGGCAGCTTGTTGGCCGCGTCATAGGCGGCGCCCTCCGAGAACGGGGCGTCGGGCGACAGCACGTTGAGGCCCCAGACCAGGCCGGACGGCAGATAGGTCTCGCCCTTCGGGGTCATGGCGTTGATGGTCGCCTTCACGGCGGCGTAGTTCTTGGTGAGCGGGATCAGGGCCGTGGTGCAGGGCTTGGTGCTGGCGCTGGGGTTCTTGATGCGCACGGCCGGATAGGGGACGAGCGGCTGGTCGTCCGTCAGCCGCAGCGGGGTCGGCGTGCGCGAGCCGACGCAGCCGAGCCAGCGATACCAGTCCGTCCCGCTGGACGCCGGCGTGCACTGGCGCACGCTGGTCGTGGCGCGCTCGGTGTCGCATTTGGTGGACGAACACGTATAGGGGACGCCGTCATTGTAGCAGGTGCTGGTCGTCTTCACGCAGTTGTAGGTCCGGATCACCGGAAAGACGTCGGTGCATTTCTCAGGCGTGGACCAGCCGGCGCTGTAGTCGGTGGCGCCGGACAGCCAGAGCTGGGACCGGTTGGAGAGGCCCACATTGACGTAGTCGGCGAAGGGAACGACGCCGATCTTCACGTCCGCCTTGGGGTCGGAGGTCAGCGTGTCCACCATGGAGTTGGCGGCGGTCTTCAGCGTCGTCATCTTGTTGGACATCGACATCGAGTTCGTCGTGTCGAGCACCAGGACGAGTTCGACGCTGCCGGTCACGGCCCTGTAGGCCTGGGCCGTCGCGCCGATGATCGTGTAGTCGTTGCCGAAGCGCGCCATGAAGACGTTCTTCACCGACGTCGTGGCCGTCACCGTCACGGACCGGCCGTCGGCGGACAGGGACGCCTTGACCTGGAGCGGATTGGCGAAGGCGTAGCCGGACTTGGTCTCCGCCGCGAGGATCTGCTCGGCGCCGCCCTGGATCATGTCGGCGGTGTAGCGCGGGTTGCTGAGCGCCAGGGCGGTCGAATCCGTGATCGCCTGCAGGGCCGCCTGCGACGTGCTGCTGCGGCTGTAGTCGACCGCCGACCCCAGCGCCGCCATGAGCGGGATCAGCAGGACCGCGAACAGCACCGCCGCCATCCCGCTGTCATTGCGGCTGAACTGCAAGGGGGAACGCACGTGAGCCACTCCTGGGTTACGCAACCCTAGATTGCACTCACATCCATCGCGTTTTTGTTAATGTGCGAACCGTATCCGCCGGAATCTCGAAAGCGTCCGGTCACCATTCCGCTTGCCCATGGATAAAAGCCGCGGTCAGGTGACGCCGCCGCCCTCCCAGGGGGTGCGCATGGTCACCAGTTCCTCGGCCGCCGTGGGGTGGACGGCCAGCGTCATGTCGAAGTCGCGCTTGGTCGCGCCCATGCGCACCGCGATGGCCAGACACTGGATCATCTCGCCGGCGCCCTCGCCGAAGATGTGGACGCCCAGCACCCTGTCGGTGGCCTTCTCCACCACGATTTTCATCAGGGTGCGGTCGACCGAGCCCGACAACGTCGCCTTCATGGGCCGGAAATTGGTCTTGTAGACGGTCACCTCGCAGCGGCTGCGGGCCTGCCCCTCCGTGAGGCCGACGGACCCGATCTCCGGCGTGGTGAAGACGGCGGAGGGCACGAGCGAGTGGTCGACCTCGGTGGGTCGGCCGCCATAGACCGTATCGGCGAAGGCGTGCCCCTCCCGGATGGCGACCGGGGTCAGGTTCACCCGGTTGGTGACGTCGCCCACCGCATAGACCGACGCCGCCGTGCTGCGCGAGGCGCGGTCGACCCTGATGGCCCCGGCGGCGTCCACCTCCACGCCCGCCTCGGCCAGCCCAAGGCCTGCGGTGTTGGGGACCCGGCCCGTGGCGTAGACCACGCGCTCGCAGGCGATCGCGTCGCCGGTGGTGAGGTTGACGGCGATGTTGCCGACCCGCCCGTCGATGCTGGCGATCTCCGCCCCGGCGACGATCCGGACGCCGCCATAGGGCAGATGCGCCGTGAGGGCGTTGCGCATGTCCTCGTCGAAGCCGCGCAGCACCTTGTCGGCGCGCAGCACCAGCGTGACCTCCGACCCGAGCCGGGCCAGGAGGCTGGCGAACTCGACCGCGATATAGCCGCCGCCGGCGATGACGACCGATTTCGGCAGGCTCTCCCACTCGAAGATGTCGTTCGACGTCTCGACCAGCCCGCAGCCCTTGATGGCGTTCGGCACGAAGGGGTGCGCGCCCACGGCGACCAGGATGCGCTCGGCCGTGACGCGCGAGCCGTCGGCGAGGCGCACCGCGTTCGGACCCTCCAAGACGGCGCGGCCCGGGACCAGCGTGGCCCCCGAGCGCTCCAGATTGGCGCGGTAGGCGCCCTCCAGGCGGACGATCTCCTTGTCCTTGGCGGCCTTGAGGGCGGCGAATTCGAAATGCGGCTCGGGGACGGACCAGCCGAAGCCGGCGGCCTCCTCGAACTCGGCCGCGAAGCGGCTGGCGTAGACATAGAGCTTCTTGGGAACGCAGCCCCGGATGACGCAAGTGCCGCCGATGCGGTGCTCCTCCGCCACCATGACCCTGGCGCCGTAGCCGGCCGCGATCCTGGCGGCGCGAACGCCGCCGGACCCTGCGCCGATCACGAAAAGATCCACGTCGTAGCCGGACATCAGGTTCTCCCGGCGGCGGCGGCGGCGGCGCGCCGTCCCGCTCACGTTTCGAGGGCGCGCCCGCGCTGGGGCCGGCGCGCGCTAAAGGCGGCGCGCAAGCGTCAGAGCTCGACGCCCTTCTTCTTCATCTCGGCGCGGACCCGGCCGATCATGAACTCCGACAGCCGCTGGCTCCAGGCCTGCATCTGGCCGAACAGCTCGTCCATGACGGGCGGCTGGGCGGCGACGTATTTCTGGCCCGAGGCGGACTTGTAGAAGGCGGCCACGTCCTTCAGCTCCGGCTCGCTGAGGCGGGAGGCGAAGATGCGCGCGGCGGCGTTGAGGATGTCCTCGCGCTGGCCGTCGAATTCCGGCTTCAACCGTCCGAGGACCTCGGTGAGGTCCTTGCCGATCTCCGGGCGCGTGGTGAGCAAGTTGGACTTCATCTGCTCCATGAACTGCGGGACCATCGACTCAAAGGAGCGCGACAGGCCGGAGGCGACCACCACCTCGCGGGCGACCGCCAGATGGGTCGCGGTGGGCTGCGTCGCCTGCTGGGCGACGGCCGGGGCGCCGGCGAGGGCCAGGGCGAGGCCGGCGGCGGCCAGCATGGACTTCAAGGGGCGGCTCCTGGACGTGTGAAGGATGTCGGACACGCTGCGTCTCCTGTCTGTGATTCGCGCGGGGCGCGACGAAGGGTGATGAGGGATCACGGCGTCAGCCGAGGTCGCCGATGACTTTGACGCCTTGCGCGGTCGCCAGGATGGCGGCGTCCGCGAGGCCGATGAAAAGGCCGTGCTCCACCAGGCCGGGCACGCCGTCCAGCCGGGCCGCCAGGGCGTCCGGGTCGGGAATGCGGCCGAGGGCGGCGTCGAGCACGAGATGCCCGCTGTCCGTCCGCACGGCCGCCCCGTCCGGACGGCGGCGCAGGGCGAGTTCGCCCGCGCAGTCCGTCGCGGCGAAAACCTTCTTGATGGCGACGCGCGTGGCGCCGAGGCCGAACTCGACGACCTCGAGCGGCAGGGGAAAGCGCCCCAGCGTCGCCACGAGCTTGCTGTCGTCGGCGATGACGATCATCCGCCGCGAGGCGTTGGCGACGATCTTCTCGCGCAGATGCGCGGCGCCGCCGCCCTTGATCAGGCGCAGGTCGCCGTCGACCTCGTCCGCGCCGTCGACGGTGAGGTCGAGCTCGGGCGTCTCGTCGAGGGTGGTCAGCGGCACGCCGAGCGATGCAGCCTGCGCGCGGGTGGCCTCGGAGGTCGGCACGCAGACGACCTTCAGGCCGTCGCGGACGCGCTCGCCCAGCAGGTCGACGAAGTGCCTGGCGGTGGAGCCGGTGCCGAGCCCCAGCCGCATGCCGGGCTCGACCAGCGCCACGGCCCGGGCGGCCGCCTCCCGCTTGAGATCCTCGACGCTCACGGCCGAGCCGCTGTGGCGGCGCGGGCCGGACGGGCGACGGACGCCCGCGTCTGGCCGGGGCGCCTGAGAACGAGGCGTCGCCGCTCGGGCGCCGCGCGATGGTCGATCATGCCGATGTCCGCTCTCAATGGCGCGAGCGCGTGTTCGACGCTCGTGACGAGGATGCGCCGGCCCTCCGGGGAGGGTCGGCCGATGTCCCCTAGCACGCCAGCGGTGCGCCAGAAAAGAAGCGAGATCAAGGCTCGGCGGGCGGCGGACTCCGCGCGGGCCCCTGGGATCAGGGCTTGCGGACGGCTCCGGTCGTCTCGCCGCCCGCGCCGGTGCGGGCCGAGGCGTCGGCGACCGCGCCCTTTTCGGACGGGGTGCAGACCACGCGCTCGTCGAAGACGTAGCAGACGCTCATCGCGCCGGTGCGTGTGTCGACCCGGAACACGCCGCCCTCGCGCTCGTGGCGGGACGAGACGAGGCTGTATTCGGACGGCTCCTGCTTGCCGGCGCCGTCGCCGGCGGGGAAGCACAGCGTCACCCCGAACGTGCCTTCCTTCTGCCCGTACTGGCAGGCGCCGACCTCGCCGGTGACGCGGTCGATCCGGTAGATCCGGTTCAGATCGGTCTGCGGGGCGGGAATGAACTCGAATTGGCCGGCCATGGCCGGGGCCACGCCGGACGCGAGCGCCACCAGGGAAATCATGAGCCGCTTCATCGTCGCTAGGTCTCCAGAACCGTCGTCCCGCCGGCGGTCGCGCCGGTCGATTCGGCCCGCGCTGCGCGCTGCGGCCCCCGCGGCGACTCTGGGTCGCGATGGTTAATGAATGGTAACCGCCACTTAGCCCGGCGCGTTGACGCCGCCGCGACGATCCGGCACACAGCCAGCATGGCGAGACAACCGCTCACCGACCGCGCCACCGTGGTCTTCGACCTCGACGGGACGCTGGCCGACACGGCCGCAGACCTGATCGAGACCATGAACGTGCTGATGGTGCGCGAAGGCGTCGCGCCGGTGCCGGTCGAGCGGGCGCGCGACGTGGTCGGCGCGGGCGCGCGCGCCATGATCCAGCGCGGCTTCGCGCTGGGCGGCCAGGCGCTGGCGCCGGAGCGGCTGGACAGGCTCTTCGTCGACTTCCTCGACCACTACGCGCAGAACCTCGCCGTCAAGACGCGGCTCTTTCCCGGCGTGGAGGAGGCGCTCGACGCCCTGCAGGCCCATGGCCACCGGCTGGCGGTGTGCACCAACAAGGTGGAAAGCCACTCGGTCGCGCTCTTGGAGGCGCTGGGCGTGGCCGGCCGGTTCGCGGCGATCTGCGGCCGCGACACCTTCGCCTACGCCAAGCCCGATCCGCGGCACCTGACGCTGACCATCGAGCGGGCCGGCGGCGACCCGCGACGCGGCCTGATGGTGGGCGATTCGCGCACCGACATCGACACCGCCAGGGCCGCGGGCCTGCCGGCTGTCGCGGTGACGTTCGGCTACACGGACACGCCGGTCTCGGCCCTGGGGCCGGACCGGATCATCGACCATTTCGACGCGCTGCTCGACGCGGTGCGGGCGCTCGACCCGGATCTCGCGAGCGCGGTGGCCTGAGGTCCCGCGCCGCGCGCCGGCGTTCAGTGTCCCGCGTGGGCGTCCCCCGGCTTGCCGGCGGCCGGCTCTCCCGTCTTGGCCCCGATCGCCTGGACCCTGAACTCCACCGGAACCGCCCCGGCCTTCTCGAAGGTCAGCACGCCCTTGACGCTGTCGCCCGCCTTGAGGCCGTCCTTCAGGTCCATGAACATCACGTGATAACCGCCCGGCTTGAGCTCGACCACCTCTCCGGGAGGGATGGGCAGGCCCGCCGGGACCGGCCGCATGGTCATGACGCCGCCGGCGTTCGACATCTCGTGGATCATGACGCGGCCGGCGACGTCTGACGTGATCGACAGCAGGCGGTCCGGCGCCGTCCCGGCGTTTCGCACGGAGAGGTAGCCGCCCCCGACGGAGGCGCCGGGCGGCGTGGCGCGGGCCCAGGGGTGGTTGATGACGAGGTCGCCGGCCTTGTAGTCGTGCGCCAAGGCGGGCGCGGCCGGGACGGCTGCCGACAGCAGCGCGGCGGCGAGCAAAGTGCGGGTGATCATGACGTGACGCTCCGGGGCTGCGGGCCCCCTAATTCGAATCTCGTGAACGGGTTCAGGCGAGGCGTTCGGACTTGGGTGGAGCGCGCTGCGCCGCAGGCGCGGCGGGCGGAGGGCCGGAGGGGGCGAAACCGGCGGCGGCCAGCGACGGACCGCCGTCGGCGGCCTCGTGGCGCGGCCCAGGGACACGCCCCTCGGCGGGAGCCAGGAGGGCGCCGGCCGCATGGCATGCGGCGGCGAGGCAGCACTCGTCATGGCTGGAGGCGGGATGATGGGCCGGACCGGCGGGCGCCGGGGCGTCCCCGCCGCCCTGCTCGGTCAGGCACAGGACCGGCACGGCCGAGCCGGGGTGAGACGCCGCGTGCTGGGCCCAGGCGCCGGCGAGCGACTGCAGCGCCAGCGCATAGGCGAGCAGCACGGCCCCGATCAGCGTGAACCCGCTCCTCTGGCGCACCTTCGGCCCTCCGACGGACGCCGCCCGTCTCGGGGCGGCGTTCTCATGGGCGTTGGCCTAGCACGGGTCCGGCGCAGGGCCAATTGCGCTGCGACAAACTCGCGTCAAAGAGGGGCGGCCTTGGACGCGCCGCGCTGCTTTTTCTTCGAGCCGAAGCTCTTCATCATCTTCGAGATGCCGTGCTGGTTGCGCACGGTCGGGTTCGACTTGTCGATCGGCTCGGTGCGCATGGTGCTCTCGCCGCTGAGCGACGAACCGGCCGGAGCGCGGCCCGACTGGGCCGAAGCCGGCGCGGCCATGACGGCGGCGCCCAGAAGAGCGCAGGAAACGACGACGGCGCGTGTGCTGGTGCGGAACATGACATCCTCCCATGACGGGTCGCAAACTCAACCCGGTGGGGGAGCCGATCGTTCCTGAGAGGGCTTAAGAGGCGGCGGCGCTGGAGGCCGCCCGAAATGGTGGGCGCGACAGGGATTGAACCTGTGACCCCTCCCGTGTGAAGGGAGTGCTCTCCCGCTGAGCTACGCGCCCGTTCGGCGGCGGCGCTGGGCCGCTCTCTCGAACGTGGTGGGCCTTCTAGGCAGGCGCGCCGCGCAAGTCAAGCGCGCGGCGCCGGGCCGGGTCCCCGCCGCGACGCCCTGGGCCGCCCGGCGGCGACGGGAGCGTAAGCTCGACCGGCCGGCGTAATACGCCATGGCTACGCTTTCGCCGGCCCCAAAGCGGCCACATCGCCGCCATTGTGTGTTCTACTCGTCACGTCTGTGCGAAATGCAACAAACTGTGATGAAACCAAGTGCGAGGGTGTTGAATTCCTTAGCACACGCCGCGTAACGCTCAAGCCGCGCGGCGCCGCCGCCCTGTGTCAAAACCGAGACCGAAATCGAGGCAACCCTCATGCGCCGTTGGACCTTTGCGCTGTGCAGCGCCGCGGCAGGCCTGCTCCTGTCGGGCGCCGCCCACGCCTACCAGATCGATCCCCTCACCCGGCAGCCGCTCGTCGATACCTACCCGGAATCGGCCAAGCCGCAGGCGACGGCCGTCCCGCGTGAGACCGTGAGCTATGACGGGCGCTTCTCGCCCGGCACGATCGTGATCTCCACGTCCGAGCGGCGCATGTACTACGTGCTGGGCGACGGCAAGGCCGTCCGCTACGGCATCGGCGTCGGCCGCCCGGGCTTCGAGTGGTCGGGCGTCAAGACCGTCACGATGAAGCGCGAGTGGCCGGATTGGCGTCCGCCGTCCGAGATGCTGCGCCGCCGCCCCGACCTGCCCCGCTACATGCCGGGCGGTCCGGACAACCCGCTGGGCGCGCGCGCCATGTATCTCGGGACCTCGCTCTACCGCATCCACGGCTCGAACGAGCCGGAGACGATCGGCCAGGCCGTGTCCTCGGGCTGCATCCGCATGGTCAACGAGGACGTGATCGATCTCTACGAGCGCGTGAAGGTCGGCGCCAAGGTGATCGTGCAGCACTGAACCCTCGCGGGTTCTGGCGAAGAGGCCGGCCGTCGCGCCGGCCTTTTTCGTGCGCGGTCCTCAGCTCAGCGGCGGCGGACCGGATCGCGGCTCAGGCCTTTCTCGGCGAGTTCGGCGAGGTAGGCGGCCCATTTCTCGCCATGCCGGTCGCCGAGTTCGCGCAGATAGGTCCAGCTGAAGAGGCCCGTCTGGTGCATGTCGTCGAAGACGAGCCGCACCGCGTAATTCCCCACGGGCTCCACCCCGATAATCTGGACGCCGCTCTTGCCCGGCACGGTCTTGCGCTCGCTGGCGGCGTGGCCCTGCACCTCGGCGCTGGGGCTCTGGGTGCGCAGATACTCCGCCGAGAGGTCGAACGCGGCCCCGTCGTCGAAGGCCACGTGCAGCGTCCGCTTGTCCTTGGACAGCCGGATTTCGGTCGGCCACACTGTCGACATGGCGTGATCCTCATCTGAGCGGCGCACGGGCGCAGGCGCCTGACATCCCTTGCCAGCGACCCTATATCGGGCAAGATGCCGCCCGTCACGCGGGCCGCCCCGCACCGAAATCGAGAAACATGTCCGAATCCATCCGAGTCCCCTCGCCCGCGCAGCCTCTCGTCGACCCCTTCGGGCGGTCGATCACCTATCTGCGCGTCTCCGTGACGGACCGGTGCGACTTCCGCTGCGTCTACTGCATGTCGGAGGACATGACGTTCCTGCCCAAGAAGGACCTGCTGACGCTGGAGGAGCTCGACCGGCTGTGCAGCGCCTTCGTGCGCCAGGGCGTGCGCAAGCTGCGCATCACGGGCGGCGAGCCGCTGGTGCGCCGGGACATCATGACCCTGTTCGCCAACCTGTCGCGCCACCTGCAATCGGGCGCGCTGGAGGAGCTGACGCTGACCACGAAC
Organism: Alsobacter sp. KACC 23698; assembly: GCF_045348435.1. Taxonomy (GTDB): domain Bacteria; phylum Pseudomonadota; class Alphaproteobacteria; order Rhizobiales; family Beijerinckiaceae; genus Alsobacter. Next base: position 1,046,115 of record NZ_CP157484.1, on the reverse strand, counting down.
GGGTCCCAGCTCGCCCGCTACGCGGCCGACCTGGCGGCCTGCGGGGTGAAGCGCATCAACGTGTCGCTGGACACGCTGGACCCGGACAAGTTCAAGGCCATCACCCGGCGGGGCGATCTGGGCGTGGTGCTGAAGGGCGTCGAAGCCGCCCAGAAGGCCGGCATCGCCGTGAAGGTGAACGCCGTGGCGCTGAAGGGCGTCAACGAGGACGAGGTCGAGCGGATGATCAACTGGGCCCATGCGGGCGGCATGGACATGACCTTCATCGAGGTCATGCCCATGGGCGACATCGAGCCGGACCGCTTCGACCAGTACTGGCCGCTGAAGCAGCTGCGCGCCCGGCTGATGGAGACCTACACGCTGGAGGACATCCCCTACCGCACCGGAGGGCCGGCGCGCTATGTGCGCGTCAAGGAGACCGGCGGGCGGATCGGGTTCATCACGCCGCTGACGCATAATTTCTGCGAGAGCTGCAACCGCGTGCGCGTGACCTGCACGGGCACGCTCTATATGTGCCTCGGCCAGGAGGACGCGGCCGACCTGCGCGCGCCTCTACGCGCCTCCGAGAGCGACGAGCCGCTCGACGCGGCCATCGCCGCTGCGATCGCGCGCAAGCCCAAGGGCCACGACTTCATCATCGACCGCGAGACCTCCCGCCCGGCGGTGGGGCGGCACATGAGCGTGACGGGCGGCTGAGGCCGCCGACCCTCACGACGACCAGTTGTGCTTGAAGTCCGGATAGAGCGTCAGGCCGCCGTCGATGAAGAGCGACTGGCCGGTGATGTAGCGCGCTTCGTCCGAGGCCAGGAAGGCGTAGGCCGGGGCCATGTCCTCCGGGTCCGCCGCGAACCCCATCGGGATGTGGCTCTCCACCGCGCGGCGCTTCTGCGGATCGTCGCGCCAGGCGTCGTTCATGGCCGTGACGGTGGCGCCGGGGCCGATGGCGTTCACCCGCACGCCCTTGTCGGCGAACTCCAGCGCCAAAGTGCGGGTGAGATGGCCGAGGCCGGCCTTCGACATCGCATAGGCGGCGTAGCCGGGCTTGGGAATGACCTGATGCACGCTCGACGTGTTGAGGATGACGCCGCCGCCGGGCCGTCCGAGGAAGTGCCGGATGGCGATGCGCGACGCCATCGCGGGGCCCTCCAGGTTGACGGCGATGATGCGGCCGATGTCTTCCGCCGTCATGGTGTCGCCCGGCGTCTCGCTCTGGACGCCGGCGTTGTTGACCAGGATGTCGAGGCGGCCCCAGGCGGAGACCAGCGCGGCGAACATCGCCTCCAGATCCTGCTCCCTGGACACGTCGCCCACCTCGATGCGGTGGGCGGCCTGGGGCAGGCCCGCCTGCGCGGTGGCGGCGTTCAGCGCCTCCAGGGTCTCGCGCGCCGCGTCAGGATCGTTGCGGTGATTGATCGCCACCACGGCGCCCTCCTGGGCGAAGCGGATCGCGACCGCCTTGCCGATGCCGCGCGAGCCGCCGGTGACGAGCGCATGCCGGCCGGCGAGGCGTTGGGGGAACTGGGGCACTGGCGTCTCCTGGGCGCGGCGGGATCGGACGAAGCGCGGGAGGAACCCGCGTTCAAGCAGAGCGCAAACGGGTGACCAGGAGGTCGAGTTCCGATCCGAACGCGTTCGACTGCTGGGCGAGCAACTTCGAGCGCCGGCGCATCTCGCCGCCCGACTTCTCCAGCGCGTCCATGGCGTCGCGCACGCTGTGGGCGGCGTCGCCCACGGTGGCGGCCATGCGGGCCGCGTCCTGCGCGCCGGTCGCGATGGCGTTGGTGGCGGCGCTCTGCTCCTCCACGGCCGAGGCGATGACGGAGGCGATGTCCGACACCTGGTCGATGGAGCCCACCATGGTGGAGATCTGGTTGACCGAGGCCTGCGTGGCGGCCTGGATGGCGTGGATCTGGTTGGCGATGTCGTCGGTGGCGCGGCTCGTCTGCGCCGCCAGGGACTTCACCTCCGAGGCGACCACCGCAAAGCCCCTGCCGGTTTCGCCGGCGCGCGCCGCCTCGATGGTGGCGTTGAGGGCGAGGAGGTTCGTCTGCGCCGCGATCTCGGAGATCAGCCCGACGACCGACCCCACCCTTTCGACCGCGCCGGCGAGTTCGCGCATGGTGCGGGCCATCTCGGCCACGTCCATGGAGGCCTGCTGGGTGATGTTGAGGCTCTTTTGGACCTGTTCGCCGATATCGGCGATCGAGCGCGACAGGGTCTCGGTGGCGTCGGCCGTGGCGGTCACCCGGTCGGCGCTGTCGCGCGAGGCGCGGTCGGCGCGGTCGACCTCGGTGCGGGCCCGATCGGAGGCGTTGAGGGTCTCGGCCGCGGTCGTCTCGACGGCTTCGGCGGCCTGCGTCAGCGCGGTCGAGACGCCGCCCGCCGAGGTCGTGAAGCCGATGAGGGCCTCGTCCACCCGCGCGCGCCGCTCCTCCAGGCCGTGCTTGAGGTCCGCCTGCTCCACCGCCATGGCGTTGAGCGCGTCGACGGCCACGTAGCGGATGACGGCCGCGCATTCGTACGCGACGCGCCGGCCCGAGAACCTGTGCTTGCGGCCGATCAGATCGAACAAATGGGCGCTGAGCGTGACGGCGGTCGCCAGCCTGATGCGCGGCCCGTAGCCGTCGCGCATCTCGCGCCCGATGGTCTCGCGCAGGCGCTCCACATAGGCTTCGTCCATCCGCCCGTCGAACATGCGGGCGTAATAGTCGGACTGGAAGCCCACATAGGCTTCGGCATGCCGCTGGGCGAATTCGCTGAAGCCGGGAAGCGCGTTCCAGCTCTGGTAGTATCCGCGCAGGACGCCGTCGACGTCGCGCGCCACCAGCGGCTGCAGTCCGCGCACGATGGCGGCGGTCCGGTCGTCGATGGCGAACGCCTTCTGACGCGAACGAAGATCGTCGAGGAACGACATCGAGCCCTGCTGAACCTTTCAGTGGCCAGGATGCTAGGGCGCCTAGCTTAACGAGCGCCTAAGCAGGTCTAGCTCCTGCGGTTGAAAAATGTCATTTCACAGTCAATGGTCGTGGCCGCACGCGCCGTCCGACGACGGTCTTTTTTCTCCGGGCGGCAATGCGCCCGCGCGGCGCCCAAGCGCATGCGGATGGGATAGGGTCCGGCTCCCCGCCCGCGCATGTCCCCGAGACCGATGTCCACCTTCGTCCAGAACCGCCGCGGCGTCCTCGCGATGCTCGCCGCCATGGCGGTCTTCACCACCAGCGACGCCCTGATGAAGCTGGTGCGCACCGCCCTGCCGCCCGGCGAGGTGGTGTTCGTGCGCGGGCTCTTCGCGGTCCTGTTCAGCGTCGCCCTGCTGGTGGGGATGGGCCATGTGCGCGACGCCCGCCGCGTGCTGGCCGGACCGGCGGCCCTGCGGGCCGGCGTCGAGGCGATCGTGGCGCTGTGCTTCGTGACGGCGCTCGGCCACATGGCGCTGGCCGACCTGACGGCGATCGGCCAGTCCTCCCCCATCCTGATCGCGGTGTTCTGCGCCGTGACCGGGCTGGAGCCGATGGGCTGGCGGCGCTGGGCGGCCGTGCTGACGGGTTTCGCCGGCGTGCTGCTGGTGGTCAGGCCCACGGGCGAGAGCTTCGACGTCTACACGCTGGTGGCGCTGCTCTCCGCCGTGTTCGTCGCCGTGCGCGACCTGGTGACGCGGAGGATCCATCCCTCCGTGCCGACCGCGGCGGTGCTGGCGGCGACGTCGACAGCCGTGTGCGCCGCGGGCGCGGTCCTGGGCCTCGCGGAAGACTGGATCGCGCCGACGCCCGCCCAATGGGCCGGGCTCGGCGGCGCGGGACTGGCGGTGGCGCTGGGACATCTGTGCGTCATCACGGCGTTCCGGGGCGTCGACGTCACGGTGGTGTCCCCGTTCCGCTACAGCGTGATCGTCTGGGCGATCCTGGCCGGGGCGGCCGTGTTCGGCGAGATTCCGGACGCCACGACGCTCGCGGGCGCGACGCTGGTGGTGGGCAGCGGCGTCTACACGGTGCATCGCGAGCGCATCCGGGCGCGCGACGCCGCACGGGAGCTCGGGACGGCGGACGCCTGAGGCGAGCTTTCGCGTTCCGCGCGCTAGCCCGGTTTTCGCCATGATGTTATAGCGATCAGGCTTGACGGCGCTCTCCATTGTGAAGAAGAGGGCCCGTCTGACAAGAAACGTCCGAAGGGCGGTTTCGAGGAGGGGTGTAGGTGTCGGGTTTGCTCGGACTGAGCCGTCTGATCGACGGAATGAATACGCGCATCGGACGATGGGTCAGCTGGCTGATCGTCGTCGCCGTCGTGGTCTCCACCAGTAACGCCGTCATCCGCAAGCTCTTCGACATGTCGTCGAACGCGTGGCTCGAGTTGCAGTGGGTGCTGTTCGGCATCGTCTTCCTGCTGTGCTCGCCGTGGACGCTCCTGAGCAACGAGCACATCCGAATCGACATCGTGAACAGCATGCTGCCCAAGCGCGGCCGCGACTGGATCGACGTGATCGGCCATGCGCTGTTCCTGCTGCCGCTCACGATCGTGATGCTGATCACCTCCGTGCCCTTCGCGCTGCGCAGCCTGAACATCAACGAGCAGAGCGCCAATGCGGGCGGGCTGCCGCAATGGCCCTCCAAGATGCTGCTGCCGATCGCCTTCTTCCTGCTGTTCCTGCAGGGCGTGTCGGAACTCATCAAGCGGGTGGCCATCATGCGGGGCCTGCTCGCCGACACGGCGTCGGGCGGCGGCCATCATGCGGCGGCGGAGGCCGAAGCGGAGCGCCTGCTGGCGGCCGCGGGGCTGGAGCCGCCCAAGCCCGTCCACTGACGACACTCTCAGGCGGGCCGGCTGCGCCGACCGCCCCCGCGCCCAGCGCATCGCCTCTCCGGGATCTCTCCCCATGACCGCATTCCTGATCGAGAACATGGCGCCGATCATGTTCGGCGCTCTCGTGCTCTTCCTCCTGCTGGGCTACCCGGTGGCGTTCGCGCTGGCCGCCAACGGCCTGTTCTTCGCGCTGCTCGGCATCGAGCTGGGGCTGTTCCGCCCGGACTTCCTGCAGGCGCTGCCGGAACGCGTCTACGGGGTGATGAACAACGACACCCTGCTGGCCATCCCATTCTTCACCTTCATGGGGCTGATCCTCGAACGATCAGGCATGGCGGAGGACCTGCTGGACACCATTGGCCAGCTCTTCGGCCCGGTGCGCGGCGGCCTCGCCTATGCGGTCGTCTTCGTGGGCGCGCTGCTGGCGGCGACCACCGGCGTGGTGGCGGCCTCGGTGATCTCGATGGGCCTCATCTCGCTGCCGATCATGCTGCGCTACGGCTATGACCGCAGGCTGGCCTCCGGCGTCATCGCGGCCTCCGGCACGCTGGCGCAGATCATCCCGCCCTCGCTCGTGCTCATCGTGATGGCCGACCAGCTCGGCCGCTCGGTCGGCGACATGTATGAGGGCGCGTTCATCCCCGGCATCGTGCTGGCGGCCCTCTATGCGGGCTACGTCTTCCTGGTCGGCGTGTTCAACCCGAAGGCGGCGCCCGGCCTGCCGCCCGAGGCGCAGACCCTGCAGGACGCCGACGGACAGACCCGGCGCCTCTCGGTGCTGGTGGTGACGGTGATTTCCGGGGTGATCGGCTATCTGACGATCAGCAACTTCACCAAGGTGGGCGCCGGCGCCGACTTCGTCGTCCTCACCATGACGGTGGCGGTGGCGGTGTCCTTCGTCATCGCGGTGGTGAACAAGATCTCCGGCCTGGGGCTGCTGTCGCGCATGGCGGAGCAGACCGTCTTCGTGATGGTGCCGCCGCTCGGCCTCATCTTCCTCGTGCTGGGCACGATCTTCATCGGTCTCGCGACCCCGACGGAAGGCGGCGCGATGGGGGCGGCCGGCGCGATGTTGCTGGCCATCGCCAAGCGCCGGCTGACCTGGGAGCTCGTCCGTCAGGCGACCGAGTCCACCGCCAAGCTGTCGGCCTTCGTGGTGTTCATCCTGGTCGGCGCGCGCGTGTTCTCGCTCACTTTCTTCGGCGTCAGCGGGCATGTCTGGGTGGAGCACCTGCTCACCTCGCTGCCGGGCGGCCAGGTCGGCTTCCTGATCTTCGTAAACCTGCTGATCTTCATCCTGGCGTTCTTCCTCGACTTCTTCGAGCTCGCCTTCATCGCCGTGCCGCTGATCGGGCCCGTCGCCGACAAGCTCGGCATCGACCTGATCTGGTTCGGCGTGATGCTGGGCGTGAACATGCAGACCTCGTTCATGCACCCGCCCTTCGGCTTCGCGCTGTTCTACCTGCGCTCCGTGGCGCCCCGCGAGCCCTACAAGGACCGGGTCACCGGCGCGACGATGGAGCCGGTCACGACCGGGCAGATCTACTGGGGCGCGGTGCCGTTCGTGGTGATCCAGCTCATCATGGTGGCGCTGGTGCTGCTCTTCCCCAGCATGGTGATGCACTACAAGAACAGCGGGCCCGTGGTGGACCAGAAGAAGGCCATGGAGCAGCTCGACAACCTCACGCCCAAGATGGACGACGCGCCGCCGGCGCTCGACTTCGGGACGCCGCCGAAGATCCAGTGAGGATGCTGGATCCGAGCATGCGAAAAGGCCGGGGCGACCCGGCCTTTTTCATGCGCCCGCGCCGCCTTTGAGGCGGCTTACAACCCGCTCAAGGGGGCCAGCGTCACGGCTTTCGGATCCTGAGCGTGGCCGGGCAGTTCGCCCGTGGCCTCGATGGTCTCCAGCGCGCGGCGGATAAGGCGCAGCCCCATGGGGGCGAGCTCGCGCTTCCAGAGCGAGCCGGCGTCGTCGTCGGGGTAGACGAAGCACCATTCCTGCTCGCCGACGAGGCCGTCGTCCCAGCCGTCGGCGAGGTGATAGATGGAGCCGCCCGCAATGGGGTCGCGGGCCTTGATGGTCCACTCCACGGCCGCGATGCCGCGGTGGCGCGGCAGCAGCGACGGATGGTAGCCGAACGCCTCCTTCGCCCTCGCCCGCGCGTCGGCGTCGATGAAGGCGTGGCAGTGCGCCGCGATCATGGCGTCGAACGGGCCGCCGGGCAGCAAGTCCGCGCCGACCCGCTTGGGGTTGTCGAGCAGCCTGTGGGGCGCTCCCTTCTCGATCGCCAGCTTGCCGAGCTGGTCCTCGCCGTTCGTCCCGATCACGAAGACCTCGTCGCCGCGGTCGAGCAGGATGTCCAGCACGCGCGCGGCGAACCACCGGGATCCGATCAGGGCGACTCTCATGCGGCTCAATCCCATGCTGGTGGACGTCGTTTTCTTCATAGCGCGGCGAGCCGGGACGTGAACCCCCGTTCGCTGCAGCGCAGCATGAACCGGCGCGAGGCTCCCCAACAAAAAGCCCCGGGACTGGCCCGGGGCTTTCTGCGATCGGTGAGGCCGGCGTCCGCTCAGCCGCGGGCGCGCGCCCGGATCATGAAATTGTCGTAGGTGAACTCGGCGACCTGGAACCAGAGATATTCCTCGTTCCGGTAGGCGATCATCGCGTTGATGGCCTTCTTGAAGTCCTCGTTCTTGGCGCTGATCTCGGCGTAGAGCTCGTTGGAGGCCTTGAGGCAGGCTTCCATCACTTCCTGCGGGAAGGGACGCAGCTGCACGCCGGCGCCGACGAGGCGCTTGAGGGCGCCCGGGTTCTGCATGTCGTAGCGCGCCTGCATCCAGGTGTTCGCCGCCGTGCAGGCGTTGAGCAGGATGGCCTGGTAGTGCTTGGGCAGCGCGTTGAACTTCTCCTGGTTGAAGAAGGCGTGCACGGTCGGGCCGCCTTCCCACCAACCGGGATAGTAGTAGTAGGGCGCGACCTTGTTGAAGCCGAGCTTCTCGTCGTCATAGGGGCCGACCCACTCGGCCGCGTCGATGGTGCCCTTCTCGAGCGCCGGGTAGATGTCGCCGCCGCCGATCTGCTGCGGCACCGAGCCGAGCTTCTGCAGCACCTGGCCGGCGATGCCGCCGATGCGCATCTTGAGGCCGCTCAGGTCCGCGGAGGTCTTGATCTCCTTGCGGAACCAGCCGCCCATCTGGGTGCCGGTGTTGCCGCAGGGCGCGCCGACGACATTGTACTTCTTGTAGAACTCATTGAAGAGCTCATTGCCGCCGGCCTGGAACAGCCAGGAGTTCTGCTGCCGGGCGTTGAGGCCGAACGGGACCGACGCCGCGATGGCGAAGGTCGGGTCCTTGCCGACATAGTAGTAGGAGACGGTGTGGCAGGCCTCGACGGTGCCGTTCTGCGTGGCGTCGAGCGCCTGCAGGGCGGGCACGATCTCGCCGGCGGAGAACACCTGAATCTGGAACTTGCCCTCGGTCATCTCGGCGACCTGCTTCGCCATGTACTCGGCGCCGCCATAGATCGTGTCGAGGGACTTGGGGAAGCTGGAGGTGAGGCGCCACTTCACCTCGGGGCTGGACTGGGCGATGGCGGGCGCGGCCACCGCGCTGGCCGCAAGGCCCACGCCAGCGGTCTGAATAAACTGACGACGCTTCATTCTGAGTTCCCTCCGATGGCCTCTCGAGGAGGCCAGAAACCGATGTCGTTTTTTGATGACCGCGGCCGCGCTCGGGAAAGCTGGACGCAGGGCGCCGAATGTGGACCATCGTTTCCGGCGGGGCAAATGCACCGCCGGGGATCGAACCACGCCAAGCGTGGCGCAGCTATGCGACGGGCGCGGGACGATGGCAAGAGAGGACTGCGAAAAAGGTGAGTTTCGCCCCCATTCGCCGCCACACTGGGCGGCGGGGGCGCAGATCGCGCCGTTTGATCGCGTTTTCAGGAGCGGAAGGTGTTCGCATCCGTCTCGGCTCGGGACCTCATCGCGGCGGCGGGGGCTTATGACCTGGCCTTCGCGCTGTTCCACCTGGGCTTTCCGCTGATCTTTCGCTGGCGCAGCCGGCTGGGAAAGCTCGACCCGGTGAACCGGGCCGTCGTGCAGACGCTCAACCTCATGCTGGTCTTCGTCTTCGCGGGCGCCGGCGCGGGCCTGGCGGCGAAGCCCGAGGTCATCGCGGCCGACCCGCTCGGGCGCGGACTGCTGTTCCTGGGCGCCGGGTTCTGGCTGGTCAGGGCGGCCCTGCAGCCGGTGATGTTCGGGCTGCGGCATTGGGCGTCGAAGCTGATCTTCCTCGTATTCCTCGCCGGCGCCGCCCTGCACGCCGCGCCGGCCTGGCCGTAGACGACGCTCGTCACTCGATGACGATCTTCGGCGCGGGCCGCGCGCTGGCGGCGCCGCCCTCCAGCCCGGCCCAGACCTGATCGGCGATGGCCTTGTAGGCCTGCGCATGCGGGCCGTCCGGCGCGGTTGCGACCACCGGCAGGCCTGCGTCGGACTTCTCGCGGATCTCCATGTCGAGCGGCACCTCGCCCAGGAAGGGGACGCCGAGCCGGGCCGCCTCGTCGCGCGCGCCGCCATGGCCGAAAATGTCGGACCGGCCGCCGCAATGCGGGCAGATGAAGGTCGACATGTTCTCCACAATCCCCAGCACCGGCACGTCCGTTCGGTTGAACATGGCGATGCCGCGCCGGGCGTCGATCAGCGCGAGGTCCTGGGGCGTCGAGACGATCACCGCGCCGGCCAGCGCCACGGCCTGCGCCATGGTGAGCTGCGCGTCGCCGGTGCCGGGAGGCATGTCGACCACGAGGACGTCCAGGTCTCCCCAGGCCACCTCGCGCAGCATCTGCTGCAGGGCGGACATCACCATCGGGCCGCGCCAGATGACGGGCGTCTCGTCCTCGATCAGGAAGCCGATCGACATGATCTTCAGACCGTAGCGCTCGAGCGGCTTCATGATCTTGCCCTCGAGGATCTCGGGCTTCTCACGCAGGCCGAAGAGCTTGGGCATGGACGGGCCGTAGATGTCGGCGTCGAGCACGCCGACCTTGAGGCCGCGGGCGGCGAGCCCGAGCGCCAGATTGGCCGCGGTCGTGGACTTGCCGACGCCGCCCTTGCCGGACGCGACGGCGATGATGCGCTTGACCCCGGGCACGCCCGCGCGCGCCGTGGCGGCCGTCGCGCGCGGGCCCGGCGCGGCGGGGCCCGGAGAGCCGCCCGCGGCCCCCGGCGCCCGCTCAGCCGTGAGCGTGGCCAGCACGGCCTCAACGCCGGGAAGCGCCTTGACGGCCGCCTCCACGGCCTTTCGCATCGGCTCGGCGGCGGCGGCGCGGGACGGGTCCGCCGCGAGCGAGAGGTACACTTTCGCGCCCTGGATCGAGAGGCCGGAGAGCGCGCCGCTCTGGGTGATGGGCGTGCGCCCGTCGGGTCCGGGAACCCGCGCGAGCGCGGCGAGGACGTCCTTCTCGGTGACCAACGGCTCACTCCTCACGGGAAATGCTGCTTGCCTCACGGCGAATGCTGCTTGGCGCCCCACCGGGGGCGCTGCGATCGGCGGCGCGCGCCCGCACTAGGGTCCGGACGCCGCCGCCTCTATGTAAAGATCGGCCGGCGCCGGTCAATGACGCGGCGCCCTGGGAAGAGGAGTCCGCCATGGAGACCGAAAGCGGGTCGCAGCGCGCGCCCGGAGCCGTGCTGGGCGTGATCCTGGCCGGCGGGCTGTCCTCCCGGATGGGGCGCGAGAAGGCCTTCGTGGAGTTAGGCGGCCGGCCGCTGCTGGCCCATGTGGTCGAACGGTTCGGGCCGCAGGTGGACCGGCTGGCGCTCAACGCCAATGGCGACGCCGCCCGTTTCGCGCCGTTCGGACTGCCGGTGGAGCCGGACCGGCACGGCGACAATCCCGGGCCGCTGGCCGGCGTGGCCGTCGCCATCGCGCTGGCGCGGCGCGACGGCTATTCGGTCGTGGCGACCTGCCCGTCGGACGCGCCGTTCCTGCCGCTGGACGCCGTCGCGCGGCTGCGGGACGCCCTGACCGCGGAAATGGACGTGGCGATCGCCGGCGGCCCGAACGGGCTGGAGCCGCTCTTCGGGCTCTGGCGGGTCCGGGCCGGGCCGGCCGTGGAGGCCGCGCTCGCGGAGGGACGGCGGGCGGTCCATCGCGTGCTGGCGGGCCTCGCGCACCGGATCGTCCCGTTCCCGGCGGGCGACGGCCCGGATCCGTTCTGCAACCTGAACACCCCGGAGGAGCTGTCGGCGGCGCAAGCGCTGCTGGCTTCGCAATAAACCGCATTGCCGCAACCCGGGCGCTGCGCATAATGCCAGCGCAATCGTGAGCCCGGCAGGGCCGCCACTTCTCAAAGCAGAGCCGTGAACAAGAGCCTGCCTATCGCCATCCTGGCGGCCCTGCTCGCAGGCGCCCCGATCTCGCCGTCGCGCGCCGCGGACTGGGCCACCATCCGCATCGCCACCGAGGGCGCGTATCCTCCGTTCAATTTCGTCGAGGACGACAAGCTGCAGGGCTTCGAGATCGACGTCGCCAAGGCCCTGTGCGAGCGCATGAAGACGGAGTGCGTTTTCGTGCTGGACGATTGGGACGACCTCATCCCCGATCTGAAGAAGCGCAAGTTCGACGCCATCGTGGCTTCGCTGGAGATCACCGAGGAGCGCCGGCAGAAGATCGCGCTGACCAAGCGCTACTATCGCACGCCCGCCGTCTTCATGGCCCGCAAGGACACCGACCTGACCGCTGTCACGCCGCAGGCCCTGAAGGGCCGCAAGCTCGGCGCGATGAGCGGGACGGTGTACGCCACCTATCTGGAGGATCTCTACAAGCCCGGATCGGAGATCAGCCTCTACGCCAACCAGGACGAGGCGAGCCTCGATCTCGCCCTCGGGCGCATCGACGCCGTGCTGGGGGACAAGATCGCCTTGACCGAATGGCTGAAGCGCGGCCAGGAGGCGAGTTGCTGCGCCTTCCTGGCGGACGCGCCGGACGACGTCTCCTATTTCGGCGAAGGCTACGGCATCGGCCTGCGCAAGGCCGACGGCGACCTGAAGCGCCTGTTCGAAGAGGCGCTGGACGGTATCCAGGCGGATGGAACCTATGCGCGCATCCGTGCCCGGTACTTCCCCTTCGACGTGAAATAGCGGGCAGGCTTTGCCCGACAAATCAGCGGCTTCCTCCGGCAAGGCTGTTGCGTCGCGCAAAGCGGCGGTGTCCAATGCGCCACCATCGTCCCAATAAGGTCAAGCTGGAGGCGCTCAGCGCCCCTGGAGCAAGACGGGACGGTCGAACGAGCCCCGCGCATAGCGGGACCATTGGAGGGATTTCGATATGAAGACCATTCGCATCGCTGCCGTCGCCGTCGCGGCCCTTTTGGCCGCCGCGGGCATCGCGCAGGCGCAGCAGAAGGAATGGAAGGAAGTCCGCGTCGGGACGGAAGGCGCCTACCCGCCCTTCAACAACCTGAACGCCAAGGGCGAACTCGAGGGCTTCGAGATCGACTACGTCAACGCCCTTTGCGACAAGATGAAGATCAAGTGCACCTGGGTGGCGCAGGACTGGGACGGCATCATCCCGGCGCTGCTGTCGGGCAAGTACGACATCATCGCGGCCGGCATGAACGCCACCGACGAGCGCAAGAAGAAGGTCGACTTCACGGCCGTCTACACCCGCACGCCGATCTCCGTGATCGCCGCCAAGAGCGTGACCAGCACGGACACCTCGCCCGCCGCCCTGAAGGGCAAGTCCATCGGCGCGCAGAGCTCGACCGTGCACGCCAACTACCTGGAGAAGTTCTACTCCGGCTCGTCGGTGAAGCTCTACCCGACCCAGGAAGAGGCCAATCTGGACCTCAAGAACGGACGCCTCGACTACATCGTCGCCGACATGCTCTCGCTGGAGGACTTCATCAACGGCCAGGGCAAGGATTGCTGCAAGTTCGTCGGCGAAGTGAAGCGCGACCCGGCCATCCACGGCCCGGGCGTCGGCATGGCGGTCCGCAAGGAGGACACGGCGCTGCGCGACATGTTCTCCAAGGCGATCGAGGAGTCGCTCAAGGACGGCACGCACAAGAAGATCGCCGACAAGTACTTCAAGATCAACATCATGGTCGACTGAGGCCCGCGGCCTCGCTTGACGCGACACGACGCGGAGCGGCCCAGCGGGGCCGCTCCATTCGCCTGACGCCGGCCGGTCCCGACCGGCGTCCCCTCCCCGCCTGACCTGCGCGGCGCCATGGATTACTACCTGAACCTCCTCGCCTGGGGCGACAAAGGCTGGGGGGACGAGCTGGCCCGCGGCGCGCTGGTGACCATCACGCTGGCGCTCGCCACGCTGCCGTTCGGGGTGGCGCTGGGGCTGCTGGTGGCCCTGGCGAAGCGATCCGACAGCAGCGTGCTGCGCGCGTTCGGGACGTTCTACACCACCGTCTTTCGCGGCGTGCCGGAGCTTCTCACGCTCTACATCGTCTATTTCGGCCTGCAGCTCGGCCTGCAGAAGCTCTGGAAGAGCGTCGGCCTCTCCGGCAACATCGAGATGCCCGCCTTCGTGGCCGGCATGATCGCGCTGGGCCTGGTGCTCGGGGCGTTCTCCTGCGAGGTCTGGATCGGCGCGCTGAACGCCATCCACAAGGGCCAGCGCGAGGGCGCCTATGCGCTGGGCCTGAGCAAGGGGCTGGCCTTCCGCCTCGTGGTGGCGCCGCAGCTGCTGCGCGTCGCCCTGCCCGGCCTCGGCAACAACTGGATGGTGCTTTTGAAGGAGACCTCGCTCGTCTCCGTCATCGCCCTGCCCGACCTGATGTTCTGGACCGGGCGGGCCAATGTGGTGACCAAGGAGCCCTTCCTGTTCTTCGGCGCGGCCTGCCTGATCTACATGCTGTTCTCGGTCTCCTCCGCCTGGGGGATCTCCAAGCTCGAGGACCGGACCAATCGCGGCTTCGTCTCCGGCGCGGGGCGCGGCCGATGAACTGGTGCCAGTATCCCGGCTACGTCATCGGCAACGAGGCCCTGACCAATTACGGCTGCCGCATCTTCGGCGGGCTCGGAACGACGATGCAGCTCGTCGCGATCTCGATCGTGCTCGGCTCGGCCCTGGGGCTGGCGATCGCGCTGGTGCGCCTCTATGGCGGTCCCGTCGCGTCCGGGATCGCCACCGCCTACACCACCTTCTTCCGCGGCACGCCGCTGCTGGCGCAGCTGTTCCTGTGCTACTACGGCGCCGGCCAGTTCCGCCCGTTCCTCGACAGCATCGGGCTGTGGACCTATTTCCGCGAGGCGTTCTTCTGCGCCGCCTTCACCTTCACGCTGAACACCGCCGCCTACCAGGCCGAGATCTATCGCGGCTCCATCCAGTCGGTGCATCGGGGCCAGTGGGAGGCGGCGCGGGCGCTCGGCATGAAGGCGCGCCACATCTTCTGGAAGGTCGTCGCGCCCCAGGCCGCCATGGTGGCGCTGCGGCCCCTCGGCAACGAGCTCGTCATCATGGTGAAGTCCTCGGCCGTGGCGTCGCTGGTCACCATCCTGGACCTGATGGGCTCCACCCGCTTCGCCTTCGCGCGCTCCTTCGACCTGATGGTCTATGTCTTCGCCGCGGTCCTCTATCTGCTGATCGTTGAAATCATCCGCCGTGTGTGGGACGTCGCCGAGCGGCGCTTGACGCGGCACCTGTCTCACGCCTGATATCGGCCGCCCGGTTCCGGCCGGCCCTGATCCCTCACCGTCTCCGGGAGCGCCGCGGCGCGACCCGCGCAGGAGTTTCGATATGGCGAAAGTCGCGTTCCTCGGCCTCGGCGTCATGGGCTACCCCATGGCCCGCCACCTCAAGGCGAAGGGCCATGAGGTGACCGTCTACAATCGCACCTTCGCAAAGGCGCAGACCTGGGTGAGCGAGAATGGCGGCATGGCCGCCCGCACCCCCAAGGAGGCGGCCGCCGGGCAGGAGATCGTGTTCGCCTGCGTGGGCAATGACGACGACCTGCGCTCGATCGTGCTGGGCGAGGACGGCGCCTTCGCCGGCATGGAGAAGGGCGCGACCTTCGTCGACCACACCACCGCCTCGGCCGAGGTGGCGCGCGAGCTCTACGCCAAGGGCCAGGAGCTCGGCCTGCACTTCATCGACGCTCCCGTCTCGGGCGGCCAGGCCGGCGCCGAGAACGGCGTGCTGACCGTGATGTGCGGCGGCGACGAGGACGTCTTCGCCAAGGTCGAGCCCGCCATCATGAGCTTCGCCCGCGCCTGCCGCCGGCTCGGCCCTTCGGGCGCGGGCCAGCTCACCAAGATGGTCAACCAGATCTGCATCGCCGGCCTCGTGCAGGCGCTGTCGGAGGGCGTGCATTTCGCCAAGAAGGCGGGCCTCGACGTGGAGGGCGTCATCGAGACGATCTCCAAGGGCGCGGCGCAGTCCTGGCAAATGGAGAACCGCTACAAGACCATGAACGCCGGCCAATTCGAGTTCGGCTTCGCGGTCGACTGGATGCGCAAGGACCTGTCGATCTGCCTCGCCGAGGCCCGCCGCAACGGAGCGCACCTGCCCGTCACGGCGCTGGTCGACCAGTTCTACTCCGAGGTGCAGAAGATGGGCGGCTCCCGGTGGGATACGTCCAGCCTCGTGGCGCGCCTCGACAAGTAAGGCGGGTCACTCCGACGTCGGCGCCGCCCAGGGCCGCGCCGCCGCGTCGCGGGACCGGAACGCCTCGATGGCGGGACGCTCGGCCAGAGTGAGGTCGATGTCGTCCCAGCCGTTCAGGAGCTGCGTCTTCCACACCGGGTCGATCGCGAAGGGCACGACCAGGTTGCCGGCCGTCACCGTCTGGGCCGCGAGGTCGACCCGGACCACGCGGGCGTCCTGCACGGCCGAGGACGCCAGCAAGGCCTCCGCGTCCTCCTCCGAGACGAGCGCCGGCACGAGGCCGTTCTTCACCGCGTTCGACGCGAAGATGTCGCCGAAGCTCGGCGCCACGACGCAGCGCACGCCGAAATCGGCCAGCGCATAGACGGCCGCCTCGCGCGACGAGCCGCAGCCGAAATTGCGCCGCGCCACCAGCACGGCCGCGCCGGCCCGGCGCGGGTCGTCGAGCGCGGCGGCGGGCGAGACTTCGGCGCCGGCGCGCAGATCGTGCAGCAGGAAGGGGCCGTAGCCCTCGCTGCGCGGCCGCTTCATGAAGCGGGCCGGGATGAGCTGGTCCGTGTCGACATTGGCCAGCGCCAGCGGGACGGCGGCGGTCTCGATGATCTCGACGGGGGTCATGGGCGGCCCTCCTGCGGGACTGTGCGCCCCGCCAGCAGGTCGCGGGCGTCGGCGAGGCGGCCGGCGACGGCGGCGGCCGCCACCATGGCGGGCGACATCAGATGGGTGCGCGAGCCCGGACCCTGCCGGCCCTTGAAATTGCGGTTGGTGGTGGAGGCGCAGCGCTCGCCGGGCGGCACGACGTCGCCGTTCATGCCGACGCACATCGAGCAGCCCGAGTCGGCCCATTCGAGGCCGGCGTCGCGGAAGATGCGGTCGAGCCCCTCCTCTTCGGCTTGGCGCTTGACGGCCGAGGACCCCGGCGACACCAGCCCGGGGACGACGGCCTTTCGGCCCGCCAGCACGGCCGCGGCGGCGCGCAGGTCCTCGATGCGGCCATTCGTGCAGGAGCCGATGAAGGCCCGGTCGATGCGGATCGAGCTGAGCGGCGCGCCGGGCTTCAGGTCCATATAGGCGAGCGCGTCGCGCACTCCCTGCGCGCGGCTCTCGTCGGCGATGCGGGCGGGATCGGGCACGACGCCGTCGATGGGCGCGGCGTGCTCGGGGCTGACGCCCCAGGTGACCGTGGGGGCGATGTCGGCGCCGGCCAGGGTCACCTCGCGGTCGAACGCCGCGTCGGCGTCGCTGGCCAGGCCGCGCCAGTCCTCCACGGCGGCGTCGAACGCGGCCCCTTGCGGGGCGAACGGGCGCCCCCGCAGCCAGACGAAGGTGGTCTCGTCCGGGGCGACGAGGCCGAGCCGGCCCCCCGCCTCGATGGAAAGGTTGCAGAGGGTCATGCGCCCCTCCATCGACAACGCCCTCACGGCCGAGCCGGCGTATTCGATGGCGCAGCCCTGCGCGCCGTCGGCGCCGATCCGGGCGATGATGGTGAGGGCGACGTCCTTGGCGCCGACGCCTGGCGCCAGCGGGCCATCGACCGCGATGCGCATGCGGCGCGGCTTCTTCTGCCAGAGCGTCTGCGTCATCAGCACATGCGCGACCTCGGACGCGCCGATGCCGAAGGCGTAGGCCCCCAAGGCGCCATGCGTCGAGGTGTGGCTGTCGCCGCACACGACGGTGAGGCCAGGCAGAGTGAGCCCCTGCTCGGGGATGGCCACATGCACGATGCCCTGGCGCGGATCGTGCAGGCCGATCAGCCGGACGTGATGGCGCGCGGCGTTGGCGGCGAGCTGGTCGACCATCCGGGCGATCTCGGGATTGTCCGGCCGGCCGGCCCGGCCGCGCGTCGGCACGTAATGGTCGGCGATCGCGAAGGTGAGCTCCGGACGGGCCACCGCCGCGCCGCGCCTCTCCACCTGGTCGAAGGCGTGGAACGAGCCCTCATGCAGCAGATGCCGGTCGATCCAGAGCAGGCTGACGCCGTCCTCGCGGGTGAGGACCACATGGGCGTCCCAGAGCTTGTCGATGATGGTGCGGCTCATGGCGGGTTCTTCCGAGGTCTGCCAGGCGACCGTCCGAAAGGCGCTTGACGGGACCATGTTGTATCATACTGTAGACAAATAGAAGTCCTATCGAGAGGGTGAATTGGCCGGAGTCGAGCTGCCCAAGGCCCGCCAGGTCTATCTGGTGCTGCGCGAGCGGATCGCCAGCGGCGGGCTCTCGTCGGGCGACGCCCTTCCGGGCGAGCAGGCGCTCGCGGCCGAGCACAGCGTGTCGCGGATCACGGTGCGCCGCGCGCTGGCCGAGCTGGAGCGCGAGGGGCTGATCGACAGGCGCCGGGGCGCCGGGACCTTCGTCACCTCCCGCCATGCGGCCAAGCCCGTGGTGGCGGACCTCGCGGACGTCCTCACCAACCTCATCCAGATGGGCCGCTCCACCGACGTGCGGCTGCTGGCCTTCGGCTATCAGGACCCCTCCGCGGCGGTGGCCGAGGCGCTTCGCCTCGCGCCCGGCGAGCGGGTGCAGCGCTCGGTGCGGGTGCGCATCATCGACGGCGAGCCGTTCAGCTTCCTGACCACGCAGGTGCCAGAGCGCATCGGCGTGACCTATTCGGAAGGCGAGCTCGCCTCTCGGCCGCTGCTGGCGCTTCTGGAGCGCTCGGGCGTGCTGGTGGACCGGGCGACGCAGGAGATCAGCGCCGTGCTGGCCCCGCCCGAGGCGGCGGCGGCGCTCGGCGTGGACATCGGCTCGGCCCTGATCGCGCTGACCCGCGTGGTCTATGACGGTGACGGGCGCGGCGTGGAGCATCTCTCGGCCCTGTACCGGCCCGACCGCTACGCGTTCCGCATGGACCTCACCCGCACGGGCGCGAATGGCGGGCGGCGCTGGGCGCCGACGAGCGTGGCCAACGACGCGGCGCCGGCCGAGACCAAGCCTTCATCCAGGAAGCGGGGACCCAACTCCCGCGTTTGACGCACGACCATTTGGCGAGGGGAACAGGACATGGACAAGCTGATCAGCGGACTGACGCGTCGCGACGCCCTCAAGGCGGGCGTGGCTCTGGCGGGCGCCGTCGCGGCCCCGGGCGTGCTGCGGGCGCAGGCGGCGAGCGTCAAGGTGGGCGTGCTGCAGCCCCTCACCGGCGCGCTGGCCTTCGACGGGCAGGCCGGGCAACTGGGCGCCGAACTCGCCATCAAGGCGATCAACGCCGCGGGCGGGATCAAGTCGCTCGGGGGCGCCAAGCTCGAGGCCGTCATCGCCGACGCGCGCTCCACCCCGGAGGGCGGCAGCAGCGAGGTGGAGCGCCTGGCGGCCGAGAACGTCAGCGCCATCGTGGGCGGCTTCGCCAGCCCGATCTGCCTCGCCGCCACCCAGGCGGCGTCGCGCTATGACCTGCCCTACATCGTCGATGTTGGCGTCAACGACCAGATCGTCAGCCGCGGCCTGAAGAACACGTTCCGCTTCGCGCCCGGCTCCTCCATCGTCAGCGCGCAGGCGCTCGACAATCTCGTGAAGCTCAACGACGCCGCCGGCAAGCCGATCAAGACCGTGCTGCTGGTGCATGAGGACGGGCTCTTCGGCTCCGGCCTCGCCAAGCTGCTGCAGGCCGAGTTGCCCAAGCGCGGCTTTGAGGTGATCGACACGATCGCGCACCCGACGCCGGCGCGCGACATGTCGAACGTCGCCCTGCAGATCAAGGCCAAGAACCCGGACCTCGTGATCCCGTCCAGCTATTACGGCGAGTTCGTGCTGCTCGCCCGCACGATGCAGCAGCAGCGCATCAAGCCCAAGGGCGTCTATGCGGTGCTGAACGGCGCGGCGTCGAACTACCGCTTCGTCAAGGAATTCCCGGACGCGGCGCAATACGTCATCGACACCAACCACTGGTACGACCCGCGCAACGAAGTCGCCATCGCCCTCAAGAAGGAGGTCGACGGCATGGGCAAGTTCTTCACCTACAACGTGGCGCTGAACTACTCGGCGATGCTGCTGCTCGCCGACGCCATCGAGCGGGCGGGATCGGCCGACCGGGCCAAGATCATCGCCGCGCTGGAGACGTCGAGCTTCGACAAGCACATCATGCCCTACGGGCCGACCAAGTTCGTCAACGGCCAGAACACGGGCGCGGCCCCGGTGAACACGCAGGTCCAGGGCGGCGACATCAAGGTGATCTTCCCGGAGAAGTTCGCCGACGCGAAGCCCGTGTTCCCGATCCCGGCGTAAGGCCGGAGCCGCGCGATCTGGCCCTGGGCGTCTTCTGCGGAACCCTTCTGGATCCCCCTCCCCTCCGCCGCTGCGCGGCTCCGGCCGGGGATGACGGAGAGGGGGGAGCGCGTGGACAGGGTCGAGAGCCGAAACCTTTTCGCCGTCATCCCCGGCGGCGCGGAGCGACGGGAAGGGGATCCAGCCGGGCGGCGCCGGAGGGGGCTGGATCCCCTTCCCCTCCGCCGCTGCGCGGCTCCGGCCGGGGATGACGGAGAGAGAATGACGTCGTCGGGGTCGGCCGGGGCCGGCCGGCCGGGATCGCCAACACGGGATGCGCATGTTTTCGCCTGAGATCGTCATCGCCGCCGTCATCAACGGGCTCCTCACGGGCGCAGTCTATGCGCTCGTGTCGGTGGCGCTGACGCTCGTCTACGGCGTGCTGCACATCATCAATTTCGCCCATGGGGCGATCCTGACGGCGGCGATGTTCGCGGCGTTCTTCGCCCAGCAGGCCGGGGTCGATCCGCTCATCGCCGTCGTGTTCATCGCGCCGGCGTTCTTCCTGCTGGGCTACGCCATGCAGCGCTGGATCATCGGGCCGGCCAGCCATGGCGACGACCGCAACATCCTCCTGGTGACGCTGGGGCTGTCCATCGTAATCGAGAACGCGCTCTTGGCGGCGTTCCGCTCCGACACGCGCAGCATCGACGTGCCCTACGGCTTTTCCAGCGTGGACCTCGGATTCGTCTTCCTGCCCATGCCGCGGGTCATCGCCTTCGGGGTCACCTGCGCGGTGGCGCTGCTCCTCTGGGCGCTGCTGACGCGCACCGACGCCGGCAAGGCGATCCGGGCGGTCGCCCGGGAGAAGCTCGGCGCCGCGCTCGTCGGCATCGACGTGCCGCATGTCTACGCGCTGACCTTCGGCATCGGGGCGGCGTGCCTGGCGGTGGCGGCCTGCGTGCTGCTGCCCAGCTACTACGTGCATCCGCGCGTCGGAAACGCCTATGTGCTGATCGCCTTCACGGTGGTGGTGCTGGGCGGCATGGGCTCGGTGCCCGGCGCGATGATCGGCGGCCTCTTCATCGGCGTGGTGGAGAGCCTGTCCGGCCTCTATTTCGGCGAGAGCCTCGGCCAGCTCGGCGTCTTCGTGATCTTCATCCTGGTGCTGCTGGTGCGCCCGACGGGACTGTTCGGAGCGCGCGCATGAGCGCCGCGCGCAAGGCTTCCGCCCGCCAGGGCCTGCTGGCCGCCTATGGGCCGATCCTGGCGGTCGCGGCCGTCCTGGCCCTGCTGCCGCTCGCGACGTCGGCCAACACGGTGCTCAACGCCATGGTGCTGGCCCTGCTGATCGCGCTCGCCGGCCAGGGCTGGAACATCCTGGGCGGCTATGGCGGGCAGTTCTCCTTCGGGCATGCGGCGTTCTTCGGCACGGGGGCCTATCTCACCGCGATCCTGCAGGCGCGCTTGGGCGTCAACGCCTATGCGGCCTTCGCGACCGCCGTCGCGACGGGGGCGGCCGTGGGCGCGGCGATCGGCTATCTGAGCTTCCGCTCCGGCCTGCGCGGCTCCTATTTCGCGCTGGTGACGCTGGCCTTCGCGGAGGTGTTCCGGATCATCGCCAATGCGGCGCCGTTCACCGGCGGCGCCGCCGGCACGCTGATCAAGCTCGACGTCCGCCCCGAGACCTTCCAGTTCGCGAGCCGGGCCGTCTATTTCTGGATCGCGCTCGGCCTCGTGACGCTGGTGCTGGCGGCGACGCGGGCCATGGAGCGCTCGCGCTTCGGCGCCTATCTGGTGGCGATCCGCGAGAACGAGGACGCCGCCAAGGCGCTGGGCGTGAACACGCTCGCCGTCAAGCTGCAGGCCATCACGGCCTCGGCCGCCATCACGGCGGCGGCGGGGGCCTTCTACGCGCAGTACTTCCTCTTCGTCGACTCCACCATCGCGTACGGGTCCTGGATCTCCGTGGAGGCGCTCCTGGTGCCCATCGTGGGTGGGCTCGGCACGGTCTTCGGGCCGCTCATCGGCGCGCTCGCGCTGCATGGCCTGGCGGAGGCGACGAAAGCGGCCGCCGGCCGCATCCCGGGCCTCGACCTGGCGCTCTACGGCTCGCTGCTGGTGCTGGCCATCGCGTTCGCGCCAAACGGCGTGCACGGCCTGCTGGCGCGGCTGCGCGGCGGCCTTTCCTCGCGGAGCGCGTCATGAGCGCCCCGCTCCTCGCCGTGGAGGCGGCGTCCAAGCGGTTCGGCGGACTGCTGGCGGTGGACGGCGCCTCCCTCGCCGTGTCGGCGGGAAGCATCACCGGGCTGATCGGCCCGAACGGCGCGGGGAAGACCACGCTGTTCACGCTGATCTCCGGCTTCGAGACGCCGACCAGCGGGCGCATCGTCTTCCAGGGCCGGGACGTGGGCGGGCTCGCGCCGCACCAGCGCGCCGCCCTGGGCGTGGCGCGCACCTTCCAGATCGTCCAGCCCTTTGCGGGCCTGAGCGTCCGCGAGAACATCGCGGTGGGAGCCCATCTGCGCCATCCGCGCCGGGATGAGGCGCTGGACCGGGCCGAGGCGGTGGCGCGGCTCGTCGGCATCGACGAACGCCTCGACGCGCCGGCCGCAGGGCTGACGGTGGCCGGGCGCAAGCGGCTGGAGCTCGCCCGGGCGCTCGCCACCGAGCCGAAGCTGCTGCTTCTGGACGAGGTGCTGGCCGGGCTCAACCCGTCGGAGGTGCGCGACATCGTGCCGGTGATCCAGGAGATCCGCCGCGCCGGCGTCACCATCCTGATGGTGGAGCACGTGATGCAGGCGGTGATGAGCCTGTGCGACGACGTCTATGTGCTGGCCCAGGGCCGCGTCATCGCGGCGGGCCCGCCCGCCGTGGTGACCCGCGACCCCAAGGTGATCGAAGCCTATCTGGGCCACGGCGCCGCGGCGCGCCTGGCGGCCCGGGAGGCGGCGCATGGGTGAGCCGCTGCTCAGCGTGCGCGGGCTCGTCGCCGGCTATGGGCGGACGCAGGTGCTGCGCGGCGTCGATCTCGACGTGGCGGCGGGCGAGATCGTCGCGGTGCTCGGCTCCAACGGCGTCGGCAAGACGACGCTGAACAAGACACTCTCGGGCGTCGTGCGGGCCCAGGCGGGCGAGATCCTGTTCGACGGGGCGCGCATCGACGCGCTCGCGCCGCCGGCCATCGTGGCCGCGGGGCTGATCCATGTGCCGGAAGGCCGGCGCATCTTCCCCGACATGAGCGTGGTCGAGAACCTGGAGCTTGGCAGCTACCGGCGGGGCAAGGCGGATCGCGCCGCCAACCTGGAGAAGGTGTTCCAGATCTTCCCGCGCCTGCGCGAGCGGCGCCGGCAGGCGGCGGGCACGCTCTCCGGCGGCGAGCAGCAGATGCTGGCCATCGGCCGCGGCGTGATGGGCGAGCCCAAGCTGCTCATCCTCGACGAGCCGTCGCTGGGCCTGTCGCCGCTGCTCGTGGAGGAGATGTTCGCGCTCATCGCGCGGCTGAACGCGGACGGCCTTTCCATCCTGCTCGTGGAGCAGAACGTCATGCAGTCGCTGGCCGTCGCGGCCCGGGCGCATGTGCTGGAGAACGGGCGCTTCGTGCTCTCCGGCGCCGGCGAGGACCTCGCCCGCAATCCAGACCTCGAGAAAGCCTATCTGGGGATGTGACGATGACGGACGACCTGCGAACGGACCCGGCCGCAGCCGGAACGGCTCCCGGCCTGAAGCGGCGCATCGGCGGCGGCGGCATCGTGATCGCGCCGGGCGTCTATGACGCGCTGACGGCGTCGCTGGCCGCCACGGCCGGGTTCGAGGCGCTGTACCTGTCGGGCGCGGCGATCGCCTATACGCGCCTCGGCCGGCCCGACATCGGGCTCGTCTCCATGACGGAGGTCGCCGAGGCGCTGGCGCATGTCTGCGAGCGGGTGGACACGCCGGTGATCGTCGACGCCGACACGGGCTACGGCAACGCGCTCAACGTGCAGCGCACGGTCCGGCTGTTCGAGCGCGCCGGCGCGGCCGGCGTTCAGATCGAGGACCAGACCTTTCCCAAGCGCTGCGGCCACCTCGCCGACAAGGGCGTGATCCCGGCGGGCGAGATGGTCGGCAAGATCCGAGCCGCCGTCGACGCGCGCAGGAGCGAGGCCACGATGATCATCGCCCGCACCGACGCCGTCGCCGTGGAAGGGTTCGACGCGGCGATCGAGCGCGCCGGGCGCTACGCGGAGGCCGGCGCGGACATGCTGTTCGTCGAGGCGCCGCGCACTCGCGACCAGTTGGGCGCCGTCGCGGCCGCCCTGCAGGGCCGGGCGCCGCTGATGGCCAATATGGTGGAGGGCGGTCAGACCCCCATCCTGTCCGGCCCAGAGTTGGAGGCGCTCGGCTTCGCCCTCGTGATCTTCCCGGGCGCGATCGTGCGCGCCCTCGCCCGCGCCGCGCAGGACTTCTATGGCGTGCTCAGGCGCGACGGCACGACCGACGCGTTCCGCGACCGCATGTTCGACTTTGCGGCCATCAACGCCATCGTGGAGACGGACGCGACGCTGGAGCGGGGACGCCGCTACGAGGGCGACGGCCCGGCCCCCCGCCGCGCGGGAGCCCTCTGATGGCCGCGCTCGACGCCGTCACGCTCGCGGTCCTCAAGGGCCGGCTGGAGCAGATCGCCGACGAAATGGACGCCACGCTCTATCGCTCGGCGTTCAACCCGATCATCGCCGAGGCGCGGGACGCGTGCCACGGCCTCTACCACGCGCGCACCGGCGCCACGCTGGTGCAGGGCACGACCGGGCTGCCCATCTTCGTCGGCGCGATGGCCTTCGCGGTGAAGGCCGTGATCGACAAGGCGGCCCGGGACGGCGGGCTGGCGGACGGCGACACCTACCTGTTCAACGACCCCTATGACGGCGGCACCCATCTCAACGACTTTCGGCTGGTGCGGCCGGTGTTCCGCAACGGCGAGCTCTTCTGCTGGCTGGCGTCGGTGGGGCACTGGCTCGACATCGGCGGCAACGTGCCGGGCGGCTTCAACGCCCGCGCCACCGAGAGCTTCCAGGAGGGCGTGCGGATCCCGCCCGTGAAGCTGATCGCGGGGGGCGTCCTCAACGAGGACATCGTCGCGATCCTGTCGGCCAACAGCCGCGTGCCTCGCTCCAATTACGGCGACCTGAACGGCCAGCTGAACGCGCTTGATCTCGGCGAAAGGCGCCTCGCCGGCCTCCTGGACGACTATGGCGAGGCGACCGTGGCGGCGGCGTTCGACGCCTTCACGCAGCTCGCCGAAACGATGATGCGCGAGAATATCGCGGCGCTGCCGGACGGGACGGTGAGCTTCGAGGATTTCCTCGACAATGACGGCGTGACGGACGAGCCGCTCAGCATCGCGCTGGACCTGACCGTCACCGGCGACCGCATGCGGCTCGATTTCTCGCGCTCCGCGCCGGCCTGCGCGGGCCCGCTGAACATCGCGCGCTCGACCGCGGTCGCCTGTTGCTACGTGGCGCTCAAGCACGTCTTCACGGACGTGCCGGCCAATGCGGGCTGCCTCGCGCCGATCGACTTCGTGATCCCGGACACCACGCTGCTGGGCGTCAGCGCGCCCAAACCCGTGGGGGGCTACACCGAGACCATCCTGCGCGTCATCGGGGTGGTGTTCGGGGCGCTCGCCAAGATCATGCCCGAGCGCGCCACCGCGGCGCCGTTCGGCACCATCAACGCCCTGTCGCTGGCGGGCCACCGCCCCAACGGACAGCGCTGGGTGATGTTCTCGTTCTTCGGCGGAGGACTGGGCGGCAATCCGGAGACGGACGGGCTCAACCACGGCAACAACCCGATCTCGATGGCCACCATCCCGCCCGCCGAGATCCTGGAGGCGTCCTACCCGGTGATGTTCAGCCAATGGGCGCTGCGGCCCGACAGCGCCGGGGCGGGACTTCACCGCGGCGGATTGGGCGCCGTCTACGAGATCGAGGCGCTGGCGCCGGGCGGCGCGGACGTGTTCCTGCTAGGCGAGCGCGGCCGCTTCGCGCCGTTCGGCGTGAATGGCGGCGGCCCGGCCGCGTTGAACCGCTTCTCCTGGAACACGGACCAGGGCGACGCCGTCCCGCCGCTCGCCTCCAAGGTGACCGACGTGAAGGTGAGGCAGGGGCAACGCGTCCGGCTGGAGACGCCGGGCGGAGGCGGCTGGGGCGATCCGCTGCGGCGCGAGCCCGCGCTGGTCGCGCGGGACGTGCGGCTCGGCTATGTGTCGCCCGGGGCGGCCGCGGCCGATTACGGCGTCGTGGCGTCGGCCGACGGAGAGCTCGACGAGCGCGGCACGGCCGGGCTCCGTGCGGGGCGCCCGTCATGAGCGCGCGCGGAAACAACGGCGCCATCGTGGGCGTCGACGTGGGCGGCACGTTCACGGACCTCTTCTATTTCGACGAGGCGTCGCGCCGCTTCGCCACCGCCAAGGCGCCCTCCAACCGCGGAGACGAGGCGGTGGGCTTCATGGAGGGCCTGCGCCGCCTGGGATCCGTCGCGGAGTTCGGCTCCATCGTGCACGGCACGACGGTGGGCACCAACGCCCTCCTGGAGCGCAAGGGCGCCCGCATCGGCGTGATCACCACGCGCGGTTTCCGCGACGTCCTGGAGATGCGCCGCCGCGACCGGCCCCGGACCTGGGGCCTGTGGGGCGACTTCGTCCCCGTCGCTGACCGCGACATGCGCATCGAGGTCGACGAGCGCACGCTGGCGGACGGCTCGATCCGGACCGCCCTGGACCCCCGGGAGGCGCAGGACGCCGCCCGGGCGCTGCTGGCCAAGGGCGCGCAGGCGGTGGCCATCGTGTTCATCAACGCCTACGCCAACCCGGCCAACGAGCGGGCCGCGGCGGCCGCCGTCAGGGCTGTGTGGCCCAACGACCACGTTGCGATCTCGTCTGAGATATTGCCCGAAATCCGTGAGTTCGAAAGGACTTCCACGACGGCGCTCAACGCGTACTTGCAGCCGGTTGTGGGCGCCTATCTGGGCAAGCTCACCGACGCGCTGCGCGAGGCCAGGTTCGCGGGCCAGTTCCACATCGTCCAGTCCAATGGCGGGGTGATGTCCACCGCGACCGCGCGGCGCCTGCCTGTGAGGACGGCGTTGTCCGGGCCGGCCGCGGGCGTGATCGCGGCCGCCGCCATCGCGCGCGCGGCGGGCTTCGAGAACGTCATCACGGGGGACCTCGGCGGCACCTCCTTCGACGTCTCCCTCATCGCCAACGGCGAGTCCACGTTGACGGCGCAGACCACGATCGATTTCGGAATGGTGATCCGCACGCCGATGATCGAGATCACCACCATCGGGGCCGGCGGCGGGTCCATCGCGCATGTCGACAAGGGCGGCCTGCTGCAGGTCGGACCCGAGAGCGCCGGGTCGAGGCCTGGGCCGGTCTGCTACGCGGAAGGCGGAACCCGCCCCACCCTCACGGACGCCAATGTCGTGCTGGGCCGCATCAACGCCGAACGGCCGATCGGCGGCAAGCTCGCCCGCCTCGACGCCCAGGCCGCGCGCGCCGCCATCGAGGAGCATGTGGCGCGGCCGCTGGGGCTCGGCGTCATGGAGGCGGCGGAAGCTATCGTGCGGATCGCCAACGCCCGGATGGCCGGCGCGATCCGGCTCGTCTCGATCGAGCGAGGACACGACCCGGGCCGCTTCGCGATCATGCCCTTCGGCGGAGGCGGCGCGCTGCACGCCGGCGCGCTGATCCAGGAGGTCGGGCTCTCCGGCGCGCTGCTGCCGCGCTTTCCGGGCATCACCAGCGCGCTCGGCTGCGTCATCGCCGACCTGCGGCACGACCAGGTCCTCACCGTGAACCTGGATCTCGCCGGCCTCGACGCGGCCGCGCTGGACGCCCGCATGGTCGAGGCCGGCCGCGAGGCGAAGGCCGTGGTGGACGCCGCTGGCGTCGCGGTGGACCGCGTGGACGTGCTCTATGAGCTGGACATGCACTACCAGGGCCAGACCCACACGGTCTCCGCGCCCTTGCCGGTCACGCTGGGCGAGCATGGCGTGGGCGTGACGGAAGCGATCGTCCGCGGCGCCTTCGAGGCGGCCTACCGGCGCCAGTTCAGCCGCCTGCTGCCCGACATCCCGGTGCGGATCGTGTCGTTGCGCACGGCCGCGGTCGGCCGCAGGCCGGCCTTCGACCTCGGCGCCCTCGCGCCGGCGGCCGACCTCACGCTGGAGGGCGCGAGGCTCGGCGCGCGGCCGGTCTGGTTCGCCGGAGGCTGGCGCGAGGCGAGCGTGTGGGCCAGGCTCGACCTTCCCGTCGGAGCCGTCGTGGACGGACCGGCGGTGCTGGAGCAGCCGGACGCCACCACGGTGATCGATCCGGGGCTGCGCGCCCGGGTGGACGGGCTCGGCAACATCGTCATCGAGAGGGCGCCGGCATGAGCGGACGCGACATCCCGATCGCGCGCACGGCGCTGCTGATCTGCGACCTGCAGAACGACTTCATCCACCCGAAGGGCACCTATGGACGGGCCGGCCAGACCGCGCCGGAGATCGCCGCGGCGCCGGGCCGGGTAAGGCCGCTCGCCGACCTTATGCGGCGCAAGGGCGGCTGGATCGTCTCCACGCATTTCACGCTCGTGCCCGGCAAGGGCGGCGAGCCGATCGTCAGCCCGCATCTGAAGGCGCTGCGGCCTTTCCTGGCGAAGGGGGACTTCCAGCCAGGGACCTGGGGCCATGCTTTGGTGGAAGACCTGGCGCCGGCCGACCTCAGCGTCGAGAAGGTCGCCTATTCGGCCTTCTACATGACCCGCCTCGAATGGGTGCTGCGCAAGAGCGGGATCGAGAAGCTCTATGTCTGCGGGATCGTCACCAATGGCGGGGTCGCGTCGACGGTCCGGGACGCGCATGTGCGCGATTTCGAGACCATCGTCCTGTCGGATGGCTGCGCGGCGTTCTCGACCCACACGCATGACGTCGCCATCGAGGCGCTGCGCCCCGTCTGCGCCGTCATGACGGTCGACGAGGCCATCGCCTCCCTTGGGGCGTCATGAGCAGGGTGGAGAGCGCGGTCGGCGTCGCCTTCGCCGCCGAGGCGCCCGTGCTGATCGTCGGCGCCGGGGCGGCCGGGCTGTGCGCGGCGCTGGCGGCGATCGAGGCTGGCGCCGAGGTCGTGATGCTGGAGCGCGACCCGGTCCCGCGCGGGTCGACGGCGCTCTCGGCCGGGCTTGTGCCGGCGGCCGGAACCCGCTTCCAGGCGGCGCTGGGCGTCGCCGACAGCCCGGGGCTGTTCGCCGCCGATATCCAGCGCAAGGCCGGGGGCGAGGCCGATCCGGCCACGGTCGACGCGGTCGCGGCCGGGGCCGGGCCGGCTGTCGAATGGCTGGCGGACGCCTATGGGCTGCCCTTCTCGGTGGTGGACGACTTCGATTATCCGGGCCACTCGGCGCGCCGCATGCACGGCCTGCCGTCACGCTCCGGCGCCGAGCTGGTCGACCGGCTGCGGGACGCCGCCGAGCGCGCCGGCGCGGCGCTCCTCACGCAGGCGACCGTCACCACCCTGTTCGCCGAACCCGACGGGACCGTGCGGGGCGTCGAAGCCGAGCGGCCGGACGGCGGCGTGGAGCGGATCGGCTGCCGCGCCCTGGTCCTGGCCTGCAACGGCTATGGGGGCGCGCCGGACCTCGTGCGCCGCCACATCCCCGAGATGGAGGGCGCGCTCTATTTCGGCCACCCCGGCAACCGCGGCGACGCGGCGCTGTGGGGCGAGGCGCTCGGCGCGGAGCGGCGCTTCATGTCGGGATACCAGGGGCACGGGTCGGTCGCCCACCCCCACGGCATCCTGATCAGTTGGGCCGTCATCATGGAGGGCGGCTTCCAGGTCGACGCGAAGGGCGAGCGGTTCTCCGACGAGACGCGCGGCTATTCCGAACAGGCCGCCATGGTGCTGAAGCGCGCCGGCGGGGTCGCGTTCGACGTCTTCGACGAGCGGATCGCCGCCGTCGCGCGGCAGTTCGAGGATTTCAAGCAGGCCGAGGCGGCCGGGGCCATCCTGTCGGCGGACAGGCTGGAGGACCTCGCCGCGTTGGCGAAGCTGCCGGCCGGCCGCCTCGCCCGGACCTGTTCGGAGGTGGAGCGGCTGAAGGCGTCCGGCGGAACGGACGCCTTTGGACGGACCTTCTCGGCCGGGCAGAAGCTGGTCGCGCCCTTCAAGGCGGTTCGGGTGACGGGCGCGCTGTTCCACACGCAAGGCGGCCTGGCGGTGGACGGCTCCGCCCGGGTGCTTCGGCCAGACGGAACGTCTTTGCCGAACCTCTTTGCTGCGGGCGGCGCGGCGGCCGGCGTGTCGGGATCCACCGCCGCGGGCTACCTGTCCGGAAACGGGCTGCTGACCGCCGTCGTGCTCGGCCGCCTCGCCGGGCTCGCCGCCGCGCGCCTCGTCTGAGCCGGCGGCCTCAGTCCGGCCCGATCGCCGCGGCGGCTTCGGCGCGCAGGACGGGCAGGAGATCCCGCGCGAACCATGGATTGCGCTTGATCCAGCCCGTGTTGCGCCAGGAGGGATGGGGAAGCGGGATCATGCCGGCCTCCGCATGGATCCGGGCCCAGTCCGCCACCGTGGCGTCGAGCGTCGGGGCCAGAAGGTCGCGCCGGCCCAGCCGGGACAGATGCCACTTCAGCGCGTGCAGGCCGAGGCCGACGGTGAGCCTGGGCGGCGGCATCAGCGCAAGCAGCCGCTCGCGCCAGGCGGCGGCGCATTCGGGCCGCGGGGGCAGGTCGCCGCCCTTGGCGTCCTGGCCCGGGAAGCAGAACCCCATCGGCAGGATGGCCACGCGGGCCGGATCGTAGAAGGCGTCCTCGCCGATGCCGAGCCACTCGCGCAGCCGGTCCCCGGAGGCGTCCGTGAAGGGCCGCCCGGAGGCGTGCACCTTCGTGCCCGGCGCCTGCCCGACGATGAAGAGCCGCGCGCCGAAGGAGGCCTGCAACACCGGGCGGGGCTCGTGCGGCAGGGGAGCCTTCCAGGGCGCGTCGCGGCAGATCCGGCACAGCCGGATGGCGGCGAGCAGATCGTCGAGGTCCTGGGCGCTCATCGCCACCCCTGCCCCGCCCGCGGCGGCGTCAGGCCGAGGCGGACGGCCTGGACGACACCTCCGCCTTCCAGCGCTTCAGGTTGACGAGGTCGTCCGGCACGGCGATGCGGGTCGGACGGAGGAAGTCGATCGCGCACAGGGCGGTGATGTCGGCGATGCTGAAGCGGTCGCCGGCGATGTAGGCCCGTTCGGCGAGCTCGCGGTCGAGATAGGCCAGCTCCGCCATGAGGCGCGGCTTGTTCGCCTCGCCCCATGCGGGGCACTGGTCCTCGAGCTTGGCCATCGCCGGGTGGAGATGGCGGAAGACGGCCTGCACGGTCGCCAGCAGACCCAGCTCCACGCGACGCTGCCACATCTCGGTGAAGGCGCGCTCCCGTGGCGACGCGCCGAACAGGTTGGGCTCGGGATGCAGCTCCTCGATGAAGCGGCAGATCGCCACCGACTCGCTGAGCGCCGCGCCGTCGTCCAGCACGAGCACCGGCGTCTGCTGGCGCGGGTTCAGCGCTCGGAACTGGTCGCCGCGATGCTCGAGCATGCCGAGATCCACCGTTTCGGTGGGGATGGAGACTCCCTTCTCGGCCAGGAAGATCCGGACCCGGCGCGGGTTGGGAGCCGAGGGAGTGTCATAGAGCTTCATCGCGTGCCTCCCGTCAGGGACCGCTATCGACCACGAGCGGCGCCCTTGGGTCAATGCGCGTGCAGGCTCGCGCCGAGAACGCCATCGCGCCGGCCCCGGTTGCGCCGTCAGGGCCGGGGATGGCGGGCGCGCCAGTCGGCGGGGCGCTCGAACCGGGACGCCCAGACGCCGCGCCCGGCGCGGTGCGCATCGGCCTCCTCGGACTCGTAGGCGCCGTAGGCGACCGCCTGCCCGTCCAGGACCATCGCCCGGTTCACGTCGACGTCCCCGACGCGGCACACCGCCAGCTTGCGGCCGTAGCGATCGACCCCGTGGGAGACGCAGACCAGCGCGCCAGCCCCGATGAGCTGCACGAGCGCCGACCTGGCTTGCTTTCCGCAGGGCTCCTCGCGATCGCCCTTCCAGCAGGTCTGCCGGTACTCCGGCGCGTCGATGCCCTCCAGTCGGATCTCCTGACCGTCCAGCCTGAGGCTGTCGCCATCGACCACGGTCACGCGCCCGGTGAGGGTCTCGGCTCGCCACGCCTTGACGGCCTCGCGGCCCATGGCGAACAGCGCCGCCGTGATGGCGAGCGCGAGCAGCCCTGGCAGGCCCCGGCGAAGGCGGCGCGGCCCGGACGCGTAATACGTCATACGGCGAATCTCTCCCTGCGCGTCAGGCGCAAGTTAACTGTTTCCGATCAAGATGCAGCCTTACCTCGCCGCCGGGTCCTGCGTACCTCGTCCATGTCAGAACTGACGCCCGAAATCATCCAGCGAGGCCGTGGCGCGGACCCGATCGAGGTGGCGCGCCGCCGCCGGGCGAATCGGGAGCTCCAGGCGACGCGCGAGAAGCTGACGTCAACCTCCGGGCTGGAGCGCGCGTTCGACTACGAGATCCTCCGGCAATTCGCCGAGACCCGGCGCAACGCCGTGGTGGTGATGTATCTCCTGACCGGGATCATCGGCGCCGCCGCGACAGTCTGGGTCAGCGCTCCGCTCGTGCTGATGTGGATGGCGCTCATCATGATCGCGATGAGCGTGTCCTTCGTGTTCACCTCGCGCTACCTGAAGCTCGAACCAACGACGGTCGCTGTCGGCGCGTGGCGCCTGCGCTTCGTCATCGGCGAGTTCGTCCAGGGCGCCGCCTGGGCGGTGCTGCTCGTCGCGCTCTACCAGTCGGGGGCGCAGGGCGCGCAGACCTTCCTGCTGTTCCTGGCGCTGCTGATCACGGCCGTCACGGCGATGCTGGCCGCCAACGTGCCGGCGGCGGTCTATTTCGGCATCGCGCCGCTCTCGGGCGCGATCCTGTCCAGCATCGGATCGCTGCACAATTACGAGTGGCTGACCATGGCGATGGTGGCGGCGGGCGGGCAGCTCTACTTCGCCATCCTGGCCAACCGCCTCTATTCGTCGACCGTGGCGACGCTGGAATTCCGGGCCGAGAAGGACGCGCTGATCGCCGAGCTGGAGCAGGCCAAGGCCAACTCGGACGAGGCGCGCCGTCGGGCCGAGGAGGCCAACATCGCCAAGTCGCACTTTTTGGCGACGATGAGCCATGAGCTGCGTACGCCGCTGAACGCCATCATGGGCTTTTCGGAGGTGATGAAAGGCGAGCTGTTCGGCAAGCACCACGTGCCGGCCTATCGCGAATACGCCAACGACATCTATTCCAGCGGCAAGCTGCTGCTGGACATCATCAACGAGATCCTCGACCTGTCGCGCATCGAGGCCGGACGCTACGAGCTGAAGGAAGAGGCGGTCAGCCTCGCCCATGTGGTGGAGGACTGCCACCATATGCTGCAGATGCGGGCCAAGAACCGCTCCATCACCATCCGCGAGACGATCGAGCGCAACCTGCCCAAGATCTGGGCCGACGAACGCTCGATCCGGCAGGTGGCGCTGAACCTGCTCTCCAACGCGATCAAGTTCACCCCGACCGGCGGAGAGGTCACCATCAAGGTCGGCTGGACGTCCTCGGGCGGGCAGTATCTCAGCGTGCGCGACACCGGGCCGGGCATTCCCGAGGAGGAGATCCCGGTGGTGCTGCAGTCCTTCGGCCGCGGATCGCTGGCGATCAAGACGGCCGAGCAGGGCACCGGGCTGGGGCTGCCGATCGTCAAGGGGCTGATCGACATGCATGGAGGCCAGCTGATCCTGAACTCCAAGCTGCGCGAGGGCACGGAAGTGATCGTCACCCTGCCGCCGTCGCGGGTGATGGACACGCTCGCCCCGATGGACGAGTCCGGCCTGGAGCCCGCGCCGTCGCAGACCCCGCGCACGGCCCGCCGCGCGGCGGCCTGATCAGCCCGCCTGGCCGTTGTCCGGCCGGTCGTCGACACCGGCCTGGGCGAAGGTGGCCATGCCGGCGTGGCAGGCGGCCGCCGCCTTGATCACGCCCATCGCCAGCGCGGCGCCGGAGCCTTCGCCGAGGCGCATGCCCAGATCGAGGATCGGCGGCTTGCCGAGCCGCTCCAGCACCTCGCGGTGCGCGCCCTCGGCCGAGACGTGGCCGGCGACGCAATGGTCCAGCGCGGAGGGGTCGAGCGCGTGCAGGACGGCCGCCGCGGCCGTGACCACATAACCGTCGAGCACCACCGGAACGCGGTTGAGGCGCGCCGCCAGGATGGCGCCCGCGATGGCGGCGATCTCGCGCCCGCCCAGGCGGCGCAGCAGCTCCAGCGGGTCGTCCAGATGCGCGGCATGGACCATGATGGCGCGCTCGACCGCGGCGGTCTTGCGTTTCACCCCCTCGTCGTCGAGGCCCGTGCCGCGGCCGACGAAGCGGGCGGGGTCGCCGCCGTAGAGGGCGGCGTAGATGGCCGCCGCGATCGTGGTGTTGCCGATCCCCATCTCGCCGAGGCCGAGCAGATCGGTCCCGCCGGAGATCGCCTCCATGCCGAAGGCCATGGTGGCGACGCAGCTCTTCTCGTCCAGCGCGGGTTCCACGGTGATGTCGGCGGTCGGGATGTCGAGCGCGAGGTCGAAGACCTTGAAGCCGAGGTCATGGGCGGCGCAGATCTGGTTGATCGCCGCACCCCCTGCCGCGAAGTTCTCCAGCATCTGGCGGGTGACGCTCTGCGGATAGGGCGAGACGCCCTGCGCGACGACGCCGTGGTTGCCGGCGAAGACGCAGACGAGCGGCCTGACAATCTGCGGCGTCGGCTTGCCCTGCCACTCGGCGAGCCAGACGGCGATGTCCTCGAGGCGTCCGAGGCTGCCCGGGGGCTTGGTGAGCATGGCGTCGCGCGCCCGGACCGCGGCGGCGGCGCCCAGGTCGGGGCCCGGCATGACGGCCAGCAGGCTGCGGATGTCGTCGAAGGGAAGGCCGGTGGCGTTCGTCGGCATGGTCGCTCCTGTGGCCTTCGGCCCCGTCAGACGGGATTCGCTGCGCGGGGCCTGCTATAGCGGTTGCATCCGCGTCCGGGAAGTGAACGAAAACGCATGTCGATGGCGCCACGACACGACCGTCCTGACCTCGCGTGGCGTGTTTTCGTCCTGGAGACGGTGCAATGCCTGCGCTTCTATACGCGGCTGCCGACGCCTCGGCTGGCCTGGGAGATGGACCCGCATGGCGCGCCGGATTTCAGCCGGATCCCGCGCATGCTTCCCGTGGCGGGCGCCATCCTGGGCGGGGTCGGGGCGGCTGCGCTGGTGGCGGCGTCCTGGATCGGGCTCCCGCCCATGGCGGTCGCGGCCGTGACGCTGACGGCGCAGACGCTCGCCACCGGAGCGCTGCACGAGGACGCTCTCGCCGACATGGCGGATGGCTTCTGGGGCGGCCACACGCCCGAGCGTCGGCTGGAGATCATGGCCGACAGCCGGATCGGGTCCTATGGGGCGACGGCGCTGGCGCTGGGCTTGCTGCTGCGCTTCTCGGCGATTGCAGGCCTGGTGGCGCAGGCCGGCCCCGGCCGCGCCGCGCTGGCGCTGGTGGCGACGGCGGCGATCGCGCGCGTGGCCGGCCTCTTCCCGCTCTGGGCGCTTTCGCCCGCACGGCCGGGCGGCAAGTCGGCCTCCGTCGGCCGGCCCACCGACCGCACGATGGCGACCGCGTGCTCGATCACGCTGGCGCTGGCCGTCCTGCTGCTGGCGCCCGGCTTCGGCGTCGTCAAGGCGGCGCTCGCGCTCGCGCTGGGCGGCCTGACGGCCTGGCTCTGCGTCAGGCTGGCGCGCGCCAAGATCGGCGGCCACACGGGCGACGTGGCCGGAGCCGTGACGCTCATCGCGGAGATAGCGGCGTTGCTGGGATTGCTGACGAGGATCTGACCCCGAGCCGTGCCGTCAGGCCGCCTCGATGCGCCCCGCCGCAACGTCCTGGCGCGACACCATCGCGACCGCGGCCCGCAGGACGTCGAGGCCCGCGCCAGGCTTGACGGCCTGCGTGGCCAAATGCCGCCGGAAGGCCCGCGCGCCGGGCCGGCCCTGGAACAGGCCGAGCATGTGGCGCGTGATCGAGGACAGCCGCACCCCTTCGGCGAGCCGCATCGCCACGTAGGGCTCGTAAGCTTCGACCGCCTCGAAGGCGTCCGCGACGGGCGCGGCTTCCCCAAACAGCGCGGGGTCCACCTGCAGCAGCAGCTCCGGGTCGTGATAGGCGGCGCGGCCCAGCATGACGCCGTCCACATGGGCGAGTTGCTCACGGCATTGGTCGAGCCCGGTCAGCCCGCCATTGATGGCGATGGGCGTCGACGGCAGCCGCAACTTGAGGCGATGGACCCGGCCATAGTCCAGCGGCGGCACGTCCCGGTTCTCCTTGGGGGAGAGCCCCTGCAGCCAGGCCTTGCGGGCGTGCACGATGATGGCGTCCGCCCCGCCGGACAGGACCGCGTCGGCGAGCCGGTCCAGCGCCTCCTCGGGATCCTGCTCGTCGACGCCGATGCGGCACTTCACCGTCACCGGCACGGCGACGGCGGCCTTCATGGCGGCGACGGCCTCTCCGACGAGGGCGGGCTCGCGCATCAGGCACGCGCCGAAGCGGCCGTCCTGCACCCGGTCGGACGGGCAACCGACATTCAGGTTGACCTCCGCATAGCCCTCGTCCTCCGCGATCCGGGCCGCCTGCGCGAGGTCGGCCGGCTCGGAGCCGCCGAGCTGGACGGCGACGGGATGCTCTTGCGGCGAGTAGCCCAGGATGCGGCGCCGGTCGCCATGGATGACGGCGCCGGTCGTGACCATCTCCGTATAGAGCAGCGCGCGCCGGCTCATGACGCGATGGAACCGCCGGCAGTGCCGATCGGTCCAATCCATCATGGGCGCCACCGAGAAGCGCCAGGGGCTGGAAGGCGTGAGAAGGTCCGTCATCGCTCTGGGATCGTGGGCAAGCCGATCGCATAGCCGGAATGGGGCGCGGCGCCAACCGTGGGCGGAGCGGCGCGCCTTTCCTTCCTGCGCCAGCCTCCCATATCGGTGGCGTCGGAAGCGAGACGGAGCGGACGGATGCGCATGGTCACTCTGGTCACCGGCGCGTCCGGCGGCATCGGCCTGGAGCTCGCGCGGGCGTTTGCGGCCGGCGGCGACGACGTCGTCGTCACGGCGCGTTCGCAGGAGGCGCTGTCTCGGCTGGCGGACGAGATCGAGGCCGCCGGCCGGACCCGTCCCATTGCGGTCGCGCTCGACCTCGCCGAGGCGGGCGCGGCGGACCGCCTCCTGGACGCCGTCGGCCGCGAGGGCGCGCAGGTGCGCCGTCTCGTCAACAACGCCGGCTTCGGACTGAACGGAGACGCGGCGTCGCTGCCGCGGGCGGAGCAGGTCGCGATGGTCGACCTGAACGTGCGGGCGCTGACCGACCTGACGCTCGCGGCGCTGCCCTCCATCGTGGCCCTGAAGGGCGGCGTGCTCAATGTGGCGTCGACGGCGGCGTTCCAGCCCGGGCCCGGCATGGCGGTCTACTACGCCACCAAGTCCTTCGTGCTCAGTTTCTCGGAGGCGCTCGCCTATGAGCTGGCGCCGAGCGGCGTGACCGTCACGGCGTTGTGCCCGGGGCCGACCTCCACCGGATTCCAGGAGCGCGCGCGGCTCGATTCCGCCCTGTTCGACGTGATCAGGCCCATGGACGCGGCCGAGGTGGCCCGCTACGGGCGCCAGGCCTTCCTGCGGGGCGACCGCGTCGCGGTGCCCGGCCTGATGAACCGGATCATGGCCGGAACCGCGGGGCTGACCCCCAGGGCGCTGTCGCTGGCGGTCATCTCCCGCTTGCAGTCCAAGCGTCGAAGCGGCTCGGGAGCCTAGGATCAAATTTCGCCGGTCTCGAAGAAGCGCTCGATCCTGGCCTCCCAGGGCGCCAGCTCGATGCCGCGGGCCGCGAGCCAGGCGTCGTTCAGGCAGGTGCTGCGGTAGCGCTCACCGCTGTCGCACAGCAGCGTGACGATGGAGCCCGTCTCGCCCCGCGCCTCCATGGCGGCGGCCAGATGGGCCGCAGCCCAGATATTCGTGCCCGTCGAGCCGCCGCAGGACCGGCCGATCCGGCGCGACAGCACGCGTGCGGCCGCGATGCTCGCCGGATCCGGCACGGCGAAGGCCTTGTCGATCAAGTCCGGCATGAAGGACGGCTCGCAGCGCGGCCGCCCGATCCCCTCGATGCAGGAGGGCGGGCCCGACGCCGTGCAGACGCTTCGGTCGGCGAGGTGGCGGTGGAAGACCGACGCCTCGGGATCGGCGAGGCACAGCCGGGTGGGCAGGCGGCGGTAGCGGATGTACCGCCCCAGCGTCGCGGAGGTGCCGCCGGTGCCTGCGCCCACCACGATCCAGGCCGGGATCGGGTGCTGCTCGCGGCTCATCTGGCCGAAGATGGACTCGGCGATGTTGTTGTTGCCGCGCCAGTCGGTGGCGCGCTCGGCGAAGGTGAACTGGTCCATGTAGTGGCCGCCGAGATCGGCCGCGAGCCTTGCGCTCGCCTCGTACATCTCGCCGGAGCTGTCGACGAAGTGGCTTTCGCCGCCATAGAAGGCGATCTGCTCCACCTTTTCGGGCGAGGTCGTGCGCGGCATCACGGCGATGAAGCGCAGCCCGAGCATCCTGGCGAAATAGGCTTCCGACACTGCGGTCGACCCGCTGGAGGCCTCGATCACGGGGGTGTCGGGCCCGATCCAGCCGTTGCACAGAGCGTAGAGGAACAGAGAGCGGGCGAGGCGGTGCTTGAGGCTGCCCGTCGGATGGGTCGACTCGTCCTTGAGGTAGAGCGCCACGCCCGACACGCCCGGCAGCGGCGCCCGCAGGAGATGGGTGTCGGCCGAGCGGGTGAAGTCCGCCTCGATGAGCTCGATGGCGTGGGCCACCCAGGCGCGGCTGGGACTGGAATGGGACATGGTCGCGGCTCCTTCGTCTCCGTCCTGATCCCGTTTTCGCCGCCTGTCGAGCCCGGAGCGGGCGGCGCCCCGTTGCGCCGTGAGATCGTCACTTCTCCGCCACGAGCGGCGGGCATAGGCTACGCCGATCCTGCCGCCAGTCCGAATGCCATCCGGAGCTCAAGATGACGTCCTCTACGACCCCGACCGCGAACGCTGGACCCTCTGCGGCGCAGGATGTCTCGCGGCGTCAGGTCGTGCTGGGCGCCGGCGCCGCCCTCGCCGCGGGGGCGATGGCCGCCGGTCCCGCGCAGGCGGGATCGTCCCGGGTCAGGCTGAGGCTGCTGGGGACCACGGACCTGCACGTCAACGTGCTGCCCTACGACTACTACCGGGACAAGCCGGACGACATGGTGGGCCTCGCCAAGACGGCGACGCTGGTCAAGGCGGCGCGCGCGGAGGCCAAGAACAGCGTCCTGTTCGACAATGGCGACCTGCTGCAGGGCAGCCCCATGGGCGACTACATGGCTTACCGGAAGGGCATGAAGGCCGGCGACGTCCACCCGATGGTGGCGGCCATGAACGGGCTCGACTACGCCTGCGGGACGCTGGGCAACCACGAGTTCAACTACGGCCTCAGCTTCCTGGGCTTCTCGCTCGCCGGCGCGTCCTTCCCGGTCGTGTGCGCCAACCTGTTGAAGGCCGACGGCGCGCATCTGGTGCGCCCGACGCTGGTCATCGACCGCGACGTGGAGGACGAAGCCGGGGTCCGGCAGCGCCTGCGCATCGGCGTCATCGGCTTCGTGCCGCCGCAGATCATGCAGTGGGACGAGGCCAATCTCGCCGGTAAGGTGCAGACCATCGACATCGTCGACGCCGCGCGTAAGCACGTGCCGGAGTTGCGGCGCCAGTGCGACGTGCTGGTCGCGCTGTGCCATTCGGGCATCGAGGGCGGCGAGCGCCGGGGCGGCGAGGAGAACGCCGCGCTGCATCTGTCGGCCGTGCCGGGCATCGACGTGATCTTCACCGGGCACCAGCACAAGGTGTTCCCGGGCGGGAAGGACTTCGGCGGGATCCCCGGCGTCGATGTCGAGCGCGGAACGCTGAACGGCGTTCCGGCCGTGATGGCGGGGTTCTGGGGCAGCCATCTGGGCGTGGTCGACCTCACGCTCGACAAGACCGCCGAGGGCTGGAAGGTCAAGGACTTCAAGACCGAGGCCCGGCCGATCTACGAGCGCAAGGACCGCCAGATCGTCTCCCGGGCCGAGGCGGACGGCGCCGTCGCGGCGGCCGTCAAGGCGGAGCACGACGCCACCCTGGCCTATGTCCGCCAGCCGGTGGGCGAGCTGAAGAATCCGATCAACTCCTTCTTCTCCCTGGTGGCGGACGACCCCTCGGTGCAGGTCGTCTCGCAGGCGCAGCTCTGGTACGTGACGAAGCTCGCGTCGACCATCCCGTCGCTGAAGGGCCTGCCGATCCTGTCGGCGGCGGCGCCGTTCAAATGCGGCGGGCGCGGCGGGCCGGAATACTACACCGACGTGAAGGCCGGCCCGATCGCCATCAAGGACGTCGCCGACATCTACCTCTATCCCAACACGGTGCGGGCCGTGAAGGTGACCGGCGCGCAGGTCCGCGAGTGGCTGGAGCGCTCGGCCGGCATGTTCCGGCGCATCGACCCCGCCGTCACGGACGAGCAGCCGCTGATCGACGAGGCGTTTCCGACCTACAATTTCGACGTCATCGACGGCGTGACCTACCAGATCGACGTCACCCAGCCGTCGCGCTACGACAACAACGGCAAGGTCGTCGCCCCGGAGGCGCACCG
The DNA here is from genome assembly GCF_045348435.1 of Alsobacter sp. KACC 23698. Classification (GTDB taxonomy): domain Bacteria; phylum Pseudomonadota; class Alphaproteobacteria; order Rhizobiales; family Beijerinckiaceae; genus Alsobacter. Next base: position 1,005,700 of record NZ_CP157484.1, on the reverse strand, counting down.
CATCCTCGACCTGCGGTTCAAGGGCGAGCCGATCGACGAGCGGCAGGAGTTCGTCGTCGCCACCAACAATTACCGGGCGGGCGGCGGCGGCAACTTCCCCGGAGCGGACGGCAAGACCGTGGTGATCGACGCGCCCGACACCAACCGCGACGTCATCGTGCGCTACATCGTGGAGAAGAAGGCGATCGACCCCGTGGCCGACCGGAACTGGCGCTTCGCGCCTATCGCCGCGCCCGTGAACGTGACCTTCGTGACCTCGCCGCGGGCCGCCAAGGAGCTGCCGAAGGACCTTCGGGCCACCGCGGCGGGCGACGCCCCGGACGGCTTCGCCAAGTTCAGGCTCGACCTCGGCGCCTAGCGAGGCTGCGCGGGACCCGCATCGGCGATTGCATGGCGGGGCGGCTTCCGCTTCGATGGCGCTTTCCTGGAGCGCCGCCCCGTGACCGACATCGCCGACCTGACCGCCGTCGAACTGCTGCGCCATTACCGCAGGCGCACCTTGTCTCCCGTCGAGGCGGCGCGGGACGCGCTCGCCCGCAAGGCGAAGCACGAGCCCGCCGTCAACGCGTTCTGCGGGGGAGACGAGGACGACGCGCTGGCGATGGCCCGCGCCTCGGAGGCGCGCTGGGCCAAGGGCGAGCCTTGCGGGCCGGTGGACGGGGTGCCGACCACCGTCAAGGACAACATCGCCGTGAAGGGCTGGACCTGGTTCAAGGGTTCGGCCGTGACGTCCAAGGCGCCGGCCGAGGAGGATGCGCCCGCGGTGGCCCGGCTGCGGGAGGCGGGCGCGGTGTTCCTGGGCAAGACCTGCATGCCGGAATTCGGCTGGAAGGGTCTGGGCGATTCTCCCCTGACCGGGATCACGCGCAATCCCTGGAAGCTCGACCGCACGCCCGGCGGCTCGTCCTCCGGCGCGGCGGCCTGCGCGGCGCTGAACATCGGCTGCATCCATATCGGGACGGACGGAGCCGGATCGATCCGCATCCCGGCCGCCTTCACGGGCGTGTTCGGCATCAAGGCGAGCTATGGCCGGGTGCCGGCCCGGCCGATCTCGACGATGGGCTTCCTGGCCCATGTCGGCCCGCTCACCCGCACGGTCGAGGACGCCGCCCTGGCGCTGTCGGTGATCGGGCGGCCCGACAGCCGCGACATGACGGCCATGACCACCCCGCCGCCCGACTACCGCATCGGGCTGGCCGACGGGGTGCGCGGGCTGCGGATCGCCTGGTCGCCGCGGCTCGGCCACGTCAGGACGCTGGACGCGGAGATCGAGCGCCTCTCGGCGGCGGCGGCGCGCCGCTTCGAGGAGCTCGGCGCCGTGGTGGAGGAGGTCGACCCCGGCATCCCGGACACCCTCGAGACGCTCATCACGCTGTGGACCGCGGGCGCGGCGCTGGCGCTGCAGCCGTTCGGCCCCGAGGAGCGAGCGCGCATGGATCCGGGCCTCGTCGAGGCCGCACGGCGTGGCGAGCGGCTCTCGGCCACCGCCTATGTGGACGCCTTCCTGAACCAGCGCAACGCCGTGGCGGCGCGCATGGCGGAGTTCCACCAGCGCTACGACCTGCTGCTGACGCCGACGCTGGCGACGGAAGCCTTCGAGGTCGGGCGGCTCACCCCGGCGGACGGCCGCTTCGGCGAGGACTGGACCGCGTGGACGCCCTACACCTATCCGTTCAACATCAGCCAGCAGCCGGCGGCGTCCGTCCCGTGCGGCCTGACCGCCGCGGGACTTCCGGCGGGTCTGCAGATCGTCGGCCCGTTCGGCTCCGACGCGCTCGTGCTGCGGGCCGCCCGCGCCTATGAGGCCCTGGCCGGGTGGGAGACGCTCAGCTCTCCGAGGGCGTAGGCGCCTCCAGGGCGTCGAGGATCGCCGGCAGCTCTCCCAGATGCGCGATCTCGCGGAACCGCGGATGCGCCACGGGGGCGGCGGCGAGTTCGTAGTCCCATGTCAGGTCGTGCGGCGCATGCACCGCCCAGGCGCCGGCCGCCAGCGCGGGAAGGATGTCGGACCGGATCGAGTTGCCGACCATCAGGCTCAGGGCCGGGCCGTCGCCATGGCGGGCGAAGATGCGCTCATAGGTGGCCGCGTTCTTGTCGCTGACGATCTCGACGGCGTCGAAGAGTTCGCCGAGCCCGGACGCCGCGAGCTTGCGCTCCTGGTCGAAGAGGTCGCCCTTCGTGATCATCACCATCCGGTAGCGCCCGGCGAGCGCCTCCAGCGTCTCGCGCACATGCGGGAGGGTCTCGACCGGATGGGCCAGCATGTCGCGCCCGACGGCCAGGATCTGGCCGATGACGCTGGCCGGAACGCGGCTCTCGGTGATCTCGACGGCGGTCTCGATCATCGACAGCGTGAAGCCCTTGATGCCGAACCCGTAGATCCCGAGATTGCGCTTCTCGGCGTCGAGAAGCCGGCGCGACACGTCGCCCGGATCGGCGTGCTCGGCGAGCAGCGCGGCGAAGCGCTCTTCCGTGAGCCGGTAGAAGCGCTCGTTGTGCCAGAGCGTGTCGTCGGCGTCGAAGCCGATGGTGGTCACCGCACGGGTCATGTCTCGCGTCTCTGGCCGTCGTGGCCTCCCGCGCCGCGCCGCCCCATGGCGTCGGCCAGATGCAGCGAGGCGGCCACGAGCTCCTGGGTATAGGAATGCCGGGGGTCGTCCAGCACCTGCCCGGTGGGGCCCTGCTCGACCACCCTCCCCCGCCACATCACCAGCACACGGTCGGTGATGGCGCGCACGACCGCAAGGTCATGCGAGATGAATAGATAGGCCAGCCCCAGCCGCGACTGAAGGTCGGCGAGAAGGTCGAGGACCTGGGCGCGGATCGTCACGTCCAGCGCCGAAACGGGTTCGTCGAGCACGATCAGGTCGGGACGCGTGATCAGCGCGCGGGCGATGGCGAGGCGCTGGCGCTGGCCGCCCGAAAATTCGTGCGGATATTTGTCCGCGTCGGACGGATCGAGGCCCACCTCGCGCAGCGCTTGGGCGATGCGCCCCGCCCGGTCGCTCACCTCGCCCATGAGCCGGAGCGGCTCGGCCACGATGCGCCCGGCCTTGTGGCGGGGATCGAACGAGCCGTACGGGTCCTGGAAGACCATCTGCACCCGACGCCGGAAGAAGCGGAGCTCCTCCCCGGAGAGGGCGGCGACGTCGCGGCCGCCGAGCCGGATCGCGCCCCCCTGGGGGGCCTCGAGCGCCAGGGTCGCACGGGCGACGGTGGACTTTCCGGAGCCGGATTCCCCCACCAGTCCGACGCTTTCCCCCCGGCCGATGGCGAAGCTGACGCCGTCCACCGCCCGCTTGCGGGGGGCTGCGCGGAACGGGTTGCCGCGCGGCGTCACGTAGTCGCGCACGAGCCCCTCGACCTGGAGCAGCGGCTCCGGCGCGGCCGGAGGCGTTGTCCGTCGGGGAACGTGGCGCGAGGCGGCCAGCAGCGCCCGGGAATAGGGATGCCGCATCGCGCCAAAAAAGCCGGCGGCCGGCCCGGCCTCGACGACGGCGCCGCGCTGCATGACGGCCACCCTGTCCGCCATGGCCCCGATCACCGCGAGGTCATGCGTGATCAGGAGCAGGCTCGACCGGTTCTCGGCCACGAGTTCGCGCAGCAGGGCCAGGATCTGCGCCTGGGTGGTGACGTCGAGGGCCGTCGTCGGCTCATCGGCGATCACCAGCCGGGGCGAGAGCGCCACCGCCATGGCGATGACCACGCGCTGGCGCTGCCCGCCCGAAAGCTCGTGCGGATAGCGGTCGGGCGGGACCTCGGCGGCCGGGAGCCCGACGCGCTCCAGGATGCGCTCGGCCCTGGCGGCGGCCTCGCGCCGGCTGAGCCCCAGATGCAGCCGGAAGCCTTCCGCGGCCTGCTCGCCGATGGTCTTCAGGGGGTTCAGGGCGGTCATCGGCTCCTGGAACACCATACCGATCTGGCGGCCGCGCAGGCCGCGCATCTCGCGTTCGCTCCGCGCGAGGATGTCGGCCCCGTCGAACAGGATCGAGCCCGCCGCCTTGGCGCCGCGCGGCAGGAGCCGCATGACGCTGAGCGCCGTCAGGCTCTTGCCGGAGCCGGACTCGCCCACAAGCCCGAGCACCTCCCCTTCGCCGACCGCGAGCGAGATCCCCTTCAGGATCGGCGCGCCGTGGATCGTCAGGTCGAGCCCCGCGATGTCGAGGACCGCCACTCAGCGCTCCCTGGCGAGGCGGGGGTCCAGCACGTCGCGCAGCCCGTCCCCGAGCAGGTTGAGGCCGAGCACGGTGACGATGATGGCGAGGCCGGGAATGAGCGCAAGGCGCGGCGCCAGAGCCATCAGGGTCTGCGCTTCGTTCAGCATTCGCCCCCAGCTCGGAGCCGGAGGCTGCACGCCGAGACCCACATAGGACAGCGCGGCTTCGGCCAGCACGCCAAGCGAGAGCTGAATGGTCGCCTGGACGATGATCAGGCTCGCGATGTTGGGCAGCACGTGCTCGGCGGTGATCCGGGCCGCGCCCTTGCCGGCGACGCGCGCCGCCAGGATGAAGTCGCGCGTCCAGATGGGCAGCGCGGCCCCGTAGGCGACGCGGGCGAAGACGGGAATGTTGAAGATGCCGATGGCGACCATGGCGTTGACCGCGCCCGGGCCGAACAGTTCGCGCAGCATGATGGCGATGAGCAGGGCCGGAAAGGCGAAGATGAAGTCGTTGGCCCGCATGATGGCCTGGTCCGCCGCGCCTCTTTGCTGGGCGGCCAGCAGGCCGAGCGGCGTCCCGATCCCGGCCCCGATCCCGACCGCCACGACCGAGACCGCCATCGAGGTGACGGCGCCGCGCATGATCATCGACAGAGTGTCGCGGCCGAACTGGTCCGTCCCGAACCAATGATCGGCGGAGGGCGCCCTGAGCTTGTTCGGAATGTCCAGCGCGGCCGGATCCCACGGCGTCCAGACCAGCGAGACGGCCGCGACGGCGGCGACCGCGCCGGCGATGGCGGCCCCCGCCAGGAAGCTGCGGTGCCGGACGGCCCGGCCCGCCCAGCCGGAGGGCGCGCGCTCCAGGGCGGCGCTCACGCGCGCCTCCTCAGCCGAGGGTCCACGACCGCATAGGCCATGTCCACGGCGAAGTTCACGACGATGACGCTGGCCACGAGGACCACGACCACGCTCTTCACCACCACGAGATCGCGCTGGTTGATGGCCTGGAACACCAGGCGCCCGAGGCCCGGCAGGTAGAACACGTTCTCGATGATGATCGTCCCGGCCAGCAGGAAGGAGAACTGCAGGCCCATGATGGTGAGGACCGGGATGAGCGCGTTGCGCAACGCGTGCCGGCGCAGCGCCTGCCCCTCCGACAGGCCCTTGGCCCGGGCGCTGCGGACATAGTCCTCGCCCAGTGTGTCGAGCAGAGACGAGCGCATGACGCGCGCCAGGATCGACGCCTGCGGCAGCGCGAGCGCGACGGCCGGCAGGATGAGCGCCCTCAGGCCGGGCCACGGCCCGGCGGACCAGCCCGGAAAGCCGCCGGCCGGCAGCCAGCGCAGCGTGATGCTGAAGAGCAGCACCAGCAGCATGGCGAACCAGAAGTTCGGCGTCGCGACGCCGACCTGGGTGGCCGTCATGACGCTAAGATCGGCCGCGCCGTTGCGGTTCGCCGCCGCCCACGCGCCCAGCGGGATGGCGATCGCCGTCGCGAGGGCGAGAGCCAGGAGCGCGAGCGGCAGGCTGACCAGCAGGCGCTCGGCCAGGAGTTCGGAGACCGGCGTGGAATAGGTGTAGCTGACGCCGAAATCGCCGCGGAGCAGGCCGGCGACCCACGCCACGTAGCGTTCCGGCGCCGGCTGGTTCAGGCCGAGCTTGTCGCGCAGCGCCGCCAGCGTGTCGGGCCGCGCCTCGGTGCCGAGCATCACCTGGGCGGGATCGCCGGGCAGCACCTCCATGACGGTGAAGACGATCAGCGTCGCCGCCGCGAGCGTCGCGAGAAGGGCGAGAAGCCGGCGCAGCGCAAAGGCCGCCATGGGTCAACGCCCTCCCGCGAGGCCCGCTTTCACCCCTTCCAGCTCACCTCGGTGAGGTCATTGGCCGGGATGGGGGCGTTCTCCCAGAGCCCCTGCAGGTCGGCGCTCCACACGCCGCTCTTGGGCAGCAGGAACAGGAACACGTTGACGGCGTCCTCGGCGATCTGCTCCTGCGCCTTCTTGTAGAGCTCGACGCGCTTGCCCTGGTCGGCGGTCGCGGCCAGCTCCGCATAGATCGCCTTGTAGGCGGGGCTCTTGTAGTCGAAGTAATAATCGTCGCGCGCGTAGATATCGAGGTCCAGAGGCTCGACATGCGAGATGATCGTCATGTCGTAGTTCTTGCCCTTGAAGACGTCGGAGAGCCACTGGGCCCACTCCATGGGGACGATCTCGACCTCGAGGCCGACGGCCTTGAGCTGGGACGCGATGATCTGGCCCCCGCGCCTTGCATAGTCGGGAGGCGGCAGCACGAGCCTGAGCTTGGTCCCTTCCGCCACGCCGGCTTCCTTCAGCAGCGCCTTGGCCTTAGCCACGTCGTGCGGGTACTTGCCGGTGAGGTCCACATAGCCCGGGTCCTGCGGGGCGAAATGCGAGCCGATCGGCTTGCCGATGCCGAACATGGCGCCGTCGATGACGGTTTTGCGATCGATCGCGTGCGACAGCGCCCGGCGCACGCGGATGTCGTCGAACGGCTTGCGGCCGTTGTTCAGCGCCAGGATGGTCTTGCCCTCGGTGTTCCCGACCACGACCTTGAAGCGCGGATCGGCGCGGAACTGATCCAGGTTTTCGGGCGCCGGATAGATCGGGAACGCGTCGATGTCGCCGGCCATCAGGGCCGCGAAGGAGGCCGACGAATCCCCGATCACCTTGAACACGATCTTGTCGAGCTTGACGGGCGCGCCCCAGTGCTTGTCGGCGCGGGCCAGTTCGACGCTGGATCCCTTGGCCCAGCCGACGAACCGGAAAGGGCCGGTGCCCACGGGCTTGGTCTTGGCGTCCGCCGCGGTGGCGGGCGACAGCATGACGGCCGCCGGCCAGCCGAGGCCGAACAGGAAGCCGCCTGTCGGCTGCTTCAGGCTCACCTTCACGGTGGCGGGGTCGACGACGTCGACGGCCTCGATGGCGGAAAAGAGCGTCTTCTGGGGATTGACGCTGTCGGGCGCGCGGGCGCGGTCGAGATTGAACTTCACCACGCCGGCGTCGAAGGGCGACCCGTCGTGGAACGCCGCCCCGGCGCGCAGCTTGAAGACGTAGGTCTTGCCGTCCTCGGAAATCGTCCAGCTCTCCGCCAGCGCCGGCTTGACGGCGCCGTTCCGGTCGATCCGCGTCAGGCCCTCGAACAGGTTGGCGTAAACGACCTCGCCGATCGCGGCGGCGGCCCCGGCGGTCGGATCGAGATGGGGCGGCTCCAGGCGGATCCCGACGATGACGTCCTTGCGGGCCGCCGCGAACGCGACGGGCGCGCCGCCCAGGGCGCCGGCGGCGACCATCGAGGCCAGTGAGCCGGCCAGGAAAAGCCTTCGATCGAACAGCATCTGCATCCACTCCCGCCGGTCCCCAAGCCGAGGCCGCGCGCGTCCATGCTAGACGCAGGACGGCGACGGCGTCGAGGGGAACGCGGGCGGCGGCCGCCATGGGCCCCGTTGCCCGGCTTGCGCTTCGCCCATACGGTGCGGCTGACGCCGAACGTCTCGGCCATTCCCCATCCCGCGCCGGAGCGCCCCATGTCTCTGTCACTCTTCGATCTCACCGGACGCCTCGCCCTCGTGACGGGATCGAGCCAGGGAATCGGCTACGCGCTGGCGGGAGGCCTGGCGCGCGCAGGCGCGCGCGTGGTGCTGAACGGCCGGGACGCCGCCAAGCTCGCCGAGGGCGTCGAGCACTTGGCGAGGGAGGGCCTCAACGTCTCGGCGAGCGTTTTCGACGTGACCGATCCGAAAGCCATCGAAGACGCAGTGGCGAGGATCGAGACCGAGGTGGGGCCTCTCGACATCCTCATCAACAACGCCGGAAAGCAGCATCGCGGGCCCGCCGAGGACTTTCCCGACGAGGCCTGGCGCGACATCTTCCGCACCAATGTGGACAGCGCGTTCTTCGTGTCCCGCTCGGTCGGGCGGCGCATGATCCAGCGGCGCAGCGGCAAGATCGTCAATATCGGCTCGGTGCAGAGCGAGCTCGGCCGGCCGACGATCGTGCCCTACACGGCCACCAAGGGCGCGGTGAAGATGATGACGCGGGGGCTCGCCGCCGAGTGGGCCAAGCACAACATCCAGGTCAACGCCATCGGCCCGGGCTATTTCGACACGCCTCTCAACGCCGCGCTCGTCAACAACCCGGAATTCAGCGCCTGGCTGTGCGGCCGCACGCCCGCGGGACGGTGGGGCAAGCTGGAAGAGCTCATCGGCGCCGCGATCTTCCTGTCGTCGTCGGCCTCCGACTTCGTCAGCGGCCACATGTTGATGGTGGACGGCGGACTGACCGCCTCCGTCTGACGAATCGATCTGCATCAGAGGCTGGACAACGAGCCGCATCGGGAGACCTGACATGCCCAAGCCCATCATCGATCCGCCCTACGAGGTCCTGGACCCGCGCGCCAAGGGCCTGTTCAACAAGACCGCCAAGCTGGAGCGGCTTTACGACGGGTGCCGTTGGGCCGAGGGGCCGGCCTATTTCCCCGCCGGTCGCTACCTGGTCTGGTCCGACATCCCCAACAACAGGATGATGCGCTACGACGAGACGGATGGGAGCGTCTCTGTCTTCCGCGAGCCGTCCAACAACACCAACGGCCATACGGTCGACCGCCAGGGCCGGCTCGTGTCCTGCGAGCATCTGGGCCGGCGCGTGACGCGCACGGAGTTCGATGGGACCGTCACGGTGCTGGCCGACCGCTGGCAGGGCAAGCGCCTGAATTCGCCCAACGACGTGGTGGTGAAGTCCGACGGCTCGATCTGGTTCACCGACCCGGCCTACGGCATCGACTGGGACTATGAGGGCGCCCGGGCGGAGAGCGAGATCGGGGCTTGCCACGTCTACCGGATCGACCCGGACAGCGGGGCCGTGGACATCGTGGCCGACGCCTTCAAGCGCCCGAACGGGCTCGCCTTCTCGCCGGACGAATCGAAGCTCTACATCGCCGACACCGGCGCGAGCCATTTTGAGAACGGACCCCGGCACATCCGCGTCTTCGACGTCCAGGACGGGCGCAGCCTCAAGGGCGGCGAGATCTTCGCCACCTGCACGAACGGCATGTTCGACGGCTTCCGATGCGACGAGGACGGGCGGATCTGGACGTCGGCCGCTGACGGCGTGCATGTCTACGATCCGGACGGGTCCATGATCGCGCGGATCAACGTCCCGGAGATCGTCGCCAATGTCTGCTTCGGCGCGCTCCGGCGCAACCGCCTCTATATCTGCGGCACCACCTCGCTCTACGCCTATTACGTGCTGGTGCGCGGGGCGAAGACGTTCTGACGGACGCGGTCAGCTCAACCCAGCACACGCAAAACGCGGCTAGGCGCGTTCCCTCGAAGGAGGCATAGTTCTCCGTCCGGAGCCGCAACGATTAAGCGCGGCCCTGACAAGGGGGAAACGTCATGCTCGACACGACGCCTACGGCGCGCGTGAACGCGATCCTGTCCCGCTTCGACGAGGCTCTGCAAGCCGGGGACATCGACAAGGCCGTCAGCTTCTTCGCGCCGGAATGCTACTGGCGCGACCTCGTCGCATTCACCTGGAACATCAAGACGCTCGAGGGCCGAGACCAGGTCCGCGACATGCTGGCGGCCTGCCTGGCCGGGACGAAGCCGTCCGGCTGGCGCGTGGCCGACAACGAGCCCGCCACCGAGAATGGCGGCATGCTGGAGGCCTGGATCGCCTTCGAGACCGGCGTCGCCCGCGGCTATGGCCTGGTGCGCCTCAAGGACGGCCTGATCTGGACGTTGCTGACCACCATGGTGGAGCTGAAGGGGCACGAGGAGAAGGCGGGCTTCACCCGGCCGCTCGGGGCCAAGCACGGGGTCAATCCGGGCGCCAAGAGCTGGAAGGAGGAGCGGGAGGACGAGGCGGCGACGCTGGGCTTCACCCGGCAGCCTTATGTGGTGATCGTCGGCGGGGGCCAGGGCGGCATCGCGCTCGGCGCGCGGCTGCGGCAGCTGGGCGTGCCCACCATCATCGTGGAGAAGAACGAGCGGGCCGGCGACAGCTGGCGCAAGCGCTACAAGTCGCTCTGCCTGCACGATCCCGTCTGGTACGATCACCTGCCCTATCTCGACTTCCCGAAGACCTGGCCGGTGTTCTCGCCGAAGGACAAGATCGGCGACTGGCTCGAGATGTACACCAAGATCATGGAGCTGAACTACTGGACCAGCGCCACGGCCAAGAGCGCCACGTGGGACGGCGCTAAAAAGGAATGGTCCGTCGTCGTCGAACGCGGCGGCCAGGAGATCACGCTGCGGCCCAAGCAGCTCGTCTTCGCGACGGGCATGTCGGGCAAGGCCAACATGCCCCGGTTCAAGGGGATGGAGCGCTTCAAGGGCGAGCAGCACCACTCGTCACGCCATCCGGGCCCCGACGGCTATGTCGGCAAGAAGGTGGTGGTGATCGGCTCCAACAACTCCGCCCATGACATCTGCGCGGCCCTCTACGAGGCGGGCGTCGACGTCACGATGGTGCAGCGGTCTTCGACGCACATCGTCAAGTCGGACTCGTTGATGGAGGTGGGGCTGGGCGATCTCTACTCCGAGCGCGCCGTCCAGGGCGGAATGACGACCGCGAAGGCGGACCTGATCTTCGCCTCCCTGCCCTACCGCATCCTCCACACGTTCCAGATCCCGGTCTACGAGAAGATCAAGGAGATGGACGCGGACTTCTACCGCGACCTGGAGAAAGCCGGCTTCAAGCTGGACTGGGGCGCGGACGGCTCGGGCCTGTTCATGAAGTATCTGCGGCGCGGCTCCGGCTACTACATCGATATCGGCGCCTCGCAGCTCATCATCGACGGTAAGATCAAGCTGAAGTCGGGCCAGGTGGAGGAGATCACCGAGCATGGGGTCAGGCTCGACACGGGCGAGGAGATCCCGGCGGACGTCATCGTCTACGCCACCGGCTATGGCTCCATGAATGGCTGGGTGGCGGACCTGTGCGGCCAGGCGATGGCCGACAAGGTCGGCAAGGTCTGGGGCTTGGGCTCCGACACGCCCAAGGATCCAGGCCCGTGGGAGGGCGAGCAGCGCAACATGTGGAAGCCGACCCAGCAGGAGGCGCTGTGGATGCACGGCGGCAACCTGCACCAGTCGCGCCACTACTCGCAGTTTCTCGCCTTGCAGTTGAAGGCCCGGATGGAGGGCATCCCGACGCCGGTCTACGGCCTGCAGCCCAGCCACCACGCTTCGTGAAGCCTCTGCGGCGGGTCCGGGAAGCCCGCCGCATCTTCGCGCTCGCGCGGCGAGCGATCAGCCCAGCATGGCCAGGGCCTTGCGGAAGAAGTCGCGGCCGCCGAAATTGCCGGATTTGAGCGCAAGCGCCATGCGGCCGCCGTCGGCGGCCAGGGTCCACGGCACGCCGGGATCGATCTCCGGGCCGATCTCCAGCATGGAGACGCCGAGCGCGCCCACGACCGCGCCGGAGGTCTCGCCTCCGGCCACGACCATCCGGGTGACGCCAGCGGCCGCCAGGCCCTGGGCGACCTCGCCGAGCAGCCGCTCCACCAGAGCGCTTGCGACGTCGCGGCCGAGCTGGCTCTGGGCCTTGGCCACCGCCTCGGGTTCAGCGGTGGAGTAGACCAGGACGGGCCCGCGGCCCAGGCGGGCCCCGGCCCAGCCCAGCACGTCGTCGGCCGTCATGCGGCCTTCCGCGATGGCGACCGGGTCGAGCGCAAAGGCCTCCATGCCGGCCTCGATCGCCGCCGCGACCTGGCCGCGGGTGGCGGCCGAGCAGCTTCCGGCCAGCACGGCCTCGCGCCCCGCCGGCGCATGGAACGGGCGCGCCTCGCCCCTGGGGTCCAGCAGGCCGGCGCGGCGAAAATTGTCGGGCAGCCCCAGCGCGATGCCCGACCCTCCCGTCAGGAGCGGTTGCCCCGCGAATGCTTCGCCCAGGACGCGCAGATGCGCGTCGGTGATGGCGTCGCCGATGGCGATGCACGGGCCATCCTGGCCCAGCGCCTCGAAGGCGGCGCGCGTCGCCGCCGCGCCTTGCTCCACCACCTGCACGGGGACGAGGCCCACCTTGACCGACGTCTGGCGCTGCAGCACGCGCACCAGGTTGGAGTCCCGCATGGGGGTGAGCGGATGATCCTTCATGGGGCTGTCGGACAGAAGCTGCGCGCCGACGAAGAGATGCCCCTGGTAGACCGAGCGTCCATTGGCCGGGAAAGCCGGGCACGCCACCGTCCAGCGCACGTCGAGGCGCCGCATCAGAGCCTCGGCGACCGGGCCGATATTGCCCTGGTCGGTCGAATCGAAGGTCGAGCAATATTTGAAGAGGATCTGCCGCGCCCCCGCGCCGACCAGCGCGTCGCAGGCGGCGAGCGACCATTCGACGGCCTCGGCCGCCGGGTTGGTGCGCGACTTCATCGACACCACAACCGCGTCGGCTTCGGGCAGGGTCTCCGCCGAGGCGGGAACGCCCACGGTCTGGACCACCTTCATGCCTTCCCGCGCCAGCATCAGGGCGACGTCGGTCGCTCCCGTCAGGTCGTCGGCGATCACTCCGAGCAGCATGGTCCGTTTCTCCGGCCGCAGGCGTTGCAGCTTCGTCCCGCCCGGGCGGAAAGGGAAGCCCTCACCATTTCGCCGCGAAAGCGGCGCGCAGATCCTGGATCTGGCTTTCGTCCAGAGGCGCCTGGCAGGCGCCGCGGGTGAGGAAGACGAGCCTGGCCGTCTCCTCCGCCTCCTCCAGGGCGGCCGAGGCGCCGGCCACCGTCTCGTGCCAGAAGGTCGGCCCGATGCGCGACAGCATCACGCCCCGGCAGGTCGCCACATGGGGCGTCACGAGCCCGACGACGTCCGGGTCGCCCGGCCGCCGATAGGGGATCAGCGGGATCCGCCCGGCCTTCATGACGTGATACGGGGTCAGCGGCGGGACCAGGTTGGCGGGGTCCACGCCGGGCGTCAGCGACAGCGCGACGAGATGCGTCGAATGGGTGTGGACCACGCCGCCCAGCGTCGGGTCCGCGGCGTAGACGGCCCGGTGCAGCAGGATGGTCTTGGAGGCCCGGTCGCCGGAGAGCTGCGTCCCGTCCGGTCCCAACCTGGCGAGGCGCGCGGGATCGAGGAAGCCGAGGCAGGCGTCCGTCGGGGTGATCAGATAACCGTCCGGAAGGCGCGCCGAGATGTTGCCGGCGGAGCCCACCGTGTAGCCGCGCGCGTAGAGGCTGGCGCCGACGCGGCAGATCTCCTCGCGCAGGCGGGTTTCGTCCGTGCTCACCACGTGAGGAAGGCCATATCGGGCGACATCGTGAACCTCCACTGTCGGACGGGGCCCGCCATCACGTTGAGGTAATAGAGGTCCACGCCATGGGGGGCGCCCACGGGGTGATATCCTCGCGGCACGAGGACGACGTCGCCGTCCGACACCGCCATGGTCTCGTCGAGGGAGCGGTCGTCGGTGTAGACGCGCTGCAGCGCGAAAGCGGTCGGCTGGGCGAGGCGGTGATAATAGGTCTCTTCCAGGTAGGTCTCGCGCGGGACGTCGTCCGTGTCGTGCTTGTGGGGCGGGTAGCTCGACCAGTGGCCGCCTGGCGTGATCACCTCCACGACCAGCAGGCTCTCGGCGTGGGGCGAGGTGTCGGGCAGGATGTTGCGGACATGCCTGACATTGGTCCCGGTTCCACGGGTCTCCCGGCCGACCTCGTCGGGCGCGATGACGCGGGCCTGCAGAAGACCCTTGGCCGGCGCGGAGCAGACCGCGATCTCGCAGTCGTTCTCGGCCTCGGCCGACCAGGACGACCCTGCTGGCGCATAGAGGGACCAGGGGGCGCCCTCGAACGGGCTCGCTCGGCCGCCGATCACTCCGAAGTCCTTGCCCCCGGAGCCGACCCTCGCCTTACCGGACACCATCACCAGGCAGGCTTCCTCGCCCAAGGTGTCCTTGGCGATCCGGGCTCCGGCGGGCAGCCGATAGACCTCAAAGCCGACATAGCGCCAGCCGGCGCTGGCCGGCGTGATGCGATGCACCGCGCCTTGCGCGTCCGGGAGAGACGGCCTGACAAGAAGGTGGGACATGGCGGCGCTCCAGTCTGGTGCGGCGGCGAAGCCTAGCTCAGGCCGGCCTCGGCGAGGGCGGCCCTGAGATGGGCGACGCCCCGCTTGGCGTATTCGAGCGGATTGGCCTTCTCGGGATCCTGCTCGGCTTCGACGACCACCCAGCCGGAATAGCCGAGAAGTTCGCGGAAGACCGACACATAGTCGACCATGCCGTCGCCCGGGACCGTGTAGACGCCGAGCTCGGCCCCCTCTCCGAGGACGGCGTCGAGGAAGCTCCAACCCTGCGCGCGCGCTTTCTCCATCACGGGGCGGCGCACGTCCTTGGCGTGAACATGGCTGATGCGGCTCCTATAGCGGCGGGCGAGGGCCGCCGGGTCGGCGCCGCCCCATGTGGCGTGGCCGGTGTCGAGCAGGAGGTGCACGGAGGGACCGGTGGCCGTCATGAGGGCGTCGATATCGGCTTCGCTCTCCACGATGGTGCCCATGTGGTGATGGTAGACCACGCGCACGCCCTCGGCGAGCGTGCGGTCCGCGACCTCCGTCAGACGCCGGCCGAACTTGGCCCAGGCTCCCGCCGCCATCACGGGGCGGGCCGACAAGGGCTTGGACCGGTCGCCATGGATGGCGTTCGACGTCTCGGCGAAGACGAGCACGGTCGAGCCCATCGCCTTCAGCAGGTCGAGATGGGGACGCAGGCTGCGCATCTCGGCGTCAGCGTCGCGGGTCAGGAGTTCGGCCGAATACCAGCCCGAGACGCAGGCCATGCCGAAGGGCGCCAGCGCAGCCTTGAGGGCTTCCGGCTCGCGCGGGAACTTATGGCCGAGCTCCATGCCTTCGAAGCCGGCCTCCTTGGCTTCGCGGAGGCAGGTCTCGAGGGGCGTCTTGCCGCCGATGTGCTGCAGGTCGTCGTTGGACCAGCCGATGGGGTTCGCGCCGAGGCGGATGGGCATGGGAATCTCCGGTCTGGTCTGTCGTCAATCGCCGATGCGCTGGTCGCGCAGGGCCTCTTCGTAACGGGCGCGCGCGTCGCGGACTTCGGCCCGGTCCGAGACTTCCGGAACGGCTACGTCCCACCAATGGCCGCCGGCATCCGTGGACGCGAGCGGGTCGGTATCGATCACGATGGCGCTCACGCCCGAGCGGCCGCGGGCGCGGCGGAGCGCCTCCTCCAGCGAGGAGAGGCCGTCGACCTTCTCGGCCGCGGCGCCAAGCGAGGCCGCGTGCGCGACGAAGTCGATGGCGGGCAGGCGCTCATGGCGGGCGTCCGCCAGGAGATTGTTGAAGGAGGCGCCACCCGTCGCGCGCTGCAGCCGATTGATGCAGCCGAAACCCCGGTTGTCGAGAATCACGATGGTGAAGCTGACGCCCAGCATCACGGCCGAGGCGATCTCGGAGTTCATCATCAGGTAGGAGCCGTCGCCGACCATCACGGTCACGCGCCGGTCGGGCAGCGCCATGGCGACGCCGAGGCCGCCGGCGATCTCATAGCCCATGCAGGAGTAGCCATATTCCATGTGATAGCCGCCCGGCGCGCCCGCGCGCCACAGCTTATGCAGTTCGCCAGGGAGGCCGCCGGCGGCGCAGACCACGACGTCGGAGCGCTCCGAGGTGCGCTGCACCGCGCCGATCACCTGGGCGTCGCTCGGCAGATCCGCGTTGGAGGCCTGCGTGTAGCGGGCCGCCGTCGGCGCCCACGCCGCCTTCTCGGCGGCGATGCGCTCGCGCCAGGCCGGAGGCGATCCGGCGCGGCCCAGCGCGACGTCGAGGTCGTCAAGCCCCGCCTGGGCGTCCGCCACGAGCGGCTGGGCGCGGTGCTTGCCGGCGTCGAAGGGCTGGGCGTTCAGCCCGATGATGCGCCGCGCCGGGTTCCGGAACAGGGACCACGAGCCGGTGGTGAAATCCTGCAGCCGGGTTCCGACCGCCAGGATCACGTCGGCCTCCTCGGCCAGCGCGTTGGCCGCGCCCGTGCCGGTGACGCCCACGGCGCCGAGATTGAGCGCGTGATCGTCCGGCAGCGAGCTCTTGCCGGCCTGCGTCTCGACCACCGGATAGCCGCGCGCCTCGCAGAAGGCCCGCAGGCGCTCCTCCGCCTCGCTGTAGAGCACGCCGCCTCCCGCGATGACCAACGGCTTTTCGGCCTTGGCCAGCAAGGCGGCGGCCGACCTCAGCTCGCTTGCGTCGGGTCGGCTGCGGCGGCTGGTCCAGACGCGCTCCTCGAACAGGCTGGCCGGATAGTCATAGGCCTCGGTCTGCACGTCCTGGCAGAGCGCCAGGGTGACGGGGCCGCACTCGGCCGGATCCGTGAGCACCGCCATGGCGCGCTCGAAGGCCGGGATCAGCTGCTCGGGCCGCGTCAGGCGGTCGAAGTAGCGGGACACAGGGCGTAAGCAGTCATTGGCGCTGACGGTGGCGTCAGAGAAGGATTCGATCTGCTGCAGCACGGGGTCGGGACGGCGCGAGGCGAAGACGTCGCCGGGCAGAAGGAGCACCGGCAGGCGGTTGACATGGGCGACGGCGGCGGCCGTCACCATGTTGGTCGCCCCCGGCCCGATCGACGTGGCGCACGCCATCATGCGGCGGCGGCGCGAGGCCTTGGCGAAGGCGACCGCGGCGTGCGCCATCGCCTGTTCGTTGTGCGCCCGGAAGGTCGGCAGGCTGTCCCGCGCGCCATAGAGCGCCTCGCCGAGGCCCGCGACGTTGCCGTGGCCGAAAATGGCCCAGACCCCGGCGAAGACGGACGTTGTCGCGCCGTCGATCTCCACCGTCTGGGCGGCCATCGCGCGCACGAGCGCCTGCGCCATGGTGAGCCGGATGGTCGCGGTCATGGACGCCTCCTTCGGCGTGTCAGGGATGTCGTCCGACGATCAGGATCGCCGACGCGGCGCGGCGCCGTCACGGGGCCGCGCTCCGCCACGCCTGCACGAGCCGGCCGAAATTGCCCGCCATGGCGGCGACAGCCGCCTCGTCGTCGAGAGCGCCCGCGAGCCAGCCCCTCGCCGGCTCGGCGAAGATGGTGCGTCCCACCGCAAAGCCCTTGACGCGCGGACAGGATGCGGCGAGCCGGAACGAGCGGGTCAGCTCGGCTTCGGGCGCGTCGAGCCCGAGCAGCACGATCCCCCGGCAGAGCGGGTCGTTCGCGTCGATGACGCCCGAGATGGCCGCCCAGGCCTGGGCGTCGGGCTGGGACTCCAGCTTCCACCAGTCGGGCCTGACCCCGATCTCGTACAGGCGGCGCATGACGGCCGCGGTGCAGCCGCTGTCGAGCGCGCCATGCTTCGACGCGATGATCTCCACCAGCAGCTCGCGGCCGACGCTGCGGCAGGCGTCGAAGACGCGGCGCAGCTCGCGCTCCTGGCGGCGCTTCATGTCGCCGGGGTCGTCCGGGTGATAGAAGCACAGCACCTTGGCGGTGTGCGTGACGGGCCATTCGGCCAGGTGGGCGCCCAGGGACGCCATGCCTTCGACTTCGAGGTCGAGCGGGCGCGAGCCCGGCTTCTCCACCGGCCGACCGATCCAGAAACCGTGATCGGCGGCGCGAAACAGCGCCTCGCGGCCATAGCCGCCGTCCAGCAGCATGCCGAAACCGGCCTCGCCGCGCGCGACCTGGGCGGCGGCCCGGACGGCCAGGACCTTGAAGTCGCTGATCCGCTCGCGCGGGGCGCCTGCCTTGTCGGCCATCTCCTCCAGCTGGGCCCGATGATCGATCGCCAGCGCCATCAGGGCGTCAGGCTGCGGACGGCGCGTCGTCGACCAGTGGATGTCGTTGAGGACGCCGTCCTTGCGCAGCGCCCGCTCCGGCGAGCCATGGGCGAGGAAATGCTGCAGCTCGCGCCAGGTGGGATACTCGGGAGCGCACATCAGGCGCGACACCGCGAAAGCCCCGCAGGCGTTCGCCCAGGCGCAGCAGGTCGCGATCGGCTCGTCCATCAGCCAGCCGCGCAGGAAGCCCGCCATGAAGCCGTCTCCGGCGCCCAGCACGTTGTAGACCTCAACCGGGAAGCCGGGGCCCTTCTCGCCATCCTCGATGTCGTCCGGGATGGCCCCGGCGAACACCACGCAGCCCATGGGGCCGCGCTTGCACACGATGACGGCGGACGAAAGCGCCCGCACCGCCCGGATCGCGGCGAGGGTATCGGTGGTCCCGCCGGCGATGTGCAGCTCCTCCTCGGTGCCGACGATCAGGTCGCACTCGGGCAGGACATCCTGGAGCATGCGGGTGACCTGGTCGGAGCCGATATAGCGCTCCTCGCCCGCGCCGTGGCCGGCCAGGCCCCAGAGGTTGGGCCGGTAGTCGATGTCAAACGCCACCCGGCGACCATGGCGACGGGCCAGCCGCATGGCCTTGCGTTGGGCCGCATTGGCGTTGGCCCGGGAAAAGTGCGTGCCGGTGACGACCACGGCCCTGGCCGACGCCACATAGGCCTCGTCGATGTCGCTCTCGTCGAGGGCGCCGTCGGCGCAGTCCGTGCGGTAGAAGATCAGCGGGAAGCTCTTCTCGTCGCGCACGCCCAGCACGACGAGCGCGGTCAGCCGGTCCGGATCGGTGCGCACGCCGGCGGTGTCGACGCCCTCGCGCTGGAGCTGCTCGCGGATGAAGCGGCCCATATGCTCGTCGCCCACACGGGTGATCAGGCCGGGCTTGAGGCCGAGCCGCGCGACCCCGACCGCCATATTGGTGGGGCTGCCGCCGACGGCCTTCACGAAATTCGCCATGTCCTCGAGGCGGCCGCCGATCTGCTGGCCGTAGAGATCGACGGACGACCGGCCGATGGTGATGACGTCGAGGGTCGGCTCGCTCATGGCGGCTCTCATGCCGGCCGCGAGGGCTGCGGGGCCGATTCCCAGCACCCGAGCACGGATTGGTCGAGGTCGATATTGGCGCCCGTCATCAGGCCGGACTCGGCGGAGGCCAGGAAAGCCGTCGCGCTCGCCACCTCGGCCGGATCGACGAGGCGTCCGAAAGGCTGCCCGGCGGCGGCCTTTTCGAGCCAGCCGTCCTGCGCGCCATGGTGGCGGCGCATCACCGCGTCTTCGCCGGGCGTCGACATCCAGCCGATGTTCAGGCCGTTCACGCGGATGCGCCAGGGCATCAGCGAGAAGGCGGCGTTCTTGGTCAGCGTCGCGAGCGCGCCCTTGGACACGCTGTAGGCGCAGATGAAGGGCTGACCGCCATGGGCGGACATCGACTGGATGTTGACGACCGCGCCCGCGATCCCGTCGCGCCGCATCAGCCTGGCGGCGTCCTGGATCAGGAAGAACGGCGCCTTGAGGTTCACCGCCATGAGCCGGTCGTAGAGCTCCGGGCTCGTATCGAAGATGGTGCCCCTGTCGGTGTCCCCCGCCGCGTTGACGAGGACGTCGACGCGCCCGAAGGCCTCGTCGGCCGCCGGCGCGATGCGGGCCGTCTGGGCGTGGTCGGCGAGATCGGCCTCCACGAACACGGTGCGCGATCCGGATTCGGTCAGGCTTCTGGCGACGCGCTCGCCACGCTCACGATTGCGCCCGGTGATGACGAGGCCTGCTGCGCCCTCGGCGGCGAAGCGGCGCGCGATCGCCTCCCCAAGCCCCTGGGTGGCCCCCGTGACGATGGCGATCTTGCCGGAAAGGCGCTGCGCCCGAGACGATTCGGTCATGGTCCTCCCCCTCGAACCCGGCATGGCGCCGGCGCGTTTCGGTCCGGCGACCTGGGCGGGATGAAACAAAAATTCGAATGGCGCGTCAATTCGGAATATGTATTCTGGCGCGCGATCCACGGCCGCCCGCGCGTCGGATCGCCTGAATACGCTTAGGATATGAGGAGCTCCAGATGCTGCGCGTAGGTCTGCTCGGCGCCGGCCGGATCGGCCGCATTCACGGCGGCAATGTCGCCGCCCACCCCAAGGCGCAGCTTGTCGCGGTCGCCGACGCCTCGCTGGAGGCGAGCCAGACGGTGGCCGCCGAGACCGGCGCGACGGTAGGGACGATCGATGGAATCCTGCAGGACGGCGGCATCGACGCGGTGCTGATCTGCACGCCCACCGACATGCATGCGGACCTGATCGAGAAGGCCTGCCAGGCCGGGAAGGCCGTGTTCTGCGAGAAGCCCGTCGACCTCGACGCGCAGCGCATCCGCGCCTGCCTCAAGGTCGTGGAGGACTGCGGCGGCCAGCTGATGATCGGCTTCAACCGGCGCTTCGACCCCAACTTTGCGGCGCTGCGCCGGCGGCTGTGGGACGGCGAGGCCGGCGAGGTCGAGATCGTGTCGGTGATTTCGCGCGACCCCGCTCCGCCGCCGGTGGACTATGTGAAGCGATCGGGCGGGCTGTTCCGGGACATGATGATCCACGACCTCGACATGGCGCGATTCCTTCTGGGCGAGGAGCCGGTGGAGGTCTACGCGGTCGGCTCGGCGCTGGTGGACCCCGCCATCGGGGCGGCCGGGGACGTCGACACCGCGGCGGTGCTGCTCAAGACCGCGAGCGGGCGCATCGCCCAGATCTCCAACTCCCGCCGGGCGACCTATGGCTACGACCAGCGGGTCGAGGTGCATGGCTCCAAGGGCATGATCCGCGCCGGCAACGTCCATGAGAGCACCGTGGAGGTCGCCACCGCCTCAGGCTTCCAGGCCGATCCGGTCCAGAACTTCTTCCTGCAGCGCTACGCCGAGGCCTACCGGCTGGAGCTCGACGCCTTCGTGACGTCCGTAACGGAGAAGTCACCCTTCTCGCCGTCCGGGGAGGATGGCCTGAAGGCCCAGATCCTGGCGGACGCGGCGACCGAATCGGTCAGGACCGGAGCGCCCGTCAGGGTCGGCTGAGCGGCGTTACGGGGCGACCTGCTCGACCAGCCGGAAGCGCACGATGCGCAGCACCTGCGCGAGGGCGGTCAGCCGCTCCTCCGCGACGGTTCCGCCCACCCGGTTCTCGAAAGCCTCGAGGATCTGGGTCTTGCCCGCCCCTTTCACGGCCAGGATGAAGGGGATCTCGAACCGCGCCCGATAGGCTTGGTTGAGCGCCGTGAACCGGGCGAACTCCTCTTCGCTCAGGCCGCCCAGCCCCGCGCCGGATTGCTCGCGGGCCGACTCGCGCGTCAGCCGCCCGGCGACGGCGGCCCGCCCGGCAAGGTCGGGATGGGCCCGGAGCAAGGCCGTCTTCTCGTCCTCGCCGGCCTGCAGGATCGCCGCCTGGAACGCCGCGACCATGGCGTCGACCGAGGCGTAGGGCCGCGCCGCTTCGGCGCGCTCGGCGACCCAGGCCGTATGCTCGGCGACGCCGCCGAAGGCCGCCACGAAGTCGCCCGTGCTCAGCGCGTTCACGTCCGTGAGGGTCATGGCGTGGCTTTCAGCGCTGGGCGAGCCAGGCGCCGAGGGCGGCCCGCTCGGCGTCGGTCATATGGGTCTCGTTGCCCAGCGGCATCGCCCGGCCCTGCACGGCCTGCGCGACCACCTGGGCGGAATGCCGGCGTATGGCGTCCGGCGAGTTCAGCACGACGCCCTTGGGCGGCTCGCCGCCGCGGAAGGCCTCGTGCGTGGGCCTGGGCGCGTGGCACATCACGCAGTGCGTCTGCGTGATCCTGAGCGCGTCCGCATCCGTCACCCCTTCCGTGTGCGCGGCGCCCCGGGGCGCGGTCCACACGATCGCGGCGACGAGCGCCGCCGCGGCCGCCGGAATCGCCCAGGCCACCTTGGACGGGGCCTCGCCCGCATCCACCCGGTTGAGGAAGTGCCGCACCATGCCGCCCGCCAGCACGATGAAGGCGGCCACGAGCCAGGACTGCGGATGCGCATACAGGAAGGCGTAGTGGTTGGAGACCATGAACAGCAGGACGGGCAGCGTCAGGTAGTTGTTGTGCAGCGAGCGCTGCTTGCCGATCTTGCCGTATTTGGGATCCGGCGTCCGGCCGGCCAGAAGGTCGGCCGTGATGATCTTCTGGTTGGGGATGATCACCTGGAAGACGTTGGCGGCCATGATGGTCCCGACCATCGCGCCGATGTGGATGAAGGCGCCGCGCCCGGAAAACACGTTGGTGAAAACGAAGGACGCGACGACGATCAGCGCGAAGACGGCCAGCGCCAGCAGCTCGGTCCGGTCGCCGATCGGGGAGCGGCACAGGGCGTCATAGGCGAACCAGCCCGCCGCGAGCGTCATGACGGAGATGATGACCGCCTCTGCCCCTGAGATGTCCAGGACAGCCGGGTCCACCATGAAGGCGCTGGCGTTCCAGTAGTACTGGATCACCAGCAGGCCGAAACCGGACAGGAAGGTGAGATAGGCCTCCCACTTGAACCAGTGCAGGTCCGGCGGCAGGGTCGCGGGCGCGACCATGTATTTCTCGACATGGTAGAAGCCGCCGCCATGCACCATCCAGGACGTGCCCAGCACGCCCTCGCTCATGGTCTCGCGCCGGCGCAGGCTGAAGTCGAGCCAGATGAAATGGAAGCTCGCGCCGATCCACGCGATGCCGACGATCAGGTGAAACCACCTGAAACCGAGATTGATCCAGTCGACTGCGAAACCGCCCATGTCCTCGCCCCCCGGCGTCCCGCCTCAGTACTGGACCTTGTCCGGCTTGGCCAGCCAGGCCGCAAAGGCCGCAGCGGCTTCGGGCGTAGGGCGGTGCTCCATGACGATGGCCCGCTCGGCCGGCGCCTTCGGCATCTCGTCATAGATGAACGCGTCGTCGAACCCGATCGCGGCGGCGTCGTCCCGCGTGTTGGCGTAGACGATGCGCGCGATGCGCGCCCAGTAGGCCGAGGCCAGGCACATCGGGCAGGGCTCGCAGCTGGTGTAGAGGGTGGCGCCCGCCAGGCTGAAATCGCCCACGGCCGTGCAGGCCCGGCGGATGGCCGAGACCTCGGCGTGGGCGGTGGGGTCGTTGCTCGAGGTGACCTCGTTCCAGCCTTCCGCCAGCACGTGTCCGTCGCGCACGATCACGGCCCCGAACGGTCCGCCCAGGTTCGCCTCCATGCGCTCGCGCGAGAGCGCGACGGCGCGGCCAAGATGGGCGAGGTCTTCGGGGCTCGGCATCGTTTCTCCAGTCTTTGCGTTCAGCGGGCCTTGGCGAGCCATTCGTCGAAGGCCGCGCTGGCCTCCGGCATGGGCACATGGATGCAGGGGATGGCCCGCTCGGCTTCCGGCTTGAGATATTCCTCGTAGATGATCTCAGTCTGGGCGCCGATGCGCGACGCTTCCTGGCGGGTGGTGGCGTAGACGCATCGCGAGACGCCGGCAAGATACATGGCGCCCAGGCACATCGGGCAAGGCTCGCCCGAGGCGTAGAGGGTCGATCCGGTCAGGTCCCCATGGCCCAGCACCTTGCAGGCGCGCCGGATCGCCATCAGCTCGGCGTGCGCGGTCGGGTCCTTGGAGGCGAAGATCGAGTTCCAGCCTTCCGCGACCGGCTTGCCTTTCATCACCAGGATCGCGCCGAAGGGGCGTCCCTCGCCCGAGCGCATATGGTCGTAGGATATGTCGACGGCCCGCTTCAGAAAGCCGTGGTCGGACGAGTCGATGGTCATGCAGGGTCCCCTCAATGACGCCGCGTGCGGCCTGCGCCCGCGACCTTCAGCCAATCCGCCCCGCCATGAGCGATTCGCAGGGCTGCGTCACGCCATTGCAGGAGTTGCGCCGCCGTCATGGCCGCGATGACGGCCGGCTCCTTCCCGGAGACGCCCGGCGCCCCGATGGGGCAGACCAGCCGCGCCAGGGCCGCGTCCGACAGTCCCGCCTCGCGCATGCGCTTCAAGAATCGGGCGCGCTTGGTCGCCGATCCGATCAGGCCCACCGGTCCGAGCTCGGTCCTCTTCAGCGCCGCGGTCGTCACCGCAAGATCGAGCGGGTGAGAATGAGTCATGACCATGACGAAAGCCCCCGGCGGCGCGGATCCGACCACCTCCACGGGGTTGTCGGCGACCCGAACCGTCGCGTTGGCGGGGATGTGCGCCGGAAATTCGCCGGCGCGCGAATCGACCCAGGTGAGGCGGAACGGCAGCGGAGCGAGCGCGATCGCCAGGGCGCGCCCGACATGGCCCGCGCCAAAGAGCAGGACCGGCGCGCCGTCGTCGCCGAAGCGTTCCACGACCCCCTCGGCGGGAGCACGGTCCGCGGACGAGAGCACGCGACGGACGACGCGGCCGTCTTCTCCCGGACACGCGGCGACGTCGAACCGTCCCGCCGCCTCCAGGGCCGCGAAGCGGGCCAGCATGTCGCGGTCGCGCGCGTCGAAGGTCTCCACCCAGGTCGTGACCCGCCCGCCGCAGCATTGCCCGAGGTCCGGGCCGAGCGGCCAGTCGCGCGCCTGCGCGGGGCCTCGGCCGGCGGCGAGCGCGGCGCGGGCCTCGCCGATGAGGCTCCACTCCAGCTGGCCGCCGCCGACCGTGCCCCAGAAGCCGCCGTCCGGCCGCAGCACCAGGCGCGCCCCGGCCTCGCGCGGCGCCGACCCGGCCACCGCGACGACGCTCGCCAGGGCGGCGAGGCCCTGGGCGTCGACGGTTTCAAGGAGGCGGATCCAGACGAGGTTCACCTGAACTCCTGGATGAAGCGCTTCAAGGATCGATTCAATCCGGCCCGGCCCGCCTGCGACATCGATTCATCCGGCCGTCGAAAGCGCCTGAACCGCCTTGAGGATCGCCTCGGGCGTGGCCGGCGCATCCAGCGGCACCGGCCGGCCCGGGGAAAGCCCGTGCAGCGCGTCGGCCAGCGCGGCGAACACCGAAATGGCGAGCATCAGCGGCGGCTCACCCACCGCCTTGGAGCGGTAGATCGTCTCCTCCCGGTTCTCGCCCGGGAAGAGCGCGACGCGGAAGTCCGCCGGCACGTCGGACGCCACCGGGATCTTGTAGGTGGACGGCGCATGGGTGCGCAGGCGGCCATGCGGGTCGTAGACGAGCTCCTCCGTGGTCAGCCACCCCATGCCCTGGACGAAGCCTCCCTCGATCTGGCCGATGTCCAGCGCGGGGTTCAGGGAGCGCCCGACATCGTGGAGGATGTCGACGCGCGTCACGCGGTTCTCGCCGGTGAGCGTGTCGAGCACGACCTCCGAGCAGGCCGCCCCGTAGGCGAAGTAGAAGAACGGCCGGCCGGTCCCGTTCGGCCGGTCCCAGTGCAGCTTGGGCGTCTTGTAATGCCCCGCCGCGGAGAGGTGGATGCGGGCCGCATGGGCCCGCTTGGCCAGTTCGGCGAAGGAGACGCTCTGGTTGCCGGCGAACACGCAGTCGTCCCGGAACGCCACGTGCGACGCCTCGACGCCGAAATGCTCGGCCGCGAACGCCGCCAGCCTGTCGCGGATCTGCCGGGCCGCGATCATCGCCGCCATGCCGTTGAGGTCGGATCCGGAGGACGCCGCCGTGGGCGAGGTGTTGGGCACCTTGTCGGTCGTCGTGGCCGTGATCCGCAAGCGGTCAAGACCGACGCCGAACTCCTCGGCGGCGACCTGGGCGACCTTCTGGTAGAGCCCCTGCCCCATCTCGGTCCCGCCGTGGTTCAGGTGCACGGACCCGTCCGAATACACATGGACGAGTGCGCCGGCCTGGTTGAGCTGGGACAGCGTGAAGGAGATCCCGAACTTCACCGGCGTCAGCGCAATGCCGCGCTTGAGGATGGGGGACGTGGCGTTGAAGGCCTCGATCTCGGCCCGCCGGGCGCGGTAGTCGCTGGTCCGCTCGAGCTCGTCGAGGATCGCGGACCCGACGTCGTGGTCCTCCACGGTCATCCCGTAGGGCGTGAGGTCGCGCTCGGGTCCGTAGAGATTGGCCTTGCGGACATCGAGCGGGTCGCGGTTCAGCCGCCACGCGATGGCGTCGACGATGCGCTCCATGGCCAGCATGCCCTGCGGGCCGCCAAAGCCGCGGAAAGCGGTGTTGGACACCGTGTTGGTCTTCAGGCGCCGGCTCGCGATGACCAGTTCGGGAAGGAAATAGGAGCCGTCGGCGTGGAACATCGTCCGGTCGACCACGCCCTGGCTCAGATCGGCCGAGCAGCCGCAGCGGGCCAGGAAGGCCATCTCGACGCCCTGGATGCGCCCGTCGTCGTCGAAGCCGGCCGCCCAGTCGACCCGGAAGTCGTGGCGCTTGCCGGTCATGGCCATGTCGTCGTCGCGGTCCAGCCGGATCTTGCAGGGGCGTCCGGTGACGGTGGCGGCCAGCGCGGCGAGCGCGGCCCACTGGGTGGCCTGGCTCTCCTTGCCGCCGAAGGCGCCGCCCATGCGCCGGACCTCGGCGGTCACCAGGGCGTCGGGCAATCCGAGCACGCGAGCGCAGACATGCTGAACTTCGGTCGGATGCTGGGTGGAGGAGTGCACGTGGACGGACCCGTCCTCGCCCGGAATGGCGAGCGCAGCCTGGCCCTCCAGATAGAAATGCTCCTGGCCGCCGATGCGAAAAACGTCCGCGACTCGGTGCGGGGCGCGCTGGATCGCGGCCGACGCGTCGCCGCGCCGGAAGGCGTAGTCGGGCAGGACGGTCTCGTTGCGCTTGTGCGCATCCTCGACGGTGACGGTCGGCTTCTCCTGCACGATCGTCATCGCGCCCAGGCGCGCGGCGCGGCGCGCGACGTCGCGGCTCTCGGCCACGACGGCGAAGACGGGCTGGCCATGGAACAGGACCTGGCCCTCGGCCAGCAGGGGCTCGTCCGCGAAGGCCGGGGCGATGTCGTTCTTGCCCGGCACGTCCTCGGCGGTGAGCACCGCGACGACGCCGTGGATGGCGCGCACCCGCTCCAGGTCGACGGCGATCAGCTTGCCCCGCGCATAAGGCGATCCGCCCACGGCGATATGCAGCACGCCGGCCGGTTCGGGCATGTCGTCGATGTAGAGCGCGGCCCCCTGCACGTGCTTGACCGCGCTGTCATGCGGCAGAGACTGCCTGACATGGCGCAGGGGCTGCTTGTCGCTGTCCAGGACGGCGCTCATGGGGCGAACTCCGGCTGGGCCACGGGCCCTGACGTCTCCTGTGGGGGCACAGTACGGTGGCCGATGATGCGCGTCGCCGAGGTGGGGGCGCCGGCGATCTCGGCGAGCGCCTTGACGACGAGGTTCTTGGCCACCTGCAGGCGGTAGGCCGCCGAGGCGCGGTGGTCGTCCACGGGCGTGAAGTCCCGCGCCAGGGCTTCGGCCGCCACGGCCCAGACGGAACCCTCGCCGATCTGCGAGTCCAGCAAGGCGTGCTCGACCGCGTTGGCCCGCTTCGGGGTCGCCGCCATGCCGCCGAAGGCGATGCGGGCCCCGACGATGCGGCCGTCCTGGATGGTGAGGCGCATGGCCATCATGACGGCCGAGATGTCCTCGTCGAAGCGCTTCGTGACCTTGAAGATGCGCACGTGGTCGGCCGGGCCCGGCTTGGGCACCAGGATGCTGCGCAGATATTCGGCGTGCCGCTTGTCCTGCCGGCGATAGGCGACGAAGAAGTTCTCCAGCGCCAGGGTCCTGCGATTGGGACCCTGCCGGAGCTCCAGGATCGCCCCCATCACGATCAGCGCCGGCGCGAGGTCGCCGATGGGCGACCCGTTGGCGATGTTGCCGCCGACCGTGCCCGAGGCCCGCACCTGCTGCGCGCCGAAGCGGCGCATGAGTTCGCCGAGGTCCGGATCGATGGCGGCCAGCGACGGGAGCGCGCGCGCATGGCTCACCATCGCGCCCAGGCCGAGCACCTCGGGAGTGTCGTGGATCTCGTCCAGGCCGCGCACCCGGCCGAGCCAGATGAACTTCCGCAGCGGCGCCAGCGCCTTCGTGAGCCACAGGCCGACATCGGTGCCGCCGGCCAGCAGCGTGGCTTCGGGATGCTCGGACAGCAGCGACGCGAGCGCGTCCTCGCTGGCGGGCGCTGCGAAGAAGGAGCGATCGTCGCCGACGAAGAGATCCTCCTCGCTCGCCAGATCGGCGAGCGCCTGGACGGTCGCCTGCCGACGCTGGGAGAACACGTCGTCGGCCTCCTGGCCGCAGGCCTCGAGCGCCGCGTCGATGATTGGCCGATAGCCCGTGCAGCGGCACAGATTGCCGGCCAGCGCGTCGCAGACGCCCTCGCGCGTCACCGGCCGCGCGCCCTCGTGATAGAGCGAGAACAGGCTCATCACGATGCCCGGCGTGCAATACCCGCACTGGGAGCCGTGATGGGCCACCATGGAGGCCTGGACGGGATGCAGCTCGCCGCGCTGCGCCAGGTCCTCGACGGTGATGAGCTCCGCTCCGTCGATCTGGCCCAGCAGCAGGATGCACGCATTGACGGGCTCGTAGACGAGCCGCCCCTCGCGCACGCGCCCGAGCACCACCGTGCAGGCCCCGCAGTCGCCCTCGGCGCAGCCCTCCTTGGTGCCGACGGACCGGTTCTGCTCGCGCAGCCAGTCCAGCAGCGTCGTCCTGGACGAGAAGCCTCCGACCTCCACGACACGGCTACGGCGAAGGAATCGGATCGTGCTTCTCGCCATGCTCAGCTTCCCCGATAGGTGGAGTACGCGTAGGGCGAGACGAGAAGAGGGATGTGGTAATGCGCGTTCTCGGCCGCCCCGAAGCGCACCGGGACCTGGTCGAGGAAGGGCGGCTCGGACGTCGCCGCCCCCGTGCGGCGGAAATAATCGCCGACATGGAAGACGATCTCGTAGGGGCCGGGCTGGGCGGCGTCGGCCACCAGGAGCGGCTGGTCGACCCGCCCGTCCTGGTTGGTGAGCACGTCGGCGATGACGACGCCGTCGCTCAGGCGGGTCAGGACGATGCGAAGGCCTGCGGCCGGACGGCCAAGCGCGGTATCCAGAACATGAGTGCTCAGCTTCATGCCGGCATGATGTCGCAACTTGCGCGACTGCAGAAGCGCCAAGTTGCGGCCCGGGCCCCGGTCGGCCCGGGAGGCCGCAAAAGGATGTGGGTTACGGGGAGGAGTTCTCCGGAAGGCCGTAATTCGCGGCGATTTCCGGGCTGATCAGCACGCCGCTGCGCTGGGCCTGCGCCCTCAGCGCAAGGCGACGCGCGCCGCTCAGCCGCGCGCCCTCCTGGCCCTCGATGGCGGCCGCCAAGGTCGTCATGCGCTCGGCGAAAGCCTCGGCGCCGGCGAAAGCCGCGGGGTCGATGGCCAGGAGAAGCTGCCCGGTGCGGGGCGGACCGCCCTTGTCGTCGAGGAACGACGAGGCCTCCGTGGCGAATCGCGCGCCCACGAGCGCGGCCGCCAGCACCTCGACCATGAAGGCCAGCGCCGCGCCTTTGGCGTCGCCCATGGCGATCATCGTCCCGGCGAGCGCGGCGGAAGCGTCGGTCGTGGGGCGGCCGTCCGAATCCAGTGCCCACCCTTCGGGAATCGCCTCGCCCCGCTGCTTGGCCGCCACGATCGGACCGCGGGCGACCTTCGACAGCGCCAGGTCCACGACCGCCGGCGGGCGCCCCGCCAACGGCGCGGCGAAGGCGATGGGGTTGGTGCCGAACACCGCCTTGCGGCCGCCCCAGGGGGCGATCGCCTCGGGCGTGTTGGCGAACAGCAGGGCGACGAGCCCCTCCCCGGCCAGCCTCTCCACATGGAGGCCGGCCGCGCCGCAATGATTCGAGTTGCGGATCGGGGCGGCCGCGACGCCCTGCCCGCGCGCGATGGCCGGCAATTCGGCGATGGCGAGGTCGATCGCCGGGTAGGCGAAGCCGTCGCGCGCGTCGACGGCCAGGACGCCGGGGCGCGGCCGCGTGGCGACGGGCCTTGCCCGCCCGTCGATCTTGCCGGCTGTGAGCATGGCCAGATAGGTGGGAATGCGCGACAGCCCGTGGCCCTTGAGGCCGTCCGCTTCGGCGCCCACCAGGGCGCGCGCGACCGACCGAGCGGCCTCGGGCGACGCGCCCCCGGCTTCGAACAGGCCGGCGACCCAGGTTTCGGCGCGATCGAGGGGCAGTCGGGTCATGGGCGAAGCATCCTCGTCAGAGCCGTCATGCGCCGGCGCGGTCCAGTTCGTGCAGCACGTTGGCGGCGGTGAGGCTGGAGACGCGGCCATTGGCCTCTTCGGTCAGGCCGGCGATGTGCGGCGTCAGGATGAGATTGGGGCAGCCGGCGAAGACGGCGGCCTTCTCGGCCGGGAGCGGCTCGGCGTCGAAGACGTCCAGCGCAGCCCCGCCGATCCGGCCCGCCCTGAGGGCCTCGGCCAGGGCCGGCTCGTCCACCACGCCGCCCCGGGCGGCGTTGATGAGGATCGCGCCTCGCGCCATGCGGGCGATGGCGGCGGCGTCGAGCAGGGACCGCGTCTGGTCCGTCAGCGGGACGTGCAGGCTCACGACGTCGCTGGCGGCGAGCAAGGCGTCGAGACTTTCGGGCCGGGCGCCGAGTTCGCCCCAGATGGGGGCGTCGGTCGGCACGAAGGGGTCGTGGGCGACGATGCTCATCCCGAGCGCGCCGGCGCGGCGCGCCGTCTCGCGGGCGATGGAGCCGAAGCCGATCAGGCCAAGGCGCTTGCCGCTGATCTCACGGCCGTTCATCAGCGCATTGCGCGGCCAGAGGCCGGCGACGACGTCGGGCGTCGCCCGGTAGGCTCCGCGCAGCAGGAGCATGGCGCTGGCGATCACGTATTCGGCCACCGAGACGTCGTTGGCCCCCGTGGCGGGGCGGACGACGACGCCGCGCGCCGCGCAGGCGTCAATGTCGATATTGTCGAGGCCCACGCCCAGCCGTCCGACCACGACGAGACGCTGCGCGGCCGCCAGAAGCTCGCCGCGCACCTGCGTCCGGTTCCGGACGACCAGGGCGCGACAGTCCCGTGCCGCCGCCAGCAGGTCCGCCGGGCGGTCGACCAGCCCCGGGTCGTAGAGCGTGTCGCGCCGCGCCGCGAGGTCCGCGACGGCCGCCTCGTCCATGAACTCGGTGATGACGATGTCCGCCACGGGGACCTCCTATCGATGCAGGACGAGGAGGCCGGCGATCACCGTTCCCAGGATCACGGCCGTGGTTCCGCACACCACCGCCACGTGGCGCCAGCCGACGCGCAGGATGGCGGTGACGGAGGTACCGAGCCCGAGCGCCGCGATGGCGACGAGGAGGCCCCAGCCGGAGATCTGGCCCACGGCCGCCCGCAGCCCGGCGGGTACGACGCCGGTCGAATTGAGCAGCGCCAGCCCCAGGAACACCAGCGCGAACACGGGCACGGGAACGCGCGCGTTCTCGGCGTGGCCGCCCCGGTCGGAGAACCACCAACCGATGCCGACGACCACCGGCAAGAGCAGGAACACGCGGAACAGCTTGACGATGAGGGCGGACGCGCCCGCCGTCTCGGAGACAGAATAGCCCGCGCCGACCACCTGCGCGACGTCATGGATCGTCGCGCCGAGCAGGATTCCGGTCGTCCTATCGTCGAAGCCGAGCACGGGGCCCAGCGCCGGATAGGCCACCATGGCGAGGGTCGAGAGCGCGTTGACGGCCACCACGGTGAAGACCGTATCGGCGTCGCGGGTCTTGTAGTCCGGCAGGACCGTCGAGGTCGCGAGCGCGGCGGAGGCGCCGCACACCGCCGTCGCTCCGCCCGCCAGCGCCCCATAGGCGGCGTCGCGTCCAAGCAGCCGGGCGAAGGCCATGCCGCTCGCCACCGTCACGGCCATCGCGACCACCACGATCACGACAGTGCCCAGCCCCAGCGCGACGATGTCTCCCAGCGCGATGCGCAGGCCGAGCAGCGCGATGGCGAAGCGCAGCAGCTTCTTGACGCAGAACGCCATGCCCGGCTCGAAGGCCGGCCTGGCCGCCGCCCAGTGCAGGGCCATGCCGAACAGCAGCGCGAGCACGACGGCAGGCACGACGATGGCGCGCCCCGTCCAGTCATGGATCATGCGGCCGGTCAGGGGCTCGGCCATGCTGGCGGCGATCGCGACGACGGCCGACAGCGCGACGCCAGGCAGCAGGCGACGCGCCAGCCGCAAGGCTCCGGCGACCCGGATGGACCTCGTACTCGCGGCGGAAGAGGCCTGGTTCGCCATGGGGACTCGGGTTTGTCACAGGGGGGAGCCGGACGCGCAAGGCGCCCGGCCCGAGGCGTCAGGCGCTGCGGTAGAGCTTGGTCATGACGAACTCCCGATGGCCGAGAGCCTCGGCCGCGGTGAGACGCCCATTCGCGGTGCGCACGATCATCTCGATCAGCGCGTCGCCCGCCTGGGAGATCGTCATGTCGCGCCGCAGGATGCCGGAGACGTCGAGGTCGATGTGCTCGCCCATGGTCCGGATCGTGCGGGGATTGCCGGAGATCTTGATGACCGGCACGATCGGGTTGCCGATCACGTTGCCCTGGCCCGTGGGGAAGGTGTGCACCACATAGCCGCCCGCCGCCATCAGGGTCACGCATTCGGCCGCGGCCGAGGACGTATCCATGTAGTACAGGCCGGGGCCGCTGGCCGGCGTCTCCGCCGGCTCCAGGATGTCGATGTAGCGCGAGTTCCGGCCGATCTTCTCCAGGTTCCCCATCGCCTTTTCCTCGATGGTGGTGAGGCCGCCGGCGATGTTGCCCTTGGTGGGCTGGCTGTCGGAGAGGTCGTCGGTCTTGTGCGCCTCGATCACGTCGTCCTGGTAAGCCTTCCACATCTTGTACCAGCGCTCGCCCACCTCGGGAGTGGCCGCGCGCGCCTTGCACAGGTGCTCGGCGCCGGTGATCTCGGAGGTCTCGCCGAAGACGCCGTAGATCCCGCGCGGCAGCAGCTTGTCATACATGTTGCCCACGGTCGGGCAGGACGACAGGCCGGTGGTGGTGTCGGACTCGCCGCATTTGGTCGAGATCCACAGCTCGGAGACGTCGACCTCCTCGCGCTGCAGCTCGGTCGCCCACTGCACCATCTTCTTGGCCTCGTAGGAGGCTTTGGCGATGGTGGCGATGTCGCCGTAGCCCTCGATGCCGAACCCGACGACCGGCTTGCCGGTCTTCTTGATTCCCTCGACGACGCGGCTGGTCCAGCCGTCCTCGATGCCGATCACCACGACGGCGGCGACGTTGGGGTTCGATCCCGTCCCGATCAGTGTGCGGAAATGCAGGTCGAGATCCTGTCCGAACTGCAGGCGCCCGTAGGCGTGCGGGAGGGCCATCGTGCCCTTGATGTTGTTGGCCACGGCCTCGCAGGCCGCGTTGGACAGATCGTCCAGCGGCAGGATCACCACGTGGTTGCGCACGCCGACGCGGCCGTTCTCGCGGCGCCAGCCCATCACTTTCAAATTCGCGCCGGAGCCCCCGCCGGCCTCGCTCGTGCTCGTCGTCATGGCCATTGCGGGATCCTCACCAGCGCTTCGTTTTCACGTTGTGGACATGCAGATGCTCGCCCTTGCGGATGTCGGCCACGGCTCGCCCGATGTCCTCTCCGTACTTCACGATCGTCTCGCCCGACTTGATGTCGCGGAGCGCGACCTTGTGGCCGATCGGGATCGCGGAGTCCGCCTTGAGGCGGAAGGTGGTGTCGTTCTCGGTGATCAGGCACAGCATGTCGGTTCCGGCCTCGAGGCCTTCGACGACGACGACGCCGACCGTGTCCTTGGGTCCGTGGACGAGGCAATGGGGTATGCTCATCGCGCGCTTCTTCCTCCAGGCATGGCGTTTGGGCCAGGGCTCGCCAGCCCCGGCGCCGGGCTCCGGCGCGTTCGCCCGAAAGTCGCCCTTGCGTCTCGCCGTCCCGGAGCGCGGAATGAATCCTCATTCCTTGGCCCGAGCGGACGTTCCAGCGCCTTCCAGTCTTGTATAAGACTTACGAGAGGGTATCGTGTCAACGATGTCAGACGACGCCGCATCGATGCCGCCCGCCCGTGGCGCGTATCGGCCCCTCTACGCCCAGGTCCGGGATGCGCTGGTCAAGCGCCTCGTGGACGGCGTCTGGCTGCCCGCCCAGATGCTTCCGAGCGAGTTCGAGCTTGCGGGCGAACTGGGCGTCAGCCAGGGCACCGTCCGCAAGGCGCTGGACGCGCTCGCCGCCGAGAACCTCGTCGTCCGCCGCCAGGGGCGGGGCACCTTCGTGGCCGAGCATGACGAGGCTCGCATCCTGTTTCAGTTCTTCAAGCTGCTGCCCGACAGCGGCGAAGCGGCGTTCCCGGAGAGCAAGGTGGTCTCCGCCCGGCTGGCGGCGGCGACGGACGACGAGGCGCGCGTTCTGGGGCTTCAGACCGGCGCCGACGTGTACCGCATCGGACGTGTGCGGTCGCTGGGAGGCCGCCCCATCATCGCCGAACGCGTGACGCTGCCGGCGGCGCTGTTTCCGGGTCTCATCGAAGAAAGCGTGCCCAACAACCTCTACGGGCTTTACGCAAGCCGCTACGGCGTGACGGTGGCGCGCGCCCATGAGCGGCTGAAGGCCGTCGCGCTAAGCTCCGAATCCGCCCTGCTGCTGGAGGTGGGCGAATCCAGGCCGGCTTTGCTCATCGATCGCGTCGCCTTCGCGTTGAGCGGCGAGCCGGTCGAATGGCGCGTGAGTCATTGCCTGACGGACGATTTTCACTACAGTTCCGACCTGAAATAAAAAGAAGAATTCGGGACTTCTGCTCAAAGGGAGGACAAGAATGGCCGCCATCGTTCGCGGACGTCTCCGCCATGCCGTCGTCGCTCTCGCCGCCGGGTTCGGCATGGCCCTGCTCGCGCCCATGGGAGCGGGGGCCCAGGACTACCCGACGAAGCCGATCACCCTCGTGGTCCCATATGCGGCCGGAGGACCCTCCGACGTCATCGCCCGCTTGGTCGGGCAGAACATGTCGGCCACCCTGGGCCAGCAGATCATCATCGAGAACGTAGCGGGAGCGGGCGGCACCACCGGGGCCGAGCGGGTCGCAAAATCCGCGCCGGACGGCTACACGCTGCTGATCCACCACGTCGCGCTGGCGGCCGGCGCCTCCATGTACAAGCTGCGCTACGACACGACGGCGGCCTTCACGCCCATCGGGCTGATCAATTACGGGCCGTTCGTGCTCACCGCGCGGGCGGACTACCCGCCTGGCACGGCGGCGGAGATTCTGGCGAAGCTGAAGGCGGACGGATCCAAGGTGAACGTGGCCCATGCAGGCGTGGGCTCGGGCTCGCACCTGTGCGGCCTCATGCTCAACCAGGCGCTCGGGGTCAGCTTCACCTACATTCCGTATAAGGGGACCGGCCCGGCGATGAACGACCTGGTGGCCGGCCAGGTGGACGTGCTGTGCGACCAGACCACCAACGCGATCCCGCAGATCGAGGGGGGCAAGATCAAGGCCTATGCGGTCACCTCCGCCAAGCGGCTCGAGCAGCTGCCGAAGCTGCCCAGCCTCGCCGAAGCGGGCTTGCAGGGCTTTGAGGTCACCGTCTGGCACGGGCTCTACGCGCCGGCCCAGACGCCGGCGCCCATCGTGGCCAAGCTCAACGCCGCGCTCCAGAAGGCGCTGGCGGACGAGATCATCCTGAAGCGCTTCAGCGACCTTGGGACGCTGGCGTTCCCCGCCGACCAGCGCACGCCCGCCGCGCTTGACGCCTATCTTAAGGGAGAGGTGAAGAAGTGGGCGGACGTCATCCAGAAGGCCGGCTTCAAGGCGGAGTAGCGGCCCGCCACACCGCGTCCACCCTCGGCGCCCCGCCGGTCTCCGCCGTGCTGCGCACGGCCGGGCCGAGCGGGATGGCGGCGCCCTCCCGGGCGAAGACGGCGATCTCGTCCAGCCTCAGCGCGAGGCGCAGCACGCGGCCGCCGTCC
The DNA here is from genome assembly GCF_045348435.1 of Alsobacter sp. KACC 23698. GTDB lineage: Bacteria > Pseudomonadota > Alphaproteobacteria > Rhizobiales > Beijerinckiaceae > Alsobacter. Next base: position 969,923 of record NZ_CP157484.1, on the reverse strand, counting down.
AGCGCGGCGCCGCCCTCCGGAAACCGGGTCCATCGCCCGGCCGGCAGATAGACCTGCACGACGCCTCCCGGCCGCGGGCAAGCGGCGACCAGAAGGTCCGGGCCGCACATCCACTGCTCGTCGAAGCCCCATGCGGCCGGGTCCTGCGGGAAGGCCAGCGCCATGGCGCGCTGGACGGGCATGCCGCTGCGGGCAGCTTCCTGGGCCGTCTCCCACAGATAGGGCAGCAGCCGATAACGCAGGTCCAGCGCCTCCCTGACGGCCGCGTCGGCCTCCGGTCCGTAGCTCCACGGCTCCCGCGGGCCGATGCCGTGGAACCGGAGATGGGAGATGAAGATCGCCGCCTGGGTCCAGCGCACATAGAGTTCGGGATCGCGACGGTCCTTGTAGAAGCCGCCGATGTCGCTGGCGTGGAACGGGCCGCCGCTCAGGCCCCAGGACAGGCCCCCGCGGATCGAGGCGGCCATGCCCTCCCAGTCCGCCTGCGGGTCGCCGCCCCACTGGACTGGATAACGCTGCGATCCCGCCCAGCCGGCTCGGCCGAACAGGAAGGCGCCGGTCCGGCCATAACGTTCGGCCGCCTCGTAGACGCAGGCGTTGTAGAGAAGCGGATAGACGTTATGCAGCCGCGCGCCGTCGTCGCCGTTATGGGCGAGGCAATCCGGCTCGACCTGCTCGCCGAAGTCTGACTTGATCATGTCGACGCCCATCGCGAACAGCGTCTCGTGGGCGTCGCGCCACCAGGCGTAAGCGTCGGGATGGGTGAAATCGACGATGCCGGAGACGGGGAGCTGCGTCAGCACCTGCCCGAACGGCTCGGGATCGAAGACGTAGCGATAGGGTTCGCCGCTGCGGCGGTCGCGCAGCAGCCAGCCTTTTTCCGCGAAGTCGGCGAAGTGGGGACCGTCCACCGAGACCAGCGGGTACTCCCAGACGCAGACCTTGATGTCCAAGGCCTTCAGCTCGTCAAGCAGCCCCTTCGGGTCGGGATAGCGCTTCGGGTCGAACCCGAAATGGAACCGGCTGTCGGTGTCCTGCCAGGCGCGGCCGTCGAAGGTGATGACGTCGCATGGCATGCCGCGAGCCCTCACGGCGCGGGCCGCCTCCAGGATCTCGTCGCCGGTGCGGTAGTAGGCCTTGGAGAGGATCGCGCCGAACGACCAGTAGGGCGGCGTCGGGGCGCGGCCGGTCAGGTCCGTATAGGCGCGCAGGACGCCCGCCCCGTCCTCGGCGGCGAGCAGGAACAGGTCGAGGCGCGGCTCCTCGACGACGAGCCCATAGGCGCGCTGCGACCAGAGGGGGTGGCCCACCGCATGCGTCACGCTGGCGGGCGTATGGACGAACAGGCCCCAGGCGGACCGCCCCGGCGCGCCGGGAGACCACGCGAAGGGCGTGTTCTTGTAGGCGCGCTCGCTGTTGACGCCGAGCGCGTCGAACACCTCGGAGCGGACCCATTGGCCGCGTTTGTCGAGGCGGCCCCACTTCTCGCCCAATCCGTAGACGGGTTCCGCCGACTGGAGGTCGAGGGCGACGAACCAGCCGCGCTCCAGCCTGGCGAAGGGCGGGAGGCGATGCTCGCGGACGAAGTGCCCGTCCGCAGCGCTGCCCTGCACCGGCACGCCGCCGCGCTTCAGCCGGACGGCCAGCGGCGCGTCCGAGATCTCCAGCTCGAAATCCGCCCAGCGCAGCACCGTCGCGTCACCTTGCCGGGACAGTTCGGCGGGCTGCTCCTCAGGATCCGCGATGAGGATGGGGTAGCGCGGCAGGTCGGCGGGGCCGATGCGCAGGCGCACGCCGTCCTGCAGCGCCGTCACCAGAAGAGGCCCCTCCCCGGTGGGGATCCGGAACGCGCCGGCGCCGACGCGCTCGGCGGGGCCGGCGGCCTGCAGCGGCGGCACGCGGGACCAGAGCGGCTCCGCCGGGGCGGCCAGGGCGGAATGGTCGGTCGTCGCGGGATGGCTCATGGCGTGAGCTCCAGCACGGGAAGGCCCAATTCCGCGGCCATCGCCCTCAGCGCCGGGCGGCGCTCGCCATAGACGAGCGCGACATGATGCTCGAGCGCCTCGTCCATCATGGCCGACATGACGTCGCCGGCGGCGGCGTCGAAGCGCACGACCCCGGACGTGCCGGTGAAGCTCATCGGGGCGCGCAGGACCTGCGCGCCGGCCAGCACCAGCTTCGGCTCGTTCCGGGCCTGGCTGATCCGGGCCAGCGTGATGCGGCCGGGCTTGAGGGTGAACTCGGCCAGCAACGGCATGCGGCGGTTGGAATGGATCTGGGCGCGCGGCTGGACCTGCGGATCGGCCATCTGGAGGGGAGCGGAGCCGCAATGCCACAGCACGGCCGTGTCGTCCTGCGCGTCGATATCGACGATGTCGACCAGCCAGGACGGCTCTCCGGCGACGCCCTGCAGCATCAGGGCGGTGAGCGCGCCGTAGACGTCGGCCTCGCAAGCGCAGGGCACGCCTTCCCCGCTCAGCAGGCCGGACGGACCGCATGCCGCGCAACCATAGTCGGTGAACATCTCCGGCCAGCAACGCAGGGCGAGCCCTTGCAGGCCCTGTTCGCGCGCCATCCCGGACAGCGCGTCATAGACCCGCAGCGACCGGTCGAGCTGCGGCTGGTCCAGCTCGGCCAGCCCCGAGACGCCGCTGTCGAGACGGGCGCGATGGGCCGCGACCTCGCCTTCATCCGCCGCTTCAGCGCGGGCGAAAAGGACCGGCAGTTCAATGCGCTGCACCTCGACGCCGAGAAGCCGATTCAGCTCCGCCGGGTCGTACCGGCATGTGTCGAAGCCGGCCGGGTGCTCACCGACCAGGCCGACGCGCACGCCGCGAAGCCGTCCGAGCGCCTCCGCCGCGGCGGCCCGGTCCTCGTCGCTCGGCTCGCGGCGTGGAGCGGCGGGCGCGGTCCTGCCGGTCTCCGGTCCGGCCGCCAGCGCGGCCAGGCGCCGCGGGGCCGCAGGGTCCTCCGGGGCGGCGTAGAGCCACCCGGCCAGGAGGTCGGCGCGGCCCAAGGCGTGCAGTGCCAGGTTCATGCCGCAAAAGGCGTTGAGGCGCAGGCGTCCGCCGGCCCGCGGCTCAGGCAGCGCCCAGATCGCAAGCGGCGCGGAGACGGCGCGCGCGATCTCGACCGCCATCGTGGCGTCCGCAAAGGTGACCTGGAGGATGAGCACGAGATCGAGCGGCTGGTCCCGCAGCCGGGCCAGCGCGGCCCTCGTGGCCTCGGCGTCGAAGAGCAGAGCCCGGTCGCCCGCGAGGGTGAAGCTGGCGGCCTCCAGGGCGGCGAAGGCTCGCGCCGCCATCTCCTGCGCATAGGGCACGTCGAAGGTGGGGCGGGCGAGCGGCAGGATGCCGATGCGCAGCGTCATGGCCCGAAGCCCTGGTAGTCGCGCCGGAACGAGCCGTCGACATTGGCGACCCTGACCGTTCCGCCATACAGCGGATGGGCGAACCAGGGCTTGGCCTTGGCGTCCGTCATGGCGTTCAGCTCGCGCATGTAGGACAGGCTGTCGAGCCGCAGGCCGGCGCGGATCTCATCCCATTCGGGAAAGCGCCGGAAGGGCTGCGCCCAGATCGCCCGCCCGGCGAGATAGCCGGATGCGCCCGCCTTGTAGGCGCAGTTCAGGATGGCCTTGAACTCCTGCATCCCCGCGCCGGCCGAAAGCATGACCCAGGGGCGTCCCGCGGCCTGGCCGAGCGCGTTGAAATGTTCCTGCATGGAGGGGCCGCCGGAGGCGGCGGCCAGGCAGTCGCGGGCCGGGACGGGGCTCTCCAGCTTGAACAGGTCCACCCCGTAGCGGGGATGCGCGAAGCGGCGCACGCTGTCGAGCACGAGTTCGGCCTTCTTGTCGGCCATCTCGACATATTGGGTGGTCTGGTTCGCTTCGCCGGGGAGCGGATAGACCAGGAGTTCGAACACGAACGGAATGTCGTAACGGGCGCAGGCCTCGCCGACCCGGGCGACGAAATCCTCCTGCGCCCTGCACACGTCGGGCGCGGCGTCCCGACGATACCAGGCCAGCACCTTCACGGCGTCGCCGCCGCAGCGCTTGATCTTCTCGACCGACCAGTCGTCGATCTCGCCCGAGAGCCGCCCTCCGGGCGTGTCCTGGAAGATCGAGTCCTCCAGGGTCACGATCAGTCCCTTGGCGGGGGAGAGCAATGTCATGCCGCCCGGGAGCGCGAAATGTGGGTCGAGCAGCATGGCGCTGGATTCGCCCTGGAGCTCCTCCACGAGCATCAGCTTGAATGCCGCGACATCCTCATAGGGCGCGGCGTCGGTCCCGCGCGCCTCCCGGATGGGGTTCTTGATCGGCGGGCGCTGGTCCACTGCCGTCATCTTGAAGCGTCCTTGCGCGTCCGCCATGCGGCGGAGCCCCCACAGCTTGCCTGGCGACAGTTCCATCGCGGCTCCTCCCATGTTCGATCCAGGCGGCCTTAAGCGGCGCGCCTCATCAGCGCGTCGACCTCGTCGCGCGTCGGCGCGCCCGCGCGGCCGCCGAAGCGCGTGCACTTGATCGCGGCGGCGGCCGAGGCGAAGCGCACTGCGAGGCGCTCGCCCATGCCTTCCGCCAGTCCCAGCGCCAGCGCCCCGTGGAAGACGTCCCCCGCCCCGAGCGTATCGACCGGGGTGATCGGGAACGCCGGCTCATGCGCGATCTGGCCGTTCTCGGTGAAATAGACGCCCCGCTCGCCATCCGTGACGGCGACCCAGTTGGACGCTACGCTCGCGGCGTCGGCGAGAGCGGCCCGAACATCGTCCCGGCCCGTCATCTCGCGCAGGGCCTGCGCCCCATAGGCGACATGCGTGGCGGCCTCGGTGAGGCCACCCAGCGCCGGGGCGCGATCGGCGTCGAGCACGCCGACGCCGGCCGAGGCCCGGGCCGCCGCGAAAGCCTGCAGGCCGCCCTCCTCCCACCGCGTGTCGGCCATCACGGCCTCCACGCCCGGCGGAAGCCGCGACGGAATGGCGTCCAGGCATGCCGGCATCGCGGGATCCGAATAGCTCACCACGAGCCGCTCCCCCTTGGCGTCCACGATGACGGAGGATTGCGGCGAGCGGCGGCCCGGCGTCCGGGGCGCCAGGGAGCAGTCGACGCCGTCCTGCGCGAGGGCGGCCACGATGGCTTCGCCCACCGCATCGTCGCCAAGCCTCGTGATCAGCATCGCCCGTCCGCCCAGGCGCGACACCGCCACGGCGGCGGTCGCCGCGATGCCGCCGCCGACGACGGCGAGGTCCCGCGCGCGATGCTTCTCGGCGGTGGCCGGCATCACGTCGACCGCAAAGACATAGTCCTGCGTTGCGATGCCCACGCACAAGACGCCCGGCATGGACGCTCCCCCATCCTGGTCCGGCGCCCTGGCCGGCCGCTCACGACATTATCAAGCCGAAGGTCTTATACAAGACTCACGCGAAGCGGTATTCCGAGATCTGCCGATACACCTCGTCCGGCCGCAGGGTCGGATCGGGAAAGTGGGGCCGGTTGGGACTGTCGGGCCAGACCTGGCTTTCCAGGCAAAGGCCGGCGTTCGCGCCGTAGCGGGCTCCGTCCAGTCCCGGCGCGGCGACGTCCACCTTGTGCCCATCATAGACCTGAACGCCGGGCTCGGTCGTGTGCAGTTCGAGCGTCAGGCCGTTGCGGGGCGAGCGAAGCCGCGCGGCGCGGCGCAAAGGCTGGTCGCGGGTGGGCCTGGGAGCCGAGAGGACGAAATTGTGGTCGTAGCGGAACGGCGCGCCGTCCCGCCCGGCGAACCGGATCGGCCGGCGGCTGCGGAAGTCGAAGGGCGTGCCGGCCACGGCGCTCACCTCGCCTGTGGGGATCAGGTCCTCGTCCACTGGGGTGTAGAAGGAGGCGTCCACCTCCAGTTCGTGGTCCAGCACCGAAGGCGAGCCGTCGAGGTTCCAGTAGGCGTGCTGGGCCAGGTTGACGATCGTCGGCGCGTCGGCGACGGCCGTCAGCTCGACCCGCAGGGTGGCGGGTTCGACCATCCGGTACACGCAGGTCGCCGTGAGCTGTCCCGGATATCCGCCGTCACCGTCCAGGGAGACGAGCGTCAGCGTGACGGATGTTTCGTCATGCGCCGCGAGCCGCCAGAGGCGCTTGCCGAAGGCGGCGCCGCCGCCATGCAGGGCGTGGCGGCCGGCCTGGTTGCGATCGAGCTGGCGCTCGACGCCGTCCAGCAGGAAGCGCCCGCCGGCGATCCGGTTGGCGTAGCGCCCCGCAATGGCCCCCATATGGGGCGAATGCTCGACATAGTCCTCGATCGTCTGCAGGCCCAGCACGACCCGCTGGCGCCCGCCCGACGGGAGCGGGACGTGCAGGTCGCGCAGGACCGCGCCCCAGGTGATCACCCGGGCCTCGGCGCCCGCCTTTGAACGGATCGTGACCTCGTGGACGACGTCGTCGCCCAGGCGGCCGAACTCCCTCACCGTCATGCCCCCCTCCCCCATGGTCTTTCGCTTTTGAGTTCGAACCGCCGCTCGCGGCCCGACGGGCCGGAGCGGCGGGAGACGTCGTCACCAGCTGCCGGTGTTCTGCATCGAGGCCCAGGGCTCGGCCGCGGGCTTCGGCTCGCCCTTCTGAAGCAGCTCGATCGAGATGCCGTCGGGAGAGCGGATGAAGGCCATGTAGCCGTCGCGAGGCGGGCGGTTGATCGTGACGCCGGCCTTCATGAGGCGGTCGCACAGCGCGTAGATGTCGTCCACCCGATAGGCCAGGTGGCCGAAATTGCGGCCCCCCGCATAGTCCTTCTCGTCCCAGTTGTAGGTGAGTTCGAGCAGCGGCGCCTTGCTGTCGCGGGCGCGGTCCACGTCGCCCGGCGCGGCCAGGAACACGAGCGTGTAGCGACCCTTCTCGTTCTCAGTGCGCCGGACTTCGACGAGCCCGAACTTGGCGCAGTAGAAGTCGAGCGCCTTGTCGAGGTCGCCGACGCGAACCATCGTGTGCAGGTATTCCATGGAGCGCCTCCTGTTCGGCCGTTCGTCCGGCCCGTTTCGCGCGAGCCGGCGCCGCGCGATGGCGGGACGGCTCCGATCGCCCTAGTCTTATAGGGCGATGGCGGCGGCGGACACCCCCGCGCGCCAGGCCCGGACGCCTCTTTCGGCGCGTCGGGAAGGAGAGACCCATGCAGGACGACCGGGCTGACGACCGCCTCGACGAGGACGAGATCGAGATCCTGTCCGAACCTCCGCCGCCGCGCGTGCTGGCGCAGACCGTCGCGGTCGCGCGCGACGGAACGTGCGTGGAGCGGGACCGGACGCTGGCGGCCGAGGTCCCGGTGTCGATCACCTATAACGGGATCGCCCACGCCGTCATGATGGCGAGCCCCGTCGACATCGAGGATTTCGTGGTCGGGTTCTCGCTGACCGAGCAGATCGTCGACCGGGCGGAGGAGATCGAGGAGATCGTGATCCGGCCGATCGCGTTGGGGATGCTGGCCCAGGCCATCATCCCGCAGCACCGGCAGAAGGCGCTGCTGGAGAACCGGCGCAACCTCGTCGGCCAGACCGGATGCGGGATCTGCGGCATCGTGGAGCTCGAACAGGCGGTGAGGCGCTTCGGCGCGATCGGGCGACGGCCTCAGATCAGCGGCGACGCCGTGTTCCGGGCCGTCGACGCCCTCTATCCGCTGCAGCAGCTCAACCGGGAGACCGGCGCGGTCCACGCGGCCGCCTTCGTCGCGCCGGATGGCGCGATCCTGGCCGTGCGCGAGGATGTCGGGCGCCACAACGCCCTCGACAAGCTCATCGGCCACATGGCCCGGACGGGCATAGCCGGCCATGCCGGGTTCTGCCTCATGACCAGCCGCATCTCCTTTGAGCTCGTGCAGAAGTGTCTGGCCGCCCGCATCCCGGCGCTTGCTGGGATCTCGGCGCCCACGAGCCTCGCGGTTCAGCTTTCGCAAGAACATCGACTCACGCTGATCGCCTTGGCGCGCAACGATACTTTTCAGGTCTTTTCCGATCCGCACTCGCTTTTCGGAAGCACTCGCAACACGTCTCCGATCAACTTGGAGGAGAGCGCGCGGGTGGATTGACCCGGCCCGACGGAGCTTGTACCCCAGCATCGCATTCGCAGGGGGACGCCATGTCTGAACACGCGCACGCCAAGGAGCAGGCGGCGTTCTGGTCCATCGTGGCGAGCGCCGCGCTGACGCTGGGCAAGCTCGTCGCGGGCCTCCTCTCGGGTTCGCTGGCGCTGCTCTCGGAGGCGGGCCACAGCCTCCTGGACACGGGCGCGACGATCCTCACTTATTTCGCCGTGCGCGCCGCCGACAAGCCGGCGGACGACGAGCACCACTACGGCCATGGCAAGATCGAGGCGGTCGCCGCCCTGATCGAGACCGGTCTCCTGATGGTGCTGGCCGTCGGGGTGCTGTGGGAAGCCGGCCGGCGTCTCCTGGGCGAGATGGCCGTGGTGGACGCCACCTGGCTCGCCTTCGCGGTTCTGATCGTCTCGATCGTGGTGGATTATTTTCGCTGGCGCGGGCTCACCAAGGTGGCGGAGGAAACCCGCAGCCATGCGCTCGCCGCGGACGCGCTGCATTTCTCGTCGGACCTGGTCTCGTCCACGCTGGTCCTCATCGGCCTCGCCGCGACGAAGTTCGGCTTCGTGCAGGCGGACGCCTTCGCGGCGATCGGGGTGGCGCTCTTCATCGCCATCGCGGGCTATCGGCTGGGGCGCCGGACCATCGACACGCTGGTCGATGCGGCGCCGGTGGGGCTGGCGGACCGGATCCGCGAGATCGCCGTGTCCACGCCCGGCGTGGTCGGCGTCGGCCCGGTCCGCGTCAGGCCCGCCGGAGCGCAGGTGTTCGGCGAAGTCGCCGTCGACGTGTCGCGCACGCTGCCGCAGGACCGGGTCACCGCGATCAAGGACCGCATCGCGGCCGCCATCAGCGCGGTGGTGCCTGAGGCGAGCGTGACGGTGAACTCCAACCCGGTGGCGCTGGACGACGAGACCATCCTGGAGCGCGTGCTGCTCATCGCGGCCAAGCGGCGCGTCCCGGTCCATCACGTCACCGTGCAGGAGATCGGCGGCCGCCTCTCCGTCAGCGTGGATCTGGAGGTCGACGCCCGGATGAGCCTGGGAGCGGCGCACACCATCGCCACGCGTTTCGAGTGCGCGGTTCGGGAGGAATTCGGCGCGGACACCGAGGTCGACACCCATATCGAGCCGCTCGTGGTGGCCAGCCTCGCCGGGCATGACGTGGAGGGGCCGCTGGCCGAGCGGATCCGGACCTCCCTGGCGACGCACGCGGCCCGGCAGGGCGTCATCTCGGACGTCCACAGCATCCGCATCCGCGAGACGCCGGGGCACGGGCTGGTCGTGAACTATCACTGCCGCGTCGATCCGGCCCTCGACGTGACGACCGTGCACGACCATGTCGACCGGCTCGAGCAATGCGTGCGGGCCGACGCGCCGGCGATCACGCGCATCGTCAGCCACACCGAGCCCGTCAGGGCGGCGGCGCGCGCCTAGCCTCCGGACGCTCGATGCGCGCGGGTTGTGGCGCAGGCCCGAACGGTCGATAACAGCGGCCCCGATTTGCAGCCGAGACCGCCATGCGCACCGATGCAGCTCCCGCCATCCGCCTCGAGGACTACCGCCCGGCGGATTACCTGATCGATACGGTCGAGCTCGACGTGCGCCTTGATCCCGCCAGGACCAGGGTCATCGCCGAGCTGGGAGTGCGGCCTCATCCGGCGGGTCGCGTCGGCGCGCCGCTGGCGCTCGACGGGGACGAACTGACGCTGGTCTCGATCGCGCTCGACGGCCTGGCGCTCTCGCCCAACGCCTATGAGGCGTCTGCGCAGGGGCTGACGCTGATCTCGCCGCCGGAGCGGCCGTTCCGGCTGACGATCGAGACGCAGCTCGACCCGACCTCGAACACCAAGCTGATGGGGCTCTACCGCTCGTCGGGGGTCTACTGCACCCAGTGCGAGGCCGAGGGCTTCCGCCGGATCACCTATTTCCTCGACCGCCCCGACGTGATGTCGGTCTACACGACCCGCATCGAGGCCGACGCCGGGGACGCGCCGGTCCTGCTGGGCAATGGCAATCCGGGCGCGCGCGGGGTCCTGCCGAACGGACGCCATTTTGCCGTCTGGAGCGACCCGCACCCCAAGCCGGCCTATCTGTTCGCCCTCGTGGGCGGCCGGCTGGGCCGGGTGGGGGGCGAGTTCACGACCCGCTCGGGCCGACGGGTGGAGCTCGGCGTCTATGTGGAGCCGGGCAAGGAGGACCGCGCCGGCTACGCGATGGACGCGCTCATCCGGTCCATGCGCTGGGACGAGGAGACGTTCGGCTGCGAGTACGACCTCGACGTGTTCAACATCGTGGCCGTGTCGGACTTCAACATGGGGGCCATGGAGAACAAGGGCCTCAACATCTTCAACGACAAATACGTCCTGGCCAGCTCGGAGACGGCGACGGACGCCGACTACGCCGCCATCGAGGCGATCATCGCGCACGAATATTTCCACAACTGGACCGGCAACCGGATCACCTGCCGGGACTGGTTCCAGCTCTGCCTCAAGGAAGGCCTGACCGTCTTCCGCGACCAGGAGTTCAGCGCCGACCAGCGATCCCGCCCGGTGAAGCGCATCGCCGACGTGCGAACCCTGCGGGCGCAGCAATTCGCCGAGGATTCAGGCCCCCTCGCCCACCCGGTCCGGCCCTCGACCTATCGGGAGATCAACAACTTCTACACGGCGACCGTGTATGAGAAGGGCGCCGAGCTTATCCGCATGCTGAAGACCCTCGTGGGTCCGGAGGCCTTCAAGGCGGGGATGGATCTTTATCTGAACCGCTGCGACGGCACGGCCGCGACCGTGGAGGATTTCCTCGCCTGCTTCGCCGAGGCGAGCGGAATGGACCTGAGTCATTTCTCGCTCTGGTATCGCCAGTCCGGCACGCCCTCGGTGGCGGTCAGGAGCCATTACGACGCGCAGGCGCGCACGCTGCGCCTCGATTTCGCCCAGAGCACGCCGCCGACCCCGGGCCAGCCCGAAAAGTCGCCGGTGGTGATCCCGATCCGGCTCGGCCTCGTCGGCCGCGGCGGCGCCGCCCTCGCACTGACGCCGGCCGATCACGAGCCCTTGGCGGAGGGGCTCTTCGTGCTCGACCGGACGGCCGACAGCATCACCTTCCGCGACGTTCCCGTGGTCCCCGTCCCGTCGCTTTTGCGAGGGTTCTCCGCGCCCGTGAGGCTGGAGCAGGAGCTGTCGTCCGAAGATCTCCTGACGCTGTTCCGGCACGACGAGGATCCGTTCAACCGGTGGCAGGCGGCGCAGAGCTACGCCATGCGGCTGATGGTGCGCGCCGTCGAGGCGGTGCGCAGCCAGACGACGCCCGAGCTCGACCCCGCCTTCGCGCAGGCTCTGGGCGAATTGCTCGCCCATACCGAGGACCACGCCTTCGCGGCGCAGGTGATGGCGCTGCCGAGCGAGGCGGACGTGGCGCGCGAACTCGGGCGCGACATCGATCCGGACGCCATCCTGGCCGCCCGCAAGACGCTGCGGGCCCATGTCGGCTCGGCCATCTCGGAGCAGCTCGCCCGCACCTACGAGGCCCTGGCGAGCCGCGAAGCCTACGCTCCGACGGCCCAGGCCGCCGGACGGCGCGCGCTGCGCAACGCCGGGCTCGACCTCCTGGCCGCGGGCGATCCCGAGCGGGGCGTCCCGCTGGCCGAAGCGCAATTCGCCACGGCCGACAACATGACCGACCAGATCGCCGCCCTCGGCGTCCTGGCGCAGCATCCCGGCCCGGCCCGGGAAGCCGCCTTCCAGGCGTTCGGCGAGCGCTTTTCGTCCGATCCCCTGGTGCTCGACAAATGGTTCGGCCTGCAGGCCGCCATCGCCGAGACGGGGACGCTCGACCGCGTGCGCGGCCTGATGCGGCATCCGGGCTTCTCGCTGTCGAACCCCAACCGGACCCGCGCGCTCATCGGCGCCTTCGCCATGGCCAACCTGTCCCAGTTCCACCGCGCCGACGGGGCCGGATACGCCTTCCTGGCCGACATCGTGCTCCAGCTCGACGGCGCCAATCCGCAGCTCGCGGCACGTCTCCTCGGCGCCTTCCGGACCTGGCGATCGCTGGAGCCGGTCCGCCGCGGCGGAGCCGAGACGGAGCTGCGCCGGATCGCCTCCCGGGAAGGCCTTTCGACCGACGTTTCGGACATCGTCACCCGCTCGCTGGCCTAGCGTAAAGCCAAGGTTCGCCCTGGCTGAACCTTCGCGCTATGGTCGTAGTCCGACCGTCTATACTACCCTTTGTGGCAAGCGATTTTTTTAGGCGTAATCATCTCTTAACAACTGGACAAATCAGCGCCCTCGGATTCAGATCATCTCGATTCGGAGAGATGCGGCACGTCCTTCCGAATGGACGTTTTAGGATCCGAGGGGGTTAACGCATGGCGCGTTCATTCGCAGCCATCGCTTCCGTACGCGCGCATTCCATACCCGGCTTGGTACGTTCGTTCGCCAACCCGGCCTATGTAAAGCTTCTCGACATCGAGCCCTGGCTTCGGCGAATCGTGCCGGTGATGGTGGGACTCTTCGTCGTCGCGCTCGGCAGCGTGTCTTTCATGAACGCCTCGGCGACGCGCGAAGAGACGCTCGTCGACGCCGCCAACGACATCGACATCCTGGCCGCCTACGCAACCGCCGAGTTCGGGCGCCTCGCCCAGGACGCGAGCCGCGCCGCGCCTTCCAAAGTCCTCGCCCTCGTCCCCGGCCATGTCCTGCATGACGGCCGGTTCATGCTCGTCACCAACGAGTCCGGCGCCGTGACGGCGAGCCTGCCCGGCGGCCTTTACACGCAGACCACCCTGACGGACGTCCTCGGCCCGACGCAGCCCTTGACCACGTTCGCCGACAAGGCGGGCGTCATCGCCATTACGCTGGGGTCGGGCGCCAAGGCCCTCGCGACCGTCCGCAACCTCCCCGCCCCCTACGGCCAGCTCGCCGTCATTCAACCGATCAACCTGGCTCTGGCCGGGTGGCGGCAGCGGACGACCTCGACGCTGATCCTGCTCGGCGCGGCCGGGCTGGTGCTCACCGCCATCAGCACCGCCTATTTCTGGCAGGCCTGGCGCGCCCGCCAGGCGGACGTGATCTGCGACAGCTTCCGCCGTCGGCTCGACACCGCGCTCTCGCGCGGCCGTTGCGGGCTGTGGGACTGGGACATCGCCCGAGGCACGCTCTACTGGTCGGACTCCATGTACGAGATGCTCGGCTACGAGCGGAGCAGCGAGTTCATGTCCTTCGGTGAGGTCAACCGCCTGGTTCACCCCGACGACGGCGATCTGTTTTCGCTGGCCGACACGCTGGCGAGCCGCGAGGCCACCACGGTCGACCACGCCTTCCGGGTGCGGGCCGCCAATGGCGACTGGGTCTGGGTTCGGGCCCGGGCCGAACTGGTCCGCGACGGAGAAAACCGCGATCCGCACCTGATCGGCATCGCCATCGACATCACCGAGCAGCGCCGGATGGCGCAGGAGACCGCGACCGCCGACATGCGGCTGCGCGACGCCATCGAGACCATCTCGGAGGCTTTCGTCCTCTGGGACGACGACAACCAGCTCGTGATGTGCAACTCGAAATTCCAGGTGCTGCACAATCTCGCGCCTGAGGCGGTGCAGCCCGGCACCTCCTATGAGACGCTGGCTGCGGCGCTGACGCCGCCGGTGGTGCAGAACCGGATCGACACGGCCCCGGACAAAGCGGGCTCGCGCAGCTACGAGGCGCAGCTGCCGGACGCGCGATGGCTCCAGATCAACGAGCGGCGCACCAAGGACGGCGGCTATGTCTCGGTGGGCACCGACATCACCATGCTGAAACGCCAGGAAGAGCGCCTCCTGGACAGCGAGCGCAAGCTCACCGCCTCGGTGGCGGACCTGAAGCGCTCGCGCCAGACTCTGGAGATGCAGGCCCAGCAGCTCGCCGACCTCGCCGAGCGCTACCTGGAGCAGAAGGCCGAGGCCGAGAGCGCGAACCGCGCCAAGTCGGAGTTCCTGGCCAAGATGAGCCACGAACTCCGGACGCCGCTGAACGCCATCCTGGGCTTCTCGGAAGTGATGGAGGCCGGGATCTTCGGGTCGCTCGGCTGCGACAAATACACCGACTACTGCCGCGACATCCGCAAGAGCGGCGAGTACCTCCTCGGCCTCATCGCCGACATCCTGGACATGGCGGAGCTGGAAGCCGGCCGCGTGCGCATGAAGCGCGAGCCTCTCCTGGCCGACGAGGCCGTCAACTCGGCCATCAGCGCCATCTCCGAGACGGCCCGGTCACGCGGGCTGACGCTCACCGCCGAATCGCTGCCCGACACTCTGGTGCATGCCGACCGCCGCGCGCTGGAGAAGATCCTCGGCCACCTCCTCTCCAACGCCGTCAAGTTCACCCCCGAGGGCGGCAAGGTCATGGTGCGGGCCCGCAAGATCGGCGGCTCGGTCAACATCTATGTCGAGGACACGGGCGTCGGCATCCCCAAGGATGCGCTGCCCAAGCTGGCCCGGCCCTTCGAGTGGGTGGACATGGACGCCACCAAGCCGACGGACGGCTCCGGCCTCGGCCTCGCCATCGCCCGCTCGCTCGCCGAACTGCATGGCGGGGGCCTGCGCATCCGCTCCTGCGAGGGCACCGGCACGATCGTGCTGCTTCACCTGCCGCTGAAGGCGCCCAGCGGCTTCGAGATCGCCTCGGCCCAGGTCACCAAGCACTGACAGGCCGCGCTCAGGACAGAAGGCCCGCGCAGGCCTGCGCCACCCGGGCGCGCAGGTCGGCGAGTTCGCGCTCCAGCACACGGAAGTCCGGCAGGCCCACGACGGCCGCCATGCGACGCTTGAGGCCCGCTGCGGCTTTGGCGGGGTCGAAAGTCCCCGCCACGCTGAGCCGCTGCCATTGGAACAGGTCGCGCATGAAAGCGTAGGCGTCGCGCAGCAGCGTCCCGGTCTCGGCCGGCAGCGCCTGCGCCTCGATGGCGGCGTCGAGGATGTCGTGGGTGGCCGTCCGCACCAGGCTGGGATGGAGCCGGCCATGGATCAGCACGACGGTCTGCGCCACGAACTCGATGTCGAGCAGGCCGCCGCGGGCGAGCTTCAGGTCCCACCCGTCCTGGTCGCCCTTCTCCTGGGCGATCAGCGCGCGCATCGCGAGGGCGTCACGGCGCACGGCGGCCGGGTCGCGCTCGACGGTCAGAATGGCGTTGATGGAGCCCGCCACCGTCTCCATGAACAGCGGATCGCCGGCGACGGGACGCGCCCGCGTCAACGCCATCTGCTCCCAGGTCTCCGCCTCGCCCTGCTGGTAGGAGAGAAAGCCCTTGTACTGGGTCGCCGCCGGGCCCTTGTTGCCGGAGGGACGAAGCCGCATGTCGACGGCGTAGAGCACGCCGCGGCGGGTCGGGACCGTGAGGGCGCTGATCAGGCGCTGCGTCAGCCTCGTGTAGTAGACGACGGCGTTGAGCGGCCGCGGGCCGTCGCTTTCGGCCGCGTCCTCGTCGAAATCGTAGAGCACGATCAGGTCGAGGTCGGACGTGGCGGTCATCTCGCGCGAGCCGAGCCGGCCCATGCCGACCACCGCAAGCCGTCCCCCCGGCACGCGGCCATGCTCGGCGGCGAAGCGCCGCTCCATGTCGCGCAGCGCGACCCGGATGACGGCCTCGGCCAGCACCGCATAGGCCTCGCCGATGCGGCTCAGCGCGAGCGATCCGGACAGGACCCGCGCGCCGACGAGGAACATCTCGTGCTGCCCGGCTTCGCGAAGCCTGTCGAGGAAGTCCTCCAGCAGGTCCGGCTCGCCCACGGCCTGGCCGAGGCGCTGGACGAGTTCGTCCACGTCGCCATAGGGCCGCGCCAGCGCCGGATCGATCAGCGCGTCCAGCAGATGCGGCCGGCTCGCCACCGTATCGGCGAGGCGCGGCGCCGATCCCAGAAGGTCGGCGAACAGGCTGAGCACCGGCTTGTGGCTCTTGAGGATGGAGAAGAGCTCGACGGCGGCCGGCATGCGCCCCAACGCCGCGTCGAAGGCGGCCAGCGCGCCGTCCGGGTCGGCGCTGCCGCCGAAGGCCGCGAGGAGCGGCGGAACCAGTTCGGTCAGCACCTCGCGAGCGCGGGGGCTGGTGACCGCCTGCCGGCGGCCGAAATGCCAACCCCGGACCGTCTCGGCCGTGGCGGCCGGATCGGTGAAGCCCATCCGGCGCAGCGTCTGCAGGGTCTCGGGATCGTCCTGCACCCCGGTGAAGACGAGGTCGCCCTCCGTGGCCGTGAGCTCCGCGCCTTCCTCGAACAGGCGGGCGTAATGCTTCTCGACGTTGAGGGCGTGCGCGGTCAGCGCCTTGGAGAAGGCGGCCAGGGACTTGAACCCGCAGAACCGGGCGAAGCGGCCGAGCTTGTCCTCGTCATGGGGCAGCTCCTGCGTCTGCTCGTCGGCGAGCATCTGCAGCCGATGCTCGACCGTCCTGAGGAACAGATAGGCGGCGCCGAGCTGCGTCTCGGCGGTCGGCGAGATCCAGCCGTCCTGGCGCAGGGCGGTGAGCATGTCGAGCGTCCGGCGGCCGCGAAGCTGGGGCCGGCGGCCCCCGAAGACGAGCTGCTGCGTCTGGACGAAGAACTCCACCTCCCGGATGCCGCCGCGTCCGAGCTTGATGTTGTGCCCGGCGACCGCGATGGCGTCGTGCCCGCGCACCGCGTGGATCTGCCGCTTCATGGCGTGGATGTCGGCGATGGCGGCGAAGTCGAAATATTTGCGCCAGATGAACGGCGCGAGTTCGGCCAGGAACGCGTCGCCGAGCGGGATGTCTCCCGCCACCGGACGGGCCTTGATCAGCGCGGCCCGCTCCCAGTTCTGGCCGACGGTCTCGTAATAGGCGAAGGCCGATGGAAGCGGAATCGCGGTCGGGGTGGAGGCCGGGTCCGGCCGCAGCCTCAGATCGGTGCGGAAGACGTAGCCGTCCGGCGTGCGCTCCTGAAGGAGCTTCACCACGCCCTTCAGGATGCGCACGAAGAACGGCGTCGCATCGACATTCGCGGCCAGCGGCGCCGAGACCGGGTCGAAAAAGGCGACGATGTCGATGTCGGAGGAATAGTTGAGCTCGCGCGCGCCGTGCTTTCCCAAAGCCAGGATCACGACGCCGCTGCCGCGGCCCGGGTCGTCGGCGTACGGCGGCGAAAACCGGCCCGCCGCGGCGCTCTGCGCCAGAAGCCACCGCACGCTGGAGGCGACCGCTGCGTCGGCGAAGTCGCTCAGCGCCTCGGTGACCTGAATGACGGACCAGACGCCGCCCAGGTCGGCCAGCGCGACGAGAAGCGCCAGCTCCTGCTTGGCCCTTCGCAGGCGGCGCATCAGGTCCGTTTCGGTCTCCGCCAGCCGCCACGAGGCGTCGACCGCGGCGACGAGGCCGGCCAGCCGTTCCGCGGGGTCCGCGTCCAGCAGCGCGCCGAGACGGCCCGGGTCAGCCGTCGCCAGGCGCCACAGAAAGCCCGAGTGATCGGCCAGCCCGGCCAGAAGCGCCCTCACGGAGCCGCCGCCTTCGACATGCCGTCGGAGCGCGACCACGCCCGCGTCGTCCGCGACGGCCAGCAGCTCGGCGAGGCGCGCATTCGCCCCTCTGACGTCCGCAGGCTTCGGGGCGGCGGCGATCCGCCCAGCGAGCGGCCCTGCGCGAGAGTCCGGCGGAACGCGTCCCGCGTCCGCTGCGATGTCCGTCATGGCGCTCCCGACCTCTGCGGCAGCGCGAGCACGACGCGCAGCCCGGGCTGATTATCCTCCAAACGGAGAGTTCCGCCATGCAGGCGGGCGATGGCGGCGGCCAGGGACAGGCCGAGCCCGAAGCCCGGCTTGGTCCGGGCGCCTTCCAGGCGGATGAAGCGCTCCAGCGCGCGGGCGCGGTCGGCGGCCGGGATGCCGGGTCCGCGGTCGGCGACCACGATCTCGATCCCGTCCGCGCGCCGTCGCGCCGTCACCAGGATGGCGGACGCGTCGCCCGCGCTGGCGCCCTCCAGCAATGGGAGCGCGTCGCGGCGGGCGTATTTCAGCGCATTGTCGACGAGGTTGGCGAGGGCCTGCCCGACCAGTTCGCGGGAGCCCACCGCCGTCAGGTCGGGCGGCGCCTCCAGGCGCAGGGCCACGCCGGCCTCCTCGGCCACCGGCTCGTAGAGCTCGACCACGTCGCGCATGGCCTCGGCCACGTCGAAGGCCACGAAGTTTTCGCGCACGCTCCCGGCCTCGGCCCGGGCGATCATCAGAAGCGCGTTGAAGACGCGGATGAGATTGTCCGCCTCGTCGATGGCGCCCACCAGCGCGCGCCGGAAGTCGTCCGGCTTCTCGGCCGTCCGCAGCGCCTCCTCCGCGCCGTTGCGCAGGCGCGTCAGGGGCGTCTTGAGGTCATGGGCGATGTTGTCGGACACCTCCTTGAGGCCGGTCATCAACTCCTCGATGCGGTCCAGCATGGCGTTGAGGTTGACCGCGAGCCGGTCCAGCTCGTCATTCGCGCCGGCGATCGCCAGACGGCCGGAAAGGTCGCCCGCCATGATGCCGCGCGTGGTGTCCGTCATGGCGTCGATGCGGCCCAGGACGCGGCGCGTCACGAACCAGCCGCCCAGCAGGGCCAGGGCGATGACGAGCGTCAGCGACCACCCGAAGGCGCGGCGGATGACCAGCCGCATGCGGTCGGCCTCGGCCAGATCGTGCCCCACGAGCAACCGCACCCGCGCGGGCAGTTCGTAGATGCGCACCAGGGCCACATGGGGCCGCTGGTCGTCGTCGTTGTGGAAATAGGAGATCTGCCGCTGCCCTGGGGTCTCCAGCAAGTCCACCGGGAGGCGGCCGATATTGCCGGCGAGCTTTTCGCCCGCCGGACCGACAACGAGGTACAGGGATGCGCCGGGCTGGCGCGAGCGCTGCTCGATGACGTCGACCAGACGGCGAAGCCCGCCGGCCGTGTACTGCTCGGCGAGGCCCTGCGTCTCCGCCTCCACGACGGTCCCGACCTGGTCGACGATGAGGCGGCGCGCGTTGAAGGCGATGTAGCCAAGGAGGAAGAACGCAAACAGCGTGAAAATGAGGAGGTAAGCCAGCGACAGCTTGAACGCCGTCGTGCGGAAGAGCTTACCGAGCGCCGTCACGGACCATGTACCCCGCGCCGCGCACCGTGTGGATCAGCGGCCGATCGAACCCTTTGTCGACCTTGCCGCGCAGGCGGGAAAGATGGACGTCGATGACGTTGGTCTGGGGATCGAAGTGATAGTCCCAGACATTCTCCAGAAGCATCGTGCGCGTCACCACCTGGCCGGCGTGCTTCATCAGGTATTCCAGCAGGCGGAACTCGCGCGGCTGAAGCTCGATCGATTTCCCGGCCCGGCTCACCTGATGTGAGAGCCGGTCCAGTTCGAGATCGCCGACGCGGTAGCGCGTCTCCTCGACGGGCCCCGCGCGGCGGCGGCGCGCCAGCACCTCGGTGCGGGCGAGCAGCTCGGAGAAGGCGTAGGGCTTGGGCAGGTAGTCGTCTCCGCCGGCCCTGAGGCCCTTCACGCGGTCGTCGACCTGGCCCAGCGCGGAAAGGATCAGGACGGGGGTCTCGACCTTCTGCTCGCGCAGGCCGTGGATGAGGGAGAGGCCGTCCAGCTTGGGCAGCATGCGGTCGACGATCAGCACGTCGTAGTCGCCCTCGCGCGCCAGCGCATAGCCGTCGAGCCCATCGGCGGCGTGGTCGGCGACGTGACCGGTCTCGCGGAACGCCTTGACCAGGTAGGCCGCGGAATCCTTGTCGTCCTCGACGATCAGAAGCTTCATGTCCATGACATACCTCCAAGACGCCCGGCTGTTGAGGGGCGAACGGCGTCCGGAGCGCATTTCGAGACGAAAATGGCAGGCCGGGAGGGGGCTGAATCCCGGCCTGCCGTCTTTCCCGGCCGCATCGGTTGGAGGATGCGGCCGGGAGCGCAGGAGATCGACGCGGGGCGAGCGCGATGTCCTGCTTCGGCGCCGGAGGAACGGGGAAGCCGCCGGCGCCGATCGGGTCAGCGAGTCCGGATCAGCCGCGCGCGTCCTTCTTGGGGAAGGCGAGCGCGACGAAGCGGGTGTCCTTGCCGCTCTTCAGGCGCATCAGCACGGCCTTCTTGCCGTCCTTGCGGGCGTCGGCGAGGGCCTGCTTGACCTCGGCGGGATCGGCCACCGCGCGGCCGCCGATCTCCAGGATCACGTCGCCCTGCTTCAGGCCCTGCTCGGCGCCGGGGCCGTCGGGATCGACCTTTGTGACCACGACGCCCTGGCCGCCCGAACCCTGCACGGAGCGGGCCGGCGCCAGCGAGAGGCCGAAGCCGCCCGCAGCCGGGCCGCCCGCATCGTCCTGCGCATCCGCGCGGGCGGTGCGGTCGTTCGGCAGGGCCGCCAGCTTCAGGGTGACCTTCTGCTCTCGGCCGTCGCGGATCACGGTGAGGTCGGCCTTGTCGCCCGGCTTCATGGCGCCGATCCGGCGCGAGAGCTCCTTCGGACCGGCGATCTTGTCGCCGTCGACGGCCACGATGGTGTCGCCCGCCTTGACGCCCGCCTCAGCGGCCGGGCCATTGCGCTGCGCTTCGGCCACCAGGGCGCCCTTGGGCTCCTTCAGACCGAGGCTGTCGGCGATCTCCGGCGTCACCGGCTGGATCTGCACGCCGATGAAGCCGCGCGCCACCGAGCCGTTGTCCTTCAGCGACTCCACGACATTCGCGGCGACTTCGGTCGGGATCGCGAAGGCGATGCCGACATTGCCGCCCGACGGCGAGTAGATCGCGGTGTTCACGCCGACCACGTCGCCGTTCATGTCGAAGGTCGGGCCGCCCGAGTTGCCGCGGTTCACCGCCGCGTCGATCTGCAGGTAGTCGTCATAGGGGCCCGAGCCGATGTCGCGGCCGCGGGCCGAGACGATGCCGGCCGTGACCGTGCCGCCGAGGCCGAACGGATTGCCGACCGCGATCACCCAGTCGCCGACGCGCGGCTGGCCCTTGGCGAACTTCACGAACGGGTAGGTTCCGGGCTGCTTCACCTTGAGCAACGCCAGGTCGGTCTTGGGATCGGTCCCGATCACCTTGGCGTCGAGCGTGCGCCCGTCATCCATCGTCACCGCCACCTCGACGCCGTGTTCCACGACGTGGTTGTTGGTCACGATGTAGCCGTCCGGGGTGATGAAAAAGCCGGAGCCCTGGGCCTGCGCGAACTGGTGTCCGCGCGGACGCTGCGGGGCGCCGCGGCCGTTGGGCTGGCCGAACTGGCGGAAGAAGTCGCGCAGTTGCGGGGGCAGGTTCGGCGGCAGGCCCTGGACGCCGCCGTCTTCGTCGTCACCGCCGCCGGCGATCTCGCCCGAGCCCGCGCTGACGTTCTCGACCTTCACCTTCACGGACACGACGGCCGGCTTCACGCGCTGCACCGTGTCGGCGAAGGACGGCGGGCCGGCCATCGGCTGCGCCGAGGGGGCCTGCGTCTGCGCGTTCGCGACGGCGGTGGGGAAATCGGAATAGTGAGCCGCGCCGGCGCCGACGACCGCGATCGCGCAGGCCCCGGCCAGGAGGCCGGCGCGGACCGACAGGCGGCGCTTGGGGGAATTCGTCTGCTGGGACATCGATCTGCTCCTGAGGTCTGGACTGGGGGGCTTCCCCGAACCTGTGGAGCGGAAGATGGGGGCCGGCGGCTTACGGCGCCGTCACGGGATCATGAAACTTTGGAAAGGTTGGCGGCGGCCGGTCAGGCGCCCGGACCTGGGCCTGTCATGCGCTCCAGCGCGGTCCGCTCCTCGACGCTGAGCGGCGACGGCGATCCCGGCCTGCGCCGCCGCGCCTGCGACCAGACCACCACGAGGCCGCCCAGCAGCACCAGGAAGGGTCCACCCCACAGGAGGGCGGTATGCAGCGACAGCGCCGGCCGCAGCAGCACGAACTCGCCGTAGCGGTCGACCAGGAAGCGCTTGATCTCGTCGTCGCCTGCGCCGGCCTTCAGCTTCTCGCGCACGATGACCCGCAGGTCGCGGGCCAGCGGCGCGTCGCTGTCGTCGATGGACTGGTTCTGGCAGACGAGGCAGCGCAGTTCCGACGACAGGGCCCGAGCGCGAGCTTCGAGCTTTGGATCCGGCAGCACCTCGTCGGGGTTCACGGCGAAGGCCGGCGCCGTGGCCAGGACGGCCAGCAGCGAGATCGCGACGGCGCGCGCGCGCATCGTGCTCATTCCGCTGGGAGCGCGGCGGGCGCGGCCCGCCGGACCGGTGCGCCGACCCTCGCCCTGCGGTCGGCTAGCGAAAGCCCTCCGCCTGCGGCCATGACGACCGCGCCGAGCCAGATCAGCAGCACCCACGGCTTCCAGTAGAGCCGGACGCCGACCCGCCCGTCAGGCTCGATCTCGGCCACGCTGGCGTAGACCTGGCCGAGGCCGACCGTCAGCAGGCCGGCTTCGGAGGTCGGCATCGTGCGCCCGGCGAAGATGCGCTTGCCGGGCTCCAGCACCCCCACGGGCGCGCCGTCGCGGCGGACGGAGAGCAGCGCCGCCGTCTCGCGGTAATCCGGCCCGTTGCGGGGCACGACCGCCTCAAGGGCGACCCTATAAGGGCCGACATCCAGTCCGTCGCCCGGCTTCAGGGTGGCGATGCGCTCGACGCCCCAGGCCGTGGCCGAGATGCCGATCACCGTGACGCCCATGCCGGCATGCGCCAAGGCCGTCCCCCAGGCCGAGCGCGGGAGGCCGGCGGCGCGGCGCAGGACGGTCGCCACGGAGGCGCCGGCCCGGCGGGAGCGGGTGATCACCTCGGTGGCGGAGCCCAGGATCAGCCAGAAGCCCAGTCCCACGCCGAGCGGCGCGGCGACGGGTCCGCCGCGGGTGAACGCGAACACCGCGATCGTCCCGGCGACCGCGATCGCGAAGGTGGCGGACAGGCGCTGCGCCACCCCGGCGAGGTCGCCCCGCTTCCAGGCCAGCGACTGGCCCACCGGCACGAGCAGCAGGAGCGGCGTCGCGAGAGGCAGCACGGTCGCCTCGAAAAAGGGCGGACCGACCGAAATCTTCGCCCCGGTCAGCGCCTCGAGCGCCAGCGGATAAAGCGTGCCGATCAGCACCGCCGAGCACGAGGCGGCCAGGAACAGGTTGTTCAACACCAGCGCGCCTTCGCGCGAGATGGGGGCGAAAAGTCCGCCCTGGCGCAGCATCGGGGCCCGCCACGCGAACAGCGTCAGGGCGCCGCCGATGAAGAACACCAGGATGGACAGGATGAACACGCCGCGCGAGGGGTCGCTGGCGAAGGCGTGGACGGAGGTGAGCACGCCGGACCGCACCAGGAAGGTGCCGATCAGCGACAGCGAGAACGCCAGGATCGAGAGCAGGATCGTCCAGACCTTCAGCGAATCCCGCTTCTCCATCACCACGGTGGAGTGCAGCAGCGCCGTGCCGGCGATCCATGGCATCAGGGAGGCGTTCTCGACCGGGTCCCAGAACCACCAGCCGCCCCACCCCAGTTCGTAATAGGCCCAGTAGGAGCCCATCGCGATGCCGAGCGTCAGGAACATCCAGGCCAGCAGCGTCCAGGGCCGGACGAAGCGCGCCCAGACCGCGTCGATGCGGCCCTCCAGAAGCGCGCCGATCGCGAAGGAGAACGCGATCGAGAACCCGACATAGCCGAGATAGAGGAGCGGCGGATGGATGGCGAGGCCGGGGTCCTGCAGGATCGGGTTGAGCCCCTGCCCCTCGAACGGCGCCGGCAGCACGCGGGCGAACGGGTTGGAGGTGATCAGGATGAAGAGCAGGAACGCCGCCGCGATGGCGCCCTGGACGGATAGCACATAGGCCAGCAGGCGCACGGGCATCGCCGCGCCGCGCCAGGCCACCAAAGCGGCGAAGATGGCGAGGATCAGCACCCAGAGCAGCATCGAGCCTTCGTGGTTCGACCAGACGCCCGAGATCTTGTAGGCGAGCGGCTTGGCCGAATGCGAGTTCTGCACGACGTTCAGGACCGAGAAGTCGGATCCCACATAGGCCGCCGTCAACGCCGCGAAGGCGAGCGCCACGAAGCCGAACATCGCGAAGGCGGCCGGGCGCGCGACGCTCATCAGCGCCGCGTCGCGGGTGCGCGCGCCCCAGGCGGGGACGGCCGCCAGCGCCAGAGAAAGGGCCAGGGCCAGCACCAGGGAGTAGTGTCCGAGTTCGACGATCATGGTCACGATCCCGGTTTGGCTTCGGCCGAAGCCGGCTTGGCGGCCGAGCCTGCGGAGGCGGCGGAAGGCTGCCAGACACCCTGCTTCTTCAGGGCCTCGGCGACCTCCTTTGGCATGTAGTTCTCGTCGTGCTTGGCGAGGACGCTGTCGGCCCTGAACTCGCCGGAGGGCTGGAGCGCGCCTTCGGCGACCACGCCCTGCCCGTCCCGGAACAGGTCGGGCAGCAGGCCCTGATAGGTGACCGGGACGGCGCGGTTGGTGTCGGTGACCTCGAAGCGCACGGTCTGGTCCGGGCCGCGCTGGATGCTGCCTTCCTTCACCAGCCCGCCGATGCGGAACCTCGTGCCGGGCTTGATCGCTTTCTCGACGACGTCCGTGGGCCCGTAGAAGAACACGATGCTGTCGTTGAGGGCGAAGAGCACCAACCCGGCCGCCGTTCCCAAAACGGCGAGCGCCAGGGCGATCAGGGAGAGACGGCGCTGCTTGCGGGTCATGGCGTCAGGAGCCTTCGATCTTCAGTTCCCGGCCCAGCGCCTCGATCCGGCCGAGGCCGGGAGCGTCGCCGGCCAGCGACGCCCGGGCGCGCGCCAGGGCGTCTCGCGCCTTCGCGGGCTCGCCCAGGACCATATAGGAGCGGACCAGCCGCAACCACCCTTCGACATCCGCGCCATTCGCCGCAAGCCGCGCGTCCAGACCCGCCACCATGGAGCGGATCGCGTCCTGGCGCTCGCCGGCCGGCATGGACGCGATGGCGTCCGCCGCGGGGCCGGTCGGCTGGTCCGGCGGCGAGCCGCCCAGCGAAGCGATCTTCTCGTTCAGGCGGATCCGCACGGGGCTGCCGAGAGGCGCCTCGCTGGCGAGCTCGCCATAGATGGCCAGGGCCTGGTCGATCGCCCCGTCCTGCTCGAAAGCGAGCGCCCGGTAGAACCGCGCCTTCACGAGCTTCGGGTCGAGCGAGAGCGCCTTCTCGACGCTCTGGCGGGCCGCCGCCGTGACGACGCCCTCGGCGGAGGCGACCTGCGCTTCGCCGAGCTTCTCGAATCGCTCGCCGTTCTCGCCCAGCAGGCGGATGGCGTTCTCGAAGGCGCGCTGCGCGTCGTCGTAGCGGCCTCGGCTCATATAGACCGGGCCGACCACCTCGAAGCCGCGTCCATCCTGGGGATTGGCGGCGAGGTGCTCCTCGATCTTGGCCACCGCCTGGTCGATGCCGAGCTCCGAGCCGGATTTCGCCGCCCGGTCCCTCAGGGGCTGGTCGGCGATGTTGGGATTGCCGAGGCCCAGATAGAGCCCCAGGCTGAGGAGCGGCACCCCGACCAAAGCGAGCGCCGAGGCGAGCCGGCGGCGTCCCTGCGCCGTGGAGGGCTTTCCATCGCTCTGGCCGCGCCGCGCCGCGGCCAGCAACCGACGGGCCGCCTCCACCTTGGCGGTCTCGGCCTCGGCCGGCTCGATGAGGCCGCGCTCTGCGTCACGCTCGATGTCGGCGATCTGCGAGCGATAGAAAAGCGCGTCGGTGGCGGCTTCGGGCGAAGCCTCCGGGGCGGGCCGGTCGCGGCCGAGCGGCCCGATGACAGCGAACACGGCGGCGCCGGTCATCAGGGCCATGATGATCCAGACGAGCATGTCGTTCGATTACCGGGCCTTGGCCTCGGCGTCACGCCAATTCGCGCCCCTGCGGCATCCGGATGCGTACGGACGCGGGCGCTCAGGCGGCCGGCAGCGTCAGTTCGGCCCGCAATCCGCCCAGCGGCGACGCGCCCAGCACGAGGGCGCCGCCATACAGGGTGGCGAGGTCCGACACGATGGACAGCCCGAGGCCGGAGCCGGGCTTCGACTCGTCCAGGCGCGCGCCGCGGCGCAGCATGCTGGTCCAGGCTTCCTTGGGGAGTCCCGGCCCGTCGTCGTCCACCTGGATGCGCAGGTAGATCCGGCCGTCCTTGGGGTCCGCCGGCCGCACGTCGACATGGACGTGGGTGGCCGCCCACTTGCCGCCATTGTCGACCAGATTGCCGATCATCTCCTCGATGTCCTGGCGCTCGCCCCTGAACAGCGTGTCGGGCGCGACCTCGCCGTCGAACACGATGGCGCGGTCGCCATGGATCTTGGCGGCCGTGCGCAGGATGCCGTCCACGATCGGCTCCACGGCCGTCGACGCGCCGACGGAGCCGGCCCGGGCGGCCGCGCGGGCGCGTTCGAGATACCAGTTCACCTGGTCGCGCATGATGGCCGCCTGCTCCTGCACCTTGGCGGCGAGCGGGCCTCCCTCGGCGGCGGCCTCGTTGATGACGACGCTGAGCGGCGTCTTCAGCGCATGGGCGAGGTTGCCCACCTGGGTGCGGGCGCGTTCAAGGATCTCGCGGTTGGAATCGATCAGCAGGTTCACCTCCGAGGCGACTGGAGCGATGTCGTCCGGGAACTCGCCGGAGACGTGATCCGCCTCGCCCCTGCGGATGGCGCCCACGCCGGCCGAGAGCCGGGCCAGCGGCAGCAGGCCGAAGCGGACCTGGAACACGGTGGTGGCCACCAGCGCCAACCCGAGCAGCGTGAAGGTGAGGCCCAGCGCCCAGCGGAAGCTGTCGATGGCCGCCTCGATCTCGCCGGCGTCGGCCGCCACCTGGATCAGGAACTTGCCGTCCTCGCCCAGATCGATGACCCGCTCGACCATGCGAAGGCGCCGTTCGTCCGGCCCGGTCGCGTAGCCCTCGCGAAGCTCGCCCGCCTTGGCCTTGACGTTGCTGGCCGCCAGCGACAGCAGGCGGCCCCCGAACAGGGAGGTCGAGCCCTTGATGTCGGGCGCGTCGCGATCGATGCGGGTGATCTGCCAGTACCAGCCGGAAAGCGGCAGGTCGAAGCGCGGCTCGCCCAGGCTGTAGGGGTCGGAGCGCTCGCTGTCGTTCGGGGACGCGACGTCCGCCACCAGCGATTTCAAATAGACGTGCAGCCGCTCGTCGAAGGCGTGTTCGGTCGTGCGCCGGTTGATGGTGGACAGGATCACCCCCGCCACCAGCAGGATGGCTAGGCTCCAGGCCGCGGACGACACGAACAGCCGCGTCGCGATGGACTGGCGCTTGCGGAGGGAGTAGCGGCGCAGGACCATCAGGCGCTCCGCTCGCGCCGCCGGGGCGTCATGGCTGGCCGGTCGGCGCCTGAAGGACGTAGCCGAGTCCACGCACGGTCTGGATCACGTCGACGCCCAGCTTGCGGCGGAGCCGGCCGACGAACACCTCGATGGTGTTGGAGTCACGGTCGAAGTCCTGGTCGTAGAGGTGCTCGACGATCTCCGTGCGGGACACCACGCGCCCGACATGGTGCATGAGGTAGGCCATCAGCCGGTATTCGTGGGACGTCAGCTTCACCGGATTGCCGTCCACGGTGACGCGTCCCGCCCGCGTGTCGAGCCGCACGGGCCCGCATACGAGTTCGCTGGTGGCGTGCCCGGCGGCGCGGCGCAGTACGGCGCGCACCCGCGCGAGGATCTCCTCCATGTGGAAAGGCTTGGTGACGTAGTCGTCCGCGCCCGCATCGAAGCCCTGCACCTTGTCGCTCCAGCGGTCGCGCGCGGTGAGGATGATCACCGGCATCGCCTTGCCGGCGCGGCGCCAGGCCTGGAGCACTCCGACCCCGTCGAGCTTGGGCAGGCCAAGATCCAGGATCACGGCGTCATAGGGTTCGTTCTCGCCCAGATGGCAGCCTTCCTCGCCGTCGAAGGCGCGGTCGACGGCGTATCCGGCCTGTTCCAGCGCGGAGACGATCTGGCGGTTCAGGTCCTTGTCGTCCTCGACGACGAGCAGGCGCACGATGTCATCCTTGGTCGGTTCGGGTCAGCGCGATCCCATGACCTTGCCGGTCTGGGCGTCCACATACACCCTGACGACCCTTCCGTCCCGCTTCAAGGCCGTGATGGCGTAAACGAGCCCGCCGTCGTGCCGGCAGAGGCGCGCGCGCACCGCCTCCCCGCCCAAGGCGCCGCGGGCGGCCCGCAAGGCCGAGACCTGCGGCACGACGCGCTTGGCGGCGACCTCCTCGCGAATTTCGCTCTCGCCGAGGCACCCCACCAGCTTCGGCACTTCGGATTCGGAGGCCCGCGCGGCGGACAGGGAATATGTCGCAACGACCGCAACGGCCGCCATCATGATCCAGGAAAACTGTGCCATCGCGGGTAGGAAGCGGCATCGTTCCTGAACCGGGGCTGAATGAGCCCGGCGACAATTCGCCGCCGGGCCCAGCCCGAATCAGCTCAGGCGGCGCGTCGCCACGATCCGGAACGCCGTGGAGGCGATGAAGCTGAGGCCGGCGACGACCTGCAGGCTGGTGTCGGCGAATTTTCCGGCGTCCAGCTGCGAGGTGTCGAAGCCGAGGGCCGAGAGGCTGACGGCCGCAAGGCCGATCAGGTTGGACCAGACCGTGCGGCTCTGGAGGATGGGTTTGACGAGGTCCATGGCTTTGCTCTCCTGTGCGGGACCGCCGCCCGACGCGGGCGGGCGGACCGAAACGCCGGCCATCGCCAGCGCTTCGCGTTCGATGAGGCCGACGCGCCTCGTCCAGCCGCGGCCGAAGACGGGCCAGGTCGGCAGGCGCTGAAGGAAGCGCAGCCTGAGGCGGCAAACCTCGGAGATCAGCCCGGCCGGATCGGCCCGGCGGGCGGCCTCCAGCATGGCGGCGTCGGACGCGTCCGAGCGGGGCAGCGCCAGCGCCTGCCGGAGCAGGGCCAGAGCCCGGCCGGGACCGGAGTTCACGGCGCAATCGAACACCGCGAGATTCACTCCGGCGGGCAACGCTTCGGCGTGGACCGCGTCCCAGTAGCGGGCGCGGTAGATCTGCTTCGCCTCGGCCTGGCCGAGCGTCATCACGTCGGCGTCGGAGACCGGCCTGCCGCGGGCGAGGGCCAGCGCCGCCTTGGTGACGCCAAAGCGCGTGGGGCCGCCTGGATCCAGCGGGTGGGAGACGTAGCCGCCCTCGAGCCCGAAGACGAGCGCCACGGCCCGTTCGAAATCGTCCTGCATCGCGCCCCTCACAGTTTGGCGGAGTAGTCGAAGGGGCCGGTCCCCGACGCCACGGGCGCGTCCCGCATCTCGAAGGCGAGGTCGGCGGGGTTCTGGGCCGCCGCCGTCCGGCGGAAGAAGCGCCGGGCCATGACGGTCTCGACGGCGGGCGGACGCCGCTCGAAAGGCGTCGCGGCCGAGCCCTCCTCGACCTGCACGTCGGCGATGTCGATCGCCCCTGCTCCGGCAGCCGACCTGAACACGCGAAACGACAGGAAGGAGCCCGGCCCGACCGTCTTGCCGGCGAGGTCCGGCGGCGTCAGCCGGATGGTCTGGCGCCGCCACGTGGGAGAGGCCGCAAGCGGGGTCAGCCCCAGGCCCGTGACCGAGGGGCTCCCGCCGGCTCCGAACGCCTGCGCAAGGTCGGCCGCGAAGCCGGCGGAGGCCGTCCGGTAAGAGAAGGACACGACGACCGCACGCCCGGCGAGCGCCGCCACGTCCTCCATCCGGGTCTGGAGTTCAGGAAGGGGCGCAGCGGCGGCGGCGGCGATCGAGAGCGTGGCGAAGAAGCGGGCCCCGGGGACCTCGGTCTGGCCTGGCGCGAAGGGCGTCCGCGCGAGGGTCCCGGTCGCTCCGGCGGCGGATTGCAGCAGCCAGCGGTCGGGACCGAAGACCGCAGCCGCCGCGATGGTGAACGGGCCCGGCCCCCGCTGGGAGATGGCGAAGTCGCCATTGACGACGAGGTTCCTGAAGGCGTGCGGCAGGCCCGCCGCACCGGACGGGAAACTGACCGCGCCGGTCGCCGGATCGGCGCTGATGCTGTCGCGCCAGACGGCGCCGTCGGCGGAGACGCGCAGCCGCCAGCGATCGTCGCCCACGAGCCCCGTCTCGGCCCTGCCCTCGAAGCCGGACTGGAGCAGATGCGAGGCCGTGGCGGCCGCGGCGCTCTTGTTCAGCTTCACCCGCAGGTCGCCCGTGCCGCCCTCGGCGGCCGTCCTGGCCGTGAACAGGGCGTTGTTGATTTTGGCCACGAAGGGGTTCGCGGCGTCCGGCGCGGCGCCCAGGCCCAGGCCCAGGCTCTCCAGGCCGGCGAGGCGTCGCGCGAGTTCGTCGAAGTCGCGCCACGCGGCGCCGTCGAAGACCCTCAAGCGCCCTTCGGACACGACATAGACGCGCCATCCGGCCCGCGGCGCCAGGAAGCGCCAGGCGCCGTCGTCGAAGGCCGCCAAGGCGCCCCCATGGCCCTGGAAGGCGCCGGCCGGCGTCGCCGACAGCAGGTAGCGGTCGCCCTCCTGAGGCGCGGCGGGCGGCGCGCTCCGCTCGCGCTCCAGCACGGCGCAGTGCACCAGGCCGTCCAGGATCTGGAGCGCCTCGTTGTGGGTCACGTGCTTCTGGGCCTGGGCGGCCGCCAGATAGGGCAGCCCCAGCCGGGATGTGTCGGTCATGTTCGCCTCGCGATGCGGCTCAGAGGATGGGGAGGTCGGCGGTCAGCGCCGCGCCGCGGCCGACGGCCGCGCTGACCTGGGCGATGCGGACCGCCAGGCGGGTCTGGGCGGCGCCGAAGTCGGCGAGCTCGTCGGCCGCCGCGTAGAGGGCGCGCGGCGCGGCGCAGTCCAGCGTCCGGACCGCCTGGCCGCCGCGCAGGATCTCGACCGCATAGGCCTCGGCCTCCTCGCCGAGCGGGATCTCGACCGGCTCCCAGGCGTCGGCCTCGATGCGTCCCCGCCGGATCCAGCTCAGCCCGACGCCGCCGGGCGTGCGCGTCGCCCGTGCGCGGACCGGAGAGAGGCAGGCCAGCGCGGCCGGGCCCGGACTCGCCGAGAAGGCCGTGACGGCTGCGTCGTCGCTGCCGCGCGAGGCGGGGCCGACCCGGTAGGAGTAGGCCCGGCCGAGACTGGCCGCTCCCACGCCGAGCGGCGTCAGCGCCGAATCCAGCAGCGCGACCAGCGAGCCGGCCGGAGCCGGGCGCGCCGCGGCGGCCTCCGAGCCGCCGACCCCCCGGATCAGGCGCGAGAGCCGCCACCGGCCGGGACCGATCAGCTCGGACCTGGCGAAGCACAGCGCCTCCCAGGCGTCGTCCGCGCCCTGCACGCCGACCAGGGTCGCCTGCGCCAGCGCGGCGGCGTCGGACGGGTCAGGCAAGGCGCCGGACCCGAGCGTGATGCGCAGTTCGGCCGCCTCGTCCCAGCGCCAGAGCGGCCCCGCCGCGAGCGGGGCGATGAGGCGGCCCAGCCCGCAGGGTCGGTCGGCGAAGGCCACGGCCTCGAACGCGCCGCCGTCGCTGGAGCGCCAAACGGCCAGACGCCCCGGCCAGGGCTCGGCCGTCACCGCGAGCGCCTGGAGCATGGCGGGCTCCTGGCGCGCGAGCGGCAGGTCGACCACGACCGCAAAGGGCCGCCCCGCGATGCTGGGCGCCGGACTGGGCTGGACAGGGCCGGCGCGCGGCGGCGGGTCGTAGGTCCCGGTCTCGACGGCCCGGGCCGTGACGTCGCGCTGCTCGGCGTCCCGGATGCGGGTGATCCGGAAGGGCCGCGCGGCCCCGTCGACCGGCAGCCGGACGCAATCGCCCACCTCCAGCGCCAGCCATCCCGGCCGCAGCCCGAACTGGACCGTCTCGCGGCCCACCCAGGCGTCGTAGAGCGCCATGTCGGCGAGCCGGGCCGCCGCGGCGCGCGGCAGCGCCGCGGCGATCTCGGTCTGGCTCTCCCGCCGGCTGGCGCCCTCGAGCCGGCGCGACATGACGCTGGCGCGGGCGTAGTCGCCGTCGGCGTCGATGAAGCCCAGCGTCAGCTCGCCCGGCAGGTCCGAATCCTGCGCCCGGGTCAGGCGCAGCGTCGCGCCGTCGCGGTCGGGGACGAGGTCGTCCTCCGTCAGGGTCGCGACGGGCTGCGCCTGACGGCCCGAGAAGGACAGCATGCCCCCGGTCGCGGCCGCGTCGAACCCGAACAGCGCCGCGAGCGGCTCGAGCGCCGCGCGGGCGCTCAGGGGACGGTCGACCACGTAGCCGTCGACGAAGCCGTCGACCGTCATGCGCCCCGGGGCCGGCGCGCCCCAGTCCTCCAGGATCGCGGCCACCAGCTCGTCGAGCGCCGCGCCTTCGAGGCGGCCGGTGAGCCAGTGCCCCCTCTCCCAGCTCGCCGCGTCGCTCCAGACGCCGGAGAGGGCCGGAAAGGCCGGGAACGGCCTCGCGTCCCAGGCCCAGACATGGATCCGGGTCGGATCCACCATGCGGCCGCCAAAGAGGGGCGAGACCGGATTGTCGGCGGGATCGAAGCCCGGCGACGCCGGGTCGAAATGGGCCAGCAGGGCGGAGACCGCGCGCGCCTGGATCAGATCGTCCCGGAAGTTGCGCGAGAAGGGCGGCGCGCGACCCTCGATCGACTTCGGGTCGGGGAAGGCGGTCGGTCCGTTGGCGCCCTTGTCGACGGCCGGGCAGCCGCATTCGACGAACAGGATCGGCTTGGATTGCGGGACCCAGGCGGTCGGAGCGCCCGCCTCGACGCCGCCCGTCCGCTCCACATGCGGGCGAGCCCACCAGTTGACGAAGTCCTTGGGCCGAAACACCCACGGTTCGCCATAGGCTCCGTCCGTGATCGGCAGGCGGGCCTGCGCGGCCCTGCCGGCGTCGTCGGCGTAATACCAGTCGTACCCCTCCCCGCGGGCGACGTTGGCGGCCAGATAGGCGGGGTCGGCCGCGTTGCGGCCCAGCGCGGCGTCGCGGTGGCCGGGCGCGTCGCGCCAGTCCCCCATCGGCTGCCACAGGTCCACCCCCACCGCGTCGATGGCGGGCGACGCCCAGAGCGGATCCAGCGGAAAGCGAAGCTCGCCGGGCGCCGGAACATGAGCGCCGTATTCGGTCCAGTCCGCGGCGTAGACGACCTTCGTCGCCGGGCCGACCACCGCCTTGACGTCCGCCGCCAGGGCGGCGAGGAGCGCCGCGGCCGGATACACGCCGAGTGCCGAGCGCGTGCGGGTGACGCCGACCAGCTCGGAGCCGATCAGCATCGTGTCGACGCCGCCGGCCGCGGCGGCCAGGTGGGCGTAGTGCAGCACCTGTCGGCGCAGCGACCATTCGTCCGGCCCCGCATAGGCCACGCCTGCCTCCGTCACGGAGAAGTCCTCGCGGCGCGCGGCCCCGAACAGGGCCGCGATCTGGGCTCCGGCGGCCGGCGTGGCGTCCGGCGTGCCCGCAACGCCCGGGGCGGGATGACACGTGATCCGCCCGCGCCACGGATAGGGCGGCTGTCCCGGAGCGCCGGTCGCCGGATCGGGCAGCGCGTTGCCGGCAGGCACGTCCATCATGACGAAGGGGTAGAGCATCACCTTCAGGCCGCGCGCCTTCAGGTCGCGGATCGCCGCCATCACGGAGGCGTCGGAGGGCGTGCCGCCATAGGCGGGGCGCCCGTCCACCAGCGAAACCAGCCGCGCGTCCTGGCGCTTCAGGCCCGCCGCCGCCCACTCCACGCCGGCATGGGAGCGCCCTTTCCCCTCGACCCGCGGCGCGATCGTGCAACGCCCGGCGCGCAGGTCGTCGCCGAACCACGCCGCCACCAGCCCGACGCTCTCCAGCCGGGGGCACAGGGCCTGCAGCGCGTCGAGCGAGGCGGCCCAATCGCTGGCGTGCGTGAGCACGTGGCGGTTCTCGGGCGTGGTGACGCCGAAATCCGCCTCGCGCGTGACGAGGTCCGGCGCGTAGACGAACTCGCCGGCGCCCGGGATGAGGTCCACCGCGCGGATGCGCGCGCCGAGGCCGGCCACGGGGCGCACCACCTCGAAGCTCAATTGCGGCACGCGATCTCCGAAGGGCGCGAGCGGCAGCCGCTCGAACACCACATAGGCGAGGCCTCGATAGGCCGGCGCCTGGTCCGCGCCCTCCTTGGCGACGATCAGCGGGTCGGGATCCTGGTCCTCGACGCCGCGGTGGACGCGGATCGACAGGGTCGTCTGGTCCAGCTCGCGCCCGTCCGCCCAGATCCGGCGCACGAAGGCGATGGGGCCTTCGCAGAGCCCGACTGCCAGGTTGGCGTAATAGGAATAGGTCTGCGTGCTGGCGGACGCGCCGGCGCCGCCGATCCCCTTCCCGCCGCCGCTCTTGGCGGTCGAGGCCACTTCCTCGAAGCGCGTGGCCCAGATCGCTTCGCCGCCGATGCGGGCCCGGCCGTAGACGCGCGCGATGGGCGCGCCCTCGGTCGAGCCCAGCCCCGCCAGCGTCTTCAGGCGCGGGCCTTCGACATGCTTCTGGCCCGAGCCGCCGAGCAGGGCGCCGTCGATGGCCGATCCGGAGGCCGCCCCGAGCGCCTGCCCGATCGCGCCGCCGATGGGTCCGGCCAGCGCGGTCCCGATGGCGGACCCCGCCGCCTGGAGAATGAGAGTGGTCATGGGTCGAGCCGTCCTTCGTCGAGGGGCGTGCGGCGTGCGGGGATCCGGAAGGCGCCGCTCAAGCGCCGCGTCCAGACGCCGATCGCGACCTCGCAGACCCGGGCGCCGTCATGGGCGTGGACCATCCGGCCCCCGCCCGTGGCGACGCCGAGATGCTTGGCGGGCGCGCCGGCCCGCCATCGAAACAGCAGCACGTCGCCGGCCTCCGCGCGGTCCAGCGGGACGCGGGCGAGATGGCGCTCGGCCGCCAGCGTGAGGACGTCCCGGCCCGTCGCCTCCGCCCAGTCGGGCGAGTAGGGCGGCGTCGGCTCGGGCTCCTCGCCGTGGAGGGCGCGCCAGACGCCCCTCACGAGGCCCAGGCAGTCGCACCCTGCCCCCTTCAGGCTCGCTCCATGGACGTAGGGCGTGCCGATCCAGCTTCGGGCCTCCGCCACGATGGCGCGGCCAAGCGCGTCCTGGCCCGACGGGTTCACCGGAACAGGCTCCCGCCGTCCATGGCCACGTCGCCGTTGCGGGCGACGCGGAGGAGGAAGTCGTTGCCGGGCATGTGCGGGAAGCCGCGGAAATTGGCCACGTTGTCGAAGCGCGCCGCGCAGGTCGCCAGGCGCTTGTCGCAGCCCGCCGTGATCGCGAACGCGTGCCCGGCGGCGATCGGGTCGCCCGAAGGCCGCCACAGATGGACCTCGCCCGCGCCGGCCGTGGCCCGGTGGTCCTTCACCTCGGAGCCCCATCCGGCGTTCGGGCCCGACGTGAACGTCAAGCGCCCGCCGGTGAAAAACGCATCCGGGAAAGCCTGCAGGGCGGAGGACGCCAGGGCGGACGCGCCGTCCGTCGCCTCCACCGCGCCGGTGGCGCGCCAGGCCGGGAGGGCGAGGTCGACCCCGCAGCGGGCATCTCCCAGATCGGCCGAGCAGGCCGGCTGGAACGTCCGCCCGCGCGGCGTGTCGAGCTGCTGCGCCAGGCCGCGCAGCTCGGCCACGAACGCGCCGGGCGTGCGGCGGACCTCGCCGATGACATAGACGTCGAGGAGCACCCGCGAGGCCGGGTCGGACCAGTCCACGAGCCAGACCTCCACGGCGGCCGCGTCGTAGCGGCCGGCGGCCAGGTCTGCCTCGTCGAGGCTGGCGGATGAGAGCGCCCCCGCGACGTCGCCGCCGCCCACCGCGAAGCCGAGCTGGCTTTCAGTGTCGGCGGCCTCCAGCCCGGTCGAGGCGGCGTAGACGACGCCCCCGAAGGAGAGGTCGCGGTCGTGGTCGGTGAAGCCTTGGGTCACGCCGTCGCGGCGCATCAGTTTCCAGCAGCGGGCGAGCGTCGTCGCGCCTTCGGCGAGGCGGGCCGAAAGCGTGGGCGAAAGCGGGCGCATCGGGCCCTCCTGTCGGGTTCAGGGGATGATTTCGATGAGCGGGATCAGCGGGATCTCGCCGGCCGCGAAGGCGTCGAGGTCGACCAGCAACTCGTCCGTGTCGAAGCGGACCGGCACGTCGAACAGGAACCCGGCCGTGACCGCCGCGCCCGGCGGCGGGAGAGCGCCGGCCCGGAACGTCACGGTCCCGGTGGCGGCGTCGAGGTCCCACTGCGCGCCGGCCGCCTTCTCCTGGCCGGCCACCGCGACGCGCACGCTGCCCTGGACGGGCTTGGCGATGGGCCGCCGATAGGGCGCGAACGCCGCCCCATAGGTCTTGACCAGCGGGTAGGACGCCCTGCCGGCCTCGCCGGTCCCGATCGGCTGGTCCAGCGGCCCCGGCAGGCTCCCATGTCCGCAGGAGCGGTCGTCCAGCCGGTCCCGCCAGCGGAAGCCATAAAGGCGCCCGCGCCGCTCCTCGAAGAACGCCACGACGGCGGCCAGCTCGGCCAGGGTCTTGACCCCGTATCCGGCGTCGTAGCGGCGGCGCGCATGGGCCCAGCGGGCGTTGCGCTCCTCTCTCCCGGATCCCGTGACGACCACGTCGGTGCGGCGGCGGGGGCCGCCACGGCTCTTCAGCGATACGTCGACGGGAAAGCGCACCTCGTGAAACGAAGCCGGCACGACGACCTCCTGGACAGGTTGACCTCGCTCAAGGCGCATCGGCGCCGGGCGGGGTGAGATGGCGGCGTTGAAACGAGGAGCTGGCGATGACCCACGTCCCCCACGGCCTGCATGAGGAATTTCCCAACGCTGCGGCCGCGATCAGCAAGCTGAAGATCGGAGACGCGCATTTCGCGCGATTGGCCGACGCCTACGAGCACGTGAACCGCGAGATCCACCGCATCGAGGCCGAGATCCAGCCGGCCGACGACGCCGCGATCGAGGAGCTCAAGAAGAAGAGGCTACGGCTGAAGGACCAGATCGCCGCGATGCTGCGCGCCGCCTGAGCGGGCGCAGCGGCGTCACAGGCCGCGCTGGCCGCGGGCGACGGCCCTGGCGATCGCGGCGCTCACCTGCGCTTCCGAGCGGCGGAAGCTCTCGGCGTCCGGGGTGGCGATGTGGATCGTGACCGGCCCGCCGCGCGTCGGTCCGGACCGCACCCCGAGTTTGCCGTCGGCGCCGCGCGCCAGCGGCAGGATCGCTTCCGGCCCGGCCTCCCCGGCCAGCCCCAGCCCGCCGCCCATGGGAAAGAAGGTCGGCGCGCGCACGACGCCGCCGTCCGCGAAGGCCTGCACTGGCGCGCCCGGCCCGCTTCCGGCGAAGAGGCCGCCCTGGCCGGCCAGCCCGCGAAACAGGCTCTGCAGCCCTCCGGAGATCGCGGCGTCGAGCGGCTTGAACGCCGCCTTCAGGGCGACGTCCTGCAGCCGCTGTCCCACCGTGCGCAGGATGTCCTCGAACCGCCGGCCCTCCGACGCGCCCTTGGCGAAGGAGGATGCGATCGAGGCATCAAAGGACTGGGCGAGCTTGTCCAGGTTCTTCAGCTGGGTCTCCTGGGACGTCAGATCGGTCAGGTCGGCCATGTCAGTCTCCGGCGTGCGGCGGGGGGAAGTCGGGAAAGGCGCGGATCAGGTCGGACAAGGCCCCCCGTCCGAGCGGCTCGGGCGGGCGGCGCCCATGAACTCCTTCGGCGGCGGCTGCGAGCTCACGCGGAGTCAGGGACCAGAAACCGGCTGACGACAGCCGCAGCGCGCCGAACCCGAAGGCCATGGCCTCCTCCCAGGGGAAGGGCGGGGCCGGCTTGGTCGGGGCTTCGGCCCGGCGCGCTGCGGCGGTCAAGGGCGCGGGGACGGCGCCTCCGCGCCGGTTCCGAACGCCAGGGCCAGCATCTGCGCCACCGCGGCGACCACGGCGGGCAGGCCGCCCTCCAGCGGCAGCGCGGCGATCTCGTCGTCCGACAGCGCCGTCCCGCCGCCGCGCACGCCCGCGCCGAGCAGGCGCACGAGGTCGCGCGAGGCGAGCTGGCCGGCCGCGAAGCGCTCGCCCAGCGCCTGGAGGTCGTCGACCCCGAAGGCGGCCTCCAGCTCGGCCAGCGCTCCCAGGGTCAGGCACAGGGTCAGGCGACGTCCGCCGATCTCGGCGGCGACTTCGCCGCGGCGCGGGTTGGCCATGCGGGCCTCCCTAGATGGCGGTGAAGACGAGCGGCCCGGCGCTTTCCAGCGCCAGGTCGAACGTGACCTCGCCGGCGTGGTCGCCGCGATAGTCGAGCGCCGCGATGTGGAACGGGCCCTGGATCACCCCGAAGCTCGGCACGATCACCTGCCAGTTGCGGATCAGATCGTCGAACAGCGTCTGCCTCACCAGCATGTCGGCGGGCTCGTCGCGGAAAACCCCGGCTCCGCTCACCGCAGCCTTGCGGACGGCGGCGCCGGCCAGAAGCTCGCGCCACCGGCCGATCGATTCGGCGCTGGTGACGTCCACCGCTTCCGAATTGAACGCGATCTGGCGGGCCCGCAGCCCGGCCACGGCGACGTAGGCGCCGGAGCCGTCGTCGAGCTTGAGGAGGAGGTCCTTGCCTTTCTGGGCGGCCATCGGGAGGTCCTTGAGACTGGAGTGGGAGGATCAGAGCGGTTCGGTGAGGCCGGCGAGCCGGATGACCGCCCGGCGCAGGCCGGTCTTGTCCGGACGGCCGGTCTCCTGCCCGACGACGCGCAGCAGCACGAGCCGATGCCCGTCGAGCACGAGCGCCGGGTCGGCGCACAGCTCCTCGAGCCTCGCCAATAGGGCGAGGAGCTCGGCGTCGCCGCCCTGGCGGGACCAGGCGACCAGCGTGAAGGCGTGCTCCCGCCCGGAGGAGGAGCCGGTGGACCAGTCGCGGGCCACGGCCTCGCCGAAAGTGAGATAGGGAGGGTCCGAGCCGCGGGGCGGCTCGTCCCAGATGCGCTCGCCCCCCAGGAGCGAGACGAGCGCCGCATCGGCCGTAAGGCGCGCGCGCAGGGCGCTGCGGAGCGCCAGGATGGGATGGGTCACGGGCGGATCTCCTCGCACAGGCAGACGATGCGGCGACGGCGCTCGTCCGGGTCCCAGGCGGACCTGATGGCGAACATCCGCGCGCCCTGGCGCAGCCGCATCGAGGCGTCGAGGCCCGCCCGCCAGCGCAGCGCGATGCGGTGCGAGATCGCCTGTCCGAGACTGCCCGCCCGGACGCCCTCGTCGCCCCGAAGCGGCTCGATGCGGGCCCAGAGCCTCGCGATCGGCGCATAGGAGCGGGTCACGCCCCCCGCCCCGTCCGGCGTTTCCTGGGGCGCCTCGAGGACGAGCCGGCTGCGAAAGCCGGCCACAGGTGAGAAACCAGCCATCTCACAGCCTCGCGCGGCGATAGGGCGCAACCAGCGCGGCCACGGCGGGCGGCGGCGGGACCGGCCCGGCGCCAGGCTCCCCGTCGCCGCGGTTTTCGTAGAGATGAGCCGCGAAGAGGCGGATCGCGGTCCGCAGCGCCTCCAGGACGGCGGCCGCCGTCGGGCCGTAGCCGGCCGTGAGGTCGATCTCGACGCCGCCCAGGCTGCGGCCGGGCGCCGGCGCGGCCCCCGCCAGCGCGAGTTGCGGCGGCAGGAACGCCGTCGCCAGCTGGTACAGGTCCGGCGAGACCGTCGTCGCCGCGCCGCTCGCCGCGTAGACCCGGACGGCCGTCACGGCCTGTACGGGCCAGACCGGCAGCCCGAAGGGCGAGCGGGGCCACGCGTTCAGCGTCATGCGCCAGGTCTGCGTGATGAGCTTGCAGCCGGACGCGGCCTCGACGGCGAGCCTCGCCGCGACGATCAGGGCCGACAGGAGCGCGTCGTCGTCGGCCCCGTCGATCCTGAGCCAGAGCTTCAGCTCGGCGAGGGTCAGCGGCTCGGTCGCGGGCGGGGTGAGGATCTGGAGGGCCATGGCGGGCTCCGGCTCGGCGCTTCCTTTCGGCCCCGGAGCGTGCGATGTCGCGCCAGGGCCGGGAGGATGCGGAATGCGAAAGGTTCGGATGGTCGCCGCATGGGCGAGCCGGGCGGCGATCGGGACGGCGTTGTGCACCGCGCTCGCCGCGCCGGTCGGCTCGGCGCGGGCCGTCGTGCTCGGCGAGGACGCGCCGGGGCTGGGGCGGCATGCGGTGATGCTGGTGGAGCAGCGGGGCTTTTGCTCCGCCGCGGTGGTCGCGCCCGACGTGGTCCTCACGGCGGCCCATTGCGTCGTGGGACATGGCGAGATCCGGGCGTTCCACCGCGACGCGGCGGGCGCGCCCGCCTTCCTGGCGCCGAGCGGCGTGGCCGTGCACCCGCAATACGACAAGGGCGCCGTGCAGGGCCGGCGCCGCTCCATCGACCTCGCGCTGGTGCGGCTGTCCCAGCCGCTGCCTTCAGGCTTCGCGCCCGTCCCGCTCGGGGCGGACGCCCGGCCGGCGGCCGGCCAGATCTGGACCATCGGCGGCTACGGCCTCTCGGCCGAGGGGGATCCCCGCACCGGCGGGCGTTTCCGCACGGCGGAGGTCCCGGTGGTCGAACCCTACGGCCCCAGCGCCATCCTGGTCTGGCTCAAGGGGCCCGGCGAGGCCACCGGCCGCGGCGCCTGCACGGGCGACTCCGGCGGGCCGATCTTCGCCCCCGACGGAAGCGTCGGGGCGATCACGGTCTGGGCCGAAGGCGCCGGCAAGTCCCGCTGCGGCGCCCTTACGCAGGGCGTTCTGGTCGGCCCCCAGCGCGCCTGGATCGAGAAGACGCTGGCGGGCTGGGGCGTGCGCTGACCGTTCTGGGGGCGCCCTTCTCCCCGGCACGGGGAGAAGGTGGCCCGAAGGGCCGGACGAGGGGAGCCCATCCCATCCCCTCACCCCCCGCCCTGTCGCCGCGCCGGCGAGAGGGGGATCACGCCACGCCGAACTTCAACAGCTTGATGGCGTCGAAGTCCTGCACGCCGCCGCCGACGCGCTTCGTCGTGTAGAACAGCACATAGGGCTTGGCCGTGTAGGGATCGCGCAGCACGCGCACGCCGACGCGGTCGACCACAAGGTAGCCGCGGCGGAAGTCGCCGCACGCCACCGCGAAGCTGTCGGCCGCGATGTCGGGCATGTTCTCCGCCTCGACCACCGGGAAGTTCAGCAGCGTCGCCGGCTGGCCGATGGCGGTCGGCGGCTGCCACATGTAGTCGCCCGTGCTGGTCTTGAACTTGCGGATCGCCGCCTGCGTCCGCCGGTTCAGCACGAAGCTGGCGTTCTGCCGGTAGCCGGCCTTCAGGGCGTAGACGACGTCCACGAGGACATCGGCCGGGTTCACGGTCGTGCTCGACGCCGCGAAGCCGCCCGCCACGCCGGTCGCCAGGTAGCCGAGCTTGCCCCAGGTCCAGGCCGCCACGGTCGCCTTCGGGGCCGCCATGAAGCCGGCGGGCTTGTTGACGCCGTCGCCATTGACGAAGGCCGCGCCCTCCTGCTCGGCGAACACGGTCTCGACCTCGTCGGCGATCCACTGCTCGATATTGACGGCGGCGTCGTCCAGCAGCGTCTGCGTGGCCGACGGCATGGCGTAGAGCTCCATAGCGGGGAAGTTCAGCTCGGCGATCACCTGGCTGGCGGTCTGCGGCCGGGCCGCGGCCTCGGCCACCCAGCCGGAGGCCGGGCCGGTGGTGGAATAGGCCTTCTTGAAGCTGCCGGTGGAGATCTCCCGCACCGACGCGATGGCGCGGATGGGCGAGATCAGCGCCATGCGGCGCAGGATC
This sequence comes from Alsobacter sp. KACC 23698, assembly GCF_045348435.1. Classification (GTDB taxonomy): domain Bacteria; phylum Pseudomonadota; class Alphaproteobacteria; order Rhizobiales; family Beijerinckiaceae; genus Alsobacter. The sequence goes on along the minus strand of NZ_CP157484.1, from coordinate 928,308 downwards.
TCGCGCTCGGCCGGCGGGGGCACGAGGTAGCCGCCGTCAGGCCCCGATCCGGCCGACAGGGCCTTGGCCTCCAGCGTCTTCAGCCCGGCGCTCTCGCCGGCGCGGACATAGAGGTCGAACGCGGCCTTGTGCTCGGCGGCGGCGCCGGACGCGACCGCGCGCTCGTCGCGGCCCAGCGCCGGGCGGCTCGCCTTCAGGGCGATCTGGTCGTCGCGCCGGCGGGCCTCGTCCAGCGCCTGGTCGATGCGGGCGAGCTTCTCGTCGACGAGCACGTCGGAGGTGAGCCGCGTCTCCAGTTCGCCGAGGCGCTGGTCGTTGGTCTGGCGGAAGGCCTCGAAAGCGCGGTGAAGCTCCTCGAAGGCCTGGGCGTCCGAAGCGGCGTGCTTGGTCTCATAGGATGGCGTTGCGTGGGTCATGACGGGTCCTTGCTGGTGAACGGGAATCAATGCCTCATCGCGCCTTCACGGCGGCGACGCGGGCTTGCGGGAGCAGCGGGAAGGTGACGAGCGAGATCTCCCACAGGTCGACCTTGTGGAGCCGGCGCACGCCGGAGCGCGGGTCGGTGCGGGCGCCGCCGACCTTGAAGCCGATGGAGAGCCCGTCCACCGCGCCCTGGCGCATCAGCGCGACCAGTTCGCGGGCGCGGGCCACGCCCATGTTGAGCCGGCCGCGGGCGAAGAGGCCGCGGGCGTCCTCGCGCAGCGCCGTCCAGGCGCCGATCGGCTCGGCCGGATCGTGCTGCCACAGGAGCCGCACGCCCGAGACGCCGCGCCGGGCGAGGCTTTCGGCGAAGGCGCCGGGCATCACCATGTCGCGGCCGAGGTCCACCACGCCGAACAGGCTGGCGTAGCCCTCGAACACGCCGGCGGCGGATGGCGGGGCCAGAGCCAGTCGGCCGTCGCGCACCTCCACGGGAGGCGGCGGGGGCCGGGGCGGAGGCCGCAGCGGCGGCAGGGAGGAGCGATAGCTGAGCGCCATCGGCTCAGCCCTTGCGCGCGGCCGCGACGGCGCGCGGCCGGCGGCGCGGCGACGGGGCCGACCCGCACGGATCGAGCCGGGCCAGCGTCTGCACGAAGGCGGCGATGACCTGCTCGGGCTCGGGCCGCTGGGCGACGGCGCACAGAGCCGCGTTCGCATCCGCCCGGGGGGCGGCGCGTCGCAACAGAAACGACAGCATGGGAAAATCCTTTGGTGCTGAAACGGCTTGGTGAAAAGGCGGTCGTCAGTCCCGCCCGCCAGCGCGGGTGTTGAAGCGGTTGAGCTCGTGCACGAAGGCGTCGAAGCGACGATTGGCGGCGGAGAGCTCCTTCAGGAGCAGCGCCACCACGGCGGAAGCGCTGCTCGCCCACAAAAAGAGCGCGATGTCGGCCAGGTCTCCGCGCCCGAGAATGCTCTCGATCACGGGGCTTTCGAGGAGGGGCGGCATAGGGGGCTCCTTGGACTGGGCCGCGCGCGGCCGGGGGAACGCGAAAAGCGCCCATCGGCGGGGGCCGGGGCGCTTGGGGTGAGTGCGCGAGGTCGCGGAGAAAAAGGCGCGTTCAGAACGCTTTCGCGTCTGCGCCCACGAGCAGGTCGCGCAGGCTGTGGGGGACCGGGAAGCCATAGCCGCCTTCAGCGCCGTCGACGCTGAGTTGGCCCGCGGCGTGGTAGGGGCTCGTGTAGATCTCCGCCCCGATCTTTTGCAGGGTCAGCACGAGCGCCTGGAGGGCGTCATGACCGACGCCTCGGCTCCGCCAGACGCCTTCGGGCCAGGCGATCGAATAGTCGCACCTCCAGCACCGATCATCGGGCTCGGGACGATGCACAACGATCTCAACGAAGCGTTCGCCGTCATGCTGCGTCAGGCGCAAGCGGTGCTTGAGAATCACCATGGCGTCGATCTCGACCTTCCAATAGATCGTGCGGCTTCGTGGCTGGGTTTGTCGAGCGGGGCCTTGTTCCAGACCGTCGGCGTGTGGATGCCGAGCGTGGCCTACGCAAGCGCCTCGCGTTCCGGCGCCCGCGCGTCGACGCCGTCGAGGTCGGGCGCCAGGCGCAGGGCGCCGTCGAAGGCGGGGCTAAGCCAGTGGGCCAGGCTCTGGGCCGTGCGGGTGACCAGCGGGATCGACGTTCTGAGAGCGGCGAGCCGGGCAGGCCCGTGGCGCCGTCGGGCACCTAACGATCGGCGACTTCCACAGCCACTCCTCCCAAGTGCTCATGGATCAATGTGGAGTAAGCGCCCTTGCGGACCTTCACGATCAGCGTCGAGGCGTTGAACCACGCCATCGTTAGATCATCGTCCTCCGTCGTCAGGACCACGACCGGACGGCGCTTTCGATCGACAAGCAAAACCTCGTTTAACGCCGACGTTGTCATGAACACCTGCGCGACCCGAAGACGATGGATCGCTTGGTGCAGTCCATCCGGCGCGACCGCGTGAGACACGACAGCCGGGCCAGCGGATGGTCCGGCTCCTCGCGCCCGTCGCGGTAGACGAGAAGCGGCACGCTGGCGGCGGCCTCGGCCACCATGCGGACGGCGCGGTAGACCACGGCGTTGCGCTGGTAGCCCTCGCGGGCCAGCGCCGCATAGTCGCGCGGCGTCCACACGGGCCGTCCCAGGCTGGGAAACGCGATCAACGGCCCCGTGCGGGACGCTTTCGCCTGAGGAGCGGCGACCGGCGCAGCAACGCGCCCCGCGCGCCCCATGAGGCGCGACAGCAAGGATGACATCTCCGGGGATGCCCCCTCTCCCACGCCGTGGGAGAGGGGCAGGGGTGAGGGTGGCGCGGCGGGTCTCGATGGCGCAACGGGAGGGGCGGCGAAGGCCTTCACCCCTGCCTCTCTCCCGCAGGCGGGAGAGGGAGGCGCATCACATCCGCCGCACTCTCGGCTCCGCCGCCCTGGCGCCCAGGGCGAGCGCCGTCACGGCCCAGACGAGGGCGTCCATGCGGTCGGGCGAGCGGCCGGTGGAGAGGCCGAAGCCGGTCGCGGTGGGGCCGAAGTCGCACAGCTCGTCCTCCAGCGCCGGGAACGTCCCGGCATGGCGGACGCGGCCGCGCTCGTAGAGGTGGGCGACGGGCTCGGCCCGCACATGCTTGCCGCGGGTGGCGCGCACGGGCGTCACCGCCAGGCCGGGGTCGGCTTCGCGCAGCACGGCCTCGGCCATCTCGCCGCCCTGGTTGACCTCGACCACCACGGCGTCCGCCTCCAGGCGGCGGGCCAGCGCGACGGTGGCGGAGGCCCAGGCGGCAGGGCTGGCGCTGGCGAGCGAAGCGTCCTCCAGCACGTGCATGCGGCCGGCGTCGTCGAGGCCGGCGGCGACGATGCCGCAGGCGTCGGCCCGCTTGCCCGAGGAGGCCGGCGGATCGACCGCCACGACGATCCGCACCGAAGGCGGCGCCTCGGCCTCCCGGCAGGCCTCGATCAGGTCGCGGCTCCACAGCGCGTCCTGTCGCTCCTCCACGATCTCGCCTTCGAGCTCCTGCCGGCCCAGGCGCGTGCCGGCGTAGCGGCGCGCCACGGCCTCGATGAAGCTGGCCGCCAGGTGATGCATGTTGGCGCGCGTGCCGGCGCGCGACACCGCCGTGTGAGGGTCGGCGAGCAGCTCCTTCAGCAGCGCCACGGGGCGCGGCGTGGTGGTGACGAGCTGGCTCGGCCGCTCGCCGAGACGCAGGCCGAACTGCAGCATGTCTCAGGTCTCGCGCGCCAGCCGCCACTTGGCCAGTTCGTCCAGCCAGGCGGCCCCGAACTGGGGGCCGCGCAGGCTTTCGGGGTCTTCGGCCGAGAACGCGTGGGCCAGCGCGCCGCTCGGCCACTCCAGCCGCCGGCGCGAAGGCTCCCAGGTCGGCCGCTCCGACCGGGGGTGCACGGCCAGGATGCCGGACGCGCCCTCGATCATGACGTCGCGCACCTCCGCGATGGTCTCGCCCACCAGGGCGATGCGGCCGACGGGCTTGCGGCCGGGACCCCGGCCGCAAGCCACGCTCCTCACCCATTCGGCCCCGGCGCGGGTCTTGCCCGCGCCGCGGCCGCCCAGGATCAGCCAGACCGTCCAGGGACCGCCGCCCTGGGCCTGCGCCGGAGGCCTCTGGTCCTGTCGGGACCAGAGGTCCCAGTCGAATTTCAGGCGCTCGACCTCAGCCGGGCTCAGTCCGCGCAGCGCCTGCAGCAGCGTTCCGCTCTTCTCGAAGGCGAGAAAGGCGTCGAGCAACGTCGTCTCGGAACTCCTCGAGGTCGGGACCGTGGACGGCATGCGCGGACTCCTCGGACAGGCGTCGCCCGTTGCTCTTGAAGGCGGCCTCGTCGTCCTCGGCGAGTTCGCGGACGACGCGGCACAGGATCGCCAGGACCTTGGCGTCCCGCTCGGGATTGGCGGCGCCCGGGAGATCGGCGCTGCGGCGCTCGACGTCCTCGATCTGCCTGGCGACGGCGCTCCAGAGCCGGGCCACGAGGCCGTCGCGGCGCCGTCGGAACCTGTCGCCCGGCGCGACGCGACGGACTGCGCCGGAGCGCTGGGACGTTTCGGCCGGAGGGGATGCGCTTCGGGACGGAGGAGTGGCGTGAGGGGCGGCTTTGGGCAATGACATGGTGAAAACTCCTAATGACGCGCTCTATGCTGAACCGACTGAAATCGTCGGCGCTCCGACTGTCGTTAACCGCGGCCGGCGCTCGCAACTCTGGAGAATGACCAAGTTCTACCTAGGAAGCGTTACGCTGTCAAGGAGAACTTTCCTAAAAAGGACAGGGCCATGTTGACCATTCGGGTCTGAGGACCCAGCCTGGCTCAGCGCGGCTCGCGCGCCTTGCGGGGCCAGCGCAGGGGCCAGGCCTTGATGCGGTCGACGACGTCCTCCAGCGCGATCTCGTCCTCGCCGCCGAAGACTTTCCCGGCCACGGACACGCCGGCCTCGCGCACCGTTTCGGGAGATCCGGACACGAGCGGGTGCCACCAGGCGAGGTCCTTGCCCTCGGCCACGAGCCGGTACCCGCAGGTGGGCGGCAGCCAAGGCAGCGAGCGCACCTCCTTGGGGGTGAGGCTGACGCAGTCGGGCACCACCGCGGTGCGGTTCTCGTAGTCCTTGCAGCGGCAGGCTCCGGCGTCGAACAGCCGGCAGGCGATGTCGGTGGCGTGGATGCGGCCGGTGTCCTCGTCCTCCAGCTTCACCAGGCAGCAGCGTCCGCAGCCGTCGCAGAGGCTCTCCCACTGGTCGGGGGTCATGTCCTCGAGGGCGACGGTTCGCCAGAACGGGTCGTTGACGGGCTTTTCGCCTTCAGCCATCGGGTACAACAACCTTGGCGTTCACCATGAAACGAGGTTCGCACGCATGTGGCGAGCTGACCCGGCCACCGATCTCGCGCGCGAGCGGTTTGGTTGATAGACTATTAAACGGATCGGACAAGGGCGCCTGGGCGTTACGGGCCCGGTCGGTTGGTGGCGCGAGGGTGCGTGGTGGAGTTCAAGGGCAAGCTCTCGCTGTGGCAGCGGATCGTCAGGGCGTTTGAATCCTTCGATTCGTGGACCGCGTTCTCGCTGAACGAGAGCGGCCGCAGGTTCGGGGCCGCCTACGCGCGCTATGCGGAGGCCATGGACCTGTTCCAGGTCCGGGGCGCCAAGCGCGTCGGAGTCGAGATCCTGGGCGAAGGCCTGACGCTGGGCGTCGGCGGCCTGCTGGTGATGCTGGCGCTCGCGCTCCCGGCGTTCCGGGAGGTGGGCGGCGACGACTGGCTGAAGAAGCAGGACCTCGCGGTGACCTTCCTCGACCGCTACGGCAACGAGGTGGGGCGGCGCGGCATCCGGCACGACGATTCGGTGTCGCTGGACGAGTTCCCCGACCACTTCCTCAAGGCCGTGCTGGCCACCGAGGACCGGCGCTTCTACGAGCATTTCGGCATCGACGTGATCGGCACCATGCGGGCCATCGCGGTCAATGCGCGCGCGTCCGGCGTGGTGCAGGGCGGTTCGTCGCTGACGCAGCAGCTGGCCAAGAACCTGTTCCTCTCCAACGAGCGGTCGCTGGAGCGCAAGATCAAGGAGGCGTTCCTGGCCTTGTGGCTGGAGTTCCACCTGACCAAGAGCCAGATCCTCAAGCTCTATCTCGACCGCGCCTATATGGGCGGCGGATCGTTCGGGGCACAGGCCGCCGCGGAGTTCTATTTCGGCAAGTCGATCAAGGATGTGAGCCTGTCGGAGGCCGCCATGCTGGCCGGCCTGTTCAAGGCGCCGACCAAATACGCGCCGCACAACAACCTGCCCGCCGCGCGCGCCCGCGCCGCCGACGTGCTGTCCAACATGGTGGACGCCGGCTTCCTCACCGAGGGCCAGGTCTACGCCGCCCGCCGCAACCCCGCGACGCCGGTCGACCGCAAGCGCGAGACCAGCCCGGACTTCTATCTCGACTGGGCGTTCAACGAGCTGAAGCACCTCTCGGACGACGGCAAACTGGGCGGCGACCGGGTGCTGACGGTCCGGACCGCCCTCGACGTCTCCATCCAGAAGCAGGCCGAGACGGCGGTGGAGAGCATGCTGCGCCAGTATGGCGACAGCTACGACGCCAAGCAGGCCGCCACCGTCGTGATGGATCCGGACGGCGGCGTCCGCGCCATGGTGGGCGGCCGCGACTACGGCGCCAGCCAGTTCAACCGCGCCACGGACGCGCTGCGCCAGCCGGGGTCGTCCTTCAAGCCTTTCGTCTACACGACGGCCCTGCTGACCGGGAAGTTCAAGCCGACCACCATCGTGACCGATGCGCCCCTGTGCATCGGGGACTGGTGCCCGAACAATTACGGCCGGTCCTACTCGGGCTCGATGCCGCTCGCGACCGCGCTGGCGAAGTCGATCAACACCATCCCGGTGCGGCTCTCGATCGCGATCGGGGACGGCAACCCGAAGATCGGGCGCGCCCGCATCATCGACATCTGCCGCCTGATGGGCCTCACCACGCCGCTGGTCGACACCGTGTCGCTGCCGATCGGCGCGGCCGAGGTGACGGTGCTGGACATGACGGCCTCCTATGCGGTGTTCGCCAATGGCGGCAAGAAGGCGGATCCCTTCGCGGCCGTGGAGGTGCGCAACTCGCGCGGCGACGTGATCTACCGGCGCGACCGCGACCTCCCCGCGCCCAAGCAGATCATCAACGCCAACGTCATCGCCGACATGAACGGCATGCTGGTGAAGGTGGTCGAGGAAGGCACCGGCAAGAAGGCGGCGATCCCGGGCGTCCGCGTGGCCGGCAAGACCGGCACCACGAACGCCTATCGGGACGCGTGGTTCGTCGGCTTCACGGGCAACCTCGTGGCCGGCGTCTGGTTCGGCAACGACGACTACCAGTCGACCAACAAGATGACCGGCGGCTCGCTGCCGGCCATGACCTGGCACGAGATGATGGCGCCCGCCCACCAGAGCGTCGAGCTGAAGCCGATCCCCGGCGTCCCGACCACGCCTGGCGGCAAGGATGCGGTGGCGAGCGCGTCGGGGCCGAAGGGGTTCGAGGTGGCGGCGTCGCCGCAGCGGCCCGCCGTCCTGAACCCGCGCGCGCTTGACGCCATCGGGGGGATCGATTCCATGATGAAGTCCATCGTGACCCGGCGCGGCCCCTCGGCCTTCCTGGAGCCGGCGGCGGAGACGAACCTGTTCGGCGCCGCGCGAAGCGTTGGCGGCCGGATGGCTCTCCAGTAAAAGGCTCCCGGTGAGCGACTTCGTGCTTCCCTATGCGGCCCCGCGGGCGGTGGCCCCGCCCCGCCGCCGCCGGTCAGCGCTCGGCGGGTTCCTCGCCGTGCTGGCGATCGGGCTCGGCGGCGGCCTCGGCGCGACCTATTACTCCGTCTCCCGCAACGTCGTCTTCGGCGCCGTGGAGGCCGGGCCGTGGACGGCGTGGCCCCGCACCGGCGCGCTCGACGCCGACCCCTACACCCGCGCCTCCGTGGCCCGCAACGGCGAGACGCCGCTCGGGCTGGGCGAAGGCCTCGTCTTCACGGCGCGCCGCGACAGCGCCGGCCGGCCGCTCCTGGCGCAATGCGCCTACCGGGTCGTCGGCAGGGCCCCGCAGGCGCGCTACTGGACCATCACGGCGCAGACGCCCAACGGCCAGCTCATCGCCAACCCCGCCGGGCGCTACGGCTTCACCTCGGCGGAGATCGTGCGCGGGCAGAACGGCCAGTTCGCGATCGAGGTCGCCCGCGAGGCGCGCCCCGGCGCATGGCTGCCGGTGACCGGCTCCGGCCGCTTCGACCTGGTGATGAGGCTCTACGACACGCCCGTGAGCGTCACCTCGCGGGTGATCGATCCCGCCACCGCGCCGCGCATCGAACAGGTCGGATGCCCATGAGCGCGACGCTGAGGCGATGGTCCTATCTGGCGGTCCTCGGGCTCGTGCTCGCCGCCATCGTGCATCTGGGCTCGATGCTGGCGATCCCCAGCTTCGCGGCCAACAACGCGGACGCGCGGCTGGCGCAGTTCGCCGGGCGCCATGTCGTGACGCCGCTGCCCGCCGCCGCCGCCGGACCCTCGGCCCTGCCCTATCGCGATCCCGCCGCCGCGATGGCGGTCTGCCGCTACGACCTCTCGTCCGGCCCGGTGCGCATCCTGGCCAACGCGGGCGAACTCTTCCTCTCGCTCGGCTTCCACAGGGCGACGGGCGGCGTGTTTTACGCCCTGACCGACCGCAGCGCCGTGCGCGGCCAGATCGAGGTGCTGGTCACCACGCAGCCGCAGCTCGAAGCCATCCAGGCGAACGATCCGGAGGACGAGCCGGTGCGCGAGCTTCGCCTGGTCTCGCCCGAAACGACCGGCTTCATCACCTTCCGGGCGCTGGCGCCGGAGCCCGGGCTGGCGGCGGACGCCGCGGCCCTCGTCGCCAGCGCGCAATGCCGGCCGGAGCCGGCGAAGCCGGCCGCCAAGCGCTGAGCCGCCCGGCCCAGATCAGGGCTTCACGACGACCGGTCTGGGATTGGAGCGCGGCAGGAAGCGCGCGCCGCCCGCGGCGTCGCCGCCCGGCGTGACGATGATTCCGCCTCGCGTCTGGGCGCAGCGGGACGCCATGCCGCGATAGCCCTCGAAGGCCTCCAGCACGCGCTCCGCGCGGATCGCGTCCTTGTCGGGGCTGGTCACCACGAGACGGTCCAGCGCGAACCGATAGGCGCGCAGGCGGCTTTGCAGGCCGAGCTCCACCCACGCCGTGAGCGCCTCGTTTTCGGCGATGCGGGCCCCGGCGGCGTAGCGCGTCTCGACGTCGCCCGGCGGAATCGCCGCCAGCGCCTTGGCCCGGACGGCGTCCATCGCGGCCACCCGGCAGGCCAGCGCGGCGAAAGGAGTGATCAGCAGCCGGTCGCTCTCCATGTCCTCGCGCAGCCGCTGGTAGCGCGACCGCGGCGACACGTCGGGAGACGCCAGGAGCGCTTCGTAATAGGCGGATTCGGCGGTCAGCCCGACCTCCCGGGGCTGGATGCGCCGGAAGGCGAGGTCGGCCAGCTGCCGGTCGAAGACCGAGCGCTCCCGGGCGGGTGTCAGGAACCGGTAGGCGCGGCTGCGAAGCTCCTGCTCGTCGTCGGTCAGCAATGCGGGCGAGACCGGCTCGCCCCGTTGCGTCGCCGCGCCCTGCCCGGCCAGCGGCGCGATCGTCTCGCTCCAGAACGTGGGCTTGGGCCGGCCGAAATCGCCGGTCTCGGAGCAGCCGGCCAGGAGCAGGCCCGCGAAGGCGGCCGCTACGCCAGGGCCGCGCAGGGGTCGGCGCGGCGAAAGGATGCGGCCCATGGTGATCCGTTTCAGGCGCCGCGGCTGCGCCTCTGCCGACGACCGCCCGCGGCCGGGCGCTTCGGCTCCTCGGGATGCCGCTCGTAGCGGACGCCCGTGAAGAAGAGGATCTGACCCCTCGGCCCGATCGACGGCTCGATCCGGCGCGTCGAACGCGCAGGAGCCTGGAAAGACAGTACGCGACCCATCACACCCTCCTCCTGCCCGTCACCCGCGATCATCGCCGCGGGGTCAGGAAAGCGAACCTTGGTTAACGGTCTCTTACGATCAGCATTCAACAGCATTCCCGGTATCCAGAATGTGCATTTTGACACGTTGGATCCCTTGCATCGCCCCAGCGCAGCCAAAGCTTCCCGACAGCGTTAACGCGGCGCTAACGGGCGCGCGACTAGCCTCGCCTGCGCCCATTCCAGCCCATGCGAGCCTGCCTCACCATGACCCATATCACTCCGCCTGAACTGCATGGGCTGCTGGCGATCGCGCGCGAGGAAGGACTCGACATGAAGCCCGTCCTGCTGCGCGTGCTGACGGACCTTTATGTGTCGACCCCGGCCCATACGAGCGACGAGGCGGCCCAGTTCCGCGAGATCGCCGGCACGCTCGTCCAGCAGGTGGACGGCGACACCGCCCTGGTGGTCGCCTGCAAGCTCGCGGGCTACGCCCAGACGCCGGTCGAAGTCGGCGCTGCCTTCCTGGCGCGCGGCGACGATTCCGCCCGCATCCTGCTCGCCGACGCCCGCTGGCTGCCGGCCGGCGTCCTGATCGAGCAGGCCGCGGTGGGCGATCGCGTCATGGCGGCCGCCGTCGCGGCCCGCGCCGAAATCGGTCCGGACATGGTGCGCCTGTTGCTGGGCCGCGAGGACCCGCTGATCGACGTCACCCTGGCCGCCAACACCTCCGTGGCGCTGCCGGCCGACGTCATGGACCTGCTGCTGGACCGGGCCCGCGACGAGGACGCGATCGCCAAGGCGCTGCTGTCGCGCGGCGACCTGAACGGCGCCGAACGCGCCGTGCTGTATCTGGCGGCCGACAAGGCCGAGCGCCTGAAGATCATCGAGGAGGTGGAGCGGCTCGTCGCCCTCTCCGGCCGCGCGCGCTCGCAGCGCATCGCTTCGCAGGAGCTGGTCGTCCCGATGGAGACGGCCGCCATGTATGGCGACGCCGAATCCTTCGCCACCGTGCTGGCGCTCGGCCTCGGCGCGTCCGTGGCCAAGTCGCAGAAGATCCTGGCGGACCGCTCCGGCGAGGCGCTGGCGCTGGCGCTCCTCTCGCTGGGCTTCAGCGACGAGGTCGCGACGCGCATCTTCATGTTCCGCGATCCCCTGATCGGGCAGTCGTCGGAGCGCGTGCACGCCCTCGTGGACCTGTTCCGCAGGGTGTCGCCCCCCGCGGCCGAACGGCTGGTGTCCGCCATGCTGGGCGCCGGCCCTGCGCGGCCGCGCACGGGATCGCACGTGCCCCAGACCGACCAGGCGGAAGCTCCCCACCGCAGCGCCGCCGCCCTGGCGGCCTCGACGACGCAAGCCGGCCGCCGGGCGGGCTGACGCAGGTTGTCAGGCCGGGACCTCGTCGAGGCGGGACAGGCCGGCGCGGTCCTCGACTTCCACGATCCACAGGTCCGTGTCGAAGCGCTGCTCGCGCGCGAGGCGCTCCTCGGCGTTCAGGACGGGGATCGTGGCGGACGGGTGCAGCCGCACGAAGCGCCGTTCCAGGTCGTCTTCCGAAAAGGCGCTCTGCGGCGCCGGCCCGTAGAGGGCGCATGAGCCGTCCAGCCGGTCGACCTTGACGAAGATCGCGCCCGCCTCGGCGGACCCGCGCTTGCGCAGCACGGCGGGCGCGCCCTCGACGGCGCAGCGGCGGATATAGGCTGCGACGAAGATGTCCGACCGCAGCCTCACCGCGTCACTCGGCCGAAGGGCCGGCGGCGGCGGCGAGCTCGCGCGCCGTGCGGCCGGAGATTTCGCCGGTGGGCGGGAGCTTGCGGTCCCGCTCGAACTTCTCGATCGCCTGACGGGTGCCGGAGCCGAACACGCCGTCGGTCTTCACCGGCCCGTAGCCGAGCTTGTTCAGCGCCTTCTGAGCCGACAGCACGGAGCGGCTCGGCTCGGAGACGGTCGATCCCGTCTTCAGGATGTCGCCGATGGCGTCGCGCGCCGGGCCGGAGGGCTGGCTGGAGGAGGCCGGCGTCAGCGAGGCCTTCTGCGCCCTGGCGGCGTCGCGGGGGGTCTCAGCCGGCGCGGCGGGCGAGGCCGGCGTCGCGGCAGAGAGGTCGGCCGGGCGGGAGGGCGGCAGCACGGTCGGGACGCCGGACAGCTTCACCGTCTCGCCGAGCGGGCGGCCGAACAGCGGCGCGGGGTGCGGCGCGTTCTGGAAAGCCAGGGCGTTGATGACGATGCCGACCGCGATGGCCGCGCCGGCCGCGCCCACCGCCGTCGCGCCGGGGTTGCGGAACAACGCCCTGATCCAGGCCGCCCGCGCGGGCTTGCGCTTCGCCCGGGAGGCGCGCCGGGGGCGGCGCTCCTGGCTCAGCACGAAATCATGGTCGGTGCGGGCGAGGACTTCAGGCACTTTTCTTCACCGTCTGGCTAAGGGCCGAGAGACTCTTGATGGCGATCGCGGCGGGCGCGGCACGGTCGCGCGGTCCGATGCTGGCGACCTTCGCGTCCGGCTTGCCCGTCGCCCCGGGGGCGAGCCTGACGCGGCTGTCGACGCCCAGCCGCACCACCACGCGCGTGCCGACGCCGACGGCGCTCTCGATCTGCATCGAGCCGAAATGGAGGCCCACCAGGCCGCGCACGACCGACAGGCCGAGCCCTGTGCCCTCATAGGGCCTGTCGTAGCTGGCGCGGGCCTGGAAGAACGGCTCGCCCAGCCGGGGCAGGTCTTCGGACGCGATGCCGATGCCGGTGTCCTGCACGGCGAAGGCGATGATGTCCCCTTCGCGGCGGACGTCAAGCGTCACGCGGCCGCCGCGGGGCGTGAACTTGATGGCGTTGGACAGCAGGTTGATGAGGATCTGCTTGCAGGCCCGCCGGTCCGCCACGAGCGCCGGCAGGCCGGGATCGACCGTCACCTCGAGAGCCACCTGCGACTGCTCCGCCTTGAGGCGCAGCATCTCGACGGAGACCTCCACCAGGCGGGCGACGTCGAACGGCTCCGTCTGGATGCTCAGCGTCCCCGCGTCGATCTTGGACATGTCCAGCAGCGTGTTGACGACGCTGAGGAGGTGATCGCCCGACACGTGGATGATGCGGGCGTAGTCGCGCTGGCGCTGGTCGCCGGAGGGGACGAGGCTCTCGTCGGCCAGCATCTCGGAGAAGCCGATGATGGCGTTGAGCGGGGTCCGCAGCTCGTGGCTCACGGTGGCGAGGAAGCGGTCCTTGAGGGCGGACGCGGCCTCGGCCGCCGCGCGGGCGGAATCGATCTCGGCCTCGTTCTGACGCTGGGTCGAGACGTCGCGGATGACGCAGACGATCTCGGCGGCCTCCGAGGCCTCCTGGTCGGCCTCGATCTTCCTGCAGCGGATCTCGACCCAGGTGAAGGTCGGCGCGGCCGCCCTGTCCCCGGCTTCGATCTCGCCGTGGCGCATGCGCACCTGCACGCGGCTGAGGGCGCTGCCCGCGCCGGCGTCGGCGAGGGCCATGAGGAATTGCGGGCGGTCGGCCACATGGACGCGCTCGAACAGGCCGCGGCCGTGCAGCGCGGTGGGGGCGACGCCCAGCAGGGCGTGGGCCGACGGGCCGGCGTAGAACACCGCCCCCTGGGCGTCGTGCCGGGTCACCAGATCGCCGAAGCCGTCCACCAGCAGGCGGTTCTGGGCCGTCAGGCGCCGCTCGCGCACCACCCGGGCGCGCATCTCGCGCTGGGTCAGCAGAGCGATGCACATCGCGAAGGCCAGGATGGAGGTCTGGATGGCGAGGGTGACCGGGGCTGCCGAAGCCGAGCCGCCCTCGGGGCTGCGGATCTCCAGGAGGAAGACGGCGCACAGCGTCGCCATGGCCAGGCCGGCGGCGTAGCGGATCTCGCGGATGCGGCCGATCATGGCCGCCTCCAGCACCAGAAGCGGCAGGCCCGCCAGCACGGGCGAGGTCGGCCCGTCGCCGAGGCCCGCCATCAGCAGGACGGTGGCGGCGGCGACGCCGATGGAGGTGACATGGGCGGTGTGGAGGTGGCCGGTCCTGGACGCGACCACCGCGGTGACGGCCTGGAAGGCGAGGCTGATCACGCCGACGATGGCCATCATGCCCACCATGCCGGACATCGCCAGCATCAGCGGCACGGAGGCGAGGCCGACGGCGCCCATGAACAGGCGCGAGCCGATGAACCAGGCGTGCCGCTGCCGGGCCAGGGGCTCAGCGTCGGCGCTGGCGTGAACCAGTTCGCCGAGCTGCTTGCCGATCGCTGCGGTGGGCCAACGCATACGCAACTCGCCTTGGGCGCCTGCACACGCGCCATCAACACCAGCGGAGCTTCGCAGCCGCGCCTTAAGCGAACGCTAAATGCGGCGTCAATCCGCCGCCGGGAGCCATCGCCAACCCGTCATGCGCCGGGTTCCGTCCGACATGATGAACGAGCCGTTGCCGCGGCGGGCCGGGGATTTAGCCCGGCCTTAAGGGTGCCTGCGGCATGGTGCCTGGCGCTGCAATCAGGACACGCCCCATGGGTCTCGTGCTCAGGACCATTGTCGCCGTGGGCGTCGTCTACGCTCTTTCTCCTCTGCGCGAGGCGGATCCGCCCGTGGCCGAGCTCGCCGCCGCCGCCAAGTCCGGCCTGGCCGTCCAGGCCGAGAAGGCTGTCGGCGCGGCGGTGGAGCGCTGCGTCAGGGACAAGGAAGGCTGCGTTCTGACGGGCGTGACCGCCCAGGCGGCGGCGGCCGCCCTCATGGGCGGCGCAGCGACGCATGCGGACGAGGCGTCGACGGCCGCGCGCCGGCGCGACGTCCGGCGCGCGCCCTAGCCGATCGCATAAGCCGCAGCCCGCGCTGTCGCTTTCGGCCCGCCGCCTCTATATGCGTGGGGGACGCAAGGGCCCGGCGGACATGAACGCGACCATCGACGAGATCATCGAGACTTTCGAGCTGCTGGACGACTGGGACGACCGGTACCGGTATCTCATCGAGCTCGGCCGCACGCTCGAACCGCTGCCTCCCGAGGCGCATTCGGACGCCAACAAGGTGCGCGGCTGCGCCAGCCAGGTCTGGCTCGAGGCCACGACCCGGACGACGGCGGACGGCGAGCCGCTGCTGCATTTCCGCGGCGACAGCGACGCCCACATCGTCCGCGGCCTCGTGGCGCTGACGCTCGCGATCTACTCGGACCATCGGCCCAGCGAGGTGCTGGCGCTGGACGCGCAGCCGGTCTTCGAGCGGCTCGGGCTGTCCGCCCACATCACGCCGCAGCGCTCCAACGGCGTGCGCTCCATGATCGAGCGCATCAAGGCCGACGCCCGGAGCGCCCTCGCCTCGGCCTGAGCCTCACTCGGCCAAAGTCGGGCGGTAGTCCGCCGCCCCCCACATCCTTACGCCCGTCGAGCGCGCCGGACCGACGGCTTCGACGGCGAGCCCGTAATGCTCGGCCAGGCGGCCCAGCGCCACCGCGAGGACGACCTTGGCGGAGCGCGCCGGCCAGCCCCTCTCCCGCTCGACCTCCTCGAGGCCCTTGAGGAAGCCGCAGACGTCGATCAGCAGCGCCGCCATCTCGCCGCCGAGCGAGCGGGCCGCGTGGTCGCAGCGCTGGCGGGCGGCCAATGCGAGATCCGTGACGTGCTCCACCCCCGCGCCGCGCCGCCCGCTCCTCGGGCCGGCGCTCCAGCTCGCCGTGACGCGCGGCAGCACCATGCCGAGCGTCAGGTCGGCCCGAAAGCGCTCACCGGCGGCGTAGCGCGCATCGTCCAGCAAGGGGCGGCCGTCCTTGCCCGTGCGCCGGCGCAGCCAGGCGAGCGGGCTCTCGGCGTCGTCCATGACGACCGGCGCCTCCCGCCCGTCGATCTCGACCGCGCGCGCGCTCAGCGGCCGGTGCTGGGCCAGGAACGCGTGCTCGGGCGCGGCCTGGCGGCGCCGCAGGAAGGCCGCGCCCGGCGCGGTGAGACGCAGCCGGCTGTCGTCCCCCCGCCCCGTCCAGCACGCCAGGTCCGACCGGACCAGCGCCTCTGCATGGGCGGCCATTGAGGCGAGCGCTGAGGCCGGCGTCCCGTCCGGCTGCGCCGCGAGCTTGGCCAGAAGCCTGAGCGGGCCGGAGGCGCTCGCGCCGGCTAAGGCGGACAGCTTTGAAGGCATGTTGTCCTCGCATGTGGTTTGACTAAGGTTTTTATTCTTATATTCTCCCGGAAGCCGGCGCGCAAGAGAGGCGCGGCGGGGGACGCGGGAGCAGACGAATGAGAGCGAGATCGTCCGGGATCGGGATGAGGGCGGCGCGATCCGTGCACGAGGCCGTGGAGGCCGGCGCGCGCTTTTATGAGCGCGGGCGGATGCTGGGACGGCTGGTGCCGGTCGGGCTGGGGTCCGCGCCGGAGGCGGAGCCTGCGCGCACGCGTCGCATCGTGGCGCTTCTGGCGCGCGAACTCAGGGCCGAGCGCGCACTCGGCCGCGCCGGGCACTGGACCTACGACATCAACCGCCACATCGGGTTGATGCAGGCCTACAAGGCCGAAACGGCGGGACTTGCGGCCCTTCGCGGCCGCCGGCCATGACCCGGCTGAGGCCATGACCCGGCATGGGCCATGGCGCGGCTGGCCTACGACGCGGCCGAGCCATGGCGCGTCCAAGCGCCGGACCGCGATGCATCCGGCGCCCCGCGCGAAAGGCCGAGACCCGACCTACTTGCCGGCCGCCGGCTTGCGCTTGCGGCGCTGCTGGCCGAGGCCCATCTGCTTGGCGAGGTCGGACCGGGCGGCGGCGTAGTTCGGCGCCACCATGGGATAGTCGGCCGGCAGGCCCCACTTTTCGCGATACTCCTCGGGAGACATCCCGTATTGCGTGCGCAGGTGCCGCTTCAGCGACTTGAATTTCTTCCCATCCTCAAGGCAGACGATGAAGTCCGGCGTGATCGACTTCTTCACCGGCACAGCGGGCTTGGGCGCCTCGACCGCGGTCTCCGCCACGCCCGTCGCGAGCGCCAGCAGCGCGCGGTGCACGTCACCGATGAGGCTCGGCATCTCCGTCACGGTCACGGCGTTGTTGCTGACATAGGCTGCGACGATATCGGCCGCGAGTTCGAGATAGTTCGAAGCTGTCTTCTCTTCTGTCATGTGCTTATAGATCCCCCTCTCGGCCAGTCGGACTTCCGGTCCTGGCTTGGTCATGGAAGGCCGGCGGACACTCCTCTGCGGAAGCTTCGCCGTCCCCTTCACGATCAGCTTCGCCCGGTCGGTTGCCCGATTCTCGAAAGGCTCAGCTCAAGCGACGTCTTCAACTCGCCGACGGTCTAGGCCACGTTGTCAACGCATGCAATGAAAAAGGGAAGCTCTACGACCCCTCATGTAGATTCCACATGTGTACTTTGACCTCTCCCTCATGTTGCATCCCGGAATACGGGCAATAGCGTGACCACTCGCGTAAAAATACCACCACCCGGGCCTGTTCCACTCCGACGACCGCGGACGCAAAGCCGGCGGGCCCGAAGCCGCCTCGCGCCACACCAGACGAGATCAACGCCATGACGACGCCATCCGACGACATGCGGACCACGCCCCCTCTCGCGCCGCGGCGCGACGCCGTCACGACCGCGCATGGGCGGACGATCGTGGATCCCTATGCATGGCTGAAGGCCGACAACTGGCAGGAGGTCCTGCGCGACCCCTCCGTGCTGCCCGCCGACATCCGGCGACATCTCGAAGCCGAGAACGCCTATGGGGCCACGGTGATCGGCCGCGTCGCCGACCTTCACGCCTCGATCGCCGCCGAGATGCGGGCCCGCCTCAAGGAGGACGACTCGTCCGTGCCGGCGCCGGACGGCCCGTTCAGCTACTATACGCGCTACCGCGCCGGCGGGCAGCACCCGCTGGTCTGCCGCAAGCCGAACGCGGGAGGCGACGAGAGCGTCCTTCTGGACGGCGAGGCCCTCGCGGCCGGCAAGCCGTTCTACCGGCTGGGACAGCGCCGCCACACGGACGACCACGCTCTCCTGGCCTGGAGCAGCGACGACGCCGGGTCGGAGTTCTTCACCATCCGGGTGCGCGACGCCGCCGCCCTGCAGGACTTGCCCGACCTCGTCGAGGGCGCCACCGGCGAGGTGGTCTGGGCCGCGGACGGGCGCAGCTTTCTCTATGTGAAGCTCGATCCGAACCACCGGCCGAAGCACGTCTATCTGCATCGCCTGGGCGAGCCTGTCGCGAGCGACGTCCTGGTCTATGAGGAGGCCGCGGACGGCTGGTTCGTGAATATCGGCGAAAGCCGCTCCGGCCGTTTCGCCTTCATCGAGATCAGCGACCACGAGACCACGGAGGTCCACGTGCTGGACCGCGCCGACCTGGCCGCGCCTCCCCGCCTGGTCGAGCCTCGCCAGACCGAGCTGCGCTACGAGGTGGAGCATTTTGGCGACCGCTTCGTGATCCTCACCAACGCCGACGGCGCGGAGGACTTCAAGCTGGTCACCGCGCCCCTCGACGCCCCCGGCCGCCGCAATTGGACGGACCTCGTGCCGCACCGCCCCGGCGTGATGATCCTGTCCATGGCGCCGTTCCGCGATTTCCTGGTCCGCACCGAGCGGCAGGACGCGCATCCGCGCATCGTCGTGCGCGCGGCCGACACCGGCGAGGAGCATGCAATCGCCTTCGACGAGGAGGCCTATTCGGTGCGCGCGCAGCCCGGATACGCGTTCGACACGCCGGCGCTGCGCTTCGTCTATTCGTCGATGACGACGCCGGCCGAGACCTACGACTACGATATGGCGGCCCGGACGCGCCGCCTGCTGAAGCGCCAGGAGGTGCCGTCCGGCCATGACCCGGCCGACTACGTCACGCGCCGACTGTTCGCCACCGCGCCGGACGGCGAGATCGTGCCGGTGTCGGTCGTCTACCGGGCGGACCGCCCGGAGGGCCCCTCCCCCTGCCTGCTTTATGGCTACGGGGCCTATGGCATCTCGATGCCGGCCGACTTCGACACGGAGTGCCTGTCGCTGGTCGACCGCGGTTTCGTCTACGCGATCGCGCATGTGCGCGGCGGGACCGAGAAGGGCTGGCGCTGGTACATGTCCGGCAAGCGCGAGCACAAGACCAACACCTTCACCGACTTCATCGCCGTGGCGCAGGCGCTGTGCGACGCCGGGCTGACCGCGCCGGGGCGGATCGTGGCCCAGGGCCGCAGCGCCGGCGGCATGCTGATGGGGGCGGTCGCCAACATGGCGCCGGACCTGTTCGCGGCCGTCATCGCCGAGGTGCCCTTCGTCGACGTGCTAACCACGATGCTGGACGCCACCCTGCCGCTGACGCCGCCGGAATGGCCCGAATGGGGCAACCCCATCGAGAGCGCCGAAGCCTTCGACGCCATCCTGTCCTACTCGCCGGTGGACCAGGTGAGCGCCCAGCGCTACCCCGCCATCCTGGCGGTCGGCGGCCTCACGGATCCGAGGGTCACCTATTGGGAGCCCGCCAAATGGGTGGCGCGCCTGCGCGAGAGCGCGGCGGCGGGCAGCGGCCCCTTCGTGCTGCGCATCGACATGGATTCCGGTCATGGCGGCGCGTCCGGCCGCTTCGACCGCCTGCAGGAGGTGGCCCAGAGCTACGCCTTCGCGGTCGGGGCCGCGCAGGGCCTGCTGACGGCCTGACGCGAAGCCGTCGCGCGGCGTCGACCTACGACGCCGCCGACGTGGCGGCGGGCGCAGGCGAGCCGGAGGCGGGCGCGATCAGGGTCCCGCCCTCGCCGGTCTCCACATAGGTCCGCAACTCGGCCATGGAGTTGAACCGGTACCGGCCCTTCTCGAGCTCGGCCTCGATGCAGCCGTTGGAATACATGAAGTAGTTGACGCCGCCGGACGTATAGGTCGCCACGACGGTCGGCGGCGCCGGGGGAGCCGACGGTGCGGGCTCGGGCTCAGGCGGGCGCTCCGGCTCATGCTCCGGCTCCGGCTCATGCTCCGGCTTGCGTTCATGCTCCAGCTCCTGGCGGCGCTGCTCCGGCGGGGGCGGAGCGTCCCGTTCGGGGCTTGCGCCATGCGCGCCTGCGTCGGACCGCGTGGCGGTCCCGATCCGCTCAGCGGCGGAGGCGACGACGGGCGTCGGCGTCTCGGGCCCCTTCGGCTCCGGAGCCTCGCCCTGGTCGTTGGAGAATTCGGCGTCGCGGTCCGGCCCCGGGCCGACCGCGGCCGCGACGGCCGCCGGGGCCACGACCGGAGGTTCGGGCAGGCGCGCCTGCGGGGCCGCGGCTTCGGGCTCGTCGCTGATCTCGGTCAGGGCGCGGCGGATGCGCTTCAGCTCGCGCAGCGCCGAGGCCAGGGCCAGCACCACGAAGCCGATGGCGAACAGCGCGCCGCCGGTCTGCAGCCATGCGGAGCCGCTTTCGGCGCGGATGTTGTCGGCCCCGTATAGGCCGGCTGCGGCTCCGGCGAGAATGAGCAGCGCGGCGACACAGTACAACAGGGCGGTCATGGTTGATCCGGCAATAAACGCGAGGGTCCGCGCTTTCTCGTCGTGACACTCGACAAGAGGTCACCTCCTGTCAACTCCAGCGCCGTCCGGCCCCTTGCGCCGACCTGTTGAAGGAATGCGATCGCGCCCCACTTCTTCCTCTCAGGGACAGGCGCTTTTCCGCGACGGCCGGGCGTGGGGTCCCGGCGGGGACGACCTTCCGCCCCGACGAATCCCGCTTCCCAGCGAGGCCGAAAGCAGCCTAAGTTCCCCGCCTCTCGGCGCGTCAACGTCCGCGTCGCCCCCGTTCGGGACAAAACTTCGAGGAGATTGCACCATGTCGTTCAGCCTGCCGGATCTGCCCTATTCGCACGACGCGCTGCAGCCCTACATGTCCAAGGAGACGCTCGAGTATCACCACGACAAGCATCACCTCGCCTATGTGAACAACGGCAACAATCTGCTGAAGGGCACGGAATTCGAGGGCAAGTCGCTCGAGGAGATCGTCAAGGGATCGTTCGGAAAGAACCAGGGTCTCTTCAACAACGCCGGCCAGCACTACAACCACATGCACTTCTGGAAGTGGATGAAGCCGAATGGCGGCGGGTCCATCCCGGGCTCGGTCGAAAAGGCGCTGGTCGACGGCTTCGGTTCGGTCGACAAGGCCAAGGAAGAGTTCATCGCCGCCGGCACGACGCAGTTCGGCTCGGGCTGGGCGTGGTTCGCCGTCAAGGACGGCAAGGTCGTCGTCCAGAAGACCCCGAACGGCGAGAGCCCGCTGGTGCACGGCGCGACGCCGATCCTGGGCGTCGACGTGTGGGAGCACTCCTACTACATCGACTACCGCAACCGTCGCCCCGACTACCTCAAGGCGTTCATCGATAACCTGGTGAACTGGGAGTATGTCGAGGAGCTCTATTCCAAGGCGGCCCGGTAAGCCCGAGCGGTCTGACGCGACGAACGGGGCCTCAGGGCCCCGTTTTGCGTTTTCCGGCGCGTCAGGCGCGCGACACGGACTCCAGGAACAGGTCGACGGTGGCGTGCAGCCGGCGCGACTGCTCGGCCACGTCCATGGCCGACTGGTTGACCTGCGCGGCGGACTGGTCGGTCTCGCCCACCACCGCGTCCAGCTCCTTCATGTCGCGCGCGGCGCTCTCGGTGCCGACGGCGGCGCGGGACACGCCCGTGGCGATCTCGCCGGTGGCGGACGATTGCTGCTCGACGGCGTGCGCGATCCCGGAGGTGAAGCCCTCGACCTCCTCCATCAGGCGCGAGATCGCCTCGATGGCGTCCACGGCGGAGGCCGTCGCGCCCTGGATGGCGCCGACCTGCTCGGAGATGCGCTCCGTCGCCCGGGCGGTCTGCCCGGCCAGGTTCTTCACCTCGGACGCCACCACCGCAAAGCCCCTGCCCGACTCGCCCGCGCGCGCCGCCTCGATCGTGGCGTTGAGGGCGAGCAGGTTCGTCTGGGCGGCGATCGCCTGGATCAGGCTGACGACCTCGCCGATGTCCTGGGCCTTGCCGGCGAGGCTCTGCACCGTGGAGGTGGTCGCCCGGGTGGTGCTCGCTGCGTCGAACACGACCTGCCGCGCCTTGCTGACCTGGGACTCGATGTCGATGATGGCGGAGGACAATTCGTCGGAGGCGCGGGCCACCGTGCGGACGCTCTCGGAGGCGTCCCGGGCCGCCTTGGCGGCCGTCTTGGCGCGCTTGGCCGACTCCGCCGCGATGCCCGTCATGGTGCGGGCCGCGAAGGTCATCTGCTCGCTGTTGGCCGCGACGCTCGACAGGCCCTCGCGCACGGCCGAGCGGAACTGCGCCACGAGCGCGTCGATGCGGCTCTGCCGCGAGGCCTGGCCGTTGCGGTCCATCTCGCTGCGCATCTGGAGGGTCGCGCGCTCCAGCAGGCGATCCTTGAAGACCTGCACGGCGCGCGCCATGGCGCCGATCTCGCCCTGCAGATGCGTGCCCGGCACCGCGACGTTCAGGTCCCCGTCGGCGAGCCTGCGCGTGGTGACCGCCAGGTCCCGCACGGGCCGGGTGAGGTGGATCACGGTGATCACGAGCGCGCAGGACAGGACCGCGATGGCGATCAGGCCGATGACCATCGCCACCGTGCGCATGCGCAGCACCCGGGCCTCGGCCCGCTCGTGGGAGAACTCGACCAGCAGCGTGGCGTTGGCCCCGTCGCGCGCCGCCGAAAGGTCCGACCCATAGACCGCCGCCTCCGTCGTCTGGGACCGCCAGGGACCGGCGCCGACGGACGCGCCCGCGAGGGCGGCGATGCGGTCGTCGGGCGCGGCGTCACGCAGGCCTTGGGCGGCCGACCGGCCGACGATGCGCCCCTGCGCGTCGACCAGCGCGGCCCATGTCACGTCCGGGTCGCCCGGCAGGCTCGCCAGCACGGCGGTCTGCGCCGCGGCGTCGCCCTTCGCCACGGCCGCCGCCATGATCGGAACCACGACCTGCATCAGATTGACGTGCTTCGTCGCGAAGCCGGACCGGATGGCGCCGCCGCCCTGGACGCAGGCGCAGGCCACGCACAGGGCCAACACGAGCGCACCGACGCTCGCAATCACGAGAATGATGGAGCGATGGAATGTGCGCCACTCGTGATGCTGCACGAATTGTACTCGCGGCCAGTCGGGATCAACTCTCGCGACGTTAGGGCCGCAGCGTAAAAGCAGCGTTAAATCCTCATGCTGATCTGGCGACAACGCTCAACCGCTCAAGCTTAAGATCCGCTTCACGCAGCACGTGAAGGAAGTCGTCGCCGACGAGGAATTCGTGTTCGATTCGACGCGTCAGGGTGACCGGATCCAGCCCCGCGAGTTCGGCGTCGGGGAAACCCGGGTGGCACATGACCAGATGCGCCGGGCCGGGGGCGACCAGGAAGCGCGCGAATTGCGCGCCGTAGCCCTGGTCCGGATCGAACGGGCTCACGCCCGAGAACCCGCGATTGGAGGCTATGCCCCGCGCGTCCAGCTGACGGGCGAATCCGAGCGCCAGCGCGGCGATCGCGAGGGCCTTCGGCGCGGCGACGCCGCGGGCGAGGATCGCGCCCGGCGTGTCGAACGGGTTGCGGACGACGGGAGGCTCGCCGGGCCACCGCGCCGCGACGGCGCCGAACAAGGCGGCCCGGATCACCGGCAGCACGTGAACGTGCTGATGGCCGTCCACATAGTCCGGCAGGCGCCCGAACGCGTCCGCGAAGGCGTCGACCTGGCGCAGGATCTCGGCTTGCAGCTCGGCTTGGTCGAGACGGCCGGAGAACGCCCGCGCGGCCAGCGTCGACAGGGAGGGCAGCGCGCCGCTCCCGCACAGCTTCGGCATGGCGCCGATGGGCTGGCCCAGCGTCAAATTCACGTGCAGCCCGGCGTCGATGCGTCCATCATGGCCGCGCAGCTCGCGCGCCAGCGCCTTCCAGGCCGGGCGGGTGGTCATCGCCCCGGTTCCGGTGAGGCGGCCGCGCTCGATGAGGTCGAGAATGGACCGGCTGACGCCCTCGGTGAGGGCGTAATCGTCGGCCACGAGGGCGAACGCGGCGGGGCGGTCGGACTGTCGGTAGGAGGGCATCTTGTCCAGGCTGGTGTTCGCCGGGGCGCGCGGCTTGCGCGCCGGCGCAATGTCGGCTCTTTTCGCAGACATAGCACATGCGGCGCACCACCCGCGCCGACCAGAGACAACGCACGTGACCGACGCCGCCCCCGAGCTCTCCATCGTGGTCCCCGTGTACAACGAGGCCGCCAATGTGGACGCGCTGGTCGCGCGCCTGCGCCCCGTCCTGGACGCCGCGACCGCGTCCTGGGAGATGGTCTTCATCGACGACGGCTCGCGCGACGACACGCTCGCGCGCATCCGCAGCCTCAACGCCGCCGACCCGCGCCTGCGCGCCGTCGCCTTCAGCCGCAATTTCGGCAAGGAGATCGCCATCGCGGCGGGGCTGGACCATGCGCGCGGGCAGGCGACCGTCATCATGGACGCCGACCTGCAGCATCCGCCCGAGATGATCGCGACCTTCGTGCAGAAATGGCGCGAGGGCTACGCCATGGTGTACGGCCAGCGCACCGACCGTCGCGCGGATGGGCCCGTGCGGCGGTGGTTCACGCGCCTGTTCTATCGCCTCTTCGACGCCTTCGGCGAGACGCCCCTGCCGGAGGGCGCCGGCGACTTCCGGCTTCTCGACCGCCGGGCGGTGGACGCGCTGCGCCAGATGGGCGAGCGCGCGCGCTTCTCCAAGGGCCTCTACGCCTGGATCGGGTTCCCGTCGATCGGCGTGCCCTTCGAGGTGGCGGAGCGGGTGCATGGCGTCAGCAAGTTCAACGCCCGCAAGCTGTTCCGCTTCGCCTTCGACGGCATCACGTCCTTCTCCACCCTGCCCCTGAAGCTCTGGACCTATGTGGGCGCCTGCGTGTCGGCCTTCTCGCTGATCACCGCGATCTGGATCCTCGTCCAGACCATGATGAGCGGGGTGGACGTGCCCGGCTACGCGTCGCTGATCGTGTCCGTCACCTTCCTGGCCGGCGTGCAGCTCATCTCGCTGGGCGTGATCGGCGAATATATCGGCCGCATCTTCGCGGAGGTGAAGCGCCGCCCCCTCTACATCGTCGGCGACCAGGTCGGCTTCGAGGAGCCCCAGGCCCTGGCGACGCCCACGCGTCCGGTCGGCGTCGACCGGCGCAGGGCCTGACCCGATGACCGGTTGAGCATGTACAAGAGCATCCTGTCGGTCGGCGGCTTCACGCTGCTGTCGCGCGTCACCGGCGCGCTCCGGGACATGATCATCGCGGCCGTCATGGGCGCGGGACTGGCCTCGGACGCGTTCTTCGTGGCGCAGAGGCTGCCGAACCATTTCCGCACCATCTTCGGCGAGGGCGCGTTCAACTCCGCGTTCGTGCCCAGCTATTCGGGGGCGCTGGAAAGCCGCGGCGTCGATGCGGCGCGCAGCCTCGCCGGCCGCATCCTGACGCTGCTCACCCTGACCCTGGCGGCCTTCACCCTGGCGGCTCTGGCCTTCATGCCGCAGGTCGTGGCGGTGCTCGCCCCCGGCTTCGCCGACGAGCCGGAGAAGTTCCAGCTCACCGTGGCGCTGACGCGGATCACCTTCCCGTATCTGCTCTTCATCACCATCGTGACGCTGGTCTCGGCGGTGCTCAACGCCAATGGCCGCTTCGCGGCGGCGGCCGGCGCGCCCATTCTCCTCAATCTCAGCGTCATCGCGGCGCTGCTGGTGGCGTTCTGGTTCCCCAACGCGGCCTATGCGGCCGCCTGGGGGGTGGCGGTGTCGGGCCTGCTGCAGCTGGGCCTCGTCGTCGCCGACGCGGCCCGGGCAGGCTGCATGCCGGCTTTCCGCAAACCCTTTCTCGACAAGGACCTGCGGACCTTCTTCCGCACGCTCGGCCCCGCCATCGTCGGCTCGGCGGGGGTGCAGATCGCCATGTTCGCCGACACGGTGATCGCCTCGCTGCTGCCGACCGGCGCGGTCTCGGCGCTCAACTACGCGGACCGGCTCTACCAGCT
Organism: Alsobacter sp. KACC 23698; assembly: GCF_045348435.1. GTDB lineage: Bacteria > Pseudomonadota > Alphaproteobacteria > Rhizobiales > Beijerinckiaceae > Alsobacter. The sequence continues at coordinate 902,499 of NZ_CP157484.1, read as the reverse complement.
CCCCGTGGGCGTGATCGGCATCGCGGCGGGGACCGTCCTGCTGCCGACCATGAGCAAGCGCCTCGCGGCGGGCGACGCCGCCGGGGCCATGGCGGCGCAAAACCGCGCGGTGGCGTTCACCATCGCGCTCTCGGCCCCGTTCCTGGTCGCCTTCCTGGCGATCCCCGACCTGGTGATCCGGGCCGTCTTCATGCGCGGCGCCTTCACGATGACGGCGGCCGACGAGGCGGCCGCGGCGCTCGCCGCCTATGGGGTGGGGCTGCCCGCGGTCGTGCTGATCCGCTCGGCGGTGGCGACCTTCTACGCCCGCAAGGACACGGCGACGCCCCTCATCGCATCCTTCTCGGGCATCGCCGTCAACGTGCTGCTGAAGCTCGTGCTCTACAAGCCGATGGGCGCCGCCGGGCTGGCGCTCGCCACCGCGGTCGGGGCCTGGATCAATGTCGGGCTGCTCGTCACGCTGGCGCTGCGGCGCGACCTGCTGGCGCCGGATTCGGCGCTGGCGCGCACCTTCGCGGCCGTGGGCGCGGCGGCGCTGGCCCTGGCGGCGGTCGCCCTTCTCGGCCGACAGCCGGTCCAGTCGCTGACGGCCGCCTTGCCAATGCTGCGGAACGAAGCCCAGCTGCTGGTGCTGGGGGCGGCCGGAGCCGCGGTCTACGCGGCCGTGCTGCTGGCCATGTTCAAGGCTTTACGGGTCCCGTTCCGCCGCGCATGACGGCGCCGCCGGCCGGCTCGCACAGGGCGAAGCCCGGCCTGGGCCGCCAGTCGATCATGAGGCGCGCCAGCCAGGTCCGGCACTCGGCCTCGGTGAAGAAGCAGGATTCCGCCGTTCGGGCGTCGCTGAAGATCCGGTCGGACGAGACGTCGAGCGGACGCTCGGCGGCGAGCCTGCCGATCCACAGCGCGCGCGGCCCGTAATAGGGGATCATCACCGTGCAGGATCCGCCCCGCTCGGGACTGTAGCGGATCGGCCTTTCGGCCGCCGCCGGCTCGGCGGCCGCCAGGAGGGCGGCGAGCGCGGCGGCGGTTCGGCGGCGGGACGCAGGCGTGCGGGACGTCATCGGCGCAGCCTAGCGGATTCGCGCGCCGCCGGCCCGCTCGAGACTATCGGCCCGCGTGGGCGAACTCCCAGTAGAGCTCGCGCGCCTTGCGGTAGAGCGGGCCCGGCTGGAGATCGCGGTCGTCGATGCGGCTCACGGGCTGCACCTTGCCGTAATTGCCCACCGAGAAGATCTCGTCGGCCCCGACGAAATCCTTGTAGGTCAGGCTTCCCTCGGCCACCGTCATGCCGGCCTTGCGGGCGAGCTGGAGGACGCGCTGGCGCGTCACGCCGTTGAGGAACGTGCCGTTCGGGGCGGGCGTCAGCAGCACCCCGTCCTTGCCCATGAAGACGTTGGCGGTGGCGAGCTCGGCGACGTTGCCCAGCATGTCGCAGAGCAGGCAGTTGTCGAAGCCCCGCTTGCGCGCCTCCAGCAGGGCGCGGGCGTTGTTGGGATAGAGGCAGCCGGCCTTGGCGTTCACCGGCATCGTCTCGATGGTGGGCCGGCGGAACGGCGACAGGGTGATGGCCGACCGGGCGCCGTTGGGCATCGGGGCTTCATAGATGCACAGGCAGAACTGGGTCGTCTCCGCGTCGGGCGCGACGGCGCTGTGGCTGCCCTCCTCCGGCCAGTACATCGGCCGGATATAGAGCTCGGCCGAAGGGCCGAACTTGGCCACGCCCTCGCGGACGAGCTCGGTCATGGCCCCCACCGACATGGTCGGCTTCAGGTTCAGGGCTTCGGCGGAGCGGTTCACCCTCGCCAGATGCAGATCGAGGTCCGGGGTCACGCCCTCGAAGGCTCGCGCGCCGTCGAACACCGAGGAGCCGAGCCAGAAAGCGTGGGTGCGCGGACCCATGAGGGGCGGGTTGCCCTCCTGCCATCGCCCGTCGAACCAGGTCCAGGTCTGCGACCACTCGGCCATCGTGAACACCTCCAGAACAGTGGCGTGCATCGAAGCGCCCGGCATGCGCCGCGTCAACGAAGTCCTGGGCCGCGAGCCATGAAATTCCATGATCGCCAGCGCCACTGCGAATGATCGGTGGGCCTATGCAGCCTTGCTAAGGCATCTGTTTACTCCCGCGTGTGAAGGTGCGCGAACGGGGAGCGCCGGGAGCCGGCGTTCGCGCCGCGGGAGCGCACCATGTCGGATCTGAAGTCCAAGAAGGTCCTGGTCGTGGATGACCAGAAGAGCATGAGAGGCCTTCTTCGTTTCGCCTTGCTGCAGATGGGTTTTGAGATCATCGACGGGGCGGAGAGCGGCGAGGACGCCATCAAGAAGCTCACCACGGTCCGCTACGACCTCGTCATCACCGACATGCACATGGGCGGCGTCTCGGGCCTCGGCCTGCTCAAGGCCATCCGTTCCCACCCGGTGCTGCGCAGCACCCCCGTCATCATGGCGACCAGCGAGACGTCGTCGGACACCGTCCGGCAGGCCAAGTTGCTGGGCGTGGACGCGTTCATCCTGAAGCCGGTGGATCCGAACGCCCTGCAGTCGCGGGTGAAAACGGTGCTGAAGGCCGCCTGAGCGCGGCTGCGCCCTTCGCGCAACGACGAACGCCGGCGATGACGCCGGCGTTTTGCGTTTGTCGGCGTATCTTGGAGGTCAGGCCGCCTGCCCGATGGAGCGGGGCTCCACTTCGGTGCGAACGCCGTCGCCATCCAGCTTCAGCGTCAGCCAGCCGTCCTTCTTCATGTCGATCACGCTCTGCCCGCCATTCTCGCGGGTGAAGCACGAATAGAGGTCCATGGCCGTCTTGCGCAGCGGGCTCTTGGAGTGGCTCTCGGCGCCCATCACGATCATCGAAGGCCCGATCCGGCGCAGATGGTCGATGCTCACATCCACCCGCTCGCCGGTGGTGATCACGATGTCCAGCGGGCGGTTGCCGTCGACCACGACGCAATCGGCCTTGAGGTCGTCGCCCACCGCCTTCGCGATCGCGATCCAGTCGAGGCCGCCCGTCGCTCCCAAGGCCAGCACGGCCTTCGAGCCCGTCGGCTCCTCATGCGCCACGTGCAGCGCCAGCGGGCGCCACTCGCCCGTGTCCATCGGCCGGGGCTTGGCCGCGCCGAACAGGCGGACATTGGTGGCGCCGAAGCCGAGCACGTCGTCGGCCTCCAGCATCTCCACGGGCCGGTCAGCGCGGAACGCCACGTAGCTCGGCGGGTAATTGACGCCTGAGCCGACGAACTCGACGCAGGTCTTGATGGGGAAGAACTCGTCGATCGCGGCGAGATCCAGCTTGTTGTCGGTCTCGACCCCGCTATGCGCGTAGTAGTCAATGGCGCCGTCCTCGAGCACCTCGAACAGGCGCTGCAGGACGTCGTGCTGGCTCACCAGGTGGGCGCTGGACCCGAACAGCACGCGCGAACCGTCCTCGCAGGCCACGAGAACCAGTCCGCCGCCGCAGGGATCGATGATGTGAACCTGGGTCGCCGCCATAACGCCTACTCATACACGGCCCGGCATCGGACGCTCCGGGTCCCGCGGGAAGCATAGCCCGCCGGCGTTTGCTTAAGCGTTAATGGACGGCTTGCGCTTTACCGGACGAGGGGGTCCCGAAGCCCCCCTCGTCCGGCGCCGCCGGGATGGCCTCACTCCGCCAGGGCGGCGAGGATGCGCGCCCAGGAGCGCGCGCCCTTGTGGAAGCTCTTCACGTCGTATTTCTCGTTCGGCGAATGCACCCGGTCGTCATCGAGGCCGAAGCCGACCAGCAGGCTGTCGACGCCGAGCGAACGCTTGAAGTCGCCCACGATCGGGATCGAGCCGCCGCTGCCCAGCGTGATCGGGGCCTTGCCCCACTCCTCCTGCAGGGCGTTGCGGGCCGCCGTGAGCTGCGGCATGTCGTAGGGCAGCTGGATGGCGCGCGAGCCCTTGTGCTTGATGAACTCGACGGAGCAGTCCGCCGGGATCCTGGCCCGCACATGGCGCTCGAAGGCGGCCGTGATCTTGGCCGGATCCTGGTCGCCCACGAGCCGGAACGAGATCTTGGCCGACGCCTGCCCGGCGATCACCGTCTTGGCGCCCTCCCCCGTATAGCCGCCGATGATCCCGTTGACGTCGCATGTCGGACGCGACTGCACCTGCTCGATCAGCATGCGGCCTTTCTCGCCCGCCGGGATGGACAGGCCGACCGGCTTCAGGAAGCTCTCCTCGGTGAGGCCCAGGCCGCGCCACTGCTCCAGCACCTGGGTCGGGGTGTCGGGCACGCCGTCATAGAAGCCCTCGAGCGTGATCCGCCCGTCGGCGTCGTGCAGGTCGGCGATGATCCGCGCCAGGACCCGGATCGGGTTCTGCGCGCCGCCTCCGAACAGGCCGGAATGGAGGTCCCGGTCGGCGCAGCGGACGATGATCTCCTCATAGACCATGCCACGCAGCGCGGTGGTGATCATGGGCGTGTCCTGGTCCCACATGCCGGTGTCGCAGACCAGCACGACATCCGCCTTCAGCTCGGCCTTGTTGGCCTCCACGAATTCCGGCAAGTGCTTGGAGCCGTCCTCCTCGGCGCCCTCCACCAGGAGGGTGATGCCGATCGGCAGCGACCCCGTGACGGCCTTCCAGGCCCGGCACGCCTCCAGGAAGGTCATCACCTGGCCTTTGTCGTCGCAGGCGCCGCGCGCCATGATGACCTTGCGGCCGTCCGGCAGCGTGGCGAGCCGCGGCTCGAAGGGCGGCGTCTCCCACAGGTTCAGCGGATCGACCGGCTGGACGTCGTAATGGCCGTAGAACATGACATGCGGCTTGCCGGGCTTGGGCGCGTGGCCGAGCACGACGGGGTGGCCGCCGGTGGGGCGCAGGCCCGCATCCTCGAAACCGAGCGACTTCACGTCCGCAGCCAGCCACTCGGCCGCGCGCTTGCACTCCGCCGCATAGGCTGAGTCGGTGGAGATCGAGGGAATGCGCAAGAAGGCGAACAGCCGCTCCAGCGACGCATCGAGATCGGCGTCGATCTTGGCGAGAACGGCTTCAAGATGAGACATGGATTTTACTCTGGCGATGGGAAGCGGGCAGAATATCCGGCATCGGCTCAGGCGCAAGCGCTCCGCCACTCCCAAAAAGTTATGGACAAAAACACATTTAATGTCCATAACCCGAACATGAAGCCGATCGCCCCCACTCTCCTGACCCTGTATGCGGATCTGGTGCAGAGCCTGTCCATTCCGGACGAGCGCGCGGGCTCGGTCTATCGGCACGACGTCAAGGGACAGAGCTACATCTACGCGAGCATCAGAACGGGTCAAACCCGGGGCAAGATTTACCTCGGCCATGCGGCGGATCCCGCCGCCATCGCCAAAGCCGACGCCATTCAAATGGCCGCCGAGAGGCAGAAGGCGCGGCGAAAGACGGTCAGCGTGCTCCGGAGCGCCGGACTGTCCGGTCCCGACAAGGAATTGGGCCGCGTGCTCGAGGTCACCGCGGCTGCGGGTCTGTTCCAGGCCGGCGCCGTCCTCGTGGGCACCTCAGCCTACCAATGCTACTCGCCGGTCGTCGGCGCCGTCTTGCCTCCGGCCGGGATGATGACGCGCGATGCAGACATCGCCACGGCGAGCCTTGCTCTGACGGCGAGGCGGCTTGGCGCCGAGGAGGGAGACGCCGAGATCGTTTCGTTGGAAGAGATCCTGCAAGGCGCCGATCCGACGTTCCGGGGCGCCCCCATGTTGGATCACCGGGCTCCGCCTTCTCGGTTTCGTTCAGCCTCCGGCTTTCTCGTCGAGGTCTTGACGCCGATGCTGCGCAGGACCGATCAGAATCCCATGCCTGTCCCTGGGCTTCGTGCGGGCGCCATCCCCATCCAGCACATGGGCTGGCTCATCGAGAACCCCATCTGGGCTGTGGCTCTACACGGATCGGGCGCACTCGTCCGCGTTCCTCAGCCGGCCCGATACGCAGTCCACAAGCTGCTCATCTCGCAGAAGCGGACCATGGACACGGCCAAAGCCGCCAAGGATCTGGATCAGGCGCAGGCGCTCTTCGAGTGTCTCGGCCCGGCCGACGCCGACGCCCTCCAGGACGCGCTCGACGACGCGCGCTCCCGCGGGAAGAAGGGGTGGGCCGAGCCCATCGACAAAGCGCTCCAGATGCGGGGATTGAACGACTGGCTCTGACAGTCCCCCTACTTCATCAAGCTCCCCAGGACGCCGCGCAGGATGGCGCGGCCGACCTGGGTGCCGACGGTGCGGGCGGCCGACGAGGCCATGTTGGTGATGACGCGTTCCGTCACCGTCATGCGGGCGCGGCCTCCTCCTCCGGAGCCGCCGCCCATGCCGCCGAGGATGCCGCCCAGGATCCCGCCGAGGCCGCCCGACGCCGAAGCCTGCTGCGGGGCCTGGCCGGCGGGAACCTGCGACGGCGCCTGTCCGGGCGCCGTCGCGGGCTTCTGAAGGCCGCGCCGCTGCGTCAGGATCTCATAGGCCGACTCGCCGTCCACGGCCGTCTCGTATTTGCCCTTGAGCGGGCTGGCGGCCACGATCGCCTGGCGCTCCTGCGGGGTGACGGGGCCGACGCGGCCGGCCGGCGGCCGGATCAGCGTGCGGGAGACCATCTCGGGGATGCCCTTGCCCTCCAGCATCGACACCAGCGCCTCGCCGACGCCGAGCTGGGTGATGGCTTCCTCGGTGTTCAGCTTCGGATTCTGGCGGAAGGTGCTGGCCGCCGCCTTCACGGCGCGCTGGTCGCGGGGCGTGAAGGCGCGCAGCGCGTGCTGGACGCGGTTGCCGAGCTGGGCCAGCACGGTGTCGGGCACGTCCAGCGGGTTCTGCGTGACGAAATAGATGCCGACGCCCTTGGAGCGGATCAGGCGCACCACCTGCTCCACCGCCTCCAGCAGCGCCTTGGGAGCGTTGTTGAACAGCAGATGCGCCTCGTCGAAGAAGAACACGAGCTTGGGCTTGTCCACGTCGCCCACTTCCGGCAGCTGCTCGAAGAGCTCGGACAGCATCCAGAGCAGGAAGGTCGCGTAGAGGCGCGGATTGGCCATCAGTTTGTCGGCGGCCAGGATGTTGACCACGCCCCGTCCGTCGCGATCCGTGCGCATGAAGTCGGTGATCTGCAGCGCCGGCTCGCCGAAGAACGTCGTGGCGCCCTGGTTCTCCAGCACCAGCAGCTGGCGCAGGATGGAGCCGACGGTGGCGTCGGCGACGTTGCCGTACTGGGTGGCGACGGGCTTCAGCCCGTCGTCCTTGGTCATCTCGTTGAGCAGGAGGCGCAGGTCCTTGATGTCGATGAGCGGCAGGTGCTGCTCGTCGGCGATCCGGAACGCGATGTTGAGCACGCCCTCCTGGGTGTCGTTGAGCTCCAGCATGCGCGACATCAGGAGCGGGCCCATCTCCAGCACGGTCGCCCGCACGGGATGGCCTTGCTGCCCGAACAGGTCCCAGAAGGTCACCGGGAACTCGTCGGGCTGGTAGTCGATGCCCATGTCCTTGGCGCGCTTGACGAAGGCCTCCCTGGCGTCGCCCATCATGGCCAGCCCGGAGAGGTCGCCCTTCACGTCGGCGGCGAACACCGGCACCCCGGCGTTGGAGAAGCCCTCGGCCAGGACCTGCAAGGTGACGGTCTTTCCGGTCCCGGTCGCGCCGGTGACCAGGCCGTGCCTGTTGGCGAGCCGCAGGAGCAGCTGCTCCGGCTTTTCGCTCTGCCCAATGATGATCGCGTCTTCGGCCATGACCTGTCCGTCCGTGGCGCGGAGGCTCCGCGCATCGCTCGTGGCGCCAGATATACCTGCGCCGCGCGCTCCATGCCACACGCCGCAGCCTGTCGACAAAGATCAATTCGCCGGCGGCGCGCTTGTCTTTCGCCGGCATGGCTTCCAAAGATGCGCCGGGAGCGGCGCTTGGCCGCCAGAACGGAGCCATCATGGAAGACCTCATCTCGCGCATCAGCGCCGCTTCGGGCATGGACCCCGAGCTGGCCCGCAAGGCCGTCGGCATCATCCTGTCCTTCCTGCAGAAGGAGGCTCCGGCCGAGGATGTCGGCCGCATGTTCCAGGCGATGCCGGGGGCGGAGACGCTGGCGGCCGAGCAGGCCGGCGGCGGCGGGGGCGGCGGCATCCTGGGCGCGATCGGCGGCATGATGGGCGGCGGCGGCCTGATGGCGCTGGCCGGCCAGCTCACCTCGGCCGGCCTGTCGATGGACCAGATGCAGACGCTCGGAAAGGAGCTCTTCGCCTATGGCCGCGAGACGGCCGGCGAGGACACGATGGGCGCGATCGTCGGCGCCGTGCCGGGTCTCGGCCAGTTCGTCTGAGCTCTTCGCGGGGCCCGGCCTGCCGGGTCCGTCGAACGGAGGGTGGCGCCGGCGGGCGCGGTCATGGCATGGTCCGGCCGGATTTTCGGCCGGACAGCGAGAGCCTCGGATGACCCAAGCCCCCTTCGCATCGTCCTTCCCCCTGCCCACGCGCGACCAGTGGCGAGCCCTGGTCGACACGGTCCTGAAAGGGAAGGATTTCGAGCGGACCTTGGTGTCGCGCACCTATGACGGGCTGAGCATCCAGCCGCTTTATCCCAAGGCAGAGGACGTGGCCCCCATCGCCGGACGCACGCCCGGGACGGGCTGGAGCGTGCTGCAGCGGGTCGACGACCCCGATCCCGCGCGGGCGAACGCCCAGGCGCTCGAGGATCTGGAGAACGGCGCCACCGGCCTTCAGCTCGTCTTCGCCGGCTCGCACGGCGCCTACGGCTTCGGCCTCCCGGACGGGTCCGCCGCCACCGTCGAGCGCGCCCTGCAGGGCGTCGTGCTGGAAGCCGGCATCCACGTCGAGGTCGACCTGTCCTTCGCGTGCAAGGAGGCCGCCGAGGCCCTCGCCGCGCGCATCGAACGCGACAAGACCGACCCTGCCTCTGTGCGGGTCTCCTTCGGCTACGATCCCCTCGGCCAGATGGCGACGCTGGGCGGACTGCCGCTGCCCTGGCCGGACCTCGCCAAGCCCTTCGCCGCCATGGCGTCCTCGATCGCGAAGCGCGGCTTCCGGGGCCCGGTCGCCGCCGCCGACGCCCGCGTGGTGCACGCGGCCGGCGGCTCGGAAGCCCAGGAGCTCGCCTATGCGACGGCCAGCGCCGTCGCCTCTCTGCGCGCGCTGGAAGCGGGTGGGATGGACCTGGACGCCGCGCGGCGGCTGATCGGGTTCCGGCTCGCCGTCGACGCGGACCAGTTCCTCGGCATCGCCAAGCTGCGGGCGCTCCGGCTCCTGTGGGCGCGGGTGGAGGAGGCCTGCGGGCTCGCGCCCGAGCCGATCCACATCCACGCCGAGACGGCCTGGCGCATGATGACCCGCCGCGATCCGTGGGTGAACCTGCTGCGCGAGACGGTGGCGGTTTTCGCCGCCGGCGTGGGCGGGGCCGACAGCGTCGCGGCGCTGCCCTTCACCCAGGCGATCGGCCTGCCGGACGCCTTCGCGCGGCGGCTGTCGCGCAACACCCAACTCGTGCTGCTGGAGGAGGCGAACCTCGCCAAGGTGGCCGACCCCGCCGCCGGCTCCGGCGGCCACGAGGCGCTCACCGCGTCTCTCGCCTCCGCCGCCTGGGACCTCTTCCAGGAGATCGAGCGCAGCGGCGGCCTTCCGGCCGCGCTGGAGGCCGGGTCCTTCCAGGCTAGGGTCGCCGCCACGCGAAAAGAGCGCGAGACGGCCGTGGCGCGCCGCAAGGACGCCCTCACGGGGGCGAGCGAGTTTCCGGACGCCCATGAGAAGCCCGTCGCGGTGCTGGCGCGGGCGCCCGAGGGCGCGCCGGCGCGGCCTTTCTCCGGCATCGCTGCCCTGCCGGCCTTCCGCTTGTCGGAGCCCTTCGAGCGGCTTCGGGACGACGCGGAGGCGGCGCGCGCGGCGGGCCGCAACCCAACGGTGTTCCTGGCCAATCTGGGGCCGGTCTCCGCCTTCACGGCGCGCGCCCAGTTCGCCAAGAACCTGTTCGAAGCCGGGGGCGTGGTCGCGCTCGGCAATGACGGCTTCGCCGCGGCCGGCGCCACCGACATCGGCGCGCTTGCGGCGGCGTTCCGGGCCAGCGGGGCGCCGCTGGCCTGCATCTGCTCGTCGGACGAGGTCTACGCCCGCGAAGCGGCCGACGCCGCCCGGGCGCTGGCCGGCGCCGGGGCGCGCCGTGTCTATCTGGCCGGCCGCCCGGGCGAGCTGGAGGCCGCGCTGACCGACGCGGGCGTGGGCGGTTTCGTCTTTGCCGGCATGGACGTGCTCAAGGTCCTGCGCGAGGCGCAGGAGGCCGTCTAGGAGCCGCGCCGCGCCCGATCGCCCGGCGCGCCGGGCGACGGGAACCACCGCGCCCCTCGTTCGTCTTTCATCGGCGAACGCGGAGGTGAGGCGATGACGAAATCCATGCTGCTGGCCGCCCTGGTCCTGTCGGCGGCGGCGACGGCCGGACAGGCGGCCAATTACGACGGGTCCTACTCGGTCCTGCTGACCACGCAGCGCGGCGCTTGCGACAAGGTCTACCGTTTCCCGGTGAACGTGGAAGGCGGCAAAGTCTTCTATGCGGGCCAGACCGGCGCGGTGGCGACCGGCGGCGTGGACGCCGCGGGCCGGGTCACCGCGACGATCCAGTACGGCCAGGACATGCTGCGGGCGAATGGCCGGATCACGCCCGGCTACGGCGAAGGCCGCTGGACGTCGCCCACCCGCAAATGCTCCGGCGCGTGGACCGCCGACAAGCGCTGAGGCCCGGCGCGCGGCCGGTCGTCCGACTTATTGCGGGGCATCGGCGGTTCGACGGGGCACGTCCGGCATGGTAATTTCCGCCCACGAACAGCGGCTTCCGCCCGCGCGCGGGGCTGCAGGATGCATGACGAGGACCCGTCCATGAGCCGGATACCCGACTTCGCCACCGTCGCCTTCGCGCCCCGTCCCGGCGCGCTCGGCCAGGGCGGAGAGGCGGCCGCCCCGTGGATGACCCCGGAGGGCATCCCGGTGAAGCCGGTCTACACGCAAGCCGACCGCGCCGGCCTCGCCTCGGTCGACAGCCTGCCCGGCCTTCCGCCCTATCTGCGCGGCCCCTACCCGACCATGTACGTCAACCAGCCCTGGACGGTCCGGCAATATGCCGGCTTCTCCACGGCGGAGGATTCCAACGCCTTCTACCGCCGCAACCTCGCGGCCGGGCAGAAGGGCCTGTCGGTGGCGTTCGACCTCGCCACTCATCGCGGCTACGACAGCGACCATCCGCGCGTCAGCGGCGACGTCGGCATGGCTGGCGTGGCGATCGATTCCATCTACGACATGCGCACGCTGTTCTCAGGCATCCCGCTCGACCAGATGAGCGTGTCGATGACGATGAACGGCGCGGTGCTGCCGGTGCTGGCGCTCTACATCGTGGCGGCCGAGGAACAGGGCGTGCCGCCCGAGAAGCTCAGCGGGACCATCCAGAACGACATCCTCAAGGAGTTCATGGTCCGCAACACCTATATCTACCCGCCCTCCCCGTCGATGCGGATCATCTCGGACATCTTCTCCTACACGTCGCAGAAGATGCCGAAATTCAACTCCATCTCGATCTCCGGCTACCACATGCAGGAGGCCGGGGCGACGCAGGACCTGGAGCTCGCCTATACGCTGGCGGACGGCGTCGAATATCTGCGGGCCGGCATCGCGGCCGGGCTCACGGTCGACCAGTTCGCGCCGCGGCTGTCGTTCTTCTGGGCGATCGGCATGAACTTCTTCATGGAGGTCGCGAAGCTGCGCGCCGCGCGCCTGCTGTGGGCCGAGCTGGTGAAGCCGTTCGGGCCCAAGAGCGACAAGTCCCTGCCGCTGCGCACGCACTCGCAGACGTCCGGCTGGTCGCTGACCGCCCAGGATGTGTTCAACAACGTCATCCGCACCCAGATCGAGGCCATGGCGGCCACGCAGGGGCACACCCAGTCGCTGCACACCAATGCGCTCGACGAGGCGCTGGCGCTGCCCACCGACTTCTCGGCCCGCATCGCCCGCAACACGCAGCTCTTCCTGCAGCAGGAGAGCGGCACGACGCGCATCATCGACCCGTGGGGCGGCTCCTTCTATGTGGAGCGGCTCACGGCCGAGCTCGCCCAGAAGGCCTGGGAGCACATCCAGGAGGTCGAGCAGCTCGGCGGCATGGCCAAGGCCATCGAGGCCGGCATCCCGAAGCTCAGGATCGAGGAAGCGGCGGCCAAGACGCAGGCCCGCATCGATTCCCGGCGCCAGTCCGTGATCGGGGTGAACAAGCACCGGCCGACCGACGAAAAGCCGATCGACGTGCTCAAGGTCGACAACTCGTCCGTGCGGACGCAGCAGCTCGAAAAGCTCGCCCGCCTCAAGGCCGACCGCGACCCCAAGGCCGTCGAGGCGGCGCTCGCCGCGCTCTCGGAGGGCGCGCGCCAGGACGGCAACTTGCTGGCGCTGGCCGTGGACGCGGCGCGCGCCAAGGCGACGGTGGGTGAAATCTCGATGGCGCTGGAGACCGTTTTCGGGCGCCACCGCGCCGAGATCCGCTCGATCTCGGGGGTCTACAAGCGTGAGGTCGGGACCATGTCGGACGCCGTCGCCCGGGTGCAGAAGCTGGTGCAGCGCTTCGAGGACGCGGACGGCCGGCGTCCCCGCATCCTGGTCGCCAAGATGGGCCAGGACGGGCATGACCGCGGGCAGAAGGTCATCGCCTCGGCCTTCGCGGATCTGGGCTTCGACGTGGACATCGGGCCGCTCTTCGCCACCCCGGGCGAAGCAGCCCGCCAGGCGGTCGAGAACGACGTCCACATCGTGGGCGTGTCGTCGCTCGCCGCCGGACACCTGACGCTCGTGCCCGAGCTGAAGGCGGCGCTGGCCGAGGCCGGCCGTCCGGACATCATGATCGTGGTCGGCGGGGTCATCCCGCCGCAGGACTTCGAGGCGCTGCGCGCCGCCGGCGCGTCGGCCATCTTCCCGCCCGGGACCGTGATCGCCGACGCCGCGCAGGACCTCATCCACGAACTGAACCGGCGCCTGGGCTACGAGCCCAAGCAGGCGGCCGAGTAGAAGGCGCGCCTGCAACCAAAAGCTTTAAAAGGCTTAGTCTACAACTATTGCGTCGAAATACTTCCCCGATACGCCTTACCTGATCTTAAATCTTGTCGCTCATCCTTCGAGAATGGCGACTATCACGATTCAGAACTTGCCTCAGGACGTGCTCGTGGCGCTGGCGCGGAGCGCCGCGCACAGCGACGGCATCATCGAGGATGAAGCCCGCCGGGCTCTCGTCCGGCTCTTCTCGGACGCGCGGCTGGGTCCGCAGCGGACCTGGGCGCGGGCGCAGCTGGACCAGTACCGCTACAGCAAGATGCCCAGCGTCAAACGCAGCGCCAACGAGGTCCTGCGCGGCCTCAGGATGGAACGGGACCGGCTGATCGGCGACGCGTTCGAAGTCGTGGAGCTGGACATATGACCCGGCCGATCATCGACGCCAGCGTGGCGCTGAACTGGTTTCTGAGCTCGGAGCACACGCCCGCCAGCCTCGCTCTGCTGGAGACCGAGCATATCCGCGCGCCCGACATCCTGACCGCCGAAGTGCGAGGCGTTCTGCGCAGCTTGGCCTCCACGGGCGACATCTCCACCGTCGTCCTGTCGGCCATGGAGCGGCGGCTCGGCCTGCTCGCGATCGAAACCTTGCCTTCCGACCCCCACCTGAAGGAGGCCTACCGGCTGGCCCAGATCCTGAGCGAGCCGATCTACTCCTGCATCTATCTCGCGCTCGCCATGGCCACCGATGCCCCCCTCGTCACCAGCGACCGCCGGTTCTACTCCGCCGTGCGCCGCGTCGGGGCGACCGGAGGTCAAGTCCGGTTCGTCGGCGAAGAGGTCTGATCCAGCCCATCCGTCTTTGTTCCGCCATGCTGAGGCGCTGAATGAGGGCGCCATGGCTGGGATCAAACGCGTGCTCCTGCTCTTCGTACTGGTCTTCATCGCGCCGCTTGGCCTGCACGCCGCCTGGTGGGCGGCGCAGGACCGGCCGCGCGACTGGTCCTCCGCCAGCTGGTCCAGCGCGGGCCTGCTGCCCGCGGCTTCCGCCAAGCCGGAAGCAATTCTGCATGTCTATGCCGGGCGCGTCGGCTGGTGGCGCGGCATTTTCGCCCATCACACCTGGGTGGTGATCAAGGACCGCGGCGGCGCCCGCTATACCCGCTTCGACGTGGTCGGCTGGGGGTCGCCCGTCCGGACGGACAACTGGGCGCCCGACGGGCGATGGTTTGGACAGGATCCGGAGCGGATCGCCGCCATCGAGGGCGCCGAGGCGGAGGCGCTCATCCCCAAGGTGCGGGACGCGGTGCGGCGATACCCGTTCTCGCAGGCGGGAGGCTACCGCGCCTGGCCGGGGCCGAACTCCAACACCTTCGTGACCTTCGTGCTCTCCGCCATCCCGGAAGCCGGCATCGCGCTGCCTCCGACCGCGCTCGGCAAGGACTACCGCGCCGACGGCTCCGTGTTCGGGCTCACGCCCAGCCGCACCGGCGTGCAGGTCGGGCTGGGCGGCCTGCTCGGCGCCAGCGTCGGCTGGATTGAGGGCGTCGAGGTGAACATCCTGGGGCTCGTCGCGGGCTTCGACCTGCGGCGCCCCGCCATCAAGCTGCCGGGCTTCGGCCGGATCGGCTGGCCCTTCGAGCCGGTGATCGGTTCGGCTTCGGCGTCGCCCTCGCGCGGCTGAACCCGTTCGGTCACCGGATCGCGGTCGACGGCGTCGGAGCGGCGCCGGGCGCGCCCAGCGGCGCCGTGCTGACGGCGGCGGGCCTGGCCGGCGCGATCCCGTCGCCCCCATACGGCGTCGCCGTCATGGCCTGCGGGTCCACGAAGGACTGCGCCTGCTGCTGCTCCACGGCGGCCTTGTCCTCGATGCGGACGTCGGCGAGCTGGGCGCCGATGGACTGCACCACGCTGGGGGCTTCGGCGAACGTGCCGTGCCGGAACATGTCCGTGCTCTTGGCCTTGGTGAGGTCGTAGACCCGCACGTTGAGGCCGTCCAGCTCGCTGAGATGCGACTTGTCGCTCAGGTTCAGCGCGCCGAGGCGGGTGCGGTCGCCGGCGAGCGTGCTCGACACCGACAGCGCCCGGTCGTCGGCCGCCGCGAACACCGACACGCGCGCGACCTGCCCGACGCGGCTCATCTGCCCGCGGAAGACCTCCAGGTCGATGTCCGGCGCGGCCAGCATGACCTCGCCCAGATGTCCGCCCAGTTGGGCCTTGCCGCCGATGGCCGCCTGGCGCAGCGACTCCATCGCCAGCCACGTGCCCATGGAATGCGCCAGCACATGGACGCGCCCGACGCCGGGCGCCGCGCCGAGGTCCTCGATGAGCTTCTCCAGATGGTCGCGCGAGGCCGTGGCGCTCTCCTTGTCAGAGCCATAAGCGAGGATCTGGTTGCGGGACGGCCAGGTGAACAGCACCGGCACGCCGGTGAAGCCCGAGTCGGCGACGATCTGGGCCAGCCGGAACCGCGCCTCGTCATAGCCGGTGTTGAAGCCATGCACGAAGACCAGCACGTCGCGGCTCACGCCGACGCGGCCGGAGAGCTGGGTGGCGACCGCCTGCTGGAACGCCTCGGAGTCGAGCTTGCGCTCGCTGGCCACCGTGAAATGCCGGCTGGGGCTCTCGGAGGTGAAGCTCGGACGCTCGATCACGCCGGGCTCGTGGCCGGGCGGCACGCTGACGGCCGTGAGGTTGAAGCGGGGCCCGCGGACGGCTTCGCCGCTGGCGGGCTTGCGCGTCGAGGCGACGAAGATCCGCACGGTGCGGCCCTGCTCCGCCTGGGACGAGCCCAGGAGGGCGGACACGCCGGTGATCGAGGCGGAGCTCGTGCTGCATCCGGCCAGCGCCAGGATGAGCATCAGGGCCGTCGCGGCCTTCGCGGCGCGGCTGCGCGCCCCAAAAGCGTTCAATGTCGTGCGTGGCACGGTGTCCAACCCCTCCGCAGGCGCCCCGGGCGGGTCCGCGACCGCCCGCGCCGTCCGTCCCACATCGCCCTCCCCGGCCTAAGAGCAGGTTAAGCGCGGGCTTCGGCGCCTGCCGCGTGTCGCAGCGGAAGGTGTCCAGAATGGGACCGGACAATCGGCCGGCCAGGAGGGCCAAGCCGAAACGGCGCGCTGCGGCGCCGGCGCAACACCGGCCGTCCTTATTCCAGGACCGCGCCGGCCGCCTCGGCCGCGCCGCCGAGCACCGCGCCGGGCAGCGAGACCGCCGTTCCGACCGTCGTGCCCACCGTTGCGCCCAGCGTCGAGCCGAGCGCCACGATGCCTTCGCCCAGCGTCGGCCCGCGGGTGCCGATGCCGTTGTCGCTGGCGAGGCGCTGGCCGATCAGCTGCACGACCTGCGGCGAATCGGCGAATTTGGCGTGCTTGAGACTGTCGTCCGACTTCACGGCCGAGATGTCGTAGACGGTGATGTTGGCCTCCTTCAGCCGCTCCAGCACCTCCGGATCGCTGATCACGGTCGCGCCGGCCCGGGCCGTGCCGCCCCACACCAACTTGGAGATGCCCAGCGCCCTGTCGTCGCTGCTGACGAACACCGTGATCGGAAGCTTCAGCGGCGCGATGGTGAGCAGCTGGCGGCGAAACACGTCGATGTCGATGTCGGGCGCGGCCAGCATGACCTGCCCGAGCTTGCCGCTGAAGCGCCCGTCGCCGCGGATCGTGGCCTGCCGCATGGTCTCCATGGCGAGGAAGTTGCCCATGCTGTGGGCGAGCAGATCGATCTTCTGCGCCCCGGTCCTGCTCGCCAGCTCGCGCAGGGTCGCTTCGAGGTCGTCGCGGGAGTAGACGGCGCTCTCGCGGTCATAGGGGTATTGCAGCAGCTGCCCCCTGGAGGGCCAGGTGAACAGCACCGGCACGCCCTTGAAGCCGGAATCGTGCACGATCTGGGCGAAGCGGTAGACCGATTCCTCGAAGGTCGTGTTGTAGCCGTGGACGAACACCAGGATGGAGCGGTCCGCCGGCTTGCGGCTCGCCACGGCGGCGCGGACGCTCTGCACGAAGGCGTCGTCAGTCTGGAACTCTCGCGCCGCGGTCACGAAGAACCGCTTCGGGTCGCCCTGGGCCCGGCGGGGCCATTCGACCTCTCCGGGCTTGTGTCCGGGCGGGATGGAGATCACCAGCCTGGCGTGATCGGTGCGCCGGCCGCGCTCGCCCGTGAACATCTCGATCGGAAGGTCGGCCGCCCTGGCCCGGGTCGTCGCGACATGGATGGCGACAGCCGAGGCGTCCGCCGGGATGCCGCCCACCGGCTCCAGCACGCCCTTGGGCGGACCGCCGGCGCAGGCCGCCAGCGCGAGGCAAGCCGCCAGGGCGATCGCCCCGGCCCTCGCCGATGTCCACCAGACGCCGATCTGTCTCACTGCTCGCCCCCGAGCGGCCGCCCAGCCGCATCGGGCCTGGACCGCAGCCTAGAGCTACAATGAGCGGACCGGAGTGGCAATGCGGCATGCCCGCCCCGCACGGCATGCGAGCATGCGCGTCGTCCCCGGACTGGCGCTTCGCAGCGGATCGTCGCGGGGCGATGTTGAACGGGCCGCGCTCACGGCGTAAGGCTGCGGCGTGACCACGCCCGTAGCCAGCGCCCCCGATCTCGACGACCTCGCCGCGCGCATCGCCGGCGGCGAGCGCGCCGCGCTGGCGCGCGGCATCACGCTCATCGAGTCCCGCCGCGCCGACCACCAGGCCGCCGCGCGGGCGCTGGTGCAGGCGCTGCTGCCGCGCACCGGCAAGGCCGTCCGGGTCGGGATCACGGGCGTGCCGGGCGTCGGCAAGTCCACGACCATCGACACGCTCGGATCCAACCTCACCGCCCAGGGGCGCCGCGTCGCGGTCCTGGCCGTCGACCCGTCCTCGACCCGCACCGGCGGCTCGATCCTGGGCGACAAGACCCGCATGGCGCGGCTCGCGGTCGATCCCAACGCCTTCATCCGCCCGTCCCCATCCTCCGGCGCGCTGGGCGGGGTGGCGATGAAGACCCGCGAGACCATGCTGCTGTGCGAGGCGGCGGGCTTCGACGTCGTGCTGGTCGAGACGGTCGGCATCGGCCAGTCGGAGACCACGGTCGCCGACATGACCGATTTCTTCCTCGTGCTGATGCTGCCGGGCGCGGGCGACGAGCTCCAGGGCATCAAGAAGGGCGTGCTGGAGATCGCCGACATGATCGCGGTCAACAAGGCCGAGCGCGACGGCGCGTCGCGGGCCAAGGCGGCCGCGGCCGAATACAGGGCCGCGCTGCACATCCTGGCGCCGGCCTCTCCCACCTGGTCGCCGCCCGTGGTGACGATCTCGGGCCTCGACAATCTCGGGCTGGACGACCTCTGGGCGAAGATCCTCGACCACCGCGCCCGCGTCACCGCCTCGGGCGAGTTCGCGGCCCGCCGCCGCGCCCAGCAGGTGAAGTGGATGTGGGCCATGGTGGAGGATCGGGTCTTCGCCCGGCTGCGGCAGGACCCGCAGGTGAAGGACCGCCTGCCCGGCCTGGAGGGCCGCGTCGCGGAGGGCGAGCTCTCCGCCACGGTGGCGGCCGAGGAGATCCTCGGCCTCATGGGCCTGGGGCGCTGAAGCCGGGCTCAGGGCCGCTTCACGACCTCGATCTGGATGGCGGAGTAGTAGGCCGCGAGATCGGCCATGTCGCCGTCCGACAGGTTCGGGGCGACCACCGACATCATCTCGTTCTTGCGGGCGCCGGACTTGTAGTCCTTCAGCGCCTTGACGAGATAGTCCTCGACCTGGCCCGCCAGATGCGGCGCCTCCGGAATCTTCGAGAGGCCGTCGAGGCCGTGGCAGGTCTGGCATTGCAGCGCCTTCTGGCGCCCCGCCTTCACGTCCGCCGCCTGGGCTTGGGACGCAACGGCCAGGGCCGCCGCCGCAAGGGCGGCCAGGCGGGCGAAACGGGGGATGCGCATCGCGTTCTCCGGCAGGAAGGCCGCGCCCGAAAGGCCGGGCGCGGCTGTCGTCAGGCGATCAACGTCCCTCGTACGTGATCCGATACAGGGCCCCGGCGAAATCGTCGGAGACCAGCAGCGAACCATCCTTGAGCACCGCGACGTCCACCGGACGTCCGAGATACTCCGCGTCGGGCGTCAGCCAGCCTTCGGCGAAGACCTCGGTCTTGTCGGCCGTGCCGTCCTCCTTCAGCGTCGTCACCATCACGCGCGCGCCGATCGGGTCGGTGCGGTTCCAGGAGCCGTGCTGGGCGGAGAAGATGGCGCCCTGGTACTTCTTCGGGAACATCCGGCCCGAATAGAAGGTCATGCCGAGATCGGCCGCATGGGCGTCCATCTCGACCTGCGGGAACACCACGTCCTTGGGCGGGGTCTCGTCCTTGTACTCCACGGTGCGGACCTTGCCGCCGCCATACCAGGGGAAGCCGAAATTGAGGCCGGCTGTCGGGGCGCGGTTCAGCTCGCCGGGCGGGATCTTGTCGCCCATGCCGTCCACCTGGTTGTCGGTGAACCAGAGGGTCTTGTCCTTGGGGTTGAAGTCCATGCCGACGGAGTTGCGGATGCCGGTGGCGAAGACCTCGCGGTTCTTGCCCTCGCGGTCGAAGCGCACGATGCCGCCGATGCCGAGCTTGCGGTAGGTCTCGAGCTTCTCGGCCGCCGGCACGTTGAAGGGCTGGCCGAGCGCGACGTAGAGCTTGTCGTCGGGGCCGACGCGGCAGACGCGGGCGGTGTGGTTGTAGCTCTCCTCGTCCTTGGGGATGAGGTCGCCCTGCGCCACCACCGGCACGGCCACCACGTCCGGGCTCTCATAGAAGAACTCGGCCGCCGGGAACATCAGGATGCGGTTCTGCTCGACCACGTAGAGGAAGCCGTCCTTGGAGAAGCATGGCCCGTTGGGAAGCACGAGATCGATCGTGGAGGCGAACGGCTTCACTTCCTCGGCGACGCCAGCCTTGCCGCGGTCCGTCACGGCGTAGATCTTGTTCTTGCGGGTGCCCACGAAGGTGACGACG
This sequence comes from Alsobacter sp. KACC 23698, assembly GCF_045348435.1. Taxonomy (GTDB): domain Bacteria; phylum Pseudomonadota; class Alphaproteobacteria; order Rhizobiales; family Beijerinckiaceae; genus Alsobacter. Next base: position 882,548 of record NZ_CP157484.1, on the reverse strand, counting down.
CCCTGCGGTCCGACCGCCATGTGGCGAGCGTCGGGGACCAGCGCGTAGAGCGAGATCTTGAAGCCCGGCGGCATCTTGATCTTGGTGAGATGCTTCTTGATGGCGTCGGCCTTGGGGCCGTGCTGGTTGACGAGCGGAATCTCCGGGGTCGCGCCGGTGGTCTTGAAGGCGCCGAGCTTCTCGAGGTTTCCCGGGGCGTTCTGGGCAAAGGCCGTGGTGGTCAGCAGCGCAACGGCCGCCGACAATGCTAACGCATGCAGTCTTAGCATCTGTTCGCCTCCCTTGTGCGCCTCTCTGGGCGCGCTTCCCAGCATGCCTCATCGGCTTAGACTTTGGTAGCAACCCGTAGACGTAAAAGCTGCGCTTGAGCTGCAGGGGCGGATTGCGCCAGCCGCCGGGCGGCGGGCGAGGCTCGACCGCGACGCCGACTCGGCTCACGGTGGGGCCGACCGCCTGTCCGCCGAGGCCCAGCCCATGTCGATGACCCGCCGACGCTTCATGGGAGCGGCGCCCTGCGTCATCGCCCTTCCGGTCGCCGCAGGCCTCCCGGCGAGCGCCTTCGCGCAGGCCGCGCTCGACGCGAGTTCGATGGGGCTGAAGCCCGAGACGCCGGGCGCCGGCGCGGCGCTGGCCCGCCTCGCCGGCGAGGCGGCGCGCCGCGGCCTGCCGCTGTTCCTGGCGCCGGGGCGCTACCGCGTCGGCCCCGCCCAGCTGCCGGAGGGCGCCGCGCTGGTGGGCGGCGCCGGCCTCGTCCGGCTCGTCTCCGACCAGCCGGGCCCCATCCTGACCGCGCGGGGGATCCGCCGCCTGTCCCTCGCCGGGCTCACGCTGGAGGGCGCCGGCGGCCGCTCCCAGGCCCCGCCCCTCATCGACCTCGACGACGTCGCGTCGCTGTCCCTCGTCGACTGCGAGATCCTGGCCAGCCCCTCCACGGGCGTGAAGCTCAACCGCTGCGGCGGCCGGGTCGAGCGCTGCCGCATCGCCGGGGCCGCCGACGCCGGGCTGTTCTCCATGGATGGCCAGCGCATGCTGATCCGCGACAATGTCGTCGAGGGCTGCGGCAACAACGGCGTCCTGGTCTGGCGGTCGCAGCTGGGCGACGACGCCACGCTGGTCGACGACAACCGCATCTCGCGCATCCGGACCGACGCCGGCGGGACGGGCCAGAACGGCAACGCCATCGGGCTCTTCCGCGCCTCCAACGTCATCGTGCGCGGCAATGTCGTGCGCGACTGCGCCCTTTCGGCGGTGCGCAACAATGGCGGGGCCGGGGTGCAGATGATCGGCAACACCTGCGTCGGCCTCGGCGAGACGGCCCTCTACCAGGAGTTCGGCTTTGCGGGCGCGGTGGTGGCGCAGAACGTCGTGGAGGACGCCTCCACGGGCATCTCGCTCACCAATCTCGACCAGGGCGGACGCGGGGCCGCCTGCACCGGCAATGTGCTGCGCCGGATCCGGCGGCGTCCCCTGCCCTACGGGGCCGAGGCCGGCGGCGGAATCGCGATCCATGCGGAAGGCGACGCCGCCATCACGGGCAACGTCATCGAGGACGTCGACCGCATCGCCATCCGGATCGGCTGGGGCAAGTTCCTGCGCAACGTCGCCGTCACCGGCAACAGCATCCGGCGCAGCCCGGTCGGGATCGCGGTGAGCGTCGCGGAGGGCGCCGGGCCGGCGCTGGTGGGCGGCAACGTCCTGTCGGAGACGCGCGAGGGCGCGGTGGTGGGGTTCGACCACGACCGCGCCGTCACGGGCGACCTGACGAAACCCGGCCAGAAGCTTTGGCCCGGGATCCGCATCGAGGCCAATGCGGCGAGCTGACGGTCAGCCGGCGAGCGCGCCGGCGGCCCGCACGGTCCCGACCTCGACGCTGTTCCAGTTCTTCAGCACGCGCGCCGTGTGGGGCTCCAGGCGCGACCGCTCGTCGTCGCTGAGCGCCATCACCCGGGCCAGGATGTTGGCCAGGATCGTCTCGGACGCGCGCGTGCCGCCGTCGTCGGCCTTGAGGGCGACGCCCAGGCCCTCGTCCGGCAAGGCGGCGCAATAGACGCCCTCCGCCCCCGTCTTGCAGAAGATCCGGCGGCCGAACTCGCTCATCAGCACCGTGTCGAAGCGGCCCGCGCCGGCCACGTTCCACGGATGCGCCGCCGCGGCGGCGCGGATGCGCGCGGCGGCGGCGGCGCGGTCGGCCTCGAGGCCCACCCCCGTCGCCAGCCGGGCGAAGCCCATGGCCATCGCGGTCAGCGGGATCCCGTAGGTCGGGATGGAGCAGCCGTCCACGCCGGCCGTCTCGTCGGCGTGCGCCGCGCCGGTGATCGCCTCCATGGCGGCCTTCACCTCGCGCTGAACCCGATGGTCCGGGCGGACATAGCCGGCCGGGTCCTCGCCCAGATGGCAGGCGAGGCAGACGAAGCCGGCATGCTTGCCCGAGCAGTTGTTGTGCAGGGCCGACGGCCTGCGGCCGGCCCGCGCCAGGTCCCGCCCGGCCTCCTCGTTCAGCGGCCAGTGCCAGCCGCATTCCAGGCAGCCCTCGTCCCGGCCCGCCTTGGCCAGGACGCCCGCCGCCGTCTCGGCGTGGCCCGGCTGGCCGGAATGCGACGCCACCGCCAGCGCGATCTCGGCCTCCGTCAGCCCGTAGCGGTCGGCGGCGCCGCTCTCGATCAGCGGCAGGGCCTGGAACGCCTTCACGGCGGAGCGCGGGAACACGGGCCGGGCGACGTCGCCGAAGCTCAGCACCGTCCTCCCCTCGGCGTCCATCACGACGGCGGCGCCGCGATGGCGCGATTCGACCACTGCGCCGCGGAGAATTTCGACCAGGACGGGGTTGTTCATCAGCTTCTCCGGGAAAGGGGGCGGAGAGTGGCAAAACGGACCCGCCTTGCCAACCCCGCCTGTCCGGCCGGACGCCACAACCGTCAAGCTTCGGCTCCCGCCTTGCGAGCATCGGGAAACGCCTTTAGTCCTGAGGCGCAGAGACAAAGGACGTCGCAATGCGCATCGCAATGATCGGGTCGGGCTATGTGGGCCTGGTGTCGGGAGCCTGCTTCGCCGATTTCGGTCACGTGGTCACCTGCGTCGACAAGGACGCCTCCAAGATCGAGGCCCTGAAGGCCGGCGTGATGCCGATCTACGAGCCGGGGCTGGAAGACCTCGTCGCCAACAACGTGGCCGAGCAGCGCCTCTCCTTCACGACGGACCTGGCCGAGGGGCTGGACGGCGCCGACGCCGTGTTCATCGCGGTAGGCACGCCCTCGCGACGCGGCGACGGCCACGCCGACCTCTCCTATGTGTACGCCGCGGCCCGCGAGATCGCCGAGCTCAGCGCCGGCCCGCTGGTGGTGGTCACCAAGTCCACCGTGCCGGTCGGAACGGGCGACGAGGTGGAGCGCATCCTGCGCGAGGCCCGGCCGGACGGGCAATACGCCGTCGTGTCGAACCCCGAATTCCTGCGCGAGGGCGCGGCGATCAGCGACTTCAAGCGCCCGGACCGGATCGTGGTCGGCGCCGAGGACCCCCGCGCCCGCGAGGTCATGAGCGAGCTCTACCGGCCGCTGTCGCTCAACACGCCGCCGCTGATGTTCACCGGGCGGCGCACCTCCGAGCTCATCAAATACGCCGCCAACGCCTTCCTGGCGGTGAAGATCACCTTCATCAACGAGATCGCGGACCTCTGCGAGGCGGTCGGCGCCGACGTGCAGGAGGTCGCGCGCGGCATCGGCTCCGACAACCGCATCGGCCCGAAATTCCTGCATGCCGGGCCCGGCTATGGCGGCTCGTGCTTTCCCAAGGACACCACCGCGCTGGCCAAGACCGCCCAGGACTGCGGCGTGCCGCTGCGCATCGTCGAGACGGTCGCGGCCGTCAACGACACGCGCAAGCGCGGCATGGCCCGCAAGGTCGTGGCGGCCTGCGGCGGCTCGGTGCGCGGCAAGACGATCGCGGTGCTGGGCCTCACCTTCAAGCCCAACACCGACGACATGCGCGACGCGCCGTCGCTGGCGCTGATCACCGCCCTGCAGGACCAGGGCGCCAAGATCCGCGCCTACGACCCGGAAGGCATGGAGGCCGCCAGGAAGATGCTCACGGATGTGAGCTATGCGCCCAATTCCTACGACTGCGTGGAGGGGGCCGACGCGCTCGTGCTGGTGACCGAGTGGGACGCCTTCCGGGCGCTCGACCTCGGCCGCGTGAAGCGGCTTCTCAAGGAGCCGGTCGTGGTCGACCTGCGCAACGTCTACCGCCCCGACGACATGAAGAAACGCGGCTTCACCTATGTGGGCGTGGGGCGCTCCTGATCCCATGAGCATCGATTACGAAGCCGAATACAACAACCGCGCGCGCGTTCCCGAGCACCCGGCCCTGATCGCGGGCTGGGCCGCGGACGCGGCCGCCTATCGCGACGCGGCCGGCGGCGAGCTCGGCGTCCCGTATGGCCCCTCCGAGCGCATGAAGCTCGACCTCTTTGGGGACGGCGGCGGGCCGCTGGCGGTGTTCATTCATGGCGGCTACTGGCAGGGGCTCGACCGCTCCTCCTTCAGCCACCTGGCGCGCGGCCTCGTCTCGCGCGGCGTCACCGTGGCGATGCCGAGCTACGACCTCTGCCCGTCCGTCTCCGTGGCCGACATCGTCGACCAGATCCGCGCCGCCTGCGCGTATCTCTGGCGGCGGTACGAGCGGCCGATGGCCGTGGCGGGCCACTCGGCCGGCGGCCATCTGGCCGCCTGCATGCTGGCGACCTCCTGGCCGAGCGTGGCGGCCGGGCTCCCGGCCGGCCTCGTCTCGTCGGGCTACGGGATCTCGGGCCTCTACGAGCTCGAGCCGCTCGTCGGGACGAGCGTCAACACGGCGCTGAAGCTCGACGCCGCCGAAGCCCGGCGCCTGTCGCCGCTGGCCTGGCCGGCGCCGCGCGGGCGCGTCTTCGACGCCGTCGTGGGCGGGGCGGAGAGCGCCGAATATCTGCGCCAGAGCCGCGCCGTCACGCAGGTCTGGGGCGACGCCGGCGTGCGCACCCGCTTCGAGGCGCTCGAGGACGCCAATCATTTCACCGTCGTGGCGCCGCTGGCCGACCCGCAGAGCGCCATGACGCGGCGGCTGGCGAGCCTCGCCGAGGCGGCCGGAAAGCCGTAAGGCCTTTGCCCGCGTGACGCGCCGCGGCCGGGGCGGTATGGTCCGGCCACACAGGGGATTCAGGGCGGCGCGATGCAGACCTTCTTCGTCGAGATCAAGTGCAAGCTGGGCAAGACCTACGACGTGGCGAGCCGCCTCGCCGACGCCGAGATCGCGTCGGAGATCTACTCGACCGCCGGCAATTTCGACATCCTGGCCAAGTTCCACGTCGACGACGACGTCGATATCGGCCACTTCATCGGTGAGAAGGTGCACCCGATCCCCGACATCCTGGACACGCACACGATCATCACCTTCAAGGCGTTCTGAGCGCGTTCTCCCCGCCTCGGCGACATTAGGCGCCGGCGCGGGCGCCCTCCACAGCTTCCTGCACGCAGACGGCGAAACGCCTCGCTCGCCCATCGTCCCGCGCTTGCGTGGTCCGTATCTCTCCTTATGCTGCCCCGCAGGATGCCGCACCCGCTCGATCGATGCGGAGAAGGCGGCGGGAGGAGCAGTCAAATGGCCTTTTCGCGTATCGCGTTCGCTGTGGCGAGCCTCGCCGTGTTCGCCGCCGCCCCGGCCCTCGCGCAGGAGTTGAAGATCGGCGTCGCCTCGGAGGCCACCTCCGTCGATCCGCATTTCCACAATGTGGGGCAGAACAACGCGCTGCGCCGGCACATCTTCGAATCGCTGGTCTTCATGGACGCGACCCAGAAGCCCTATCCGGGACTGGCCTCGTCCTGGCGCGCGGTGGACGACCAGACCTGGGAGTTCAAGCTGCGCCCCGGCGTCAAGTTCTCGAACGGGGCCGACTTCACGGCGCGCGACGTCATCTATTCGGTGTGCCGCATCCCGACGGTCGAGAACTCGCCCTCCAACTTCACCATCGCCACCAAGGGCATCGAGGCCATGGAGGCCCCGGACCCGCTGACGCTCGTGGTCAAGACCAAGGGCCCCTACCCGCTGATGCCGCTGGACATGAGCGTCTTCGGGGTGATCTCGGCCGCCGTGAACGGCGCCGGATCCGACCTGGCGTTCAAGAAGGGCGGCTGCCAGGGCCTGGGGACGCCGCCGAAGTCGGTCGACTTCAACGATCCCGCCAAGGCGGTCGGCACGGGCCCCTACAAGCTCGCCGAATACACCCGCGGCACCCGCCTGACGCTGGAGCGCAATGACGGCTACTGGGGCGCGAAGCCGCACTGGAAGACGGTCGTGTTCCGGCCGATCACCTCCGCCGGCCCGCGCGTCGCCGCGCTGGTGTCGGGCGACGTCGACATGATCGAGAACCCGCCGATCCAGGATTTCGACCTCATCAAGAAGTCCGGCCTGGCCATCGTACAGGGCCTGTCGAACCGGATCATCTATGTCCATCTCGACCAGTTCAAGGGAGCGGACTGGAAGACGCCGGGCATCAAGGGAACGGACGGCAAGAACCCGCTCCTCGACAAGCGGGTCAGGCTGGCGCTCTCCAAGGCGGTCAACCGCGACGCCATCGTGGACCGCATCATGGGCGGGGTCGCCAAATCCGCCGGCGAGCTGCTGCCCGTGCCGCTTTTCGGCACGTCGGAGGATCGCAAGCCGGAGAAATACGATCCCGACGGCGCCAAGAAGCTGCTGGCCGAAGCCGGCTATCCGAACGGGTTCGAGCTGACGCTGGGCTCGCCCAACGACCGCTACATCAACGACGAGAAGGTGGCCCAGGCGGTCGCCCAGATGTTCACCCGCATCGGGGTGAAGACAGGCGTCGATTCCATGACGGCCTCGACCTTCTTCACGCGCCGCAACAAATACGAGTTCTCGGCCTATCTGGCCGGCTGGGGCGCCGACACGGGCGAGATGTCGAACTCGCTGGTGGCGCTCATCACCACGCAGGACGCCGCCCCGGGCTTCGGCAACACCAACCGGGGACGCTACTCCAACCCGGCCGTGGACGACCTCGTCAAGAAGGCGCTGACCACCATCGACGACAAGGCCCGCGAGACGCTGCTGCAGGAGGCCTCCAAGATCGCCATGGAGGATGTGGCGCTCATCCCGCTGCATTTCGAGCTGACGCCCTGGGCCTTCCGCAAGACCATCAGCTACGAGCCGCGCGTGGACCAGTACACGCTGGCCTATGAGGTGAAGCCGGCCAAGTGAGGCGGGCGACTGACGCCCACGCCCAGCGTCATCCCCAGCGGCGCGAAGCACCGGGACGGGGATCCAGAGCGCTCTCCGGAGAAGGCTGGATCCCCTTCCCCTCCGCGGCTTCGCCGCTCCGGCCGGGGATGACGGCGGATTTGCTGGGTCGCCTCGACCGCCAACGGAGCCTTTGAATGCTCGTCTATTTCATCCGGAGGCTCGGACAGGCGGCGCTCGTGGTGGCCGTGATGGGCGCCATCGTGTTCGTGTCCATCTACATGGTCGGCAACCCGGTCGACGTGCTCGCCAACCCCAACGCCGACGCCAAGGAGATGGCCGAGATCGCGGCGCGTCTCGGGCTGGACAAGCCGCTCTACGAGCAGTTCGGCCTCTTCGTGTGGAACGCCCTGCATGGCGACCTCGGCCGCTCCTTCGTGTTCAACGAACCGGCGCTGAAGCTGATCGCGCAGCGCATGCCCGCCACCATGGAGCTCGCTTTAGCGGCGCTCGTCGTCTCCATCCTGTTCGGCATTCCGCTGGGCATGCTGGCCGGCCTGCGGCCGCAGTCCTGGATCGGCCGCAGCGTCATGACGGGCTCGATCCTGGGCTTCTCGCTGCCGAATTTCTGGATCGGCCTGATGCTGATCCTGCTCTTCGCCGTGCAGCTGCGCTGGCTGCCCTCCGGCGGGCGCGGCGAGACGGTGAACCTGTTCGGCGTGCCCGTCAGCTTCCTGACGCTGGACGGGCTGAAGCACCTCGTCCTGCCCGCCGTCACGCTGGCGCTCTACAAGGCGGCGCTGGTCATCCGCCTCGCCCGGGCCGGGACACGCGAGGCCATGCTGCAGGACTATGTGCGCTTCGCCCGCGCCAAGGGCCTGTCGCCGGCCCGCATCGTGATGGTGCACATCCTGAAGAACATCATGATCCCCATCACCACCGTGCTGGGGCTGGAGTTCGGCTCCATGATCGCCTTCGCGGTGGTGACCGAGACCGTCTTCGCCTATCCGGGCATGGGCAAGCTGCTGATCGACAGCATCGGCCGGCTCGACCGGCCCATCATCGTCGCCTACCTGATGATGGTGGTGGTGGTGTTCGTGGTCATCAACTTCATCGTGGACCTCATCTACGCAGCGCTCGATCCCCGGGTGCGCCTCTCCGAGCAGGGGTCCTGACGCCATGACGGACGTGCTGGGCCCGCCCGCGGCGGCCATCCCACCCGAGCGCATCGAGCGCGGCGAGAGCCTGGCGAGGCGCCGCGCCGCGGCCTATTTCGACACGCCGCTCGCCTTCGTGGGCGTCGGCCTCCTGGCGCTGCTGCTGGCGCTCGCCCTGGCGGCGCCCTGGATCGCGCCGCAGAACCCCTATGACCTCGCCCAGCTCGACATCATGGACGGGACGCTCGCGCCCGGCTCCCAGGCGGCCGCCGGCTTCGTCTACCGGCTGGGCACGGACGAGCAGGGCCGCGACATGCTGTCGGCGATCCTGTACGGGCTGCGCATCTCGCTCTTCGTCGGGGTCGTCTCCACGCTGTTCGCCTGCACGATCGGCGCCTCGATCGGGGTCGCGGCCGCCTATGCGGGCGGCCGGGTCGAGAACCTCGTGATGCGGGTGGTGGACCTGCAGCTCTCCTTCCCGGCCATTCTGATCGCGCTGGTGCTGCTGGCGGTCTGGGGGCGCGGCATCGACAAGGTGATCATCGCGCTCGTCATCGTGCAGTGGGCCTATTACGCGCGCACGGTCCGCGGCTCGGCGCTGGTGGAGCGCGGGCGCGACTATATCGAGGCGGCGCGCTGCCTGGCGCTGCCGCGCAGCCGCATCGTCTTCCGGCACCTGCTGCCGAACTGCCTGCCGCCCCTCATCGTGGTCGCCACCGTGCAGGTGGCCCACGCCATCGCGCTGGAGGCGACGCTCTCCTTCCTGGGCGTCGGCGTGCCGGTGACCGAGCCCTCGCTCGGGCTGCTGATCAAGAACGGCTACGACTACCTTCTCTCCGGCAAGTACTGGATCTCGACCTATCCGGGCGTGGCGCTCGTCGTCGCCATCGTGGCCATCAACCTCGTCGGCGACCGCCTGCGCGACGTGCTGAATCCGAGGCTGAACCGATGACCCCCGTCCTGGAGGTGCGCGACCTCGCCGTCTCGTTCGGCACGCGCGAGGGCGTGGTGAAGGCCGTGGACGGCGTCAGCCTTACGGTGAACCGCGGCGAGGTGCTGGGGCTGGTGGGCGAATCCGGCTCCGGCAAGTCGGTCACCGGGCTCGCCGTCATGGGCCTCATCGACGCCCCGGGGCGGATCACGGCGGGCTCGATCCAGTTCGAGGGGCGCGAGCTCGTCGGGCTGCCGGAGCGGGAGCTGCGCCGGCTGCGCGGCCGGCGGATCGCGATGATCTTCCAGGATCCGATGACCACCCTCAACCCGGTGCTGCGCGTCGATACCCAGATGATCGAGGCCATCCGGGCGCATGAGCCCGTGTCGGAGAAGGCCGCGCGCGACCGGGCCGCCCAGGCGCTGGCCCGCGTCGGCATCCCGTCGCCGCAGGAACGGCTGACCAGCTACCCGCACCAGTTTTCGGGCGGCATGCGCCAGCGCGTCGCCATCGCGATCGCGCTGCTGCACGGGCCGTCCCTGCTGGTCGCCGACGAGCCGACCACCGCGCTCGACGTCACCATCCAGGCGCAGATCCTCGCCGAGGTGCAGCAGCTCTGCGCCGAGACCGGGACCGCGCTGGTGTGGATCACGCATGACCTCGCCGTGGTGGCCGGCCTCGCCGACCGGGTCGCGGTGATGTATGCGGGTCGCATCGTCGAGGTCGGCCCGGTCGATCCGGTGCTGGACGCGCCGCGCCATCCTTACACGGCCGGGCTCATCGGCTCGGTACCGAGCCGCAACCGTCGCGGGTCGCCGCTGGCGCAGATTCCCGGCATGACGCCGTCGCTGGCCAACCTGCCGCCGGGCTGCGCCTTCGCGCCGCGCTGCCCCCGCGCCGACGCGGCCTGCCGGGTGGAGGCCCCGCCGCTCTTCTCCGAGCCGGGCGAGCGCGCCTTCCGCTGCATCCATCCGCTGGCGGCCGAAGGGGTCGCCGCATGATCGAGCCCATCGTCAGCATCGAGGGCGTGTCCAAGCGCTTCGTGAAGCGGGTCGATCTCGCCGGCAAATTCGCCAACCTGCTGGGCGCGGGCCTGCGCGACCAGGTGGTGCGGGCGGTCGACGGCGTCAGCCTCGACATCCGCCCCGGCGAGGTGCTGGGGCTCGTGGGCGAATCCGGCTGCGGCAAGTCCACGCTCGGCCGCATGGCGGCGGGCGTCATGGACCCCACCGAGGGCGTCATCCGCTACCGGGGCCAGGACGTGGCCAAGCTGGACGGGCCGAGGCGGCGCGAGGCGGACCTCGCCATCCAGATGATCTTCCAGGACCCGATGGCCTCGCTCAATCCGCGCATGCGCGTCGAGGAGATCGTCGGCGAGGCCCCGATGGTGCACGGCCTCGTGACCGCCGCGAAACGGCGGGACTATGTGGCCGAGACGCTCACCCGCGTCGGGCTGGACCCGGCCGTGATGGGGCGCTATCCGCACCAGTTCTCCGGCGGCCAGCGCGCCCGCATCGGCATCGCGCGGGCGCTGGCCGTGCAGCCCAAGGTGCTGGTCTGCGACGAGGCGGTCGCCGCCCTCGACGTCTCGATCCAGGCGCAGGTGCTGAATCTCTTCATGGACTTGCGGCGGGATCTTGATCTCACCTACCTGTTCGTCTCGCATGATCTCGGCGTGGTCGAGCACATCGCCGACCGCGTGGCCGTGATGTATCTCGGCCGCATCGTCGAGCTGGCGCCGGCGGACGAGCTCTTCTCCCGCCCCAACCACCCCTACACGCAGGCGCTGCTGGCCGAGGTCCCGCGCCTCGACGTCCGTAAAAGGCGCTTCACGGCCCTGAAGGGCGAGATCCCCTCCCCGCTCCACCCGCCGGCCGGCTGCCACTTCCACCCGCGCTGCCCCCGGGCCATGGAGGTCTGCCGCGAGGGCCGCCCGCCCTTGCTGGAGGTCGGTCCGGCGCACCAGTCGGCGTGCCGGCTGAACGAGGTCGCGCTGGAGCGGGCCTGAGCCGCCGGCCTATTTGCCCATCAGCAGGTTCGGCAGGGCCGTCGTCAGCGGCGGCCAGATCGTGATGGCGAGGAGGACCACGAGCAGCGGCACGAGCCAGGGCAGGATGGCCCTCGACATCGCCTCGAAGCTGATCCCCGCGATGCGCGACACCACGAACAGCACCACCCCGATGGGCGGGTGGATGGTGCCGAGAATCAGGTTGAAGATCATGATCAGCCCGAACTGGACCGGATCCACCCCGAAGGAATGCGCCGCCGGGACCATGATGGGGATCAGCAGCAGCATGGCGGCGAGCGCCTCCATGAAGCAGCCGACGACGAGCAGGATCAGGTTGCAGGCCAGCAGGAACACGATCGGGCTGCTGATCGTGGCGACGATCAAGGGCGACAGCGTCTGCGGCACGCGCGAGATCGACATGCACCAGCCGAGCGCGCCCGCCACCATCACGAGCGCGGCGACGAGGCCCATGGTCTCGGCGGCGTCGACCATCAGCTCGGGGATCTGCCGCCACTCCAGCGTGCGGTAGACGTAGAGGCCCAGGACGAGGGCGTAGAGCGTCGCCACCGCGGCGGCCTCGGTGGGCGTGAAGGCGCCGCTGAACATGCCGCCCAGCAGCAGCACCGGCGCCATCAGGGCGAAGAAGCCGTCCAGGAAAGTGCGGCCGATGCGGCGGAAGCCCTGGAATTTCTGGCGCGCGAAGCCCTGCCGGCGGGCCACGACGGCCACCATGGCCATCAGCGACAGGCCCATGAGGACGCCCGGGACCACGCCCGCCAGGAAGAGCCGGCCGATGGAGACGTCGGCGGTGACGCCGTAGATCACCATGGGCAGGCTCGGCGGGATGATCGGCCCGATGGTGGCGGCCGCCGCCGTGATCGCCGCCGCGGTCTCGGGCTTGTAGCCGGCGCGGCGCATGGAGCGGATCTCGATGGCGCCGGAGCCGGCGGCGTCGGCCACGGCCGAGCCCACCATGCCGGCGAAGATCATGCTGGCCAGGATGCTGGCGTGGGCGTAGCCGCCGCGCAGCCAGCCGATGAGCGCGCTGGCGAAGGCGACGATGCGGTCCGTGATCTTGGCCGCGCCCAGGATGTTGCCCATCAGGATGAAGAGCGGCGCGGCCACGATCGGGAAGGAGTTCATCGCCTGCGCCATCTTCTGCGGGACGATGGAGTCCGACAGGCCGGCGAAGTGCACGAAGGCGAAGGCCGCCAGCCCCATCGAGGCGAAGAGCGGCATCCCGATCAGGATGGAGGCGAACCAGACCGCCGCGATGGTGGCGATGAGCTGGGTCATTCCACACCCTTGCCGGCCGGCGTGACGGGCGCGACGTCGTCCATGCCGGCCGCGGCCCTCATGGGCGGCGCCCGGTGCTCGGGCCGCAGCGCCTCCGCCACGCCCTGCGCCGCCGTGGCGACGCCGGCCAGGACGAGCGGCACATACATCCACGAGATCGAGAAGGCGAGCGACGTCGCCTCGATCTCCCAGTTCCGCTCCACCAGATCCGCCGCGTACCAGGTCGTCAGCACGCCAAAGAGCACGATCGCGGCCTGCATGACGCGCTCGGCCTGCGGCTGCCAGGACAGCGGCAGCTTGTCGAGGAAGTAACGCACCCGGATGTGGGAGCGCCGCCGGCTGGCCAGGGTCCAGCCCAGGCAGGCGAGCCACACCATCAGCAGCCGGGCGACCTCGTCGGTCCAGATCAGCGGCTCGCCGGCCGCGCGGGTGAACACCCCGAGCAGCACGCAAATCAGCAGCAGCGCCACGACCGCCATGGAGGCGAGCGCGAGGGCGCGGTCGATGAGGCCGGGGAGGCGCTGGAGCATGGAAGGCCTGCGGACGGGGACGAAGGATGCGCGGTCTGGAATCCTTCCCGGCGCTCGGCGCGCCGGGAAGGCGGAAACGGGGCGCCGTCGCCTCACATGGCCGCGATGCGGTCCCACAGGCCCTTGCCCCACTTGGCCTCGAATTTCTGCGGCACGGTGGCCAGCACCGGCTTGCGGAAGCTCTCCAGGTCCGGCTCGATCACCGTCATGCCGGCCTTCTGGAAGGTGGCGGTGAGGTTCGCCTCCTGGCCGAGGATCTCCTTGTCCTGCCACTCGGAGGCCGCCTTGATCGACTGCTGGACCACCTCGCGGTCGGCGTCGCTGAGCTTGCGCCAGGCGGCCTCGTTCACGATGACGAGCCGCGGCGTGATGATGTGGCCGGTGAGGACGAGGTATTTCTGGACCTCGTAGAGCTTGCCGCTCTGCAGGGTGGGCAACGGGTTCTCCTGCCCGTCCACCGCGCCCTGCGACAGCGCCAGATAGAGCTCGTTGAAGTTGAGCGGGGTGGGCTTAGCCCCCCAGGCCTCCGCCATGGCCTTGAAGGTGTCGACCTCCGGCACGCGCAGCTTGAAGCCCTTCATGTCGTCGGCGGTCTTCACCGGCTTGGAGCCGGTGGTGAGGTGGCGCTTGCCGTAATAGGTCGGCGCGATCACGCGCATGCCGCGCTTTTCGACCAGCACCTTGTTGAGCTCGTCCATCAGGGGCGAGTTGAGGGCCTTGGACAGGTGGTCGGCGTCGCGCCAGAGATAGGGCGCCTCGATGATGGAGAGCTGCGGCACGAACTGGCCCAGCAGCGCCGCTCCCTCGGTCACCATGGTGAGCGCGCCGCTGGAGACCGACTCGACCATGTCGCGCGAACCGCCGAGCTGCCCGCCCGGGAAGCTCTGGATGTCGACGCGTCCGCCGGTCTTCTCCTTGACGTCCTTGGCGGCGCGCTCCGCGCTCATCGGCGAGGGATGGTTGGGGGCCTGGCCGTCTCCCCAGCGCAGCACGACGGCCTGGGCGCGGGCGCCGATGGCCGGCATGAACACGCCGGCGGCGCCGGCCCCGAGCGTGGCGGCCGTGAAGGCGCGCCTGGTGATCCTGGTCATGGTCTCTCCTCCCGTATGGCGGGGCCGGGCTCTGGCGGCGCGGCTCCCGGATCTTGGCTACATGCCGATGGCTCTCGCCCGCGAACTCGCGATATGGGCCTCCACGGCGGCGACGGCGGCCGCCGGATCGCGCGCCTCAAAGGCGTCGAGAATGCGCAGATGCTCGTGCATCACCGAAACGAGCAGGCTGTCCAGGATGCGGACCCGCTCCTCGCGGATGAGGCGGATCTTGATGGAGTTGACCCGGTAGGCGTTGGAGATGATCTCGTTGCCGAGGGCGTCGATGACCGTGTCGTGCAGGCCCCAGTCGACGGCCTGCGCCTCCGCCACGAGGGCCGGCGTGATCTCGTCGGCGGCGCGGCGCAGGATGTCCTCATGCGCGGCGCGCAGCTCGCGCAGCGTCGCCTCGCTCGCCGTGCGGGCGAAGAGCGACACGGCCTCCTTCTCCAGGCAAAGGCGGAACTGGAACGCGTCGCGGATCAGCGTGAGGTCGATATGGGCGATCTGCATGCCGCGCTGGGGCACGGTGCGGATCAGGCCCTCGGCCTCCAGCCGCGGGATCAGCTCGCGGATCGCCCCCAGCGGCAGGCTGGTGAGCTCCACCAGCTCGCGCTGGGAGACGAACTGGCCGGGCCGGATGTCGCGCGCCAGCAGATGCTGGGTGAACGCGTCATAGGCGCGCTCGCGCAGCTTCAGCGGCTCCCGATCCTCCTGCGCCCGGTCCATCACGCTGCCTCCGGACCCTTCACGCCGCCTTGGCGCCGACGATGCGGTCGAAGCCGGCCGTGAGGTCGCGCGTCTGCTGGGCCGTGAGGGGCTCCAGCGGCGGGCAGACCTCCAGCCAGGCCGGGTCGTTGGTGCGATGCGCGATCAGCGCCTTCACGGCCGACATCACCGGGTACTGGCAGACGAGGTCCACGACCGCCTTCACGCGCGGGTCGTCGCGGCCTTCGTTGGCGACCGGGGCGAGGACGTCCGGCATGAAGTTGGCGCAACCGCAGATGGTGCCCTGCGCGCCCTTGCGCACCGCGCCGGCGAGCTGGCGCTCGTCGCCGACCAGGATGGCGAGGTCGCCGTGCTGCTCCAGGAGGCGCGCGGTGTTGGCGGCGTCGCCGGAGCTGTCCTTGACGCCCGCGATCACGGCCGGAAAGGCCTTGCGCAGCCGGCCGATCAGCTCGGCCGAGAGGCCGACCGCGGTGACGGACGGGATGTGGTAGAGGAACACGTCGCGCACGCCGGGGGTGCGCTCGAACAGGCGCGAGAACCAGGCGAAGATCCCGTCGTCAGACACGCCCTTGAAGTAGAAGGCGGGCGCGACGAGCAGGCCCCGGCAGCCGGCGTCGAGCGCCATGCGGGCCTGGGCGGCGGCTTCGTCGAGGGACGCCGACGCGACGCCGACCAGGATCCTGTCGGCCGCGATCCCCGCGCCCTGGAGCGCGCCCAGCATCTGGGCCCGCTGCGTCAACCCGATGGAGGCGCCCTCGCCCGTGGTGCCGCAGAGCGTGACGCTGCCGGCGCCGTTGTCCAGCACCCAGGCGGCGTGGCGGGCGAGCCGCCCGAGATCCACCCTGGCGTCGGGACGGAACGGCGTCGAAAGCGCGACCGAGAGGCCGAAGCGGGTTTGCGATGGCTGCATGAGGATCTCCTGATTCCGAACCGCCGAGCGCTCAGCCGGCGATGACTGACATGTTGGTGAAGCGCCCGCGAAGGCCACGCGGCCTCGCGGCGTCGATCATCCGTCCTTCAGGCCTCCCGCGGAGAGGCCGGCGACGATCTGGCGCTGGGCCATGACGGTGAGCAGCAGGACCGGCAGCGTGACCAGCAGCGCCGCGGCGGCCAGCGGGCCCCATGAGACCTGCTCGAAGGTGAGCACGTTGTAGACGGCGGCCGGCAGCGTCCGGGTCGACTTGCCGCCCAGGACCACCGAGAAGATGAAGTTGTTCCACGAGAAGATGAAGGCCAGGATTCCGCCCACCACCAAGCCGGGCTTGGCCAGCGGGAAGGCGATGTAGCGGAAGCTCTGCCAGGGCGAGCAGCCGTCCACCAGCGCGGCGTCCTCCAGCTCGGTCGGGATGTTCTCGAAATAGCCGATCATGATCCACACGATGATCGGGATGGTGATGACGAGATGCGTGATCATCAGCGCCGGGATGGTGCCGACCAGGCCCAGCCACTGGAACGCCATGAAGAGCGGGATCAGGTAGGACAGCGCCGGCGTCATGCGGGCGATCAGGATGAGGATCGCGAACTTGGCCGATTTCGAGCGCGCGATGCCGTAGCCGGCCGGCACGCCGACGACGAGCCCCACCAGCACGGCCCCGCCGGTGACCAGGATCGAGTTCCACAGATAGAGCAGGAAGTTGTTGCGCGCGAAGACCTCGACATAGTTGGCGAGCGTCGGCGGGTTGGGGATGAACACCGGCGGCCAGGCGGTGTTGTCGACCTCGTTCTTGAACGACAGCGACAGCATCCACAGGAAGACCAGGATGGCCGGCGACACCAGCAGGAACACCGAGAACCCGAAGGCGGCCTTGGTGAGGATGTTCTTCGGCGTGAGCCGGTTGGAGCCGACGGCGGCGCTCATGGGCGTGCTCCGGGCGAGCGAGTGACGTTTCCATCGGCGTCATCCCCGGCGGCGCGCAGCGCCGGGACGGGGATCGGGCCTAACGCCGGGCGTCGCGCTGGATCCCCTTCCCGCGCCTGCGGCGCGCCGGGGATGACGGCGGAGAGATGGAGATCGGAAGCCTTGCAGTCCGCCATCACGCGTTCCACTTCGACTTTTGCCGCGTGTAGAGCAGCAGCAGGCTGAGCGCGACGATGATGCCGAAGAAGATCACCACCACGGCGGAGGCGTAGCCGATCTTGTAGAACTGGAAGGCCTGCAGATAGAGGAAGATGTTGAGCGTCTCGGAGGCCGTGCCGGGGCCGCCTTCGGAGATCACGAAGATGATGTCGAAGGCCTTCAAGGCGTCGATCGTGCGGATGATCAGCGCGATCATGATGAAGGGCCAGAGCAGCGGCAGCGTGATGTAGCGGAACATGTGCCAGCCGTTGGCGCCGTCGATCACGGCCGACTCGTAGGGCTCCTTGGGCAGGCCCGCGAGGCCGCCGAGAACGATCAGCATCACCAGCGGCGTCCAGTGCCAGACCTCGACCATCACCAGCGTGGGGATGACCGTGTTGGGGTTGAACACCCATTCGGACGGGCCGATGCCGACCAGCGACAACAGGTAGTTCAGCACGCCGAGCTGGGGGTGGAACATCATCTTCCACACCAGCGAGACGGCGACGGGCGTCGCCATCATGGGCATGACGAAGACGGTGCGCAGCAGGCCGCGCATCGGGAATTCCTTGTGGAACACCAGCGCCGCCGCGGTGCCGAGGAACACCGGCAGCACCACGCCCAGCACCGTGAAATAGAAGGTGATCCACAGCGATTCGCGGAAGCGGCTGTCGTTGGCCAGCGTGCGGAAGTTGTCCAGTCCGACGAAGTCGACCCCGCCGCCGATCTTCCAGTCCTGCACGGACATGAACATCGTGAACAGCCAGGGGAAGACGATCACGGCGGAGATGATCACCGCCGCCGGGACGGCGAAGACCCAGTATTTGCGCGAGAAATCGTGCGGCTTGCCGCTGGGCGTCGTGGCCGCGCGCGTCGCCGCGACGGTGCTGGGGAGAGCGGCGGGGGCCGTGGTCTCGTTCATGAACGCTCTCTCGTGCTGTCCAGGAGCGCGGCGGCCTCCCCGGACCGCGAGCCTGCGGGCTCGCATTCTCACCGCCGTCCCCGGGATGCGAGCCGGAGGCCCGCGGTCCAGGTCGGGGCCGCCCCGCCTTGCGGCCGGGCGGCCCTGATTTTCAACCCTGCTCGGACTTCTCGAGCACCGGCTTGAACGTCTCCGTGGCCTTCTTCAGCTCGGTGAGGGAGTCGGCGCCCGACAGGGTGTTGGTGAGCGCCACGCCGAAGATGTCGCGGAACTCGGTGACCGGGATGATCTGCGGCAGGCCGGGACGGCCGATCTTGCCCGACTCCGCCATGCAGTCGAAATAGTCCTTGGCGAAGGTCTTCGACTTGGTGCCTTCCGGGTCCTTGAACGGCGACTGCCGGCCGGGAGCGCCCGCGCCGGCCTTGAGCATGGCCAGCTGGTTCTCCTTGTTGGTCGCCCACTGGATATAGTACCAGGCGGCGCCCTTCTTCTTGGAGGCCTGGGCGATGCCCATGCCGTCGCAGAAGATGGCCGAGTGATGCGCCTTGGGGCCGGGCGGCGTGACGCCGTAGCCGACCTTGCCGACGATCTTGGACTTGGTGGGATCCTCCAGCGGCGTGGCGAAGCCGATGCCGTCCAGCCACATGGCGGCGCGGCCCTGCGCGAAGGTCGTCTGGCACTCGTTCCAATTGAAACCGATGGTGCCGGGAGGGGCGTAGTCCTTGTTGAGCTTGCGGTAGAAGTCCGCCGCCCAGACCGCCTCGGGGCCGTCGGTGTTGAGCTTGCCGGTCTTGGGATCGATGGTCTCCAGGCCCTGTCCGAGCAGCCAGCTGGTCCAGACCGGGATGTTGGCGTTCTTCAGGCCGCGCGACACGAAGCCGGCCACGCCCTTGGACGGATCATGCAGCTTGGCGGCCGCCGTGATGATCTCGTCCATGGACTTGGGATATTCGACCCCCTTCTGGGCGAACATCTCCTTGTTGTAGTAGAGCATCCAGAAATCGACGAAATGCGGGATGGTGGTGATCGCGCCGTCGGCCTGGGTGGCGAAGTTCATGCCCGCCGAACCGAAGTCGGCGAGGTCGAACTCCGGGTTGGTCATCTCCGGGTTGGAGATCAGCGGCCGCAGGTCGTCCACCCACTTGCCCTTGTAGGCGAGGCGCTTCTGGACGTGGAGGGCGAGCAGCACGACATCGAAGGTCGGGCGACCCGACGTGAACTCGATCATCGCCTTCTGGCGCTGCTGCTGCTCGGGGATCTGCTCGGACGAGACCTCGATGCCGGTGAGCGCGGTGAACTCCTTCTCGGCCGCCTGGAGCAGGTCGGACCGTGGGTTCTTCACCATCATGACGTCGATCTTCTCGCCCTTGAAGCGCTTCCAGTCGAATTTCGACTGCGCGTTGGCGCGAGACACGATGGCGGGGGCGCCGATGACGCCCACGGCGGCGGCGGCGGCCGTAGTCTTCAGCAGGCTGCGACGCGACAGGTCGCCGAAAGTGGGCTTGTTCATCGAAGGTCCTCCCCAGGATCTTTTTTGTCGTCGATTGTGGTGGGTTGTATCGGTCGCCGGCCATCCGGGTCGAGCCGGGCCTGGCCGTTGTCTCACAGTCTTGGAAAAACGCCCCCGCCTGCGGCGAGGCGGCCGCATCCTGCCCCAACCCTAACCGGTTCAGACGCCCCGTCAACTGACATGTTAGTCGAAACGCACCGCAGAGCACGCCAGGACCGAGGGCCCGAGCGCTGGTTCGCGCCCTGAAACGCGAAAAGGGGCGGCCCATGGCCACCCCTTCGGCGCTCTCCCGCCTTAACGGGAGAGCGAAGTCTCAGTCGAGCCTAGCGGCTGCTGGGCCGGCCTTCGCGGCGCGGCTGGCCGCCCTGCGGACGCGGGTTGCGCTTGGGAGCGGCGCCCGTGCCCCAGAGCTCGAAGGCCCTGGCTCCATCGGGGCCGTCGCGCCGGGGTTCGGCGCCGTGGCGCTGGCCGCCGCGCTGGTCGGCGCCGCGCTGCTCCTGGGCGGGGCGATGCCGCTGCTCGTCACGGCCCTGGGCCGGACGGGCGCTGCGCGGCTCCTGAGCCCTCGGCTGCTCGGCGCGGTCCTGCGCCGGACGGCCGGGCTGGCCGGCGGAGCGGCTGTTGCGGGCGGGCTGGCCGCCCGGGCGACCGTTGCGGTTCGGGCCGCCGCGGCCGTTGCGCTGGTTGACGGCGCGTTCGTCGCGATGGCGCTCCTCGCGGGGGGCCGCGGCGGAGCGCCGGGCCTCCTCGGCGGCCGCGTCGGCCAGGCCGGCGGGCAGTTCCGCCTGCGGCACCTTCTGGCGGGTCACCCGCTCGATGTCGCGCAGGAAGGCCCGCTCCTCGCGGTCGCAGAACGAGATCGCGATTCCGGCGGCGCCGGCGCGGGCCGTGCGGCCGATGCGGTGCACGTAGCTCTCCGGCACGTTCGGCAGGTCGAAATTGATGACGTGGCTGACGGCGTCGATGTCGATGCCGCGGGCCGCGATGTCGGTGGCCACCAGCAGGCGCGAGCGGCCGGCGCGGAACTCGCCCAGGGCGCGCTCGCGATGGTTCTGGCTCTTGTTGCCGTGGATGGCGGCGGCCGCGTGACCGGAGGCGATCAGCTTGCGCACCACCTTGTCCGCGCCATGCTTGGTGCGGGTGAAGACGAGCGCCCGGTCGATCTCGGGGTGGTTGGTCAGCAGCAGGTGCAGAAGCGCCTGCTTGTGGGCCGTGTCGACGAACATGACCGACTGGTCGACCCGCTCGGCGGTGGTGGCCACCGGAGCGACCGACACCTTGACGGGGTTCTTCAGCAGGCGGTCGGCCAGGTCGGCGATCTCGCGCGGCATCGTGGCGGAGAAGAACAGGCTCTGGCGCTGCGCCGGAACCATGGCGATCAGCTTGCGGATGTCATGAATGAAGCCCATGTCCAGCATCTGGTCGGCCTCGTCCAGCACCAGGACCTCGATCTTGGAGAGGTCGACGGCGCGCTGGTTGCAGAGGTCGAGCAGGCGGCCCGGGGTGGCGACGAGCACGTCGACGCCGTTGGCCATCTCGCGGATCTGACGGTTCACCGGCACGCCGCCGAACACCACCGTGGAGGTGAGCTTGGTGAACTTGCCGTAGACGCGGAAGCTCTCGGCGATCTGGCTGGCCAGTTCGCGGGTCGGGCTGAGGACGAGCACGCGGCAGCCCTTGCGGGGCGTCTGCTTGGGGTTGGCGGCGAGCCTGTGCAGGATCGGCAGCGCGAAGGCTGCGGTCTTGCCGGTGCCGGTCTGGGCGATGCCGAGGAGGTCGTGGCCCTGGAGCACCTGGGGTACGGCCTGGGCCTGGATCGGAGTGGGGGTCTCGTAGCCCTCGGCCTTGAGGGCGTCGAGGAGCGGCTGGGCGAGGCCCATGTCGGAAAAGAGAGTCAAGGATTCATCCTGGAACGGAGATCTGTGGGAGAGTCGGACTCTCACGCCCGGACGATCATGAGAGATCGTTCGGTCGGAGGACGCCCCGCGTGTTCAGGGATGTCTGTTGAAAGCCCAGGGCTACGGCTTCGAGGTGAAGCTTAACCCAGACGGTCGGCAGGTCGGATCGCAAGGGATCCGTACACGCAGCCTGTTTCGCCGATAGCCGACGTTCGCTGCCTCATATGCATGTTGCACCGCGAAAAGTCAAGGACGGGATCAAGCCTTGGGCCGGAACGCCCGGCAGACGGCAGGATCCGTCTCCAGATAGGCGCCGCCAATCAGGTCGATGCAGTAGGGAATGGCCGGGAAGACGGCGTCGAGGCAGGTCCGGATGGCGGAGGGCTTGCCCGGCAGGTTGACGATCAGCGCCGCGCCGCGCGTGCCGGCGATCTGCCGGGACAGGATCGCGGTCGGCACCTCCCGCAGGCTGGCCGTGCGCATCAGCTCGCCGAAGCCGGGCAGCAGCCTGTCGCAGACCGCTTCCGTGGCCTCCGGCGTGACGTCGCGCGAGGCCGGCCCCGTCCCGCCCGTGGTGAGGATGAGGCTGCAGCCTTGCGAATCGGCGAGCTCGCGCAGCGCCGCCTCGATCGCGGGCCTTTCATCCGGGACCACGCGCATCACCGCCCGCCAGGGGCTCGCCATGATGTCCGACAACGCCGCGACCACGCCCGGGCCGCCCTTGTCCTCGTACTCGCCTCGGCTGGCGCGGTCCGAGACGGTCAGGACCCCGATGGGAGCGGCGTTGGGCTGCGTGCTGGGCTTCATCGTGAATCTCGCTTTTTTCTTAGATCTGCAACTCGGACGGGAACTTTCTTATCCGATCTGCGTTGTGACATGTTTCTGCATGTCTTGCGGCGCACAACCTCGGTCATGCATGAGCATCCAATATAACAAAGGAGCGGGCCAGAGATAAACGAGGGGAGGTCAACAAGAGAAATCCAATGCATCTGCATAGGTCAAATGAAGTCTGCAGGAGATGATCGGTCCGTCTCACGGCGTACACATTCGTCGCAGCAGCCATAACCCTCATGCAAATCCCTGAATTTCATTGTTGACAAGAGCCTTGATTATCGATTGCTTCCCCGAAAAACCACAAGGGGCGCCGGGTGCGAAGCGTAGACGCTGAAAACATCAGAACACTGCCGCTGTTCAAGGACATGGCTGACGAGAGGTTCGACGCTCTCATCCAGCCAGCGTTCCTTCAGCGGTTCCCGCCACACGTGACGCTGTTCGAGCGTGGGCTGTCGCCGGACTTCCTGCACATCGTGCTGGACGGGTCGGTGGAGCTGTTCGCCCGGCATGACGATCGCGAGACCACGGTCGGCGTGCTCAGGCCCGTCACGACCTTCGTGCTCGCGGCGCTCGTCCGGCAGCAGCCGCTGCTGACGGCGGCGCGCACGCTCGAGAGCTCGCGGATCCTGATGATCCCGGCCGAAATCGTGGTCTCGACCATGAGGACGGACATCGGTTTCGCCAACGCCGTCGCCGACGAGATCGCCGGGGCGTATCGGGGCATGGTGAAGGAGCTCAAGAGCCAGAAGCTGCGCACCAGCGTCGAGCGCCTAGCCAACTGGATCCTGCGCGAGCAGACCGGCCATGGCGGCAAGCCCGAGTTCGACATCCCCTTCGACAAGCGCACCCTGGCGGCGCGTCTGGGCATGACGCCGGAAAACCTGTCGCGCAACTTCGCCACCCTGACGCGCCACGGCGTCGAGGTGCAGGGCAGGACGATCCGCATCCAGGACCGCGACGCCCTGGTGAAGCTCGCCAACCCGGATCCGCTGATCGACGATCCCGAGCTGATCTTCTGACCTCAGACCGGCGCCGGCGCGCCCGGCGTCCCGTCTGCGTGACGCGGCAGCGATGCGCGCCACGCTGGACCCTCCGCGCGATTAGGCTCCCCTCCTTCACGCCGATGCGATAACGATCAGGCGTGAGGCTCGCGATGATCCACAAGGCGGGGCCGAAAAGCCCTCTCTCCTCCAGCGCACTGTTCGGGCTCGCCGAAGCCTTCGGCGCGATCGCCGTCACGGCCGGGCCGCCGATCATGCGCCACTACGCCTGCCATGCGGCGGGCAAGGCCAAGGCCGACGGCAGCC
Organism: Alsobacter sp. KACC 23698; assembly: GCF_045348435.1. Lineage (GTDB taxonomy): Bacteria > Pseudomonadota > Alphaproteobacteria > Rhizobiales > Beijerinckiaceae > Alsobacter. The sequence continues at coordinate 859,058 of NZ_CP157484.1, read as the reverse complement.
CGGTGACGGAGGCCGACCTCGCCGCCGAGGCCGTCATCCTGCCGGCGCTCGAAGCGCTGATGCCCGGAACGCCGATCCTCTCGGAGGAGCAGGCCAGCGCCGGCAACATCCCCCGCTGCGGGCAGGACTTCCTGCTCGTCGACCCGCTCGACGGCACGCGCGAGTTCCTCGACCACAATGGCGAGTTCACGGTGAATATCGGCCTGATCGCGGCCGGCCGGCCGGTGGCCGGCGCGGTCTACCAGCCGGCGGGCGGCCTGCTGTGGATCGGCGGCGGCGGACGCGCGCAGGTCATGACGGTGGCGCCGGGCGAGGCGCTCCCGCCCACCGACGAGCGGCGCGAGCTGTCGGCCAGGCCCGTACCGGATCATGGCGTGACCGCGCTGGTCAGCCGCTCCCATCTCGACCCGGACACCCAGGCCTTCCTGGCGCAGCGGCCTTGCGCCAGGACGCTGGCCGCCGGGTCGGCGTTGAAATTCTGCCTCATCGCGCAGGGCGACGGCGACGTCTATCCCCGCTTCGGCCCCACCATGGAGTGGGACACGGCCGCCGGCCACGCCGTGCTGGCCTCGGCCGGCGGGGACGTGGTCGCGCCGGACGGCGGCTCGTTCCGCTACGGCAAGGCCGAGCAGGGCTTCCGCAACGGCGCATTCGTGGCCTGGGGGCGGCGCGCGCCCGGGGAGCCGGGCTCCGCCGCATGAGCGGCGAGGAGGCCGCCGCCGCCGCGCCCGCCACGCGGTCGCCGGACGCGTTCCTGTGGGTCTGGCCGCTGGCGGCGACCCTGGGCATCCAGACCGCCAGCTCCTTTCTGCTGCGCCTCATCCCGACCATCGCGCCCGTGCTGACCGCCTCGCTTGGGCTGTCGCCCGAGGCGATCGGCTCGATCTCGTCGGTGGGGACGGTGGGCTCGATGCTCTTTCTGGCGATCGGCCACCCGCTGATCCGGCGCTTCGGCCCGATCCGGACGCTGCAGATCGGGCTGCTGCTCGGCGGCGTGGGCCTTGCGCTGCTCACGCCGCCCTGGTGGGCCGCCGCCTATGGGGCGAGCCTGCTGCTCGGGCTCGGCTACGGGCCCTCGGCGCCGGCCGGGAGCGACATCCTGCTGCGCCACTCGCCGGCTGCGCACCGCACCCTGATCTTTTCGCTGAAGCAGGCGGGCGTGCCGCTGGGCGGCGTGTTGGCCGGCCTCGCTCTGCCCTGGCTCGTCGGCCTCATGGACTGGCGCGCGGCGCTGCTGGTGGTCGCGCTCCTGCCGCTCGCCACGGTGCTGCTCGTCCAGCCGCTGCGGGAGCGGATCGACGTGGACCGGGACGCCGGGCAGCCGATCGGGCCTTCCGTGCTGCTGTCGCCCGCCAACATGCTGCGGCCGCTGCGGCTCGTGGTGTCGTCCCCTCCCCTGCGCGGCCTGACGCTGGCCGGGTGCTGCTTCGCGATCGGGCAGGGATCGCTCTTCGCCTTTACGGTGACTTGGCTGGTGGGGCTGGGCTACGGCCTCGCCCAGGCCGGCCTCGTCTTCGCCGTCATGCAGGCGACGGGCGTGTTCGGCCGAGTGCTGCTGGGCTGGACGTCCGACCGCCTCGGCTCGGGCATGCCGACGCTGCGGTTCACGGCCGTTTCGGCCTGCGCCACCATGCTGGCGCTGGCCTCGGCCTCCGCCGCCTGGCCGTTCTGGGCGCTGCTGCTGCTGGCCGGCGTGGCGGGCGTGACGGTGTCCAGCTGGAACGGGGTTCACCTCGCCGAGGTGGCGCGCCACTCGCCGCAAGGGCGGGTCGGCGAGACCACGGCCGGGGCGACGCTGATCACCTTCGTCGGCTATGTGGTCGGGCCGGCCGGGTTCGGCCTCGCGCTGGGCGCGCTGGGCGGATACCCGGCCGCCTTCCTGGGGGTCGCGGCGGTCTCGCTCGTCGCCTTCGGGGGCCTGATCTGGTCCGCCCGCCAGGGCTGACCGGGCGGGCGCTCAGGCGAGCTTGTCGGCGAGGAACTCCAGCGTCCGGGCCCGGGCGAGATCCGCCGAGGGCTTGTCGTAGGATCCCCGCGCGTCGCAGTTGAAGCCATGGTCGGCCGGGTAGACGAACACGGACATGTGCGGGAAGGCCGCCTGGATCTTGCGCACGTCGTCCTGGGAAATGTGCTTGTCCTTCTCGCCGAAGTGCAGAATCGTCGGCGCCTTCGGGATCTCGTCGAGATGCGAGGCGATCATCCCGCCATAGTACCCCACGGCGGCGCTGACGCCGGCGAGCCGGGTCGCGGCCAGGAAGGCCAGCGAGCCGCCCCAGCAATAGCCCACCACGCCGACCTTGCCGGCCTCCGACGCCGCCTTCACGGCGGCCGCCACGTCCGCCAGCGCGCCGTCCAGGGTGGTGCGGGCGCGGATCTCCATGCCCTGCTTCATGTCGTCGGGGCCGTAGCCCAGCTCCACATGCGGCTGCGCCCGGTCGAACAGGGCCGGCGCGATGGCCAGGTAGCCCTCGGCGGCGAAGCCGTCCGTCACGCGGCGGATATGGTCGTTGACGCCGAAGATCTCCTGCAGGACCACGACGCCCGCCTTGGGGGCGCCCGACGGCGCGGCCCTGTAGGCGTCGATGGTCACGCCGTCGGCGGCCGTGAGCCGGATCATGTCACCCATGGAAAATCCCTCGTTTTCAACGTGTCTGTCGCGCCCCCGCGGCCCTGCTTAGCGCATTTCGACGGCCATCGCCGCCCTGGCGGACCCTGGCCGCCGCCGGGGCGACGGGTCGCGGGCCCGGGCGGAACCGTACCACGGCGGGGCGGGTTGTCGGCCGAGACCCGGAACACGACGAAAGACGGGAGACCGCCATGGACACCAGAACCGATCAGGCCGCGAAGGACAAGGTCCTCGACCTCATCAAGGACGCCCGCATCGCCATGATGGCGACGCGCGGCGACGACGGACGCCAGCACGCCCGCCCGATGGGCACCAACACCGTGAATTTCGACGGGCATCTGTGGTTCTTCTCGGACGCGGATTCGCCCAAGATCGCCGAGATCAGGCGCGACCCGCAGGTGCTGCTGACCTATTCGGACGAGAACAAGCAGCATTACGTCTCGATCGCCGGGACCGCCGAGGTCGTCCAGGACGCCGCCAAGGCGAAAGAGCTCTGGACGGAGGGCCTGCGCGTCTGGTTTCCCAAGGGCGCGGAAGACCCTGAAATCGCCCTGATCAAGGTGAAGGTCGAAATCGCCGAATACTGGGACAGCCCTTCGAGCACGATGTTGTACGCCTATGGATACGTCAAAGCGGTCACGACCGGGGAACGGCCGAATGGCGGTGAAAACGCCACCGTCCGTTTCTGAGAAGATCAGGGCCATGTTCACGGGCAACCAGATCTGGGCCGCGCGCGTGCTGGCCGGCCTCTCCCGGGAGGACGCCGCCGAGCGCGCGGGGATCAGCCTGGAGGCCCTGGGCGAAATCGAGGCGCAGGGCGGAGCCACGCTCAGCCCTGACGCGGCGGCCGCGCGCCGCCTGGTCGAGGCCCTGGACGCGGCCGGCGTGGAATTCCTGGGCGAGAACGGCCCCGGAGTCCGCCTGCGGCCCGTCGGCGTGCGGGACGAGGGCATGCGCCCCGAGAACCTGAACGCCGAGAACGACGGCTGAGCGGCCCCGGCCCAAGGGCCGGGGCGCGGGCGCTAGTCTTCGGCCGCCTCGTCGTCTTCCTCGGAAGCCGCGAGCAGATCGTCCAGGGCGTCGGCGATGACGTCGACCTGGTCGCGGGTGGCGATGACGTCCATCACCTCGCCGGCGTGCGTCTCGATCCTCATGCGGAAACCGTCGTCGCTCGGCTCCACGGTGAACTTTCCGAGCGACGCGGCTTTCTGCGTCCCTGAACTCTGGGCGGCCATTGGGTCTCCTCCATCTCGCTGAGCTTCGACCAACGCGTCACGCGAGCGGGAGATCCAAGCGTGCGGGAGCGACCGGGACGCCAGCGGCGGCCCGGCCAGTCGATGCGCATGCGCGGCATGCGACCGCGCTCGTTTGGAGGCGCTCCTCCGACGTGTCCTGGTCCGGCCGGATCAGCCGAACAGGTACATGAGCACGGGCGTGGCCACGAGGCCGCCGGCGACCACCCACGCCACCGACTGCAGCCGCGTGTCGGGGTCGGCGATCGACCGCACGCCGCGCGCCACCTTGCCGGCCGACATGGTCCAGCCGTTCATGCAGGAGCAAAGCAGCCGGTGAGCGTCGTCCTCCGCCAGCGAGAAGAAGTCGATGGCGTCGCCGAGCCGGTCGCTGGCGAGGCCTTCGGCCCGCAGCATCGGATCCTCGAACGCGATCGTGAGCGGCGAATCAGGAGAGCGCATCTGCACCCGTTCGGCCGGCGTCTTGGTCTCGATCTCCCCGAGCGAGCGCAACCTGCGCGCGGGATCCTGCTCCAGCAGGGTCGCCCATCGCTCGAGACGCTCGCGGCGGGTCATCACCGGCCGCGCTGCGACCCGCACGTCAGCGACGTCGCGCAGCTTGTCGAATTCGCGATATTCCATGGACCTTCTCCCACACGGCAGAAGATCGACTTGCCGAACGCGACCGGCTGAAGCCGATCCTCATGGAACCCCCGTCCCACCGACCCTGGAATCTTCCGCCGCATCTGCGGCAACATTGCGATGGCGTCCCATTTCGGTACGCCTGAAATTCAGGCGTCCGCCCGCGCGGCTTCACCCGACGGCGTTCGTTCCTCGCTCGCCCGTCGTCCCCGGCGGCGCGCAGCGCCGGGGCTTCAGAGATGTTTGGCGAGGGGCGCCCTTCGCCCGGCCTTTTCTGGATCCCCTTCCCGCGCCTGCGGCGCGCCGGGGATGACGGGAAGGACCGGTGCCGGCCCCCTCGCCCCGGAACGGGGAGAGGGCTGGGGTGAGGGGCGGCGGGGCTTGGCTGGATTTCGGCCCCTCATCCGACCTCGCTGCGCTCGGCTGCGTTCTCCCCGTGCCGGGGAGAAGGGCACGCGCGGATAGCTCCGCGGCCTTTCGGCCCGGAGAGATAGGTGGAGGGCGGCGCGGAGCAGCGTCGCTGGGGACCCCACGGCGAGTGGGGTGGGTAGAGTGGAAGCCGGGAGGCCGCCAGGCCCCGCCGCTCCGCGCCCAGCGTTGGAGGATTAAAGGAAGATCCCGGGGCGCTTTCAGCCCCTTCGCGTTGTCGCTGGTCGGACCTTGTCTTTCGTCCGCCGCCTCGACCGGGTCGTGAGCCCGGCTTTGACGGCCGCCGCCCCCGGTCCACATCCGTCACGCTGCAGACGCCCCTCCGTGGACCGGAGCATGGACAGGGCTATAGGAATTTTCTCCGTCTGTCAAGCGGGGCGGCGCGTCCTGCCGCCGTCCGGCCCCTCATCCGGCCCTTCGGGCCACCTTCTCCCCGTGCCGGGGAGAAGGGCGTCATCCCCGGCGGCCCGCAGCGCCGGGACGGGGATCCAGGAGGGTTGGATCAGGGTCGCCCTTCGCCCGACTTTTCTGGATCCCCTTCCCGCGCCTTCGGCCGCGCCGGGGATGACGGGGGTGGGGTGTGGGGAAGGGCCGCGGCCGGCCCTCGCCCCGGAACGGGGAGAGGGCCGGGCGAGGGCTTCACCGGCCCAGCGGCTGGGCGCTGGCGCGGTGTTCCTTGAGGATCATGCCGGTGGAGGCGTCGACTTCCTTGAGGAGGACGTCATAGCCCCACAGGTCGGCGAGGTGCTGGAGCACGCGGCTGGCGTCCTCGGGCTCGAGCAGGAGCCGGTTGACGACGTTGTGGTGCAGGATCAGGCGCCGGTCGCCGGCGAGGTCGACGTCGACGACCTGGATGTCGGGGTCGATCCAGGCCACGTCGTACTGGCGCGCCAAGGCGCGGCGCATGCGGCGGTAGCCGCGCTCGTCATGGATGGCGTCGACCCGCAGCTCGGGCCGGTCCGGATCGTCGACGACGTGGAACATGCGCCACTCGCGCATCAGCTTCGGGCTGAGGAACTGCAGCAGGAAGCTCTCGTCGCGGTAGTTCTCCCAGACGCCCCGCAGCGTCTTCATGCCGTCGCCCGTCCCGGCGATCTCCGGGAACCACTGGCGGTCCTCCTCGGTCGGCTCCTCGCAGATGCGCTCGATGTCGCGCATCATGGCGAAGCCGATGGCGTAGGGGTTGAGGCCGCCATAGCGCGGGTCGTCGTATTTCGGCTGGAAGGTCACGTTGGTGTGCGACTTCAGGAACTCGAAATAGGCCCCGTCGTCGATCATGCCCTGCTCGTGCAGGCGGTTCATGATCTTGTAGTGCACGAAGGTGGCGCAGCCCTCGTTCATCACCTTGGTCTGGCGCTGCGGATAGAAATACTGCGCGACGTTGCGCACGATGCGCAGGATCTCGCGCTGCCACGGGGCCAGCTTGGGGGCCGTTTTCTCCAGGAAGTAGAGCACGTTCTCCTGCGGCAGCTGCAGCAGCGCGCGGCGGCGCTCCTCGTCGAGGTTGCCGGTGCGGGCCTTCTCGGTCCGGGGCACGGTGCGCCACAGGTCGTTGAACATCTGCTCGTCATGGGCGCGGCGCTCGCGGGCGCGGCGCTCCTCGGAGCGCAGATCGGGCTTGGAGCGCCGCGGATAGCGGTGCACCGCCTGGCTGTTGAGGGCGTGCGCGGCGTCGAGCAGGCGCTCCACGGCGGTGTGGCCGTAGCGCTCCTCGCAGTCGGAGATGTAGGTCTTGGCGAAGTCGAGATAGTCCAGGATGCCGTCCGCGTCGGTCCACTGCTTGAACAGATAGTTGTTCTTGAAGAAGTGGTTATGCCCGAACGCCGCATGCGCGATCACCAGCGTCTGCATCGTGGCGGAGTTCTCCTCCATGATGTAGCTGATGCAGGGATTGGAATTGATGACGATCTCATAGGCGAGGTCGCCATAGCCGCGCCGGTACACCGCCTCGTGATGGGCGAAGTGCTTGCCGAAGCTCCAGTGCTTGTAGAAGAGCGGCATGCCGGAGGACGAATAGGCGTCCAGCATCTGCTCGGCCGTGATGGTCTCGATTTGGTTGGGATAGACGTCGAGCCCGAGCTCGCCCACGGCGATGCGCTCGCAGGCGTCGTAGATCCGCCGGATCGTGTCGAAGTCCCAGTCTCCCCCATGGAAGAGCAGCGGCTTCGGAATGATGTGCATGGTCATGAACCAGCCCCCACACGCTCCGCCGAGGCGCCCTCGCCGCGGCGGCGGAACAGCTCACGAAACACCGGAAAGATGTCCCGCCGGTGGCGCACCTGGCGCATCGCGAAGCGCGCGCTGGCGTCCTTGACGGCGGAATCCTGCATCGCCTCATAGGCGCGCCAGAGATCGCTGGCGCGCGAGGTGAGCCCCAGCGACATCGGCTCGTCCTCGGGCTTCACCTCCAGATAGGCGAAGTACTGCATCATCGGCAGGATGCGGTTCTGCAGCAGGCCGACGGTCTTGTCGTTGTCGTTGGGCGCGTTGTCGCCGTCGGAGGCCTGGGCGGCGTAGATGTTCCAGTCCTCCGGGCGGTAGCGCTCGGCGATGACCCGCAGCATCTCCTCCAGGGCGGTCGACACCACCGTGCCGCCGGTCTCGGTGGAGTGGAAGAAGGTCTCCTCGTCGACCTCCTCGGCGGTGTGGGTGTGGCGGATGAAGACCAGGTCCACATGCCGGTAGCGGCGCTTCAGGAAGATGTAGAGCAGCGCGTAGAAGCGCTTGGCCAGATCCTTCATGTGCTCCGTCATGGAGCCCGACACGTCCATCAGGCAGATCATGACCGCCTGGGCGACCGGCTTGGGATAGGGCGCGAACTGACGATAGCGCAGGTCGATCGGATCGACGAAGGGGATGAGCTTGCGCCGGCGCTCCAGTCCCTCGAGCTTCAGGCGCAGCACCGCGACCCGCTCGGGCTCGTCGCCGAGCGCCTCCAGTCGGGCGATCTCCTCCTCGATCTCCTTCATCTCCTCGGATTTCGGGCGGTTGAGGGCGATGCGCCGCGACAGGCTGTTGCGCAGGGTGCGCGTCAGCGACAGGTTCGCGGGCGAGCCGGAGGTGGAGTAGCCCGCCCGGCGCCAGGAGGGATTCTCCAGGTCCTCGACGCGCGTCTTGGCCAGATCGGGAAGCTCCAGGTCTTCCAGGAAGAGGTCGAGGAACTCGTCCTGCGACAGGACGAAACGGAAATCGTCCTCGCCGCCGCCCTCCTCGGCTCCCTCGGAGCCGCCGCCCCCTCCCCCGCCCGAGGGGCGCGGGATGGTGTCGCCTTCGGTGAAGTGCTTGTTGCCGGGCAGCACGTGCTCGCGCAGGCCGCCCGACGTGGAGCGGCGCAGCGCCGGCTCCCTCACCCCGTCGACCGGGATGGAGACCTCGCCGCCCTCGCCCATGTCCTTGATGGACCTGTCTCGCGACTGGTCGCGGACCGCGCGGCGGACCAGGGACTGCGCCCGGCGCAGGAATCTCTGGCGGTTTCCGAGGCTCTTGCCTCCCGGGTTGAGGCGTCTGTCGACGATGTGCATCTTCGCTCCGCTCTGGCCGGGGGGCGGTTCCTGGCCCGGATAGGCGGGGTCAGGAACCGGCCTCGATGAGGGCTGCGCCCTACCCGGCCTGCTTCACTCGCATGTACCATTCGACCAATCGTCGGACCTGACGTTCGGTGTAGCCCCGCTCGGTCATGCGGGCGACGAAGTCCGCGTGCTTCTTCTCGCTGTCGGAGTCTTTCTTCGACCCGAAGCTGATCACCGGCAAAAGCTCCTCCACCTGGCTGAACATCCGCTTCTCGATGACGTCGCGGATTTTCTCGTAGCTGGTCCAGGAGGGGTTCTTGCCGCCGTGGCTCGCCCGCGAACGCAGCGCGAACTTGACGACCTCGTTGCGGAAGTCCTTCGGATTCGCGATGCCGGCCGGCTTCTCGATCTTGGTGAGCTCCTGGTTGAGCAGCTCACGGTTGAGAAGCTGTCCGGTGTCGGGATCCTTGAAGTCCTGATCCTCGATCCAGGCGTCCGCATAGTCGACATAGCGGTCAAAGAGGTTCTGACCATAGTCGTGGTACGACTCCAGATAAGCCTTCTGGATCTCGTGACCAATGAACTCCGCATAGCGCGGAGCCAGTTCGGCCTTCACGAATTCGAGATAACGCTTCTCGACCGCTTCCGGCACCTGCTCGCGCTTCACCGTTTGTTCGAGCACGTACATGAGATGCACCGGGTCGGCGGCGATCTCGGTGGTGTCGTGGTTGAAGGTGGCGGCCAGGACCTTGAAGGCGAAGCGGGTCGAGATCCCGTCCATGCCCTCGTCGACGCCGGCCGAGTCCTTGTACTCCTGCAGGGAGCGCGCGCGCGGATCCACCTCGCGCAGGCTCTCGCCGTCATAGACGCGCATCTTGGAGAAGATGTTGGAGTTGGCGTGCTCGCGCAGGCGCGACAGCACCGCAAAGCGCGCCAGCATCTCCAGCGTGAACGGGGCGCAGGGAGCGCCTGCGAGCTCCGAGCCGCGGATCAGCTTCTCGTAGATCTTCTGCTCTTCGGTCACCCGCAGGCAGTAAGGCACCTTGATGACGTAGATGCGGTCGATGAAGGCTTCGTTGTTCTTGTTGGTCTTGAAGGTCTGCCACTCGGCCTCGTTCGAGTGGGCCATGACGATGCCCTGGAACGGGATCGCCCCGATGTTCTCGGTGCCGACATAGTTACCCTCCTGCGTCGCGGTGAGCAGGGGATGCAGCATCTTGATCGGCGCCTTGAACATCTCGACGAATTCGAGCATGCCCTGGTTGGCCCGGTTGAGGCCGCCGGAGTAGCTGTAGGCGTCGGGATCGTTCTGCGACAGGTGCTCCAGCTTGCGGATGTCGACCTTGCCGACCAGGGACGAGATGTCCTGGTTGTTCTCGTCGCCGGGCTCCGTCTTGGACACGCCGATCTGGCGCAGCCGGGAAGGGTTCACCTTGACGACCTTGAAGCGCGAGATGTCGCCGTCGAACTCGTCGAGGCGCTTGAGGCACCAGGGGCTCATCAGCCCGGTGAGCCTGCGCCGGGGGATGCCGTAGCGTTCGTCCAGGACCTTGCCCATCTGCTCGGGATCGAACAATCCCAGCGGGCTCTCGAAGATCGGGCTCAGGTCGTCGCCGGCCTTGAGCACGTAGATGGGATGAACCTCCATCAGGGCCTTCAGGCGTTCCGCGAGCGAAGACTTGCCGCCGCCGACCGGGCCGAGGAGATAGAGGATCTGCTTGCGCTCCTCCAGCCCCTGGGCGGCGTGACGGAAGTAGGACACGATCCGCTCGATCGTCTCCTCCATCCCGTAGAATTCGGCGAAGGCCGGATAGGCCCGGATCGTCCGATTCATGAAGATGCGGCCGAGGCGCGCATCCCGGGACGTGTCGAGGAGTTCTGGTTCGCCGATCGCGGCGAGAATTCTTTCCGCCGCGCTGGCATACATCATGGGATCGTCGCGGCACCCTTCGAGATAGTCCTGGAGGGACATCTCCGCCTCGCGACGGGCTTCGTACGACCTTGCATAAGTCGTGAAGAGGTCAGTGTTGGGATACATCTGCACCCGCTGGCTCGTGACGCCTCAACGCAGTGACAACCGTCTCGGCGGACAAGAGTTGCGTCGACGTCACCGGCTGCGCTCGCCAATCCCCACCCCAGACCAAGCTGGAATTCGATTGCGGCTGCCACGTGGCGCGCGGGCGGCGGCGGCGTACCGCGACCGGCTTTCCGAAGGGTAGTATGCGTGTCCGCATCGAATCACCCCCGACCAAGCTCATGCTACCATGACGGACCCGAGCTTTGCATGGTTCATGCCACCATGGGATGCGTCGAAGGGTCTTAGGCCAGCCGGCGTGTCGCGCCCGCCACAGCGCTCGCGGGCCGCCGCCGCTAGGGTCGCGTCGGCCGCCGTCCGGCGGCGATGACGCGGGAGCGCAAGGTGGGTTGGCTGATCCTGATCGCGGCGGGGCTCTTTGAGGTCGGCTGGGCCGTCGGGCTGAAATACACGCAAGGGTTCACCCGGCTGTGGCCCTCGCTGGCGACGCTGGCCAGCATGGCGGTGAGCCTGGGGCTCCTCGGACTGGCGCTGAAAGAGCTGCCGATCGGGACCGCCTACGCGGTCTGGACCGGAATCGGCACGATCGGGACGGCGATCCTGGGAATCGCGCTCTTCGGCGAGCCGGCGACGGCGGCCCGCATGGCCTGCATCGGCCTGATCGTGGTCGGCATATTGGGATTGAAACTCGCCGGCTGAAGGACCAAAGATCGGCGTGGAACCCAAGATCCCGCCGCGTGTCAGCGGGACAGCACCCTCGGAACGGCGGCCCGGAGTCCCCTATGGCTCACACCCTTGCAGACAGACCTGCGGCCCGCGACGTCTCGCCGGCCCACCGCACCCCCTGGTACAAGGTGCTCTACGTCCAGGTGCTGATCGCTATCGTGCTGGGCATCCTGGTCGGGCATTTCTGGCCCAAGACCGGCGCGGCGCTGAAGCCGCTCGGCGACGCCTTCATTTCGCTCATCAAGATGATGATCGCGCCGGTGATCTTCTGCACGGTCGTGCACGGCATCGCGTCCATGAGCGACCTGAAGAAGGTGGGCCGGGTCGGGGCCAAGGCGCTGCTCTATTTCGAGGTGGTGTCGACCGTCGCGCTGGCCGTCGGCCTGCTGGTGGGCGAGATCGTCAGGCCCGGGGCGGGCTTCAACATCGACCCCGCCACGCTCGATACGAAGGCGGTCGCGAGCTATGTGAGCCGGGCCAAGGACGAGGGCGTGGTCGCGCATCTGATGGCGATCATCCCGAACTCGTTCTTCGACGCCTTCGCCAAGGGCGATCTCTTGCAGGTGCTGCTGATCGCCATCCTGTCGGGCTTTGCGGTGTCCCAGATGGGACAGACCGGCGAGCGCATCACCCACGCCATCGACACGGCCGGGAAGATGTTCTTCCGCATCATCGGCATGATCGTGCGGGTGGCGCCCATCGGGGCGTTCGGGGCCATGGCGTTCACCATCGGCGCCTACGGGCTGGGCTCGCTGTGGAACCTGCTGGCGCTCGTGGCGACCTTCTACGCCACCGCGCTGCTGTTCGTGCTGGTGGTGCTGGGCGTGATCGCCCGGCTCGCCGGGTTCTCGATCCTGCGCTTCATCGCCTACATCAAAGACGAGCTGCTGATCGTGCTCGGGACGTCGTCGTCCGAGACCGTGCTGCCGCACATGATCCAGAAGATGCAGCGGCTCGGCGCGTCGCCGTCGGTGGTGGGGCTCGTGATCCCGACCGGGTACAGCTTCAACCTCGACGGCACCAACATCTACATGACGCTGGCGACCCTGTTCCTGGCGCAGGCGACCAACATCCACCTCACCTTCGGGCAGGAGATGACGATCCTGGTGATCGCGATGCTGACCTCCAAGGGCGCGTCCGGCGTCACCGGGGCTGGCTTCGTGACGCTCGCCGCCACGCTGCAGATCGTGCCCGACATTCCGATCGCCTCGCTGGCGATCCTGGTGGGCATCGACAAGTTCATGAGCGAGTGCCGCGCCCTCACCAACCTCATCGGCAACGGCGTCGCCACCGTGGTGGTCAGTCGCTGGGAGGGCGAGCTCGACCCGGTGAAGCTGCGGCAGGTGATGGCGCACCCGCTGGAGATCGGCGAGGCCATGGAGCGCGAACCCATCCCGGCGCGCCCGGCGGCGTGAGGCGGATCAGGGCGAGAACACCCGCACGGCGTCTGGCACGATCTTGAAGCGCGCCGGAGTCTCGGTGCAGAGCTCGCCGTCGCAGTTGACCGGGCGGGGCCGGCGCGTGCGGATCTCGAATTCGGTGCAGCGCTCCGTGCGCACCTCCTCCCAGGCGCCGTGCGAGCCGGCCCGGAAGGCCGGCAGCATGGCGGCGAGCTTCCAGACGCTCTTCAGCTCCAGGCTGTAGAGATCGAGGTGGTGGTCGTCGATCTCGGCCCGGTCGGAGACCGACATTCCGCCGCCATAGTAGCGGCCGTTGCCGACCGCGATCTGCATCGTCTTCACGCGGGCGACGTCGCCCTTGGCGACGATCGTGGCCGTGAAGGGCGCGGCGCGGCTCAGCACCTTGAGGGCGGCCAGCGCGTAGCCCAGCCGGCCCCAGCGGCGCTTGATGTCGGGCGTGAGGCTGCGGGCGAGATCGGTGGAGAGCCCGAGGCTGGCGACGTTGAAGAACGGCTTGTCGTTGACCATGCCGAGATCGATCGGCCGGACCCGGCCGGCGACGATGACGTCCGCCGCGGCCAAGAGGTCCTCCGGCAGGCCGAGCGTACGGGCGAGGTCGTTGCCGGTGCCGAGCGGCAGGACGCCGAAAGGCAGCCCGGTCTCCATGAGGCCGCGGGCGGCGGCGTTGACGCTGCCGTCGCCGCCGCAGATGACGACGCGGTCGACCTCGGGGGCGCGGCGGACGATGTCCTGGCTGACCTCGTCGGCGGAGGAGAAGGTTTCGTGCTGCAGGATAAGCCCGCCCTTCTCCAGGCGCTCATTGACGGCGTCGAGCGATTCGGAGCCGCGCCGGCTGTTGGGATTGACGAGCACGAGCGTCCGCGGTCCGATCGCGCGCCCCGGAGGAGCGTCGCCCAGGATCGTCCCTTTGGCGTCGCCGCCCAAACCCTCTTGCATGTCGGGCATTGTCCCCAGAAATGAGCTGATCTGCGTCACAAACGCTCGGGGGGCTTCAGCGTTGCATTGCAATCAAAAGCCGAAGCGTTCGAGATAGCGCCATGCGACCGTCAGTCCCATGACCCCCGATCCGGCATCCCTGGTGCAGTTCGCCGCCCTGCCCTACCGCAAGGTCGACGGGGCGACGCAGGTGCTGCTCGCCACCTCCCGCGACACCGGGCGCTGGGTGATCCCCAAGGGCTGGCCGATGAAGAACCGCAAGCCCCACGAGGCCGCCGCGCAGGAGGCGCTGGAGGAGGCCGGGTTGAAGGGCAAGCCCGGCAAGAAGCCCGTCGGCTCCTACCAGTACTGGAAGCGGCTGAAGGAGCACTTCGTCCTGGTCACCGTGGTGGTGTTTCCGCTGGAGGTGACGCGGCAGCTGAAGAGCTTCCGGGAGGCCGGCGTCCGCAAGCTGGAATGGGTGTCGCCGCTGGAGGCCGCAAAGCGCGTCGACGAGGCGGGGCTGGCCTCCATCCTGCTCGGCTGGGAGGAGGCGAAGCCGCGCGCGGCGCCGCGCATGGCCAAGGCGCGGTCCTGATCCCGGCGTCGCGCTCGGGCGGAGCGGCCGTCGAACCATGTTCGACTTTCGTCGAGTGCGCTGAAAAATCCCACCAAAACCGCCGAAAATCGCACGGTTCCAAGGGCTCAGGACGGTTGCCAGCCGCCCGCGCGCCTCTATTCTGCCCGCTACCCGCCGCGCTTATGGCGGCAGCAGAAACGATCGCGGCTCAGCCGCGGCGCGGGCGCCGCCCCCAGGCGCCCCTGAAGGAGGAAACGATCGTGACGACACCCGCAAGGACGGCCGCCAGCGCCGTGAAGACCCTCGCCTTCTCGGCGGCGTTCGGCGCCCTCGCCATGGCCTCCGCCGTCTCGGCCCAGGCGGCCGACGGCGTGAAGATCGGCATCCTGAACGACCAGTCCGGCGTCTACGCCGACTATGGCGGCAAGTGGTCCGTCGAGGCCGCCCGGATGGCGATCGAGGATTTCGGCGGGTCGGTTCTGGGCCAGAAGGTCGAGCTCGTCACCGCCGATCACCAGAACAAGCCCGACATCGGCTCCAACATCGCCCGCCAGTGGTACGACGTCGACGGCGTCGACATGATCACCGAGCTGACCACCTCGTCGGTGGCGCTGGCCGTCCATGAGCTCTCGAAAGAGAAGAAGAAGATCGACATCGTGGTCGGCGCCGCGACCTCGCGCCTGACCGGCGACGCGTGCCAGCCCTACGGCTTCCACTGGGCCTTCGACACGCGCGCCCTCGCGGTGGGCACCGGCGGCGCGCTGACCAAGGCCGGCGGCGACAGCTGGTTCTTCCTGACCGCCGACTACGCGTTCGGCTACCAGCTGGAGGACGATACGTCCAAGCTGGTGAAGCAGGAGGGCGGCAAGGTTCTGGGCTCGGTGAGGCACCCGCTCAACAACAACGACTTCTCGTCCTTCCTGCTGCAGGCGCAGGCCTCCAAGGCCAAGGTCGTGGGCCTCGCCAACGCCGGGCTCGACACCACCAACTCGGTGAAGCAGGCGGCCGAGTTCGGCATCACGGCCGGCGGCCAGAAGATCGCCGGGCTGCTGATGACGCTGGCGGAGGTGAACGGCCTCGGTCTCCAGGCCTCGCAGGGGCTGGTGCTGACCGAGGGCTTCTACTGGGACCTCGACGACCGCTCCCGCGAGTTCGGCGAGCGCTTCTTCAAGCGCACGCAGCGGATGCCCAGCATGATCCACGCCGGCACCTACTCGGCCGTGCTCTCCTACCTCAAGGCCGTGAAGGCGGCGAACTCGAAGGACACCGAGAAGGTGGCGGCCAAGCTCAAGGAGCTGCCGGTCGACGACGCCTTCGGCCGCAACGGCAAGGTGCTGGCCAACGGCCGCATGATCCACGATATGTATCTGTTCGAGGTCAAGAAGCCGGCCGAGAGCAAGAAGCCCTGGGACTACTACAAGCTGCTCGCCACCATTCCGGGCGAGAAGGCCTTCTTCTCGGCGGCGGAGAGCGGCTGCCCGGCGACGAAGTAGGCGAGCGTCAGCATACGGGCGCGGCGGCCCGGTTGGGCCACCGGCGCCCCCTCTCTTCCGCCGGGAGAGGGAGAGACCGCGTTTCTCTCATTCATTTGAGGCCTGCCCACCCATGACAGCGCCAACCGCCATCCTGCAGGCCGAGGGGCTCACGAAGGAGTTCCTCGGCTTCGTCGCAGTGAAGAACGTCAACCTCTCGGTGAAGCCGGGCTCGATCCATGCGCTGATCGGACCCAACGGCGCCGGCAAGACCACCGTCTTCAACCTGCTGACCAAGTTCCTCACCCCGACCAGCGGACGTATCGTCTTCGAGGGAACGGACGTGACCGGCGAGCAGCCCGCCGCGGTCGCGCGGCGCGGGCTGGTGCGCTCCTTCCAGATCTCGGCGACCTTCCCGCATCTGACCGTGCTGGAGAACATCCGGGTCGCGCTGCAGCGGCGAGCCGGGCTGGCGACGCAGTTCTGGCGCTCCGACAAGGTGCTGCGCCTGCTCGACGGACGGGCGCGCGAGCTGATCGCCGACTTCAACCTCGACGTTTATGCGGACGCTCCGGCGGTGGACCTCAGCTACGGGCGCAAGCGCGCCCTGGAGATCGCCACCACGCTCGCCCTGGAGCCCAAGATGCTGCTGCTCGACGAGCCGATGGCCGGCATGGGCCACGAGGACATCGACCGGGTGGTGGCGCTGATCCGCAAGGCCGCGGTCGGCCGCACCATCCTGATGGTGGAGCACAACCTCTCGGTCGTGTCGGACCTGTGCGACACCATCACGGTGCTGCAGCGGGGCGAGATCATCGCGGAGGGCGACTACGCCAAGGTCTCGCAGGACCCCAAGGTCCGCGAAGCCTATATGGGCATGGAGGAGGCCTGAGATGCTGGCCCCCAACCCCATCCTGGAGGTCCAGGACCTCGAAGCCTGGTACGGCGAGAGCCACGTGCTCCACGGCGTGTCGCTCGACGTGCGCGAAGGCGAGACGGTGACGATCATCGGCCGCAACGGCGCGGGCAAGACGACGACGCTGCGCTCCATCGTCGGCATCGTGCGCAAGCGCAAGGGCGTGGTCCGGCTGCGCGGGCAGGACCTGCTGGCCCTGGCGCCCCACAAGGTCGCGCGCTGCGGCATCGGCTATGTGCCGGAGGAGCGCGGCATCTTCGCCAGCCTGTCGGTGGACGAGAACCTGGCTCTGCCGCCCCGCATCGCGGAAGGCGGCATGCAGGCCTCGGAGATCTACCGGCTGTTTCCCAATCTGGAGGAGCGGCGCAGCAGCCCCGGCACCAAGCTCTCGGGCGGCGAGCAGCAGATGCTGGCCATCGCCCGCATCCTGCGCACCGGCGCGCGGGTGCTGCTGCTCGACGAGCCGACCGAGGGCCTCGCGCCCGTGATCGTGCAGCGCATCGGCGAGCTCATCCGCACGCTGAAGACGCAGGGCTTCACCATCATCCTGGTGGAGCAGAACTTCCGCTTCGCCGCCAAGCTGGCCGACCGCTTCTTCGTGATGGAGGACGGCAAGGTGGTCGACCGCTTCGCCACGACCGAACTGAGCGACCGCATGGGGTCGCTGCACGAATATCTGGGGGTTTGAGGCGATGTCGACCATCTTCGGGGTGCCGACCGTCGCGCTCTACGGGCAGCTGCTGATCGGGCTGATCAACGGCTCGTTCTACGCCCTCCTGTCGCTCGGGCTGGCCGTGATCTTCGGCATGCTGCACGTCATCAACTTCGCCCATGGGGCGCTCTACATGCTGGGCGCGTTCACGGCGTGGCTGGCCCTGACCAAGTTCGGCGTCAACTACTGGGCCGCGCTGGCGCTGGTGCCGATCGCGGTCGGGCTCTTCGGGGTGATCATCGAGCGCACGACGCTGCGGCGGCTGGCGGGGCTGGACCCGCTCTACGGCCTGCTGCTGACCTTCGGGCTCTCGCTGGTGATCGAGGGGCTGTTCCGCCACTGGTACGGCTCCTCTGGCCAGCCCTACGCGCCGCCGCCGGAGCTGCAGGGCGGCGTCAATCTGGGCTTCATGTTCCTGCCGATCTATCGCGGCTGGGTGGTGGTGGCCTCGGTGGTGGTCTGCTTCGCCACCTGGTTCATCATCGAACGGACCCGGCTGGGCGCCTATCTGCGCGCCGCGACCGAAAACCCGGCGCTGGTGCAGGCTTTCGGCATCAACGTGCCGCTGCTGGTGACGCTGACCTATGCGGGCGGCGTGGCGCTGGCGGGGTTCGCCGGCGTGCTGGCGGCGCCGATCTACCAGGTGAGCCCGCTGATGGGGTCGAACCTCATCATCGTTGTGTTCGCCGTCGTGGTGGTCGGCGGCATGGGGTCCATCATGGGCGCGATCGTGACCGGCTACATGCTGGGCGTGCTCGAAGGACTGACCAAGGTGTTCTATCCTCAGGCCTCCGCCATCGTGATCTTCGTCGTGATGGCGATCGTGCTCCTGGTGCGCCCGGCGGGCCTCTTCGGACGAGGAGAGTGAGATGACTGCGACGACAGCCCCGGCCGGCGCGCCCGGCCTTCGCTCCTCCTCCGAGACATGGGGCCGCATGGCGGCGATCGGCCTGGTCGTGCTGCTGCTGGCGGCGCCGTTCGGGATCTATCCCGTCTTCCTGATGAAGCTGATGTGCTTCGCGCTGTTCGCGGCCGCCTTCAACCTGCTGATAGGCTATGTGGGCCTGCTGTCCTTCGGGCATGCGGCCTTCTTCGGCACGGGCGCCTACATCTCGGCCCACGCCGCCAAGGTCTGGCAGCTGGACCCGCTGCTGTGCGTCGTCCTGGGCGGGCTGGCGGGCGGCGCCCTGGGCGTCTTGGTCGGCTACCTGGCGATCAAGCGCAAGGGCATCTATTTCTCCATGATCACCCTGGCGTTGAGCCAGATGGTGTTCTTCATCGCCCTGCAGGCCCCGTTCACGGGCGGCGAGGACGGCATCCAGGGCATCCCGCGCGGGCTCCTGTTCGGCGTGATCGACCTGAACCAGCCGATGAACATGTACGGCTTCGTGCTGGTGATCTTCCTGTTCGGGATGTTCGCGCTGTGGCGGATCGTGCACTCGCCCTTCGGGCAGATCCTGAAGGCCATCCGCGAGCACGAGCCCCGCGCCATCTCGCTGGGCTATGACGTGAACCGCTACAAGCTGATCGCCTTCGTGATCTCGGCGGCGCTGGCGGGCGTGGCGGGCGGGGCCAAGACGCTGGTCTTCCAGCTCGCGTCCCTCACCGACATCACCTGGCAGATGTCGGGCGAAGTCGTGCTCATCACCCTTCTCGGCGGCATCGGCACGATGCTGGGCCCGGTCGTGGGCGCGCTGATCGTGGTGTCGCTCGAAAACTACCTGGCGGCCCTGGACTTCCCGGTCACGGTGCTGATCGGCGCGATCTTCGTCGCCTGCGTGCTGCTGTTCCGCCGCGGCGTGGTCGGCGAGATCGAACACGCGCTCGGCCGGCGCGGCTGAGCGTCTTCACGGGCCAGGCCGCCCGCACGGCCCGGCCCGCCGTCCGCTCCTGACGGCGCGGTCCGGCGCGTCGCCCTCGCGCGCGGTCCTGATTCAGCCTGCACAGCACGTCCATTGGCGACCCGGTCGGGCTCGAACCGGGTTGGATGCGCGTTTACAACTTTCAGTTGCCTCATTGATGTAAAATCCACCGAAAGGTGCAGAATAAAGCTTTGTTAAGTTCCGGACAGTAATTGTTGAGAACGACCCAGGAGGGCGACTTGGTTGATCTCGCAATAGGCGGTTCGGTGAGCCGCGACGACATTTTCGACCTTTGCAACAAGGTCAAGGACGCATTCGCAGCGGGCAAGCCGGTCAGGCTCGACGGCTCCGAGGCGGACGGCCTCACCCCCATTCTCGCCCAGGTCATCCTGTCGGCCGGAAAGACCGCGAGCGAGGGCGACCAGTCCTTTACTCTCGTTTCACCGAGCCCGGCCATGATCGACGCTTTCCAAGGTTTCGGCCTCTTCGCCGACCTGATGACCATTCCGATGGAGTAGACGGTGCGCATCCTGGCCATTGACGATACGAGAACCCTTCGCGAGCTCCTGTGCCGGACGCTGCGCGGCGCATCCTACGACGTCGTGGAGGCGGAGAACGGCGAGGAGGGCCTGGTGCGGTTCGCCGACCACCGTCCCGACATCGTGATCACCGACCTCAACATGCCCGTCCTGGACGGCATCGAGTTCACCCGCGCGGTGCGCTCGCGCGCCGACGGCGGCGTCGTGCCGATCATCATCCTGACGACGGAGAGCGGCGCCGAGATCAAGGCCGAGGGCCGCAAGGCCGGCGCGACGGCCTGGATGGTGAAGCCGTTCGACCCGCAGCGTCTCCTCGACATGCTCACTCGTTTCAAGAAGTAGAACGCGCCATGGATGCTCTTGCCGAGATCCGCAGTATTTATTTCGACGAGTGCGATGAGTTCATCGGGCTTCTCGAAGGGCATCTGGCCGCCATTTCAGAAGGCCGCGCGACCCCCGACGACATCCACGGCGCCTTCCGGGCGGTTCATTCGATCAAGGGCGGGGCCGGCGCCTTCGCGCTGACCGAGCTGGTCGAGTTCGCGCACATGTTCGAGGCCTGCCTCGACGCGCTGCGCTCCGGCAAGGTCGCGGTCGAAGACGCCCCGATCGACATGCTGTTGCAGGCCGGCGACGTCCTCAACGAGCAGATCGGCGCGGCCCGCGACGGCCGCTCGAGCCCGGTCGGACCGGAGCTCGTGGCCGCCCTGCAGGCGATGGCCGGGGGCAAGACCGTGGCGCCCAAGCCCGGCGACGAGATCTTCTTCGACGACGAGCCCGCGCCCGCCGCCGCGCCCGCGGCTCCGGCCGAGGCCGAGGAGCCCGCCAGCGCCACGCGCCGGGTCACCATCCATCTGCGGCCCGAAACAGACTTCTTCCGGCGGGCCATCGACCCGCGCATGATCTTCGACGCGCTGCGTCACCTCGGCCCGATCGAGGTGACCTGCGACACCTCGCGCGTCCCCTCCATCGCGACCCTCGACCCGGCCGAGTGCTGGATGGCGTGGGTGATCGAGCTGGAGACCGCCAGTTCCGACGAGCACATCGTCGAAGCGCTGGAGTCCTTCCTGGCCGACGAGGAATTCAGCGTGGGCGGCGAGCCGCCAGCGGCTGCGGCGCCCGAGGCGGCTGCGCCGGCCGCCGAGAGCGCGGTCGCGACGAGCGAGCCCGCCGCTCCGGCCCTGGCCCTGCCCGAAGCGACGCATGACGCGTTCCATGGCGAGGGCACGCCGTCCGCGCCGGGGTCCGCCCCGACGGCGCTGCAGGCCGTCCAGCGCCGGCCCTCCGGCGGCACCATCCGGGTGGACCTGGAACGCATCGACCGCCTGATGAACCTCGTCGGCGAGATCGTGATCACGCAGTCCATGCTGTCGGAGCGCGCCGGCGTGCTGGCCAAGCGCGAGGCCGCCTCTTTCGTCGACGCCCTGTTCAGCCTCGCCCGCCAGACGCGCGAGCTGCAGGACAACGTCATGGCGGTGCGTGCCCAGCCGGTGAAGGTGGTGTTCCAGCGGCTGCCGCGCCTCGTGCGCGAACTGGAGCGTGCGCTCGGCAAGAAGGCGCATCTGGTGCTGGCCGGCGAGGACACGGAGGTCGACAAGACCATCGTGGAGGAGCTCGCCGACCCGCTGATCCACATGTTGCGCAACTCGATGGACCACGGCCTGGAGTCGCCCGAAGAGCGCATCGCGGCCGGCAAGGCGCCGGACGGCACCATCCGGGTGTCGGCCGAGCATCGCGGTTCGCGCATCCTGATCTGCGTCACCGACGACGGGCGCGGCATCAACCGCGAGAAGCTGGTCGCCAAGGCCAAGGCGCGCGGGCTGCTGGCGCCCGACGCCGACCCGACGCCCGAGGA
The DNA here is from genome assembly GCF_045348435.1 of Alsobacter sp. KACC 23698. Lineage (GTDB taxonomy): Bacteria > Pseudomonadota > Alphaproteobacteria > Rhizobiales > Beijerinckiaceae > Alsobacter. Next base: position 837,587 of record NZ_CP157484.1, on the reverse strand, counting down.
AGCCGACAACCTGATCTTCCACCCCGGCCTGTCCACGGCCCAGCAGGTGACCGACGTCTCCGGGCGCGGCGTCGGCATGGACGTGGTGCGGCGAAACGTCGAGGCGCTGGGCGGACGGATCACCGTGGAATCGACGCCCGGCCGCGGCTGCAAATTCACCCTCGGCCTGCCGCTCACGCTGGCGGTGCTGGACGGAATGATCGTGCGGGCCGGGACCGAGCGTTTCGTCTTCCCGCTCTCCTCGATCGTGGAGACCATGCAGCTCGACCCGGGAAGCGTGGAGCCCCTGCCGGGCGGACGCGACATCCTGCAGCTGCGGGGCGAGATCGCGCCGCTGCTCAAGCTGCGCAAGCTGCTCGGCATCCGGGCGATCGGGCACGAGCCGATCGTGGTCATCGTGGAGACGGACACCGTCCCGCGCCTGGCGATCGCGGTCGACGAGATCGTGGGCCAGCAGCAGGTGGTGGTGAAAAACCTCGAATCCTCGTTCCGGCGGGTCGAGGGCGTCTCGGCCGCGACCATCCTGGGCGACGGGCTCGTGGCGCTGATCCTGGACGTCGACGCCCTTCCGGCCCTGTCCCAGTCGGGGCGCAAGCTGCCGATGGCCAATGAAAGCCTCAGCGTCGCCGTCTAGGCCGCGCTCTTCTTCCGGCGCAGCCCGAAGGCGGCGCCTCGACCCTCCGGCGCTCCCGCGCCCTCATCCTTCTCGCACGAGGTCTCGACCGTGCACGGTCTTGCGACAGACGATTCCGACTACGCCCTTTCGGACAGGGATTTCGAGCTGATCGCCGGCATTGCGCGCGACCAGGCCGGGATCGTCATCCGAGCCCACAAGTCGGCGATGATCCGCGGGCGGCTGATGCGCCGGCTGCGGGCCCTCCAGCTTCGCTCGGTGGCGGAGTATTGCGAGCTGCTGCGCAGCCCCGACGGCGGGCGCGAACTGCCCAGCCTGCTGAACGTGCTGACCACCAACCACACGGCGTTCTTCCGCGAGCGGCACCATCTCGACCATCTTCGGAGCGACGCCCTGCCGGAGACCTATTCGCGCGCGCTGAAACACAACTCCCGCGTGCGAATTTGGTCGTCTGCTTCATCCACGGGTGAAGAGCCCTACTCCATCGCCGCCATGGTGCATGCGTCGCAGCCGCCCAAGAGCCTCGACCTGCGCATCCTGGCCACCGACATCGACACCGACGTCCTCGACCGCGCGGAGCGGGCGGAATACAGCCGCGAGGTGGTGGAGCGCGCGCCGGCGGACCTGAAGCCGCTGCTTCAGATCGAGCCGACCGGCTCCAGCGACATGGTGCGGGTGGGGGCGGCGCTGCGGCGCCATCTCACCTTCAGGCAGCTCAACCTCGTCCAGGAATGGCCGATGCGCGGGCCGTTCGACATCATGTTCTGCCGCAACGTGATGATCTATTTCGACGGGCCGACCAAGAAGAGCATCGTGGACCGCGGCGCCGACCTGCTGCGGCCGGGCGGCTGGCTCTATCTCGGCCACTCCGAATCCCTGTCCCCTCCCCATCCGGCCTTCGAGCTGATCGGGCGAACCATTTACCGGAGGCGCTGATGGCCACGACAGGCGCCCATGCGCCACCGACCGCGCGCCGCTCTTTCCAGGACGCCAGCGGCGCCACCATCGTCTCGGTCGCGCCGGGCGACCACTACGTCACGGACGACAAGAACCAGCTCATCGTCACCCTGCTGGGATCGTGCGTGGCGGCCTGCGTCCGCGACACCGTCACGGGCGTCGGCGGGGTCAACCACTTCCTGCTGCCCTCCAGCGACCAGCACGACCTGGCCCAGGGCAGCGACGAGGCGATGCGCTTCGGCGACTACGCCATGGAGCAGCTGCTGAACAGCATCTACCGGCGCGGCGGCCAGCGCGGCCGGCTCGAGGTGAAGATCTTCGGCGGCGCGCGCGTGCTGGGCGGCAGCAGCATGCTCAAGATCGGCGAGCAGAACATCGCCTTCGTCGAGCGCTTCCTGAAGACGGAAGGCATCCCGATCGTGGCCCGCTCGGTGGGCGGCACCGTCCCGCGGCGCATCCGCTACCAGCCGGCCACCGGCCGGGCCTGGGTGCAGGAGCTCGACAAGACGAGCGCGGTCAGCGTCACCCAGCAGGAAGAGAATTACAGGCGCACCTTTGTCCGGCAGCCCGCAGGCGACGTGGAGTTTTTCTGATGATCCGCAGCACCCGTCCCTACCGCGTGTTCGTCATCGACGATTCCCGCACCATCCGGCGCCTGATCGGGGCCATCGTGGACGAGACCGAGGGTCTCGTCCTGGCCGGCTCCGCGGAGAGCGCCGAGGAAGCTTGGGACGTGCTGCGCCAGCCCAGCATCGAGGTCGACGTGGTGTCGCTCGACATCGAGCTGCCCGGCATGAACGGCATCGACTTCCTTAAGAAGCTGATGGCCTCGCGGCCCCTGCCCGTGCTGGTGGTCTCGGGCCACACGGATTCGGCCGCCGACCTGACGCTGACCGCGCTGGAGAACGGCGCGATCGACTGCATCCAGAAGCCGGACGGCAAGCCGAACGAGATCGACCGCTTCCTGCGCGACACCGCCGACGGGCTGCTGCGCGCCGCCGGCAGCAAGCTGCGGCCCCGCCACGCCGGCCTCGGCGCGCCGACGGGCCCGACGCTGGTCATCCCCGCCGCGAGCCCGCGTCCGACAGCGGCGCTGAGCGCCTCCCAGGCGTCCAGCTTCGACGGCGAGAGCATCATCTGCATCGGCGCCTCGACCGGCGGCGTGCCGGCGGTGTGCAAGGTGGTGGAGGGCCTGCGGGGCGTGAACTGCCCCATCGTGGTGGTCCAGCACATGCCGCCGAGCTTCACGCCGCGGCTCGCCACACGGCTCGCCCAGACGACCGGGCTGCCCTCCTTCGAGGCGCAGGACGGCGGGCGGCTCGCGCCGCGCACGGTCTGGGTCGCGCCCGGCGGGCGGCACCTGCACATCGTCCGCAAGGGGGGCGGCTATGTGGCGCGCCTCAGCGACGAGAACCCGGTGTCGGGCCACAAGCCCTCCATCGACGTGATGTTCCGCTCCGCCGCCCACGAGGCGGGCCCGAACGCCAGCGCCGCGCTGCTGACCGGGATGGGCCGGGACGGCGCCGACGGCCTGCTGGCCATGCGCAAGGCCGGGGCGCACACGATCGCCCAGGACGAGGCCACCTGCGTGGTCTACGGCATGCCCAAATCGGCTGTCGCGCTCGGCGCGGTCGACCAGGTGCTGCCGCTCGACCGCATCGCCGACCACATCCTTTCCGGCGCACCCCGGCCCCGGTCTTCACGCCTGATGGGAGCCTGAAATGGCCGACCTGAAATCCAAGAAGGTTCTGGTCGTCGACGACCAGAAGAGCATGCGCGGTCTCGTCCGCTTCGCCCTGATCCAGATGGGCATGGAGACGGTCGACGGAGCGGAAAGCGGCGAGGAGGCGATCAAGAAGCTGAGCACCACCCGCTACGACCTGATCATCACCGACCTGCACATGGACGGCATTTCGGGCCTCGGCCTGCTGAAGGCGATCCGGTCCCACCCCGTCCTGCGCGGCACGCCGGTGATCATGGCGACGAGCGAGACGTCCTCCGACACGGTGCGGCAGGCCAAGAACCTGAACGTCGACGCCTTCATCCTGAAGCCGGTGGAGCCCAACGCGCTCCAGTCGCGCGTCAGGTCTGTGCTCAAGGTGGCGTGACGCGGGCCGCCGAGAGGCCGTGACGAAAAAAGCCCGCCGGTCGTCCCGGCGGGCTTTTCCGTGGCGTCTTGGGCGTATCAGGCGGCGACGGCCTCGGCGGCCCGGCTCATGGCGCTCAGCAGCGCCTCGGCCGTGAAGGGCTTGATGATCGAGGGCGGAGCGTTGGGCCTGTCGAGCTTGGCTTTCTGGGCCAGGCCCTGCGTGGTCATCAGCAGGAAGGGGATGCCGCACCATTCGGGCCGGCCGTCCATGATGAGCTTCAGGTCGGCCCCGCTCATCGGGGTCATGCCGTAGTCGGAGATGACGAGCCCGAAAGCCCGCTGGCTCAGCTTGCGGATGGCCTCCGGGCCGCTGGCCGCGCCTTCGACGTCGTGCACCCCGTGGGCGCTGAGGAGCGTGCGGACGATGCGGATGATCGCGTAGGTGTCATCCACGACCAGCACGGGCTGGGTGCGATCAAAGCTCATCCGAAACCCCGCTGGCGTGAGCGCTCATGACGTCGCGGCGGCCCTTCGCCTCCTTGCAGAGCAAGGCCAGGTGGCGGACCAACTCCATCGCGGTCGCGTTGTCCTGGTCCTTGACGCCGGCCCGCACCACGGAGGCGATGGCCTCGACATGGCGGCGGATCACGATGAGCGGAACGTCCAGCTCGTCGCCGGCGAGGAGCTCGCAAAGGCTGGTCGCCATCCGGGCCGCGACCGTATAGCCGAACTGCTTGGACTGGCCGCGCAGGTCCTGGGCGGCGAGCGCCATGGCCTTGATGGCGTCCGATCCCTGGTCGCTGGCTTCGAACGCCTCGAGGGCGCCCTGCACGGCCGACAGCGTCGTCTTCATCCACTCGGAGTAGCTGGGGGCCAACGCCTCCACGGCGCGCTCGGCGCGCGCGATCATGTCGGCGTCGATCTGCGGGGCGGCGATGGCCTTGACCAGCGCCTTCTCCCTCAGCCTCGGCTTGGGATGCAGCACCGCATGGTCGGCGTGCTCTTCCTTGCCGTCGAGGTGCGGGGCAGTCGCGAGAGGCGAGATCTCAACCATGGGAATGGCTCACAAGGACCGGCTTCGGCGGGAAGACCTCGCCCTCTTCGCCCTTGCGGCGTTCGGGGCCGGTGAATTCACCGGCCTTGGTGCGGCGGCGGTCGGGCCCGAAGAAGCTCGAGGTCTTGATGAAGGCGCGGGGGTTGGCGACGACGCCCAGGATGCGCTGGTGCAGCGCGGTGGCGGAAAGCGGCTTGACGAGAAATTCAGTGACGCCGGCGTCGCGCGCCTCCAGCACGCGGTGGCGCTCCGAATGGACCGACACCATGATGATCGGTACGAACGGGTTCACGCTGTTGTCGGAGCACCGCATCAGCTTGGTCATGTCGATGCCGTTGATGAGCGGCATCTCCCAGTCGGTGAACACGATGTCGGGGTAATGGGAGGCGAACGCGTCGAGCGCGGAGGCGCCGTCCTCGGCCTCGAACACCTCGCGCGCTCCGAAGCCGTGCAGAAGCGTCTTCAGGATCCGGCGCATATAGGTGTTGTCGTCAACGACGAGAAAGCGAAGACGTTGATATTCGACACGGAACATGGGGACCGGGGTCGGGTTTCCAGAACCCGTATACTACCTCCGGCTGCGTTAATTTTTTCCTGCACTTATCAGTTGTAAAGCCTGTCCGTACGGGCCGGCTCCGGGCCGTCACTCCAGGACTACGTCCTCCTCGTTGCCCGACTTGGCGATGATGATCTCGCCCTTCTCGGCCATCAGCTTGGCGGTGGAGATGATCTTCTGCTGGGCCTCGTCGACCTCCTTGAGGCGGATCGGCCCGAGACCGGCCATTTCGTCGTTGAACATCGCGGCGGCGCGGGCCGTCATCTTGGTCGTGAAAAAGCTCTTGGTGGACTCGCTGGCGCCCTTGAGCGCCTTGGCGAGGTCGGCCTTGTCGATGCCGCGCACCAGGACCTGGGCGGAGTTCGGGTCGAGCTTGGTGATGTCCTCGAAGGTGAACATCAGGGCGCGGATCTTCTCGGCCGCCTTGTAGGCGTTGCGCTCCAGCGCCTCCATGAACTTCGCCTCGTTCGACCGGTCGAAGGAGTTGAAGATCTCGGCCAGCAGGTCGTGCGCGTCGCGGCGGCTCGTCTGCGACAGGTTGGCGATGAAGTTGGTGCGCAGGCTGTCCTCGACCTGGTCGAGCGTATCCTTCGACACGGTGTCGAGTTGCAGGATGCGCAGCATCACGTCCGTGGCGAAATCCTCCGGCAGCATCGCCAGCACCTTGGCCGAATGCTCCGGCTTGATGCGCGACAGGATCAGCGAGACCGTCTGGGGGTGCTCGGTCTTCAGGTAGTTGGCGAGCAGGTGATCCTGCACGTTGGACAGCCGCTGCCAGATCGTGCGGCCGGCGGGGCCGCGGATCTCGTCCATGATCGGGCCGACGCGATCCTTCGGCAGCAGCTTCAGCAGCAGGTCGTGCGTGCGCTCATAGTCGCCCACGACCGTGAGCCGATTGGCCTGGCCGGCTAGCTCGGCCAGCACCTGCTCGACCACCTGGGCCGGAACGGTGCCGAGCGTCGACATGGCCAGCGACACCTTGCGCAGCTCGTCGTCGTCGAGCGATTCCCACAGCGCGCTGCCGTGGTCGTCGCCCAGCACGAGCAGGAGGATCGCGGCGCGCTCCAGCCCCGTCAGTTGTTGCAGCGTCTTCGATTCGGCCTGAGCCATCGGCGCCCCCGTCGAGGCCGGCTGCGCGGGCCCGCGCGCGAATCAGCCGGCCAGTCGAACCTCAACCCGGATGCCGCGCCCGCCTGGCCGCGTCAATGCGTCCCGCGCGGCGCGGGCCACGCGGCTGGGGACGGACCAAGGCGCCGGCAGGCGGAAAGGCGACTTCCATCATGTCTCGATCGATCCGATGTTGCGGCCGCACGTGACGCGCGTCAAGATAGGCGCAGAGTCGGGGCGGAACGCATGGACGTTCTTTTCGTACACAACAACTTCCCCGGCCAGTACCGGCACATCGCCCGCAGCCTGCACGAGGCCGGGGGCTGCCGCCTCTTCGCCATCGGGACCAAGACGGCGCAGGGCATGCCGGAGGTGTCGATGGCGCGCTACGCCGTCGCGCCGGGGCAGGATCCGGCGGCCGTGCATCCTTTCGCGCGGCGCTTCGACACGGAGATGCGCCGGGCGGAGGCCGTCATCGACGCGAGCCTCAAGCTGAAGAGCCTGGGCTTCGATCCGCAGGTGGCGCTGGTCCATCCGGGCTGGGGCGAGAACGTCCCGCTCCGCAGCCTCTTCCCCCGCGCCCGGATCATCCCCTACTGCGAATTCTTCTATGGCGGGGCCGACTCCGACGTCGGGTTCGATCCGGAGTTCTCCAACCCGAAGGCGACGGATTGGGGCCGGCTGGCGGCCTGGAACGCGGCCTCGCTGATCGCGCTGGCGGACGCGCAGGCCGCCGTGTCGCCCACCGCGTGGCAGAAGAGCCGGTATCCGGAGATTTTCCAGCCGCTGATCCAGGCCGTGCATGATGGCATCGACACCGACGCCATCCGGCCGCGCGCCGCCGCGCCCTGGCGCGCGATCGAACCGGGCGAGGAAATCCTGACCTATGTGGCGCGAAACCTGGAGCCCTATCGGGGCTACCACGTGTTCATGCGCGCCCTGCCCCGCATCCTGCGCGCGCGCCCCAAGGCGCGCGTGGTCATCGTCGGCGGCGACGGCGTGTCCTACGGGGCGCGGCCGCGCGAGGGGACGTGGAAACAGATCTTCCTCGACGAGGTGAAGGGCGAGCTCGATCTTTCCCGGGTCCACTTCGCGGGCCAGTTGCCCTACGGGGCCTATCTGGGCCTGCTGAACCACTCCCGGGCGCATGTCTACCTGACCTATCCGTTCGTGCTCTCCTGGTCGGCGCTGGAGGCGATGGCGTCAGGCTGCCTCGTCGTCGGATCGGACACGAGCCCGGTGAGCGAGGTGATCCGGCACGGCCAGAACGGGCTCCTGGTCCCGTTCTTCGATCGCGACGCGCTGGTGGAGACGGTGGTCTCGGCGCTGGCGGAGCCCGAGCGCTACGCCGGGCTGCGGCAAGAGGCGCGCCGCACGATCGTGGAGGGCTACGACCTGAAGCGGGTGTGCCTGCCGCGCCAGATCGCCATCCTCAAGGGCTTCTCATGACGCGTTACGGCCATGCTTGCGGCCGACGCGGGCGATCTGCCGCCACCGGCTGGACCGTGGCGCGGCGCGCGGCCCTGACCGGCTCGCCGCCTCGGCCTCTTCCCCGAACGGCCTCTCGCTGAGCCACCAGCACCACCGGTTGCCGTAGCGGATGCTGACGAATTGCGGGGCCTGCGACAGGCTGGAGGACAGCGAGGCGCGCGTCCCGGTGCGCCCCCCGAAAGCGGGCACCAGCCTGATCAGCTCGTCGATGGGCATCGGCTCGCCCCGGGCCTCCAGCACGCGCTGGGCCGCTTCGGCCTGCGTGACGCGGATCGCAAGGTCGATGGCGGAGCCCCTGGGCAGGGGATCGACGACGATCGGGTCCGAGCCGGACGCCGCCTCCATGCTGCGCATGGCGGCCTGGAGGGCGAGCATGGTTCGGTAGTCCGCGCTTTGCGACTTCAGCCGCGTATGCAGCTCTTCCCACAGAGCCCTGAGCGTCTCCAGAGACGTCTCGACCATGTACTGCCCCCTTGCGAGTGCGACCTGTTGATCGGCGCATTCGCGCGCAGACGTTCTTCTCTTCTACACACTTGTGTCGTTACCAACTCGTTAATCAAAATCGGGCGATTGCAAGACGAAGTTGAGAAAGCCAGACTTGGTCCGCAGCCGACTTGTGAAGGATTTTGCTTAAGTTCTCCAGATATCATGACGTTCCGACCTTAGGCGTGTCGGGCTAGGTCCTGTGGATAGAGCCGCAGTCAGAGGCGGGGTTAGCCGCTCCGACTCGGTCGACACGGTTGGCTCACCGCGCCGTTCGGCGTATCCGGGCGCCGAATCCCCTGGAGTCCGGTTGCGGAGATTGGACGTCGGACGCTGAGGGATATAGTTGTCTGGCCAACCGAGGGATGCATCTGATGACCGCCACCACCGCCACGATCACGCCCGCCATTCTCTGCGGCGGCTCTGGCACGCGGCTTTGGCCGGCCTCCCGCAGGACCATGCCCAAGCAGTTCATCCCGCTGACCGGGCCGGTGTCGATGTTCCAGGAGACGGTGCGGCGCGTCTGCGACGCGACCCTGTTCGACCGCCCGATCGTGGTCACCAGCGAGGAGTTCCGCTTCGTCGTGGCCGAGCAGCTGCGCGAGATCGGCGTGGAGGCCGACATCGTGCTGGAGCCCGAGGGCCGCGATTCCGGACCCGCCGTGGCGGTCGCGGCGGCGTTGGCCGGGCAGCGCAGCCCCGAGCGCCTGGTGCTGATCCTCCCGTCCGACCACCACATTCCCGACGCGGTCGATTTCGCCGAATGCTGCCGCCAGGCGTCGCCCGCCGCCCTCAACGGCTTCATCATGACCCTCGGCGTCTCCCCGACCGCGCCGGCGACGGGCTTCGGCTACATTCAGCCCGGCGCGGCGACCGGCCACGGCGAGGCGCTCGCGGTCGCGGCCTTCGTGGAGAAGCCCGACGCCAAGACGGCCGAGCGCTACGTCGCCGACGGCTTCCTGTGGAACAGCGGCAACTTCCTGTTCCGCAGCGACGTGATGCTGGACGAATTGTCCGACTTCGCGCCGGAGATGCGCCGGGCCGCCGAGGCGGCGGTGGCGCACGCGGTCCAGGACCTCGATTTCCTGCGGCTCAGCGCGGAGCACTTCGCCAAGGCCCCGAAGCTCTCCATCGACTACGCGGTGCTGGAAAACACGCGCAAGGCCGGCGTCCTGCCGGTGTCGTTCCACTGGTCGGACCTCGGCGAGTGGGACGCGGTGCTGGCGAACTCGCCGCAGGACGAGTTCGGCAACTCCGCCGTCGGCCCGGTCCATCTGCGCGACACCCGCAACAGCCTCGTGCACAGCGACGGCATGCTGACGGCCGTGCTCGGACTGGAGAACGTCGTCGTCGTCACCACCAAGGACGCGGTGCTGGTGACCAACCGCGCCTCCTCGCCGGACGTGAAGGGCCTCGTGGAGGCGCTCAAGGCCGAGGGACGCACCGAGGCCACCGACCATCTGCGCATGCACCGGCCCTGGGGCTGGTACCAGCGCGTCGACATCGGCCCGCGCTTCCAGGTCAAGCGCATCATGGTCCTGCCCGGCGCGAAGCTGTCGCTGCAGAAGCACTTCCACCGGGCCGAGCACTGGGTGGTGGTGCGCGGCACCGCCGAGGTGACCTGCGACGACAGCGTGAAGCTGCTGCAGGAGAACGAGTCCGTCTACCTGCCGCTGGGCTGCGTGCACCGGCTCGCCAACCCGGGCAAGATCCCGCTGGAGATCATCGAGGTCCAGGTCGGCAGCTATACGGGCGAGGACGACATCGTCCGCATCACCGACGTCTACGGCCGCTGAAGGGCGCGAGCGCGCCCTCCAGGCCCGAGATTCGCGCGGGCGGCGCGCTCAGGCCGCCCAGTCGCCGCGTCGCATCAGCGGCTCGGCCGAGCCGTCGGCCCTGACGCCGTCCACGTCGACTTCGCCCGAGCCGATCATCCAGTCGATGTGGATGAGGCTCTCATTGGCGCCACGGGCGGCGAGTTCGTCCTTGGGCATGTCGACGCCGCCCCGGATGCACTTGCTGTAGGACTGGCCGAGCGCGATGTGGCTGGCGGCGTTCTCGTCGAAGAGGGTGTTGTAGAACAACAGCCCGCTCTGCGAGATCGGCGACGAGTAGGGCACCAGCGCCACCTCGCCCAGCCGCCGCGAGCCTTCGTCGGTCTCCAGCACCTTGCGCAGCACCTCCTCGCCGGAGCTGGCGCGCGCCTCCACGATGGCGCCGTTCTCGAACCGCACCTCGATGCCCTGGATCAGGGTGCCGTTGTAGGAGAGCGGCTTGGTGCTGCGGACATGGCCGTCCACCCGCGCCTTGTGGGGCGTGGTGAACACCTCTTCGGTGGGGATGTTGGCGTTGCAGGTGCGGCCGTTCTGGGCGACCGTCGAGCCGCCGTTCCACTCATGGTCGTCGGCGAGGCCGACCGTCAGGTCCGTGCCGGGGCCGCGGAACCGCAGCGCCGAGAAGCGGCGCGCGTTGAGGAGCGCGGTGCGGGCCTGGAGCCCGCGATTGTGCGCCTCCCAGGCCGCCACCGGATCGGGCCCGTCCACCCGCGAGGCGGCGAAGATGGCGTGCCAGAGGCGGGCGACCGCGATGTCCTCCGGATCGTCCGGGAACATCGCCTTCGCCCAGGACGGGCTGGCGTAGCTGACGATGGTCCAGTTGGTCTTGAAGCCCGCGATCATCTCCAGGGCCGGCATATAGGCCCGCGACCGCGACCGGTTGGCGCGGGAGACATGGTCGGGGTCCTGCCCGGCCAGCAAGGACGGGTTCTCGCCCGCGATGGCGAGGCGGGCCGCGCCGTTGCGGAAGGCCGCCGCCATGCCGTCATAGAGCCAGCCGCTGGCGACGTCGAAGGCCTCGTCGGCCGCGAACCGGTAGCGCGCCAGCGTGGTTTCCTCGTCGGAGAACAGCGTCGTCACCAGCGAGGCCCCCGCCTTGTAGGCGTGCTCGGTGATGCGCCGCACCAGCGGCAACGCCTCGATAGGGGCCGTCATGACGAGTTCCTGCCCGGGGGCGAGGCCCAGGCCGACCTTTACGGCGACTTCGCCCAGGCGATCGAGCTTGACGTCGTGCGCAAGCGCGACGGGCGGAACGGCGTGGGTGGTCATGGTCTCATCTCCGGAAGACGCGAAGCGGCGCTGAGGCGAGCATCCCGGAAAGCGAGCGCCGGCTCAACCCCTCACGCCTCGCCGCGCGGCGCCCGGCCGAGAACGCCGCGCTGGGGATCGTATCCGCGCACCGCCAGCCCGAAGGCGGCGAGGCCGAACAGCAGCGTGAGCCCCGTCGAGGCGGGCTCGAGACGGCCATAGAGCGCGAAGCGGATCATCTCCACCACATGGGTGAACGGGTTGATCCTGGCCGCCAGCGCGATCCAGTCGGAACCGCCCTCGCGCACCTTCCAGAGCGGGTAGAGCGCCGTGGAGAAGAAGAAGGCCGGGAAGATGACGAAGTTCATCGTGCCGGCGAAGTTCTCCAGGCGCTTGACGTAGACGGAGAGCAGCAGCCCGATGGCGGCCAGCGTGAAGCCGCCCAGCGCCAGGGCGGGCAGCGCCGTCAGCCATCCCCAGGGCGGCAGGTCGACGTCGAAGAGGCGGGCCACCCCCAGGAAGGCGTAGACCTGCACGACGCCGAGCAGGGTCCCGGCCAGGAGCTTGCACAGGAGCAGCCACCAGCGCGGCAGCGGGGCCGTGAGCAGCAGCCGCAGCGTGCCGACTTCGCGGTCGAAGACGAGCGCCAGAGAGGACTGCATGCCCTGGAACAGCAGCACCATCCCGATCAGGCCGGGCGCCATGTAGACGTCGTAGGTGACGTAGTTCTCGTAGGGCGGCGTGATGGAGACGCCGAGCACGTTCTGGAAGCCGGCCGAGAACACCACCAGCCACAGCGTCGGCCGCACCACGGCCGAGGCCAGCCGCCCGGTCTGGCGCAGGAAGCGCACGACCTCGCGCGTGGCGATCGCCACCAGAGCCCGCCAGGCGTGGGCGGCGAGCGGGACCCGCCTCGCGCCGGTCACGCCGCTCTCCCGGCCGGGACTTCGTCCGTCGCGGGCGCGCTCGTCATGGCCAGGAACGCGGCTTCCAGCGAGGCGCCGCCGTGACGGGCGACGATGTCGGCGGGGGCGCCGTCGTCGAGCACGCGGCCGCGATGCAGGACCACCACGCGGTCGGCGTCCTCCACTTCCGAGACGATGTGGGTCGCCCACAGGACGCCCAGGCCGCGCTCGCGGGTGAGGCGGGCCACATGGTCCACCAGGTCCCGCCGGCTGGCGGGGTCGAGGCCCTGGGTGGGCTCGTCGAGCAGGAGCAGAGCGGGGTCGGTCATCAGCGCGCGGGCGAGCTCGATCTTGCGGCGGGTTCCCCCCGACAGGGTGCGGACGCGCTCGCGGCGCCCGCCCGCCTGGCCGAACAGCGCGAGCGCCTCGCCGATGGCCTGCCGGGCGGCGCGGGGCGCCATGCCGTGCAGCCCGGCGTGGTAGGACAGGTTCTGCTCGACCGTGAGGTCGAGATCCAGCGCGGATTGCTGGAACACGACGCCCAGGCGCGCCAGCGCGGCCGTCGGATCGGCCGAGAGGTCGGCGCCCAGGACCGACACGGTCCCGCTATCCGGCACGAACAGGCCGGTGAGGATCTGGAACAGCGTGCTCTTGCCGGCGCCGTTGGGGCCCAGCAGCGCCGTGAACTCGCCGGCGCGCAAGGACAGGGAGACGTCGGCCAGCGCCTTGACCCTGCCGTAGCTCTTGGCGAGCCCAGCCAGGACCACGACCGGATGGGGATCGCCCTCGGGACGGGGCGGCGGCGGGGCGGGAGCGGTCATGCGAGGGTCATCCGGCGGGCGGCCGGCACTGTGGCGCGCCCTGCGCCGGCCCGCAACAGCAGGCGACGACGCGGCGCTTCAGCCCGCGAGGGCGTCGGCCCAGTAGCGGCGGCTGCGGGCGTTCACGGGGTCGCCCGCCGCTCGGCAGCGCGCCTCCACGGCGCCCAGGAACGCGCGGGCGTCGTCCTCGCCCGCGAGCAGCCGCAGGCTGGAGACGATGCGGGTGATCCGCAGGTGGTTGTGGTCGAAGCCCGTCAGCCAGTGGTCCTGCGTCTCGTAGAAGCGGCGCATCAGGGCCGCCCCCGCCCGCAGGTTCGCGAGGGCGGTGTCGTCCGACCGGATGGCGGCGACCTGCGCGGCGTCCAGGACGGGCGAGGAGGGCTGGGCCATGCTGGGCGTCGGCAGCGGAAAGAGCCACTGGATGTAGTCGTGCGACGCCTCCAGCTCCGCCGGCCCCATCGCCAGCACGTCCGCCACGGTCCGGCCGCGCGCGTCCCGGCCGGAACCGGATAGAAAATCGCGCAATTGTCCCGGCATGGCGTCCTCCCTCAACGCTCCGACAACGCGCGGGCCGCCGGTTCGGCTGCGGACTGGCGCCGGCGCGTCGTCAGCCTTACGGTGCCGCGGATCATGACCGAACCCTCCGCCCAGTCCCATTCGCACGACCGGCACGCCGGCCACGCGCATCACGACCACGCCCATCACGGCCATGCGGCCCATGCCGGCCACGGCCATGCGAGCCATGCCGGCCACGGCCATCACCATCATGCGCCGAAGGATTTCGGCCGCGCCTTCGCGGTCGGGACGGTGCTGAACGCGGCTTTCGTGGCGGTGGAGATCGGCTACGGGCTTTCGTCCAACTCCCTCGCGCTGGTCGCGGACGGGCTGCACAATCTCGCCGATGTGGGCGGGCTGGTGATCGCCTGGGCCGGCATGGTGCTGGCGCGGCGCCGGCCGACGCCGACCCGCACCTATGGGTATCGCCGGGCCTCGATCCTGTGCGCGCTGATCAACGCCGCGTTCCTGCTGCTCGCCGTCGGCGCCATCGCCTATGAGGCGCTGATGCGCGTCTGGCACCCGCAGCCGCTCGCCACCACCACCGTGATGGTGGTGTCGGGGATCGGCATCCTGGTGAACGGCGCGACCGCGCTGCTCTTCTTGGGCGGCTCGCACGACATCAACATCCGCGGCGCCTTCCTGCACATGGCGGGCGACGCCGGCGTGTCGCTCGGCGTCGTCGTCAGCGCGTTCCTGATCGGGCTCACGGGCTGGCTGTGGATCGATCCGGCCGCGAGCTTGGCGATCGCGGCGATCATCCTGTTCAGCAGCTGGGACGTGGCGCGGCAGGCGGTGAACCTCGCCATGGACGCGGTGCCGGAGAATGTCGACAGGCGCGCCGTGGAGGCGTTTCTCGGCGAGCTTCCGGGCGTCGGGGAGGTCCATGACGTCCATATCTGGGCCATGAGCACCACCGAGACGGCGCTCACGGCGCATCTGGTCCGTCCCGGGGCCGGGCTCGACGACGCGCTGCTGACGCAGGCCTCGACGGCGCTGCGCGAGCGCTTCGGCATCGCCCATGTGACCTTGCAGATCGAGGCGGGCGATCCGGCCCATCCCTGCCGCTTCGCGCCCGACGAGGTGGTGTGATGCCGGCGGGCGCGCCCGCCTATCTGGACGCCGAAGCCGTCCACCGCCTCGCGCCCTTCGGGCCGCTGGTGGAGGCCCTGCGCGAGGCCCATCTGAGGCCGCCGCCCGCGGCGGAGCGGCTGCTGATGAGCCAGCCGAACGGCGCGGGCCAGGACGACCACTTCCTGGTGTGGCCGGCGTGGCGGCCGGGCGCGGCCTTCGGGGCCAAGCTGGTCTCGGTGTTCCCGGGCAACGCCGCGCAGGGCCGGCCGGCGATCGACGGGATCTATGCGCTGTTCGACGGGCGGGACGGCGCGCCCGCCTGCATCATCGACGGACCGGCGCTCACCTTTCGCAAGACCGCGGCCGATTCGGCGCTCGCGGCGTCGCTGCTGGCGCGGCCCGACGCGCGGCGACTCGCAATCCTGGGAGCCGGCGGGCAGGCGATCTGGCAGGTCCGGGCGCTGGCCGCGGTGCGCCCGCTGGCGGAAGCGACGATCTGGAACCGCACGGCGGACAAGGCTGAACGGCTCGCCGCGGCGCTGCGCCGGGACGGCCTCGCGGCGACCGCGACGGACGACCCTCGCGCGGCGGTCGAAGGGGCCGACATCGTGTCCTGCGTGACGGGCGCGACCGAACCGGTGCTGCAGGGCGCGTGGCTTTCGCCCGGCGCCCATGTCGACCTGGTCGGATCCTACACGCCCGCCATGCGCGAGGCGGACGACGAGGCGGTGCGGCGCGCGCGGGTGTTCGTCGACACGCGGCGCTTCACGCTGGCGGACAGCGGCGACATCGCGCAGCCGCTCGCGTCGGGGGAGATCGCGCCGTCGCACGTGCTGGGCGACCTGTTCGAGCTGGCGCAGGGGACCGTCCCGGGCCGCCTCGCGCCGCACGACGTGACGCTGTTCAAGAACGCCGGCGGCGGCCATCTGGACCTGATCTGCGCGGAATTCCTGTTCGCGCGGCACAAGGCCGAGCAGATCCGGGCCGAGCGGCTCCGGGCGGAGAACGACCCGCCCGGCTGATCGCCGCCGTCTTCAGCGTCCGCGACCGCGGGCGTGCAGGCGGCGGACCGTGTCCATCCACGGGTCGTCCTGGCCTTCCTGGTCGCGCCGGCGGTTGTAGTCCGGGTCGCGCTCCTCTTCGGTCAGGCGTCGCGGCCGCACGGCGACCGTGCGGATGCCGCGCGTTTCGCGGTCCTCGGCCCCGAAGCCGGCCTGGCCGGCGCTCGAGCGGCCGGAATCGTCGCGGAAGAAGCGGGCCTCTCGGCCGTAGTCCTCCCCGTAGGCGTCGTAGCCTTCCTGGCCGCCGCCGCGCGGCTCACGGCGCTCCTCCTGCTCGCCCGGGACCTGGCCGGCGGAGCCGAAGCTGGCGCGCACGTCGTCCTCGTCGCGGAACCGGAAGCGGCCGTCCTCCCAGTCGCGGCGCTCGAACTGGTCGAGATCGGCGCCGTTGTCGTCGCGGGTGCGGAAGTCGTCCCATTGCCGGCGGTCGCGGCGATCCGCGTCGCGCTCAAACCGGCGCATGCGGCTTTCCAGTTCGCGGCGCTCGTCGTCGGTGAGCCGGGCTGAGGGATGGCCGGAAGACTGGCCCGCCGGACCGCGCCGCGCGCGGCTGGACGGCGTCCCCGACCGGTCGGGCCGGGCCGGGTAGGAGATGCGGCCCAGCGCCTCCTCGGCTCCCGGCGCGTGCTCCTCGACGAGGTCGCCCAGCGCCACCATGCCGACGAGCCGGCGGCTGCGGTCGAGCACCGGGACGCGCCGCACCTGCAGCTGCTCCATGATGTCGACGACGTGGCTGACGTCCTCGTCCTCAAAGCAGCAATGCGGCTCGTCGGTCATGATCTCGAAGACGGGCGTGACGTTCGGGTCGCGGCCGGCGGCGGTGGCCCGGACGGTGATGTCGCGGTCTGTGACGACGCCCACCACCTGGCCCCGGTGCACCACCGGCAGGGACCCGACATTGAGGTCGTCCATGATGCGGGCGGCCTCGCGCAGGCTCCGCTCGGGCGCGATCGCGGCGGCGTCGCGGGTCATCACCTCGGAAATGCGCATGGCTGGTCCCTCGCTGGCGTGACGATGCGCGCCCGACGGGGCGCGCGCTGCGGCGTCAACGCGGAGACGGCGAGGGAGTTCGCGCCTCGCCCGTCAGGCGCGGCCGGACGCGTGGGCGGCGTTGGCGGCGAACTGGACGGCCGGGGCGCCGAACACGATCAGACAGGGCCCGGAGGGCGGGTCCGCCGCGATGAGGGCGGGCAGGTCCGCGACGGCGCAGGACTGGACGCGCTGCTCCGGTGTCGTGGCGCGCTCGATGAGCAGGGTCGCAGTCCCGGGCGGCAGCCCATCCGCCAGCAGCCGTTCGACGAGCGCGGGGGCGGTGCGCACGCCCATATAGACCACCGTGGCGGCCCGGGGATCGGCCAGCGCCCGCCAGTCGAGGTCGGCAGGCAGCCGCCCGTCCTGGCCGTGGGCGGTGACGAATTGCAGCCGCCGGGCGGCGCTGCGCTCGGTGAGCGAGACGCCGAGGCTCGCCGCCGCGCCGAAGGCGGCCGTGATGCCGGGCACCACTTCGGCCGGCACGCCCGCCGCCCGGCAGGCGTCGAGTTCTTCGGTGAGGCGGCCGAACACGCCGGGGTCGCCGCCCTTGAGGCGCACCACGCGCTTGCCCGACGAGGCGAGCGCCACCAGCATGGCGGTGATCTCGTCCTGCGCGCAGGACGGCCGGTGCCCGCGCTTGCCGACGCCGATGCGCTCGGCCTCGCGGCGCGCCAGATCGAGGATGCGGCCGTCGACGAGGTCGTCATACAGCACCACGTCGGCCGATTGCAGGGCCCGCACCGCCTTGAGCGTCAGCAGCTCTGGATCGCCCGGCCCGGCCCCGACGAATACGGCCGAGCCCACCCGCGGCGCGCCCTCGGCCTCGATGCCCTCCAGCACGCGCATCATGGCGTCGCGGTCGATGGCGGTGGGCGCCGCGTTCGGGTCGGCCAGCGCGCGGTCGGTGAAGCGCTCCCAGAAGGCGCGGCGCAGGCGGAAGGGCAGAGCCCTGTCCTGCACGAAAGGGCGCCAGGCCTTGGCGGCCTCGGCCCAGGCCTTGAGGCCGTCGGGCAGCAGCGCCTCGATGCGGGCCCGGACGGCCTGGCCGAACACCGGCGCGGCGCCGTCGGTGGAGATGCCGATCACCAGCGGCGAGCGGTTGACGATGGATCCGAACTGGAAGTCGCAGAAGGCCGGCTTGTCCACGACGTTCACGGCGACGCCCGCCAGCCGCCCGGCGCAGCGGAACGCCTGGGCCTCCGCCTCGGTCTCCACGTCGGCGATGGCGAGCGCCGCGCCGCGCAGGACGTCGGGCGTCCAGGGGCGCCCCATCAGCACGATGCGCCCGGGGTGGTCGCGCCCGGCGATCTGGGCCAGCGCCTCGCCCGGATGCGCGGCGTAGACCTCGACCGTCGCGCCGGCGGCGGCCAGGAGCTCGGCCTTCCAGGCGACGCCGTCGCTTTCGCCGGCCAGTACGACCCTGCGCCCCTCCAGCTTGTGGAACAGCGGAAGGGCTGCGAGCGGGGCGATGCGGGCGGGCGCGGTGGGCGTCGGCCGACGCGAACGCGCGGTCATGGTCTCACTCTCCGGCGAGCGCCACATGCCGTGTGTCTTCGGTGACGAGGCGCTTCAGTTCGGGGATGCAGGAGCCACAATTCGTGCCCGCCTTCAAGCTCGCTCCGATGGCGGCCGCATCGCGGCAGCCGTTCCGGATCGCGGCGCGGATGCGGTTCGCCCCCACGCCGAAGCAGGCGCAGACGGTGGGACCCTCGTCCGAGCCCGCCGGCGCGGCGACGCCGGAGAGCGCCACGAGGCGGTCGCGCCGGTCCAGGCGCGGCTTGCGCCAGAGCTCCAGCAGCCCCGACCAGGCGGGCTCCGCGCCGTCCCGCTCCAGATAGGCGACCGCGGCGAGCCGGTCGTCGGCGAAGCAGGCGAGCCGCGAAACCGACGCCGCGGCGTCGAGATAGCGCGCGGTCTCGGCGTCCGGGAACGCGGCCGCGAGAGCCTCGCCGACGCGCTCGGCCGGAAGGTCGCCGGCGATGCGGGCGACGAACCCTCCCTCGATCGCGGCCCAGGCCCAGAACGCCTCCCGCGGCAGGGGAAAGCGCCTGCGCGACAGGACGAAGCCTGTGAGAGGCGCGGCGACGGGCTCGACCCGGCAGGGCGTCGCCTTGGAGTCGGGCTGGCCCGAGACGGGGTCGGTGACCGCGTGGACGAGCGAGCCGACGCGGGCGTCGGCGGCGGTCTCGCCATTCCAGTGGATGGGGGCGAAGACGCCGCCCGGCGCCTGCGAGGCCGTGACGGCGACCCGCAGGGTCGCGGCCCCATGGGCCGAGATCACGCGGGCGAGGCCGCCATCGACGAGGCCGAAGCGGGCGGCGTCGCGCGGGTGCGCCTCCAGGGTCGGCTCCGGGCGGTGCGCGCCGAGGCGCGGCGACAGGCCCGTGCGGGTCATTGTATGCCACTGGTCGCGGATGCGGCCGGTGTTGAGGACGAGCGGATAGTCGGGCGTCGTCGCGGGCGCGCTCGCCGGCCCGACGGCGACGAAGCGGGCGCGGCCGTCCGACGTGAAGAACCGGCCGTCTCCGAAGAGGCGGGCCGCGCCGCTGGACGCGGATGCCTCCCCCTCGAGGGAGGCGTGCGCGGCGGCGCGCAGGGGCCATTGCGTGGGTCGCATGTCGTCATAGGCGGGGGCGGTCAGCGCCGCCAACCCGCCGATGTCGAAATCGCGGGCGCCGTCGTTCTCGTGGGCCGAGAGGGCGGCGTGCTCGCGGAAGATGGCGGCGGGGCCGTCATACGCGAAGGCGTCGCCCCAGCCGAGGCGCGCGGCGACCTGACTCAGCGCCCACCAGTCGGGCTTCGCCTCGCCGGGCAGCGGCAGGAAGGCGCGCTGGCGCGAGATGCGGCGCTCGGAATTGGTGACCGTCCCGTCCTTTTCGCCCCAGGCGGCGGCCGGCAGCAGAACATGGGCGCCGCCGGACGTGGTGTCGGTGGAGGCGACGTTCTCCGACACGACCAGGAGGTCGAGGCGCGACAGCGCGGCCCGCATCGCGTCGGCGCGTGGCAGGCTGACGGCCGGGTTCGTGCCCATCACCCAGAGCGCCTTGACGGCGCCGCGCTCCACCGCCTCGAAGAGCTGGACGGCCTTGAGGCCTTCCCGGGTCGCCATCCGGGGGGCGCCCCAGAACGCGCCGACGCGGGCGACCTCCGCGGGCGAGAACCCCATATGGGCGGCGAGCTGGTTGGCGAGGCCGCCGACCTCGCGCCCGCCCATGGCGTTGGGCTGGCCCGTCAGCGAGAACGGCCCCATGCCCTCGCGCCCGATCCGTCCGGTCGCCAGATGGCAGTTCAGGATGGCGTTGACCTTGTCGACGCCCTGCGCCGCCTGGTTGACGCCCTGGGAGTACAAAGTGACGACCCGCTCGGTCCCGGCCCACAGCCCATAGAAGCGCGCGAGATCGGCCGCAGGAACGCCGGTGCGCGCGGCGGCGGTCTCCAGGTCCGGCGCGAGCAGGCGGGCCGCGGCGAGCGCCTCGTCGAAGCCGGCCGTGTGGGCGTCGACATAGGCGCGATCGATCCGCGACTGGTCGGCCAGGTGAACGAGCAGGCCGGCGAAGAGCGTCGCGTCCTGCCCGTGCCGGACGGGAAGGTGCAGGTCGGCCCCCTCCCCGGTCGCCGTGCCGCGCGGGTCGATGACGACGAGCCTGGCGCCGCGCTCCTGGCGGGCGGCCTGCATGCGCTGGTGCAGGACAGGGTGGCACCAGGCGGCGTTCGAGCCGACCAGCACCAGGAGATCGGCGCGGTCGAGATCCTCGTAGCAGCCCGGCACCGTATCCGACCCGAAGGCGCGCTTGTGGCCGGCCACCGAGGACGCCATGCACAGGCGCGAATTGGTGTCGACATTGGCCGAGCCGATGAAGCCCTTCATGAGCTTGTTGGCGACGTAGTAGTCCTCGGTCAGAAGCTGGCCCGAGAGGTAGAAGGCGACGCTGTCGGGACCGTGCTGGCGAACCGCGTCGGCGAATCCTTCTGCGACCCGGTCGAGGGCTGCGTCCCAACTGGCGCGTCGCAGGGCGCCGCCCGCGTCGCGCATCATGGGGTAAAGCAGGCGGGTTTGGAGGCCGAGCGTCTCGCCCAGCGCCGAGCCCTTGGAGCACAGCCGCCCGAAATTGGCCGGATGCTCCGGATCGCCCGCGATTGCGGCCACGCCCTGCCCGTCCGGCGTGGCCAGCACACCGCAACCGACGCCGCAATAGGGGCACGTGGTGCGGGTGGGGGTCATCAATACACGTCCGCCTGGTAGCGGCCGCTGGCCTTCAGGGCCGCGATGGCGGCGCGGGCTGAGGCCTCGTCCTGACCGCGATGGTCGACGAGGATGTCGGCGAGCGCGGTCTCGACGTCCTTGGCCATGCGGCTGGCGTCGCCGCAGATGTAGACATGCGCGCCGCGGTCGAGCCAGTCAGCCAGGTCCGCGCCCTGCTCGCGCATGCGGTCCTGCACATAGGTCTTGGGCCCGGCGTCGCGGGACCAGGCGGTGGAGAGCCGGGTGAGCGCGCCCTTGGCCTGGAACTCCTCCAGCTCCTCCCGGTAGAAGAAGTCCGACGCCTCGCGCTGGTGGCCGAAGAACAGCCAGGCGTCGCCCTTGGCGCGGGTCACGAGCCGATCCTGCAGAAACGCCCGGAAGGGCGCGATGCCGGTGCCGGGGCCGACCATGATGATCGGCGTCGCCGGATCCTTGGGCAGGCCGAAGGCGTGGGCCTTCTGGATGTAGATGCGGACGGGGTCGCCCTCGCGCACGCGCGCGCCCAGGAAGGTGGAGGCGACGCCAAAGCGCACGCGCTCGTCCACCTGGTAGCGCACCACGTCCACCGTGAGGCTGACGCGGCCGGGGTTGGCGCGGGGCGAGGACGAGATCGAGTAGAGCCGCGGGGCGAGCGGATCGAGCGCCTCGATCAGCCGATAGGGCGACGGAGCGAGGTGCGGGAAGGCCAGAAGCGCGGCGAGCACGTCGTAGCCGTCGGCCCCCTCGCCTTCGGCCATGCGGGAGAGCCTGGCCTTCTCGCCGGCGTCGGCGGCTTCCAGCGCGAGCAGCGCGAACAGCGCGTCGGGCGCGGGCGAGAGCGCCTTCACGTGGGTGAGCCAGTCGCCCAGGCTGCGGGTCTGGCCTTCGGCGCTGATCGGTTCGCTGAGAGGGATGCCGAGGTGGCGGCCGATGCTCTTGACCAGGGCGACCGGGTTGTTGGGGTATATCCCGAAAGCGTCGCCGGGCTCATAGCTGACGCCGGCGCGGCTGAGGTCGAATTCGATGTGGTGGGTCTCCTTGGCGGAGCTTTCTGCATTCAGGCGCCGGCGGGACAGGAATACGGCCGGGGCCGGCGCATCGCGCGAGTAGCCGCGCGGCTCCTCGGCCGGCGCCTCCGCGCCCGCAAGGACGGCCGGCGCCGTGGCGGCGGGAGCGTCACCCAGCTCCTCCGCAAGCTTCTTCAGCATGCGGTTGGTGTCCTTGCCGCCGGGCGCGCACAGGTTCAACCGCTTCTCGGCCCCGTCGGCCAGCGCCTTGGCGTAGGTCTCGCAGACATAGCCGCACTGCCCGCAATCCTGCTGCGCCATGGCGGCCATCATCCGCCGGGGCAGAGGCTTGCCTTCGGCCAGCGTCATGCGCTCGGCGATCGGGAGCGTCTGGTCGTGCCAGGGCGCGCCGTCGTCCTCCTCGGCGGCAGGCGAGCCCTGCAGCAGGCTCGCGCCCTCGGCGGGCGTGAGCGCCGCGACGCCGGCGCCGTCGAGCGACAGGAGCCCGGCGAAGAAGCCGTTCAGCCAGGAGCGCTGCTCGGGCGAAAACGGCGCGCTGTCGGGCAGCACCGGGGCGGCGAAGGCCGTCGGCATGGTGATGCTCATGCGGCGCCTCCTTGCGCGAAGGCGGCGAGCGCCTCCGGCTCGTGCCGGCGCGTGAAGGACTGGAAGCTCTCGGCCGGGTCGGCGCGATGCTGTGTCCAGGCCTGCAGGAGCCGTTCCACGGCAGCGGGCGCGTCCGTCGCCTTCACGTCGCGCAGAACCTCGCGGCCGATCGCGCCGGTTTCGCCGAAGCCGCCGCCGACCACGAGGTGGTAGCCGTCCACCGTGTCGCCGTCCTCGTTGACGGGGACGCGGGCGCCGATGAGCCCGATGTCTCCGATGTAGTGCTGCGCGCAGGAGTGGTGGCAGCCCGTGACGTGGATGTTGACCGGCTGGTCGAGCGCGACGCGCTCCTCGCACCAGGCGGCGATGCCCTCGGCCGTGCCCTTGGTGTCCGCGCCGGCGAAGCGGCAGCCCTTGCTGCCCGTGCAGGCGACGAGGCCGGCGCGGACGCTCGTCGCCTTCCAGCCGAGCCCGAGCACCTCGACCCGCCGCTTGGCGGCCTCGAGCCGGGCGTCCGGAATGCCGGAGATGAGCAGGTTCTGCCAAACCGTGAGGCGGATGTCGCCATCGCCCATGTCGCGCGCCAGGGCGGCGAGGCCGCGCATCTGCTCGCACGTCATCTTGCCGACGGGCAGCACCACGCCGAGCCAGTTCAGGCCGGGCTGCGCCTGCGGGTGGGCGCCGATATGGGCCTGCCGGTCCTGCGCCGGGCGAGGCGCCACGAAGGCGGAGTCCACACGCGGGAGCTGAAGCTGAAGCTCTGATTCAACTGCAGCAAGAAATTTCCTGAAGCCCCAGGAATCCAACACATATTTCAGGCGCGACTTCGCCCGGTTGGTGCGGTCGCCCTCGCGAATGAACACGCGGACGATGGCGTCCGCGACCTTGGTGGCGTCCTCCGGCTTCACCAGCACGCCCGTGTCGCGGGCGAGATCGCGGTGGCCCGTGATGCCGCCCAGGATCAGCCGGAACCAGACGCCGGGCTCGACCCCGGCGCCGTCCAGAACCTGGACCGCCTGGAAGCCGATGTCGTTGGTGTCCTCCAGCGTCGGCACGCGCCCGCCGCCGTCGAAGGAGACGTTGAACTTGCGCGGCAGGCCATAGAGCGCGCGGTCGTTGATGATGTGGAAGTGCCACTCGCGGGCATAAGGGCGCGTGTCGAGCAGCGCCTGCGGGTCGATCCCGGCGGTGGCGTCGCCGGTGACGTTGCGGATGTTGTCGGCGCCCGAGCCCCGTGCCGTGAGGCCGAGGTCGATCAAGCCTTCCACGACGTCGATGGCGCAGCGGGCCGGGATGTCACGAAACTGCAGATTGGCGCGCGTGGTGGCGTGCGCGTAACCGCCGCCGCAGCGCTCGGCGAGGTCGGCGACGCCCTCGAACTGGTGGGTCTTGAGGATGCCGTTGGGGATGCGCAGGCGGCACATGTAGCTGTCCTGCGCGGGCGCGACATAGAACAGGCCGTAATAGCGCCAGCGGAAGTTGTCGGCGGGCTTAGGAAACTGGTCTGCCTTCGCCTGCTCCTTCAGGCGCGGATAGGCGTCGAAGGGGTGCTCCTCGCGCTTCCACTTCTCCTGGTCGACGAGCTTCTTGCCGGCCGCGGTGGTGCGGTCCTGGGCTTCGAGGTGGATCGCGTCCGGGCCGTCATGGCCCGCCTTGCCGGCCGGGGGCGCGCCTGCGCCGCCGATCGTGGCCAGGCCCTTGGAGGCGCGCGACGCCTGGACGCCGGACACGAAGCCTTCGAGATAGCGCTTCTGGTCGGGGGTGAAATCGTCGCCCATGGGGACCTCAGGCGGCTTCGAGGAGCGGGGCGGCCGCGGCGCAGAAGGCGCGGCCGAAGACCAGCGAACGGCGCATGGAGGCGACGCTCTCGCTCGAGCGGATGAGGTCGCGGTACCAGAGGGCGTCCGTGGCGTCGCCGACCAGCACGGCGCCGACCACGGCGGAGCCCTTCAGCACGAGGCGGCGGTAGACGCCGGCGGCCGCGTCGGTGAACACGAGGTCCTGCGTCCCCTCCCCGCCCGAGAAGTCGCCGGCGGAGAAAACCGGGACGCCCGAGACCTTGAGGTTGGTGGACAGCACCGAGCCCCCGTAGGCCGCCCAGGCGTCACCGGAGAGCCGGCGCGCCAGCGCGGCCGCCATCTCGTAGCCGGGCTCCACGAGGCCGTAGCAGGCGCCGCGATGCTCGGCGCATTCGCCGATGGCGTGGATGGCGGGATCGGACGCGATCAGGCCGTCGTTGACCTGGACGCCGCGGCCGACGTCGAGCCCCGTCGCGCGGGCAAGGTCGGCGTTGGGGCGCACGCCCACGGCGCAGACCACGAGCTCGGCGGGCAGCACGCGCCCGTCCGTGAGTTCGACGCATTCGGCGCGCTCGGTTCCGATCACCCGGGCGGTGTCGGCCTGCAGCACGATCTCGACGCCGTTGCGGCGCATGGCGTCGGCCAGCAGCGCAGCCGCTGGCGTGTCGAGCTGGCGCTCCATCAGGCGGTCCATGAGGTGGATCAGCGTCACCGGCACGCCTGCCTTGGCGAGGCCGTAGGCGGCTTCAAGGCCGAGCAGCCCGCCACCGATCACCACCGCGCGGCAGCCCCGGCGGGCGGCGGCCCGCATGGCGTCCACGTCGGCGACGTCGCGGAACGTGATGACGCCCGGCAGGTCCATGCCGGGCTTT
Organism: Alsobacter sp. KACC 23698; assembly: GCF_045348435.1. Classification (GTDB taxonomy): domain Bacteria; phylum Pseudomonadota; class Alphaproteobacteria; order Rhizobiales; family Beijerinckiaceae; genus Alsobacter. The sequence goes on along the minus strand of NZ_CP157484.1, from coordinate 812,179 downwards.
GGCAGGCGGATGGGTCGCGAGCCCGTCGCCAGCACGAGCTTGCCGTAGGGAAGCGTGCGGCCGTCGTTGAGGCTGATCGTCTTGGCCTCGCGGTCGATCGCCGTGACGGCGCGGCCGAACAGCGTGCTGACGCCCTTCGCCCGCCACCACGCGGCGGGCTTCAATTCCAGGTCCGCGTCCGCGATCTCGTCGGCCAGCAGGGACGACAGCAGCACGCGGTTGTACGCCGGGCGCGGCTCCTCGCCGACGACGAGGATGCTGTAGCGGCCGAGCGCCCGGGTGGAGAGCTCCTCCACGAAACGCGCCGCCACCATGCCGGCGCCGACGACCACGAGGGGCTCGCTCATGGGCGCACTCGCTCAAAGCTCTCCGCCGTCATCCCCGGCGCGCCGCAGGCGCGGGAAGGGGATCCAGCAGCATGGCTTCGAAGATGTCTGGATCCCCTTCCCGGCCTGCTGCGCAGGCCGCCGGGGATGACGGCGGTCATATTTGAAGCGATGAAGTTCATCGCGATCACGCCGCTTCCACGAAGCGGGTGCGCTCGTAGAGGAAGCGCAGAACGGATTCGCGGGCCTTGAGGTAGGTCGGGTGGCCGGCCATTTCGAGCCGCTTGCGCGGGCGGGGCAGCTCCACGGTCAGCACCTCGCCGATCCGGGCGGAGGGGCCGTTGGTCATCATCACGATGCGATCGGAGAGCAGCACGGCCTCGTCCACGTCGTGCGTGATCATGATCACGGTGTTGCCCAGCGACGCGTGGATCTGCATCAGCGAGTCCTGCAAGTGCGCCCGCGTGAGCGCGTCCAGCGCGCCGAAGGGTTCGTCCAGCAGCAGCACCTTGGGCTCCATCGCGAGCGCGCGGGCGATGCCGACGCGCTGCTTCATGCCGCCGGAGATCTCGGAGGGGCGCTTGTCCTTGGCGTGCGCCATCTGGACGAGCTCCAGATTGTGCATCGTCCAGTCATGCCGCTCGGCGCGGTTCTTGGTGGAGCCGAACACCTTGTCGACGCCGAGCCGGACGTTGGCGTAGACGCTCAGCCAGGGGAGCAGCGAGTGGTTCTGGAACACCACGGCGCGGTCCGGGCCGGGGCTGTTGACCTCGCGCTCTTCCAGCAGCACCGCGCCGGTGGAGACCTGCGTGAGGCCGGCCACGAGGTTCAGCAACGTGGACTTGCCGCAGCCGGAATGGCCGATGATCGACACGAACTCGTTGCGGTCGATCGTCAGGCTGACGTCCTTCAGCACCTCGGAGGTGACGCCCGCGCGGGTGAAGCTTTTACCGACGTGGTCGAGCTTGAGGTAGGGCTTCTCGGATGAGGTCATGGCGGCGGCTCCTCAGCTGGCGGACGTACCGCGGGTGACGAGGGAGCCGAGCGCGCCGACCAGCCGGTCCAGCGCGAAGCCGACCAGGCCGATATAGGCGAGCGCGACGATGATGTCGGGCAACCTGGACGAGTTCCAGGCGTCCCAGATGAAGAAGCCGATGCCGACGCCGCCGGTGAGCATCTCGGCCGCCACGATGGCGAGCCAGGACAGGCCGACGCCGATGCGAAGGCCCGTGAAGATGTACGGCGCCGCCGACGGCAGCATGATGGTCCAGAAGAACTCGAAGGAGTTCAGCCGCAGCACCGCCGCGACGTTGCGGTAGTCCTGCGGGATGTTGCGGATGCCGACCGCCGTGTTGATGATGATCGGCCAGATCGCCGTGATGAAGATCACGAAGATCGCCGACGGCCGGCTGTCGCGGAACGCCGCGAGGGCGATCGGCAGCCAGGCGAGCGGCGGCACGGTGCGGAGCACCTGGAAGATGGGGTCTAGGCCCCGCATGGCCCATTCGGACTGGCCGATCAGCGAGCCCATCAGGATGCCGGCGATCGCCGCCAGCCCGAACCCGATCGCGACGCGCTGGAGGGAGACCAGCACGCGCCAGCCAAGGCCGATGTCCTGGCTGCCCAGATCGAAGAACGGCGACATGATGAGGTCGCGCCCTTCCTTCCAGATCACGGTCGGGGCCGGGAGCGTGGCGCCCGGCCTGTCGCACAGGATCTGCCAGACTAGCAGCATGACGGCGAGCGTCACCAGCGGCGGCACGACGTTGAAGCCGATCCAGCGCAGAACGGGGCGGACCCGGTCGACGAGGCTCTTGCCACGCGGCGCAAGCGCCACCACGGCGGCGGCTGCAGCCGGTTTTGCGCTGGACGCCGCCGCCTGCGCGGAGGCGTCGGACTTGAGAAGTGCGAGACCCATGGTCAGTGCTCCCGGGAACGGCGCGAGGGGGGAAGGTCGGAGATGTCCACGAAAGCGCCCGGCGCCGCCGTCCCCCTCCCCCGTGTGGGGAGGGGTAAGGGGTGGGGGTCGCGCCGGCGCCGGCCGTCGGCGCCCACGCGAGTGGACTGGACAGATATCGAGAGACCCCCACCCCCAGCCCCTCCCCACAAGGGGGAGGGGTGACGCGCGGAGGACTTGACGCGGGGCGTGGTATCAGGAGCGCTCATGCCGGCCTGTCCCTCAAGCCACGCGCTTGATGCCGAGGCTGGCGAGGTAGGCGGAGGGGTTTTCGGGGTCGAAAACCTTGCCGTCGAAGAAGGTCTCTTTTCCGCGCGAGGCGCTGGCCGGAATGTCGGCGGCCGCGACGCCGAGCGTCTGGGCGGCGTCGCGCCACAGGTCCTCGCGGTTCACCTTGGCGACCATGGCCTTGATGTCGGTGGTGGGCTCGAACTTGCCCCAGCGCACGTTCTCGGCGAGGAACCAGGCGTCGTGCGACTTGAACGGATAGGAGGCGTGGCCGGCCCAGAACTTCATGTAGAGGTCGGTAGCCTTCGCGACCCGGCCGTTGCCGTAGTTCACGTCGCCCTTGAGGCGGCCGAGCACGTCGGCGGGCGGCACGTTGAACCACTGGCGACGCCCGAGGATCTGCGAGAGCTCGTCCTTGTTGGCCATGGCCTCGCACCACTGCTGGGCCTCCATGACGGCCATCAGCAGGGCGCGCGTCGCCTTCGGGTTCTTTTCGACCCAGTCGGCCCGCATGCCGAGGGCCTTCTCGGGGTGGCCCTTCCAGAGTTCGCCGGTGGTCGCCGCCGTGAAGCCGATGCCTTGGTTCACGAGTTGCTCGTTCCACGGCTCGCCCACGCAGAAGGCGTCCATGTTGCCGACCTTCATGTTGGCGACCATCTGGGGCGGCGGCACCACGATGGTGGAGACGTCCTTGTCGGGATCCACGCCGCCGGCGGCGAGCCAGTAGCGGATCCAGAGATCATGCGTGCCGCCCGGGAAGGTCATCGCGACCTTCGCGTCCTTGCCGTCGGCCTTCTTTTTCTCAAAGGCGGCTTTCAGCGGCGAGGCGTCGAGGCCGACCTTGAGGTCCTTGTACTCGTTGGAGACGGACAGGCCCTGGCAGTCGAGGTTGAGGCGGGCCAGGATCACCATCGGCACCGGGACGTTGTTCTGCGTCACCTTGCCGGCCGACATCAGGTAGGGCAGCGGCGTCAGGATGTGAGCGCCGTCGATGCCGTTGGCCGCGCCGCCGAGCACGAGGTTGTCGCGCGTCGCGCCCCACGACGCCTGCTTGGCGACGTCGACGTCCGGCATGCCGTGCTTGGCGAAGAGGCCCTTCTCCTTGGCGACGATCAGCGGCGCGGCGTCCGTGAGCGCGATGTAGCCAAGCTTGACGCCGGTGACTTCCGGTCCCGCCGCCTGCGCGAAGGCGCCGCCCGGCAGGCTGATCCCGACCGCGCTCAGCAGCGCCGATGCGCCCAGCGCGCTTCCGCCGCGCAGGAGCAACGAGCGGCGGCTAACGCCGGCGGTGATCGGTTCGGGGGTCTTGCGCTCGGACATGCTCGGCTCCGCTGAAACGAAAAGCGCCGCTGACGAGCCCTCCCCGATTGGCCGGGAAGGCTGGTCAGCGGCGCTGCTGGGCGGCCCGCGAGGGCCTCTGATCAAACCGTCGGCGTTGGCGGCTTTGAGCTTATGGATACAAGCGGCGTGCCAAGTGGGAGAAGCCCGGTGAAAGCATCGATTCTGGAACGACTTGATGCTGCGAGCTGCGCTTCATGAGGAGATTCACCGGGATCCGAACGCTGCCTCGCTGAGCACGCTTTCGCTGAATTGTTGTGCACTGCAATAAGGAGAGTGACGGCTCATCCCGCCGTTGCGGCTGCGAACAGGTCCGGGCGATAGGTCGCGGCCGCCATCTCCCGCGCCTCCCGCGCGTTCGCCAGCTGCCCGGCCTCCGCCATGCGGTCGACCAGCCAGGCGGCGTGAGCCGGGTCGGGCGCGAGCGTTTCGGGTCCGAGGCGGATATAGTCGGGAGCAGGACGGGGATCGGCGCCGGGCGAGGTGACCAGCGATCCGCGCAGAATGGCCAGCAGCAGCTCCTCAGAGGCGCCGAACAGGCCGGTGTCGGCCAGCATGGAGGCGGCCGGCCGCTTCGAATCCGGCTGGGTCAGCCATTGAGCGCTGCGCCGCACCGCGCGGATCAGCCTGGCGGTCGGCTCGGCGTGACGGGCCTGCCACTCGGCGCGCAGCGCCAGCACCTTCTCGGGCGCGTCGGGGACGATGTCGCAGCCCAGATGCAGCATGACGGCGTGGCCGGACGCCACCGCGATGCTGTTCCAGGGCGCTCCCACGCAGAAGCCCTCCAGCTGCCCATTTTTGAGGCTGTCCGCCATGAAGGGCGGAGGCAGCACGACGAGGTTGACGTCCTGGTCCGGGTCGACGCCGCCCGAGCGCAGCCAGAGCCGCAGCTGGTAGTGGTGCGTCGAGAACGGAAACACATGGCCGAGCGTGATCTGCGGCAGGCCGTTGCGCAGCCGCCCGCGCGCGATGCGCCCCAGCGCGGCCGCCGTGACGGCGGGGTCCGCGGGATCGCCGTCCAGCAGGTCGTCCATCTCGGCCCGCAGCGAGGTGGAGATCGTAATGGCGTTGCCGTTCAGGTTCAGCGCGACGGGGGCGACCAGCGCCGATTTCACCTGCCCCAGCCCCAGGCTCGCCGCGATGGCCGAGGGCGCCAGCATGTGGGCGGCGTCGAGGATCCCAAGATTGAGCTTGTCGCGGATATTGGCCCAGGACACCTCCGGGACGAGTTCGAGCTCCAGGCCTTCGGCGGCCGCGAAGCCGAACCGCTCGGCCGCGAGCAGCAAGGTCGCGTCCACCAGCGGGATATAGCCGATGCGCAGGCGCGCGCTCATCGCAGCAGCTCCGCCGCCGTGACCACCGACTGGGCGATCTCGGCGACCTTCTTCTTCTCGTTCATGGCGGTCCTGCGCAGCAGCGCGTAGGCCTCCTCCTCGGTGACGCCCTTGGCCTTCATCAGGATGCCCTTGGCGCGGTCGATCACCTTGCGGTCGGCCAGCTGCGACTTCGCCTGCTCCAGCTCGTCCTTGAGGCGCGCGAAGGCGTTGAAGCGGCTGATGCACATGTCGAGGATCGGCTTCACCCGGTCCTTGCGCAGCCCGTCCACCACATAGGCGGAGACGCCGGCGTCGATAGCGGCGTTGATCATGGAGGTGTCGGACTGGTCGACGAACATGGCGACCGGCCGCGGCACGGCGCGGCTCACCTGGAACATCTGCTCCAGCACGTCGCGGCTGGGGCTCTCCAGGTCGATGACGATGATGTCGGGCTCGGCCGCCACGATCCGGTCCATGATCCGGTCCGTGCCCTCCAGATGGATCACATCCGAAAAGCCCGCCTCGTGGAGGCCCTCCGCCAGGATGGCGCGCCGGACGGGGCTCTGGTCGATGATGACGATCCGGGTGGGCTTGGGCATGGATGAACGGCGTTCCGCAACTCTGGGGCGGTTCACGCAAGGTTGGCGCCAGCTCCGGCGGCCGCGTCCCGCGGCGGCTGCGCGCATGACTGGCCGAGTCCCTTCTTTCGCCGCTATCCCATAGTCTTGCAGGCGCGACTCTGATCGAGTCGGAGCGGACCCCGGCGGTCCGCCTTCTTCGCATCGCGGCTAGGATCCGGCTTGACGCCTCCGCCTTCCCCCAGACGCCCCGTTGGGCGCAGGCTCGCGGCCCTCATGGGCGCGACCGCGCTCGCGCTCGCCGGCTGCCTGCCCATCGAGAAACCGGACGCCTCGATCGCGCCGCCGTCGAACTTCAAGGCCGCGAAGGGCTCGCCCGGCGGAGCGCCGGCGAACGTCGCGTGGTGGCGCGCGTTCCGCTCGCCGGAGCTGACGCGCATCATGGAGGCGGTTGAAACCGACAATTTCGACATCGGCGCCGCGGCCTACCGCATCGTGCAGGCGGACGCGCAGGCGCGCATCGCCGGAGCGGCGCTGCTGCCGACGCTCGACGGCGCGGCCAATGCGAGCCGGATCCGCTCGGCGGGGCTGGGCGGCAGCCGCGGAACGGAGCGCAACCTGTTCTTGACGAGCCTCAGCGCCAGCTACGAGATCGACTTCTGGGGCAAGAACCGGGCGGCGCTGACCGCGGCCCAGGACGCCGCGCAGGCCTCGCGCTTCGATCGCGACACGGTGGCGCTGTCCACCCTGGCGACGACGGCCACCACCTATTTCAACCTTCTCGGCGCGCAGGACCGGCTGCGCATCGCGCGCGACAACCTGGCCAGCGCCAGCCGGGTGCTGGCGCTCATCCGCGAGCGGGTCGCGGTCGGCACCGCGACCTCGTTGGACGAGGCCCAGCAGGCGACCGTGGTGGCGCAGCTGCGCGCCGCGATTCCGCCGCTGGAGCAGCAGATCGAGCAGGACGGGTCGACGCTGGCGGTGTTGCTGGGGCGCGCGCCCGAGCGCGTCGCCATCAAGGGGGGCGGCGTCTCGCGCGTCGCGTTCCCGCGCATCGATCCCGGGCTGCCCTCCGAGCTGCTGGCGCGCCGCCCGGACGTGCGGTCGGCCGAGGAGCAGCTCGCCGCCGCCAGCGCCGACGTCACCGTCGCGCGGGCGCAGTTCTACCCGTCGATCCAGCTCACCGGACAGGGCGGCTTCGAGAGCCTGGCGCTGAAGAGCCTGTTCGGCCCCGGCGCGGGGTTCTACACGCTCGCGGCCGGCCTCGCCCAGCCGATCTTCAGCGGCGGCCGCCTGGAGGGCCAGCTGCAGCAGGCGCAGGGTCGCCAAGGCGAACTCCTGGAGCTTTATCGCAAGTCCATCGTGTCGGCCTTCGCGGATGTGGAGCGCGCGCTGGTGGCCGTGCGCCAGCTCGCCCGGCAGGAGCAGCTCGAGGCGCAGGCCGTCGAGAGCTCGCGCAAGGCCTACCAGATCTCCGAGCAGCGCCTGCGGGAAGGCACGGTCGACATCGTCACCGTGCTGAACACGCAGTCGAGCCTGTTCCAGAGCCTGGACGCGCTGGCGCAGGTGAGGATCGCACGGCTGCAGGCGATCGTGGCCCTCTACCAGGCGCTGGGCGGGGGCTGGGATCTTGCGCCACGGCGAAGCCGCAGCGTCGACACCATGTGATGGGATAAGACTGTCCGATTGAGATAGGACTGGTCGGGGGAACCGCGCGCGCGCCGCCCCGGAGGGACCGTGAATGAGCAGGGTGTGGCGGGTCGTCGTCCCGCTGACGATGCTGACCGTCATCGGGGCGCTGATCGGCCCGATGGCGGTCGACCGCTTCTGGCCGGGCCAGCAGGAGGGCGTCGCCGAGCGCGGCGGGCCGGGCGGCGCCCGCCGGCGCCGCGGCGGGCCGGAGGGCGGCGCGGGCCAGCCGCCGGCGGCCGTCATCGCCACGCCGGCGCGGCTCGCCGACGTGCCGGTCTATATCGACAGCGTCGGGACGGCGCGGCCGCTCAACACCGTCACGCTGCGCCCGCAAGTGGACGGCCAGCTGATCCGGATCCAGTTCCAGGAAGGGCAGCCGGTCAGGAAGGGCGACGTCCTCGCCCTCATCGATCCGACGCCCTACCAGGCCCAGCTCGACCAGGCGACGGCCAAGAAGGCCCAGGACGCCGCCCTGCTCGATAACGCCAGGCGGGACCTGGAGCGCTATATTCGCCTGTCGGAGACGAACGCCGTCACCAAGCAGCAGGCCGACACGCAGCGTTCGACCGTGGCGCAGCTGGAGGCGCAGCTGAAATCGGACCAGGCCGCCATCGACAGCGCCCGCGCCACGCTCGCCTACACGACGATCGTCTCCCCGATCGACGGGCGAACCGGCATCCGCAACATCGACGAGGGCAACATCGTCAAGCAGTCCGACGCGCTGGGCATCGTGACGATCTCGCAGATCCAGCCCATCTCGGTGCTGTTCAACGTGCCCCAGCAGCAGTTGCCGCGCATCATCAAGGCCAGCGCCGCGGGGCCGGTCCGGGTCGACGCCATGGACCCGAGCGGCAAGGGCGCGGTGGACACCGGCGCCCTCCAGGTGGTCGACAACCAGGTGGACGTGGCCACCGGCACGGTGCGGCTGAAGGCCGAGTTCCCGAACGCTTCGCTCGGCCTGTGGCCCGGAGCCTTCGTCAATGTGCGGCTGCTGGTCGAGACGTTGCGGCAGGCCGTCGTCACCCCGACGGCCGCGGTCCAGCGCGGCCCGAAGGGCGCGTTCGTCTATGTGGTCACGGCGCAGGACACCGCGGCGGTGCGGGAGGTCTCGGTCGGCCAGCAGGACGACGTCCAGTCGGTCATCGCCTCCGGCCTCCAGGCCGGCGAACGGGTGGTGACGACGGGCTTCGCCCGACTGGCGGACGGCGCGCGGGTGAGCGTGACGGCGCCGGAGGGAACGTCGCCCGCGCCCTCGGCCGAGATCCACCAGGACGTGCGCGACCGCGTCCCGAGGCCCGGCCAGGAGGGCGGCGAGGGCCGGCGCAGGCGCGACGGCGTCCCGGCGGCGGGCGCCGGCGCTCCCGGCGAGCCCGGAGCGCGCCCGCGGCGCGAGGCGGCGGGCCAGCCGCCCGCCGGCAGGGCGGCGACGCCATGAGCGACGCCGAACGCGCACTCCGCCCCGACGCGGCGTCCGTCCGATGAGCATCTCCACGCCCTTCATCCGCCGGCCGATCGCCACCTCGCTGCTGGGGCTGGCGGTGTTGCTCGGCGGCGTGCTGGGCTACTGGAACCTGCCGGTGTCGTCGCTGCCGCAGGTGGATTTCCCCACCATCCAGGTCACCACGCAGGCGCCGGGCGCCAATCCCGAGACCGTGGCGGCGCTGGTCACGGCGCCGCTGGAGCGCCAGATGGGCCAGATCCCGTCGCTGACGACGATGACGTCGTCTTCGGCCTTCGGCATCAGCCAGGTGACCCTGCAGTTCGGCCTCGACCGCGACATCGACGCCGCCGCCCAGGACGTGCAGGCGGCCATCAACGCCGCGGCCTCGACCCTGCCCAAGACGCTGCCCTACCCGCCGACCTACTCCAAGGTGAACCCGGCGGACGCGCCCATCCTGACGCTGGCGCTGCGGTCCCCGACCTATGAGGTGCGCCAGCTCAGCGACATGGCGGACACGCTGCTGGCGCAGCGTCTGAGCGAGGTCTCGGGCGTCGGGCATGTCTCGGTGCAGGGCGGCGTGCGGCCCGCCATCCGCATCCAGGCCGACCTGCAGCGGCTGGCCTCCTACGCGATCGGGATGGACGACCTGCGCACCGCCATCGTCAACGCCAACGTGGCCGGCCCGAAGGGGTCGCTGGACGGCGCGCACCAGTCCTACACCCTCGCGGCGAACGACCAGATCACCAGCGCGGACGCCTACAAGAGCGTCGTCGTGGCCTACCGCAACAACGCGCCCGTCCTGCTCAGCGACGTGGCCGACGTGGTGGACGGGCTGGAGAACGCCAAGGTGGCGGGCTGGTACGAGGGCCAGCCGGCGCTGATCATCGACATCCAGCGCCAGCCCGGCGCCAATGTGGTGGAGACCGTCCGGCGGCTGCAGCGCGAGCTGCCGCGGCTGCAGCGGACCTTGCCGGCGGACGTCACGCTCACGGTGGCGCACGACCGCACGGGCACGATCCGGGCGTCGATCGCGGACGTGCAGTTCACCCTGGCGCTGAGCGTCGGGCTCGTGGTGCTGGTGGTGCTCCTGTTCCTGCGCACCGTGCGGGCCACCCTGATCGCGGGCGTCGCGTTGCCGCTGTCGCTGATCGCGACCTTCGGGGTGATGTGGTTCGCGGGCTTCAGCCTGGACAACCTCTCCCTCATGGCGCTGACCATCGGCACGGGCTTCGTGGTCGACGACGCGATCGTGATGATCGAGAACATCGTGCGCCACATCGAGAGAGGCGAGAAGCCGCTGCAGGCGGCGCTGGACGGCGCGCGGGAGATCGGCTTCACGGTCGTGTCGCTGACGCTGTCGCTGGTCGCGGTGTTCATTCCGCTGCTGTTCATGACCGGGCTCGTGGGACGCATGTTCCGGGAGTTCGCGCTGACGCTCACCATCGCGGTGGTGGCCTCCGCGATCGTCTCGCTGACGCTCACGCCCATGATGTGCGCCCTGATCCTGAAGGGCCGGACAGCGCCGGACGAGGCGCCCGCAGGCCGGGGCCGCGGGCGGCCCTTCGCGGTCTTCGGCCGCCTCTTCGACGCGATCGCGGACGCCTATGCGGCGAGCCTGGGCTGGGCCGTGCAGCACGGGGCCGTGATGCTGGCGATCACCTTCGGCACGCTGGCGGCGACGGTCTGGCTCTATGCGGCGATGCCGAAGGGGTTCCTGCCGCCGCAGGACACCGGGCTCCTGACCGCCGTCACGCAAGGCGAGCCGACGGCGTCCTTCGCAGCGATCTCGCGCGCCCAGGTCGCGATGGCTGACGCCATCCGGCGCGATCCGGACGTCACCGGCGTGGCGGCCATCGCGGGGGTCGGCCCGACGAACCTGACGCCCAACACGGGCCGCCTCACCATCACGCTGAAGCCGCGCACGCAGCGCGCGTCCTCCGCCGAGGAGGTGATCGCGCGCCTGCGCGAGCGCACCGCGGGCGTCCCCGGCGTGCGCGCCACCTTCCAGATGGTGCAGGACATCCAGATCACGACACGCTCCAGCCGCGCCGCCTACCAGTACACGCTGACCGGGGCGGACGGCGCGGAGGTGACGGGCTGGGCCGCCCGGCTGGCGAGGCGGATCGCCGCCGAGCCCGGCCTGCGTGACGTCGGCACGGAGGGGGGCGACGGCGGCGGGCAGATCTTCGTCGACGTCGACCGCGACATGGCGGCGCGCCTCGGCGTCTCCATGCAGACGATCAACGACACGCTGAACAGCGCCTTCGGGCAGCGGCAGATCTCCACCATCTACGCCCAGGCGAACCAGTATCGCGTCATCCTGGAGGCCCAGCCCCGCTACCAGCAGGACAGCGCCTCGCTGGGGCGGCTCTATCTCTCGTCCAGCGCGGGCGCGCAGGTGCCGCTCACGGCCGTGGCGACGATCCGGCATCGGACGGCGCCGCTGGTGATCCAGCATGACGAGCAGTTCCCGGCCGAGACCATCAGCTTCGATCTCGCCCCCGGGGCGTCGCTCGGCGACGCCGTCGCGGCGATCTCGCGCGCGGAGGCGGAGATCGGCATGCCGGACACGGTGACCGGCCGCTATTCGGGCGAGGCGGCGGAGTTCGCCCGCTCGCTGGCCGGGCAGCCCTGGCTGATCCTGGCCGCCGTGGTGACGATCTACATCGTGCTGGGCGTGCTCTACGAGAGCGCCATCCACCCGCTCACCATCCTGTCCACGCTGCCCTCGGCCGGCGTCGGCGCGCTGCTGGCGCTGATCCTCACGGGGCGGGACCTGTCGCTCGTGGCGCTGATCGGGATCGTGCTCTTGATGGGCATCGTCAAGAAGAACGCCATCATGATGATCGACTTCGCGCTCGACGCGGAGCGCACCGAAGGCTTGTCGCCCCGCGACGCCATCGTGAAGGCCTGCCGGCTGCGCTTCCGGCCGATCATGATGACGACCCTGGCGGCGCTGCTGGGCGCCCTGCCGCTGGCGCTCGAGGACGGCGTCGGCTCGGAGCTGCGCAACCCGCTCGGCATCAGCATCGTGGGCGGGCTCCTGCTGAGCCAGCTCATCACGCTCTACACCACGCCGGTGATCTACCTGGCGCTGGAGAACCTGCGCCTGCGGCTCGGCGGGGCGCCGCTGGCGAGCCTTCGAGAGGACGCCGCGCCCGCCCCGTCCCCGGCCCTTTCGGGCGAACGCCCATGAGCGGCTTCAGCATCTCGGGCCCGTTCATCCGCCGTCCCGTCGGGACGACCCTGATGGCGCTCGGGCTGCTGCTGGCCGGCGTCGTGGCCTACAGGTTCCTGCCGGTGGCGAGCCTGCCGACGGTGGACCTGCCGACCATCCGGGTCTCGACCAGCCGGCCCGGCGCGGATCCGGCCACCATGGCGGCGACTGTGGCGGCGCCGCTCGAACGGCGCCTGGGCGAGATCGCGGGCGTCACCGAGATCACGTCGCGCAGCTCGCTCGGCACCAGCACCATCTCGGTGCAGTTCGACGCCGGCCGCAGCATTGACGGGGCGGCCCGCGACGTGCAGGCCGCGCTCAACGCCGCCGCGACCGACCTTCCCGGCGACCTGCCGACGCTTCCAACGTTCCGCAAGGCCAACCCCGCGGCGGCGCCGATCCTGATCCTGGCGCTCACCTCCGACACGGTGGCGCCGAGCGCCATCTACGACGCGGCCGACAGCGTCATCGCCCAGCGAATCGCGCAGGTGCAGGGGGTGGCGGACGTCTCGGTGGCGGGGGCCGAGCAGCCCGCGATCCGGGTGCGGATCGATCCCACGCGCCTCTCGGCCATGGGCGTCTCCATGGAGACGGTGCGCAGCGCCATCGCCGCCGCCAACGCGCTCGCGCCGATCGGCTCGATCGACGGCGAGGACCGGATGCTGTCCATCGCCACCAACGCGCAGATGCGGACCGCCGCCGAGGTCGGCCGCCTGCTGGTGAAGACCAGCAACGGGGTCGGCGTCCGGCTGGCCGACATCGCGGCGGTGGAGCCCGGCGTGCGCAACCGGCGCTCGGCCGCGTCGTTCAACGGCCAGCCGGCCGTGCTGATCACCATCACCAAGCAGGGCGACGCCAACGTCATCGCCACGGTGGACCAGATCAAGGCGCTGCTGCCGCAGCTCGGCCGGTGGATCCCGGCGGGCGTCAGGGTCGACATCCTGACCGACCGCACCGTCACCATCCGGGCCAGCGTGGCGGACATGCAATGGACGCTGGCCGCCACGGTCGGGCTGGTGATGCTGGTGGTCTTCGCGTTCCTGCGGCGGCTGACCCCGACGCTGGCGGCGGGCGTGACGGTGCCGCTGTCGCTGGCCGGGGCCTGCGCGGCCATGTGGGCGGCGGGCTTCTCCCTCGACAACATCTCGCTCATGGCGCTGGCCGTGTCGGTCGGCTTCGTCGTCGACGACGCCATCGTGATGATCGAGAACATCGACCGGAACCGCGCGGCGGGAATGAGCGCCATGCGGGCCGCCCTCGAGGGCGCGCGGCAGATCGGGTTCACCGTGATGGCGATCAGCGTGTCGCTGCTGGCCGCCTTCCTGCCGCTCTTCATGATGGGCGGGGTGCTGGGCAAGCTCTTTCGGGAATTCTCGCTGACGCTGGCCTTCACCATCGTGATCTCCACGATGGTGTCGCTGACCGTCACGCCGATGATCTGCGCCCGCACCCGCTCGGCGCCCACGGGCGCCCAGACGGGCCTCCTCGACCGGATGGTCGAGCGCGTCCTGGCCGCGATGGTGCGGGTCTACGCCGTGACGCTGGCGATCGTCCTGCGCCAGAGGCTGCTCGCCGTCCTGGTGCTTCTGGCCACCATCGCGGCGTCGGTCAACCTCTTCATCAAGACGCCGAGAGGCTTCTTCCCGCAGGACGATACGGGCCTTCTCTTCGGTTTCACCGAAGCTTCCACGGACATCTCCTTCCCGGCCATGCAGGACCTGCAGGAGCGGGCGGCGGCGATCGTGCAGGCCGACCCGGCCGTGGCCGGCGTCGGCTCGTCGGTGGGCGCGAGCGGCTGGTCCGGCTCGGTCAACCAGGGCCAGCTCTATGTCAGCCTGAAGCCCATCGACCAGCGCGGCGGGCTGGCCACCGCCCTCGTGATCGACCGCATCCGCAAGGCGCTCGCCGGGGTCGCGGGCATCCGGGTCTACCTGTTCGGCACGCAGGACGTGCGGGTCGGCGGACGCCAGGGCGCCTCGCCGAACCAGTTCACGCTGTGGGATCCGGACTATGACGAGCTCGTGGCCTGGGCGCCGAAGGTGCTGGAGGAGCTGAAGAAGGTCGAGGGCCTCGTCGACGTCACGTCGGACCGGCAGCCCAACGGCCTGCAGGCGACGGTCGCGATCGACCGGCCGACGGCGTCGCGCCTCGGGGTCAAGATCCAGGACATCGACAACGCGCTGAACAACGCCTTCGCGCAACGCCAGATCTCAACCATCTACACGCAGCGCAACCAGTACCGGATCGTCATGGAAGTGGACCAACGGTTTCAGCGCGACCCGGGGGACCTGTCGTCGATCTATGTGACCGGCGCGGGCGGCGCGCAGCTGCCGCTCTCGGCCGTGGCCTCGGTGGAGCGCACGCTGGCGCCGCTGGTGGTGAACCACCAGGGCCAGTTCCCGGCGGCGACGATCAGCTTCGACATGGCGCCGGGCGTGCTGGCCGCCGACGCGCAGAAGCGCATCCTGGAGGCCGTCGCCGCGATGCACCTGCCGGATGCGCTGCATGCGGAGTTCGCCGGCGACGCCAAGGCCTTCTCCGACAGCGCCGCCTCGCAGCCGCTGCTGCTCCTGTCGGCGCTGGTCGCCGTCTATCTGGTGCTGGGGATCCTGTACGAGGACCTGGCGCATCCGCTGACCATCCTGTCGACCCTGCCGTCGGCGGCGCTGGGCGCGCTGCTGGCGCTCAAGCTGACCGGCATGGAGCTCTCGGTGATCGCCTTCATCGGCGTCATCCTGCTCATCGGGATCGTCAAGAAGAACGGCATCATGCTGGTCGACTTCGCCCTGGAGGCGGAGCGCTCGCGCGGGCTGTCGCCGAGGGACGCCATCCACGAGGCCTGCCTGGAGCGGTTCCGGCCCATCCTGATGACGACGCTGGCGGCGCTGCTCGGCGCCCTGCCGCTGATCGTCGCGACCGGGCCGGGCTCCGAACTGCGCCGGCCGCTCGGCGTCACCATCGCGGGCGGGCTGATCGTGTCGCAGCTCCTCACCCTCTACACGACGCCGGTGATCTACCTGCTGATGGACAAGCTCCACCGCCGCCGTCGGCGGCCCGCGCCGATCGCGCCCGCCGTGCCGCCGCGGCCGGAAGGCGCGCCGGTCTAGGTTTTTTGGGAGGGGTCGCATGCTTCATGCGAAAAGCCGGATTCCACCGTTTCGCAGCGCGCTCTAGCGGGCCGGGAGCCCGATCCTGCGCAGGAGGGCGCGTTCGCCCGCCGACAGCGCGTCATAGACCAGCACGGCCATGAGGCCGACGACGAGGCCGCCCTGGACCACGAAGGCAGTGTTGTCGGAGAGCAGGCCGGCGATTATGACTTCGCCCAGCCCCTTGGCGGCCACCGTCGACCCGATCGTGGCCGTCCCGATCGCGATGACGGTGGAGAGGCGCACGCCCTCGAAGATCTGCGGCGCGGCGAGCGGCAGCTCGACCTGCCAGAGGCGCTGGAGCGGGCTCATGCCGGCGCCCCGCGCGGCGTCGATCACCGCAGCGGGCGTCTGCTGAAGCCCGCCGATGGTGTTCTCGAAAATGGGCAGCAGCCCGTAGACGAAGAGCGCGATGAGGGTCGGCGCCTCTCCGAAGCCGACGAGCGGCACCGCGACGGCCAGCACGGCGACGGGCGGGAAGGTCTGGCCGATATTCACGATCGCCCGCGACAGGGGCATGAACTCCGCCCCGATCCGGCGCGTGACGAGCACGCCGAGGCTCACGGCCACCACGGCGCTCGCGGCCGTCGCCAGCGCGACCAGCCGCAGATGGGCGAGCGCCAGCGCCAGCAGGCTGGCCTGGTTGTAGATCGCCGGCGCGCCGTCATGCGTGAGCGGCGCGAAGACCGGCGCGAAGCTCTGGGGCGAGAGCAGGAAGGCGGCCAGCAGGGCGGCCGCGAGGAGCCTCGGCCACAAGGCCCGCAGCGTCACCGCGCCCTCCCCCGCTCCAGCACGCCGCGCAGGGTCAACACCCCGAGCGGCCGGTCGTCCGGCCCCGTCACGGCGATCCGGTCGACGCCGCGCCAGACGAGTTCGGCCAGCGCGTCCTTGAGGCTGGCCTCGGCGTCGACGGCGCCCGGCGTCCCGGCCGGCGGGGGGCCGGGCTCCACGGCGTCGCCGGCCCGCAACAGCGACAGCAGCCGGAAGGCGCGCTCGGAGGACCCGGTGAGCCGGGCGACGTAGTCGTCCGCCGGGCGAACCAGCAGCTCGGCCGGCGCGCCATATTGCAAGAGGCGGCCGCCGCTCATCACGGCGATGCGGTCTCCCAGATGGAAAGCCTCGTCCATGTCGTGGGTGACGAGCAGGATGGTGGTGCCGAAGCGGCGCTGGATGGCGAGGAGGTCGTCCTGCGCCTTCATGCGAATGATGGGGTCCAGCGCCCCGAAGGGCTCGTCCATGAGAAGGATGTTGGGCTCGGTCGCCAGGGCGCGGGCGACGCCCACCCGCTGCTGCTCGCCGCCGGAGAGCTCATGCGGATATTTGCCGGCGAACAGCGCTGGATCGAGCCCGAAGGCCTCCAGCAACTCCGCGACCCGCGCCGCGATGCGGGCGCGCGGCCAGCCCAGCAGGCGCGGCACGGTGGCGATGTTCTGCGCCACCGTGCGATGGGGAAACAGGCCGTGGCCCTGGATGGCGTAGCCGATGCCGCGCCTCAGCTCGTGGCCGGGCTTGGCCGCGACGTCGACGCCGTCGATGGTGACCGTTCCGGAGCTGGGCTCCACCAGCCGGTTGATCATGCGCAGCAGCGTCGACTTGCCCGAGCCGGACTGCCCGACCACGACCGCGATGGTCCCGGGCTCGATGATCATGGACACGCGGTCGACGACCGTCGTGTCGCCGTAGCGCTTGGTGAGGGCGTCGAGGACGATCATGCGGGCGCCTTTCGCAGCGCATCCACGGCCGCGTCCAGCAGCACCGCGGCCGAGAAGGCGAGCGCGACCGTGGGGACGGCCCCGAGCAGGACGAGGTCGATCGCGGTCTGGCCGACGCCCTGGAACACGAAAGTCCCCAGTCCGCCGCCGCCGATCAGCGCCGCCACGGTGGCGAGGCCGATGTTCTGGACCAGCACGATGCGCACGCCGGTGAGGATGACCGGCAGCGCGAGCGGGATCTCCACGCCGCGCAGCACCTGCCAGCGGGTCATGCCCATGCCGTAGGCCGCGTCCACGGCGGCGGGGGAGACCTGCCGCAGGCCGAGCGCCGTGTTCGCCGTCAGCGGCAGCAGGGCGTAGAGGAACAGCGCCACGAGCGCGGGGGCCGCGCCGATGCCCCGCACGCCGAGATCGCCCGCCAGGGGGAAGGCCCGCCCCAGATAGCCCAGAGGGGCCATCAGGATGCCGAAGAGCGCGATGCTGGGGATCGTCTGGACGATGTTGAGCGCCGGCAGCGCCGCGGCGCGCAGCCGCGGGGACCGGTGGCACGCGGCGCCCAGCGGAGCGCCCGCCAGGATGGCGGCGGCCACCGAGCCGCCGGCGAGCAGCACGTGCTGGCGCGCCTCGCGGGCGAACACCTCCGCGCGCGAGGCGTATTCGCGCAGCACCGACAGGGAATCGAACAGGCCGGACTTGAGCATCAGGGCCGCGACGGCGCCCGCCGCCGCCAAGGCCAGCACGCGGGCGAGCGGGCCGGGCCTCAGCCGGGCGAGCGCGTCGGTGGCCATCAGGCCGACGGCGAGCAGGAGCAGCCAGGCGCCGCCGCCCGGCGCGATGCGGGCGAAGCGGTCGCCCGGCGGGGAGAGATGGGCGGCGCCGAGAGCGACGGCGCCCAGAAGCGCGACCACTCCGGCCAGGGAGGCGGCGAGCCGGGCCTTGGGGCTCCCCACCAGCACGGCGACGACCGCGACGCCGCCGACCGCCGACCAGAACGCCGCGGCGCCGGCGGGCGGCAGGGCCTCCCACACGCCTTTCGGAGCGCCCGAGGCGATCCGGTTGGCCTTGAAGACGAGGAAGGGCAGCAAGGCCGTCCCGGCGCCGCCGATGGCGCACAGGAGCACGCCGAGGCGATCGATGCGGCGGGTCCGTTCGCCGCCGCGCGCCGCCGAAGGCGCTGGCAGCGCGGCGGCGGTTCCGGACGGCCCGGCCACGGCGCGCTTACTTCTTCAGCAGGCCCTTGGATTTCAGGTAGTCCTCGGCCACCGCCTTGGCGGGCTCGCCGCCCACCTGGATGCGCGCGTTCAGCTCCTGCAGGGTCTCGCGCGTGAAGCTCTCGAAGACGGGCTTCAGCATGTCGGCGATCTTCGGATGCTCCTTCAGCACCGACTCGCGGATGATGGGGGCCGGCGCATAGACCGGCTGGTCGTTCTTGTCGTCCTCCATCACGGCGAGGCCGGAGGCCGCGATGCCGCCGTCCGTGCCGTACACCATGGCGGCGTTGGTCCCGTTCGACTGGTCCGCCGCGGCCTTGATGGTGGCCGCGGTGTCGCCGCCCGAGAGCACCAGGAGCTGGTCGGGCTTCAGGGCGAAGCCGTAGGTTTTCTGGAAGGACGGCAGGGCGGCCGCCGAGTTCACGAACTCGGCCGAGCCCGCGAGCTTCACCTTTCCGCCGCCTGACACCCACTTGCCAAAATCGCTCATGGTGGCGAGCTTGGCGCCGCTCGCCACGTCCTTGCGGACGGCGATCGCCCAGGTATTGTTGGCGGGCGCGGGCGTCAGCCAGACGATCTTGTTGGCGTCGTAGTCGAGCTTCCTGGCCATTTCGTAGCCCTTGGCGAGATCCTTCCAGGCCGGGTCTTCCGCCTTGTTGAAGAAGAAGGCCGCGTTGCCTGTGTATTCCGGGTAGATGTCGATCTCGCCGGACGTGATCGCCTTGCGGACCACGGGCGTGCCGCCAAGCGTGAGGCGGTCTTGCGTCTTGACGCCGTTGGCCTCCAGGACGAGGCGGATGACGTTGCCCAGCAACGTCGCTTCCGTGTCGAGCTTGGAGGAGACGACGACGTCGGCGGCGCGGCTCGCGCCTGCTGCGCCCGCCGTCAGCGCCAACGCCAGCCCGAGCGTCTTCACGATACGAAACATGGAGCCCTCACGATTGCCAATGCTGGCCCCCGCCAGCCGCCAGAGTGGCCGCCGGCGTTCTCCGCCGTCAAGCGGAACGCGCATCGGGGCCCGGTGCGGCGTCCTGTGAACTCGCTCACACGCCGAATGGCTCCACCGTGGTCTGATGATGCGGCCGAGAGGCTCTCCTTCTCGACTTCCCTCCGAGACCGTCCCCTGGCCGCGTTGCGTCAGGCCAGGGGAAATCCCCTTCCGCCGGCGTCCCGCGCCGGCGGTTTTTTGCGTCAGGGTCCGCCTTTCAGGGCGCGGGAACGTAGAGGGCGCCGCCCGCGGCCGTGAACTCCCGGGCCTTCTGGTCCAGACCCGCGGCGCGCTCCTGCTCGGCCGCCGCGTTCATCGCTGCGGCCTCGTGGCGCAGGTCCTGGCTGATCTTCATCGAGCAGAATTTCGGACCGCACATGGAGCAGAAATGCGCGACCTTGTGCGCCTCCTTGGGCAGCGTCTCGTCGTGGAAGGCGCGGGCCGTGTCGGGGTCCAGCGACAGGTTGAACTGGTCCTCCCAGCGGAACTCGAAGCGCGCCCGCGACAAAGCGTCATCCCGGACCTGCGCGGCGGGATGGCCCTTGGCGAGGTCGGCCGCATGCGCGGCGATCCGGTAGGTGATCACGCCCGTCTTGACGTCGTCGCGATTGGGCAGCCCGAGATGCTCCTTGGGGGTGACATAGCAGAGCATCGCCGTGCCGAACCAGCCGATCATGGCCGCCCCGATCCCGGAGGTGATGTGGTCGTAGCCCGGCGCGATGTCGGTCGTCAGCGGCCCGAGCGTGTAGAAGGGCGCCTCGCCGCAGGTGGCGAGCTGCTTGTCCATGTTGGCCTTGATCTTGTGCATCGGCACATGGCCGGGGCCCTCGATCATCACCTGGCAGCCCTTGTCCCACGCGACCCGCGTGAGCTCGCCCAGCGTGTCGAGTTCGGCGAACTGGGCCGCGTCGTTGGCGTCCGCGATGGACCCCGGGCGCAGGCCGTCGCCCAGCGAGAACGACACGTCGTAGCGACGCATGATGTCGCAGATCTCGCCGAAGCGCTCATATAGGAAGCTCTCGCGGTGATGCGACAGGCACCACCGGGCCATGATGGAGCCGCCGCGCGAGACGATGCCGGTCACCCGGCGGGCCGTCAGCGGCACATGGGCGAGGCGGACGCCGGCATGGATGGTGAAGTAGTCCACCCCCTGCTCGGCCTGCTCGATCAGCGTGTCCTTGAACACCTCCCAGTCGAGGCGGGAGGCGTCGCCGTCGACCTTCTCCAGCGCCTGGTAGATCGGCACCGTGCCGATCGGCACGGGGGCGTTGCGCATGATCCAGTCGCGGATGTTGTGGATGTTGCGGCCGGTCGAGAGGTCCATGACGGTGTCCGCGCCCCAGCGGATCGCCCAGACCAGCTTCTCGACCTCCTCGGCCACCGACGAGGTGACGGCGGAGTTGCCGATATTGGCGTTCACCTTCACCAGGAAGTTGCGGCCGATGATCATCGGCTCGAGCTCCCGGTGGTTGACGTTGGCCGGGATGATGGCGCGCCCGGCGGCGATCTCCTGGCGGACGAATTCCGGCGTCACATGGGCCGGGAGCGCCGCCCCGAAGCTCTCGCCGTCGGCGATGCGCGCGCCCGCCTCGGCCAGAGCCGCGTCGCGGCCGAGATTCTCGCGCGCGGCCACATAGATCATCTCCTCGGTGATCAGGCCGGCGCGGGCGAACTCGTACTGGGTGACGAGCGCGCCGGGCTCGCCGGCCAAAACGGACCGGGGCGCGGGACAGGACGGAACCAGCCTCTCGGGCGGGACCGAGCCGTTGTCCTCCGGCTTCACGGCGCGGGGCTGGGCCGGGGCGAGGCCAAGCCGCCTCTCCAGCCAGGGCTTGCGGACTTCCGGCAGGCCGGCCGCGAGGTCGATGATGGCGTCGGGATCGGTGTAGGGGCCGGAGGCGTCGTAGACGCGGACCGGCGGCTCGCCGGCGCTGGGCGCCAGCGCGATCTCGCGAAACGGGACCTGGATGCCGGGACCGCCCTGCGCAGGAGCGTAGACCTTGCGGGAGGCCGGCAGAGGACCGGTCGTGACCGATTGGGGCGCGTCGGCGCCGTTGCGCGGGGAATGCGGGGTGTGAATCGTCATGGGATCTCCTGGTGCGATGGAGACCCGGGACTCGCGTGGGGTGGCGCCGTGAAGCAGGTTCCTGTCCCTCCGCCGGTATGACCCGGATCAGGTTCAAAGGGTCCGGCTCACCGCCGTCTCAGCTCCGCCCTGGAGCTCCCCTCGGAATGCGCCGAGGATGGTCTTCAATCCGGGGTTGTGTCAACGGCTCCGGCGCCGGGCGCAGGCCTCACAGCTCGGCGAGCAGGATGCTGGTCTCCGAGTGGGACACGCCCCGGATGGCCCGGATCTGCGAGATGGCGCGGTCGAGCGCGCCGAGGTCATGGGCGTTCAGTTCGACGGCCAGGTCCCAGCGGCCATTGGTGGAGTAGACGCGGGCGGCTTCGGGGATGCGCTTCAGGGGGCCGACGACGGACTTCATGTCGACCGTTCGGACCTCCAGCATGGTGAGCGCGCGCACGCCCACCGCGTCGGCCTCGGAGCCCAGCCGCGCGGTGAAGCCCAGGAGCACCTTGTCGTCAATCAGGCGCGCGATGCGGTTGGCGACGGTGCCGCGCGAGACGTCGAGAATGCGCGCCAGCGTGGCGGCCGGCATCCGGGCGTCGCTGCGCAGCAGCTCGACCAGCCGACGGTCGGTCTCGTCCAGAGAGCCGTGCTTCTGACTGATCGCCATCCGAGCCTGCCTTATCGTCAGCGCAATGGCTGATTGTAGCACATTGCTGGCTTTCTGTTCAGCACGCGGTCCCGCATCATCGATCGGAATTGTCGAACACCCGGAGAGAGAGCCTTGGCCCATAGTCCAGCCCCGTCGCAGCAGGCGTCCCGCGCCCGGCGGCATGACGCCGCCCTGTCGGAGATCGCGCTTCTCGGGATCCCGCTCGAATATGGCGCGGGCGCCCGCGGAACCCTGATGGGACCCGCGGCGCTTCGCACCGCCGGACTGCCGGAGACGCTGGCCGGCCTGGGCTACCGGGTGAAGGACCATGGCGACATCGCGTCCCCGCAGGCGGCGCTCGCGCCGTCGCTGCAGCCGCTGGCCGAGCGCTGCCGCAACGTGGCGGAGATCGCGGCCTGGACGGCCGCCATCCACGACCGGGCCTATGGGATGATGACCTCCGGGGCGCTGCCGGTGTTCATGGGCGGCGACCACAGCCTCTCCATGGGCACGGTCAGCGCCGTCGCGCGCCGCTGCGGCGAGACCGGCAAGGACCTGGTCGTGCTCTGGCTCGACGCCCATTCCGATTTCAACACGCCCGCGACGACGCCCTCCGGCAACATGCACGGCATGTCCGTCGCGTTCCTGTGCGGCGACCGCAGCCTCGCGCCGCTGCTCGGCGGACGGCCGTTCCCGCCCGTGCCGGCCGACAAGGTGCACCTGTTCGGCATCCGCTCCATCGACGCGCAGGAGCGCGAGGCGATCGAGGACCACGGCATCGCCTGCAACGACATGCGGCTGATCGACGAGTTCGGCGTCTCGGTGCTGATGCAGCGCATGCTGGAGGGGCTCGACCCCGACCGGACGCATCTCCACGTCAGCCTGGACGTGGACTTCCTCGACCCGCAGATCGCGCCGGGCGTCGGCACCACCGTGCCGGGCGGGGCGACCTACCGCGAGGCGCATCTCGTGATGGAGATGCTGCACGACAGCGGCCTCGTGGGCTCCATCGACCTGGTCGAGCTCAACCCCTTCCTGGACGAGCGCGGCAAGAGCGCCCTGCTGATGGCCGACCTCACGGCCAGCCTGCTGGGCCGCTCGATCCTGCTCCGGCGCGACGTGGGGACGCGCCGGCCGACCCTTCAGACCCACGGGTCCAGCGCCATGGAGGTGGTGGGATGAGCATGCATGCGGCCGACCTCATCGCGGTCGAGCAGACGCTCGGCGCCCATAACTACGCCCCGCTCGACGTCGTGCTGTCGCGCGGCGAGGGCGTCCATGTCTGGGACGTGGACGGCAACCGCTACCTGGACTGCCTCTCGGCCTATTCGGCCGTTAACCAGGGCCACTGCCATCCGCGCATCCTGGAGGCCATGATCGAGCAGGCGCGCAAGCTGACATTGACGTCGCGGGCGTTCCGCAACGACCAGCTGGCGCTCTTCTACGAAGAGGTCGCGGCGCTGACGAACGCGCACAAGATCCTGCCCATGAACACCGGCGCGGAGGCCGTCGAGACCGCCGTCAAGGCGGTGCGCAAATGGGGCTACGAGGTGAAGGGCGTGCCCGCCGGGCAGGCGGAGATCATCGTCGCGTCGGACAATTTCCACGGCCGCACGCTCGGCATCGTGGGGTTCAGCACGGACCCGGAGGCGCGCGGCGGTTTCGGGCCCTTCGCTCCCGGCTTCCGGGTCACGCCATTCGGCGACGCTGCGGCGCTGGAGGCCGCCATCACGCCCAATACGGTGGCGGTGTTGATCGAGCCCATCCAGGGCGAGGCGGGGGTGATCATCCCGCCGCCGGGCTATCTGCGCCGGGTGCGCGAGCTGTGCACCGCCCACGGGGTCACGTTCATCCTGGACGAGATCCAGACCGGGCTCGGCCGAACGGGCAAGCTGCTGGCCGAGGAGCACGAGGGCGTCGAGGCCGACGTCACGCTGGTCGGCAAGGCGCTGTCGGGCGGCTTCTACCCGGTCTCCGCCGTGCTCTCCAACACGCAGGTGCTCGGCGTGCTCCAGCCGGGGCAGCACGGCAGCACCTTCGGCGGCAACCCGCTCGCCTGCGCGGTCGCCCGCATGGCGCTGAGGGTGCTGGTCGACGAGGGCATGATCGAGAACTCCGCCCGCATCGGCGCGGCCATGAAGACGGCTCTCGAGGGGCTCGGGAGCAACATCGCCAAGGAGGTGCGCGGGCGCGGGCTGATGCTGGCGGTCGAGCTGCATCCCGAGGCCGGCGGGGCGCGTCGCTTCTGCTACGCCCTGAAAAACCGCGGCTTGCTGGCCAAAGACACCCATGGCCACACCATCCGCATCTCACCCCCCCTGGTGATCACGCAGGACCAGGCCGACTGGGCCGTCGAGCAGATCGGGGCCGTGCTGCGCAGCGAGGCCGTGGCGGGGGCGTGATCGGCGCGCGCCGCTCTCCGGATCGCGCGCCGGGTCCGGTCAGCGCTCTTCCTTGCGGAACGGCTTCAGCAGCGCCGCCGGGGCCACTGCGTTGCGCGACATGATCGCCATGGCGACGATGGTCAGCACGAAGGGCAGGATCAGGAAGGCCTCATATGGAATGTGGCCGATGCCGCTCGCCTGCAGGCGCAGCTGCAGGGCGTCGATGGCGGCGAAGAGCAACGCCGCGCCGGCGCAGCGCCACGGGTCCCAGCGGCCGAAGACGACGAGCGCGATCGCCACCCAGCCACGGCCGGACACGACGCCGAACGTGAAGGCGTTGAACTGCGCCATAGACAGGAACGCGCCCGCGAGCCCCATGAAGGCGCCGCCCAGCACCACGGCCTGGAAGCGGATCGCCACGACGTCGACGCCGGCCGAGTCGGCTGCGCGCGGGTTCTCGCCCGCCATGCGCAGCGCCAGGCCCCAGGGCGTGCGATAGAGCAGCACCGCGATCACCGGCACGGCCAGCAGGCCGACATAGACCAGGGCGAACTGGTTGAAGAGCACCGGCCCAAGGATCGGAATCTCGGAGAGCGCCGGGATCGGGACAGGCTGGAAGCTGACGATGCTGGGCGACGCGCTGCGCTGGCCGTAGATCAGTCGGAACAGGAAATAGGCGAGCCCGGAGCTGAACAGTGTGAGCCCGATGCCGGCGACGTGCTGGCTCAGGCCCAGCCCCACCGTGAACACGGCGTGCAGCGCGCCCGCCAGCGCCCCCGTCGCGATGGCGGCCAGGATGCCGATCCAGAGATTCCCGGTGAGGTTGGCCGCTGTGAAGCCCGTCATCGCCGAGAGCAGCATGATGCCCTCGATCCCGAGATTGAGGACGCCGGCGCGTTCGGAGATCATCTCGCCCAGCGTGGCCAGGATCAGCGGCGTGGCGATGCGCACGATGGCGGCCAGAAAGCCGACCTGCATCAGCTGGGCGAGGACGTCGCTCATGCGGCGACGCCCCGGACCCGGCGCAGGCGGTAGCTGGTGAACAGCAGCGCGACCAGCATGGCGAGGAGCGCGATGCCCTGCAGCACGTCGGCCAGGAACACCGGCACGCCGGTGGCGCGCGACATCGCTTCGGCGCCTGTCATCACCACGGCGAAGAAGATGGCGGCGGGCACGACGCCCAGAGGGCTCAGGCGCGCCAGCATGGCGATGACGATGCCGCTGTAGCCGAAGCCCGGCGAAAGGTCGCTCATCACCTGGAAGTGGACGCCGCCGACCTCCCCGACGCCGGCGAGGCCCGCGAGGCCGCCCGACAGGGCCGCCGTCAGCAGGATGATCCGGCCGACCGGGACGCCGCCGTAGCGGGCCGCGGCGGCGTTCTCGCCGGTCACCCGGATGGCGAAGCCGAGCGTGGTGCGGGTCATCAGGAACCACACCGCCCCGGCCGCCACGACGGCGGCAAGCACGCCGAGATGCAGGCGGGTGCCGGCCAGCAGCACCGGGAAGTTGGCGTCGTCCTCGATCGGCGGCGAGATCGGGTAGCCGCTCATCGGGTCCTTCCAGGGGCCCTCGATCAGCGCCATCACGGCGTAGAACACGATGGAGTTGAGCAGCAGCGAGCTGACCACGTCGTCGACCTTGAAGTTGACGCGCAGCACGGCCGGTATCATGGCCACGCCCGCTCCCGCGGCGGCGCCCGCCAGCGCCATCGCGATCCAGGCCAGGGGCGCGGGCATCGGAAAGGCGCCGATCCAGGCGCTCGCCACCGCGCCGGCCAGCAGTTGGCCTTCCGCGCCGATGTTCCAGAACCTGGCCCGGAACGCGACCGCGACCGCAAGCCCGGTGAAGATCATCGGCGCGGCCTTGACCATGGTCTCGGTGAGGCCCGTGCGGCCGCCCAACGCGCTGGCGAAGAGCACCGCATAGGCGTCCAGCACATTCGCGCCGGACAGGCCGATCAGCAGGCTGCCGAGCAGCAGCGTCGCCGCGATCGCGACGAGCGGCAGGCCGACATTCAGCGCGTGCGGGGTGGTCTGGCGCGGTTCGAGCTTCAGCATTTCAGGCTCGCCCTTCCGCGCCGCTCATCAGGAGCCCGAGGCGGGCGACCGACGCGTCGGCGGCGTCGAGCACGCCGGCGATGCGCCCCTCATACATGACGGCGATGCGGTCGGAGAGCGTCAGCAGCTCCTCCAGGTCCTCGCTGATCACCAGCAAGCCGCAGCCGCGGCCGCGCAGCTCCAGGAACTTGTCATAGACAAAGCGCGCCGCGCCGATGTCGAGCCCGCGCGTGGGCTGCGCCACGACCACCACCTTGGGGTCGAAAGCCAGCTCGCGCGCCAGCAGCGCCTTCTGGAGGTTGCCGCCCGACAGCGCGCCCGCCCTCACCATGGGGCCCGGGCAGCGGATGTCGAAGGCGCGGATCTGATCCTCCACGAAGCGCAGGATCGCGCCGGGCTTGAGCAGGCCGTGGCGGCTGAAGGCCGGGTCCTTGATGCGCGGCAGCACCATGCTGTCGGCCAGCGGCAGGCTGGTGACGAGGCCGGTGGTCATCCGGTCCTCCGGGATGCGCCCGAGGCCGTGGGACTGCACCTCCGCGGGCGTGAAGCGCTGGATGCGCGCGCCGCACAGAGTCATCGCGCCTGCCGATGGCGCAAGCATCCCGGCGACGACGTCCGCCAGCGCCCGCTGGCCATTGCCGGACACGCCCGCCACCCCGACGATCTCGCCGGCCCGCACCGCGAGGCTGACGTCCCGTAAAGGCGCGCCCTCATGGCCCTGGGTGGAGATGCGGTCGAGCGTGAGGAGCGCCGGGCCGGGCGTCACGGGCGGGCGCACGGGCGCGACGATCTCCTGGCCGCACATCAGGCGCGCCATCTCGGACGCCGTGGTTGCGGCCGGATCGGCGATGCGGCCCACCACGCGCCCATGGCGCAGGATCACGCAGCGGTGCGTGAGCGCCCTCACCTCGTTCAGCTTGTGCGAGATGAACACGATGCCGAGCCCATCAGCGGCCATGCGGCGCAGAGCCTTGAAGAGGCCCTCAACCTCGTCGGGGGCCAGCACGGCGGTGGGCTCGTCCAGGATCAGGAGGCGGGCGCCGCGAAACAGCGCCTTCAGGATCTCCAGGCGCTGCTGCTCGCCCACCGACAGCGCCCCGACGGGCGCATCGGGCGCGATGCGCAGGCCGAAATGCCGGCCGATCTCGTCGAGGCGCGCCAGCGCGCCGGCCCGGTCGAGAGCGCCATGTCGCCCGGGCATCCCCACCAGCAGGTTTTCCAGGACGGTGAGGCGCGGCGCGAGGTGAAAGTGCTGGTGAACCATGCCCACGCCCGCCGCCAGCGCGTCGGCCGAATTGCGGATGCGCACGGGCTGGCCGCCCATCTCGATCGTTCCCGAATCGGCCGCATAGGCGCCGAACAGGATATTCATCAACGTGGTCTTGCCGGCGCCGTTTTCGCCCAGGAGGCCGACGATCTCGCCCGGCATGACGTCGAGGTCGACGTCCGCATTGGCGCGGACGCTCCCAAAACTCTTCGACACGCCCCGCATGGCCATGAGCGGGACGGCGGCGGGCGCCGGCGATGGGGGATGGGTTTCACGCATGGCGGGGTCCGGCCGGCGCGTTTTGGCGCCGGCCGGCGTCGCTGGATCAGCTCGAACTCGGGGTGGCCTCGTCGACGTCGACGCGGAACTCGCCGGAGAGGATCTCCTGCTTCTTCTTCTCGACGAGCTCCTTCACCTCGGCCGGCAGCTTCGTCTCGAACTTGCCGTAGGGCGCCAGGAAGGAGCCGCCCTTGCCCATGCGCGAGAAGTCGCCGTAGTCCTGCGCGGTGAAGACGCCCGCCTTGACCAGCTTGATGGCCTGCTGGACGGTCGGGTACATGTCCCAGACCGGACCGGTGATCACCGTGTCGGGCGCGAGGCTCGACTGGTCGGACATGTTGGAGATCGCCAGGATCTTCTTTTCGGCCGCGGCCTCGATCACGCCGAAGCGCTCGGCGTAGATCACGTCGACGCCCGCGTCGATCTGCGCGATGGCGGCTTCCTTGGCCTTGGGCGGGTCGAAGAAGGAGCCGATGAAGGTGATCTTCTTCTTGATGTTGGGATTCACTTCCTTGGCGCCCGCGAAGAAGGCGTTCACCAGCCGGTTCACCTCCGGGATGCCCATGGCGGCGACGGCGCCGACCGTGCCGCTCTTGCTCATCTTGCCGGCGATCAGGCCGGACAGGTAGGCGGGCTCGTGGATCCAGTTGTCGAAGACGCCGAAATTGGGCTCGGCCGGACCCGCGCCGGAGCCGAACAGGAAGGCCACCTTCGGGAAGGCCTTGGCGGCGCGGCGCGCCTCGCGCTCGGCCGCGAAGGCGTCGCCCATGATGAGGTCGAAGCCGCCCTGGGCGTATTCGCGCAGCACGCGGGCGAAATCGGAGGCCTGCACCTTCTCGGAGTACTTGTAGGTGATGCCGAGCTCCTTCTCGGCGCGCTGGAGAGCGACGTGGATCTGGTGGTCCCACGGCTCCTCGATCGGCGTGGCGAAGATCGACGCGACCTTGAGCCCATCGGCCGCGCGGGCGCGCAGCGGCAGACCGGCGGCCGCCAACCCGGCCGCGCCGGCCAGGACGAAGCCGCGGCGGGACAGGCCGTTCCCGAGAATGAACCGTGTCGGATCTTGCGTCATGACCGCCCCCTTGCCAGCCGGAACGCCCGGCCTCGTTGAAACCCGGGCTGGAGTTTGGTCCGCCCAGGCGACTTTGTCCATCCGGTCAGGTTGGCTTTCACCGCCCATTTTGACGGCTAAAAACGCCTGTCCGTCAATCAGTTGGCCGATTTTGGCGCATAGGAGGCGGGGTCGACGGACCCGGGTCGACCGGGCAGGCGCAGGCTGGTCGCGCGCGGGGCGCTCTCGGCGATGACCTCGCCGCGTCGGACCACGGCGAGCCGCTGCGCGCGCAGCCGGACGGCCTCGATCGGGTCGGCCGCCTGCAGGAGGACGAAATCGGCGTTACAGCCCAATTCGAGCCCGTAGCCCTCCAGCCCCATCACCTGCGCCGGAATGGCGGTGACGGCCTCGAAGGCGTAGCGGATGGCCTCGCGGCTGGTCATCGGGACGGCGTGGACGGCCATGTGGGCGACGTCCAGCATGTCGGCGCCGCCGAGCCCGTACCAGGGGTCCATCACGCAGTCCTGCCCGAGCGCGACCGGGATGCCGTGCTGGCGCATCTCGGGGATGCGCATCAGCCCGCGGCGGCGCGGATAGGAGTCATGCCGGCCCTGAAGCGTGATGTTGATCAGCGGGTTGGCGATGGCGAAGATCCCGGATTCGGCGATCAGGGGCAGCAGCTTGGAGACGTAGTAGTTGTCCATGGAGTGCATGGAGGTGAGGTGCGATCCCGCCGCCCGGCGCCCGAGACCCAGGCGTTGCGCCTCGCAGGCCAGCGTCTCGACGTGGCGGGAGAGCGGGTCGTCGCTCTCGTCGCAGTGGAGGTCGATCATCAGGCCGCGCTCGGCCGCGATCTCGCAGAGCGCCCGCACGGAGGCGGCGCCCTCCTGCATGGTCCGCTCGAAATGCGGGATGCCGCCGACCACGTCGACGCCCTTGTCGAGCGCCCGCCGGAGGTTTTCGGCGGCCGTGGGCGAGCGGTAGTAGCCGTCCTGCGGAAAGGCCACGAGCTGCAGGTCGAGCCAGGGCTTCACCTGCTCCTTCACGTGCAGGAGGGCGTCGACGGCCAGCAGCCGGTCGTCGCAGACGTCGACATGCGAGCGCACGGCCAGCAGGCCCTGTGAAACGGCGAGGTCGCAATAGCGCAGCGCGCGTTCCACCACGGCCTCGAAGGTGAGGATCGGCTTCAGCTCGCCCCAGAGCGCGATGCCCTCCAGCAGCGTGCCGGACTGGTTCATGCGCGGCAGCCCGAGCGACAGCGTCGCGTCCATGTGGAAATGGCAGTCGACGAAGGGCGGCGAGACGAGTTGCCCCCTGGCGTCCAGCTCCGCCCCGGCCTCCCCCTGCAGCGACGGCTCGAGCGCGGCGATGCGCCCTCCCCGCACGCCGATGTCGAGGCGCCGGCCGTCCGGCAGGACGGCGTTGCGGACGATGAGATCGAAGGACATGCGAGGCTCCACGCGCGTCGGCGGCCGATGCGGTCTCTTCCCACAGGCGGGCGGCGGGGCGCAACGGGCTGTTGCGGCGCGAGCGCAGCCGGGCGGCTCCTTGCACGTCAGCGCAGTTGCGAGTTGCGAACAAAACGCGAAACGTGCTGGCATCGCCCAGCATGATCGAATCGCCCCTCGCCGCGCCGGTGGCCTATCTGGACGCGCTCAACCCGCAGCAGCGAAGCGCGGTGGAGCATGGCGTCCATGCGGGCGCGACCGTCGGGCCGCCGCTGCTGGTGATCGCCGGCGCGGGCTCGGGCAAGACCAACACGCTGGCGCACCGGGTGGCGCATCTGGTGGTCAGCGGCGCGGATCCGCGCCGCATCCTGCTCATGACCTTCTCGCGCCGCGCCGCCACGGAGATGACGCGGCGGGTGGAGCGGATCGCGCGCCGCGTCATGGGGCCGGCGGGCGGCGCCGTGGCGGACGCGCTCACCTGGGCGGGCACGTTCCACGGCGTCGGGGCGCGGCTGCTGCGTGACTATGCCGAGCAGATCGGGCTCGACCCGGCCTTCACCATCCACGACCGGGAAGACTCCGCCGACCTGATGAACCTGATCCGGCACGAGCTCGGCTTCAGCAAGACCGAGAGCCGCTTTCCCACCAAGGGCTCTTGCCTCGCCATCTATTCGCGCTGCGTCAACGCCGAGGCGGCCATCGAGGAGACGCTCGCCGCCTCCTATCCGTGGTGCGCCGGGTGGGCGGCCGAGCTGCGCCAGCTCTTCGCCGCCTATGTGGAGGCCAAGCAGCGCCAGCACGTGCTCGATTACGACGACCTGCTGCTTTACTGGGCGCAGATGGCGGCCGAGCCCGCCATCGCGGCGGACCTCGGCGCCCGCTTCGACCACGTGATGGTGGACGAATACCAGGACACCAACCGCCTGCAATCCTCGATCCTGCTGGCGCTGAAGCCGGACGGGGCCGGCCTCACCGTGGTGGGCGACGACGCGCAGTCGATCTACTCGTTCCGCGCCGCGACGGTGCGCAACATCCTGGACTTCCCGCGCCAGTTCACGCCGCCGGCCGCGGTGGTCACGCTGGACCGCAACTACCGCTCGACCGCGCCGATCCTGGCGGCGGCCAACGCGGTGATCGGCCAGGCGCGCGAGCGGTTCACGAAGAATCTCTGGACCGACCGCGACAGCGGAGGACGCCCGCGGCTCGTCAGCCTGCGCGACGAGAGCGACCAGGCGCGCTACGTGGTCGAGACGGTGCTGGAGAACCGCGAGACCGGGGCCGCGCTGAAGCAGCAGGCGGTGCTGTTCAGGACCTCCCATCACAGCGGCCCGCTCGAGATCGAACTCACGCGGCGCAACATCCCCTTCGTCAAGTTCGGCGGCCTGAAGTTCCTCGACGCCGCCCACGTGAAGGACCTCTTGGCGCTACTGCGCTGGGCCGAGAACCCGCGCGACCGGGTCGCCGGATTCCGGCTGCTCCAGCTCCTGCCCGGCGTCGGTCCGTCCTCGGCGCAGCGCATCCTGGACCGCATGGCCGAGGCGTCCTCCCCCGTGGCGGCCCTGGCCGAGCATCCGCAGCCGCCGCGCTCCGGCGCGGACTGGGCCTCGTTCGTCGACACCATGGGCCAGCTCGCCTGCAAAGCCGCCGGCTGGCCGGCGGAGTTCGAGCTGGCGCGGCGCTGGTACGAGCCGCATCTGGAGCGCATCCACGAGGACGCAGTCACCCGGCAGGCCGACATCCTGCAACTGGAGCAGATCGCGTCGGGCTATCCGTCACGCGAGCGGTTCCTCACCGAGCTGACGCTGGATCCTCCAGACGCGACGAGCGACAACGCCGGGCCGCCGCTCAAGGACGAGGACTACCTGATCCTTTCCACCGTGCACTCCGCCAAGGGGCAGGAGTGGAAGTCGGTCTTCGTGCTGAACGTCGTGGACGGCTGCTTTCCGTCGGACCTCGGCACGGGCACGACCGCCGAGATCGAGGAGGAACGGCGCCTCCTCTATGTGGCCATGACGCGGGCCAAGGACGACCTGCACATCCTGCTGCCGCAGCGCTTCTTCAAGCACCAGCAGTCAGCGGGCGGCGACCGCCATGTCTACGCCTCGCGGACGCGGTTCATCCCGCCCCAGCTGCTGGCGCATTTCGAGAGCTGCGCCTGGCCGCCGGCCCCGGCCGAGGCCGCGCGTGCGGCCGCCCAGGGGGCGCGCATCGACATCGGCGCGCGGATGCGGGGCATGTGGCGCTAGACCATGCTGTGTTTTGATGGAAACACAGCATGGTCTAGGTTTCTTGGTTGTCGCATGCTTCGTTCGAAAAGCCGGATTCCACCTTTTCGCAGCATGCTCTAGGCCGCCGGCGGCGGATCCTGGCAGACGTCGACCCACTCGGCTCCGGTGATCTCGGCCATGCGCTCCGGCGCGATCCGGACGGCCGCATGGATGTCCCCCGCGGCGGGCAGCACCTCGTCGAAGGCCCTCAACGACACGTCCCAATAGACCGGGATCGGCGTGGCGAGGCCGAACGGGCAGACGCCGCCGGCCGGGTGGCCGGTGAGGGCGACGGCTTCGTCGGCGGACAGCATCGTGGCCTTGCCGCCGAACGCCGCCTTGACCTTGGGATTGCTCAGCCGGGCGTCGCCGCGCGCCACCACCAGCACCGCCCGCTCGCCGACGCGCAGGGACAGGGTCTTGGCGATGCGGCCCGGCTCGACGCCGTGGGCCTGCGCCGCCAGGGCGACGGTCGCCGTGCTTTCGGACAGTTCGACGACGGTCAGTTCAGGGGCTTTGTCCGCCAGGAAGGCGCGGACGGTCTCGAGGCTCATGGCCGGGTCCGGATGGGTGCGGGCCCGACCTGTAGCGCAGCCGGCGCGCGGGGTGAAGCGCGCCGGCCGCCGTGCTCTATTGCATGCCGATGGTGGTTAGGTCCTGGAACCAGTGCTGGGCCTGCACGAAGGACTTCACCTTGGGCGACAGCGCATGCGGGTTGGTGTCATGAACCACCCAGACCAGCACCGCGTCGTCGACGATGATGGAATGCGCCTGGGCCAGCAGCTCGTCCTGCTTGGCGACGTCGAAGCTGCGCTTGGCGTCGTCGATCAGGGCGTCGACCTTGTCGTTCTTGTAGAAGCCCCAGTTGACGCCCACCGGCGCGACCTGGCCGGAGTGGAAGAAGCGCACCAGCGCATAGAGCGGATCGGAGGTGACGTAGGCGACGTTGTTGGCGCTGACGCCGGCGTTCATCTCGTCCTTCGCGCCCTTGCGCCACTGCGTGTAGAGCACCTCCAGCTCGACGGGCTTGAACTCGATCTCTACGCCTATCTCCTTCAGGTTCTGCTGGATGTATTCGTTCATCGGCAGCGACTGCATCTGGCCGGTGCCGCCGATCGCGATGGCGAAGGTCGCCTTCAAGGGCTTCTCGGGCGAGTATCCGGCCTCCTTGACCAGCTTCCGGGCGGCTTCCGGGTCATATTTGATGTCGAAGCCGGGCTTGCCGAACCAGGGGCTGGACGGGTCGACCTGGCCCTTGGCGGGGCTGGCCAGCCCGCTCAGAAGCTGCACCAGCCCGGCGCGGTCGATGGCGAGGTTCAGCGCCTTGCGCAGGCGGATGTCGGTCCAGGGCGAGCCCGGCAGCGTGCTCAGGTGGTAGTTCCAGACATGCGGGGTGACGTTGTCGACGATGCGCATGCCGCCCTGCTTCAGGGCGGCGACGGTGTCGGGCGCGGGCGCCTCAATGATGTCGACCTGTCCCGACAGGAGCGCGTTGGTGCGGGTCAGCGCTTCCGGAAGCGGCACGAGCACCAGCCGGTCGACCTTGGGGACGCGCTTCGGGTCCCAGTAGGCGGCGTTCTTCACGAGCTCGGCGCGCTGGCGCGGCTGCAGCGAGTCGAGCTTGAAGGGACCCGTGCCGGAGGGCTTCTGCGCGAATTTCTCCCAGTCCTTGCCTAGTTTTTCATACTGGGCCGGGCTGGACACCAGGAACCAGAGCATCTGGTAAGGAAAGAAGCTGTCGACGTCCTTGGTGACGATCTCGACGGTGGCGTCGTCCACCTTGCGCCAGCTCGCCACCGAGGGCAGCCGCGGCTTCACCTGCGCGCTCTGGCGCTTGTCGAAATGGGGGGCCTTGTCGTCCAGCACCTTGTCGAGGTTCCAGACGACCGCGTCCGCGTTGAAGGGGCTGCCGTCGTGGAAGGTCACGCCCTGGCGCAGGGTGAACCGCCACAGCTTGGGATTGGCCGGATCGACCTTCCATTCCGTGGCGAGGCCCGGGATGAGCTTTCCGGGGCGGTCCGCCACGTCCATCTCCCAGGCGACCAGCGGGTCGTAGATGGTGTAGCCGGTGAACTGGTAGGCGCCTGCGCCGCGGTCCGGCTGGCCGGAGGTCAGCGGAATGTCGTTCATCGAAATGCCGTAGCGGACGACGGTCTCGGCCGACGCGGGCGCGACGAACAGCGCCAAAGCTACGGCGGGAAGCAGCTTGCGGAACATGAAGGCTCCTTTCGGGTGCGCCCGATCGGAGCAAGCCGCGTGCCATGGCGGCAGGATGCGCGAAGGCGGCGCTGGCGCGCCGCCTCCGGATGGGGCCGGTCCTTCGGCCGGAACCCGGCGCGGCTCAGACCGTGCGTTCGCGCCCGAGGGCCGCGGCGGCTTCGACAGACGCCGGAGCGTTCGCCGGCAGGTAGCGCGCGCGCATCGGCTTGAGGACGAAGATCGCCAGCAGGGCCGCGACGGCGTTGAGCGCCACGGTGATCATGAACACCGCGCTCCAGCCATGCGAGGCGGCCAGGATGCTGGCGAAGGGCACCATGAAGGAGGCCGTGCCCTTGGCGGTGTAGAGCATTCCGGCGTTGGTGGCGGCGTATTTGGAGCCGAAGGTGTCGCCGCAGGTGGCCGGGAACAGGCTGTAGATCTCGCCGAACACGGCGAAGAACAGCGCCGTCACCAGAACGAAGACCACCGGGTTATGGCCATAGGCGGAGAGGGTGAGAATCGACAGCGCCGCGATCGAGAAGGCGATGAACATGGTGTTCTCGCGCCCGATATTGTCCGACACGAAGCCGAAGAACGGCCGGCCGAAGCCGTCGAAGATGCGGTCGAGCGAGATCGCGAAGGTCAGGGCCGCCATCTGCACGCCGAAGAGCGACACCGGCACGTCGGCGACCTTGTAGTCCTTGGCGATCGGGGCGATCTGGGCCGCCGCCATCAGGCCGCCGGAGGCCACCATCACGAACATGGCGTACATCAGCCAGAAGACCGGGGTGCGCAGGGTCTCGCCCGGGGTGCGGTCCACATGCGTCTGCGGCACGCGCACCATGCGCTTTTGCGGCGGGCCGGCGAATTCGGGCTTGCGCAGAAGGAACGACATGATGAGCACCACCACGCCCTGGCCGACGCCGAAGGTGAAGAACGCGTCCTGGTAGCCGGTGGTGGCGATCATCCGGGCGATCGGCACCACCGTGATGGCGGCGCCCGCGCCGAAGCCCGCGGCGGTGACGCCCGCCGCCAGTCCGCGGCGATCCGGGAACCACTTCAGCGCGTTGCCCACGCAGGTGCCGTAGACCGAGCCGGCCCCGACGCCGCCCAGGATGGCGGCCAGGTAGAGCAGCGCCAGCGAATTCGCGTAGGAGTTCAGCACCCAGGCGAGCGTGATCATCACCGCGCCGAACCGGATGACGACGCGCGGGCCGTAGCGGTCCACGAACCACGCCTCGATCGGCACGAGCCAGGTCTCCGTCGCCACGAAGAGCGTGAAGGCGAGCTGGATCGCGGCGCGACCCCAGTGGAACTTCGCGTCGATGGGGTCGACGAACAGCGTCCAGCCATATTGGAGGTTGGCGATCATCGCCATGCAGATGACGCCGAACGCCAGCTGAAACCAGCGCGCAGACGGAGCTTCCTGCGTTTTCATCCCTATGTCCCTTGTTGTTGTGGGACGAGGATGGCCGACTGGTATGTGGCATACAAGGTAGAACTTGCGTCCGTTTCGATTACGATTTCGTAATGCAACAGAAAATTGTCATTTCAAATGAAAATAGAAGCTCCGCTTACGCTCCCAAAAAATAAACTCCGCCGCAGCATCGCTGGGCGGAGTTGCTGACAATCACAGCAGTTTGCTCGGGATGGAACGACCGAGGCGCCCGAACATACAGGTCACGCGGCTGCTGGCACGTTATGGATCCGCAACATACTTGCGCGGGCCCGACAGACCCGGATGGCGCTGCGCCAGGATCCGGACCGCCGAAGCGGGCTCATTTGCAGGTCCGCAATGTCCCCGCCATCATGGCGGACCACACAGGACCCTCCACGGCATGGCCACCGACATCGCGACCCGCGTCTTCAACCACAGCTTCAGGATCGATCCGGCGGTCCGAACCTTGCTGGACACCGATTTCTACAAGCTGCTGATGCTGCAGCTGATCTGGACGATGCACCGGGACCGGAAGGTGACGTTCACGCTCATCAACCGGTCGCACCGGGTGCGGCTCGCCGACATGATCGACCGGCAGGAGCTGGCCGAGCAGCTCGACCATGCCCGCACCCTGCGCTTCGCCAAGAACGAGCTGATCTGGCTGGCCGGCAACACCTTTTATGGCGAGAAGCAGATCTTCCAGCCCGCCTTCATGGACTGGCTCGCCGGCTTCCGGCTGCCGGACTACGAGCTGTCGCAGCGCGACGGCCAGTTCGAACTGCGCTTCGAAGGCCCGTGGTGCGAGACGACGATGTGGGAGGTCCCCGCCCTCTCGATCCTGAATGAGCTGCGGTCGCGCCACGCCATGCGGCGGATGACGCGGTTCGAGCTCGACGTGCTCTATGCGCGGGCCAAGGCGAAGCTCTGGGCCAAGATCGAGCGGCTGCGCCTGCTGCGGGCGGAGGGGCCGCTGGTTTTGGCGGATTTCGGCACCCGTCGGCGCCATGGTTTCCTGTGGCAGCGCTGGTGCGTGGAGGCGCTGCAGGAGGGCCTCGGCCCCAGCATGATCGGCACCTCCAACGTCAAGCACGCGATGGATCTCGGGCTCGAGGCCATCGGCACCAACGCCCATGAGCTCCCGATGGCTTACGCGGCCGTCGCACGCGACGACGCCGAGCTCGCCGAGTCGCCTTATGCGGTGCTGCGAGACTGGGCGCGGATGTATGGCGGCAACCTGCTGGTGTTCCTGCCGGACGCATTCGGTACGCCCTCCTTCCTCGAGCACGCCCCGGACTGGGTGGCGGACTGGAAGGGCGCGCGGCCGGATTCGACCCCCGCCATCCAGGGCTCCGAGCAGATCAT
Source organism: Alsobacter sp. KACC 23698 (assembly GCF_045348435.1). Classification (GTDB taxonomy): domain Bacteria; phylum Pseudomonadota; class Alphaproteobacteria; order Rhizobiales; family Beijerinckiaceae; genus Alsobacter. The sequence continues at coordinate 774,554 of NZ_CP157484.1, read as the reverse complement.
GGCCTGGTGGCGCGAGCGCGGGCGCGACCCGCGCGAGAAGCTGATGGTGCTCTCCGACGGCATGACCATCGACAGCATCGAAGCCGCAGTCCGGCATCTGCGCGGCCAGGTGAACGTGTCGATCGGCTGGGGCACCGACCTCACCAACGACTTCGCCGATTGCGTGCCGAACGGCAGCGACGCGGATCTGCGGGCCCTGCACCTCGTCTGCAAGGTGGCGGAGGCCGAGGGCCGGCCCGCCGTCAAACTCTCCGACAATCCGGAGAAGGCGAGCGGCCCGCCCTCCGAGATCGAGCGCTACCGCCGCGTGTTCGGCTCGCCGGCGTGAGCCTCAGCTCTTGGGCGTGAGGGCCTCGTCGATCTCGTTGGCGCAACGGGCGGCCGGGCGCGCGCTGATCCGTTCCCAGTAGCGTTCAAAGGCCGGGCGTTTCTCGACCGTCCCGAACATCATGCCCCAGCCGAGATGCGCGCCGACATAGAGGTCGGCCGCGCTGAACCGGTCGCCCGCCAGATACTCGCCCTGCGACACCGCGGTCTCCAGCGCGTTCATGACGTCCGCATACGTTCCGTAGCCGGCCATCCTCTCCCGGCCCGGCGGGAGCTCGAAGCCGAGCGCCCGGTTGGTCGCGGCGGATTCCAGCGGACCGGCGGCGAAGAACATCCAGCGGTAATAAGGGCCGCGCAGGGCGCTTCCGGCGGGCGGCGCGAGGCCCGCCTCCGGGAAGGCGTCGGCCAGATAGGCGCAGATCGCCGCCGTCTCGGTCACGACGGTCGACCCGTGCGTGATGGCCGGCACCTTGCCCATGGGATTGATGGCGAGGTAGGCGGGCGACTTCATCGCGCCTTCGAACTCCAGGATCTCAGTGCGGTAGGGCCTTCCCACCTCCTCGAGCATCCAGCGGGCCGTGCGGCCCCGGGACATGGGATGCGTGTAGAAGACGAGTTCGTCCGCCATGAGGTTCTCCAAGATGCGCGCCGGCAGCCGGGAGCTTATCGCGAGCGCAGAAGGCGGCAAGCTGGAGCAGGGCCGGAGCCAGCAACCCGAAAAGGGGCGCTCCCCGAAAATTGATCGCCAGATAAGGGACGCCCGACGCCGAACGTATAGGATGGCCGGCCCACAGGAGCTTCCCCATGCCTTTGCGTGACGTCATCGTGTCTACTCGCGTCTTGCTGTCGATCGCCGCCGCCGCGTTGCTCCCGCCTTCCGCGTCGACGGCGCAAACCCCGACGGCCCGCATCCGCGGCGTCATCGAAACCGCCGGTCCGGCGCAGATGGTGGTCCGCACGCGCGAGGGCGACGTGATGACCATCGCCCTGAAGGGCGCCGTGACGGTAAGCCGGCGCGTGAAGGCGACGACGGCGGCGATCGGGCCGAAGGCCTTCGTGGGCGTCGCGGCCGAGCCCGGCCCGGACAAGACGCTGCGCGCGGTCGAGGTGTTCGTGTTCCCGGAGGCCATGCGCGGGACGGGCGAGGGACACCGGCCCTTCGACCTGTCGCCGGAGAGCACGATGACGAACGCCACCCTGGCCGACACGGTGGAGACCACGGACGGCAAGGCCATGAAGCTCGCCTACAAGGGCGGGGAGCAGACCATCCTGCTGACGCCCGAGACCGCCGTCTTCACCTATGCGCCGGGCTCGGCCGACGATCTGAAGCCCGGACGGCGCATCGCGACGACGGTCGAGCAGACGCCCGACGGCGGCGCGCAGACCTCGCGCGTGTCGGTCGACACGCCCTGACGTCCGGCGTCCGCCGACGTCCCGGCGGGGCAGATTTCGCGAGAGCATGCCGCGTTTCGACGGAAACACAGCATGCTCTCGTGTCCTGGCGGTCGCATGCTTTGGCGCGAAAAGCCGGTTTCCGCCTTTCCGCAGCATGCTTTAGAAGACGGCGATGGCCCACCGAGCAGGAAGCGCCGACCTCCCGTTGCATGGCGGCCGCGTGCCGCCCTGGCTGGGACAGCGGATGACGCGCCTTGGCGCGGTGATCGCCGAGGCGATCGTCCTCCATTACGGGCGCGACGAGCTGCTGCGCCGCCTCGCCCATCCGTTCTGGTTCCAGTCGTTCGGCGCCGTGATGGGCATGGACTGGCATTCGTCCGGCATCACCACCAGCGTCATCGGCGCGCTGAAGCGAGGCCTCGCGCCGCTGTCGGGAGAGCTCGGGATCCATGTGTGCGGGGGGCGCGGCTCGCATTCGCGCAAGACCCCGCACGAGCTGGCGGCGATCGGCGAGCGGGTCGGGTTCGACGGCCATGCGCTCGCGTGCGCCAGCCGCCTCGTCGCCAAGGTGGACAGCGCCGCCGTCCAGGACGGGTTCCAGCTCTATCTGCACGGCTTCATCGTCGCCGACGACGGAAGCTGGGTCGTGGTCCAGCAGGGCATGAACGACGCCAGGCGCCAGGCCCGCCGATATCACTGGCTGTCCGAAGGGCTCGCCAGCTTCGTCGAGGAGCCGCATGCGGCCATCGAGGGGCGCTCCCGGGGCGAGATCGTCAATCTGACGGACCGGCGAGCGGCGCCGTCGCGGGCGCGCCAGATCGAAATGCTGGGATCGCTGGGACCAGACGGCGTGGTCCGCGAACTGGCCCTTCTCAAAGGCGGGCCGGCCGCTGCGCCTCCCGTCGTCGAAGCCCAACTTAGCCTTCCGCACCTCGTCATGCCGGCGCATCACGACGTGCGCGAGGCCGACGTGGTCGCAAGCCGACTCCATTCCACGCTGGCGGCCGCGGCGGACCGGGGCCCGGTCGACTTCGCCGACCTGCTGCTGACGCCGGGCGTCGGCGCGCGCACCGTCCAGGCCCTGGCGATGGTGGCGGAGGTCGTCCACGGCGCCCCCTACCGGTTCAGCGACCCGGCCCGCTTCTCGCTCGCCCACGGGGGAAAGGACGGCCACCCCTTCCCGGTGCCGCTGAAGGTGTATGACGAGACGATCCGGGTGATGAAGAGCGCCGTCTCCAGCGCGAAACTGGATCGCAACGAAGAGCTCGAGGCCTTGCGCCGCCTCGACGAGCAATCGCGCAGGCTGGACCGAGTGATCGACGGGCCGAGCCTGCAGGAGCACCTCGACAAAGAGCGTCAATCGTCAGCCGCATGGGGCGGACGCACCGTGTTCGACCGGCCGGAAGACTGATCCGGCGCACCCGTCCTGCAAAGAGGGACAGCGATCCAGTCGACTTTGCTTTTTGCTGAGTAACAGAGATGAGATCTCGAATGGCTGACAAGTGTTAAGCGCGCATCTTTGATGCATCGCGGCCGATGTCGCCTCGCGAAGACGCTGGAGAGGCCGCGTTTTTAATCATATTTTAACCGCCTGTTTGACTCCGCAGTCATGCCCCACCTAACGTTCGATGGTCACGAGTATCGGGCGTCCCCTCGTCGCCCTGAGTGAGTATCGGAGAATACAGTGATCGAAAACCAAGCCATGAACGGAACCCAGAACGGGGTTTCGCATGTCAGAGCCCCCGCTCCTCTTGCCGATCAGGCGATCCTGGACGGCCTCAGCCGCGCCCTGATGGGCGACAAGCAGGACGTGAAGAAGCTGACTGCGACGACCCGCGTCATCAACGCGTTCTACAACTATCTCGGCGTCGTGTGCGGCCGTCCGTCGGACGACACCACTCCCCAGGACACGATGCGTCTCGGCATGATCCTCAAGATCCTGGACGAGTTGGAGCCGCAGGACCGCCTTCGCCGCCTGTCCTGATCCGCTTCACTGCCGCCAAGACCCAAAGCCCCGCCATCGGCGGGGCTTTCGTCGTGAAAGGACGCCCTCAGACCAATTGCTCGGTCGTCACCTGGAACGACAGGAGCGTGTTCTGGCCGAAGGTCAGGGTGAGCGGGACGTCCGCGGCGTCGCGCCCGAAGGCCATCAGAATCCGGCCGATGCGGGGATCGTTGTTACGCGGATCGAAGGTGTGCCACTTGCCGCCGAGGAACACCTCGATCCAGGCCGCGAAGTCGCCTGGCGCGTAAGGCGGCGGCAGCCCGATGTCGCTGATATAGCCGGTGCAGTAGCGGGCCGGGATATTGAGGCAGCGGCAGAACGCCAGGGCCAGATGAGCATAGTCGCGGCACACGCCCCGGCGCTCGTCAAAGGCTTCCGCGGCGGTGCGCGTCGGGCGCGAATGCTCGTATCCGAACTGGATCCGCTCGTGGACGAAGTCGCACACGGCCTTCACCCTGGCCCAGCCCAGCGGCGCGCCGCCGAACAGGCTCCAGGCCGTCTCCGAAAGACGGTCCGTCTCGCAGTAACGGCTGCCGAGCAGGAACTGGAGCGTGTCGGCCGGGAGGAGTTCGATCGGAATCTGCTGGGCGTCCGGCTCGGCCGGATCCCACTGCCCGGAATCGCGGACGACGGTCTCCGTCTTCAGCGTCATGCGGCCGGCGGGCGCGACGAAGCGGTTGCACCAATTGCCGAACGTGTCGCGGTAACCCTCGATCGGAACCGCAGGGGTCGTGATGAGATAATCGGGCCGCTCCAGGTCCGACACCCTGGAGGCATGGACGTTCAGCATCGCGATCACGGGGGTGACCTGGTGGAACTCGTAGGCCATCTCGCAGCCGACCAGGATTCTCATGGGGTCTCCACTGACGGGGTGGCGTCGGGTTCGGGGCGATCGGAGGGCGGGGCCGGACCGCGTCGGCAAACGCCACGCGTGTGCCGCTCGATTTCGGCGAGCGCGGCGTCCAGCGAGCGGTGCGGGCCGAGATGGCACCCTTCCATGGTCTGGACGGCGAAGCCGTCCGGCTCGATGGCGAAGGCGGCCGGCTGCGTCTCGACCACGCGGCCCATCGAGCGGCCCAGCAGATCCGTCAACATCCAGGGGCCGGCGTCGCCCGCAGCAGAAACCGTCACGTCCATCAATTCGCGATCCAGCCTGGGCGTGCGCCGCCGCCGGTCACGCGAGACCGGGCCGGACGTCGATGAAGGAGCCTGCGATCCGGCCGGGGCCCAGGACCCGGCAAGCGCTGCCTTTGGCAGCCAAGCGTGTGTCCCGACAGCATCGCACGTTTGAGCCATCCTCACACGCGCTCGTTTTCGGCCAAGTTCCTTACCGGATGCATCGTATTATTTGCTTTTGGTCAATAATTGCATGTCAATGATTGCACAGCTTTTGATTGAGTGGCGGGTGCGCATGGCTGGTGGAGGAGGAGGCGAGGAGGACAGCTACTGGCCGGGCTATGTCGACGCCCTCACGACCATGACCATGGTGCTGACCTTCATTATGATGGTGCTCGGCGTCGTCGTGTTCATGCTGTCGCAGAACATCTCCCGCACCCTGTTCGAGGCGGTCGCCAAGGCGGCGCGGATCGACACGACGGGGCTGGCCGGCAAGACCTACGAGGAGCAGCGGCTCGCCGTGCTCAGCGCATTGGAGAGCAAAGCCGAAAAGGAGGCGACCGCCCCGCCGGCGCCCGCAGCCGCGGCTTCGCCTCCGACCGCCAAACCCGTGGTGGCCGAGCAGGCCGACGAGCCCGCGCCCGCCGAACGGGACCTGCGGCTCGGGCCTGGCAAGCTGCTGGAGGAAAGGCGGTCCGAGACGGCCGAAGCCTCCCGCCAGGGGGGCGCGGCGACGGAGGTCGGAACGGGGCTCCGCATCGCCTTCGCGCAGGGCGCCATCAAGCTCGGCGACGGAGCGACGGCGGAGCTGGCGACCTATATGCGCCGATCCGCCTCGAAGACGTACCTGGTCCAGGCCAACGCCGTGGAGACCGGGAACGGCGCCACCGACGCCCGCCGACGGGCTTATTACAGGGCCATGCTGGTCCGGTCCCAGCTCGCCGCGAGCGGCGTCCCGGCGGACAGCATCACGGTGCGCGTGCGCGACGCTTCGGCCGGCGACAACGAAGCCGTGGTGATGGTGTTCGGGCGCAACGGCCAGGCCGCCCCGTGACCGATCGCAGCCCCCTTCACGCCTCCCTTCCGGTTCCCCCGCGGAGCGCCATCCCATGAAGAACATCGTCCGCAAACAGGCCACTCGCATGGCCATCGTCCACCTTCTGCTGGCCAGCCTGGTCGTATGGCAGCAGCATTTCATCCTGGGAGGCATCCAGTCCAACCCGTACCTGAACGCCATCATCATCGGGGTCTTCGGGTTCGGCGCGATCCTGGCGATCCGCTCCCTCCTGGGTCTGCGCAACGACGTGAAAGCGTTCGCTGCGCTCAAGGACGTCTATGACGACATCCAGACCGAGCGCCACAGCGCTTCGGCCGAACACGACGAACGCAAGCTGCAGCGCTGCGCGGTCCCGGGGATCGTGTACGCCTCGCCGCAGCTGCTGGGGCATGTCTTCACGCTGACGCTGGACGAGTTGCTCCGCACCCGGCACATGCGCATCTCCATCGCCACCATGCAGCACCTGATCGCCGCGATTGACGCCCGCATGGCGCACCAGCGGTCCCTGATGGGCTACCTGACCGGCCTCAGCGTCTTCCTCGGGCTGATCGGCACCTTCATCGGCCTCATGGAGATGGTGGGCTCCGTCGGCGGCATCATCGGCGGGCTGGCGAAGGGCGATTCCGCATCGCCCGAGTCCATCAAGCGGCTGATCCACGATCTCGAGGCGCCCCTGATCGGCATGGCGACGGGCTTTTCGTGCTCGCTGTTCGGCCTGTTCGGATCGCTGATGCTGGGTCTGCTGGGCCGTTTCGTGAACACGGCGGCGGACGCGCTGAAGCACGAGTTCGAGGGCTGGCTCGCCGGGATCTCGCAGATCGAGAGCGCGCAGCGGATGCCCCGACGGGCCAGCAGGACGCCGAGGCCGGCCGGCTGTCGGCGGGCGCGCAGGCCGTGCTGGCGGCGGCCATCCGGCAATCGGTGGACTCCATGGATCTGGCGACGGTCGGCCTGCGCCGCGTCGTCGAGCGCCAGGACTATCACGCTGAACTCATCGAGCGGACCTGCCGCCTCCTCGACAGGGCGGCCCAGAACGACAACGCCGCCCTGGAGGCGCTGCACCGGACCGACGCTTTGCAAGCCGAGATCGCCCGGATGCGCGAGGACCTGCTGCGCCACACCGAGGGGCTGCGACAGGGCTTCATGCGCGGCTTCGAGCAACTCGGCCGCGTCGCCCGCGAGCATCATGGCTCGGCGATGCGCAGCATGGTGGAGCTGGGGGCGGCACAGACGGAAGGCACGATCCTGCTGCGCCGCATGCACGAGCACAACGACGCCAAGCCCGACGAGAGACTGGTGTCCGGCATGATCGCGCATGCGGTCGCGACCGGCGTCGGCGACCTGGCGAGCGCGCTCAACAGCGCCGTGCAGGAGATCGGCCTGGAGGTCGCGCGCCTGACAGAGGAGCAGCGGCGGACCACCGCCGCCGTCGGCGCTCCCGGCTCGGGCGAACTGGCGCTCGAGATCCGCGCCCTCAGCCGAACTTTGCAGGAAGGCATCGGGGACGGGCTCGCCGACATGGCCCGCACCTTCGACAGCGCCTTTCAGTCCTACGCGACGATCGTCAGCAATGTGGTCGACCAGGCCGAGGACGCCGCCAAGGCGCGCAAGGCCGAAGCGTCCGCGCAGCGGTCGGCATAGACGGAGCATAGCGATGAACCATCCGCAGAAACCCGCAGCGACGACCTCCTGGCTGGACCGGTTCCGGCGCGTCAGCGCCCGGAACCGCGCCTTTCCCCGCCATTCCTGCGCGCTTCGCGCGAGCCTCCTGCTGCCCGAGAAGGCGCTGAGCTTGGACGGCGTGGTGACCGAACTCTCGCGCAGCGGCGCCCGGTACCGGGAGGCGAGCCGCTACATTTTGGACCGGCGCGGCTCTCCGGTGGTGATCGAGCTCCCAGGCGTCGCCCTCGCCGGGGTCATCGTCAACGTTTCGCCCGCCGGGTACGGCGTCAGGCTGGACGACGTCATGGACGAAGATCTTCTGCAGGGCGTCCTGAACCGGCGGGACGCGTTTCCCGGATGGCGGGAGCAAGGCGACGCCGCCTAGCGCCTCAGCGCGTTGTCGCGCACATAGCGCAGAGGACGAAGCAGCGTCTCCAGGATGGTGTGGCGGCCGGACAGGACGTCGACGTCCGCCACCATGCCGGGGACCACGGGCCGATCCGGTCCGAAGTTCGCGGCGCTGGCCTCCAGCCTGATCCTGAAATAGGGCTGGCCCCTCTCATCCTGCAGCGCGTCGGGCGAGACCTCCACGACGGTGCCCTTCAGGCCGCCATAGATCGAGAAGTCGTAGGCGCTGATCTTGACGATGGCCGGCAGGCCCGGCCACACCTCGGCGCGGTCGCTCGGCGACAGCCGGGCTTCGACCGCGATGGCGCTGTCGGTCGGCACGATCACGGCCAGCGGCTCGCCGGACTTGACCACGCCGCCCACGGTCGAGACGTAGAGCTTGTTGACGATGCCGGAGATGGGGGCGACCACGTCGGACCGGACGCTGCGGTCCTGCAGGGCGAGCGCGCTCTCGTTCAGCTTGGCCTGCTGCAGCGCCACGTCCGAGGCCTCCTTGTCCGCCTCCGACGCGAAGCGCAGCGCCGCCTCCGAGCTCTTGCGCGCCAGCTCCGCCAACGCCGACTCGGTGCGGGGGATTTCGTGCGTGAGGTCGGACATGCGCGCCTCGACCTGCTGCAGGCTGCGCTCGTTGTCGAGCAGGTCGTTGGCGGACACGGCTCCCATCTCGGCGAGCCGGCGCAGGCTGCGGACGCGCTGCAGCACGAGGTCGCGCTCGCGGATCGTGTGGGTCCAGCGCGATTGAAGTTCGGACAGCTCCAGCCCCTTCTGGCGGCGTTGCTCCTCGATGATGGCGAGTTGCTCGTCCAGCGTGCGGCGGCGGCTGTCATAGAGGGCGGCCTCCCGCTGCGCGAACAGTTCGGGCGCGCCGCTGAGGCCGGGCGGTGCCTTGAAGGGCTGGCCTGCGGCCTCGGCGGAGAGCCGCGCCAGCCGCAGGTCCCGGGCGACGATCTCGATCCGGGTCTGCGCCAGCTCCGCCCGCGAGAAGCTGTTCTCGATGCGCAGCAGCGGCGCGCCCCTTTCGATGCGCTCGCCCTCGCGCACCAGGATGTCGGTGACGATCCCGCCCTCGAAATGCTGCACCGTCTGGTTCTGCGACTGCGGCACCACCTTGCCGGCGCCGCGCGTCACCTTGTGGAGCGAGGTCAGGCTCGCCCAGGCGACGAGCGCCGCGACGCCCACAGCCGTCGTGGCCAGCTGGAGGCTCGATGGAGGCGGCGGCGGCGGGTTCGGCATGAGGCGCTCTGGGTGCATTAGAGGATGAAAGCAACCATAGGCAGGTGCTGATTTACGAGATGTTAAGCATATAAAAATCAATGATGGCCCGAGTGGCGGCAGCCCGCGGCCAGGAACACGCGCCCGCATGACCCTGCTTTCATCCCTGTTCTCCCCGGCGCGCCGGCGCCCCACCCCCGTTCCCCCCGCCGACGCGGTTCAGCCTGCGCCGGGGAGCGCCGAGGGCCATCTCCTGGCCGATATCGACGCCGTCGCGCAGGCCTGGTACGGGCGAAGCTGGTTCGGCGAGGCGGAGCCCCTGCCCACGGGCGTGGCGACGCCCGAGGAGCTCACGGCCGCCGCGGAGGACCGGGGTCTGAAGATCTGGTACGCGCAGCGCAGCCTCTCGTCGCTGCACGACGCCGACTTCCCCTGCGTGATCCTGGACCAAGAAGGGCGCAGCACGGTCCTAACCGGTCGTCCCGCCCCGGACCGCTTCTCGCTGCTGACGAGTGGCGGCCCCGGCGAGGCCGCCCTCGCCGACCTCGCCGCCAGCCATGGCGGAACCGTGTTCTTCGTCGCGCCGCGGGAGCCCGCGCCGCAGGACGCCCGGCGGGACCCCGCGCCTCCCGCCGGCCTGCTGCGCACGGTCGCGGGCGAGATGGCGACGCGTCACCGGGGGCGGCTGGCCGTGCTGTGCGTCGCGGCGGCGCTGGCCAACGTCTTCCTGCTGAGCGTCCCGATCTTCTCCATGGCCGTCTATGACCGGGTGATCCCGCATCTGGCCATGGAGACCCTCTGGGCTCTGGCCCTCGGCGTGGGCCTCGCCCTGGCGCTGGATCTCGCGATCCGGGTGGTCCGGATGCGGCTCTCGGACGCCGTGGGGCTGAGCGTCGCCACGTCCGTGCAGGCCAGGCTTTTCAGCCGCATCGTGCGCGCGCAATTGGGGGCGGTCGGCGCCGCGGGCGGCGGCGTGCAGACCAGCATGCGCGAGGTCGAGGCGCTGGCCCAGTTGTTGCCCGGCCTGGTCGCGTCCGTGGCGATCGACGTTCCGTTCTTCATCGCCTCGTCGCTCCTGCTCTACGGCATCGCCGGACCCGTCGCATGGATCCCGCTGTCGGGCATCGCGCTGATCGCGCTGATCCAGCTCGCCGGGGAAGTCCGGGGCCAGCAAGCCGTCGAGGCGGCGCGCCTCAACGCCGCGCAAGCGAACCTGCTGCTGGAGAGCGTCGCAGGGGTCGAGACCGTCAAGGTGGCGAACGCCACGCGCCCGATGATCCGTCGCTGGGAGCGGCTCGTCGACGGCGCGGCCTTGGTCGGTCACGCCCATCGCATGCACGGCGCGTTCGCGCTCCAGGCCGCCGGCGCCATCTCGCAGGCCGCCGTGGTGATCGGCATGGTGCTCAGCGTCTACCAGATCGGAGACGGCGCGATGACCATCGGCGCGCTGTCGGCCACCTCGATGCTGATCGGCCGCGTGATGGCGCCCATGACCCAGCTCGGGGCCCAGTTGCACCGGCTGCTGCAGATCCTGCGCTCGGCTCGCACCATCGAGGCGATCCTGGCCGCCCCCACGGAGGACGCCGGCGACGGAACGGCGGCGCGCCGGCCCATCCAGGGGCGGCTTGCGTTCAAGGGCGTCGGGTTCACCTATCCGGGCGAGACGTCGCCCGCGCTCACCGGCGTGGACCTTTCGATCGCGCCCGGCGAGCGCGTGGGCCTGATCGGGCGCGCGGGAAGCGGCAAGAGCACCCTGCTGAAGCTCGTCCTGCGGCTTCATACCGACACCGAAGGCGCGCTGCTGCTCGACGGGCATGACATCCGCCAGACGGCGCCGGAGCGCGTGCGGCGCCATTTCGGCTTCATGCGGCAGGACTCGGCGCCCTTCGACGACACCTTGCGCAACGCGATCTGCTTTGGCCTCGACGGCGTCTCCGAGGACGCGTTCGCGCGCGCCGTTGCGCTGGCCGGCGTGCAGGAGTTCGCGGCCCGCCATCCGGCCGGGTACGGGATACGGGTCGGCCCGCGCGGGGAGCGGCTGTCGGGCGGCGAGCGCCAGTCGGTGATGCTGGCCCGCACGCTGCTGGGCGACCCGAGAGCCCTGGTGCTCGACGAGCCCACCGCCGCCATGGACAACGCCATGGAGGCGCGCATCGTGCGCGAGCTGGGAGCGACGCTGGGAGACCGGACGCTGATCATCGCCACCCACCGCGCGCCGCTGCTCGGCCTCGTGGATCGCCTGGTCTGGATCGAGCACGGCCGCATCGTGGCCGACGGGCCGAAGGCCGAGATCCTCCGGAAGGTCTCCGGCCAGAACGCCGCCTGAGAGGCTCGCCGCGGCGCTTTCGCGAAGGCGCGCAAGGGCGCCCTGGTGAACAATTCCTGTCCCGCCCCGTTGTGCTCGCCGACACCACGGAGCGCCGCATGACAGACGATCCCACCTTCAGCCGCCGTCAGCTCGTCGGGGCCGGCGCCGGCCTCGCCGCCACGGCAACCTCGTCCGGGGCCGGCATGGCGCAGGGCGCTGCCGCGGCCCAGGCGCTGCCCCAGGATCCCAGGACGAAGTATCCCCAGCCGCCCTTCAAGGAGCAGTCGCAGCCCTGGCCGGGACTGGCCGGCCGGATGGAGCCCCGGCCCGACCATGGCGAGAAGAGCTACCGCGGCTCGGGCCGGCTCGCCGGCCGCAAGGCGCTCATCACCGGCGGCGATTCGGGCATGGGCCGCGCCGCCGCGATCGCCTACGCCCGGGAGGGCGCCGACGTGGCGATCAACTACTTTCCCAGCGAGGAGGAGGACGCCCGCGAGGTGATCGCCCTGATCAAGGCCGAGGGCCGGACCGCCCTGGCGATCCCGGGCGACCTGCGCGAGGAGGCGTTCTGCGTCCGCATGGTCGAGGACGCCGTCCGCGGGCTCGGCGGGCACGACATCGTGGTCTGCAACGCGGCGCGCCAGCAGGCGCGAGCCTCGATCCTGGACGTGTCGACGGAGGACTTCGACGCCACGATGAAGACCAACGTCTACGCGCCGTTCTGGATCATCAAGGCCGCTCTTCCTCACCTGCAGCCGGGAGCCTGCATCATCGGCACCACGTCCGAGCAAGCCTACGACCCCTCCGCCGACCTCTACGACTACGCCCAGACGAAGGCGGCCACAATGAACTACGTGAAGAGCCTGGCCAAGCAGCTCGCCCCCAAGGGCGTCAGGGTGAACGGCGTCGCGCCCGGGCCGATCTGGACGCCGCTCCAGGTCTCGGGCGGGGCCACGATGGAGAAGCTGAAGTCCTTCGGCGGCCAGACCCCGATGAAGCGACCGGGCCAGCCCGTCGAGCTGGCTTCGATCTATGTCCAGCTCGCTGCGCTCGACGCCAGCTACGCCACCGGCCAGGTCTACGGGGCGGCGGGAGGAGGCGGCCAGCCCTGAGGCCAAAAGACATGGCCGAGGGCGGCCGCGTTCATTATCGAAGCGAGCGGCGGACCGCATAGCGCCGCACGGCCCGCCGTTTCTGCATAGCGCAAGGACCTGCTCCGTGCCGTGACTTCCCCCTCGCTCCGCGGCCGCACGCGCCGGGAGCACGGACCCTGGCCGGATCGGCGAGTCGCCCCATGAGGCGTTCCTATGGCTATGCGGCGATCGCAGTTGCGCTGGCGGCGGCGTGCGCCCTTGGGGCGTTGATCTATCTGCGGTCCCCGCACGCCACGCTTCGGATCACCACGGGGCCGCTCGGCGGGACCGCGGACGGCTTCCTGGCCGGGATCGGGACGGTCCTGCGCAAGCACCACCCTTTCATGTCCGTGCAGCCCGTCCAGGTCGGCGGCCTGGCGGAGAGCAGCGCGCGGCTGGAGGCCCACGAGGTGGACCTGGCGATTGTGCGCTCGGACGCGTCTCCGCCCCGCAACGGCCAGACGATCGTGATCCTCAGGCGCGACGCGGTGGCGTTCCTGGCGCCGCCGAACGCCAGGCTGGAGACGCTGTCGGGCCTGTCCGGCCGCACCGTGGCGCTGATCGCGAGCCGCACGCAGGCCGAAGACGAGGCGCTGCTGGACCGGCTGCTCGGCTTCTACAATGTCGACCCCAAGGCGGTCCGGCGGCTCGTCGTCCCGATCGGCGACCTCGGCAAGACTCTGCGCGACAAGCAGGTCGCGGCCGTCCTCGCCATCGGCCCGGTCGGCCCCGGCGCCCTGGTCGACGCGGTCGCCGCGATGGCGCGCAGCGTCGGGCCGCCTCGGCTTCTCGCCTTCGACGACGCGGACGCGATCGCGGCCCGCCTTCCGGGGCTCGAGAGCCTCGACGTTCCCAAGGGGGCGCTCAGGCCGCGCCCGGAACTGCCGGACGACAGCGCGACCGTGATGGCGGTGACCTACCGGCTGGCGGCGCCCTTCTCCATGCTCAACTTCGAGGCGGGCGCGATCGCGCGCAGCATCCTCACCGCCAAGGGCGACCTTGCGGCCGCCTTTCCGCAGGCGGCCCAGATCGAGGCGCCCGACCCGGACGCGAACACGTCCGTCCTGCCCGTTCACCCCGGCGTGGCCCAGTACCTGGCCTCCGGGGAGCAGAGCCTGTTGGACGATCTCCAAGGGTACGCCTATGCGGCCGCCATGGCGTTCAGCGTGATCGGCTCCTCATGGGCCATGGTGGCCAGCCGCATGAGGCGCAAGCAGGACGCGGCGGACCGCACCCAGATCGTCCGCCTCATCGACATCGCCGACCGGGCCCGGCGCGCCACCGCGCCCGACCTGCTCCGGCTCCAGGACGCGCTGCACGAGGCGCTCGCCGAAATCATCGAAGCCGGCCGCAGCGACACGACCGTACTGCTCGCCGCCTCGCACGCCCAATCCATGATCGCCTGGCGCCAAGGCCTCGGCGACCCCGACCACGCCAAGGCGTCGACCCTGACCGCGCTGGGCTAGGATGACGGCCCCCCCGATCAAGATGGGTCAGGAGCAGGATTGGCTGGGGCGGGAGGATTCGAACCTCCGCATGGTGGAATCAAAATCCACTGCCTTACCACTTGGCGACGCCCCAATGACTCGGCCGCGGGCCGGTCGGGGCGGACCATAGTGGGGCTCGGTTTCGCGCGCAACACACGTCGCGCGGGCGCTCCGGTGCGGCGCGTAAAGGTGGCGTTCACCATCTCGGTCAACCATGGGTGACATGTGCGCGGGCGCACGCCGCCGCCGCAGGTTCGCCGCGAAAGTGGCGCCGTTCACTCTGCCTATCGGAGGCGTGCTCGCCGACAAGCGCAACAGGAGAATGCTGATGATCGACGCCATCTTCGAAACGCTCCTCGAACTCATCGACGAAGCGGTGTTCGGGACGCTCGGCCGCATGGTCGCCTGGGTTCGCGCGCTCGGCCGCAGCGAAACCGCTCCCGACGCCGCCTGGAGCGACTGAGCCCAAGGGTGCGGCGCCCCCGCCAGGGCGGCCCCGCCGCTTTTTCGGTTGCGCCAACCCCCTCGCCTGCCTATACAGGCCGCGTCGGAAGCCGATGACATCGGAGCGTAGCGCAGCCTGGTAGCGCACCTCGTTCGGGACGAGGGGGTCGTAGGTTCAAATCCTATCGCTCCGACCATTGACTTCTCAACAGCTTAGAGCCGCTCCTTCGAGCGGCTCTTTCTGTTCGGGCCAATGCTGGGGCCAATGAAGCGCCGGATCAGCCCGCCGCCTAGGCGACACACACCCTGGCTCCTACAGCAACTCTGGCATGAGCCGGGGCGGTAAATCGTCGCCGCTAGCTAGCCCTGATTTTTGTGATCGGCTGGCCCCCGTACGATTTTGCACCCCCCTTAAGGTCGCTTGCGGTCCGGCGAGCAAGTCGAAACGTCTGCACCCCTCCGTGTGGCTTCAACCTGGGGTCGCGGCTTCGACGATGTGGGATCCTGAAGCCATCGCAGTCGTTATCACCCAAGCGGTCTGCCCCGTGCAGGCGCATGCGGTATGAAACCGAAAGGGCGAGATAGTGAAAAATGCATTCCGATCCGCGTTGATCGTCGGCTGCGCATTATCGGCGACAAGCGCCAAGGCGGTCAGCCTGGACCAGAGCATGCCGGCGATCGCCACGGTCCAATGGTATGGCGAGCCAGACTGGGGCCGCCCACGCTGGGACGAAAACCGCCGCCGCGAAGAATGGCGGCGCCATCATTGGCGTGAGGAGCAATTGCGCCGTGAGGAGGCGAGGCGACGGTGGGAGTGGCAACGTCGCCATCAGATCGAAGAGGATGACGATGATTAAACTCGACGCGTGAGTTATTCGAAAATATCAGACACAGAGTCGGAGCAATCATGTCCCACGATCAAAATCAAGCCATCGACGTCGCCCTGTTGTATGAAGCGGGTCTAGGGCGGCCCTACGATACGCCCGGTCTCAATTACTGGATCCACGAGGCCGATTTCGTGCCATTGCCCGAGATTTCGTATTCCCTTCTCGTGAGCAATGAATTTACTGCCAAATTTGGGCCTGCTTACCAGATCGATACAGGTTCTTTTGTCAATGATCTTTACGCAAACGTTCTTGGCAGACCTCCCGAGGCAAGCGGCTTCAATTACTGGACATTCGTTTTGGACAGCGGCCAAGCCTCGCGCGAGGACGTCCTTATCTCATTCTCGCAAAGCCATGAGAACGTCGCTCAGTCGCCTTATGTGTTTTCCCTGCACCAGGTCGCTCCTGGTTATTGGGACGTCTGACCTTGCACCCGAGAGGGGGTTTCTGTCCCATGGCTCCGGCTTGAGCGAGTTGATGCCGTAGATGGAAAGCACCGTTCCATCCAAGCCGCATTACGCCGAGTTGGTGCGTCTCGGCAGATGATCCGAACGCGTTGCTCTTCCGGTGATCCGCTCCCATTCTTTGGACCGCCGGACGCTGGAGTTTCCGGCCTGACTCACGGCGGCTGGCTGGTTGCGCCGCCGGGGTCTTGCAACGAGATCGAAGACTTATGTCCGATGGCCCCATGCGGGCGCTCCTCTTTGTAGTATCTGAGCCAATGCTCATCGTTTCCCGGGCGTCCGCAAGGCTCAGGAACCAGTGGGCGTTCAGGCATTCCGCCCGGAAGCGACCATTGAAGGCCTCGATGAAGGCGTTGTCGGTGGGCTTCCCGGGACGGGAGAAGTCGAGCGTGACGCCCTTCATGTAGGCCCAAAGATCGAGGTCGCGGCTGACGAACTCGCTGCCCTGGTCGACCCTCATGGTCGTGACCTGCCACTGAACTATCACGCAGCGGCGATTCCAGCCTGAACCGGTTTTACTCCGTGTGGCGCGACGGGAGCAACGGGCGATCGGCGGAGCTGGTCGGGGTTGCGCAGCTTATCGTGCAGCATCTCCTTGCCCAGCGACAAGTCCGCCACGATCCGCTTCAGCTTTGCAGGGCGCGCAAATTTTTCAGCCCAAAAATATCGGAGCGGATCACGGCAGTACGACTTTGCGCATCGTTCGCGAGGCGCTCGTATAACCGCCGTCACCGCCGTCTATAAAATGTAAATGTAAGCTATCCGCCGCCGAGCTCACTAGGCACGTCATCAGCGCCGTGGGCGATCTGTGGAAGCCAAATCGCAAATCACCAGCTTCGGCCAGCCGTTTTAATTCTATTTCCAACGCCTTTTCCGCAACTGGGTCGCAATCCAAAACAAGGCTGAGCTGCTGATCTATTTTACAAAAATCTGTGTTGCGGGCGATCTCCGCAATGTAGCGTTGTGGATTGAAGCGCCGGACGTGAAGACCTAACTTGAAAACCAGGTAAGCGACTAAAGCGCGTGCAAATAGGCGGGTGGCGACGACGAAGACAGGAGCGTCAGCGTGAGTTGAGCGTGCCTCAAGCCACACCCCAACAAAGGGCCATTGTGCCTTCAGGTTGGTAGGCTTCGCCGGCCTTGCGTCTATCCTCGACGTGAGCCGCTGGATCGCCTCGTACGCCAAGGGCGCGTCCGCGCCATCCAAGATCAACGTAAGCATCATGCCATTTTGGGACTTCAACTCCTGCCAACGACACGACAGGCCAGTGAGATCAAGCGTACCCGGATCGTCCATCACGTCCGGAACAAAGGCTGCCTTTGACAGCGGCGATTCCGGGTCGTGCTTCATCGCCCGCTCGAGTGAGGAAATGGCTCCCCCTAGAAACACCCCAAATGCATTGGATGCCGATGGTTCGTACTTGCCCACCAGGACCTGCTCCCCGAGCGCCCGAAGGTCGCCTATTGGCGCCAGTCCAACCCGGAGCGTCAGGCCGAATTCAACGTGAGCCATTTTGCGCAGCCGGGCCAAAGTTCGCCGGGTCTCGTCAGCGAAGCCGGGCGGCACCATGGCGACGCAACCGTCACCTCCGAACAAGACGGGGATTGCTATCCCGACACATACATTTCGAATTGCCGCAATGCCGGCAGCCGCGATGAAGTTGATTGTTCGATGCTGCCCCCGGGCGACCGCCTCTGTCGAGTCTTGTAGGTCGGTGACCACAACTGACCAATCATCGGGAGCGGGCCGATACAGGCTTACGTTAAAAGTCTCCGCTCTGGACTTCATGCAGGGCAGAGCCGCAAAAAAGTCTTCTGAGCAAGCCGACACCACTACCCTTTCGGAATTCCAAAAGCTTGGCAACAGAAGCTCGGTTTACAATGACTCAGATAATCAGCTTTCCGCGCTGGAAGGACTGCTCGTTTGTCGAGCAGGCCAACCAAGGCGAATGTCACTTACTACTTCGCCGGAGCGTTCACTTTAACAGCGCCGGTGGCGCCCTGCGAAAGGGCGAGCTTCAGTTCCGCCGCTGCAAATTCCTGGGCTTTCTCGGCATCCTTCACCACCGCGTCCATACCAAAAAACTCGTGTGTGACCCCAGCGAAGTTCTCATACTTCACCTTCGATCCCGCCTGCTTCAGTTTGTCCGCCAGTGCCTTGCCCTCCGACATCAGGGGGTCGATCTCGGCGGTGATCAGGGTGGCGTCAGGCAGGCCCTTCAGATCGGCCTTGCCGACTAGGTCAAGACGCGCGTCGTTCCGATCAGCGTCCTTCGACACCGTGTTCTGGAAGAACCATTCCATAGCCGGCTTGCTCAGCGGCACGGCGTGGGCGTTTTTCTGATAGGACGGCGTATCGGTGTTGGTGCCCGACACCGGGTAGACAAGGACCATATGGAGGGGCGCCTCGACCTTCTGGTCACGAGCCATGATCGCCACGTTGGTGGCCAGATTGCCGCCGGCGGACTCGCCCATGAGGGCCAGGCGCTGAGGGTCGCCGCCAAACTGACCCGCGTTTTTCGCGACCCATTGGTAGGCCGCGAAGGCGTCCTCGTGGGCGGCCGGAAATTTGTTCTCCGGCGCGTGACGGTATTCGACGCTGGCCACGATCGCCCCGGTCTTGTGGGCCATAGCCATGGCGGACGCCTCGTAGGTGTCGAGGTCGGCAATGACCCATCCGCCGCCATGGTAATAGACAACCACCGGCTTGGGCTGACCGCCCGAACCCTCGGGCGTGTAGATGCGGATCGTCTGCTGGCCGCCCCCGGTCGGATAGGTGACGTCCTTCTTGGAGACCTTGAGTTTGGCCGTCAAGGCGGCCGCGTCTTTCCCCTCATCCTTTAGGACGGCTTTGACCGCGTCGGCGGGCGTCGGACCTTTTCGGGTTTCCTCGACCGATTGCGTGCCGATGGGCTTCGCGCCGAGTGCGTGCAGCTTCTCCAGGACGCGACGCATATCCTTGTCGGCCCGCTGCACCGTTCCGCTGTCGTCCGACATGGAGGGCGAGGCTGGTGATGCCGTCTGCGCCAAGGCCGAAGCGCCAAATGATGCCGTCAACGCTCCAAGGGAGATCGTCGCCCAGAGCGCGGGCTTGAGAATGGTCATGAACATAGGTCCTCGGGAAATGAGGCGGTCCCAAGGGGCCGCGCGATCCTGGGCAACCTTACCGAGAGCGACACGTTCCGGAAGACCGTTCACGATCGCTTTACTCAGGCGGCGCTGCCGACGTCCTGTTCGCTTCGTGGTCTCCGAACCGAGCGAAGCCCCAGCGAAGGCAGCGAGTTCATTTCGTGCGCTGAGCTTCACGGGGTCGTGAACTCAGGCTGAAACCCTCGGCCAGCCAGATCCGTAAGTTCTCTTTCTAGCAAACCAAGGAGCGCTTCAATGGCCAGAGAAAACGGAACTTTCCTGAGGGGATCGACTGCGGTTGAGGCTCCGGGACTAGGCGGGGACATGCTGCTTGGCCAAGGGCATCAGCGATCGGACGTGGACCTGATGCAAGAGCGCAAGCTCATGTTCCATGCAACCGGGGACAAGGATTTCCTGGCGGCTGATCACTTCTACTTCGCCGAGTTTACGACCTTGAATCACTCTGGGGTGACGGGAGGAGCGGTGCTCGCGCTTGACGACCAGACCCACACACTCACCGTCGCGATTTCGGCGATGGGTCTGGAGCCAAACCAGCCCCATATTCAGCACATTCACGGCTTTGTAGACGGCACAGCTTCGCACACCCCCACAACGGCGAGCGATGCCGACGGAGACGGCTATGTCGAACTTGGGGAGGGCCTCCCGCAGTACGGTCAAATCCTGCTCAATCTCACCGTGGATCATGCCAATGCCACTGGCCAAGATAACGGCCATAGCCATGACGGCGCCCTGACGGGGTTTCCAACTGCTCCAAATGGCGTGATCTCATATGTCGAAAGCTTCACGCTTCCCGCAGGCAAGCTCTCTCAGGATACGATGCTAGACCTGCGTGAGATCGTGCTGCATGGCCTCACCGTTCCTGCGGGGCCAGGGGCAGGAACGCCTGGCGAGGTGGACGGAACCGCCGGATACAAGCTCGTTCTTCCGGTGGCGAGCGGGGAGATAAGCGAGGTCTCGTCTGCGCACGATCTTCATTCGCTCGTTGGCCAGATTGCTCTCGCTCATGGTCTGGACGGCTGGATGATCTAACAACCGGCATTATGGGCAGTGCTCCGCAAACTAACGTTGCGGGGCACTGTCTTAGGCTCGACATTGGGTGCGAGAATTTGGGACAGCCCTGAGATGCCGGTCGCTGCTCAACGTCAGTCACGAGACTGTTCATCCCCCTCGTCATCCTGCTTTTCGCCTCGTGAGCTTACGATGTCGAAGAAGTAGCGCATGGCGGCTCCGCTCGGTAAAGCCAAATCCGGCGCCTGGAAATTATAGTCGAGCGGAGAACGATATTAGACGTCGCTCCTCAAGCCAGTCGCGCGAGCGCCAGACGCTCTGCGGAATTGGCTGAGTGGCCGCCCCGGTCAAGGGGAACAGACCGTGACAGCGCTGGCCGATGCCCTCTCGCCACAATCACTCCGGAGCTTTCACTCGCGCAAGCCTTTATGCCGGAAGGGCTCTCGCCGTTCAGTTTTCTTTAACCATGCTGGCCCAAGCCTCAGGCCACAGGAGTTTTGGTCCCTCTCCTGAATCGGGAAAAGTAGGTCGGCCCCGTTTCGCGGCGGGGCCGAACCATTTGCGCGCGGGCCAGGCGAACTGCCGGGATTGGACCGGCTTGGCTGTCAGATGCTGGCCACGGCTAGAACGTTGGCTGCGACTCGACGGCTTAGATCAATGCCCCCACAATTCGGGCCTACAAGTCCGACGCCGTGAACGGCTTGCGCAGCCAGTCGAGGTCGTGTCTGAGCTTCGTCGCAGCCATTCTTGGTTTCGCAGCATTTCTTGGTAATATTGCCTCTCTCGCTGGATTGAGTTGAGTTCTCATCATACTGCAACTTGACATTCCGGAACTTCGGTGTGGTCATGACTGATGGCTGTTTGGGCTGGAGCCGGGGGGCGACCGACCAATGAGCCTCAACGTTTGAGGTTGAAACGCTCACAAGAGATTGAAGGGAGTTGGATGTCGCCTTTACCGTCAAGCTGACACCAAAGGTCTTGCGCTCCGAGTGACCCCGCAGCCGTTGCAAGGCTCACTCGTGCGGGAACTAGGTCGAGTTCTTGGACGCAATTAGTTGGTGCCCGTTGTCTCGAGGATGAGATGGACCGTCTCGTCCGGGCGGTCCCACATCGGGAAGTGACCGCACTTGGAGAACCACTGCAGCTTGGCGGACGGGAATGCCTCTTGAGCGCGAGCGGCCTGTCGCGGCAGACACAGACGGTCCTGGCGCCCCCAGCCGATGACGAGAGGACGGGATGGATCCGCCGCCGGTCCCTCTTGCTCGGGCCCTGTCGCGAGATCACGCACGAGGGCATCGAAGGTGTTCGTGCTGGCAAAGCTTTGCAGTTCGGTTGCAACAACCTCCCCGTCCAGGCGCCAAGGTCGGGCTGAGAGCTGCGCCAACAGCGCGCTGCGCATCACCGCGGACCGTGAGAGCCGCGGCAGCGCCGGACGCAGTGCTCGGAGAAGACGGATCGACGCCGCGAGCGTCGTCCGGAAGTAGGTGCGCTCCCAGCTTCTCCAGAACCCGCCAGGGTCCAAGGCGACAGTGGCGCCGACCCTGCCGCGGCGTGCCATCTCCAAGACGATCCGCGCCCCGAGCGAACTGCCGACGATGTCGATGCCTTCCAGCCCCCGGTCCAGGATGAAACGCTCCACGCTGTCTGCAAGGCCGACGAAGGTGCCGCTGTCCGCCGCCGCTGGTGTTGCACCATGTCCCGGTAGATCGATAGCGGTCACCTCTCGCGCCGTCGACAATGCCGGAAGGATCGTGCTCCAGGACCGCCATGTCCCACCCAAGCCATGGACCAGGAGAAGGCGGGGGCCTTGGCCACGGCGAACGAAGTTCAAAGTCACTGGTATGTCCTTCTTGCTTGGCGCAACCGCGGAGCAGTCATCAGACTGGGCGCGCCCAACTGAGCCAACGAATGAATCAGTCTTTGGGTCCGACCGGTCCTGACGGTGCGATGCCTCGGCATCGTGCCAGGATCTGGCAGGTGCGCTCGGCCCTTATCACTTGGAAGGGTCGAGAAGGGCGTGTCTCAAGAGTTTGCCCCAGACGCTCCCTGTCGACCGGACAGCTTGAGATCAAGGTCCGCTGTGCGCCCCAGGGCGAGAGTCTGGAGATGGCGCAAGGCGGACCCGAATAGCTGTCGCCTGGGGGTGTGACCTTGCGCCACCCTAAGGCCAGATGCGGCGTTCCAAGTAGGAGTTCGCCATGTCTGTCCAACAAGATGCTCGCGCCAGCCACAAGCCCTGGAATGCGGGTCGTATCGTCGGCGCCAAGCCACCCTTGAAGCCTCAACACATCTGGGCACTGCGGACCCGACTTCAGATGGAAAAGCGCGTTCGCGACCTCGCAATGTTCAACGTGGCCATCGACAGCAAGCTCCGGGGTTGCGATCTCGTTCGCCTTGGCCTGGGCGACGTCGCCGTGGGTGGGACGGTGAGGACACGCTCGACCGTCATCCAGCAGAAGGCCGGGCGGCCCGTGCCCTTCGAGTTGACAGCGACGACGAGATCCGCCGTTGCGGCGTGGCTCGGCGTTCGTCTCACGGGAGCAAGTGATTGGCTCTGGCCCAGCCGAAGCCGGGCGGGAGACCACATTACGACGCGCCAGTACGGACGTCTGGTCGATCACTGGATGACACTGATCGGGCTCGACCCTGCAGCCTATGGAACTCACAGCCTGAGGCGGACAAAGGTGTCCCTGATCTACAAGCGGACAGGCAATCTACGTGCATGCCAGCTCTTGCTGGGTCACACCAAGCTGGAGAGCACAGTGATGTATCTCGGCATTGAAGTCGACGACGCGCTCCAAATGTCGGAGCAGGAAGAGATCTGAGGCGTCAACCTGCGGGTGCCCATGGCGCTCGCAGGCGTGTCTGACCCACTGGAGAGCTTCGGAACGTCTGCTTTCAGCTTACCCCCGCACAAGGCCAAGCCGCAGAGTTCCAATTTCAGGGCCTGCGCCACACGACGGCATTTTTATGTGGTCGTCTCCGCAGAACACCGCGTCATCGACAAACCAAGCTCTGCCGGCGAAGAAGCCAATGCAATTTGCCTCTCTGTGGCGAAGCGCAGTGTCGGATGCAGCGTCCAAGGCTCGGCCGGTTCCTGGCCGAATAAAACGAGCACGTCCCTGAGATCGGGTCGCAAGCCGCGCCGCCCTCGCTGGAGCTATCGCCCGATGAACACCTCGGCCTGTTCAGGCACCGTCTCCATCGCGCTAGGCTTCGGGTTGGCTCACCTTAGGCGATGATGACTTCACGCGGATGTGATCGCGCCTGTGCATCCCGGCGCATGTGTCAGCGTATCTGGCCGTGCGATCGGGGGCGCTGTCTGCGCCCTCTTTCGAAACAGCATGCGGAGGAAGCGATGCCGTATCACAGAACATCCCCCTTATTTTCGTCCGGCCCGTTCGACGCCTTCGGCCCTGGATCGAACAATGCAGAAATCAGCGACAACGGAAGGACGGTCATCGATTTGTTCGGAAATGATCGATTCGTCATTTCCGGAAATGACAATCTTCTTATCGACTACTTCGGCAATGACCGGATCGAGATTCGCGGCAATGGCAATACGGTGGACGCCGGCTTCGGCGACGATGTCGTCAGGACTTTCGGCAACAACACCGTCGTGAACGGCGGCGGCGGCGACGACCGCCTTTTCGGAGGCGACGGGAATGTCTCGCTGTGGGGCGGCCGCGGCAATGACGTGATCCGCACCGGAGCCGGAAACGATTATGCGCTGGGCGGCGCCGGGGACGACGTGACCGACACCGGAAGCGGTCTCGGGATCCATTTCGGAGGTGCTGGGAACGATACATTCGTCATCGGCGCGGACATCGTCGGCAACGGTCAGAAAGACACCGTGATTGCGCTCGATTTCGGCAACGGGTCGGACCGACTCCAGGTAGCGCCCGAGATCCTGGGCGACATCGCAAGCATCACGGAGGGCAAGGTCGACCTCGTTCCCGTCCTCGCGGCCTATGACGCAGATGGTCTCGGCGTCGCCGACGTCGGAGCGCGTCTCGCTCACACCTTCTTAGGGGCCGAGACCTTTGCCGAAGTCGCCGAATTCCTGTCCCAGTTCACTCCGAACGAGAGCGGCCAGATTCTGGTCGACGCCACGATCGTCACCACCAACGGGGGCGATACAATCATCGCTCTCGGCGTGACGCAGGATCAGCTCCTCGCAGCGGTTGCGTAAGTCGGAGGGGGAGGGGACGCACGTTCCCTCCCCTTCGCCCCAGATCCAGCTGCGGAGACACGGCATGCCGCTTTCAAATGACCCCCGGGAGCCCGGCGCGCTGTCCGTGGCCCTCTCACAGTGCCAGCCGATCTTCACCTCGCTGCTCGGCTTCAGCGTCGTCCTGAACGTGGTCGCGCTGGCCGGGCCGGTGTTCTCCTGGCAAGTCTACGATCGAGTCCTCAATGCGCGAAGCGGCGCGACCCTGGCGCTCATGTTGGCCCTGGTCGTCTTTCTTCTGGTCACACAGGCCATCATAGAAGGCGTCCGGTCGCGAATCCTGGTGCGCGCAGGCCTGCGCTTCGACGAACTCGCGGCTCCGGTCGTCTTTGACAAGATGATCGCTGCGGGAGCCTCCTCCCCTCACTCTCCGACTCGGGCGGCCGCTATGCGCGACCTCGCCCAGGTGCGGGAGACATTGGCCGGCGCACCTGTCCTGGCGTTTCTCGACGCACCCTGGATCCCGATCTACATCGTCCTGTGCTTCCTCTTTCATCCCCTGATCGGCTGGACCGTGACCGGCTTTGGCCTGGTCTTGCTGCTCCTGGCTCTGGGCAACGATCGTCTCACACGCCGGCCGCTGGCCGAAGCGCAGCTGCGCTCGACGGTGGCCCTGGAACGCGCGGCGGCGTCCTATCGGCGGTCCGACGTTCTGCGGGCGCTCGGCATGCAACGGGCGGTTCGAAACCGTTGGCAGTCAGCGCATGACGCTGCGCTTGGCTGGCAGGCGCTCGCCAGCGACCGAATGGGCGTCGTGGTCGCCTGCACCCGGCTCGTTCGGCTTCTTGTTCCCGTTGGCGCCACGGCTGTGGGCGCTTGGCTGGCCATCGAGGGGCTCGTCACGCCGGGCCTGATGGTCGCAGCGTCCATTCTGGCTGGGCGCGCGCTGTTGCCCATCGATCAGATCGTCTCGTCATGGCGCTCGTTCGTCGATGCGCGACATGCCTGGAAACGGCTGCATGACCTTGAACAAGTGACGCGCGGCGAGCGGCCTCAGACCCGCCTTCCCGCCCCGCGCGGTGACCTCCTCGTGAACGGCCTGAGCGTGGCGGCCCCCGGGTCCCTGCAGCCAGTCCTCCGCGGCATCTCGTTCCAGCTTTCGGCGGGGGACGTGCTGGGCGTCGTCGGGCCGAGCGGGAGCGGCAAGACGATGTTGGCGCGCGCGCTTGTCGGGATCGCGGAGCCCGCGGCCGGAGAGCTGAGGTTGGACGGGGCGAGCCTGGACCAATGGGCGAGCGATGCTCTCGGACAATATGTCGGCTATCTCCCTCAGGATGTCCTGCTGCTAGAGGGCACCATCGCGCAGAACATCGCCCGCTTTTCCGATTCAAGGTCTGAGGAGGTTGTCGATGCCGCCCGGCTGGCCGGCGCTCACGACATGATCGTCGGCCTTCCACGCGGCTATGACACGCTGATCGGAGACGGGGGCGACGGTTTGTCGGGCGGCCAGAGGCAGCGCGTCGCTCTCGCGCGCGCGTTATTCGGGACTCCGCCTCTGGTGGTCCTCGATGAGCCGAATGCCGCGCTGGATGGTCCGGGAGAGGCCGCGCTGCTGCGTGCTGTCGCCTCCGTTCGTAAAAGCGGCCGAACCGTCGTCATCATGACGCACCGGCTCGGCGTGCTGTCTGCGGTCGACAAACTTCTCGTCCTCGACGGTGGGCAGGTCCGGGCGTTCGGACAGCGCGATCGCGTGATCGCCGCACTCCAGCCGGCCAGTGGCGTGCGGAACGCGCCTCCCACACCGGCTCTTGCAGGAGAGCACCCATGAGTTTGCCGCTCGCAGACAGCCCCATTCGGCCCCCGGCCAGATCGTCGGACGTAAGGGGACCCTTTCTATTCGGTTTGGCTGCCTGCATGATCGGCTTCGGTGGATTTATCGCCTTCTCGGCGGCCGTACCCGTTGCGTCGGCGGTCGTTGCTCCCGGTGTCGTGGCGGCCGAGACGGACCGGAAGAAAGTCCAGCATCTCGAGGGTGGCATCATCGAGGGCGTCTTCGTGCAGGAGGGACAGGCCGTTCAGCAGGGCGACGTGCTGTTCAGGCTCGCGCCCGTGCAGGCGGAAACCGGAGCCAACCTCTTGGAAAATCAGGCTGCCTCGAACAAGGCTCTCCTGGCGCGGCTCCTTGCCGAGCGCGACGGGCTTGAGGCGCCGGACTTCTCGGCTCTCGACGCTGGGTCGAAGGTGATGTCTCAGGCCATCGCCGACCAAGGACGACAGTTTCAGGAGCGACGCGCCTCGCTGGCAGCCCAGACCGCGACATTGGGGTTGCGCCAAAAGCAGGCGACTGAAGAAATCGATGGCCGGACCCGGGAGCGTGCCGCGAATGCGCAACAGCTTGCCCTGATCGAGACCGAACTGTTGGACGCGCAGAAGCTGTTTGATTTGAAACTCATCGTGAAGTCCCGCGTCCTCGCCCTTCAGCGCGAGCAGGCGCGACTCATCGGGGAGATCGGCAGGGCCGACGCCGACATCGCCCGGGCCGGCAGTACCGTCCAGGAGATCCAGTCGCAGATCTCGGAGCTCCTGCAGCGCTACGCCGAGAAGGTGTCGGAAGATCTCCGGACGGTGCGTGATCAGCTCAACGACATCGACGTCAAGCGGCGCAATGCTGCTGACGTCCTGAGACGCGTCGACATCAAGGCGCCCAGGACGGGGGTCATACAGGCGCTAGGCGTGACGACGATCGGCGAGGTCATCCAGCCCGGTGCTATGCTTCTTGAAATCGCGCCGACCGACGAAGGAATTCTCGTCAATGCGCGGATCAAACCTCAGGACGTGGACGGCATCCGGGTCGGTTTGGAGGCGCAATTGCGTATGACGGCACTTCCTCACCGGACCACACCCACCCTGTCGGGATCGATCGTATCGTTTTCCCGCGACCGGATCGTCGAACGTCACGGCGAGGAGCCCTACTTCCTGGCGCGCGTGAGGCTGTCCGAAGCGAACGTTCCCGCAGAGGTCCATGGCCGAGTTTCGCCCGGAATGCCGGTGGACGTCATCGTCCCGACTCGCGAACGGACCCTGCTGAGCTATCTCGTCGAGCCTTTGTCCGACGCTTTCGCCAGAGCCTTTCGGGAACGATGACGCGCCTTGGACCTGCCCCGCGACGATCCCGTGCAGGTGCTGCGCGGCGACGGGCTGGACCTCTTCGCCGGCGGCTTCCGGGTGATCGAGTGCCGAGAATGAGGAACGCCCGACCACCAGGGATCGCCGTCGCGGCGCAGGAAGACCGCGAACTGCTCGTGCGCCATCTGGTCGGTGTCGGGCAGGGCGAGAGCCGATCGCTGTCCGCCGTCTACGAGATGAGCTCGGCCAAGCTGAACGCTCTCTTGGTCCGGATGCTCGGTGACGACGCCTTGGCGGAAGATGTGCTGCAGGATGTCTATGTGACGGTCTGGCAGCGCGCCAAAACCTTCGACCCCGCGCGCGGCGTCAGTCCGATCACGTGGCTCGTCACGATTGCGCGCAACAAGGCGATCGATCGGCTGCGATCGCGCCAACGCTCACCAGCACCGGTTCCCGTCGACATGGTTGATCTGCCCGCCCGAGACCCATCCGCGCTTGAGTCCATGGAACACCAGCAGGATCGCGACCGGCTCGCGAAATGCATCGATAAACTCGAAAGTCATCAGAGACAGGCCATACGATCCGCTTTCTTCGACGGCTTCACTTATGACGAACTGGCTCGAAGGGCAGGTGTCCCGACTGGAACCATGAAGAGCTGGATACGACGGGCGTTGATCCAGTTGAAAGGCTGCCTGACATCATGACGGAAGGCTTCCCAGACACGTCCGGCGACTTGGATCGGCTCGCCGCGGAGTTCGCACTGTCGCTGCTCGAAGAGGGTGAGCGGAAACGGGCCGAAGATCGCTATGAGCATGACGCCGCGTTCAGGGCGTTGGTCGATTCGTGGCGCGAGCAGTTTGCCGGCTTCGTCGACGAACTTGCGCCGCGGCCGCCGCAGCCCGCCACCTGGGGCGCCATCGAGAGCCAGCTTGGCCGGCCGCCGGTTCAAGGGCCAAGGCGTCCCCGGATCCGTTGGTGGGACGATGTACGCGTGTGGCGGCCGGCGGCCATGGCGGGTCTGGCGTCGGCTGCGGCGATGCTCTTAGTGGCCGTCGTCGCCCTGAGGAACGACCTTGCTGGAGAACCCGCCTCGCCGTCGGTCACGGCAAGCGCTGGCTCGCTTGGCGCCGCCCTCCTGCCGAAGGAGGGGCCGGCGCTGTTCATCGTCACGTATCAGCTGGGATCCAACTGGATCGTCATTGTCCCCACCAGGCGACCGGTTCCGGACACCGGTCGTTACGTCCTGTCGCTCATGAACGGCGATGACGACCCGATCGTGCTTGGCGTTATCGAACGAGAGCGGACCTCGCAGCTAATGCTATCTCCTTCGAGAGCACAATTGCTCAGCGCAGGCGTCATCCTGGTGTTGACGCGGGACTCGGCCGAAGACTCATCCGGGGCGCAGGCGTCGTCCGGGACGGTCTTGGCGAAAGGTGTGCTGGAGATGGCCAAGCTGTGACTAGCTGACCCCCTGCTCCACCAGGCATCCATGCAGCATGCTGTAGGATCGCTGCGCCTTCGGCAGCAAACGGACGGACGTGACGCAGAAGTGGCGCTTCTGAAACGGATAGGCGGACCATTCCGTCGCCAGCTTTGCGCGCATGCTCTCCTCCCCTTTCAGGCAGCCGTCCCGTGACACGTTGGACAAGTCAGAGGTGGAACAGTACGCCACGGTATCGTACCGCGGCAGGCCAAGCTTGTCCTCGGCAGACGCGCAATTGATACCCAAAAGCGCAAACAGACCAGAGGCCCGCAAGAATGGGCCGGCAGCTTTGCTGGTGGCCAGCATATCCGTCCTCACGAGTTGCCAGGCTCTGCTACGCCTGGGTGGCGCGATTGTATCACGCCACCGATGCTCCGTTCACCTTCAGCCTGGCGCGTCATGCAAGTCAGTGCAGACGTTCAGGATGCGCCCCCCCCCCCGGGCTCATAAGTCGTGAGGCGTTAGACTAGGCGCAAAATTAGCGGATCGACATCGTCGTCAACAATGCCGGCAGTGGTGTTGGCCCCTCCGAAGAACGTCAGTTCACAGAGACGAGACGGGTCGCCATGGCTATGTTGTCGGTTGAGTCCCTGGTACCGGATGTCTCGATTTGCCGGCGGACACGCGGCCCAGCCCCCGCCGCGCCGATCTCGTATCCGCCTCCGCCAAGGTCTGTAAGAAGCAGAAGCTCCAGTGTCCGCTCATGGCGCGAGGCAGACCTGCCCCACCGGCGTCCTGACCCAAGTCGGACTCTGAGCCGTGTTAAAGCAAGCGACTGCATTGGGTGGATTGCCGACATCATAATCCGCCCGAATGCGCAAAATTTTGAATTGATGCCCACCGTCGGCGATCGCCCATGATCACCGCGGCTAGCCACACAACTTGAAAATGAGCCGGAAGAACAGTCCACCTTAGCCCCACACGGTTCGGAACTAGATCCATAGCAAAGATTAGGATGGTGCCGGGCGATCGCCGCGACCAGTTCGATACACGCGGTGAGCACTCTGATCCAGAACAGGGACGCGAACTGCAATGCCGGCGCAAATGGCAGGGTGCAAAGGATCGAGAACGAGTTCATCCGACCCCGTCCCACCCGGCGGCCGATTAGGCGCAAACAAGCACGCCAGCTTCAGCCGAGACCAGAAACAGGAACAACATGAGCTGAACGGTCTGCACCGCCCCCCCGAAGCGCTCGATGAGGTAAAACGTGCAGAAAGATGAGCGCTGAGGTCGGCTATAACTTGGCTGAGTGTTCGCGCGCGCTGTTGCGCCAGGGTGGCCCGACGAGGTTTTCGCCGGGGTCTCCGACACGAGCTCCAGCGGTGCTGAAGGCCCGCCAGGCTGGCGTTTGCATGTTGGTCAGCACAAGCCCGGCGGCCACGCCGATCACCACCGCCAGGACCATGCCACCAATGATCATACGCATCCGGCTCTCCCTCCCCTCGGCTAGGGATTGCTAGGCGAACCTTGTCCGCTTGGCGGAGCGCCCGGTTGCTTCAACGCGGCCAGGGCTAACAACGGCGTGGGCATGGCGACACCCGCTCGGCGCATGCGTTGCGCCACGGTCCGGCACCCTGGAAGATCGTTCCTTTGCGCGAGCTCCTTAACGGAGTCGAGGGAGGCGAGTTCCTCCTTCGCTGGCCCTTGGCCCGAAGGGGCAGAGATGGGAGCGCTCATCCCGGAAGCCTGCGGCGCGTTCTGACCCGACCCCTCCTGCCCCGGCGTTTTCGCTTTCGGCGCCTCTACGGCGACGTTCGACTGCCCGGTTGCCTGGCTCGCCGAACCGCCCTGCGGCGGGGGCTTGGCAGCGGCGGGCTGCTTCTCCTGCTGCGACATCATGAACGCGACGAGCTCCCCACAGAGGTTCGCCGGACCGCCGGCGGTCGCGGCAGCGCCAGGCGGAGGCGATTGGGCCACCGCTATGGATCCAATCAGCACGGCTGGGGTCGCGACGGCGAAGAAGTATGATAGGCGCATGGACGACCTCCGGATCATTCAGCCGGCGCTGGCGAGCCTGACCGCAGAGCTCGGGCGGCCGGATCATCGCGCGCCAGCCGCGCCGCCCAGACGCTGTGGTGCGTCCTGGCCCAGTTCAGGTCCACCGAGCCGCTCTCCATGGCTTCGAAGGCCCCCTCCATTCCGAGCGTGCCGATGTAGATGTGGGCCAGGATCACCGCGATCAGCACCACGGCCGCGATCGCGTGCACGTACTGGGCAGCCTGCATCCCATTGATGTCCAGCACTGCGAAGGGAAACAGCATCAGCAGTCCGGAGGCCGAAAGCGCCAGGCCGAAGATCACGATGGACCAGAACATCAGCTTCTGGCCGGCGTTGAAGCGCTCCGCCGGAGGATGCGACCCGTCGAGGAAACCGCCGCCCGCCCGTAGCCACGCCACATCGAACCGGTCCGGGATGTTGTCGCGAACCCAGCTCACGATGAGCATCAGGAGCCCCGCCATGAACGCCCAGGCCACGAAGTTGTGGGCGTATTTCGACCAATGCGACCACCCCGCGAAGGCGTCGGCACCGACCAGGGGCATGAGAAGACGCTTGCCGAAAACATAGTTCAGGCCCGTCAGGGCGAGCACGATGAAGGACGTCGCCGTGAGCCAGTGGCCGAGCCTCTCCACGGCGGAGAACCGAAGCACCGTGCGCCCGCCGGGATCGCGCGGAGGCGCCGGGATGCGGCCCTTCACCAGGTAGAACGCCGCCAGGCCAGCAAGCACCGCCAGGATGACGATCCCGCCGATCCAGGGCAGCGCGCGCTCATGGAAGCCGCGATACTCGCGCCCCTGCGGCTGCTCCAGCAGGGATGCCTTCCCGTCCGGAAGCGTGATCCGCCCTTGGAGTTTTCCGAGCGCGTTCAGTAGGTCGCGCTCGTGCACCGACTGGGCGGTCGGGTTCGCCCCCGTCATAGGGTCTGCCGCGCGCGCGGCCGGCGCGCCCACGCCCGCGAGCATAGCGAGGATGGCAAGCACCGGAACCAGCCTTGGCGCGCGCAGCATGGGATCACCTCTCGCCTGCCTTCGTTCAGACCTCGATCGTCTCGTGGTAAGCCGTGCTCCAACCCCACGCGCCCGACCCATAACCACGCTTCTGGACGCGCTCCTTGTAGATGGACGCGATGATGTCGCCGTCGCCGGCCAGCAAGGACTTGGTGGAACACATCTCCGCGCAGAGCGGCAGCTTCCCCTCGGCGAGACGGTTAGCCCCGTACTTCACGTACTCGGCCTCGCTGCCGTCCTCCTCGGGCCCGCCCGAGCAGAAGGTGCATTTGTCCATCTTGCCGCGCGATCCGAAGTTGCCGACGCGGGGATACTGCGGGGCGCCGAACGGGCACGCGTAGAAGCAGTAGCCGCACCCGATGCACAGATCCTTCGAGTGAAGAACCACGTGATCCGGGGTGGTATAGAAGCAGTCCACCGGGCACACGGCCTGGCACGGCGCGTCCGTGCAGTGCATGCAGGCCATGGAGATGGACCGCTCGCCAGGCTTGCCGTCATTGATCGTCACGACGCGGCGGCGGTTGATGCCCCACGGCACCTCGTGCTCGTTCTTGCACGCGGTGGCGCAGGCGTTGCACTCGATACACCGGTCGGCGTCACACAGGAACTTCATGCGCGCCATGCGCCCCTCCCTCAAGCCGGCCGGATCTGGCACAAGGTGACCTTGGTTTCCTGCATGCCCGTCACCGGGTCGAAACCGTAGGTCGTCAGCGTGTTGACGCTTTCGCCCAGCACCACCGGGTCAGTTCCAGCCGGGTAGCGCGTGCGGTGATCCTCGCCCTGGTACCAGCCGGAAAAATGGAAAGGCATCCAGGCGACGCCCCGGCCGACGCGGTCCGTGACAAGGGCTTTCACGCGTGTCCTGGCCCCGTTCTCGGCCCCGAGCACCCAGACCCACTGGCCGTCCTTGACGCTGCGCTCTGCCGCGTCCGCCGTGCTGATCTCCACGAACATGTCCTGCTGGAGTTCGGCTAGCCACGGATTGGACCGGGTTTCCTCGCCCCCGCCCTCAAATTCCACGATGCGTCCGGAGGAGAGAATGATCGGGAACTCCTTCGCCACCCCTCGGTCGACGGCCGATTTCTGGACCGTGAAGCCGGCGTTCATGATGCGGAACTGCCGCTCGTCCGGTCGCGTCGGATACTTGGCTACGAGCTCCGGCCGCGGCGAGTAGATCGGCTCGCGGTGCACCGGCACTGGGTCGGGCAGGTTCCACGCGACCACGCGGGCCTTGGCGTTGCCGTAGTGCATGACGCCGTGATCGAGGCAGACGCGCTGGATTCCGCCTGAGAGGTCCGTGGCCCAGCTGACCGTGTCAACATTGCCGCCGCCCACCCGCTGGATCACTGCCAACTCGTCGGCCGTGAGGTCGCGGTCCCAACCGAGCTTCTTCAGAACCGCCATCGTGAACTCGGGGTAGCCGTCCGTCAGCTCCGATCCAAGCGAATAGGAATCCTCCGCCAGCAGCGTCTGTCCGTTTCGTTCCGTCCCGAAACGAGCGCGGAAGGTGCCCCCGCCGTCTTTCACGTGCAGGTTGGTGTTGTACAGGATGGCGCTTCCCGGGTGCCTGATCTCCGGCTTGCCCCAGCAGGGCCATGGCAGCCCGTAGTAGTCGCCGCCGACTTCGGGGGCGTCCTTCGGGGCGCGCAGCGTGACCAGGTCGAACTTCGCTTGGTTGCGCATGTGCGCCTTGAGGCGCTCGGGCGACTGCCCGCAATAGCCGGTCGACCATCCGCCCCGGTTGATCTCCCGCAGCAGATCTTCCGGGGACGGCCGGTTGTTCTCGACCTTGATGTGCTTGAACATGTCGTCGGCGAAGCCGAGCTTCTTCGCCAGCAGGTACATCACCTCATAGTCGTCCTTGGACTCGAAGGCCGGCTTGACGATCTGCTCGCCCCACTGGAGCGACCTGTTTGAGGCGGTGCGGGACCCGTCCGTCTCCAGCGAGGTCGCGATCGGCAGCAGGTACGTGTTCTCCTTGCGGTCGCCGATCGCCGCGAAGGTGGTGGGGTGCGGGTCCATCACCACCATGAGCTCAAGCTTCGCGAGCCCCTTGAGCATCTCGGGCATGCGGGTGACGGTGTTGCCCCCGTGACCCATCACGATCATCGCGCGCAGGTTGGTCCGCTGGTCTACATCCTCTTCCGGAGCGGTCACCGCGTCGAACCACCGGGTCGAGGTAATCCCGGGGGTCTCCATGTTATCCTTGCGGGTGCGGGCGGGACGTCCCGCCTTGGCCGGAACTTCGTCGAAGCGGTCGCGAAGCCAGTCGTAGCTCACGTCCCAAACGCGCGCCCAATGCTTCCAGGCGCCTTCCGTGAGGCCGTAGTAGAGCGGCAGGGTCGTGATATCGAGACCGAGGTCCGTCGCCCCCTGGACGTTGGTGTGGCCGCGGAAGATGTTGGCTCCGGTCCCGGGCTTCCCGACATTGCCGGTGGCCAGGCAGGCGGTGCAGAAGGCCCGCACGTTGGCGGTGCCGACGGTGTGCTGGGTCGCTCCCATGCACCAGATGATCGTCGCAGGCTTCTCCGTTGCGAACTTCCGGGCGACCTCCTTCAGCTGCGCCTCCGGGACGCCGGTGACGCGCTCGACTTCGTCCGGGGTCCAGCGGGCCACCTCCTTGCGGACCTCGTCCATGCCGTAGACGCGCGTGCGTATGAATTCCTTGTCTTCCCAGCCGTTCTGGAAGACATGCCACAGCAGACCCCAGACGAGCGGGATGTCGGTTCCCGACCGGAAGCGCACGTAGTGCGTCGCGTGCGCGGCCGTGCGGGTAAAGCGCGGGTCCATGACGATCATGTTGCCGCGGTTGATCTCCTTGGAGGCTAGCAGGTGCTGCATGGCGACCGGATGCGCCTCGGCTGCGTTGCTACCGATAAACACCATCGTCTTGGCGTTGCGGATATCGTTGTAGGAGTTGGTCTGGGCGCCGTAGCCCCAGGTGTTCGCCACGCCGGCGACCGTCGTGCTGTGGCAGATGCGGGCCTGGTGGTCGACCGAGTTGGTTCCCCAGAAGGCGGCGAGCTTGCGCAGCAGATAGGATGCTTCGTTCGTGAACTTGGCGGAGCCAAGCCAGTACACGGCGTCCGCGCCGGCCTGCTGGCGAATGGTGAGGATCTTGTCGCCGATCTCGTTGATCGCATCGTCCCAGGAGATCCGGCGCCACTCCCCCCCGGACATCTTCATGGGGTACTTCAGACGCCGGTCACTGTGAACGACCTCTCGGATGGCCGCGCCCTTGGCGCAATGCGAACCACGGTTGATCGGGCTGTCCCACGAGGGCTCCTGGCCGATCCACACCCCGTTCTGGACTTCTGCAGTGACAGTGCAGCCGACCGAACAGTGGGTGCAGATGTTCTTGCGAATCTCGACCGGCGCCCCTGCGCTCGCGGGAGGGCCCGCCTGCGCCTCACGAATGGTCCCAAGCGGCAGATCGCCAAGCGCCGCCACCCCCCCGAGCAAGAGGGAGCGCTCGAGGAAATTGCGCCGGTCGAGGCCGGCTGCGCCGGATTCAGGGCTGGGCGCCCCCGCCGGGCGCCGGACCGTGGTAGCTCGCCTGGTCAACACGGGGCGGCCTCACTTTTTCAGGGTTTCGTAGCCGTTGACGCGGTAGTACGCCTTCACGTGGTCGGTTTCGCGGTACCGGCCGCGCATCTCCTTCGACCCCGGGTCATAGGCTCCGGCCGGTTGCGTGGCGCCGACCGTGGCGGCCGCCCCGAGCGCCAGGGTGCCGCCGCTCAGCCCCTTCAGCAGCCCCCGGCGGCTCAGGCCGGGTCGCGTCTTCGCCATGGCTTACACCTCCGCGTCTGCAGGCTCCGGGATCGCGAACCGGAATGCCTCGGCTTCGATCTGGAAGAACAGGCGGCCGACCTTGGCGACTCTGCGGTAGAACTGCGCCTGCTCCGCCCGGCCGAGATCGTCGAAGAAGTGCGGAGCCCAGGGCTCCAAGTGCCGCTCGAACATCGTCCGCTGCAGGCGGTCGCCCAGAGGCGCGCGCAGGACGAGGCGGCTCATGATTTCGCAGAGCACGCCGATGTGGTCCTCGGGCTCGACGCAGCCGTGGCAGCGCTGCAGCCCGGCCGCCGCGAGATCCTGACGGAGGCGCGCGAGGGGGCGCTCCTGGAGGAAGCCCGTGAGGTAATAGGAGGCGTATGGGACGAGCGCGCCGCGCCCGACGCCGACGAAGAGTTCGAAATGCTCGCGCTCGACGTCGTCGGGCGCGCACGCCGCGGCAGCGGCCGCGAGCTCGTCATGCGCCTGCCCGAGTTCGTTCGGGCCGCCGCCGAGCCGCGCCAGCCGGCCCAGCAGCTCCGCGTCCGGCGAGGTCAAAAGAAGGGTGGAGAGCAGCGCGTATTCCCGCGCCCGCGCCGAGCCGATCTCGGCCAACAGGTCGGGCTCCGTCGAGGGAACAAGACGATCCTGCGAGTGGTCTCGCATGCCAGTCTCCCCGCCCCGAGCCCCAGCTGACGGCTGTTGCTCAAAGATTAGGCTACGCCCTTACCGGGAACTTGCAAGCGCCGAAAGCTGAACTCTGTCAGGACGAAAACCGTGGTTTCGCGCCGCCATGGCGTCGAATGGGGGCGAGGAGAGGTTTGGGTCCCGGCGAGGAGCCCGGGGCGGGGCCGCCGCCGGCGGCCGACTCCGGCACGGCGTCAGGCCGGGCGGCCTGGCGCTCGTCCCCGGGTTCCATGCGAGGACCGTCCTCGGCCACGCCCGGCGGGTCGGCTCCGCGGCTCGGGTCCGGCGCCGTCCCGCGTTCCGCGTCCCGGGGCGCCGCCAGGGCGCCCGCCAGGCGCGTGATCGCCTGGGCCGGACCGAAGCCGGGGACGGCGCCGGGGCGGTTGAAGTCCCAGGCGTAATCGGCCGGGCCGACAAAGTCGCGGATCGCCGGGTCGAGGCTCCATAGGCGGCGCAGGGCCTCCGTTCGCAGACCTGACGAGACCCCGGGATGCAGGAAGACGGAGAAGTCGCTCTCCGGGGTCAGCGTATCCACAGGCGGCAACGGCGGCGGCTCCCCCGGCTTTCGGCCGTCCCCGCCGGGCTCGGGCGGCTGCGGATTTTGGGCTTGCTCCCCGTCGTCGGCGGGACGCGCGTCGACCCCGCCCCGCTTGCGGCGTGACCAGCGGGCCAAGAAGCGCTCAGGGTCACGCGCGGGCCCGTCCTCAACGCCGGTCATGGCGCCCTCCCCCGGGCGGCCCCGCGGGGCCTTGGCCAGATGCGCTTCGGTCGCGTTGCCGCTTGAAGAAGGGACGCTCGACGTGGTGCTCCGCCACAAAGCTCCTGACCCGCTCCTCGACCCATGCAGGCATCGCGACCGTCTCGACCAGGTTGGTCCCGGCCTCCGTCATGGCCTCTCCCTCGGCGGGATCGGCGGTGAGCATCATCAGCCGGACGCCGGGCGGCTCGGGGCAGTCCCGCAGCACCGTCCACAGCCTCGGCTCCCGAGTGGCGAGGTTGTCGCGGTAGGAGCCCGTCTCCGAGGAATG
Source organism: Alsobacter sp. KACC 23698 (assembly GCF_045348435.1). Classification (GTDB taxonomy): domain Bacteria; phylum Pseudomonadota; class Alphaproteobacteria; order Rhizobiales; family Beijerinckiaceae; genus Alsobacter. The sequence continues at coordinate 737,223 of NZ_CP157484.1, read as the reverse complement.
CAGCTCGATCCCGATCTCGCCGGCAAAGAAGGTCGTCGCGCCGTCCTCATGGGCCAGGGGCGTCCAGGGGGCGGCCGCCGCTCCAGGCGGCAGCACGGCAAAGGGCCGCCAGGCGACCCCGCCCCAGGGACCGACAAGAAGGCGGCGCTCGACGATCAGCGCGGCGTCAAGGATCAGGGCGGCCATCGGCCTCCTCCGGTTGACGGTCCAGCAAAGGCAAGCCCGTGATCAGGTTCTGCGGCCTGATTCGCAGCACCTTCGTGTCGTCCATGCCCAGGATGAGCCAAATCGGCTGTCCCGCCATCCTGGGCAGGACGCGCGTCCAGTCGCTCAGATCGAGCCGGAAGAGGCCCAGCACCGTCGCCGGGTCGACCGCCTCGCCGCGCCACGCGGCCTCGCATATGGCGACGCCGGCCGCGTTCAGGCCAATGGACCAGCGCCAGACGGGATCGTCGATGGCGCGCACCGGCCTGATCGAGACGTCGAGCCGCAGCAGGTGGCGCAGCCAGCTCGTCATCGCCGTCGCGAGGGCGCCGTGGCCGGGCCCGCCCGGCTCGAACGGAAGGGCGAAATCAAAGGCGTCGCTGCGAGCGAGGTAGCGACGCTCGTCGTTCTCTCCGAGCACGTCGAGCTCCGTCTCGGGCGCGTCCAGCAACATGCGCGCCAACGGCGAGGCGCCGTGGGCCGCTTCCCTCACCGATACCAGCTCATCGTCCGCCAGCAGCACGCCGCCCGCATGGAAGGCGATCCGCTGCGGGCGGAACAGGAGCTCCGCGGCCCGCAGCACCAAGGGCGACCGGTCCGTGTCGAGCGCGCCACGCAGGATGATCTGGGCCCACTGGTCGAGAAAGAGCGAGGCGGCGCCCCCCTGCGTGACCGCAGCCAGATAGGCGCCCTCAACGCAGCCCGCAGTCACGAGACGATCGCGATGTGTCAGCATCACCGCCCAGTTCTCCCGAGCGTCCTCGTCCTGAATGGCGTCGACCTCGGCCGGCGCGACCGGCCGCCGGGGGTCGCCGGCGAGCAGCGAGGCGTGCAGGGCGCGCTCGGCCGGGCACGCGTCGACCGGCGGCGCCAGTTCGGGGCGGGCGAGGTAGAGCTTCAGGAACTCGTCGGTCACCACCGCCCAGCCCGTCTCTTCCCGATCGAGCATCTGGTGACCGCTGGAGATCCAGAAGTCGTCTCGGCTGCAGGCTCGGTTGGCGATTGAAGCGCTCACCGTCAAAGCCATCCCGAAAGCTCCCGTTCACGCCACGACGGGGTCGCCAGCGCGGCCGCCAGGGACCCGCTACCTTGCCAGGCCACCGCGTCTGGGGCGCCACCGTGGCTGGCGCGGTGGTCGACAGCCTCGGAGCGACCGGAGAGACGCGGCGTATAGCGGCGCAGCGAGCCTGCCGGTCCGAAATCACTCCACTCGTGCAGTGCGAGCAGGAAGAAGCGGGCGAAGCGCGCCACAAAGTCGCGGTGGTCGCCCAGCACCGCGCCGAGTTCCTCCAAAGAGCCGAGACCGGGCCTGGCGCCAGGCTCCTCGGCGCCGATGCTGACGCGCCGCACGGTCGCGCCGAAAACCAGCCACTCGGGCCGGTCGTCCTCGGCGCACGACTGCGGCCACCCAAGCCGGGCGCCGCCGACCAATGCGCCGTCGAGCAGGATTCGATCGGGCCAGCGGAAGCACACCGGCGCCTCCGGCGGGGCGCAGGAGGAGACCGCGTCTGCAAGCGCGTTCATGCCCGCATAGAAGCACGTCCGGGCAAGACGGAGGGGATGCTCCGGCTCCAACACGACGGCGAAGTCGACGAGGTCGAACCGCCCCACCTGGAACAGCGTCCCCGCCCCTTCCGCGGCCGCGACGCGGCAAGCCTGCGAGAATGCCTCGTGAACTTCCCGCAGGACCACGGGCCGAAACACCGGGGGAAGTTCCGCGCTGTCCATCCGGCACCTTCCGGGACGTCCGCTGGACCGCATCTTCCAATTATGATTGGCTCCCGTAAAGCACTTGGCGAGGCCAATCATGCCGCAGACAGGTCGCCGCATCGCGCTGGTCTGTTCGTGCGAGAAGACCATGCCCGATTTCGGGCCCGCGGCGGCGCGGGCCATGCCGGACGCGCGGGTGATCGGCGGCGATTGTTTTTGCGCCGCCGAGCAGGACCGGGTCCGCGAGGCGCTCGCCACCGGCCGTCCGGTCACCATCGGATGCACCCAGTACGCGGCCCTGTTCCGCGACATCGCCCGCGAGCTGGGTTATGCGGGCGAGATGCGCTTCGCCAACATCCGCGAAGCCGCCGGCTGGTCGGACGAGGCGGAACTGGCCGGCCCCAAGGCCGCCGCGCTGCTGGATGCCGCGCCAGCCGCGTCGCAGGAGGAGATGGCGGCACTGGCGCCCGTGGAGCTTGCGAGCGACGGCGTGCTGCTGGTCTACGGCCGGGACGAGCGCGCCATCGAGGCGGGCCTTACCCTCTCGGACCGCCTCGACGTCACCGTGCTGCTCACCGGCGACCAGGACGTCAGCCCGCCGCAAGCCTGGGACTTCCCCGTGGTCCGGGGCCTCGTCCGAAACGCCACAGGCCATCTCGGCGCCTTCGACCTGACGGTGGACGGCTTCGCGGAGCCGCGGCCGTCCTCTCGTGTCGCCCTCCAGTTCGGGACCGGGCGGGATAACGCGGTGTCACGCTGCGGGATAATCATCGACCTGTCGGGGCGACCGCCCCTGTTCCCCGCTCACGACCTCCGCGACGGCTACTTGCGGGCCGACCCCGGCGACCCAGTCGGGGTGCGGGAGGCGGTGGCCGCCGCAGCGCGGCTTACGGGCGAGTTCACCAAGCCCCGCTACGTGGCCGTGACTCCGTCCCTGTGCGCGCATTCTCGGTCGAGGATCACGGGCTGCACCCGGTGCCTCGACCTGTGCCCGACCGGCGCAATTCGGCCCGCGGGCGACCACGTCGCTGTCGATCCTCTCGCGTGCGGCGGCTGCGGCGACTGCGCCGCAGCCTGCCCCACAGGCGCTGTCGCATACGCCGCACCGCCTGCGGAGACGGCCTTGCGTAACGTGAGACGGGTCCTCGACACCTTTCGGCGCGCCGGCGGGCGGGCCCCGGTGATCCTGTATTACGCGGAGCAGGACGGGGCCGCCGTCATCGACGCGCTCGCCCGCTTTGGCCGGGGCCTGCCCGCCCGCGTGCTGCCGGTCCCGGTCACATCCGTGCACCGCCTGGGCGTCGAGTTCTGGTGCTCGCCCCTGCTGTGGGGCGCCGCAGCGGTGCGAGCCTGGTCCCGCGAGCGCCCGGCCCATCCGCTGGATGGCCTCCGGGCGACCCTGGGCGTCGTTGAGGCGCTGACATCCGCGCTAGGGCTGCCCGAGGCCTGCGGCCTGATCGCGACTGACGACCCGGAGGCGCTGCGCGATGCCCTCGACGCGGCGCCGCGCTCGGGCGCCACTCGCATCTCGGGTTTCGACCCGATGCCGGAAAAGCGACGCCTGTTCGCGGCCATGCTCTTCGACCTGCGCGCGGTCGCCCCGTCGCCCGTCGACATCGTCTCCGTGCCGGCGGGCGCCGCGTTCGGCGGGCTCCAGCTGGACCGGGAGGCGTGCACGCTGTGCCTCTCCTGCGTCTCGGCGTGCCCCACCAGCGCCCTGGGCGACTCGGCTGAGAGGCCTGCCCTCTTTTTTGCCGAGGACGCCTGCGTCCAGTGCGGGCTGTGCGCGGCGACCTGCCCGGAGCGGGCTATCACCCTCGTTCCCCGGGTCAGCTTCGCCGCCCAGGGCGCCCCACGCGTCCTGCTGAAGGATGAGGAGCCGTTCTGCTGTATCAGCTGCGGCAAGCCGTTCGGGACCCGCAGCTCCATCGAGCGCGTTGTGGCCAAGCTCTCCGGACACTGGATGTACAGCGGCCCGAACAGCGCCCGCCTTGACGTGCTTCGCATGTGCGAGGACTGCCGGGTCCAAGCCGTGATGAATGAGGGGTTGGACCCGCATAATCCGCGCCCAGCTCCGCGCACAGCGGACGACTACCGGGCGCCACCTCTGGCAGAGAATGGCGAACAAGCCCTTAGCGCGGTTTCGTCGCCTCCTCCAGGAAGCGAATGAGGTCCGCGCGGTCCCGTTCGTCGACAAGCTTCTGATCCGGCATCTTGGTCCCCGGGATGAAAGCGGCGGGACCGATCTCGAAGAGCCGAGCGACGGTTTCGGCGGTCCACATCAAGTCTCGGCGACCGAGAGCTGCGGAGTAGACGTATCCGTTCGCCGTACCTGCGCGACGCCCGAACAGCCCGTAGAGGGTGGGCCCCGCCCGGTTGCCGGGATCCGGCCCGAGACTGTGACAGGCGCGGCACGGCGCGAACACGCGGGCGCTCTCGCCCCCGGTAGTGGCGGCAGCCGCCTGCCCACCGTCACTCCCGTCCAGCAGGCGCGCTCCGGATGCCAGGTCCCAGGTCACAACGGGGCCACGGCTCGTTCCTGCCAGCAAACGCGGCGGCGACGCCAGGAACGCCAAGGCCCAGACAGGGCCCTGCGCCGGCGCGAAGGACCGGATCACTCGCAGCGATGGCGCCTGCAGCAACGCCACGCTGCCATCCGCGCCTCCGGCGGCCAGCAGCCCGTCGCCCGACGCGGCGAGCGCGGTGGCGGGGGCGTCAAGGAGCTGGGCCTCGCCGAGGTTTCGCCCGCTTGCATCAATCAGCCGGATTGAGCCGTCCGCTCCTGCCAGAGCAACCGCGCCGCCCAAAACCGCTGCCGCGTTGATTGCGGCTGGACTGGCGAAAATGACCCAGCCGGACTCCCTGCCGCTTGCCCAAACCCGCACTGTCCCGTCCGCCCCGGCGCTCACCACGTCGCCACCGGGCAGGAAACCGACCGCGTTGACGTTCCCCGCGTGGCCGCGCAGGACCGATAGGGGCGAGCCGTCGCCGGCCCATAGCCGAACGGTCCCGTCCCAGGACGCCGAAGCGATCCGCCCGTCTTCGGCGACGGCCAGCGCCACAACCGGGCCAGCATGCCCGTCGAGGACCCGGTCGGGCTGCTCGCGGGCCGCTGTCCACAGCGCCACAAGCCCGTCCTGGCCTGCGGTGATGAACCGGGTCTGGCTTAGGAAGGCCGTGGCGTTTACCTGTCCGGCGTGGAAACGCAGCGCCTGACGAGCCTCGCCGGACGAGACGTCCCAAAGGATGGCCGAGCCGTCGAAGCTTCCCGTGAGGGCGGAGTGGCTGGACGGCTCCGTGGCGACGGACCGCACGGGTCCTCCGTGGCCCCTTAGGTCTGCAAAGGCCGGAACCATCGACGTCAGCAGCACGTTTAAGACGAGGTACCCGTGCTTAATCATTGGCGGCTCCTAGTTTGGAAGATTGGCGGCGCCCCGCCCAACTGCCTCCGGCTCGTAACCCCAATGTGGCTCTCCGACATTGACGTTTTGAGCCAGCGCGCGTCGCTCTCAGCCAGAGAACCGGGCCGTCCACCGAAACCGGCGCCGCCCCATTCACACGTCTGCCGGTGCTCACGCCTGGGGCCTCTTTTGGATCTGAAGGCCGGGATTCAGCGGACATGCCAGCCGCTCCTGTCGGCGTTAGTGTTCATGGGTGAACCGAAGCGACTTGCCCGTTGTCGCGCCGGGCCCGGTCACAGCAACTTCGAACGGCTGTGCGTGAACTCCCTCCGGAGCCACGCCTTCGGCTGCAGGACCGGACCGCACGAGGGAAGAGTGTCGCTTCGGTTTTGACCGCGCATCGTGCGAGTCGTATCGTCTATGCAATCGCGGTGGGCTCACTGCCGTTCGCCCCTTTGGCGGTCTGAGCTCCTCAAATCCAGGTCAGCCCCTGAAGGGAGCGCGCTATGGATCCGGCCGCCGGTTTCGTCACGGCCGAGATGCTGGACGGCTTCGAAGCGAGCGCCGGCCAGATCGCGCTCAGCCTCGTGCTCATGATGTGCCTGGTGGCGACTTTCGGCCTCTCCGGCGCTGCGCTGGGGTCGCTGCTGGGGGCGGCGGTTTTTTTTGCCGCCTCGCTGCTCACCCGCCCCGTGCCCCTACGCCAGAGTTTGCCCTGGTCGGATCCCGTAACGGTCCTGATCCTCGGAGCTTGGGCGGCAGTTCTGACCCGCTCCTTCGTTGCCAGGATGTCCGAGGATCAGGAGATCCTGCCGCCGCGGGCTGGGTTTTTCGGCGTGGTCGTCCCGGCCTGGATGACGATTTCGGCTCTCAGGGCCATCGCTGCCACGATCGAAACAGGGTCTTTGTCGTGGGGCGCCATGCTCGGTTGCGGGTTGGCCAGCCTTCTCTTCGGCGGGCTGATTTTCGCGTCCGCCCTGCTGTGCGCCGGCGCGAGGCCGCCCGCCTTCGTCCGAGCAGGCCTTCCCGCGGCATTCGTGACGGCATGCGCGACTGTGGCGCTGACCGGCCTGCTTTCCTGACAGTCACACGAGAGCGGCTCCGCCCGTCTCCACGGCGTCCTCCAGCAGTTAGCACGCTCAGGTCAGCCGGAGTTGGGGCACGCCTCGCGACCCGGCCCGCCGGCTTCCGTCCGATTACCACGAAGACGTGCAACGACTTTGGAAACGCGCAGGCGTCGCGCCGCTTGAGACTGTGCATCAGCTGCGCTCTGCCCTGAAATCGCGCGGTGCCGTCTTCGTGCGTGGGATGGGGTCTTCGGGGGGTCGCCGGCGATCGCCGGACTGATCTCCAAGCCTGCTCGCGTTCGGGCCGTACCCGTTCGAGAAGCTGAACCCAGCTGGCTCGACCAGAGGCGCGCAGCCTACCCCACCCACCCTTCACCAGCCTCACTCGCGGCCAAGGTCCGGGAGCCAAGCTTGCAAAGCCGCCGAGCACCGTCCGATTCACCGCTCGCTTGAACGGAACCGAGCGCCTCGACCTCCGCAGGATCGGCCCAGCGCCAGTCCTCGAACTCCCGATCTCCTCTGTCCAGATCGACTTCCTGCTCAGCGCCGAAGAACCGCATCAGGTCGCGGCCAGCACCTCGGCGCTGGTCTGGTGAGGCGGGACCCGCAGCCACTCTTAAGCTGGGCAGCAACTGCCAGGCGCTGATTCAGCCTGCAGCACAATTTGACAAACACCGTTTACGGGTATATGCCCGCTTCATGTCGCTTCCCTGTCACTGCCTTCAGCTGAGAAAGGCGACCCGAAAGATCGGGGCGCGGTACGATGCGGCGCTCGCACCAGCGGGGATCAACATCGCTCAGTACTCCCTGCTTCGCACCGTCGAGAGGCACCAGCCGATCAGTTTGACTGACCTCGGGCGCTCTCTCGAACTCGACCGCTCGACGATGGGACGCAACGTCCGGGTGGTGGAGAAGCTCGGCCTCGTCGAGCTGGGGCGAGGCCAGGACCAGCGCGAAGCGACGGTTTCGTTGAGCGAGCGCGGAAGCGAGGCGCTGCGCGCGGCGGAGCCGCTATGGGCGCGCTGCCAGGATGAGATCGCAAAGCGCCTCGGGGCTGAGCGTCTCGGAATGCTCGCCGAGCTGAAGACTCTCCTCTGATTATTTCGCCCCGAAACGGGCATCTACCCGTAAACAGGACCGAGATCATGGCTGCAGCACCTTCTCTCTCTCTCCGAAAGATACGCCGGCCGTGTTCTTCCGGCGTCGCGGCGTCCACTACGGATGGGTGGTCGCGAGCGTCACCTTCCTGACGATGCTGGTGACGGCCGGAGCCGTGGGCGCGCCGGGCGTTCTAATCGGCCCGCTTCAAACGGAGTTCGGCTGGTCCACCTCAGACATTTCGTCCGCCTTCGCGATCCGGCTCGTGCTTTTCGGGCTGCTCGGACCGTTCGCGGCCGCCTTCATGAACCGGTTCGGCATCAGGCGCGTCGCCGCAGTGGCGCTGACGCTAATTGGAGCTGGCGTTCTTTGCTCACTTTGGATGACGACGCTTTGGCAGCTCTTCCTGCTCTGGGGCGTCATCGTCGGCTTGGGCACTGGACTGACGGCGATGGTGCTGGGCGCGACTGTCGCGACGCGCTGGTTTTCGGCCCGGCGCGGTCTCGTGGTGGGCCTCCTCACGGCCAGCACGGCGACGGGCCAGCTGGTCTTCCTGCCGCTGCTCGCCGGTCTGACCCAATCGCTGGGCTGGCGCAGCGCGCTTGGACTCGTGCTGGCCATGTTGCTGGTCGCGACGGTCGCGGTGCTCGTCTTCATGCGCGACCGCCCGTCGGACCTCGGCCTCGCGCCCTATGGCGCCGCCGACCCGGCCCCCCACCCCCGCGCCGGCGCAGCTCTCCTTCGGGGCGATGCTGGCTTCTCCGCTCGTCGCCCTCAAGGAAGCCGCGCGCACGCCCACCTTCTGGGTCCTGTTCGGCAGCTTCTTCGTCTGCGGGGCCAGCACGAACGGGTTGGTGCAGACGCATTTCGTCTCGCTCTGCGGCGATTTCGGCATCCTTCCGGTAGCGGCAGCCGGCATGCTGGCCGCCATCGGCGTGTTCGATTTCGCCGGGACAGTCGGTTCGGGCTGGCTGTCGGACCGCCTTGACAGCCGGACACTTCTGTTCTGGTACTACGGGCTGCGCGGCTTTTCGCTGATCTACCTGCCCTTCACCTAGTTCAGCTTCTACGAGCTCTCGATCTTCGCAGTCTTCTACGGGCTCGACTGGGTGGCGACCGTGCCGCCGACCGTGAAGCTCACGGCCGACCGGTTCGGCGAGCGGGCCAACCTCGTCTTCGGCTGGATCTTCGCCGGGCACCAGCTCGGGGCCGCTTTCGCCGCCTGGGGCGCCGGGTTCAGCCGCACGGCCTATCAAAGCTACCTGCCAGCCTTCTTCATCGCCGGCGTGCTCTGCCTAGTGGCCGCAATGGCCGTCGTCGCCATCCGCGAACAGCGGCCGACCACGCTCCAGCAGGTCCCGGCCTGAGAGCCGCTTTCAAACCTCCGGAGACCTCCCATGAAGGACGGACATTTCGGCCGCGCCGGCCTGCGCGCATCGAAGATCGCGCTCCCTGGGTCTTCTTGACCATGCGGCCCCTCATCGCCAGGCCTGCTCCCGTGCGCGCTTCCGATGCAAAGCCGGTGGATGCGCGCACCCGGCGCATGCTAGAAGCGCCCGTGCTGCCGGTCCTGGCTCAACTCGCCTGGCCCAACGTCCTGATCATGCTGGCGCAAGCCTCGAGCGGGCTGATCGAGACCTGGTGGATCGCGAAGCTGGGCACCGACGCGTTGGCCGGCATGGCGCTGGTCTTTCCCGCCGTGATGCTCATGACGACGATCTCGGCCGGAGCGCTGGGAGGCGGGATCTCGTCGGCCGTGGCGCGGACCCTCGGCGCTGGACGGAGAGATGACGCCGACGCGCTCGTGCTTCACGCGGTCGTCATCAACCTGGTGCTCGGCCTCACCTTCTCGGCTGTTTTCCTCCTTTTCGGCCGATCGATCTACGGCTTGCTCGGCGGCTCCGGCGGGGAGCTGGAGGCGGCGCTGGTCTATTCGAACACGGTTTTCACCGGCAACGTCTTCCTCTGGCTGATGAACGGGCTCGCAAGCGTCATCCGGGGCACCGGCAACATGATCTTCCCCGCAGCGGTGATCTGCGTGGGCGTGGAGCTGCTGATCCCGATCTCGCCGCTGCTGATCTTCGGCTTCGGGCCCATTCCGGCCTTTGGCGTCGCCGGCGGCGGCATTGCGCTCGTCATCTACTACGCAGCCGGAACGGCGGCGCTGGCCTGGCACGTTCTCTCCGGCCGAAACGCCGTCAGCTGGCGCATGGGAAGGCTGCGCGTCGCCCAGCTCGCCAGCATCCTGCGCGTTGGCGCCCTCTCGGCGCTTCAATCCATTCAGACCAACTTCATCATCGCGGGAGCGACAGCTCTCGTCGCGGCGCACGCAGGCGTGCAGGCTGTCGCGGGTTTTGGGACCGGGGTGCGGCTGGAATACCTGCTGATTCCGCTGATCTTCGGCATCGGCGCGCCGATGGTCGCCATGGTGGGCACGAATATCGGCGCTGGCGACCGGGCCCGGGCCTTGCACATCGCGATGGCCGGGGCCTGCATGGCCTTCGTGGTGACCGAGACGATCGGGGCGGCGGCCGCGCTCTCCCCGGAAGCCTGGCTGCGCCTCTTCAGCGCAGACGCCGCGATGATTGAGGCCGGCAGCGCCTATCTACGCATCGTCGGGCCGTTCTACGGCTTCTTCGGCCTCGGGCTCGCGCTCTACTTCGCCTCACAGGGGGCCGGACAGTTGCTCTGGCCCCTCATCGCCGGGCTCGTGCGCCTCGTCGTCGCACTGGGCGTGGGATGGCTCGCCTTGAGGCTCACCGGCTCCCTGTCGGCTTTCTTCGCGGTGCTGTCCCTTGCGCTGGTGCTCTATGGCGCAACGGTCTTCTGGGCAGTGCGACGCGGCGCCTGGTTGGAAGGCAAGGTGTAGAGATTCGCTGCAGTGGATCGACCCCGCGATCTGCTCGACCTGGTCGGCCCCGTGTTTGCGGGCGTTCCGCGCGTACGGAACGAGGTCCTCCACGGGCCAGCGCGTCACCTTGTCGGCGGGCCCCTGGGCAGCCGAATTTGAGCGCTGAGCAGGCTTTTTGGTCATAGCGTTTCCAAAACAAAATGCGATTTTCGGAATCCGGAATACGCTGAAATATCGGGGGGCGGCGTCCCCCGCACCCGGTCGCGCCCGCGAAAGGTACCTAACGCACGCCCCCCCGGGGGGACACGTCCGGTTCAGCTCAGTCGCTGCGAAGCCGCTGTGAACAGATCCGATCCGGTTCGGGAGACCGGTTGAATCCCGGCGCCTCTCACTGTTCCAGTTACGTTCTTTTTTTGGGGGCCCCGGACCATGCGCAGCACGAATGAGAGCGGGGATGCTCAGTCGTACCCTACTGAGCAAGACATCGACGCGGTGCTTTCGGAGTTTGAGGGCGACCCGAGGGCCGCCATCCGCGCACTCTTGCAGGATCTCGCAACGCTGGCCGATGACCGAGAGGCGAGCGTTTCGTCGGGCTTTGTGCGTGGTCGCAGGCTTTTCGTTATGGGCCGAAGCGTCTAAGCGGGCGCTAGAGCGGAAGCCGAGCTGAGTGAATCGGTCATTCCCAAATCAGCGGGGTTCTGATTCAGACGGCGTGCCGGGACGGAGGCCGGCAGGCATGTCGAAAGCTCCGTCTCTGGATCTTTAGGTTCGGGTGCTCGCGGCGGTGGCACAGGGGCTGACACACCGCGAAGCGGGCGAGCGGTTTGGGGTGAGCGCGGCGAGCGTCAGCCGCTGGCGTCAGCGAGAGCGCGAGCAAGGTGCCCCTCGGCCAAAAGCGCTAGCAAAAGCAGATTTCACTCTCTTTTCACGCTCTCGGAGATCAAGCCCGCCCGGAGATCAAGGCCGGCTTTGCTGAGCAGGGCGTAGCCGTGGGCATCGGCACGCTTTGGCGGTTCTTTCGCCTACTCTCACCATGAGCGCGGGCGTCGTCAGCCGCAAAGGCCAGATACGTACTCCACTAGATATCTCGCTTCGTACTCAGCTTCTCTCCGAAGATATGTCAGCGCATCCTTGGCGCATAAAATTCCAATTGCGCGCCCCTCCCCGTCCAAGACTGGCAAATGGCGCAAATGAAGGGCGCTCATCTTGCCCCACACATGCTCAAGAAAATCTTCTGGACGGCAGGTGACAACATTCTTTGTCATCGCAGAATCTACTGAGATCTCACACTGAAATTGACCACGGATGCATTTTGTTTTGTCGGCGTCAGCGACCGCACGAATAATATCACTATCTGTAAGTATACCGACGACTTTCTCCTCGTTATCGAACACGACAACTGCGTTGATGTGATCAAGAAGGAGGAGCCGTCCAGCTTTCATGAGATTGTCTTTCTCATGAACGGCAGCAAGCCTCTCTCTTATTTCTGGTACGATCTGCCCGATCAGCATGGCGGCCTCCGACAGAAACCGCACAACAACCGTGTATATATTACTCCTGTCTGCCAATTTGGCAATTGAAAGCATGACTGCGGTCGAGTTCGGTGGGCCACGCGAACGACTTTGGGTGCCGCTTCGCGTCGTCCCTCCGTCAAAGGGAGAGCCGCGACAACCCGCAGGTTCCCGCCGCCCAGTTCGAAGCAACTTGGCCGCTTCCCCTGGCGAGGAGCGCCCCGGCCGCCCGAGAACCGGTGATGGAGGATCGCCCGGCGGCGGACGCAGGCGACCTAGCAGAGTGGCGAAATCAGGTGCGACGCAGCGGAAGCATCAAGGGCGATCGGTTCGTCTCGCGACTGTGGCTAATATTCGTGGGTCGGCCTTAACTCGCTCTGTCCGCATTCTCCAGACCGAGTGTTCCTCGTCTGAAATCGCCTGATTGATTCCGCTCGCCTTGAACGGCTGTCCGCTGGACGGCAACACGTAGAGATGAAGGCGAACCCGCCCATCGGGGGCCGGATCGAGCACCTGCGTGACGATGGCGGCGTGCTCGTGCTGCCCGCCCATCTCGTGCTCGCTGCGGTAGAGGACCGTGTCGCAGATGTTTGGGCTGTCGCTCATCGATGAGTTCCTCTCTGTGCTTCCGACTCAGCCCAGGCGCGCCACGGCCCACACGATGCCGGTGCAAAGGCCAGCAACCGTGATCCGGCCAGCAGCGACGCCCAGGGCGATGCATTTCACGCACGCCATGCTCGTCCAACCTTTCGTTTGGGTCAGTCCGGAAGAAAGCGGGCGATCATTTTCCCGACCTGATCGGTCAGTCGGGGCGCTATGGCCTCGAACGTGTGCCGCGATTCACCCTTGACGATCTCACGGGCGATGTTGGGTCCAAACACCTGCCTGATCGGATGGCGCGCTCCGCCCTCGCGCTTGAAGACCTTGGCGCCATACCGGCCAACGATGAACGTGTGCGGGAATAGCCGTCGTACGTTCCGGGGCCGGGCCGACGCACCCTCGGCGCCCTGCTTGGCTGCAAACAGGTTCAGATTGGTTTCCTCGCCGCTGGCCCGGAGCTCGTAGGTCAGCCGGCTCGTGGAGGCCCGTATGGTCCGGGTCGCCTTCTCTATCTGCGAGTACTTGATCCCGGTCTGGCGGATGAGGGCTCGCTTGATTTGCGTCCGCCCCTTGTCGCCCTCGCGGTTCAGCGCGTCCCGGAGAGCGACGGGACCGTTGGTGCCGATGGCGGAAAGCTGGTTGGCGTACCGCGACAGGATCTGATCGCGTGCTGAAAGCTCAATGTGCATGTGCTACGCCCCCCGCCCGGACTTCAACAGGCTTGTCGAAATCGCTTAGCCGGGTAGCATCTCGTCCTTCACCCAACGGGAGGGAAGCCATGCGCTACCTGCTGATTGAGGCCCACAGGGGTGACTTCCTCTTCGACTACAACAAGCTCGCCCCCGGTTTGTTTGACCCCGCGGAGATCGTGCGGCTCGAGCCGGGTTCCGTTCGTAAAATGCTGCACCAGAAGCGTGTGTGCTACGCATGGGACCCAAGGCGGCCTCGCCGCGCTCTGGTCGAGCCCTCGGACGACCGAGAGTGCGCCGAGTTCACGCTCACGTGCCTTGTAAGGCACCATTGAACTGAGTTGACCATCCCCCTGGTCGAGGTGCGAACGGTCCACAACTGCTCTGATCGTCCCGAGACGCCCCAAGACGGCGGAGACCCTCAATGGCTCACGATGCGCCCGCCAAATCGCTCAGCCGCGACCTAATTCTCGGGAGCTGGCGGATGACCTCTTGGCTTACGAGGGACGTCGCAACCGGCGAGCGGCAGGACGCGCTGGGCCCAAATCCCCACGGCACCGTCGTATATACACCAGAGCGCGTCACATTTTTAATCGTAAAGGGAGACCGCCTAATTCCCGAGAAACTTCCGCCAGCAGACTCAGAGAAGATAGCACTGTTCGACACCATGTTCGCCTATTCTGGCACCTATACGGTTCATCCAGATCGCGTCGTCCACCACGTGGACATGAGTTGGAACGAAGCTTGGAGCGGCACAGAGCAGGTGCGGTTCTGCTCGGTCGATGGCGACACACTGACCTATACTTCGGCTCCCGCCAAAAACCCGTTTAATGGGCGTGAGGTTGTCCATGAGGTGACTTACCGACGGGAGACCCTTCCTGCCACTTAGGTGCTGCTCATTCGGGTCCTGAGCTATTGGCATCGCAGATCTCCTGGAGGGCTGCTCCTGGGCCTGTTGGCGTGCGTCCAGGAGCATCGACGAATGCGCGATCAAGCCGCGACGAGAAGAGCGATTCTGTGAACGCCCATTCCGTCGGTTGTGTTGGTCGCTTTGTCAGTCTTTCCCTTCCCGCACGTGTAAACATCGCCCTCCTTAACATGGAAAGTTTTGCCACGCTTTGTGATGTCGAACTCACCCGCAGTGATTAGGCATACCATGTCCATGTCCATGGGCATTTCCATGGGGTCTCCGGCCCTTGGCTGGAAAACTACATCGATGACCTTGATCTGCTTGTAGGCAGCGATCTCGGAAGGAACTTCAGCTATCTCCACCACCCGAATTCCGGGACGGAGCTCCTTTCCGTCGTTCGGGCCGTATAGAGCGGCAGCCTTGGCGGGCTGAGATTGAAGCAGTGGGAACAACGCCGCGGTAGTGAAACCCAGAGCCAGTGCGGATCTGCGATCTACGTCGTTCATGTCGACCTCCTGCGTGGGCGCCAACATATCCAGTGCGCTCTCCACGGAGACCCATGTCAACACGCGTTCGCTATCTCCCGTGACCTAGTGCCCTCGATCGAGCCTGCGGTCAGACTGAACCGCGATAAGAGAATCGCGCGGGTGAGGTCAGGTGCTCTCCCGCACTTCGATCAACAGCGTTCGGTGCGAGCGTGCTCCTGCCGAATGGAGGACGTCAGATGTCCGAACTCCAGATCATGCGTCGGGAGCGCCTACTCAGGAAGATCGCCACTGCATTATTCCTCGCAGTGGGGTGCATGGACGGGCTGGTCACCTCTTTGTCTCTGCTCCCGCTTTGAGTACTCCGCCCGGGGCGCAAGTGTGACTCAACGCCTCTAGGTGCCAGTAAGCGTTAAGTCCCGGGCCTTGGCCCGACGAGGCAGAAACCGTTGCCAAATGGATCGCTGCAGAATGCGATAGCCGGGCGACCACCAGCTTCGAACCTCTGTTCGCACTTTGCGCCGGCGTCTAACACCTTGGCCAGGGCGACCTCGAAATCGTCGACATGGAAGTCGATGTGAAGGCGTGGTCGTGTCCCACGGAGTGGTGTAGCTGGCCTGGCTGGCACAGCGTCTTCGGGCAGAGCCGAGTCTGTCAGGCTGCCGCCACGGGCAGGATGACGGTGGGATCATCGCCGAGAGGAGCGATGGTTTCCAGATGCTATGGGGCGTGCGCCGGACCATGGAGGCTGGCGCTCTTCGAGACGAGGGAGACGCCCATGCTGCATCCATTCACGGCCAGCCGCGCGACGGCGGCCTTCGTTCAAGAGAGCACGCTTGTCGTCGTCATTGAGATGAGCCAATCCACTTGGCTTGTGGGCGGCTCGCTTCCCGGAGTCGAACGTCAGCCGCTGAAGAAGCTCGAACCTGATCCCGACCGCCTCTTGTCGGTTGTGAATCGTTGGCGGGACGAGTGTCGGGAATGTGGGCATGACATCGAGCGCCTCGTCATCGCATATGAGGCCGGGCGGGATGGGTTCTGGCTGGCGCGGTGGCTAGCCGCCAGGGGCGCTGAGGCGCACGTCATCCACGCGAGCAGTGTGGCTGTGTCACGGGACCGTCGCCGCGCCAAGACGGATCGGCTTGACGTCGCTCTTCTGCTGCGGGTCCTGCTAGGGTGGCTTCGCGGCGAACGTGGCCATTGCAGCATGGCGGTGACGCCTTCGATCGAGGATGAAGACGCAAGGCGGCCGACGCGCGAGCGCGAGAACCTCGTTGGCGAGCGAACGCGGATCATCAATCGCATGAAGGCGTCGCTCGCTCGTCTGGGCATTCGTGATCTCAATCCGGCGCACCGCAAAGCTGTTGGCCGCCTTGACGACTTATGCACACCGGAGGGCGCCGCCCTGCCGCCGCTCGCGAAATCGGAGCTGCGCCGCGACATGACCCGCCTCCGGTTCATCGAGGACCAGATCAAGGAGATCGAGCAGGAGCGGATGGCCCGCCTCGACGAGGCCGCTCCCCGCGGAGAAAGGCCGAATGGCATGATTCGACTGCTCACCCGCGTTGTCGGCGTCGGCGTGGAGACCGCCGATATGCTCACCCACGAGATTTTTCTTCGTGACCTGCGAGATAGACGCGCCGTCGCCCGCTATGCCGGTCTGACCGGCTCGCCGGACGAGAGTGGATCGAAGCGACGCGAGCGCGGTCTGTCGCGCGCCGGCAATCCTCGGGTTCGCCGAGGCATGGTCCAGCTTGCATGGCGCTTTCTGGTCTTTCAGAAAGACTGCGCGCTCGTGCGCTGGTTTAGGGCGCGAACTGCAGAGGCAGGCGCCCGGCGGCGCATGTCGCTGATCGTTGCGCTCGCGCGCAAGCTGCTGGTTGCGCTCTGGCGTTTGGCGATGGGCGCCGGGATCTTGGAGGGGCTCAAGATGCGGCCCGCGTGAGAAAACGCGTCGTCAGAATTGGCCTCTTGGAGGGGGCTGACGAGTCCAAGGCAGCGGCAACCCGTTACATGACGTGGCTTCCACGCCGTTTTCCAGATAGGGACCGCCGCCCTGGAGCCGGGCGCAGATGCGAATGACGCATCATGGTTTAGGCTCGAACGAGCCAGCCGAATACAAGGTCGCGGCACGGTTCCGTGCGCCGCCCACAGGCTCGCCTCGAACTCGTAGAACCTCCCTTGATCACCTCATCGCTAGCAAGAAAAGGGTCGAAACAGGTTTTGACTTAGAAAGCCCCATACAAGCGTCATGTAGCGGGCCCGTTGCACGGCCCACTCATCGGTCTGTTCGAGCAGGATCGCGCCGACGAGACGGACGATAGCGGCCTCGTTGGGGAAGATGCCGACGACTTCGGTCCGCCGCTTGATCTCGCCGTTGAGCCGCTCCAGCGGGTTGGTCGAGTGCAGCTTGGTGCGGTGCTGCGGCGGGAAGCTCATATAGGCCAGCACGTCAGGCTCCGCCTCGTCCATCAGGGCGGCGAGCTTGGGGACCTTGGGGCGGAGTTGGTCGGCGACGCGGCGCCACTGGGCGCTCGCGGCCTCGGCGTCGTCCTGGGCGAAGGCCGTGGCGATGAAGGCGGAGACGACGCGCCGTCCGCTGCGCCCCGCATGGGCCAGGGCGTTGCGCATGAAGTGCACCCGGCAACGCTGCCAGGTGGCGGTCAGCACCTTGGCCACGGCCGCCTTCAGGCCCTCATGGGCATCCGAGACGACGAGTTTCACGCCCCGCAGGCCGCGCCGGGCCAGCTTGCGCAGAAAGCCCGTCCAGAAGGTCTCGGCTTCGGAGGGGCCGATATCCATGCCCAGCACCTCGCGTCGGCCGTCGGTGTTCACCCCCACGGCGACGATGACGGCCACCGAGACGATGCGGCCGGCCTGACGCACCTTCACGTAGGTCGCGTCGACCCACAGGTACGGCCAGTCGCCCTCGATCGGCCGTTCGAGGAAGGCCTTCACCTTGCCGTCGATCTCTTCGCACAGCCGCGACACCTGGCTCTTCGAGATGCCGCTCATGCCGAGCGCCTTGACGAGATCGTCGACCGAGCGCGTCGAGATGCCCTGGACGTAGGCTTCCTGGATCACGGCGGTCAGGGCCTTCTCGGCCAGCCGCCGCGGCTCCAGGAAGCCCGGGAAGTAACTGCCCTGGCGAAGCTTGGGGATGCGCAGCTCGACTGTCCCGGCGCGTGTCTCCCAGGCTCGGTCACGGTAGCCATTGCGCTGCGCCAGCCGGTCGGGGTTCTTTTCCCCGTAGCCGGCGCCGGTCAGGCCGCCGACCTCCATCTCCATCAGCCGCTCGGCCGCAAAGCCGATCATCTCCCGCAGGATATCCGCGTCGGGGGTCTTCTCGACCAGCGTGCGAAGGCTCATCATCTCATCGGTCATCGGTGATCCTCTGGTCAGGTGCGTGTGTCGCAACCCGACCCTACCCGGAGATCGCCGGTGACCACCGATCAGCTACACCACCGCTGGGGACACGACCCATAGCCGCAATAAAACAGCCGAAACGAGGCGAACCAAAGCAGAATTTTACGTGTAGATTCGCCCCCCTAAAGGATTGAAACTGTTGAGCATGGCCCTCCGTCGACCTCGTTCGGGACAAGGGGGTCGTAGGTTCAAATCCTATCGCTCCGACCATCGGTTCCAGCGACGCAAGGCCGCTCCTCGGAGCGGCCTTCGTCGTTTCTGGGCGTCCCCGCGGCCTCACCTTCGGATCCGGCAAGCGTTTGGCGTTCCGCTCGCGCCAGGCGCACATGAGCCCTTCCAAGTATGGCCCTGAACATTCCTTCGGCCGCTGCGGCCACGCCGAAGCTTTCAGGCCGCAGTGAAGGGAAAAAGACACACCTCTCCTGCAAACAGCTTGACGTGGTTAATGGATTGCTGATCCGGGATTGGCAAAGCGATTCGCTTGATGCTAAAAGGCGAACCTCGTTGCGGGCTGATCCTTGTCAGGACTTGCCCCGCTCCATGGGACTTCCCCGGACATCCCCGGGACCACGTGTCGATTCGCCGACGGCGTCACGCGGGTGAGGCCGCCAACGCATCGGCTTGGCCGCAGCAGGGGCCGACGACCGCCCCGAGTTCTGGACGCGTCGATTTGACATTGACGATCGCGGTTCACCGCCGGTTAACCACCCGGGCGCTGAATGGATCCCGAACCGTAGGGGGCCTTTCCTCCGCCACCCTCGCCAGGACCGCGTGGTCCTCGGCGCGCCGGCTGCGCCTCCAGGCGTCGTCCGGCAAGGGAGTTGGGGACGTCGGCCGCGTATCCCGAGAGCGTGTCGCATGAGTTTCGTGTTGGGTAGATCGTTCTCGTCTGGCCGGTCCGGCGTCGTCCTGAGCGGCTCGAAGCGCGGCCGCGCCGCCGTCCCTCTCGCTCTGGTCTCGACCATCGTGCTGGGAGCCGGCCTGTGGGCCGGTTCGCCCGCTTGGGACCCCGCGGGTCCGGCCGCCATGGCGGTTCCGGGCCACGCCAAGTCGACGCACGCCCAGAGCGTGGTGGCGAAGCTCGACCCGCTGCTGTCGCCGACCTACTCGCTGGGCGTCGCGGCGCGCCCGCTCTCCCAGAGCGCGCCCATGACGGCGGAATGGGTTTCGTCGACCCCGCCAGCCGCGACCGTCGCCAGGGTGGAGCCGTCCGTGGTGATCGCGGCGGTCGCGCCCGCCGCCCCGATCGTGGAGGACGATGATGAAGACGAGGACGTCGCCTCGGCCGCGCCGCTGCCGCTGCCGCGGCCTCCGGAGCTGCGCTCGCCGGAGCAGCCGCGGCTGACAGGCCCGCTCTCGCCGCGCCGGTCCAGGGTTGCGGCCGCGCCGGCCGCCCCGCAGGCCGACGACCGCTCCATTTTCGAGAAGATCTTCGGCGTGCAGCGGCAGCCCAACGGGCCGGCGCTCGCCTATGCGGCGCCGCAGGACGACGCTGTCGGCGGCAATCCGCTGAGAGGCCTCATCCCGGCCCCGGCGCCGGCGACGTCCCCCTCGGTCGCCTCGGGCCAGGGCACGGCCGTCTACAACATCGCGTCGCGCACCCTCACCATGCCGAACGGCGAGCGGCTCGAGGCGCATTCGGGCCTCGGCGACAGGCTCGACGACCCTCGATACGTGCATGAGCGCATGCGCGGGCCCACGCCCCCGCATGTCTATGACCTGACCATGCGCGAGCAACTGTTCCACGGCGTGCGCGCCCTGCGCCTCAACCCGGTCGGCGGCAGCGCCGCCATCCACGGGCGGGCGGGCCTGCTGGCGCACACCTTCATGCTCGGCCCGAAGGGCGACTCGAATGGCTGCGTCTCCATCCGGGACTACGACAAGTTCCTGCAGGCCTATCTGAAGGGCGAGGTGAAGCGTCTCGTCGTGGTCGCCGGGCTCTAAGTTCGTCCCGCAGCATCGTCCCGAGCGTAGGTCAACTCCGGCGCGCAACCGCGCCGGAGTTGACCTACGCAGTTCTACGCCCCCCCCGTTGTCGCTCCAACACAATGCAATTTTAAGAGAACGCAACCCATAGTTGCCGGCCTGAAGCATGATTTTTTCTGGACGTCATGGCCAAAACCGCTTTCTCCACCTCCCGATTGAGGCGGCTGTTCACTGGAGATGAGCGCGGCGCGGCCGCCGTGACGTTCGCGGTCGCGGCGATCCCTTTGATGCTCTGCGCCGGCGTGGCGGTGGACTACAGCCGCCTCGTGCGGGCCAAGGCCACGATCGACGGCGCCGCCGACTCCGCCGTGCTGGCCGCCACCAGCAGCTCGGCGACGAATCTGAACGCGGAGCAGGCCAGGAAGGCCGGGCAGGCGCTGTTCGACACGCTGTCCGTGCGCGCCGCGCCCGGGCAGACGCTCGATGTCGATCTCCAGGTCAAGGACCAGGGCCTGACCCGAACCGCGACGCTGAGCTACACGCTGCGGATGCAAACCACCTTGGCCAGCGTCGTCGGCATGAGCGTCATGTCGGCGTCCGGCTTCGCCACCTCGTTCCAGAGCCGCGCGCCCTATATCGACTTCTATCTCCTGCTAGACAATTCGCCCTCGATGGGCGTGGGCGCGACCCAGGCGGACATCGCCGCCATGGTGGCGAACACGCCGGACCAGTGCGCTTTCGCGTGCCACGACACGTCCAATTCCAGCAGCTACTACGATCTCGCCAAGAAGCTCGGCGTCACCATGCGGATCGACGTGCTGAGGACGGCCACCCAGAACCTGATGGACACCGCCACGAGCATGACGGCGACGCCCAACCAGTTCCGGGTGGGGGTCTACAGCTTCGGCGTCGACGCCTCGAACGCCAAGCTGACGGAAGTCGCGCCTCTCACGCCCATCCTGTCCAACGCCAAGGCCAAGGCGGGCTCGATCGACCTGATGACGGTGCCGTACCAGAACTATCAGAACGACATGCACACCAACCTGTCGGCGCTGATCCCGGCCGCCAACAAGGAGATATCCGACCCCGGCGACGGCAGCTCGCCGTCCGGCCCGCAAAAGGTGCTGTTCCTCGTCTCGGACGGGGTGGCGGACGAGTACAATCCCTCCGGGTGCACGCAGCCGCTGGCGGGCGGCGGGCGTTGCCAGCAGCCGCTCAATCCGGCGCTGTGCGACGCCGTCAAGGCCCGCGGGATCCGCGTCGCGGTGCTGTACACGACCTATCTGCCGCTGCCGACCAATGGCTGGTACACGACCTGGCTGCAGCCCTTCGCGGGGTCCATCGGGCGCAAGATGCAGGACTGCGCGAGCCCGGGGCTCTATTTCGAGGTCAGCCCGTCACAGGGCGTCTCCGAAGCCATGGCCGCGCTGTTCAGGCAGGCCGTGATGACGTCCCGCCTGGTCAAGTAAGCCCGGAGGCTAGCGGGCGACCGCCGCCTGGACGGCGGCCTGCGACAGCTCCAGTCCGGCCGCGCGGCGGGTCGACGCGGCGAGGCGTTGCGCCAACCCTACCCCGCCGACCTTGCAGACGCCCGAGGCGACGCCCGCGACGGCGGGCTGGTAGCGGCACTCCACCTTGCGCCAGCGCACCTGCAGCTCCAGGCGGGTCGCGGCCCGGGTGGCGCAGGGCTCGGCCACGCCGTCGAGGCGCAGGCACGTCTCCCTGGCGGACGGAGCGGGAACGTCGGCGAGCTGAATCAGGAGATCCCCCGCTTTCAGGGTGCGGCCGTCGACAACCGAGACGCCGACGAATTCGCGCTCGATATCGGGGGCGGGCGGCCGCTCCGGCGGCGCCCCGAAGGAGAGGCCGCGCACGGCGTCGAGGGGCGCGGGGCCGGCGGCCATGAGGCCGGGCGCCACGAGGCCGGGGGCCGCGTCGGGTCCGGGCTCCGTCCCGGTCCGCCCGGCGTGCCGGGCCTGGCCGAAGGGTCTCCATGCGGCGTAGGACAGCGGCGCGTCCTCCGTCGCGGCCAGGGCCTTGCCGTCCTGCGTCGCCCGGGCCGCGGCCACGCCCCACAGGGCGGCCGCCATCAGGGATGCGATCGCCAGCGTGCGCGCGCCCGTCTCCAGGTTCAGCGCCGGGCTGGTGCGGGAGTAGCCTATCGCCGGATATCCTTCGCTCATGCAAGAAGGTCCCATCGTCGTTGCTTGACGACGACTGTTCAGCGCAGGCTTCTCCAACCTGTTAGACGAACCTGTAAAAACATCATATATCTCAACGTTCTTGGGGGGTGTTACGACGATTTGGAATGATGGAAGCAATTTTAACAAGACGGGTTAATCGCAATTCACTTCTTTTCGTTGCCGCCGATACGGATTCATAGGCCGTTAAGGCCGCGAATTCTTACTCGTCCCTGACAAAAAGCCACGAATGGCGGACGAGCATGTGCTTTTACAACCCTAGCGTGTCTATCGGCGGCGGCTGTTCCGCCAGGAGGGAGCGGCCTTCGGCCCTGCTCGCCCGTTCGGCCGCGATCGGTTTGCTGGCGCTGGCGCTCCAGTCGGCGACGCCCGCCTCGGCGGCCGAGCCGCGCAGCGCGGCCCGGACCGGCCAGGTCAGCTCGGTCCAGGTCGCCCAGGGCAAGTCGCGCACCATCCAGATCGGACCGTCCTTCGTGGACCTGGTGGTGGGCGATCCGGAGATCGCGGACGTGATGCCGCTGACGGACCACAGCCTCTACGTCCTCGGCCGCAAGGCGGGCTCGACCAACATCTCGGTCTTCGACGCGGCCAAGCAACTCGTCAGCGTCGTCGAGGTGGAGGTGAACTACAACACGCCCCGGCTCAGCCAGGACCTCGATCAGATGTCGGGCGGGGGCGTCCGGGCGTCGTCCGCGAATGGCAGGACGGTGCTCAGCGGCAACGCCCGGGACGGGGTGGAGGCCGCGCGGGCGGTGTCGCTGGCGCGCCAATACGGTCCCGACGTCGTCAACAACGTCCAGGTGCGCGGCTCCCAACAGGTCATGCTCGAGGTCCGCTTCATCGAGGCGTCCCGCACGGCCGGCAAGGATCTCGGCGTCAACTGGCGCGCGGTCGGCAACAATTTCGGCGACCCTGTGAAGGGGGCGTACAATCTGGCGGCGAATGCGGGCGCGAGCGGGCTCGCCTCCGGGGCGACGCCGTTCGGCGCCGTGATCGGTCGCGTGCTGTCGAGCGGCGTCCAGGCGGACGTGCTGGTGCAGGCGCTGGAGGATCGCGGATTGGCCCGAAGGCTGGCCGAGCCCAACCTGATCACCATGTCGGGCGAACGGGCCAGCTTCCTGGCGGGCGGCGAGTTCCCGATCCCGGTGCAGGCCGACCAGGGCAGGATCACCGTCGATTACAAGAAGTTCGGCGTCGGGCTCACCTTCCTGCCGACGGTGCTCGCCAATGGCGTGATCAACCTGCGCATCGAGCCGGAGGTCAGCCAGCTCGACACCACGAACTCGGTCCGGACGGGCGGGGTCGCGGTGCCCGCCCTCATCGTGCGCCGGGCCTCGACGGTGATCGAGCTGCGGGACGGCCAGAGTTTCGCCATCGCGGGGCTGCTGCAAAGCATCAGCGCCGAGACCCAGCAGCAGCTTCCCTGGATCGCGGACGTTCCGGTGATCGGCGCCCTGTTCCGTTCGGCCTCGTTCGAGAAGAAGGAGACCGACCTCGCCATCATCGTGACGCCCCATCTGGTGCGCCCGGCGCGGCCCGGCGAACGCCTGCGCACGCCCCTCGACTCCGCCCAGGTGGCCAACAATCTCGACCTGTTCGTCGCCGGCGAGCAGAGCGTTCCCGCCCGTGGCCGCAACGCTCCGCCGCGCGCGGGCGGCTACATCCTCGACGTCGCCGGAGGCCGCAATGCCGCGATCCGCTAACCCGCTCCGCTGGCTCGCCCTGGGCGGCCTGCTCGCCCTCGCCGGATGCCAGGAGAGCCTGGCGCGGCGCGACGCCATCTCCTTCGCGGCGGGCGACGCCATCGCCTACAACAAGGCCGTCCACATCATCGATCCCTGGCCGGCCGCCTCGGTGAACCCGGACATCCCCACCAGCGGACGGCGCGTGGCGGACGCCATCGAGCGCTATGAGAACCACGGCTTGCCGGACGCCGGGCGGCTCGGCGGCCCGGCTCCCGGCGGACCGCCCGTCCTCGCGCCGGTGGCCGTCGGCCCCTGAGCAGGCCCCTCCCCCTTCGCCGAGCCGAGTCCGAGATCCATGACCACCAGCGCTTCCAGCCCCGCCACCCTGATCCTGGCGGGACCAGACCAGCCCTTGCTGGAGAGCATCGCGGCCGTCCTGGCCCCGATGCGGTCCCTTTCGCCCGTGCTCATTCCCGAGCCGGTCGAGCACATGCACCGGGACCCCCGGGTCGCGGCGGCGTCGATCGTCGTGGTCGACCTCGACGCCCGCAACAAGGAGAGCCTCGCCGGCCTGCGCAGCCTGATGGGCGCAGTCGCGCCGGGCGCGCCCGTCATCGTGCTCACGGACGCCTTCGACGACGGCCTCGCCCGCTGGTTCCTGCAGATCCGCGTCGCCGACTTCCTGCGCAAGCCCGTCCAGGCGAAAGACGTGCTGCGATCCTGCCTGCAGGCGCTGAGCGCCGGGACCGGCCTGCCCGACCAGGGCGGCCGCACCCATACGCTGATCCCGGCGCTCGGCGGCGTCGGCAACACGTCGCTGGCGATCGAGACCGCGATGCTGCTGCTGCGCGACGGCAAGGAGCCCTCGACCTGCCTGGTCGACCTCGATTTCCAGAGCGGATCCTGCGCGGAATATCTCGACATCGAGCCGCGGCTCAACGCCGCCGAGATCGGGCCGCACCCCGAGCGGATGGACCAGCAGCTCCTGGAGGTCATGTTCAACCGGCACGCGTCGGGCCTCGTGGTGCTGGCCGCCCCGGGGCGGCCGGCCCAGCCCAACGACGTCGACCCCGCCTTCGTGCTGCGCATGCTGGACATCGTCTCCTCCACCTTCGCGCATGTGGTCATCGACCTGCCGCGTCGCTGGGACCCCTGGACGGATTCGGTGCTGGCCGGCTCCAACGCGGTCTATGTGGTGACCGACATGACCGTGCCGGGGCTGCGGCAGGGGCGCAATCTCGCCACCGCCCTCGCCCAGCGCCTGCCGGAGGTGGAGCCCCGCGTCATCGTCAATCGCTTCCAGCAGACCTCGATGTTCGGCACGGGCCTTCGCAAGGTCGACGCCGAGCGGGCGCTGGGGCCCATGTTCGCAGGGGCCGTGGCCAACAACTACGCCCTGCTGCGGGAGGCCATCGACCGCGGCCTGCCGCTGGATTCGGTGAAGGCCGGAAGCAACGTCTCGGCCGACCTGCGCAAGATCGTGTGCGCGCCCGCCTAAAGACGCCCGCGTATTTTCGACTCTAGGTTGCATTTTAGAGGTCGAAACAGAGCGGACTTCACATCTCCCCGGCACCATCGGGGCGTGCTCCCGATGGCAGCCCCCAGAGCCGAAAGCCCAACGCCGCATGCTCGGACGCTTCTCCGCCCGCCTCTCGGCCGCGCCCCGGCCCCGCATCGAGGACGACCTTCCGGTCCCGCCCGCGCCTCCCGCGTCGGGCCTTCGCTCCGCCTTCCCGCTGCCGCCGGATGGACCCGAGGCTCCGGCCGTCGCGGCCGAGCCGACGCCGGCGCCGCCGCCCGTCGAGGCCCGCCACCACGCGCCCGAGCCGGAGCCGTCCGCTCCGCCCAGGCCGGCCGACGCCAGGCCTGCGGAATCCAGGGCGATGGACGTGAAGCCGAAGCTGCTGGAGGCTAAGGTCCGGCTGCACAAACGACTCATCGAGGAGCTCAACCTCGCCAGCCTGGAGAAGCTGCCGGAGCAGGACCTGCGCCGCGAGATCCACGCCATCATCTCCGGCTGGGTGGTGGTCGAGCGACTGCCGCTGAACGCCAAGGAGCTCGACGGCTTCGTCTCCGAGGTGCTGGACGAGATGACGGGCCTGGGCCCGCTGGAGCCGCTGCTCAAGAACCCCAGCATCTCCGACATCCTGATCAACGGCCACGAGAACGTCTTCGTCGAGAAGGGCGGCGTGCTGGAGCAGACGCCCTCCCTCTTCAAGGACGAGGCGCACCTGATGCGCATCATCCAGAAGATCGTCTCGGGCGTGGGCCGGCGCGTCGATGAATCGAGCCCGCTCTGCGACGCGCGCCTGCCGGACGGATCGCGCTTCAACTGCGCCATCCGGCCGATCGGGGTCGACGGCCCGCTGGTGTCGATCCGCAAATTCTCCAAGTCCAAGCTGTCGCTGGAGCGCCTCGTCGAGATCGGGGCCATCCGGCCGCAAATGGCGGAGCTGCTGGCCGCCGCCGTGAAGGCGCGCATCACCACGATCGTCTCGGGCGGCACGGGCTCGGGCAAGACCACGATGCTCAACGCCCTCTCGGCGTTTATCTCGCCCACGGAGCGCCTCATCACCATCGAGGACGCGGCCGAATTGCAGCTGCAGCAGCCGCATGTGGCCCGCATGGAGACCCGCCCCGCCAATCTGGAGGGCAAGGGCGAGATCCGCCAGCGCGACCTGGTCAAGAACGCGCTGCGCATGCGGCCGGAGCGCATCATCCTGGGCGAGTGCCGCGGCGAGGAAGCCTTCGACATGCTGCAGGCCATGAACACCGGCCACGAGGGGTCGATGGCCACCATCCACGCCAACAACCCGCGCGAGGCCATCTCCCGCCTCGAGCAGATGATCGGCATGGCGGGGCTGCCGCTGAGCCAGCTCTCCATCCGCGGCCAGATCTCCGCGGCGGTCCGCATGATCGTCCAGCTCCAGCGCCTGTCGGACGGCAAGCGCCGGGTGACCTCCATCGCGGAGATCACCGGCATGGAGGGCGACATCATCCAGATGCAGGAGATCTACAAATTCGTGCGGACCAGCACGGACCAGGATGGGATGATCCAGGGCCACCACGTCGCCACCGGAATCCGGCCGCGCTTCCTGCAGGAGCTCGTCGCCCACGGGGTGAACATCCCGACGTCTCATTTCGACCCCTCGCGGCCGCTCTGAGCCATGGACGCGCTGTTCGATCTCGATCCGCTCTATCTGGCGCTGGGCTTCGTCGCCGTCGCGGCGATCCTGGCCGCCGAGGCCGCCTACCTGTTCCTGCACGACACCACCGACTACCGTTCGCGGGTGAACCGCCGGCTCGCCTTGGCCGGCAAGGAGGCGGGGCACGAACCAGTGCTGCTGCAGCTCCGGCGCGAGCGCGGCCTGGGCGCCGACGGCGAGGCGCGGTGGTCGGGCCTGCTCAGCCGCATGCTGCTGCAATCGGGCGTCCGCGTCACGCCGACGACCGGAGCGGCGGTGGTCGGGGTGGCGCTCGCCTGCGGCGCCGGCGCCTATTGGGCGACCGGCGACGTCTTGGCGGCTTGCGGAGCCGTCTTCGCCGGGGCGGCGGCGCTGCCCTTCGCGGCGCTCTGGTGGCTCCGCCGCCGCCGGCAGGCCAAGTTCGCCGAGCAGCTCCCGCAGGCCATCGACGTGGTGGTGCGCAGCCTGCGCGCCGGCTACCCGGTGCCGATCGCGATCGCGATGGTGGCGCGCGAGATGGCCGATCCGCTCGGCTCGGAATTCGGCATGATCGCCGACGAGATCACCTATGGGGCGGACCTGGAGACCGCCATGCGCAGCATGTGGGCGCGGGTCGGACAGGAGGATCTCGGGCTCTTCGTCACGTCGGTGGCCATCCAGTCGACCACGGGCGGCAATCTCGGGCAGATCCTGGAGAACCTCGCCAAGGTCATCCGCGAGCGCTTCAAGATGAGGCGCAAGGTGAAGGGCCTGTCGGCCGAGGGACGCGTGGCGGCGCTGATCCTCAACGCCATGCCGGTCTTCGTCTTCCTGTCCATCAACGCCATCAGCCCGGACTTCTACGGCGATGTCTGGAGCCAGCCGTCCGCCCCCATCGTGCTGGGCGGCGCGGTGGCCTGGATGATGGTTGGCAACGCCATCATGTGGCGCATGATCAACTTCAAATTCTGAGGCGTGGGCGTGTTCGAGGGCGATCTCATCACGGCGGAACAGGCGCTCGGCGGCGTCGCCGTCGCCATCGCGGTCGCGATCCTGGCGGCCGCCCTGTGGTCTGTGGCGCGGGGACGCCGGGATGTCCGGCGCCGCGCCGCGAAGGGGACAGACGCGGCGGCCGCCGGCCGCAGCCTGATCCCGGCGGCGTCGCTGCAGCGGATCGCCGCCTCCTTCGGTCCGGCGCTGGTGGGCGACGCGCGGGCCCAGCGCGCCATACGGGTGAAGATGGTGCAGGCGGGCTATCTCTCGCCCCATGCTCCGACGCTCTATTTCGCGGCCCGGCTCGCCGCTGCCGTGGTCGCCGCGCCCCTCACGCTCCTGGCCATCTGGCTGTCGGACAGCGGCGTCAACGCGCCGCTGTGGGTCTGCGTCGCCATGGTGGCGGGCTATATGGGCCCGAGCTTCCATCTGGGCCGGGTGATCTCCCGGCGCATCGACGCGCACCGGATCGGCTTTCCGGACTTCATGGACCTGATGGTGGTCTGCGCGGAAGCCGGGCTGCCGATGGAGGCCGCCATCGAGCGCATCGCCCGGGAGTTCGTGCAGTCCTATCCGTCGCTGGCCGAGAATCTCTACATGGCGTCGCTCGAGATCCGGGCCGGCACGCCCACCGGCGACGCGCTGGAGCGCATGGGACAGCGCCTCGGCATCGAGGAGGCCGCCACCTTCGCGACGCTGCTCCAGCAGTCGGCCGAACTCGGCGCGAGCCTCTCGCAGTCGCTTCGCGTCTATTCGGACGAGATGCGCCACAAGCGCATGTCGCGAGCGGAGGAAAAAGCCTATGCGCTTCCCGCCAAGCTGGTCGTTCCGTTAACGGTTTTCGTCTTCCCTGTGCTGATCGTGACCCTTCTTTATCCGGCGGCGGTGCGGGTCATGACTTCCATGTCGGCGTCCTGAACGATGATCAACTGCGTCCTCCCCCGCGTCCCCTCCCTCCTGCTGGCGATCGGGATCGCGACGGCGCTCGGCGCCTGCAATCCAATCGCGCCGGGGGGCGAAGCGGCGCCGGTCCTGGCGGCGCCCGCCGGGGCGGTGGTGGTCCCGGTCGCGCCCGACGCGGCCCCGACCGACCTCGCGCTCGCCCGCAAGCACTTCGCCGCGGGGCATTACGGCCTGGCCGAACTGCATTTCCAGCGCTCGGTGGAATCGCCGGACGCCACGGCCGAGGGCTGGCTCGGGCTGGCGGCGTCCTACGACCAGTTGCGCCGCTACGACCTCGCCGACCGAGCCTACGCGAAGGCGCTGAGCGTAGGCGGCCGCACGGCGGCCTATCTGAACAACCACGGTTATTCGCGGATGAACCGCAAGGACTACCGGGCAGCCAGCCAGGAGCTCTCGGCCGCCCTCGCCCAGGATCCGGAGAACGCCCAGATCATGGCGAATCTCGCCGAACTGGACCTGCGCGTGAGAGGGCCGCGCTGAGCGGCCGGCCCTGCGCCGGACCGTGTGAGACGTCGCCTCGCGGAACACAGCCGCTCTTTCTTTCAAGCAACTCGGCTGGGAACGAAGGACTCCTGAAAGCATTCTGACCCTGTGACAATTGCGACGGGATCAGGACCATGCTTCGAATCATTGCACTTCTGAGCACGGCAGCTGCAATCATTGTCGCCGCATTCATCGGCCTCGTCCTGTATTACCCGGCGCAAGTCGGCAGCGCAGGGCAGCAGGCCAAGATCGGACCCCAATACAATCCCGGGCAGCCCATCGCGGTGAAGTCCGTCCGCGCCGGTTTCGTCGGCAAGGCCGCCGCGTCCCCGGCCCAGCCCGTCAGGGCCGCCGCCGAGGCCCCGGTCCGCGCCGAGGACAAAGCCGCGGCCGAGATCGAGACGGGTTCCATCTCGCCCCCGGCCATGGCGCAGCAGACCGCAGCCGCGCCCGAGAAGGCTTCGGCTCGGCGCGAGGTCCCCAAGCCTGCTTCGGCCACGACGCGGACGGCCCAGCGCTTTGCTCCGGGCGCCGCCGGCTGCACCGGCTTCAGCACCTATGACGCTAGGACGCAGACCTATCGCGGCTTCGACGGCCGGACACATGAGTGCCGGCCCGGCGCGACACGCTCCGCCGCCCTGCGTCGGTCGATCCAGCACGAGGCGCCGCGCCGCGAGGCCTTGCGCCGGGACGGCGTCTTCCGCATCGACTCGGTCGCAGCCTCTTCCCAGCCGTCCGACGGAATCCCGCTCGCCTACACGTTCCAGGACTGATCGGCCGCCTTGGGCCGAAGGACCACAGCCCCGCGCCGCTTGCGCGGGGTTTTCGTCGTCCAGAGGCGCGGATCTCCCTTATCCGGCCCATTCGGCGCTGCTTCCGGCAGCTGAAATGAACGTCAATTTTGATGCTTACGCCTACTTATTAAACAAATATCAATCGTAGATTGTGCAGATTTGGCTTTGCAACCGCGAACGTCGTTCGCCCTCAAAGCCGAACTGGAACTCTCATGTCCGTCGCACGCCTCACGCTGTCGTCGCTGTTCGCCATCCTGCTGACCCATGGCGCGTCCGCCATGGACGCGGTCGGCTACGAATCCCTCACCAAAGACACGGTCAAAGAGCTCGTCGCCGGCTCTTTCCCGGATGTCGCCAAGAGCCTTTCCCGGCTCGAGAAAGCCATGACTCTGGGCATCGAGGCCTGCGAGGAATACGCCAAGGCGAACCCCGCCGACGCCGTCCTGATCGCCCATGCGGTGAAGGCCACTCCGGGCATGAAGGCCATGAAGCCGGATGAGCTCGAGGCCCAGTGGGGCGACGAGGGCGTCGCCGGAGACGCGATCGGCCGTCCACTGAAGGACATGGACCAGTTCAGCATGACCAGGAACTACATCGATCTCATCGTCCACCCGGCGCGCGCTTATGACTACATCGTGTCGTGGAAAGCATCCGGCGACAAGCAGGAGCTTGAACAGGCCAAAGGCGAGCTGATCGAGGTTCTCGAACACCTCAAGAAGATCAAGGCCAAGTCCTGACCTGAGCCATTCTTCTCTTCTGCGAGGTCCTCGATGCCGTCCCTGATGTCCGTTCATTCCATCAAAGCGAAACTTTCCGGCGCCCTGGTCCTCGTGGCGCTCCTCGCGTCGGCGCCGAACGCCGTCTCCTGGTTCGGCATGGCCGAGATGGCGTCGAGCTCAGACAGGCTGATCGGCGCCGACCTGCCGAAGCTGCTGGCCGCCGGCGAGGTCAGCCTGGCCAGCCAGACCGTGGCGGCGGACCTCCAGGCGGCGCTGCGCTCCGACAGATTGGCCGAGTTCAACCCCGCGCCGGTCCAAAACGAGCTCGGCCGGCTGGAGTCCCTGGTGGCCTCGCTGAAGGAGATGGAGGGCGAAAGCGGCGGCCAGGAGATCGTCGGCAGGATCGAGGCCCGGCTTCCCGAATTCCGCAAACAGGCGGCCGACGCGCTGGCGGCGCACAGGGAGGCCCTCCACTATCAGTTCGACCTGCAGGGACGCAGCGTCAACGTCCTCGCCCATATCCTCTGGCTCGGAAACCGCTCGGCGAAATGGGTGGAGACCCTGGAGCAGTCTGCGCGCTTCGACGTGACCTTCCCGGGCAACGCCGACGCGGCGAAGAGCGATTTCGCCGCCTTCGCGGGCGCCTACAAGCCCGCCGATCCTGTCCTGGCCCGCCTCATGGACCAGTACGGCAAGGCGAATGACAAGATTCACCTCGCGGCGCGGCAGATCAACGCCGCCTCGGGCGAAGCCAAGGTGGCGATCTTCGAGAAGCAGCGCGGCCAGTCGCTGCAGCTCGCCGACAATCTGCTCGACAAGATGCTCGCCCACGTGCTGCCCATCTCCACCGGCCTCGCCGCGCGGGAACGGGCGGCCGTGGCGGCCATGGATTCGTCCGTCGACGCCATGAAGCGGCTCACGGCCGAGCTCGGCTCCGCGGCCCAGGACGCCTTCAAGGCCGGCGAGAAGCAAACGGCCGACATCCGCGCGCGCGCCAACCGGCTGGCTCTCTGGGCGACGCTGGGGGTCGGCCTGGTTGCGATCCTGCTGATCGGGGGGCTGACCGGCAACCTCGCCAAGCCGATCACGCTGATCGCCCGCGCGCTCGGGCAGATCAAGGAAGGCTGGGTGCAGGTCGACATCCCCTGCCTGGGGCGCAAGGACGAATTCGGCGAAGTGGCGCGCGCCCTGGGCGCGATCAGCAATCTGGGACGCGGCAACAAGCTCGTCGCGGCGGCGCTCGACGGCTCCTCGACCATGATCATGATCACCGACGTCGAAGAGCGGATCGTCTTCATGAGCGGCGTGCTGGTGCAGTTTCTCACCCATCACGAGCCGCTCTTTCGCGCCAGCCGGCGGGATTTCTCCGTCGAGGCGCTGGTGGGCCAGACGATCGACTTCAGCCGCTTCACCGGCGAGCTGCGTTTCGAGCCCCTGTCCGACGACGGAAAGACCCGAAAGTCCCGGCTCACGATCGGCGACGCGGTCGTTCACCTGGACCAGAGCCCCATCCACACGCCCGATGGCGGCCGCGTCGGCTACGCCATCGTCTGGCACGACGTCTCGGCGGACCTCGCCGGTCAGATCGAGGTCGCCCAGGTGGTCGCCGCCGCCAGCGCGGGGGATTTCAGCCGCCGCGTCTCGCTGGCGGGCAAAACCGGCTTCACATGCGAACTCGCGAACGGCCTCAACGGGCTGGCGGAGGTGGTCGAGACCGCCGTGCGGGACTTCGCCGACGTGATGACCGGCGTCGCCGGGGGAGACCTCACTCGAAGCGTCTCGGGAACCCATTCCGGCGTTCTCGGAGAGTTGCAGGCGAGCATCAACGCCACCATCGGCCAGTTGGCCGCGACAGTGGCCACCATCCAGACCGCCGCCTCGGACGTTTCGGCGGCGGCGAGCGAGATCGACGCCGGTTCGCAGAACCTCGCCTTGCGCACCGAGCAACAGGCCACGGCGCTGGAGCAGACGAGCGCCAATTCGGAGGAGCTGGCGCATTCCGTCCGCGGGTCGGCCGATTCCTCCCGGACCGCCGTGAACCTGGCCGAGCAGGCCAAGGGCGTCGCGGCGGACGGCGGCAGCGTG
Source organism: Alsobacter sp. KACC 23698 (assembly GCF_045348435.1). Taxonomy (GTDB): domain Bacteria; phylum Pseudomonadota; class Alphaproteobacteria; order Rhizobiales; family Beijerinckiaceae; genus Alsobacter. Next base: position 704,258 of record NZ_CP157484.1, on the reverse strand, counting down.
ATCCGGCAGGCCATCGAGGCGATGACGCGGATCGAGACCGCTTCCACGAAGATCACCGACATCACCACCGTGATCGAGGAGATCGCCTTCCAGACCAACTTGCTCGCCCTCAACGCGGCGGTCGAGGCGGCGCGGGCGGGAGACGCCGGCAAGGGATTCGCCGTGGTGGCGGCCGAGGTCCGCACGCTGGCGCAGCGCTCCAGCGCCGCCGCCAAGGACATCGGCGGGCTCATCGATTCCACCTCCTCGGAGGTCTCGCAAGGCGTGAAGCTGGTGCAGAACGCCGGCGCGACGCTGGAGCGCATCGTCGAAGCCACCGAACGGGTGGTGTCCACGGTGGCGGAGATCTCCAACGCCTCGACGGAGCAGGCCGTGGGCATCGCGGAGGTGAGCCAGGCGCTCTCCCACATGGACGACATGACACAGCAGAACGCCGCCCTCGCGGAGGAGAGCTGCGCGTCGGCGACGGCCCTCGCCTCGCAGATCGGCAAGCTCAACGACCTCGTGGCGCATTTCCGGACCGAGCAGGCCGCAGCGATGCGCGGGCGGGCGAGCGGCCCCCGTCCGCGCGCACGGAGCCTCGCGGCCTGAACCCCGCCGCCATCTCGCAGGGAGGAGCCAAGCTTAAGCTGTGCGCCAACGTGTCGCATAGGTTTGATTCCGAATGGTGGAAGGTTGCGCTTGGTTGCATCCTTTCATCGCGTCAGAGGGGCGGGCACGAGATCCACCGCTTCACACCCTCTGTGCGCGCGTCCGGTCCACGATCTCCACCGGACAGGTTCTCAGTCTCTTGGAGGGGGATGCCAGGTTCTGAGCAAGGGAGAGTGGTCCAAGAGTCTCCACCACGTCTACGTTCTCCCGAACCGCCTGGTCACGAGACCCACCGGGCCCTCTTTCGTCGACCGGCCCCGCCGCAAGCCAGGTCGACGCCATCCCCGAGCGGCCCCGGCGCGCCGACGTGCGTCGGCGGTCCTCTTCGCTCTCTGGTAGCGGAGAGCTGACATCTCGCCCGCCGACTGCGGCGCCCGCGTGACAGGCGCCCCGGTTCGCCCCCTCCCGCCTGTGCGATCGGACCGATTGCCCTTGACGCGACGCATCGGGAGATGCCCGTTGGGCGCATCCAAATCGCCTGAAACGGCGCGACCGAGGAGGCAGCCTTGAGACGCAACCGCCGCGCAAAGATCGTTGCGACGCTGGGACCCGCCAGTTCCGACGCGGACATGATCCGCAAGCTGTTCGAGACGGGCGTGGACGTTTTCCGGCTCAATTTCAGCCATGGCAGCCATGAGGACCACCGCGAGCGCCATCGGATCATCCGGGCCCTCGAGCAGGAGTTCGGCTACCCGATCGCGATCCTGCAGGACCTGCAGGGCCCGAAGATCCGCCTCGGCGCGGTCCCGGGCGGCCGCGTGATCCTCCAGGCCGGGCAGACGATCCGCCTCGTCCTGGCCAAGACCTCCGACGATCCGGCGCGGCTGCCCCTGCCCCACAAGGAGATCTTCGACGCCGTCATGCCCGGCAACAAGCTGCTGATCGACGACGGCAAGGTGCGCCTCGTCGCCACGGGCGTGGGAAGCGACTACATCGACGCCGAGGTGGTGACCGGCGGCCCCGTGACCGACCGCAAGGGCGTCAACATCCCCGACACGCTCCTCGATCTCTCGCCGATCACCGAGAAGGACAAGGCAGACCTCGCCTTTGGGCTCGAGCTGGGCGTGGACTGGGTCGCGTTCTCCTTCGTGCAACGCCCGTCCGACATCATGGACGCCCACCAACTCGTCGGCGGGCGCGCCGGCGTGATGGCCAAGATCGAAAAGCCCGCCGCGCTGGCGTCCATCAACGACATCGTGTCGCTCTGCGACGCCATCATGGTGGCGCGCGGCGATCTTGGCGTCGAGATCCCGCCGGAAGACGTGCCCGGCGCCCAGAAGGACCTGGTGAAGCTCTGCCGCCTCGCCGGCAAGCCGGTGATCATCGCCACCCAGATGCTGGAATCGATGATCAATGCGCCCACGCCGACGCGCGCTGAGGCCTCCGACGTCGCCACCGCCATCTATGACGGCGCCGACGCGGTGATGCTCTCGGCGGAGTCCGCGTCCGGCCAGTATCCGCTGCAGGCGGTCGAGACGATGGACCACATCATCGCCCGCACGGAGAAGCACGGCAGCTATCCGCCGATCATCGAGGCCCTGCGCCCGGCCGTGGAGCCGCTGCCCCAGCACGCCGTGTCGGCGGCCGCCGCCGAGGTCGCCAACGCCATCGGGGCCGCCGGGATCGTGGCCTTTACGTCGAGCGGCACGACGGCGGCCCGCATCGCGCGGCAGCGCCCGTTCATGCCCATTCTGTCCATCACGCCCAACGAGGCGACGGCGCGGCGGCTGGCGCTGCTCTGGGGCTCCTACAGCGTGCTGTCGGAGGACGTCACGACCTACAAGGAGATGGTCGCCCAGGCCGTGGCGCAGGCCAAGGCCGTGGAGTTCGCCAAGCCCGGCGAGGCCATCGTGGTGGTCGCCGGCGTGCCGTTCGGCAAGGCCGGTTCGACGAACAATCTGCGCGTCGTGACGGTGTAGCGCCGGGGCTCAGTCGAAGATGCCCTCGCTGTGCGCCTCCACATAGGCGGCGAGCGCGAGGGTATGGTCGCGGGCGCGCCGTTCGGCCGCCTCCACGTCGCGGCGCTCCAGCGCGTCGATGATGCCCATGTGGTCGGCCATCGAGCGGGTGGCCCTGTCGTCCCGGCCAATGGTGATCTGGCGGATGCCGCGCACGTGCAGGACGAGGTTGTCCGTGAGATCGGCCAGCAGGCGCGACCCGGAGAGGCGGATCAGCGTCTGGTGGAACGCCAGGTTGGCCGATGAGTACTCGCCCGGGAAATCGACCGGCTTATGGCTGTCGTCGAAGCCGCTGAAGATCTTTCGCAGGGAGGCGATGTCGTCGTCGCTGGCGCGCTCGATGAGCAAGCGGACCGCCATGCTCTCCAGGGCCGCCCAGGCCTGGATCATCTCGATGACTTCGCGCTTGGTCTTGCGCAGCACCATGATGCCGCGGCGAGGCAGGGATTTGACGAAGCCCTCCTGCTCAAGCATCGCGATCGCCTCGCGCACCGGCGTGCGGCTCACGCCCAGCCTCTCGGAGAGATGGCGCTCGTCGATCCAGGTCGGCTCGCTGCTGGCGTAGATGTCCATCCCGATGATGGCCTGCTTCAGCGCGCCATAAACGCGCGTCTTGAAGGTCTGCTCAGGAGCGAAGCGTTCAAGCACGAGTTCCGGCGCCGGCGCGTCGGCTACGGGCCAGCGGGCGGGAGCTTTCACCAGATGACCTCCATCTTGGGCATATGCCCCGCCTTAAGTGGGTGATGAAGAGGCGTTTGTCGAGTGCGAGGTTGTGGTCGGGTTCGCTCCACGGACGAACCACGAGCCGCAGCCTGCTCCCTCTCCCCGGGACGGGGAGAGGGTTGGGGTGAGGGGTGGTTCCGCCGCTCCCCTCATCCGGCGCTGCGCGCCACCCTCGGGTCAAGCCCGAGCACAGGCTCTTCTCCCCGTTCCGGGGAGAGGTTTGGGCTCAGCCCTTGAGCACGTCCACGAGCGTCTTGCCGAGCCTTGCGGGCGACGGCGACACGCGGATGCCGGCGGCTTCCATCGCGGCGATCTTGTCCTCGGCGCCGCCCTTGCCACCCGAGATGATCGCGCCCGCGTGGCCCATGCGGCGGCCCGGAGGGGCCGTGCGGCCGGCGATGAAGCCCACCATCGGCTTCTTGCGGCCGCGCCTGGCCTCGTCGGCGATGAACTGCGCCGCGTCCTCCTCGGCCGAGCCGCCGATCTCGCCGATCATGATGATCGACTCGGTCTTCGGGTCCGCCAGGAACAGTTCCAGCACGTCGATGAACTCCGTGCCCTTCACGGGGTCGCCGCCGATGCCCACCGCGGTGGTCTGGCCGAGGCCTTCGCAGCTGGTCTGGAACACCGCCTCATAGGTGAGCGTCCCGGAGCGCGACACGATGCCGACATTGCCCCGCTTGAAAATGTTGCCCGGCATGATGCCGATCTTGCACTCGCCTGCCGTCATCACGCCCGGGCAGTTCGGCCCGATCAGGCGAGACTTCGAGCCCTGGAGGGCGCGCTTGACCTTCACCATGTCGAGCACCGGGATGCCCTCCGTGATGGCGACGATCAGCGGGATCTCCGCCGCGATGGCCTCGCAGATGGCGTCCGCGGCGCCGGCCGGCGGGACATAGATCACGCTGGCGTCCGCCCCCGTGGCCTCGCGCGCTTCCGCCACCGTGTCGAAGACCGGCAGGCCGAGATGGGTGGAGCCGCCCTTCCCGGGCGACGTGCCGCCGACCATCTTGGTCCCGTAGGCGATCGCCTGCTCGGAATGGAAGGTGCCGTTCTTGCCGGTGAAGCCCTGGGTGATGACCTTGGTGTTGGAATCGATCAGGACGGACATCAGGCGGCCTCCCGGGCGGTGCGGACCGCCCCCACGATCTTCTGCGCTGCGTCGTCGAGGTCGTCGGCGGACACGACGTTCAGGCCGGACTCGGCGAGGATCTCCTTGCCCTGCTCGACATTGGTGCCCTCCAGGCGCACCACCAGGGGCACCTGCAGGCCGACGTCGCGCACCGCCGCCACCACGCCGGCCGCGATCACGTCGCAGCGCATGATGCCGCCGAAGATGTTGACCAGGATGCCCTTCACGTTGGGATCGGCCGTGATGATCTTGAAGGCCGCCGTGACCTTCTCCTTGGTGGCGCCGCCGCCGACGTCGAGGAAGTTGGCCGGGCTCTCGCCATAGAGCTTGATGATGTCCATGGTGGCCATGGCGAGGCCGGCGCCGTTCACCATGCAGCCGATGGTCCCGTCCAGCGTGATGTAGTTGAGGTCGTATTTGGAGGCCTCGACCTCCTTGGCGTCCTCTTCGGTCTCGTCGCGCAGCGCCGCCACGTCCTGGTGGCGGAACAGCGCGTTATCGTCGAAGCTCACCTTGGCGTCGAGGCAGCGCAGCTTCTGGTCCTGCGTGACGATGAGGGGATTGATCTCCAGCATCGCCATGTCCTTCTCGACGAAGGCCCGGTAGAGCTTGGCCGTGAGGTCCTCGGCCTGCTTGGCGAGGTCGCCCGTCAGCCCCAGCGCCTTGGCGACCCGGCGCCCATGCAGGGGCATGATCCCGGTGGCGGGGTCGACCGAGAAGGTGACGATCTTCTCCGGATGGGAGTGGGCCACTTCCTCGATGTCCATGCCGCCTTCGGTCGACACCACGAAGGCGACCTGCGCGGTGGCGCGGTCCACCAGCATCGAGAGGTAGAACTCCTTCTCGATCAGCGAGCCGTCCTCGACGTAGAGGCGGTTCACCTGCTTGCCGCTCTCGCCGGTCTGCACCGTCACGAGGGTCTTGCCGAGCATCTCGCGCACGAACTGCCGGGCTTCGTCGGCCGAGCGGGCGAGGCGCACGCCGCCCTTGTCGCCGGCCTCGGGCTCCTTGAACTTGCCCTTGCCGCGCCCGCCGGCGTGGATCTGGGACTTCACGACCCAAACGGGGCCGCGCAACTGCTTCACGGCGGCTTCCGCGTCCTCGGGCTTGAGCACCGGGACGCCATTGGGGACCGGAACGCCGAACTCTTTGAGCAGGCTCTTGGCCTGGTATTCGTGAATGTTCATGGCGACCTCGCAAGGTGGGGTCGAAACGGAGGATACACCCTCCCCGTCATGGCCGGGCTCGTCCCGGCCATCGACACCTCGGGGAGGCGCGTGGGCGGCCGGGACGAGCCCGGCCATGACGACGCTGAAAGGCGGCGGCTGGCGCCCGAATGCGCCGAGCCGCCTGGCGGCTTACTTGCCGAGCAGACCCGCCGAGCGGGCCCACTTGTACTTGGCGCCGAGCACCTCGACGGGCGTCTCGGTGGTGTAGGGGTAGGCCACCACGCCGCGCTCGTAGAGATACTGGCAGGCTTCCTCGACCTGCACGTCGCCGACCAGCGACGCCACCACGGGCTTGTCGATGCCCTTGGCGCGGAACTCCTCGACGACCTCGCCGACCAGCTTCGCGAACACCATCGGGGGCGTCACGATCGTGTGCCAGTAGCCCAGGATCAGCGAGTGGATGCGATCGTCCTCGAGGCCGAGCCGGATGGTGTTCTGGTAGGTCTTGGGCGGCTCGCCGCCCGTGATGTCGACCGGGTTGCCGGCCGCGCCGAAGGGCGGGATGAACTTGCGGAAGGCCGCGTCGAGGTCCTCCGGCATCTTCATCAGGGTGAGGCCGTTGTCGAAGCAGGCGTCTGACAGGAGCACGCCCGAGCCGCCCGCGCCCGTGATGATCACCACGTTCTCGCCCTTGGGCGTCGGCAGCACCTGCACGCCGCGGGCGTATTCGAGCATGGAGCGCAGGCTCGGAGCGCGGATCACGCCCGCCGCCTTCAGCACGTCGTCATAGATCTTGTCGTTGCCGGCCAGCGCGCCCGTGTGGGACGCGGCGGCGCGGGCGCCATAGGCCGTGCGGCCGGCCTTCAGCATGATCACGGGCTTCTTCTTGGAGACGCGCGAGGCGACCTCCGAAAAGGCGCGGCCGTCCTTCAGGTCCTCGCAGTGCATCGCGATGACCTTGGTGTTGTCGTCCTGCTCGAAGAAGGTGAGCAGGTCATCCTCGTCCAGGTCCGACTTGTTGCCGAGGCCGACGATCGCAGACACGCCCATCTTGGTGGAGCGCGCGAAGCCGATGATCGACATGCCGACGCCGCCCGACTGCGACGAGAGCGCCGCGTGGCCCTTCACGTCGAAGGCCGTGCAGAAGGTCGCGCAGAGGTTTTCCGGCGTGTAGTAGAAGCCGTAGATGTTCGGGCCCATGACGCGGACATTGTGCTTGCGCGCCATGGCGAGCAACTCGTCCTGCAGGGGCTGGTTGTCGGTCTCGGCGAAGCCGGACGGGATCATCACCGCGCCGGGCACGCCCTTCTGGCCGACTTCGTCCATGGCGGCGACGCAGAGATGCGCCGGCACGGCGAACACCGCCACGTCGACCACGCCGTCATAGTCCAGGATGGACTTGTAGGCCTTCACGCCCTCGATCATGTCGGCCTTGGGGTGCACCGGGACGATGACGCCCTTGTAGCCGCCGTTGATGAGGTTCTTCATCACCGAGTTGCCGATCTTGCCGGCCTCGTTGGAGGCGCCGATCACCGCGACGGCCTTCGGCTTGAAGATGCGGTTGGTGGCGCGCAGGATCTCGGTCTGGTCCGGACGGTAGCGCTGCGTGTGGGACTCGAAGTCCACCACGATGCGGGCGTCCACCGCGGTGGCGCCCTTGGAGGTCGCGAACACCGGGTTGAGGTCGAGCTCGCTGATCTGCGGGAAGTCCTCCAGCAGAGCCGAGACGTTGACGAGGATCTTGGCGAGCGCCGCGCGGTCCACCGGCTCGGAGCCGCGGACGCCGTTCAGCATCTCCTGCGCCTTGATGCTGTTGAGCATGTCGGTCGCCTGGGCGTTGTCCACCGGGGCGAGCCGGAAGGTGAGATCCTTCAGCACCTCGACCAGCACGCCGCCGAGGCCGAAGGCCACCAGCTTACCGAAGGACGGGTCCGTGATGGCGCCGACCAGCGTCTCGATGGCGCCGGAGGGCAGCATCTGCTGCACCTGCACGCCCTCGATCTTGGCGTCGGCCTTGTAGTTCTTGGCGTTGGCGAGGATCTTGTCGTAGGCCGCGCGGGCCTCCTCGCCCGACTTCACGCCCACGATGACGCCGCCGGCGTCGGTCTTGTGAAGGATGTCGGCGGAAACGATCTTCATCACCACCGGATAGCCCATGCCGGATGCGAGGCTCACGGCCTGGTCCGCCGTCGTGGCGAGGCCTTCCTGGGGGAGCGGGATGGAATAGGCGTCGCAGACGCGCTTGGCCTCGGGGGCCGTAAGGGCGGTGCGGCCGTCGGCCTTCACCTCGTCGAGCACCTGGCGCACTGCGGCTTTGTCGAAGCTCATATTGTCCTCCCGTCGGACCTGTCTGTCGTTTGGCGTCGACCCCTGAGACGGTCGACTCGCCTGCGTCCCGTCCCTGTCGAGGCGGGTTGTTCGCTGGTCCTTGGTATTTGGCATGCCAAGCGAGCGTGCTGTCAAGGGGGGCGTCACGGCTTTTCGATCAAACCCGAGCAGGCGCCCGAAACGGCCGCCGAAAGCCGCCCGGCGCCGTCTCGAGCGCCGCCGAAACGCGGATGGCCGGGCCCCCTCGCGAAGGCCCGGCCATCTTGGTTCACGTCAGGCTCAGGCCGAGGCGGGCTGGAGGACGGCCGCCTGGGCCTTGTTGATGACGCCCCTGCGCCAGGGCTTCAGCACCGCGATGGCGAGGAGCGAGGCCAGGATGTTGGCGCCGGCGGCGATCAGGAACACCGTGTCCCAGCTGCCGGAGCCCTGCTGCATGTAGTTGGCGAAGGGCACCAGCAGAGCCGCGGTTCCCTTGGCCGTGTAGAGCAGGCCGGCGTTGGTGGCGGCGAACTTGGAGCCGAAGGTGTCCGTGCAGGTCGACGGGAAGAGGCTGTAGATCTCGCCCCAGGCGAAGAACACGAAACCGGACAGGACCACGAACCAGACCGGGTCGTGACCCAGCACGTAGAGAAGGTAGATGCCGACGCCTTCCATGCCGAAGGCGATGAACATCGTGTTTTCGCGGCCGATCTTGTCGGAAACCCACCCGAAGAACGGACGAGTGAGGCCGTTCAGGATCCGGTCGATGGTCGCCGCGAACGTCACCGTCGTCATGGTCAGGCCGATCAGCGTCACGTTCACGCCGTCGATCTTCCAGTCCGCCGCGATGGGCTTCAGGTTGGCGGTGATCATCAGGCCGCCGGCGCCGACGATGACGAACATGAAGTACATCAGCCAGAAGATCGGCTGCTTCAGGACTTCGCCGGGCGAGTAGTTCTTGCGGGACTGGATGATGTTGGCGTTGGCGATCACGGCCGGAACCTGGCCGGCCTTGGGGGCGTAGAGGAACAGCGCCAGGATGCAGATGATGATCCCCTGCCCGATGCCGAACCAGTAGAACGTGGCCTGGAAGCCCGAATTGGCGATCATCGCCTGGATCGGGGCGACCGTCAGGGCCGAACCGGCGCCGAAGCCGGCGGCCGTGATGCCAGCCGCCAGGCCGCGCTTGTCCGGGAACCACTTGAGCGCGTTGCCCACGCAGGTTCCGTAGACGCCGCCCGCGCCGATGCCGGCCACGATCTGGCCGAGATAAAGCATGTTCAGCGTCGTGGCGTAGGAGTTGAGAACCCAGCCGATCGCGCACAGGATGCCGCCGACGAAGACGACGGCGCGCGGGCCGTATTTATCGACGAACCAGCCTTCGATCGGAACCAGCCACGTCTCGAACAGCACGAACAGCGTGAACGCCCACTGGATGGCGGCTCGATCCCACTTGAAGGTCTTCTGGATGTCGGGAACGAAGAAGGTCCAGCCGTATTGCAGGTTGGCGATCATCACCATCGCGGCGACGCCGAGCGCGAGCTGGGTCCAGCGGTAAGCGTCGCTGACGCGCGGAGCCGCAGCTCCGCCCTCTGTGTAATCGGTCATTTCCATCCCCATGCGTTGTTTGTGACTGGTCGCCACGCATTTGAGACGGTCAGAGTGGTATATGTTATGCCAACGCGCAAGCGCCAAAAAAAGAGCCGGGCGCAAGTGTACGCCCGGCACGCAATAGCGACTTCAGTTTGGGAGGAAGTTCAGAGAAGACGCCGCCGCGGCGATCGCCGCGATGACGGGAGCTTGGTCCAGAGCTTCGGCGGTCCGGAATCGGGACCCGCGAACCGAAGCTCGCCGGGGCCTCAGAGGCCGAAGGGCTCGACCGAACCGTTGCGGCGCTCGATCTCGGCCACGCGGTTCAGGAAAGCGACGACCGACGCATAGAGACGGTCGAGCAGCGAGGACTGGCGGGTAGCGCCGTAGAGAACGTTGGTGGCCATGGCGAAGCTCCTGTTTCGGCGGGGTCTGGGAGGAGCCGATTGCGTCAGCTCCAGTGACCTAAATCTGGCATGCCACACACCAGGCGAGAAGATCGCGATGTTGCATCGCAGCTAAGCCATTTTTGCATTGCATCATAATCGTGCGAAGACAAAGTCTTATAGAGGATCTCCGCTCCCTCGTTGACAGCTGGTGTTTGGCATGCCACCAATTTGGCATGCGTCGTGCCAGACCGTCGCGCTCACGACCCGAGGCGTCATGACCAAAGATCTGAGCTCGCAGCCCCCTGGCGCTGCGTTGGTGTTCCCGGAAGGCTCGCTTGCTTTGGAGCGGACGAGCGGCAGCGCAGTGCCCATGCTCGACATCGAACCCATGAAGCCGGAACTGACCTTCAAGAAGCGGGCCTACACCGCGCTGAAGAAGGCGATCACCGGCATGGACCCCTACGGCACGCGTGAACCCGTTTGGCTCGACGAGCGGCAGCTCTCCGTTCAGCTCGGCGTCAGCCGCACGCCGGTGCGCGAGGCCATCGCCATGCTGGAGCATGAAGGCTTCGTGCGCTCGGTGCCCCGTCGGGGCATCGTGGTCGTGCGCAAGAGCCTGCGCGAGATCGTCGAGGCGATCGAGGCGTGGGCCGCCCTGGAGAGCATGGCCGCGCGCCTGGCGGCCCATCACGCCTCGATGGCGGACATCCGGGGCCTGCGCACCCTTTTCGAGTCGTTCGGCGAGCAGCACCCGCCGGCCGCCTTCGTCAGCGAATATTCGGCCGCGAACATCGCGTTCCACCAGCGGCTGATCGAGCTCGGCGGGTCCGAGCTCATCGTCGATCTGACGGCCAACCTGCTGCTGCATGTGCGCGGCATCAGGCAGCTCTCGATCGGCAAGTCGGAGCGCATCGCCCGGTCCTTCGACGAGCACCTGGGCATCATCGACGCCCTGGAGCGGCGCGACGCGGATCTCGCGGAGCGGCTCTCCAAGGAACACACCCTCGGCCTTGCGGCCTATGTCGAGAAGCACGGCAAGGAGCTGCTCGGCGACGGCCCGGTCCGGCCCGGAAGAAACTGAACAAACACGTGGAGGAAACAAGGATGAGCGCAGCTCTGAGCGAGAGCACGGCCGCAGGCGTGGAAGAACGCGAGCTGACAGACGGCTTTCACCTGATCATCGACGCCCTCAAGCTGAACGGCGTCGAGACCATCTATGGCGTGCCGGGCATTCCGATCACGGATTTCGGCCGTATGGCCCAGGCCGCGGGCATCCGCGTCATCTCGTTCCGCCACGAGCAGAACGCCGGCAACGCCGCCGCGATCGCGGGCTACCTCACCAAGAAGCCGGGCATCTGCCTCACCGTCTCGGCCCCGGGTTTCCTGAACGGCCTGACGGCGCTCGCCAACGCGACCACGAACTGCTTCCCGATGATCCTGATCTCGGGCTCCTCCGAGCGCGAGATCGTCGACCTGCAGCAGGGCGACTACGAGGAGATGGACCAGCTCGCCATCGCCAAGCCGCTGTGCAAGGCCGCCTTCCGCGTGCTGCACGCCGCCGACATCGGCATCGCGGTGGCGCGCGCGATCCGGGCCGCGGTCTCGGGCCGCCCGGGCGGCGTCTATCTCGACCTGCCCGCCAAGCTGTTCGGCCAGACGATGGACGCCGAGAAGGGCGCGAAGTCGCTCGTCAAGGTGATCGACGCCGCCCCGGCGCAGCTGCCGGCCCCCGACGCCGTGAAGCGCGCCCTGGACGTGCTCAAGGGCGCCAAGCGGCCGCTGATCATCCTCGGCAAGGGCGCGGCCTACGCGCAGGCCGACGAGGCCATCAAGCAGTTCGTCGAGAAGAGCGGCGTGCCGTTCCTGCCGATGAGCATGGCCAAGGGCCTGCTGCCCGACACCCATCCCCAGTCGGCCGGCGCGGCGCGCTCCACCGTGCTGAAGGACGCCGACGTGGTGCTGCTGATGGGCGCGCGCCTCAACTGGCTGCTGTCCCACGGCAAGGGCAAGACCTGGGGCGACGCCCCGAAGAAGTTCATCCAGGTCGACATCGAGCCCAAGGAGATGGACTCGAACGTCGAGATCGTCGCCCCGGTCGTGGGCGACATCGGCTCGGTGGTGAACGCCTTCCTGCAGGGCATGGGCGCCAACTGGCCGGCCCCGCCCTCCGATTGGGTCAACGCCATTTCGACCAAGAAGGAGGAGAACATAGCCAAGATGGCTCCTCGCCTGATGAACAACAAGTCGCCGATGGACTTCCACGGCGCGCTCGGCGCGCTGCGCACCATCGTCAAGGAGCGGCCCGACGCCATCCTGGTGAACGAAGGCGCCAACACGCTCGACCTCGCCCGCGGCGTGATCGACATGTACCAGCCGCGCAAGCGCCTGGACGTCGGCACCTGGGGCGTGATGGGCATCGGCATGGGCTTCGCCATCGCGGCCGCGATCGAGACCGGCAAGCCGGTGCTGGCCGTGGAAGGCGACAGCGCCTTCGGCTTCTCGGGCATGGAGGTGGAGACGATCTGCCGGTACAACCTGCCGGTCTGCATCGTGATCTTCAACAACAACGGCATCTATCGCGGCACCGACGTGAACCCGGTCGGCGGCGATCCCGCCACCACGGTGTTCGTGCCGGGCTCGCGCTACGACAAGATGATGGAGGCCTTCGGCGGCGTCGGCGTCAACGCCACGACCCCGGACGAGCTGTCGCGCGCCGTGAACGCCGCGATGGATTCGGGCAAGCCCACCCTCATCAACGCCGTGATCGATCCTGCGGCCGGCACGGAAAGCGGCCGCATCGGCAACCTGAACCCGCAAAGCGTGGTCAAGAAGAAGTAAGGGAGGACGATTTATGACGAAGGCGCTCGAAGGGGTGAAGATCCTCGACTTCACCCACGTCCAGTCCGGCCCGACCTGCACGCAGCTCCTCGCCTGGTTCGGCGCGGACGTGATCAAGGTCGAGAGGCCCGGCACCGGCGACATCACGCGTGGCCAGCTTCAGGACATCCCGAAGGTGGACAGCCTCTATTTCACGATGCTGAACCACAACAAGCGCTCCATCACGCTGGACACCAAGAACCCAAAGGGGAAGGAGGTTCTCGAGCGCCTGATCAAGGAGTGCGACGTCCTGGTCGAGAACTTTGGCCCCGGCGTGCTGGATCGCATGGGCTTCCCCTGGGAGCGCATCAAGACGCTGAACCCGCGCATGATCGTGGCGTCCATTAAGGGCTTCGGCCCGGGTCCCTATGAGGACTGCAAGGTCTACGAGAACGTCGCCCAGTGCACCGGCGGCTCCGCCTCCACCACCGGCTTTCGCGATGGCCTGCCGCTCGTCACCGGGGCGCAGATCGGCGATTCCGGCACCGGCCTGCATCTGGCGCTCGGCATCGTGACGGCGCTCTACCAGCGCACCGTCACGGGCGAAGGCCAGCGCGTCACCTGCGCGATGCAGGACGGCGTGCTCAACCTTTGCCGCGTGAAGCTGCGCGACCAGCAGCGCCTCGCTCACGGCCCGCTGAAGGAATACAGCCAGTTCGGCGAGGGCGTGCCCTTCGGCGACTCGGTGCCGCGCGCCGGCAACGACTCGGGCGGCGGCCAGCCGGGCCGCATCCTGAAGTGCAAGGGCTGGGAGACCGACCCGAACGCCTATCTCTACTTCATCACCCAGGCCCCGGTCTGGGAGGCGATCTGCGAGATCATCGGCGAGCCGGACTGGAAGACCAACCCTGACTACGCCACGCCGCCGGCCCGCCTGCCGCGCCTGAACGAGATCTTCGCCCGCATCGAGCAGTGGACGATGACCAAGACCAAGTTCGAGGCGATGGAGATCCTGAACGAGCGGGACATCCCGTGCGGACCGATTCTGTCCATGAAGGAGATCGCCGAGGACGAATCCTTGAAGGCGACCGGCACCCTCGTGGAGGTGGATCACCCCACCCGCGGCAAGTACCTCTCTGTCGGCAACCCGATCAAGCTGTCGGCGAGCCCCACCGTGGTGGAGCGCTCCCCGCTGCTCGGCGAGCACACGCAGGAGATCCTGCGCAGCGTGCTCAACTACTCGGAGGCCGAGGTCTCCGAGATCGCCGCCTCGGGCGCCACCGGCGCGCCCCGCATGGCGGCGGAGTAACCCTCCTCCACTCCGACTGGCCGGGATCGCGAGATCCCGGCCTTTTTGTTTCTCCGTCGCTGACCTATAATCAAGCCCGATGGAGATCGGTGCGTCATGCGTGCGACTGTCGACCTGAGCGAAGCAGATTTGCGCGTCCTCGACGACGTCGCCCGTGAGACCGGAAAGTCTCGCGAGGAGGTGATCGAAGCCGCCCTCGCCGACTATCTCGCGCGCCTGAAACGCCAGCGCATCGACGCCGCTTTCGGTCTCTGGGGACACCACGAGGTCGACGGCCTGGAGTATGAGCGCAAGTTGCGCGCCGAGTGGTGAGGGTACTCCTCGACACGAATATCCTCATCGACTTCCTGAACGATGTTGAGAAAGCAAGGGCCGAGATCCATCGGCATGCCGACCCTGCGATCAGCATCATCACATGGATCGAGGTTCTCGTCGGCACTCCGGAACACCTGTCGGAAGCCACCCGACTCTTCATGTCGAGCTTCAACGTCGTCGAGATCCGTCCCGACATCGCCGAGGAAGCCGTTCGAATCAGGCAGTCTCACAGATTGAAGCTGCCCGATTCAGTGATTTGGGCGACGGCGAGAGCCGAAGATCGACTTTTCGTGACCCGCAACACCAAGGACTTTCCTTCCGGGGATGACCGGGTCCGAGTTCCTTACAAACGGTAGCTTCGCCCCATGATCCTCACCTTCGCGCTTCTGATGCTGGCGGCCTTCGCGGCTGGCGTGGTCAACGCCGTGGCGGGCGGCGGCGCCTTCCTGACTTTTCCGGCCCTGGTCTTCGCCGGCGTGCCGCCGCTGGCCGCCAACGCGTCCTCGACGGTGGCGCTGTTTCCCGGCCAGGGCGCGAGCGCCTGGACCTACCGGCGCGACATCCAGTCAATCACGCAGGTGAACGTGCCGGCCTTCGTGGCCGTCAGCCTGGTCGGCGGCCTCATCGGCGCGCTCCTGCTGCTGTTCACGTCCAACGAAGCCTTCGCGCGCCTCGTTCCGTTCCTGATGCTGTTCGCCACGGCGGTGTTCGCCTGGGGCAACCTGTCCAGCCCCGCCGCGCTGAAGCGCTACTCCCTCGGGCCGACGGCCGTCCTGGCGACGCAGTTCGCGATCTCGGTTTATGGCGGCTATTTCGGCGGCGGCATCGGCTTCCTGATGCTCGCGGCCCTGACGCTGTTCGGGCTGCGGGACATCCACGCCATGAACGGGCTGAAGATCCTGCTGGCGACGCTGATGAACGGCGCGGCGGTCGTCGCCTTCGCGGGGGCCGGAATCGTGCGCTGGCCCGAGACGATCGCCATGGCGCTCGCCGGGATCGCGGGCGGCGTGCTGGGCGCCAAGGGCGCCAAGAAGGTGAACCCGAAGCACATCAAGCTCGCCATCCTGGCGCTCGGCGTCGGGTTGACCGCCTTCTTCTTCTGGAAGCAGTACGGCGCGGCGGCCTAGGCCAGCCGGCCCTCTCGGCTCCACAAGCAAACGGCGCCCGCAGGCGCCGTTCTCACTGATCGCTGTCCGCGCGTGTCAGGCGCGACGCTTGTCCACGACGCTCCACACGGCCGGCACCATCGCGGCGCCCAGCGCGGTCTTCAGCGCCGTGGCGGCGAAGAAGGGGACAACGCCGAGCGTCCAGGCCTTGGCGGCGCCGATCGCCATGGCGAGCCAGCCGAAGCCGAAGGCGAAGATCGCGAGGTGGCCGAGCGTCATCGCCACGCCCATGCCGACCAGCGAACGGCCCAGCCCGCGCTCGCACAGCACGCCCACCAGATAGGCGCCGGCGACGAAGCCGAGCAGATAGCCGCCGGTCGGGCCCATCATGTAGGCGAGGCCAATGCCGCGCTCCGGCGTGTCGGCGAAGACCGGCAGGCCAAGAGCGCCCTCGAGCAGGTACGCGATCGCCGTGACGGCCGCGAGGCGCGAGCCATAGGCGGCGCCGAGCCAGAGCACCACCAGCGTCTGCATCGTCATGGGCACCGGATAGAACGGAACCTTCAGCTTGGCCGACAGCGTCAGCAGCGCCGTGCCGGCGAGCACCAGCAGCACGGAGCGGGCCAGGCCGGCCGCGTCGTCGCGGGCGGGCCAGAAAGCGGAGGCGAGCGTGGTGGGAAGCGGCTGCGCGGCCATGCGGGAAACCTTTCGGCGCTAGTCGTGGTCGGCGTCCTGGCGGGGGATTCGCCCCCTATCCGATCCTAGCTTCGACCTATAGGGTCTCGCGCGGACGGCCACAAGGCCGCCATGCCCTCGACCAAAGATCAGCCCGGCGCGGGATGCGGACCATCGTCGCCCCGCCTGGGCGCTGGCCCCTCGACGAGACACCATGGCCGACGACATCCCCTTCGACCGCAGCTTCGACGACCCGCCCGGACAGCTGCGGGAGGTGAGCCCCCTGATCCGCCGCATGGTGGCAGGCAATTCCGGGCCCTTCACCTTCACGGGCACCTGCACCTATGTGGTGGGACGGGGCGAGGTCGCCGTCCTCGATCCCGGCCCCGACGATCCGGGCCATGTGGAGAGGCTCCTGGCGGCCCTGGCGGGCGAGCGCGTCAGCCACATCGTCGTCACCCACACCCATCGCGACCACTCGCCCGCAAGCCGGGCCCTGCAGGCGGCCACGGGGGCGCCGGTCGTCGGCTGCGCCCCGCACACGGCCTCCCGGCCGCTGGCGGCAGGCGAGAGCAACCGGCTGGACGCGAGCGCGGACCGGGACTACGCGCCGGACCGCATCACCGCCGAGGGCGACGCGATCCGCGGCCCCGGCTGGACGCTGACGGCCGTCGAGACGCCCGGGCATACGGCGAACCACCTGGCTTTCGGGCTGGAGGAGGAAGGCGCGCTCTTCTCGGGCGACCACGTGATGGCGTGGTCGACCACCATCGTCGCGCCGCCGGACGGCGCGATGGGAGACTACATGGTCTCGCTCGCCAAGTTGCAGGCGCGGGACGACCGGGTGTACTGGCCGGGCCACGGCGGACCCGTGGTCAACCCGTCGCGGTTCGTGCGGGCGCTGGTCCATCACCGCCGCCAGCGCGAGGCGTCCATCCTGGACCGGGTGGCGGCCGGCGACGGACTGATCGCCGAGATCGTGCCGAAGCTCTACGAGGGCCTCGCTCCCGCCCTGCACGGCGCGGCCGCCCTCTCGGTGTTCGCCCATCTGGAGGATCTGGCGCGCCGCGGCGTGGTCGCGACGGAGGGTCTGCCCAGCCTCGCCGGGCGCTACCGCAAGGCCTGAGCGCTCAAGCATGCTGTGTTTCGACGAAAACACAGCATGCTCTCGTGTCTCGGTGGTCGCATGCTTTGGCGCGAAAAGCCGGTTTCCACCTTTTCGCAGCATGCTTTAGTAGTTTAGGAGCCTCAGCACGATCCAGGTGATCGCGAAGGCGACCGCGAAGGCGGCCAGGGCCATGCCGATCGCCCGCGGGTTGCGTAGACCCTGGGCCCGCCCCGGCCCGGCGAAGACGTACCAGAAGGCCACGATGAGCCCGATGATGGCGGCGATGTCGTTGCGCGGCATGTCCGCTCCCAGGTTGCGCTTCCGTCCTGACCCTCAACTCTCCCCGGCCGGAGAAGGATGCCGTCTTTCCGCGACGCTAATCCCGGTTGTCCGCCAGTTCCTGGAGCGCGGCCATGAAGGTCTGGATCCGGGTGGCGTTGGCGCCGAGGTCGTGCGCGCCGACCCGTGAGGCGGACCGGACGTCGATGCGGGCGCCGTTGGCCAGCGGCCGGATCCGGACCGTCACGTCGAGCGGAAAGCGCATGATCAGGGAGTGGTCGATGGCCTCGATGCGGCCCACGCCGGTGCGCCCGCCCGGGGCGGCGCTCTCGATGATGGTCCAGCCCCGCTGCTGGGCGGCCTTCATGGCGAGCTGGAACGCCTCCTGGGCGGTGATCTCGAGCGTGAGCGGGGCGACGCCCGGATAGGCCGTCCGGATCGTCTCGCGCGAGGCGGCCGGAGGCTCGGTGAGGAGGCGCCCTCCCCGCATCTCCAGCGCGCGCCTGGAGCGCGAGAAGGCCGGCGGATCGGCCATGTCGGTGCTGACGTCGTGCAGGCGCGGCAGGCGCACGGCCTCCAGCCCCAGCCAGGCCGGGAACGCGACCAGCGCGCCCGCCACCAGAAAGGCGCCGAGCGCCTTGCCGAAGCCGGGCCGCCCGTCGCCCCAGATCATGAAGAAGGCGGCGACCGCGAGCAGCACCGCCGCGATCGCCACCACGAGGCCGGCGCCGAGCACCACCAGGGCGGCGGGCGTCTCGATCCGCTCCGTCCGGCCCAGCGCCACGCCCAGCAGCACGGTCGCCAAGGCGAACATGGTCATGCGTCCGCTCCACAGAGCGGCGCGCGAAAACGGCAGGTCGACGACGAGACGGCGCATCAGGACGTTCTACACCGCGGCCCGGAGGATCGTCACCGGCCTTGCGCCCTCAGGCGGCGGGAAAGCGATACTCCTTGAAGCGCTCCCGCAGCTCCATCTTCTGGATCTTCCCGGTCGCCGTATGGGGGATGTCGGGCACGAACACGACGTCATCCGGCATCCACCATTTGGCGATCTTGCCCTGCATGAAGGCCAGGAGGCTGTCCTTGTCCGGGTTGGCGTTGGGCTTGGGCACGATGATCAGGAGGGGCCGCTCGTCCCATTTGGGATGGGCGACGCCGATCACCGCCGCCTCGGCCACGTCCGGATGGCCGAGCGCGAGGTTCTCCAGGTCGATCGACGAGATCCACTCGCCGCCCGACTTGATCACGTCCTTGGCGCGGTCGGTGATCTGCATGTAGCCGTACGCGTCGATGGTGGCGACGTCTCCGGTGTCGAACCAGCCGTCCTCGTCGAGAATCTGGCCGCCCTCGCCGCGGAAATAGCTCTTGGCCACCGCCGGCCCCTTCACCTTCAGCCGGCCGAAGGTCTTGCCGTCCCAGGGCAGTTCATCGCCCTTGTCATTGGCGATCTTCATCTCGACCATGAAGGGCGCGTAGCCCTGCTTCATCTTGAGGTCGTAGAGCGCGTCGTCGCGCAACTCGCCCAGCTCCGGCTTGACGAAACAGACCGACCCGACCGGGCTCATCTCCGTCATGCCCCAGGCGTGGATGACGTTGACGCCGTAGTTGCGCTCGAACTTTTCCGTCATGGCCCGCGGGCAGGCCGACCCGCCGATGAACACGCGCTTGAGGTGCGAGAGCGGCTTGCCGGTCTGCTCCAGATAGGCGAGCAGGCCCAGCCAGACAGTCGGCACCGCCGCCGTGACGCTCACCTTCTGGGTCTCCAGGATGTCGTACACGGAGGCGCCGTCCAGCTTGGCGCCCGGCATCACCATGGTGGAGCCGGACATCGGGCCCGAGAAGGCCAGCGACCAGCTGTTGGCGTGGAACAGCGGCACCACCGGCATCACCACGTCCCCGGGCGAGAGGCCGAACGCCTCCTTGGGGATCAGCATCATGGCGTGCAGAACGTTGGAGCGGTGGGAGTAGACGACCCCCTTGGGGTTGCCGGTCGTGCCGGACGTGTAGCAAAGCCCCGCCGCGGTGTTTTCGTCGAAGTTCGCCCAGCGAAAGTCGCCGTCGCACTCGGCCAGCCAGTCCTCATAGGCGACGGCGTTCTTCAGGCTGGTCGCCGGCAAGTGGGCGCTGTCGGTCAGGACGATGAATCGCTCCACGGTGGGAATGCGCGCGGCGATTTTCTCGATCATCGGCACGAAGGTGAGGTCCAGGAAGAGGATCCGGTCTTCGGCGTGGTTGACGATATAGATGATCTGCTCTTCGAACAGGCGCGGATTGACGGTGTGGTAGATCGCGCCCAGTCCGGCGATGCCGTACCAGCACTCCAGATGGCGCCATGTGTTCCAGGCCAGCGTTGCGACGCGGTCGCCAAGGCGGATTCCATCGCGGCTGAGCCGCTGGGCGACCTTCATGGATCTCTGCCGGATCTCCCCGTAGGAGATGCTGTGCATCGGGCCTTCGATCGATCGCGAGATCACCTGACGCTGGCCGTGCTGCTTCGCCGCGTGGTCGATGATCCGGTGGATCAGAAGCGGCCAATCCTGCATCAATCCGAGCATCGTTTCCTCCGGAACGGGGTGTTCGGGCGCGTTGCGCCGCCCTTATGGTTCCGCTTCACTTTAAACGAGACCGAGGCTTGCGAAAGCCGTCCCGGCGTCAATAGTTTGCAGGCGAACAACCCGGCGCGAGGCACGTCCCTTATGAATGCTCCCGACAGCGGCGACGTCCTGCGGACCTGGTTCCGGTTCCTGCGCCTGCACCACCGCATCACCAGCCGCGCCGCCCAGGAGTTCAAGCGAATCGGGCTGTCGCTGCCGCAGTTCGACGTGCTCTCCACTTTGTCCGAGCGCGAGGGCGTCAGCCAGCAGGAGATCGCCGAGCGGCTCTATGTCACCAAGGGGAACGTCTCCGGCCTCATCGACCGGCTGACCGCGCAGGGGCTGGTCGAGCGCCGGGCCCTGCCGGCCGACCGCCGGAGCTACGCCCTGCACCTGACGCCCCAGGGGCGCGCCCTCACCGAACAGGGGCTGAGCCTGCAGCGCCAGCTGATCGGCGCCACGCTGGGCCGCCTCGCCGCGGCCGACCTGGCGACGCTCGACCGGATCCTGGTGGCGTGGCGCGAGGAGGTGCGCGCCCTGCCGGAGCACGCCCCGGACCAGGCGGCGGAATAACGCCTCAGGCCGCCAGCGCGCGCAGAAAAGCCGGCAACTCGGCGATGGAGGCGACGACGTGGTCGGCGTGGGGCTCCAGTTCGTCGCGCAGCGCGGGGCCGGTCAGGACCGCGATCGCCACCGCGCCGGCCGCCCGCGCCGCATGTAGGTCGTGCGTGCTGTCGCCCACCAGCGCGATGTCGGACGGCGGGACGCCAAGCGTGCGGGCGAAGGCCAGCACCATGCCGGGCTCCGGCTTGCCGCCATGGCCCGAATCATAGCCGCAGATGAAGTCGAGGTGGGGAATCAGCCCCAGGCTTTCGGCCTGCTCGAGGGCGGAGGCCTCGGCGTCGTTGGTCGCCACCCCGAGCCGGTAGCCGTCCCGCAGGAGCTCCCTGATCACCGCCAGCGGCTCGCCGATCGGCTTCAGGTTCTTGCGGCCGTGCTCGAGAAAGAGGGCGTCGATCTCGCCCGCGACGGCGTCATGGTCGGTCCGGCCGAGCGCGGTCGCCCAGTCGCGTCCGAAAGCGCCGGAATTTCCGGCCACCAGTGGAGAGGTGCGGCGGAACGTGCGCGTCTCCAGCACATAGTCGCTGATCTCCACCAGCCGCGAGAAGGCGGCGGCGTCGCCGCGCGCCAGCGTCCGCATCACCTCGAAGGCGGCCGGACCCCAGGTCGCGTCGAAATCGATCAGGGTGCCATCCTTGTCGAACAGGATTCCCTTGAGACCCATGCTGCCTCCCGCGGCCAAGACGTCCGCGGTGGTAGTGGTTTTGGGGTGAAGGGTCCAGCGCCGGAGGCGGCGGGCGCCGGACGCGCCATCGCCGACCGGCGGTCGTTAGGACGCCCGGGACTGGAGGGCGACCGGGGCCAGGAGCCGCTGCAGCTCCATCCGGCGCCGCAGCATGGCCAGCCGGAACGCGTATTTCCGGCCGACCGGGGCGAAGGCGGCTCCGCCCTCGATCGCCTTGCGGGTCTGCTGCGCCAGCACCAGCTGGCGGATGGCCTGGCTGAACAGGCCCTCTTCATACACGGCCACGGCGTAGCGGATATGCTCGTACTCGGTCGACGACACGTCGTCGGCGTCGCGCTCGACGACGGCCTTCACGGCCGCGAAAAGGCACAGATACGCAGTGTCACGCTGACGCTCGGCATCGAGCAGCCCGAAATGGGCTGCGATGACCTCGAGAGGCATGTTCTGATCGGTCATGACGGAACCTGCGAGTCGAACGCCGCACGCCGGCGCCCGCGCAGATTAGAGAATACAAATTAATTAATGTCAAAAATGATCTGATCCGTCATCAACTCCATCCACAGGCGCTTCAGCCCTCGATGCTGGAGAAATCCGCGACCGTCCGAGTGGCCTCGCGCAGGCGCGACAGGAGCCGCAACCGGTTGGCGCGCAGGAGCGGGTCGGGAGCGTTGACGGTGACCTTCTCGAAGAAGGCGTCGACCGCGGGGCGCAGCCGGGCGAGCGCCGACATCGCGCCCTCGAAGTCGTCCGCAGCCACGGCCGAGCGGGCCGCCTCGGCGGCCGAATCGAGGGCTGTGGCCAGGGCCTTCTCGTCGGGGTCGGCCAGCAGGGCGGGGTCCACGGGCTCGGCGAAGCTGCGCCCGTCCTTCTTCTCCTCGATCCGCAGAATATTGGCGGCGCGCTTGTAGCCGGCGAGCAGGTTGCGGCCGTCCTCCGTGTCGAGGAAGCGGCCCAGCGCCTCGACGCGGCGCACGATCATCAACAGGTCGTCGTTGGCGCGTGCGTCATCCCCTGTGGACGGCGCAGCGGAGGGAACCAGCACGGCGTCGATCAGGTCATGCCGCGCGCCCTGGTCTCGGAGATAGACCTTGAGGCGGTCGTGGAAGAAGGAGAGGAGGTCGGACGCTCGCCCGTCATGGCCGGGCCGAGCATGCTCCGCTGCGTGGCTCCGCAGGCCGATGGCGGACTGTGCGGCGAAGAGGTTCGTGAGCCTCAGCCGAATCCCATTCTCCAGCACGATCCGGATCACGCCCAGCGCCGCGCGCCTCAGCGCGAAGGGGTCCTTCGAGCCTGTGGGCTTCTCGTCGATCGCCCAGAAGCCCACCAGCGTGTCGAGCTTGTCGGCCAGCGCCACGGCCACGCTCACCGGGTCGGTGGGCGCGCGGTCGGTCGGGCCCTGCGGCTTGTAGTGCTCCTCGACGGCGGCGGCGACGGAGGCGTCCTCGCCCTGCAGCTCGGCGTAGCGGCGGCCCATGAGGCCCTGCACTTCGGGGAACTCGCCCACCATCTCGGTGACGAGGTCAGCCTTGGCGAGTTCGGCCGCGCGGGCCGCCTTCGCGGGGTCGGCGCCCACCAGGGGGGCCAGTTCGCGCGCCAGCGCGACGATGCGGTCGACGCGCTCGCCCTGCGTGCCGAGCTTTTCGTGGAACACGATGCCGAGCGACCGCAGCTTGGCGAGGCGCTGGTCCAGCGGCTTCGGGGACGCGCTCTCGAAATCCGGCAGCGGGCGCTGGTCGGTCTCCCAGAAGTGGCGGGCGTCGGACAGGCGGGCGCGCACCACGCGCTGGTTGCCGCCGACGATCTTCTCGCCGCCGTCGCTGGCCTCGATATTGGCGACCAGCACGAAGCGGTTGGTGAGCGCGCCCGTAGCCGGCTCGCGCAGCACGAAGCATTTCTGGTTGGCCCGGATGGTGGCGCGCACCACCTCCGGCGGGATGGCGAGGAAGCTCTCGTCGAAGGAGCCGACCAGCGTGACGGGCCATTCCACCAGGCCGGCGACTTCCTCCAGCAGACCCTCGTCCTCCACCAGCTCCAGCCCGCGCGCGAAGGCGAGATTCCGGGCGTCGGTGAGGATCATCTGCTTGCGGCGGTCGGCGTCGAGCACCACCTTGGCGCGCTCCAGCGCGGCCACATAGTCGTCGAAGCGGCGCACGATGATGAGGTCGGGCGCCAGGAAGCGATGGCCGCGCGTGACGTCGCCGGAGCGCAGGCCGTCGATCTCGAAGGGCACGACCTCGGGCGCCTCCATCTCGTGCCCGAAGGTGCACAGGATGGACTGCAGCGGCCGCACCCAGCGCAGCGCGCCCGGATTGGCGGAGGCCGCACCCCAGCGCATGGACTTCGGCCACGGGAAGCCGCGGATGATGCCCGGCATGATGTCGGCGATCACCTCGGGCGTGGAGCGGCCGGGCTTCTCGACCACGGCCACGTAGAACTCGCCCTTCTTGGGATCGCTCTGCACGTGCGCCTGGCTGATGGCGGCGAGGCCGGCGCTCTTCAGGAAGCCTTGCAGCGCCGCCTCGGGGGCGCCGACGCGCGGGCCCTTCTTCTCCTCGCGCAGGTCCGGCTGGCGGGCCGGCAGGCCGACCACGTGCAGCGCGAGCCGCCGCGGCGTCGCGAAGGCCTGCGCGCCCTCATACACGCATCCCCGCACCACCAGCGCGTCCGTGACGAGCTTCTTCAGGTCCTCCGCGGCGCGCCGCTGCATGCGGGCGGGGATTTCCTCGCAGAAGAGTTCGAGCAGAAGATCGGGCATGGCGTTTCGCGGTCTGTTTCAGGCGGGAACGGGCGGCCGCTACGCTTTAAGCGGAGCGGGCGGGCCTGTCGAGGGAGGCTGGACGCGGACGGCGCGGCGCGCGAAGCGCCACCCTCCCACTCAAGGGGAGGGTGGTCTACGGCGCGCAACTCTCTCCCGCGCAGCGGGGGAGATATCGGCGCCAGCCGACAGAGGGGGCGATCAAGCGCTGCTCGTCTCGGACTTGGCGGCGCTCGGCCGCCCCCTCCCTGCCCTCCCCCGCTAAGCGGGAGAGGGTTCCGCGTTGCGGCGCATCGCCCAGCTTCAAGGTTTCCTGATCGCCTACGCCTCGATGGCGGCCGCGCGGCAGATCACCGCGAATCGGTCGGAGAGCTCCGTCAGTGCGGCGCGGTGGATGGCGGCGGCGGAGAGAGGCTCGCCGCCGAGCGCGTCGGGAAGGTCGCGGGTCGCACAGGCGTCCGCCGCAATCGTGGTGCGGAAGCCGAGGTCGAGCGCAGCGCGGGCCGTGGAGGAGACGCACATATGCGTCATGAAGCCGGCGAGGATCAGCTCCTTGCGGCCGGTCGCCTTGACGAGGTCGAGCAGCGTCGTGTTCGCGAAGGCGTTGGGCAGGCCTTTTTCGACGATGGCCTCGGCCCCCACTGGGGCGGCGTCGTCGGCGATCTCGAAGCCGCGCGTCTCGGGATCGAAGGCCTTGCCGGTCCCCGCCCCTCCCTTGTGGACGACGTGGAAAATGGGCGCATCCTGCACGCGGGCGCGGTGCAGCAGGCCGGCGATGACCTTCAGGGCGGGCCGGGCGTCCGGCAGCGCGAGCTTGCCGTCGACATATTCGTTCTGCACGTCGATGAGGACGAGAACGGCTTCGTGAAGCTTGGCGGGGGCGAGGTTGGCGCCAGCCATTTGGAGCAGCGTGCGGGGCGCTGGTGCGGTCATCGAGGGTCCTCCCGTTTCGGCGGGAGAGTACACGGAATGGCGGCGGTGGGGAGAGCGGTGGTGACAGGCGCCGCCGTCCTCCGTCATCCCCGGCGCGCCGAAGGCGCGGGAAGGGGATCCAGCGCAAGGCCGGGCGGAGGGCTGGATCCCCTTCCCGGTCTGCTGCGCAGACCGCCGGGGATGACGGCGGAGAGTTCGGCCTGCGAGCGCAATCCTTGTCCCGGGGGAGAAGGAGCGCCTCACGCGGCCACAAAACCCCCGGCTTCCGTGCGCAGGAAAGCGGCGCCGCAGGCCTTGGCGAGTTCGCGGACCCGCAGGATGTAGCTCTGGCGCTCGGTGACCGAGATCACGCCGCGGGCGTCCAGCAGGTTGAACATGTGGCTGGCCTTGATGCACTGGTCATAGGCCGGCAGCGCCATGGCGTGGCGCTCCGCCTCGCCGCGGTCGCCCTTGGCGAGCAGCGAGCGGCACTCGGCCTCAGCGTCCTTGAAGTGCTGGAACAGCATCTGCGTGTCGGCATGCTCGAAATTGTGCCGGGAGTATTCCTGCTCGGCCTGCAGGAAGACGTCCCCATAGGTGACCTTCTGGTCGCCCTGCAGGCCGTTGAAGTTGAGGTCGTAGACGTTCTCGACGCCCTGCACGTACATGGCCAAGCGCTCGAGCCCGTAGGTGAGTTCGCCAGAGACGGGCGAGCACTCGAAGCCGGCGACCTGCTGGAAATAGGTGAACTGGCTCACCTCCATGCCGTCGCACCAGCACTCCCAGCCCAGCCCCCAGGCGCCCAGGGTGGGGCTTTCCCAGTCGTCCTCGACGAAGCGCACGTCGTGCAGGCGGGTGTCGATGCCGATGGCGGCCAGCGAGCGGAGATAGAGGTCCTGCAGGTCCGGCGGCGAGGGCTTCAGGATCACCTGGTACTGGTAATAGTGCTGCAGCCGGTTGGGGTTCTCGCCGTAGCGGCCGTCCTTCGGGCGGCGGGAGGGCTGCACATAGGCGGCCTTCCAGGGCTTGGGCCCCAGCGAGCGCAGGGTGGTGGCCGGATGGAAGGTGCCGGCGCCGACCTCCATGTCGTAGGGCTGCAGCACCACGCAGCCCTGCTCCGCCCAGAAGCGGTGGAGCGTGAGGATGAGGCCCTGGAACGAGCGCGTGGGCTCGAGAGCGTCGGACATGGCGGCTTTCCGGCGTGCGGTTGAAATCGGCGCGACCCTAAGAGGGGGGCTGGGGCGGGTCAAGGCGGCGGCCCCGGAGCCGCCCTGCCCCGGCTTGTGCGCGGGCGCACCCCGGCCGGGTCCGCCGATCGGCATGGTGCGCGGCAAGTTCCCGGGTGGCGACGCCACGATGATGGGACTGGGAGGTCGCCATGACGAAGACCATCGCCGCCCTTGCGGGCGCCGCGCTCCTGCTCACGCCCCTCGCCATGAGCGCGATCGACGCCGCTTCGGCCCGCCAGACCGCGCCGCGGCCCGCCGGGATGCAGTCGCGGACGCCGATTCCCCTGCCCGCGCCCGTCCCGCTCCCGAGGCGGGACCTGGAGGACCAGGGCGCCCGCATCTGCATGGAGACGGTGCGGGTGGTGGCGTCCGGCTATGGCGAGCCCGCGGGCCGACGCTGCGCCCGCCGGCGAGACGACGCGGCCCTATAGGCGGCGCGGCCGGACGGCCCGACGGCGTGGCCTTAACCGAACATGCAATTTTTAGTATCGGCCCTTTAATCGCCCAAGTTGAACGTGTGTTATAAGGGTTGCAGTAAAAGTTCGGAGGAAACCACATGAAGCGGATCGGATTATTCCTGGGCGGCCTTTTCGCCCTGTTCGTCGCCTTCACGGCCGTGCCGCAGGCGGCCAACGCCGCCGCCGTCAACCCCGCCGCCGCCGTCCAGATCGACAGGCAGGCTCCTGCGCTGACCGAAGCGACGCAGTACTATCGCCGCCACTATTACGGCCGCCCCTACGCCTATCGCCCGCGCTATTACCGGCCCCGCTACTACGCCCGTCCGATCTATCGGCCCCGCGTGGTCTGCCGCGTGCAGTACACCTATTACGGCCCGCGCCGCGTCTGCCGCCGCTGGTGATCGCCGCGGACCGCGTCCGCCCCTGACCGACGAAGGGAGCCGGCCTCGCAGGCCGGCTTTTTCGTGGTCACCAGGCCAGCACGGCCTTTCCTCGGTGCAGCGCCTCGGCGAAGGGCGTGAAGGCGCCGCCGTCCTGGTGGAGAACGATCCCGGCGCACAGCCGGAACGGCCCGCGGCCGCCCTTCAGGCCGCGCACCAGGACCCTCGACGCGGGCTCGCCCGCCCGCGGATGGACCGGCAGCGCGGCCACGTCGCCGAAGCGCGGCCCCATGGCGCGCAGCACCGCCGGCAAGGCGTCGGCGCGGTGCACGACCACCAGCGCCCCACGCACCCGCAGCAGGCCGGCGGCGGCCTTGATCCAGGCCTCCAGCCCTTCCGCCGGCATCACATGCGCGCCGGATCTGGCGACGTCCGGCGAGGCGCGGTGCGTCGACGCGTCGAGATAGGGCGGGTTGGTCAGCGCCAGGTCGGCGCTCTCCTGCGCGAGGCCCGCCGCCCGGCGCGCGGCGAAGCGGGCCAGGATGTCGCCCTGCGTGACCGTGACGCGCGCCTCCAGCCCGTTCAGGGCGACGTTGCGGTGGGCCAGGCCGGCGAGGCGCGCGTCCAGTTCGACGAGGCGCACGCGGGCCGCCGGGGCCCGAAGCGCCAGCGCGAGGCCGACCGCGCCGGTGGCGGCGCCGATGTCGACGGCCTCTCCGGCGAAGTCCGCCGGCGCCGCAGCCGCGAGCAGCGCCGCATCGGTTCCGGCCCGGTGGCCCCTGGCGGGCTGGAGCAGGCGGAGGCGCCCCCCCAGCAGGAGATCCGTCGAGACCTCGTCTCCGATGTCCGGCGCGTCAGACGGCATGGCCCTGCTCGGGATTGAGCTCGGCGCCGAGCCCTGCGTCGCGCAGGATCCGGCGGGCCTGGCGCTCGTCGTCCTCCGGGACCAGGAGCCGGCGCGGGAACGCCCCGATGCCGCCCTCCATGGCGCTGACATGCGCGTCGGCGAGGAAGAACGGCACTTCGGCGGCCTGGAGCAGCGCCTCGATCAGCGAGATGAGAACGAGATCGTTGGTGCGCAGGATCTCCCGCATGTCTCCTCCAGGGCCGACGGCCGGGCCGCCGCATTCCGCGCCGCCGCGATCGCGGCGCAGCCGCCACCGTCTGCGGCCGCCCTCCCTTGTGCGGCATTGGGCCGAGTTGCGGCAAGAGGCGGCATGTTGCAGTTTGCGACGCAATAGCGCGACCCGCCTGCGCGTGGTACCG
Source organism: Alsobacter sp. KACC 23698 (assembly GCF_045348435.1). GTDB lineage: Bacteria > Pseudomonadota > Alphaproteobacteria > Rhizobiales > Beijerinckiaceae > Alsobacter. The sequence goes on along the minus strand of NZ_CP157484.1, from coordinate 675,830 downwards.
GAGGCGGTGGGATCGCAGTCGCGCCATCATCGGCGCGCTCATCCGGCCCGTCCTGGCGTCGGATAGAAAGGTTGAGCACGTGGGTGTCGTGGTGTCCCTCGATGGCAAGCAGCCATCGGTTTCCAGTGCGGGCGCGCCGAGCATCGAGCCTCTTGTGAAGCTCACGGCCCAGGGGATGGAGCGCGTCAACCAGCTCATCCTGGCCCGCGTCGGCTCCGACGTTCTGCTCATTCCCGAGATCGCCAAGCACCTGATCAACTCCGGCGGCAAGCGCCTGCGCCCCATGCTGACGCTGGCCACCAGCGTGCTGTGCTCCTACGAGGGCGACGGCGACATGAAGCTCGCAGCCGCGGTCGAGTTCATGCACACGGCCACGCTTCTGCATGACGACGTCGTCGACGGCAGCGAGATGCGCCGGGGCAAGCTCGCCGCTCGCATGCTATGGGGCAACGAAGCCAGCGTCCTGGTCGGCGACTTCCTGCTCGGCCAGGCCTTCAAGATGATGGTCGAGGTCGGCTCCCTGCAGGCGCTCGACGTGCTGTCCACCGCTGCGGCGGTCATCGCCGAAGGCGAGGTCATGCAGCTCGCCGCGGCCAAGAACACCGAGACGACCGAGGACGAGTATCTGGCCGTGATCCGCGGCAAGACCGCGGCGCTGTTTGCGGCCGCCTGCGAGGTCGGCCCCATCATCGCAGGCCGGGCCAAGGCCGAGCAGACCGCCTGCCGCAGCTACGGCGCCAATCTGGGCATCGCCTTCCAGCTCGTCGACGACGCGCTGGACTATGGCGGCCTCAGCGCGGACCTGGGCAAGAAGGTCGGCGACGACTTCCGCGAGGGGAAAATCACCCTGCCGGTCGTGCTCTCCTTCCGGCGCGGCACGGACGAGGAGCGCGCCTTCTGGAAGAAGACGCTGGAATGCGGGGAAGCGTCTGACGCCGACCTGCAGCAGGCGATCGCAATCATGCGGCGCCACCGGGCCATCGAGGACACCGTGGAGCGCGCGCGCCACTATGGGGCCATGGCGAAGGACGCCCTGGCGCTCTTCCCGGACAGCGCCATGAAGGGCTCCATGCTGGAAGCCGTGGATTTCTGCATCGCCCGCTCGCACTGAACCGTCCGTCAGGGCCGCGAGGCCGTCACCGCAGCATCGTCGGCTCGATCCACCACTGGGGCCGGTCCCGGACCAGCGCGCCGGCGGCGCGGGCGGCGGCGTGGCGGTCTGGATAGAGGGCGAAGCATGTGGCGCCCGAGCCCGACATGCGGGCCAGCAGGCAGGCGGGCGTCGCCCGCAGGGCGGCCAGCACATCGGCGATCACGGGCGCGACCGCCACGGCGGGGGGTTCAAGGTCGTTGCGCAGCGCCGCGAGGGCTTTGACGAAATCGCCGCGGTCCGCCGCAGCCGGCGGGACGACCGGGGCGGAGAACGTCCCCGCCCCAGGCGCGAAGGACGCGCCGCGGTCGAGCCCGAGGGCGGCGAACACGCCGGGCGTCTCCACGGGCGCGCGGGGGTTCGCCAGCACGGCGAAGAGCGGCGGCAGCGCGAGCGGCGGGCCGACGGTCTCGCCCGCGCCCTCCATCATGCGCAGGCGCGGCGCCAGGCACACCGGCACGTCCGCGCCGGTCAGGCGCGCGGCCTGCAGCACGGCCGGATGATCCGCCGTGAGACCGTTGGCCCGCGCGAGCAGGCGCAGCGCCGCCGCGGCGTCCGAGGAGCCGCCGCCCAGTCCGGCCGCCACGGGCAGGCGCTTGACCAGCGCGAAGGCCCCGGCGCGCAGTCCGGCATGCAGGGAAGCGAGGTGGCGGGCGGCGCGCAGCACGAGGTTGTCGGCGTCGGGGCCGGCCGCCGTCGCGGTGGGGCCAGAAACCTCGAGCGAAAGCTCCGGGCCGGGCGCCAAGGCGAGCCGATCCGCCACGCCCGCGAAGGCCACGAGGCTGGACAGCGCATGATAGCCGTCCGGGCGCCGGCCGAGCACATGGAGGGCGAGGTTGACCTTGGCGGGCGCGCGCTCCGTCAGCAGTGCGCCGGAGGGCGCGCCCGCATGCGCCCCCGCGCCGTCCCGCATGTCAGCCGCCGTTGGTCTTCGGCTCGGGCTTGGGATCGGCCGCGGGCTTCTGCTCCGCTTCGGCGGCGGGCTTGGCGTCAGGCAGGCCCTTGTCGATCTTTTCGAGGATCTTCGGCAGATCCTCGGGCTCCGGCTTGAGGTCGCGCGCGTGGTTCCACTGGAAGCTCGCCTCCAGCTTGCGCCCGACGCGCCAATAGGCGTCGCCCAGATGGTCGTTGATCACCGGGTCGGAGGGCTTCAGGTCGATCGCCTTCTCCAGAAAGCGCACGGCCTCGTCATACTGGCCGAGGCGGTAATGCGCCCAGCCGAGGCTGTCGACGATGTATCCGTCCGTCGGCCGCTGCTCGACGGCGCGCTTCAGCATCTTGAAGGCCTCGTCGAGGTTGATGTTCTGGTCGACCCACGAATAGCCCAGATAGTTCAGCACGAGCGGCTGCTCGGGGTAGAGCTCCAGCGCCTTCTTCATGTCCGCCTCGGCCTTCGGCCACTGCTTGGTGCGCTCCAGCGCGATGCCGCGGAAATAGAACAGGGTCCAGTGGCCCTGGTCGGGCGTCCCGACGGCGTCGATCGCCTTGCTGTAGGTCTCCGCCGCCTGGGCGAACTCCTTGCGGGAGCGATAGACGTTGCCGAGCGCCGTCAGGGCCTCCACGTCGGCCGGGTTCTTGGCCACGACCGCCTGCAGCTGCCGGACGGCCTCGTCCTTGCGCTCCAGCTGCTCGAGATTGAGCGAAATCTGAATGTCGGCGCTGCGGCGCAGCGGCGAGGATTGCGACACCATGTCGTAGGTGTCGTTGGCGCGCTCGCTCTGCTTCATCCGATCATAGATGTCGGCCAGAGTGATCACCGCCAGCCCGTTGTCCTGGTCCAGCCAGAGCGAGAGCCGCAGATAGATCATGGCGGCGAGTTCGTCGCCGGTGCGGTTGCCGGCGGCTCCGAGCCCGTAGAGCACCTCGGCCGCGCCGCTGGCGACGCTCGGCACGGCGGCGTCGAGCGTCTTGCCGGCTTCCAGCGAGGCGATCGCGGCGGTCACGAGCGGATGGCGCGGCAGCAGCTTGTCGAAGGTGCGGTAGACCTCGAGCGCTTCCTTCTGCTTGCCGACCCGCGACAGGAAGCGGCCATAGACGTCGACCATGCGCAGCGTGCGGTTCTCGGCGTCGTAGGCCGCCTTCAGGCGGCGCTCCGCCTCGGCCTTGTCGCCGCCGAGATCGGCGATGAGCCCCGCATGGTAGTTGCGGAAGACGGCGATCGAGTCCTCGCCCTTGATGGTGTCGACCGTCTCGATCGCCTTCTTGACGTTGCTCGAGCCGAGCCAGCTCCATGCCGTCAACAGCGTCGCGGTGAGATCGGTGGTGCGGTTGCGCCCGCCGGTGGAGAAGCGCGAGCGCGCCTTGCCGTATTGCTTGGCCTTGTAGTCGCGGATGCCGAGGACGAGCTGCGCCAGCCCGTTGCGGGCTTCGCGCGCGCCGCCCAGGCGCTCGGCCAGCTTCAGGGCTTCCGGGTAAGAGCCTTCGGCCAGCAGCGACACGAAGGCGCGCTCGGTGAGGTCGGCGCTGCGCGGATCGTCACGCAAGGCCTCGCGGTAGAAGAACGCGGCGGCGCTGGTGTCACGCGAGGCGCCGGCGACGACTGCGGAGAGATAGTTGCCCGCCAGGGTGTTGCCCGCGTCGATCGCGTCCGAATAGCTCTGCCCGTTGCGGGCCTGCGCGGCGGCGCAGCCGGCCAACAGCGCGAGGGCGGCGACCAGGGGCCGGACGCGGGTCAAGACAAGGCGGGGTGTCGCAGGCGTCACGCTGTCATCGCTTTCAAGGGTCGCGACCCAGCGCGCCGGGCCGGCATGAATCGAAGCTGGTTTGTCCGGCCGCAACATGGCGTTTTTGCGAGTTGGCGGCAAGCGCAGGGCGCGCTGCGCCCCCGGGTCGCGCCCGCCGCCGCGATCACATGTTCGGGTAATTGGGGCCGCCGCCGCCCTCGGGCGTGACCCAGGTGATGTTCTGCGACGGATCCTTGATGTCGCAGGTTTTGCAGTGCACGCAATTTTGCGCGTTGATCACGAAGCGCGGATCGGTGCGGGCCTCGGGATCGGCGTAGACGACCTCGTAGACGCCCGCCGGGCAGTAGAGGCGCGCCGGCTCGCCATAGAGCGGCAGGTTGCGCGAGACCGGGATCGTCGGGTCGGTCAGCTGCAGGTGCGAGGGCTGATCCTCCTCATGATTCGTCGCGGAGAGGAACACCGAGGACAGCTTGTCGAAGCTGACCATCCCGTCGGGCTTGGGGTAGACGATCGGCTTCACCTCGTCGAGGCGCTTCAGGCTCGCCGAATCCGGCTTGCCATGGCGCATCGTGCCGAAGAAGGAAAAGCCGAAGAGCTGGTTGGTCCACATGTCCAGCCCGCCGAGGCCGATGCCGAGCACGGAGCCCAGCTTGGACCAAAGCGGCTTGACGTTGCGCACGCGCTTCAGGTCGCGGCCGATCTCACTGTCGCGCCAGGCGTTCTCGTAGCTGGCGAGTTCGTCGTTCGCGCGCCCCTCGGCCAGCGCGGCGACGACGTGCTCGGCGCACAGCATCCCCGACAGGATGGCGTTGTGCGAGCCCTTGATGCGCGGCACGTTGACGAAGCCGGCCGCGCAGCCGACCAGCGCGCCGCCCGGGAAGGCGAGCTTGGGCACGGACTGCCAGCCGCCTTCCGTGATGGCGCGCGCGCCGTAGCTGATGCGCTTGCCGCCGATGAACACGTCGCGGATCAGCGGGTGCGTCTTGAAGCGCTGGAACTCGTCGAAGGGCGACAAAGTCGGGTTTTCATAGTTCAGGTGCACCACGAAGCCGACGGCGACGAGGTTGTCCTCCAGGTGATAGAGGAAGGAGCCGCCGCCCGTGCGCATGTCGAGCGGCCAGCCGAAGCTGTGCTGGACGAGGCCGGGCTTGTGCTTGCCCGGATCGACCTGCCACAGCTCTTTAAGGCCGATGCCGTATTTCTGCGGCTCGCGGTCGGCGTCCAGCCCGAAGCGCTTGACCAGTTGCTTGGTGAGGCTGCCGCGCGCGCCTTCGGCGAAGAGCACGTATTTGCCGCGCAGCTCCATGCCGCGGGTGAAGCCCTCCTTCACCTCGCCGGTCTTGGACACGCCCATGTCGCCGGTCGCGACGCCAACGACCTCGCCCTTGTCGCCGAACAGGACCTCCGCGGCCGCAAAGCCCGGGTAGATCTCCACGCCCAGGGCCTCGGCCCGGACGGCCAGCCAGCGCGCGACGTTGCCCAGGGACACGATGTAGTTGCCGTGGTTGGACAGCAGGCCGGGCATCAGGGCGTTTGGAAGCCTCACCCCGCCGGCGGGGCCGAGCACATAGAAGCGATCGTCCGTGACGGGGGTCTTCAGCGGCGCATCAGGATCGTCGCGCCAGTCCGGGATGAGCTTGTCGAGGCCGATCGGGTCCACGACGGCGCCCGACAGAATATGCGCGCCGACCTCCGAGCCTTTCTCGACCACCACGACGCCGAGGTCCGGGTCGAGCTGCTTCAGGCGGATAGCTGCGGCCAGACCGGCAGGTCCGGCGCCCACGATCACCACGTCGTAATCCATGCCCTCGCGGGGCATGCTCTGCGCCTCGGCCAGATCCATCGTCACCCTCGTTTCGCCGGACTGCGCGTCTCGTTCCAGACCGCCTCCCGTCCCCTAATATAGTTCACAGGTGAACTATTGCAAAGCCATGCGCATCGCGGGAGCGCCGGGCTCGTCATCCTGCAGTAACAAAGCCCGAACGCACGCGCCATAGGCCGAAGCGCTGGTTTCGGGCGTTCGGGGCCGCTACACTGACGCCATGGCCCTGACCGAGATCGATCCCGCGCGCGCCGCCGCCGACCTGCTGGCGTGGTACGCCGAGATGGGCGTCGACGCGATGCTGGACGAAGAGCCGCATGATCGGTTCGCCGAGGCGGTTCCGGTCCAGCGTGCGCCGCCCCCGCCGCCGCAGACGGAGCAAAGGCCCGCCGCCTTCGCCGGGGCGTCGGCCAGCGCCGACGACGTCGAGGCGCAGGCTCGCATGCTGGCGCGGTCGGCCAGGAGCCTCGACGAGCTTCGCGCGCTGCTCCAAGGCTTCGAGGGCTGCGCCCTGAAGCTCACGGCGCGCAGCCTCGTCTTCGCGGACGGCGACCCGGAGGGCCGGGTCATGTTCGTCGGCGAGGCGCCCGGGGCCGAGGAGGACCGCTCGGGGCTTCCCTTCGTCGGGCGTTCGGGGCAGCTGCTCGATCGCATGCTGGCGGCGATCGGGCTCGACCGGACGCAGGTCTATGTCGCCAACGTGATCCCGTGGCGCCCGCCGGGCAACCGCACCCCGACGCCGCAGGAGCTGGCGACCTGCCTGCCCTTCGTGGCGCGGCAGATCGAGCTCTCCAAGGCCGAGATCCTGGTCTGCCTGGGCGGTCCCTCGGCGCAGTCGCTGCTGGGCGTGACGGACGGCATCCAGCGCACGCGCGGGCGCTGGATGGACTATGACGCCGGTTCGCGCCGCATCAAGGCGCTGGCGACCCTGCACCCCGCCTATCTGCTGCGGCAGCCCCTGCAGAAGCGCCTCGCCTGGCGGGATTTCAAGATGATCCGGGCAGCGCTCGACGGGTGAGAGGCCCCCGCAACGAAAACGGCCGCCCGGAGGCGGCCGCTTCAAAGACGATGATGTCGAAGCTCAGTTGAGCTTGGCGCGAACTTCGGCGAGGCCCTTGGCCAAGAGGGCGTCCCCGGAGCTCACCGTGTCTTTGCGGAGGATCTCTTCGGACGCCTTGACGGCTGCGTCGGCGGCGGCGGCGCGCACGTCGGCGGTGGCCTGGGCTTCGGCCTGAGCGATCTTCTGCTCGGCCATGCGGGTGCGCCGGGTGACGAAGTCAGCCAGCTTGGTCTGGGCGTCGGCCGCGAGGCGCTCGGCCTCGACGCGGGCGGTGCGGACGATCTCGGCCGCCTCGGCCTCGGCCTCCTGGCGCTTCTTCTGGTAGTCGGCCAGCACGCGCTGCGCCTCCTCCCGGAGGATGCGGGCGTCCTCGAGCTCGGCGCGGATCATGGTCCCGCGCTTGTCGAGGCCGCTCACCAGGGCGTTGAAGCCCCCCACCTTCCAGACGATGCCCACGAAGATGAAGAAGGCGACGGCGACCCAGAATTCGGCGTCATAGATGAAAGACATCGTCCTACCTCACTGTCCGAGCGTGCGGGCGACCGCCGCGTCGACCTCGTCCGTCGACGGCGTGCGGCCGACGAGCTGCTGGACGATGGCGGCGGTGGCGTCGGCCGCGATGCCGCGGACATTCTGCATGGCGCGGGTCTTGCCCTCGACGATCTGGCGTTCGGCCGCGTCCAGCTTCACGTGGAGATCGGCCTCGAGCGCCTTGCGCCGCGCCTCCGTCTCCGCCTGCAGCTTGTCGCGGGTCTCGCCGGCGATCGCCTGGGCGTTGGCCCGGGCGTCGGCGAGCGCCTTTTCGTAGGACGAAATGGCGGCGTCGGTCTGCGACTTCAGCCTTGCGGCCTCATCCAGATCGGCCGTGATCTTGCCGTGGCGCTCGTCCAGGATGCGCGTGACGCGCGGGAGCGCCACCTTCGACATCAGGAGGTAGAGCGCGCCGAACGCCAGCGCCAGCCAGATCAGCTGTGAGCCGAACGTGCTACTGTCGAAGGGCGGGAACGAGCCGCCGCCCTCATGGGCGCCGCCATGGGCCTGCGTCGTCGCGTTCGTGGTTTGCGCCATGACCTAACCTCTCAAAAGCAGGCGCCCTGTCAGTCAGCACCCCGAGCGGCGCGAGCGGCTCCGGGCTTGCTGACGGGCGACCGACCTGAAGCATCGCCGCGGCTCTGGTCCGTTCAAGCCCGTGCGGGCCTGCTGCGGACCGGGATCGCGCGGCCCGCCGGCCTCAGCCGGCGGACGCCTGAGCGTGGATCAGACGGCGAAGAGCAGCAGAAGGGCGATGAGCAGCGAGAAGATGCCCAGCGCTTCCGTCAGCGCGAAGCCGAGAAGCAGCGTGCCGCGCTGGCCGTCGGCGGCCGACGGGTTGCGCAGGGCGCCGGAGAGGAACTGGCCGAACAGGTTGCCGAGGCCAATGCCGGCGCCCGCCATGCCGAGGCAGGCCAGACCAGCGCCAATGTACTTCGCAGCGACGGGATCCATGGAAAACTCCTTGAGGTCGGATCGGTAGGGAGGGAGGAGAGCCCCGGTCGGGGTGGAGTTCAGTGACCGGGGTGAAGAGCGTCGTTGAGGTAGATCGAGGTCAGCGTGGCGAACACATAGGCCTGCAGCACGGCGACCAAGACCTCGAGGGCGGTGAGCGCCACCGTCAGCGCCAGCGGAAGCGGGGAGATGATCCCCCAGGCGCCGGCGGCGAGCAGCGAGCCGATGAAGCCCGCGAAGATCTTCAGCGCGATATGGCCGGCCAGCATGTTGGCGAAGAGACGCACGGAGAGGCTGATCGGCCGCGAGATGAAGGAAATGATCTCGATCGGCACCAGGATGGCCAGCATCACCGGCGGCACGCCGCTCGGCACGAAGAGGCCGAAGAAATGCGTGCCGTGCTTCATCACGCCGTAGACGATGACGACGCCGATGACGAGCAGCGCCAGCGCGGCCGTGATGATGATGTGGCTGGTGACCGTGAAGCTGTACGGGATCAGGCCCGCCAGGTTCAGGATCAGCACGAACATGAACAGCGAGAACACGAAGGGGAAGAACCGCATCCCCTCATTGCCGGCGGAACTTCGGACGGTGTTGGCCACGAACTCGTAGGAGAGCTCCACCATCGACTGGATGCGGCCCGGCACCAGCGTGCGGCCGCTCGTTCCCCACAGCATGAACAGGGTGATGACGCCCACCGCGATCAGCATGAAAAGGGCTGAATTGGTGAACACGATCTCCTGGTGACCGATGTGGCCAAGGGTCGTGTAGGACTTCAGCTGGAACTGGTGGATCGGATCGGCCATGGCCGGTCTGGCCCTCTCTCGCTTCCGCGCTGACCGGGAGTGGTCCACGCTGATCGCCGCCGAAGCAGCCTTGCATTCAAACGACCCGCAGGCGACGGCGCCTCCGGGGCCTTTAAGATTTTGGCGGCCGGGTGAAGCCGGACGCCCGCATCACATTCCAGACGCCCGCGCCGAAGCCGAGCATCAGGCCCACGATCAGACCCCACGGCTTGGAGCCCACCATGGCGTCGAAAGCCCAGCCGAGACCGCATCCCGCGATGATGCCGGCCACGAATTCCGTCGACAAACGGAAGGCCTTGCCCATCGCGGAGGGATCCCCTCCGCTCGTCTCGCGGGAACGCTGCTGCTCCTGCCCGGTCTCCCGGACTTGGTCAAGCCGCTTGCCCAGACGATCGAGCCTGGCTGAGAGTTCGACGTCCTGCGAGGCGCGAGCCTTGTCTCCGTTCCCGTTCGGCGTTCCGTCACTCATGGGCGAAGCCGCGCTCCCGGGTTCGGAGCGCCGCCCTGGCGCCCCCCTGAAAGTCGCGCGCACCATAGTTTCCGGTCCGGCGGGTGTCAAGAATGGGGCGTTAACCGGTAAGTCTCTGATTTTAAGCCAAAAATCCCGCCTTCGACGAATGGACGGAACATTGGCCTTCACAGGTTGAGGGCCGGGTGCTCGCCGCCCTGCCGGTCCAGGGTTGCGCAGCCCAGCCGCGGCCTCGGATCGCCGCCGTCCTAGACCGCCTCGGCGAGTTTCTCGGCCAGGCCGAGATCCACCGAAACGAGCTGGCTGACGCCGCGCTCGGCCATGGTGACGCCGAAGAGGCGGTCCATGCGGGCCATGGTGATGGGATTGTGGGTGATGACGAGGAACCGCGTCTCGGTCTCCCGCGCCATGTCGCGCAGGAGGTCGCAGTAGCGCTCGACATTCGAATCGTCCAGCGGCGCGTCCACCTCGTCGAGCACGCAGATCGGCGACGGGTTCGTCAGGAACACCGCAAAGATGAGCGCGATCGCGGTCAGCGCCTGCTCGCCGCCGGACAACAGCGTCATGGTCTGCGGCTTCTTGCCGGGCGGCCGGGCGACGATCTCCAGGCCCGCCTCGAGCGGGTCGTCCGATTCGATCAGTTCGAGCTGGGCCGTGCCTCCGCCGAACAGGCTGGTGAACAGGCGCTCGAAATGACCCTGCACGACCGCGAAGGCTGCGAGGAGGCGCTCGCGCCCTTCCTTGTTCAGGCTTTGAATGGCCGTGCGCAGGCGCTTGATGGCTTCGGTGAGGTCGTCGCGCTCGCCCGTCAGGGCGTCGCGCTGCGTCTCGACGGCCGTCAGCTCTTCCTCGGCCCGAAGATTGACGGCGCCCAGGCGCTCGCGGTCTCCCCGCATCGTCTCCAGCCGGCGCTCCACCAGGGCGGCGTCGGGAAGGTCGGCGCCGGGCGCGACGCCGCTGAGGTCGGGGAGTTGGTCCGGGAGCGCGTCCAGGCGCTCGGCGACGGCCCGGACGATCTCGGTGAAACGGTCGCGGGCGGCCTCCAGCCGCGCCTCGGAGCGGACCTTCTCCTCGCGGGCGGCGGCGAGCGCCGCCAGCGCCTCCTGGGCGAGGCGGTCCGCGGCCGTGTGGATCTCGGCGGCCTCCGCCAGCCGGTCGCGGGCCAGGCTGCGGGCGGATTCGGCCTCGGAGATCCCGGTGAGGATGAGCCGGCGCTGCTCGAGAAACTGCTCGGGCGCCTCGCGCAAGGTTTCGCGCTCCTCCCCGACCTCCGCCTGCCGGCGCTCGATCTCGTCGATCTGGCCGAGCGCCCGCTGGCGGCGCTCGGTCCAGGCGTCTCTCTCGGCGGCGATCGCCTGGCGCCGGCGCGCCCGCATCTCGACCTCGCGCTGCACGCTCTGGACCAGGATCCTGGCCTCGTTGGCGGCCTGTCGATCCTGCGCGGCGCGCTGGCGGGCCGTTTCCAGCCCGGCCTCGAGTTCGGCCGCGCCCGGGAGGTCGGAGAGCTGCGCCGCAAGGCCCTCGCGCCGCGCCTGCGCGTCTTCGGCTTCGGCGTTGAGGCGGCTATGCGCCTCCGCCATGGCGGACCGCTTGGCGGCCGCGTCGCCGCGTCGGCGTTGGGCGGCGGCCAGCCTCTCGCGCACCGCGTCGAGACCGCGGCGCATCATCTGCGTGGTCTCGAAGCCCATGGTCTCGTCCCGCGCGGCCGCCCGCACGGCCGCGTCGGCGATCTCGCCTTCGTGGCGCAGGCGCTCGGCCGCCTCTCGCGCCTCCTGCGCCTCGCCCTTGAGCTCGCCGAGCCGGTTTCGTTCGGCGAGGCGGCGGGCCGCCGGCGTCGGCGCCTCGGCGGCGGAGGTCAGGCCGTCCCAGCGCCAGAGATCGCCTTCGCGCGACACGAGGCGCTGCCCCGGCTTCAGGGAGGCGCGCAGGACGGCGCCCTGCGCCCGGTCCACCACGCCAACCTGCCGCAGGCGGCGGGCCAGCGCGGCCGGAGCCGCGACCACCTCGGAGAGCGGGCGGGAGCCGGCGGGCAGAGCGGGGTCGCCCTCCCCGGCCCCGGTCTCGGCCCAATGCGCCGGCGCGGCGGGGTCGATCGAGGCGTCGAGGTCGTCGCCCAGCGCCGCCCCCAGCGCCGCCTCGTAGCCGCGCTCGGCGCTGAGCCTGTCGATGGCGCGCGGCCATTTCTCGCCGCCGCCCGAGGCCAGCATCTTTTCCAGGGTGCGGGCTTCGGTCTCCAGCCGCTGCGCCCGGCGGTCCGCCTCCTGGGCGGGGCCCCGCAACCGATCGGCCGCCTCGCGGGCCGCCGCATGCTGGGCCCGGGCCGCCTGCGCCCGGTCCTCGGCTTCGGCGTAGGACTCCGCGACCTGCTCCATCTCGGCCTCGAGCGCGGCGAGGTCGACGTCGCCGCCTAGGCTGGCGTCGAGCGCGGCGAGGTCGCGGCCCACCCGTTCGGCCTCGCGGGTCAGCCGCGCGATCCGCTCGTCAGCCTCCCTGAGAGCGCGTTCGGCGGCCGAGCGCCTGGCGTTCCGGTCAGCCAAGGCCGACTGCGCGGCGCCGAGAGCGGCCTCGGAGTCGAAAAGGATGTCCTCCAGCTCGGCCAGGCGCTCGCGAGCCTCGGCCTGCGCCTCGGCTGCGCCTTCGGCGTCGTCGCCAAGGCCCTCTTCCTCGGCGGCGAGACGCTCCAGCGCGGAGGCGGCGTCGTCCACCAGGGCGCGTTCGCGGGCCGCGTCGCGGGTGAGTTCGAAGGCGCGGCGCTCCAGCTCGCCGGCGCGTTCGCCCGCGCGCTTCTCCTCGGCGTCGAGGGCGTCGCGGGCGAGCGTCAGCCGCTGCAGGGCGGCGGCCGCAGCGATTTCGGCGTCGCGCAGACCCGGGATCGCGTGGGCGGCCACCGCCTGGTCGCGGGCGGCCTTGCCCTGCTCGGCGGTGCGCTCCGCCACGAGCCGAAGATCGGCCTCCACCTTGCGCTCGGCCGCCGCGACGCCGTCGCGCGCCTCGCGCCAGCCAATATAAAGGAGCAGCGCCTCCGCGCGGCGGATGTCCGAGGCCAGAGAGCGGTAGCGCGAGGCCTGGCGGGCCTGCCGCTTCAGGCTCTCCACCTGTCCGTCGATCTGCTGCAGCACGTCCTCGACGCGCAGGAGATTGTCCTCCGCGGCTTTCAGCCGCATCTCCGCTTCGTGGCGGCGGGAATGGAGGCCCGCGATGCCGGCGGCGTCCTCCAGGATGCGCCGGCGCGCCTGGGGCTTGGCGGCGATGATCTCGCCGATCTGGCCCTGCCGCACCATCGCGGGCGAGCGCGCGCCGGTGGCGGCGTCGGCGAACAGGAGCTGCACGTCGCGGGCGCGCACCTCGCGGCCGTTGATCCGATAGGTCGAGCCCGACTCACGCTCGATCCGGCGCGAGACGTCCAGGCTCTCGGCGTCGTTGAAGGCGGCCGGGGCGCCGCGGTCGGAGTTGTCGACCAGCAGCGCGACTTCGGCGGTGTTCCGGCTGGGCCTGCTGCCCGAGCCGGAAAAGATGACGTCGTCCATGCCGGAGGCGCGCAGGCTCTTGAAGGAGCTCTCGCCCATCACCCAGCGCAACGCCTCGACCAGATTGGACTTGCCGCAGCCGTTCGGCCCCACGACTCCGGTGAGGCCCGGCTCGATCAGGAAGTCGGTCGGCTCGACGAACGTCTTGAAGCCGACGAGGCGCAGGCGGGTCAGCTTCATGCCGCGCCCGCCGCGATCGGCCCGAGACAATTACCTCTCACCGGCGCGGCGGCGCAGGCCCGCGACGCCGGCCGGTCCGCCGCGGCGGCGCCGGCCTGGCCCTCAGCCCCCGACGAGCGGAGCGAGGATCTTGTCGAGCTCCTCAATCGTGATGGCCCCGCGCTGAACCTGCCCGTTGATGAAGAATGTGGGGGTGGAGTTGACGCCCAGCTTCTCGGCCCCCCGATCCTTGACCCAGTTCACGGCGTCATAGATCTGCTGGTTCTTCAAGCAGGACTCGAACTTTTCCTGTGTAAAACCGGCCTGCTTCATCAGCTTGGAGAGGGCGTCCACCGGCTTGTCGGTGAAGGCCCAGTCCCGCTGCTTGGAGAACAGCAGATCGGTGACGGCGTAGTATTTGTCGGCGCCGTCGCACCGGGCGAGCATGAAGCCGGCGGTGGCGAGCGGGTCGAGCGGGAACTCCCGCAGCGAGAAGCGCACCTTGCCGGTGTCGATGTATTTGGACTTCAGCGCCGGCCAGGTGGTGGCGTGGAAATGGGCGCAGTGCGAGCACGTCATCGACGCATATTCGATGATGGTGCACTTGGCGTCAGCGCTGCCGAGCCAGACGTCGCCCAACGGGCCCGCCACGCCGAGATCGGCTGCGGTCGGCGACTGCGCGAAGGCCGCTTCCGGAAAGGCCGGCGATACGGCCGCGAGACCGAGCGCGGCGATCCCTTGAACGACGGTGCGGCGGGTCGTGATCACAAAGCTCTCCTTAATGCAGGAAGGCGGCCCAGACGGCCGCTTGTCTTGAATCCGGCGACTGTGAAGGGCCAGCACGAATGTGGCAAGACAACAGTCGCCTGCGCCAGTCACGAAAGCGCGCCTGCGCCGGCGCGCTTCACCCGTCGCGGCGGGCCATGACGCCGGCCCCGAGACGCACGAGCGCCTCGCGCAGGCCTTCGTCGGCGAGCTCGCCGACCCGGCGGCGCGCCTCCTCGATGGTGGGGGCGTCCGGCAGGCGCACGGCGGGCTTGGCCGGGCGGTCCCGTCCGACCGGCCCCTGCCGGAAGCTGAGCCGGCCGACGCAGCGCCAGCCATAGCGCGTGTTGACGCGCTCCACGATCAGCGGCGCGAGGTGCTGCAACTCCAGCGCGAAGGCGCCCTCCACCCGCACGACCAGGATGGCCGGGTCGGACGGTTCGTCCGGACCCATGCCCTTGGGCCTGCGCGGCCACTGGATCTTCACCGGTTCGCAATAAGGCGCGAGCCGTTCGCCGACGATCTCCGGCCATGCGACCACGACGTCCGACGCCGCGAAGCCCTGCGCGGCCAGCGCCGGGGCGATGCAGTCGTCCACGAGGTCGGCGAGGGTGCGGAGCGCTGGCTTCTTCTTCACAGGCGACGATCCGCTCACTTCACGGCCGGCGGGAGCGCGGCTACACAGGCCCGCATGGTAGCCCCTCGATCCTCCCCCGCAAACCCTGTCGCCGCGTCTGTGGCGGAACGGCCGGATCCGGCCGCGCTGCTGGCCTGGTACGACCGGCACCGCCGCGCCCTGCCCTGGCGATCCCTGCCCGGACAGGTCCCGGACCCCTACCGGGTCTGGCTGTCGGAGATCATGCTCCAGCAGACCACGGTGCGGGCCGTGAAGCCCTATTTCGAGCGCTTCCTGACCCTGTTCCCCGCCGTGGAGGCCCTGGCCGAGGCGCCGGCCGAGGAGGTCATGAAGGCCTGGGCCGGACTCGGCTACTATTCGCGCGCGCGCAACCTGCATGCCTGCGCCAAGGCCGTGGTCGAGCGGTTCGGCGGCCGTTTTCCGGCGAACGAGGACGAGCTGCGCAGCCTGCCCGGCGTCGGCGCCTACACGGCGGCGGCGATCGCGTCCATCGCGTTCGACCGGCGCGCCATCGTGGTGGACGGGAACGTGGAGCGCGTCGCCACGCGCCTCTATACGGTGCGGCGGCCGCTGCCCGGCGCCAAGCCGCTGATCCGCGACCTGGTCGACGGGCTCACCCCCGATGCGCGCCCGGGCGACTTCGCCCAGGCGATGATGGATCTCGGGGCGACCATCTGCACCCCGAAGAGCCCGGCCTGCGGACTCTGCCCCTGGCGGTCGGCCTGCCAGGCGCGGGCCGAGGGCGCGCCGGAGATCTACCCCTTCAAGGACAAGAAGACGACCGGCGCGCTGAGGCGCGGCGCCGCCTATGTGGCGGTGACGCAGGACGGCCTCATCCTGGTGCGGACCCGGCCGCCGAAAGGGCTGCTCGGCGGCATGACCGAGGCGCCCACCAGCGCCTGGGCTGCGGACTTCGCCGAGGAGGCGCCCGGCGCGTCAGCTCCGATCCGCGCCGAATGGCGGCGCCTGCCCGGCGTGGTGGAGCACGTGTTCACGCATTTTCCGCTGCATCTCACCGTCTATCGGACGGACCTGCCGGCAGGGACGGCCGCGCCGGAAGGCTGCCGCTGGGTCCCAATCGCGGGGCTGGCCGGCGAGGCGCTCCCGACCGTGATGCGCAAGGTGGTGGCGCACGGCCTGGAGGGCGGCTGAGCCGACCGGTCAGGCCGCCGCCATCGCGGTGCGGATGGACTTGCGCAGGTCGTCGATGGGCTTCAGCGCGCCGCCGCCGCCGGTGTGCCAGAAGGTCCAGCCATTGCAGGCGGGCAGCCCCTGGGCCAGCGCGCCGATCTTGTGGATCGATCCGACAAGGTCGCCCAGCGACAATGAGCCGTCGGCGCGCACGACCGCCTGGTAGCGCCGGCGCTCGTCGGTGAGCACCGCGCCGGGCGCCAGCAGCCCCGCCTCCACGACGGACAGGAACGGGATGCGCGGCTCGCTGCGCTTTTCGGGCGGCAGCGCGAGGGCGTCGGCGGGCAGCGGCTCGACCTTGGCGATGCGCGCCAGCGCCGCATCCGCATAGCCGCGCTCACGCTCGACGCCGATGAAGCTGCGCCCCAGGCGCCGGGCCACCGCGCCGGTGGTGCCGCTGCCGAAGAAGGGGTCCAGCACCACGTCGCCGGGATTGGACGACGACATCATCACCCGGGCGAGCAGCGCTTCAGGCTTCTGGGTGGGGTGGAGCTTGCGCCCCTGCGCATCCTTCAGCCGCTCGCCGCCCGTGCAAAGGGGGAGATACCAGTCCGAGCGGACCTGAAGGTCCTCGTTGCCGGCCTTCAGCGCATCATAGTGAAAGGTGTAGGCCTTGGCGTCCGCGCTCTTCGTGGCCCAGATCATCGTCTCGTGGGCGTTGGTGAAGCGACGGCCGCGGAAATTCGGCATCGGGTTGGCCTTGCGCCAGACCACATCATTGAGAATCCAGAACCCCAGATCCTGCAGGATCGCGCCGACCCGGAAAATGTTGTGGTAGGAGCCGATCACCCACAGGGTCGCGGTCGGCTTCATCACCCGCCGGCACGACAGCAGCCAGGCGCGGGTGAAATGATCATACGCTTCGAAGCTGGCGAACTTGTCCCAGTCGTCGTCGACCGCGTCGACCAGCGATTGGTCCGGACGGGTGAGCGCGCCTTCGAGCTGAAGATTGTAGGGCGGGTCCGCGAAGACGAGGTCGACGCTCGCGTCGGGCAGCTTCGCGAGCTCGGCGACGCAGTCGCCGACCAGCACGGTGTCGAGAGGGAGAGCGGAACGCTCCATCCGAGGTGACGACGGCGGACGCCCGGTACGCGATACATTTTTCCGGGATCCGACGTCGACTGCCTCGGTACGCGGGGTACCCATGGCGCAACACCATTTACGCAACTGAACGAGGGGCAGAGTGCAGGCGCCAAGGTAAAGGGCAAGTTTCCAAGACAAAAATAAGTTGTCTCGAATGAGAACAATGCTAGGCAGTTTTTGCCTATACTATGCTTTATTCTTCATTAACAACTGCGCCGCCGAGCGGCGAGAACGTGAAGCGGTGGAACGGGCACGGGCCGTTCTCCGCCAACGCCGAACGGTGGGCGGCGGTCGCGTAGCCCGCATGGCGCTCGAAGCCATAGACGGGGTAGTGCAGGCCGAGGCGCATCATCAGCCGGTCGCGCGTGACCTTGGCGACGATGGACGCGGCCGCGATGGAGCAGACCAGCATGTCGCCTTTGACGACAGCTTCGCCGGGGCCGTCCCAGGCCGGCAGGTCGCGCCCGTCCACCAGGATATAGCCCGGCGGCCGCACGAGGCCGCGCAGAGCGCGCCGCATCGCCTCCAGGGACGCCTTGCGGATGTCCGTCGCATCGATGCGGGCGGCCGACATCGACGCCACCGCGACATCCGCGGTGGCCAGGATCTCCTCATAGAGTTCGTCGCGCCGGGCGGGCGTCAGCAGCTTGGAATCGGCGAGCCCGTCCGGGATTCGCCTGGGGTCGAGCACGACCGCGCAGGCCACCACGGGTCCGGCCAGCGGCCCCCGGCCGACCTCGTCGACGCCCGCGACGGGCCTGAAGCCCTTGCGCATCAGGGAGCGCTCCCGCCGGTAGTCGGGCCTGGCGGGCGCCGCGGCCGGCTTGGGGGGACGCCCGCCGGCGCCGGACTTGCCGGGGGCGGGCTGGCCTTGGTCGGGCTGACCTTTGTTGGGTTGACCCTGGGCGGGGACGGCGGCGTCGGTGCGGGCGATTCGCGGCATCCGGCCATCCTCGCCCCTTCGCGGCCGGGGGCAAGCGCCGGGTGGCCGTCATCCCCGCTGTCCCCTGCCCGTTTCAAGAGCTGCGCCGCCGAACGGTCCGATACCGCGCCTTCGGAACGTCAGCCCCGGGGAGCGGGGGGCGGGAGGACGATCCGGCCTTCGGCGTCCAACGGCCAGAACGGGTTGTGGGCGATCTCCCACACATGGCCGTCCGGATCCGCCACATAGCCCACGTAACCGCCCCAATGGGTCTCATGCGGCGGCCTGATGACCGCGCCGCCCGCCGCCGCGGCTTCGGCCAGGACGCGCTCCACCTCCGACCGGCTCGGCTGGTTCTGGGCGAGCGACATGGCCGCGCCCGGGCCGGATGCGCCGGACGCGACCTCCTGGCCGAGGTCGCGGGCGAGGTCGGCGCGCCCATAAAGCGACAGCACGAGGCCGCCCAGGTCGAAGAAGGACGCCTCGGGCTGGCTCGCAGAAGACAGCGGCCATCCCAACGCCTGGTAGAAGCGGGTCGCCACGGCGACGTCCGCGACGGCGAGCGTGATCAGGCTGATGCGGGGCGCGACGGCCATTCTGGACCCCCTTGGCGTTTTCTCAGAACAAAGTGAGCTGCTCGCCCGCCCGCTTGGGCGGCGTGAACAGGTCGGTCCGCAGCTTCAGGCGCCGCTTGTTCAGCTCGAGCTTCTCGGCGGCGATCTCGAACCGGCGGCCGATCATCCACGCATAGGGCCCGTCACCGGTCATCCGCTCTCCCCACTTGGCGTCGTAGTCCTTGCCGCCGCGGGTGGAGCGGATCAGCGACAGCACGTGCCGAAGCTTGCCCGGATGATGCTCCAGGAGCCATTCGCGGAACAGGTCGCGCACCTCGTGAGGCAGGCGCAGCAGCACATAGCCCGCCTCGCGTGCGCCGGCCGCCGCCGCCGCGGCCAGGATGGCCTCGATCTCCGGATCGTTCACGGCCGGGATGATGGGCGCCACCATCACGGAAGCCGGCACGCCCGCCTCCGAGAGCTGGCGGATCGCGTCCAGGCGCCTCGCCGGGGTCGCGGCGCGCGGCTCCATCGTGCGGGCGAGCTTGGGGTCGAGCGTGGTGATCGAGAGCGCCACCTTGGCGAGGCCCTTCTCGGCCATGGGCCCGAGGATGTCGATGTCGCGGGTGACCAGGGCCGACTTGGTGACGATCCCGACCGGATGGTTGGCGCGCGACAGCACCTCCAGGATCGAGCGCATGACGCGATGCTCGCGCTCGATGGGCTGGTAGGGATCGGTGTTGGTGCCGATTGCGATCGTGCGCGGGGCATAGCCCTGAGCCGCGAGCTCCCGCTCCAGGAGTTCGGCCGCCCCCTGCTTGACGAAGAGCTTGGATTCGAAATCGAGGCCGGGCGAAAGCCCCATATAGGCGTGCGTGGGCCGGGCGAAGCAGTACACGCAGCCATGCTCGCAGCCCCGGTAGGGGTTGATCGAGCGATCGAAGGAGATGTCAGGCGATTCGTTGCGGGTGATGACGGTCTTGGCCTTCTCGGCGATCACCTGCGTGACGAAGGCCGGCAGGTCCTCCGACGAGCCCCAGCCGTCGTCCTCCACCACGCGCGCGATCGGCTCGAAGCGCCCCGACTTGTTGGACACCGCGCCCCGTCCGCGACGGCGCCCGGCGTCGACCAGGTCGGTCTCCGTGACGCCGTCGCCGATTTGGTAGTTGAGGGGCCGGGGTTCGGGCCGGAGCTTGAGCATCGGCTGATTCCATCTGTGAACAGAGAGAGAACAGACATCGGAACGTGATCTTTTGCAAGATGTTCCTGACTTGTTCCTCTCCGCTCCACCCAGGGTGGCCCCGCCCCGCGTTCCTCAACCCGGTCGGCCGTGCTAAGGCCCGCGCATGCTGACGGTGCTGATCCCGGCGCTCGACGACGAGCCCGCCTTGCTGGACACGATCGCCGCGCTGGTCCCGGCGGCGGCCGAGGGCGTGGTCCGCGACGTGATCCTGATCGCTCCCGAGACGACGGGCTTCGTGGCCGTCGTGGCGGACGCGGCCGGGTGCGCTCTCGTCCGGGCGGAGGGCGGCAGGCCGGAGATGCTGGCCGCCGGCGCCGCCTCGGCCCGCTGCGCGTGGTCGCTGGTCATCGAGCCTGGTCTCGTCCCGGCCGGCGGCTGGATGGAGGAGGCCGCCGACTTCCTGGCCGGCTCGCCCGACGGGGCGCAGGGCGCGGCCTTCTCGCTGACGGCGCGTGGGGGGCGCGGCCGCCTCAAGGCCATGCTGGCCAATGTCAGGGCCAGCCTGCTCGGCCGGTCCGATCCGGCCGCCGCCCTGATCGTGGCGACCGAGCGGCTCGCCGCGCGCCGGCTTCCGCGGGTCGTGCGGCTGGCCAGCCCGATGATCGATCGCCGGGGCCGGCGCTAGGCCCTCAGAGCCGCTGCGTCTGGAAGGTGTTGCAGGTCCTGACGTCGCCGTTCTTGAGCCCGGTCGTCAGCCAGCGCACCCTCTGCTCGGACGAGCCGTGGGTGAAGCTGTCGGGCACCACATAGCCCTGGCTCTGGCGCTGCAGGCGGTCGTCGCCGATCGCGGTCGCGGCCGCCACGGCCTGGCGCACGTCGTTTTCGTCGATATTGCTGCGGCGCTGGTTCATCTTGTTGGCCCAGACGCCGGCGAGGCAGTCGGCCATCAGCTCCACGCGGACGGAGAGATTGTTGGCCTCGCCCCGATCCGAGGCGCGGCGCTGCGCCTGCTGGACCTTGGGCAGGATGCCGAGCAGGTTCTCGACATGATGGCCGACCTCGTGCGCGATCACATAGGCGTAGGCGAAGTCGCCGCCGCCGCCGAAGCGGCGCTGCATGTCCTGGAAGAAAGACGTGTCGAGATACACCTTCTGGTCGACCGGGCAGTAGAACGGCCCCATGGCCGACTGGGCCGAGCCGCAGGCAGACTGGGTCGCGCCGGAGAACAGCACCAGCCGCGGCTTGATGTAGTCCCGGTTCGCCTGCTGCGGCAGGACCTGCGACCACACATCCTCCGTCTCGCCCAGGATCTTGGCGACGAAGCGGCCGGCGTCGTCCGCGGGCGGGCTGGTCGAGGCCGGCCGGGACTGCTGGGTGGGAGCTCGGTTCGACACCATCTCGGCGCCGCCGATGAGGATGCGCGGATCGATGCCGAGCGCCCAGCCGGCGAGGCTGAGCACGATCACCGCGCCGATGCCGAGCCGGCCGCCGCCGAGCCCGAAGCCGGTTCCGCCGCCGCCGCCGAAACCGCCGCCGTCTCCGCGGCGGTCCTCGACATTTTCTGACGTGCGCAGATCATCCCAACGCATGACGGTTTTCCCTCACCGGGCGCGGCGGGCTCATCCGCGCAGTCTCAGGCACAAATGGCGCTGACCGGGGGTTGGTTGCAAGGGGTACATTGGATTGGGTCGGCCCCGCCCGAACGGCGGGGCTCCTCCCAGTTGGCATCGCCGGGCGGAAGCCCGGATCGCCCCTACTCGGCCGCGTCGCGGACGGGGGCCGGCGGCGTCCAGCGCAGCACGGGTGAGCGCGCCGCCCGGGTCTCGTCCAGCCGCCGCAGCGGCGCGAAATAGGGCGCGCCCGTGAAGCGCTCCGTCTCACCCCGCTTCGCCGCCATCGCGAGATCGCGCAAGGTCGCCACAAAGAGGTCGAGCGAGGCCTTCGATTCCGACTCGGTCGGCTCGATCAGCATCGCCCCGTGGACCACCAGCGGGAAATAGACCGTCATCGGGTGATAGCCCTCGTCGATCATCGCCTTGGCGAAATCGAGCGTGGTCACGCCCGAGCCCTTCAGCCACGCGTCGTCGAACAGGACCTCGTGCATGCAGGGCCGGTCGCCAAAGGGCTGAGACATCAGGTCCGACAGGCAGGCCCGCACGTAATTGGCGTTCAGCACGGCGTCTTCGGAGGCCTGCTTCATGCCGTCGGCCCCATGCGACAGCATGTAGGAGAGCGCCCGCACGAACATGCCCATCTGACCGTGGAAGGCGGTGAGCCGCCCGAACGGGCTCGCGCCGCCCTCCTCGGCCTCGTCGGCGTGCTCGACCAGGGCGAAGCCGTCGCCGGACCGCGTCACGAAAGGCGTCGGGGCGAAGGCCGCGAGCCGGTCGGACAGCACGACCGGGCCGGAGCCCGGCCCGCCGCCGCCATGCGGGGTCGAGAAGGTCTTGTGCAGGTTGATGTGCATGGCGTCGACGCCGAGGTCGCCCGGCCGCGCCTTGCCGACGATGGCGTTGAAATTCGCCCCGTCGCAGTAGAAGTAGGCGCCGGCCTCGTGCATCGCCGCCGCGATGGCGACGATGTCGGGCTCGAACAGCCCGCAGGTGTTGGGGTTGGTGAGCATGATGGCGGCGACGTCCGGCCCGACCAGGGCGCGCACGGTCTCGGGGTCGACCGTCCCGTCCGGCCGCACCGGGACGGGCTTCACCGCAAAGCCGATCAGGGCGGCGGTGGCCGGGTTCGTGCCATGGGCGGATTCGGGCACCAGCACGGTCCTGCGGACCTCGCCTTCGCCGCGCGCAGCGATGGCGGCCTTGATGGCCATCATGCCGCAGAGCTCGCCATGCGCGCCGGCCTTAGGCGACATCGCGACCGCTCGCATCCCGGTCAGCTCCATCAGCCAGGCCGCCAGCATGTCGATCAGCTCGAGCGCGCCCTGGACCGTGGAGACCGGCTGAAGGGGGTGGATGTCGCCGAAGCCCGGCAGCCGCGCCATGCGCTCGTTGAGCCGGGGATTGTGCTTCATCGTGCAGGAGCCGAGCGGGAACAAGCCCGTATCGATGCCGTAGTTCTTCTGCGACAGCCGCACATAATGGCGCATGGCCTCCGGCTCGGAGAGGCCGGGAAGGCCGACGCCGTCGGCGCGCTCGAGCCCGCCCAGCCGGGGCGTGAACGGCTCCGGCTCGTCGATGTCGACGCCGGTGGCGTCGACGCGCCCGATCTCGAAGATGAGGGGCTCGACCTGCTGGAGAGCGCGGTTGCCCGTGAAGGTGGCGCGCTGGGCCATGTCGGCGTCTGTGGGGGTCGTGGGGCGTCCCTGGCGGTTCAGCATGCGAGCGCCTCCTTCAGGCCCGCCACGAGGGCGGCGCGGTCGTCATCGGTGTTGACCTCGGTGGAGGCGACCAGCAGCAGGTCGTCCAGCCCGGCCCCCGGCAGTAGGCGCGAGACCGGCACGCCGGCCAGAACGCTTTTATCCGCAAGAACTTGCACCACCTCGGCTGCGGGCTTCTTCAAGCGGAGCGTGAACTCGTTGAAGTAGCTTTGATTGAGAACCTCAACCTCAGCTAGAGATTCCAGCGCCTCATGCAGCTTGACCGCATGGGCGTGGTTGACGCGCGCCAGGCGCTGCAGCCCCGCCGAGCCGAGAAGCGACATGTGGATCGTGAAGGCCAGGCAGCAAAGGCCTGAATTCGTGCAGATGTTCGAGGTGGCCTTGTCGCGCCGGATGTGCTGCTCGCGGGTGGAGAGCGTCAGCACGAAGCCGCGGGCGCCGTCCGCATCCACGGTTTCGCCGCAGAGGCGTCCCGGCATCTGGCGCACATACTTTTGCCTCGTGGCGAAAAGGCCCACATAGGGCCCGCCGAAAGTCAGGCCGTTGCCGATGGACTGACCCTCCGCCACCACGATGTCGGCGCCCATGGCGCCGGGCGGCGTCACAAGGCCCAGCGACAGCGCCTCGGTGACGACGGCGACCAACAGCGCGCCCTGCGCGTGGCACTTGTCCGCGACCGCGCGGAGGTCCCGCAGATGGCCGAACAGGTCCGGCGTCTGCACCACCACGCAGGAGACCGATCCGTCGATGGCGGCCAGGAGGTCCTCGGTCGCGGTCACGTCCGGCGGCAAGGTGACGACCTCGTCCTCGGCCATGCGCGACAGGGTCCGCACCACCTCGGCGTAGTGGGGATGCAGTCCGCCCGACAGCACGGCCTTGCGGCGCCGGGTGATCCGGTGGGCCATCAGCACGGCTTCGGCGCATCCGGTGGAGCCGTCATACATGGAGGCGTTGGCCACCTCCATGCCGGTCAGGGCCGCCACCTGGGTCTGGAACTCGAACAGGTAATGCAGCGTGCCCTGGGCGATCTCCGGCTGATAGGGCGTGTAGCTCGTCAGGAACTCGGAGCGCTGGATCAGGTGGTCCACGGTGGCGGGGACATGGTGCCTGTAGGCGCCGGCCCCGACGAAGAACGGGACCGAGCCGGCGGCCACGTTCCGGGCCGCGAGCCGGCCCAGCAGGCGCTCCACCTCCATCTCGCTCTTGCGGCGCGGGAGGTCGGGCAGGCCGGCCCGGCGCTTGTCGGCCGGGATGTCGGCGAAGAGATCGTCGATGGAGCCGACGCCGATCCGCGCCAGCATGTCGGCGCGCTCGAGGTCGGACAATGGCAAGTAGCGCATGGCGGCTCCGTCTCGTCCGTGATCGTCAGAGCGAGGCCACGAGGGCCTTGTATTCGTCCTCTCCCATCAGGCCGTCGAGCTCGGCCGGATCGGCGATCCGCAGCTTCACGAACCAGCCGCGGCCGAGCGGGTCCTCGTTCACCACGCCGGGGGCGCCCTCCAGCTCGGAATTGACCTCCAGCACCTCGCCGCTCACGGGGGCGAAGACCTCGCTGGCCGCCTTGACGCTCTCCACCACGGCCGCCTCGGTCCCCTTCGCGATGGACTTGCCGACCGGCGGCAGCTCGACGAAGACCACGTCGCCGAGCTGCTGCTGGGCGTAGTCGGTGATGCCCACCACCCCGGCGTCGCCCTCGACGCGGACATATTCGTGATCCTTGGTGAACTTGATCGTCATGAGGGGCTCCACGATGTGATGAGACGAGATTGCGGTCTGGGGCGCGGACCCGCGCAGCGAGGGAGAAGCGGGCGCGGCGCGCCCGACGCTCACGCGCCGGCCTTCCGGGCGTAGCGGTGCGGCGCGAAGGGCAGCGCGACGACCTTGGCGGGCAGCGCTGCGCCGCGGACCATGAGGGCGAGCGATGCGCCGACGGCCGCGAAGGCGGGCTCGACATAGCCCATCGCGATGGGGCCGCCGACCGTGGGGCCGAACCCGCCGGACGTGACCTTGCCGATGGGCCGGCCGTCCGGCGCGACGATCTCGGCGCCTTCGCGGGCGGGCGCCCGACCGTCCGGCAGGAGCCCCACGCGCCTGCGGGGCGGCCCCTCGGCCAGCTCGCGGCGGATACGCTCGAAGCCGGGGAAACCGCCCTCCTCGCGCCGGCGCTTCTGGATGGACCATACGAGGGCCGCCTCCACGGGCGAGGTCGTCTCGTCGATGTCGTGGCCGTAGAGGCAGAGCCCTGCCTCGAGCCGCAGCGAATCGCGCGCCCCCAGCCCGATCGGCTTCACCAGCGGATCGGCCAGCAGGACGTCCGCCACGGCCTCCAGCCGCTTCGCCCGCACCGAGATCTCAAAGCCGTCCTCGCCCGTGTAGCCGGAGCGCGAGACATGGACCGGGACGCCGTCGAAATCGGTGGCGCGGGCCGTCATGAAGCCGAGCTCCGCCACGCCAGGGCAATGGCGCGCCAGGATCTCGGCCGCCTTCGGGCCCTGGAGAGCGATCAGGCCGCGCTGGGGCGCCCGCAGAAGGCGGACGTTCGGCCCGAGCCGTCCCTCGATGTGGGACCAGTCGTCCTCCTTGCGGGAGGCGTTCACGACCAGCATGAGCACGCCATCCTCGCCGTCCTCGGCCGGTCGGGTCACCATGAGGTCGTCGAGGATGCCGCCGTCCTCGTTCAAAAGCTGCGTGTAGCGCTGCTGGCCGGGCTTCATGCCCAGGATGTCGGCCGGGCAGAGCGCCTCCAGGGCGCGCGCCGTCGTCTCGTGGTCGGGACCGATCAGGAAGCCCTGGCCCATATGCGAGACGTCGAAGAAGCCGGCGTTCTCGCGCGTCCACTGGTGTTCGGCCAGGATCCCGGTGGGGTATTGCACCGGCATGTCGTAGCCGGCGAACGGCGCCATGCGGGCGCCCAGCGCACGGTGGCGCGACGCCAGGGGCGTCAGCGACAACGGCGCGGGAGGCGGAGCGGTCGGGTCGGCTTCGGCGGTCGGCGGGACTGGATCGGCCATTCGGGTCTCCCGGACAGGATTGCGCGGCCGGACCCCACTGTCCGGTTCGCGCCCCCTCTGTCCAAGTGACCTGAGAGATTTCCTTCACGCCGCCCGAAAGCGGATGAAGTTACCCCCGTCGGTGGACGCGCGACCAGCGCGCGCCGCTTTCCAGAGCGCCAGCTCTCCGCGGTCCATTGGGCCTGAGCGTTTCCGGGGCGGTTGCGCCTTCGGCGCCGGCGACCAGGGCCTTGCGGCCCTCGCCGGACTCTTCCGCGGAGATCAGAAGCATGACTGTGGTAGGTGAGCCCCCGCGCCAAGTCAATCGCAGGAGGGGCCGGCCCGGGCGGCGGGCCGAGTCAGCCGCGCTTGCGGCGGGGCTTGGACGGGCTCGCGGCGCGGCCGTTCGGGTCGAAGCCGACATAGATCTCCAGATCGCCGCCCTCCTTGGGGGCCATCAGGCCTTCCTGAACCATCACGAAGGAGGCCTGGGTGTCGCCCTGCGGGATGGTGACGGTGGTGCGCTGGAGCTGGGAGGCGACCACCCGGTCGCCACGCTTCACGACGAATCGGACCGGCGCCACGAAGCTGCCGGGCGAGCCGCCCGGCCCGAGCAGCGCGCGTCCCTCGATGCCCACCTTGATGGCGATCTGGCCGCCGACCGCCCGGCACTCGCGCGCCGTCTGGCCGATGGAGAGCTGGCTGCGCAGGTTGCCGCCTGCTTCCTGCTTCAAGGCCGCGGTGCCGTCCAGGATCTGCACGGAGGGGCAGTCGATCTCCTCCTCGGGCGCGCTCATCGAGGCCGGCACGGTGGGGCCGGCGTATTTGAACATGTTCATGAAGCTCGAGCCCCCGGACGGGGTCGAGGCGACAGGCTCGCTCGAGCCGCCGAAGGTGTTGCATCCCGCCAGGAGGGCCGCGACGGCCGAGGCTGCGGCGAAGCGGGCGAAACGCGGAACGGACCGGAACATCGAGATCTCCAGGCGAGGCGCCGGGGCGGCGAGAGGCGATCCTTTACCACACGGACCGCGGATGCACAGGGTGGCCAGCCGACTTCAATCCGCTCAGGGCAGCGAGTCGAAGGCGCTGGGGAAACCGTTGAGCGAGACCGGGATGCCGATCCCCTCCTCGGGGGTCTGGAAGACGATGAAGGTGGCGGCCTGCCCGCCCTTCAGCTTGCCCAAGAGCTCGTCGTCCATGATGACTTCGGCGATGCAGCCGGTGGGCAGGCAGCGGACGAAGCCGGCGCGGCCGACATCGGCCTGGTCGATCTTGAGCCCGAGGCCGGCCGGCAGCAGCACGCCCAAGGGCGCGATCACGCGCAGGAGGCGGCTCTTGCCGTCCGCCGTCTTCAGCACGATCACCACGAGGGTGACGTTCGGCTTGTCCTCGGCCTGGACGCTCTGGACCAGCGCGCATTGCTCGGTCTTGGCGCCGGCGGGCGTCTCGCAGCGCATCTGCCAGTCGCCGAAGCTGTTCTTCACCGGCCCCTGCGCCCGCGCCGGCTGGGCCGACGCCAGGAGGGCGACGGCGAACGCCGCCAGGGCGGCGCGTGCGAAAAGGCGCCCGAAACCGGCCCGGACGCGTCCGGCCGACGCGGCGCCCGGCAAGGGGCGGTTCCGTTCAGTCGGATTCGATGGACCCATCGGCATGGGGGCGCTCCCGTTGCTATGCCACGCAGGGCGTCGGGCGCCTCGGCGGCGCCGGTCGGATCGTTGGGACCATGGGGAGAATGCGCTGTCAAGGCGCGGCGATCGGGGCCGGGACGGCGAGAGCCGTGCGCAAAACAGCAATCAAGCGTGCATATGACGCACAGATTTCGCCAAACGACGCGATTGCGCTCGTGACGGCTTTGTGGTCTTTGCCCTAAATCAAACTGAGCGAGGTTTGGTCAGCGCGTCCACGCGGCTGTTGTCCTGCCGGTGTCTCCCGGGAGGATCGGCCGCCCCCCACGAGACGCGGCGCGCCGATGAGCCGGGCACAATTCAGGTCAGGAGATTCGCAGGTGACGATTCGTTTCTGGAACCGGTCAGCGCTCGCGCTTGCGACGCTCGGTCTCAGCATTTCCGGTCCGGCTTTCGCCGCGCCCGGACATCCCGAACCCTGGCAGATGGGCTTTCAGGACGCCGTATCCCCGGTGGCCGAGTTCGTGCATGACTTCCACACCGCGCTGGTCTGGATCATCACGGCGATCACGCTGTTCGTGCTCGCCCTGCTGGTCGCCGTCGTCGTGAAGTTCAACGAGAAGGCGAACCCGACGCCGTCCCGCACGACGCACCACACCGGCCTGGAGATCGCCTGGACGATCATCCCGGTGCTCATCCTGGTGGGCATCGCGATCCCGTCCTTCCGGCTGCTAAAGTACCAGATCGAGCTGCCCAAGGCCGACATCACCATCAAGGCCATCGGCAACCAGTGGTACTGGTCCTATGAGTATCCGCAGGACCAGGGCGGCGGATTCAAGTTCGACAGCTACATGCTGACGCGCGAGGACGCCCAGAAGGCCAGGCAGCCCGCGCTTCTCGCCGTGGACAACGAAGTGGTCCTGCCCACGGGCAAGACCGTCGTGATCCAGGTGGTCGGCGCGGACGTGATCCACTCCTTCTCGGTGCCGTCGCTGGCCTTCCGCATGGACGCCATCCCGGGCCGCCTGAACCAGACCTGGTTCACGACCGACCGAGAGGGCATCTATTACGGCCAGTGCTCGCGCCTGTGCGGGCAGAACCACGCCTTCATGCCGATCGCGATCCGGGTGGTGAGCCCGGAGAAGTACACGGCGTGGCTGGCCGACGCGAAGAAGAAGTTCGCGTCGCTCGACTCCAACGAGACCGTGAAGGTCGCCGCGCGCTCGACCCCGGTCGAGTGACGACCGGACCACCCGAACAGGACAGCGCTAGACTTTCAGCGATCTGGGACAGACATCATGGCAACTGCGGCACTGGCGCACGACGCGCACGCACATCACCCGACCGGCTGGCGCCGGTGGGTGCTGTCGACCAACCACAAAGACATCGGGACGATGTACCTGATCTTCGGCCTCATGGCCGGACTGATCGGCGGCGCATTGTCGATCGCGATGCGGCTCGAGCTCCAGGAGCCCGGCCTCCAATATTTCACCAATCCGCAGACCTATAACGTGTTCGTCACCGGGCACGGGCTGATCATGGTGTTCTTCCTGGTCATGCCGACGCTGATCGGCGGCTTCGGGAACTGGTTCGTGCCGATCATGATCGGAGCGCCCGACATGGCGTTCCCGCGCATGAACAACATCTCGTTCTGGCTGCTTCCCTCCTCCTTCACGCTGCTGCTGATCTCGCTGTTCGTGGAAGGCGCGCCCGGCTCCAACGGCTTCGGCGGCGGCTGGACGGTGTATCCGCCGCTGTCGACCTCCGGCCATCCCGGCCCGGCGCTCGACTTCGGCATCCTGTCGCTGCATCTGGCCGGCGCGTCGTCGATTCTGGGCGCGATCAACTTCATCACCACCATCCTGAACATGCGCGCGCCGGGCATGACCCTGCACAAGATGCCGCTGTTCGCCTGGGCCATGCTGGTGACGGCGTTCCTGCTGCTGCTGTCGCTGCCCGTCCTGGCCGGCGCCATCACGATGCTGCTGACGGACCGCAACTTCGGCACGACCTTCTTCGACCCGTCGGGCGGCGGCGACCCGGTGCTCTACCAGCACCTGTTCTGGTTCTTCGGCCACCCCGAAGTCTACATCATGATCCTGCCGGCCTTCGGCATCGTCAGCCACATCATCTCGACCTTCTCCAAGAAGCCGATCTTCGGCTATCTCGGGATGGCCTACGCCATGGTGGCGATCGGCGCCGTCGGCTTCGTCGTGTGGGCCCACCACATGTACACGGCCGGCCTGTCGCTCGACACGCAGCGCTACTTCGTGTTCGCCACGATGGTGATCGCGGTGCCGACAGGCGTGAAGGTGTTCTCCTGGATCGCGACGATGTGGGGCGGCTCGATCCGCTTCACCGCCCCGATGATCTGGGCGATGGGCTTCATCTTCCTGTTCACCGTTGGCGGCGTGACGGGCGTGGTGCTCGCCAATGCGGGCGTCGACCGCCAGCTGCACAACACCTATTACGTGGTGGCGCACTTCCACTACGTGCTCTCGCTGGGCGCGGTGTTCGGCATCTTCGCCGCCTGGTACTACTGGTTCCCGAAGATGAGCGGCTACGTGATCCCGGACTGGATCGGCCGCCTGCACTTCTGGATCGCCTTCGTGGGCGCGAACCTGCTGTTCTTCCCGATGCACTTCACGGGCCTGGCCGGCATGCCGCGCCACTACGTGGACTATCCGGACGCCTTCGCGGGCTGGAACAGGATCTCGTCCTTCGGCTCCTACATCTTCGCGCTGGGCCTGCTGGTGTTCTTCTACGGCGTGTACACCGCCTTCAGCCGCAAGGAGCTCGCCGGCGAGAACCCCTGGGGCGCGGGCGCCACGACGCTGGAGTGGACGCTGTCGTCGCCTCCGCCGTTCCATCAGTTCGAGACCCTGCCCCGCATCACGGGCTCGGATCACTAATCAGGCGCGGGGCCGGCTTCGGCCGGCCCCGTCCCCACCCGCCGATCCTTCGCCTCTCCGCCCGCCGGGCGGCGACGCCGAGGACCGGTCGACCGGGCCGAAAGCCCGGCCGCCCATCGCAAGGGAGCGAGCCTTCCCGAGGCCGTCCCCTCCCACCGGAGCACACGTCGCGTTCATGTCAGCCGTCACCGACAGCATCATCCACGAAAGCCGGTCAGGCGTGTCGAACGGCACCGCCGGGGACTTCTTTACGCTGCTGAAGCCGCGGGTGATGTCGCTCGTCGTGTTCACCGCGCTGGTCGGGATGATGCTGGCGCCGCACGTGAACCCCGTGATCGGCTTTGCGGCCCTGCTGGCCATCGCGGTCGGGGCCGGCGCGTCCGGCTGCCTCAACATGTGGTACGACGCCGACATCGACGCGATGATGAGCCGGACCGCCAAGCGGCCGATTCCGGCCGGACGCATCACCCGCGAGGAGGCCCTGGCCTTCGGGATGACGCTGTCGGTGGGCTCCGTGGCGACGCTCGGCCTGATCACCAACTGGGTCGCGGCCGGCATGCTGGCCTTCACGATCTTCTTCTACGCCGTGATCTATTCGATGTGGCTGAAGCGGGCGACCGCGCAGAACATCGTCATCGGCGGCGCGGCGGGCGCGATCCCGCCCATGATCGGCTATGCGGCCGTGACCGGGACCGTCTCGATCGAGACCTTCGTGCTGTTCGCCATCATCTTCCTGTGGACGCCGCCCCATTTCTGGGCCCTGGCGCTCGTGAAGTCGGACGACTACCGCCGGGCCGGCATTCCGATGCTGCCCGTCGTGGCCGGCGAGGACGCCACCCGGCTGCAGATCCTGCTCTACACCCTCGTCCTGGCGCCCGTCGCCGTGCTGCCGAGCGTGATGGGGTTCGCCGGCCTGTTCTACGCGATCGTGTCGACGGTGACCGGCGCGATGATGATCGTCCTGGCGCTGCGGATCTATCGCCGGCGCACCGGCGAAGCGGCCCGCAAGGCCGCGATCGGGCTGTTCGCCTTCTCGATCCTGTATCTCTTCCTGCTCTACGCCGTCCTGCTCGCCGAGCAGCTCATCGGGCTCGACCGGATCTCGGCCTTCGCCGGTTTCGTCGGGCGGTTGGCCGGAGGCGCGGCGTGAGCGGCGGCCTCCCCCCCGACGAGAACAAGGGCGTCGTGCTGACCGCCGAGGAGACCCGGCGCCAGCGCTCCCGCTCCGTCGCGCTGGGGCTCGTGCTGGGCGGCCTCGTGCTTCTGTTCTTCGTCGTCACGCTCGCCAAGCTGGGCGGGAACGTGGCCAACCGGCCCTTGTGACCCCATGAGCGACCATCAGGATCCTGCGAATCTCCCCGGCCGCCCCGATCCGTCGCGCGCGGCGCGCCGCACGCTGATCGCGTGCGTGGCCACCGTGGTCGGCATGGTGGGCGCCTCCTATGCGGCCGTTCCTCTGTACAAGCTGTTCTGCCAGGCCACCGGTTTCGGCGGCACGCCGCAGGTCGCCACGCAGGCCGCCGCCTCGGTGGGCGAGCGCAGCTTCCGCGTCCGGTTCGATTCCAACGTCAACCAGGCGCTCGGTTGGCGCTTCCAGCCCGAGACGCCCTACGTGGACGTCAAGGTCGGCGAGACCACGACCGTCTTCTACAAGCTGACGAACGCCGGCCCGACGAAGACCAGCGCGATCGCGTCCTTCAACGTCCTGCCGGAGCTGACGGGCGGGTACTTCAACAAGCTCCAGTGCTTCTGTTTCAACGAGATCACTCTCGCGGCCGGAGAGACGCTGGAAGCGCCCGTGGTGTTCTATGTCGACCCGGCGATCGCGGCCAATCGCGACCTCGACGGGACGAGCGAGATCACCCTGTCCTACACCATCTTCCCGACCAAGGGGTCGCCCAAGCCCTTGGCCGGGATCCAAGACTCAAGCAAACCCAAACTCTAAAAGGGGGACCGCGTGCGGCCGGCAGCCGCATGCGGGACGTATCGGAGAGCGACCACGATGGCCGAGGCCCACGTCAAGAACCACGATTATCACCTCGTCGATCCGAGCCCCTGGCCGTTCGTGGGGTCCGTCAGCGCCTTCTTCATGGCGGTCGGCGCGATCATGTGGATGAAGAGCCTGGCCATGGGCGGCCTGCACGCCGGCCCGGTGGTGTTCGGCGCTGGCCTCATCGGCGTGCTCTACACGATGGTCGCCTGGTGGGGGGACGTGATCAAGGAGGCCGAGCACGAGGGCTTCCACACCCGCGTCGTCCAGATCAGCCATCGCTACGGCATGATCATGTTCATCGCTTCCGAGGTGATGTTCTTCGTGGCGTGGTTCTGGGCCTATTTCGACGCCAGCCTGTTCGCCTCCGAGGCCAAGCAGTTCATGCGGCTCGACTATACGGGCGGCCACTGGCCCCCGAAGGGCATCGAGGTGTTCGATCCCTTCCACCTGCCGCTGCTCAACACCCTGATCCTGCTGACCTCGGGCACGACGGTGACCTGGGCGCATCACGCCCTGCTGCATGACGACCGCCAGGGCCTGAAGTGGGGCCTGATCCTGACGGTGCTGCTCGGAGCGCTGTTCTCGATCGTGCAGGTCTACGAGTACAGCCACGCGCATTTCGCCTTCAAGGGCTCGATCTACGGCGCCACCTTCTTCATGGCGACGGGTTTCCACGGCTTCCACGTCTTCATCGGCACGATCTTCCTGCTGGTCTGCCTCGTACGGGCGCTGCGCGGGCATTTCTCGCCGCGCCAGCATCTCGGCTTCGAGTTCGCGGCCTGGTACTGGCACTTCGTCGACGTGGTGTGGCTGTTCCTGTTCGTCGCCATCTATCTGTGGGGCTCCCAGTGGGGCGCCGCGGCGGGGGCGGCCGCGGCTCACTAGCGCGACGCGATTTCGGTCTGGGCGGCCCGTCGGGCCGCCCTTTGCTTTTGAGGGGCGGACATGACGATCGAGCCCGCGCGTGAGATCGACGCCGCTCCGCCGCCCGCCGCGGCGGTCCCCGACAGGACCGCGGCCCTGCTGGCGGGCCTGCGGGGACGGTGCCCGCGATGCGGCCAGGGGCCGCTCATTCGGGGCTTCATCGCCGTCGCGCCGGAGTGCGGCGCCTGCGGGCTCCCCTTCGACTTCGCCGATTCGGGCGACGGCCCGGCGGTGTTCATCATGCTGATCGCGGGCTTCCTGGTCGTGGGCGGCGTGCTCGTCGTCGACATGCGCTACGCCCCCGCCTGGTGGGTGCACGCGCTGCTGTGGCCGCCCGTCGTGATCGGGCTCTGCCTTGGACTGTTGAGGCCGTTGAAGGGCCTGCTGATCGCCGCCCAGTTCGCCAACAAGGCCGAGCAGGGCCGGCTCGAACGCTGAAGGGACCGCCGCCGCCGTGGACCGCCGCATCGCCAGCCTGATCGCCCCCGCCCTCGCCACCCTGGTCGCCTTCGCGATCCTGGTGGGGCTCGGGGCGTGGCAGATCGAGCGCATGGGGGCGAAGCACCGGCTGATCGCCCGCGTCGAGGCCCGCATGGCCGCGCCTCCCGGGCCGCTCCCGCCGGAGGCGACCTGGCCTACGCTGAGCCCCAAGACCGCCGACTACGAGCGGGTGCGGGCCGTCGGCCGCTTCCTGCACGACAAGGAGGCGCATCTCAACGGCTTCATCTCCGGCAAGGGGCCGGGCGCGACCCTGATGGGCTTCTTCGTGCTCACGCCGCTGCAGTTGGCCGACGGCGCCGTCGTGATCGTGAACCGCGGCTTCGTGCCCACCGAACTCGGCGATCCGGCGAAGAGAAGCCAGTCTCAGCTTCCCGGCGAGGTCACCGTCACGGGCGTG
Organism: Alsobacter sp. KACC 23698; assembly: GCF_045348435.1. Classification (GTDB taxonomy): domain Bacteria; phylum Pseudomonadota; class Alphaproteobacteria; order Rhizobiales; family Beijerinckiaceae; genus Alsobacter. The sequence goes on along the minus strand of NZ_CP157484.1, from coordinate 641,660 downwards.
CTGCGCATGGCCGAAAAGCCGGGCATGTTCGTGCCGGCCAACGACCCGGCCAAGAACAGCTGGTTCTCGCGCGATCCCGCCGCCATCGGCAAGGCCTACGGCCTGCAGCGGGTCGCGCCCTTCGTGATCGATGCGGACGATGCCCCCATGCCGGGCGGCTGGCCGAAGGGGGGCAACACCATCGTGAGCTTCCCGGACAATCACCTCCAATACGCCTTCACCTGGTTCGCGCTGGCGCTGGCCCTGCTGGGCGTCTTCGGCTTCTGGGCCCGCCAGCAGTGGAAGGGCCGCCCCGCGTGACGGCGCGCTTGTCAGCCCCGGACGGGCCTCCTACCCTCAGCCGGACCGGTCCGGACGGCCGCAGCCCGGCCATCGGACCAGCCGACGACAGCGCCGCCAGGCGACCCTCGCGAGGATCTTCCGTGCTTCATGTGTCCACCCGGGGCGAAGCGCCCGCTCTCGGATTCGCCGACGCGCTGCTGGCGGGGCTCGCCCGCGACGGCGGCCTTTACCTGCCGCAGTCCTGGCCGGCCATGGACAAGGCGGCGATCGCCGGGCTGGCCGGGGCGCCCTACGCCGAGGCGGCCAGGCGGATCATCGGCCCGTTCGCGCAGGAGATCGACGCGGGCGCGTTCTCCCGCATGGTCGACGCGGCCTATGCGAGCTTCCGCCACCCGGCCGTGTGCCCGCTGACGCAGCTCGGCGACAACCTCTTCGTGCTCGAGCTTTTCCACGGCCCCACGCTCGCCTTCAAGGACGTGGCGATGCAGCTGCTCGGCAGGCTGATGGACCACGTGCTGGAGCAGCGCGGCCAGCGCGCCACCATCGTGGGCGCCACCTCCGGCGACACCGGCGGGGCCGCCATCGACGCGTTCAAGGGACTGAACCGGGTCGACGTGTTCATCCTCTATCCGCATGGCCGCGTCAGCGAGGTCCAGCGCCGGCAGATGACGACCGTGGAGGCGGACAACGTCCACGCCATCGCCGTGGAGGGCGATTTCGACGATTGCCAGGCGCTCGTGAAGGCGATGTTCAACCACCACGCCTTCCGGGACGAGCTGATGCTCTCGGGCGTGAACTCGATCAACTGGGCCAGGATCGTGGCCCAGGTCGTGTACTATTTCACGGCGGCGACCAGCCTGGGCGCGCCGCACCGGCCCATCAATTTCTCCGTGCCGACGGGCAATTTCGGCGACGTGCTGGCCGGCTGGGTGGCCAAGCGCATGGGCCTGCCCATCGGCCTCCTCAACGTCGCCACCAACGCCAACGACATCCTGGCCCGCACCCTGGCGACGGGACGCTACGAGGCGACCGGCGTGACGCCCACCACCTCCCCGTCCATGGACATCCAGGTCTCGTCCAACTTCGAGCGGCTGCTGTTCGAGGCCTATGGGCGCGACGGCGCGGCCGTCCGGCGCCTCATGCAGAGCCTGTCGCAGAGCAAGGCGTTCACGATCGATCCCGGCCCGCTCGCCGCCATCCGCTCGGAGTTCAGCGCCAGCGCGGTCGGCGAGGACGAGGTCCGGCGCGAGATGGCCGAGACCTACCGGGACGCCGGCTATACGCTGGATCCCCATACGGCGATCGGGGTCGCAAGCGGCCGGGCGGCGCTGCGCGCCGATCCCTCGGTCCCGATGGTGGCGCTCGGCACCGCGCATCCGGCAAAGTTCCCCGACGCGGTCGAAGCGGCGACCGGGGTAAGGCCCCGGCTTCCCGCCCATCTGGCGGACCTTCTGGACCGCCGCGAGCGTTTCACCACCATGCCGAACGATCAGGGCGCCATCGAGAGCCTCGTCCGAAGCCGCGCCCGGGCGGCGGGAGACGCGGAGCGGCGCCACAAGGGAGCCGCCGCATGAATGCGCCCCCGCGCACCAAGGACCTTCGCGTCGGAGCGCCGCGCGAAGAGGCCGTCCGCATCACGACGCTGCCCAATGGCCTGCGGGTGGTGACCGAGACCATCCCCCAGCTCGCCACGGCCTCGCTGGGCGTCTGGATCGGGGCCGGCACCCGCCACGAGAAGGAGGGCGAGCAGGGCCTCGCCCATCTGCTCGAGCACATGGCCTTCAAGGGCACGCGCCGGCGGTCCGCCCTCGACATCGTCCAGGAGATCGAGGCGGTCGGCGGCGACCTCAACGCCGAGACCAGCGTGGAGCGCACCTCCTACTATGTCCGGCTGCTGGGCGAGGACGTGCCGCTGGCCCTCGACATCCTGTCCGACATCCTCACCGAGCCCGCCTTCGACAAGGCGGAGCTGCGGCGCGAGAAGGGCGTGGTGCTGCAGGAGATCGGGGCCTGCGAGGACACGCCCGACGAGGTCGTGTTCGACATGTTCATGGAGACGGCCTTCGCGGGCGCGCCCATCGGACGACGGATCCTGGGCACGCCCAAGACCGTGCGGGCGCAGTCGGCCGATTCGATGCGCGGCTTCCTGGAGCGGCAGTATCGCGGGCCCGAGATGGTGCTGGCCGCCGCCGGCGCGGTGAACCACGACGACATCGTCGAGGAGGCGAGCCGGCGCTTCGCCAGCATCGGCGCGCAGGCGGTCGAGGCGCCGGTGCCCGGCCGCTATGCGGGCGGCGACGGCCGCAAGGTGCGCAAGCTCGAGCAGGCCCACATGGTGCTGGGCTTCGCCGGCCGGTCGTTCCACGACCCGGACCACTATGCGATGCACGTGTTCTCCAACCTGCTGGGCGGGGGCATGTCGTCGCGCCTGTTCCAGGAGATCCGCGAGAAGCGCGGGCTCTGCTACGAGATCTACTCCTTCCACCAGCCCTTCAGCGACACCGGAACCTTCGCGGTCTATGGCGGCACTGGCGAGGACAAGCTCGGCGAGTTCATCCCGGTGATGCTGGACTGCCTGCGCGAGGCGGCCGACAAGCCTACCGACGAGGAGGTCGTCCGGGCCAAGCAGCAGATCAAGGTGTCGCTGCTGATGGGGCTGGAATCCTCAGCGCGGCGGGCCGAGCAGATGGCCCGCCATGTGCTCGCCTTCGGCCGGGTGCTGCCGCGCGAAGAGATCGTGGCCGCCATCGACGCGATCACGATCGACGACGTGCGCAGGGTCGCGGCCGACATGCTGGCGAGCCCGCCGACCGTGACCGCCGTCGGTCCGGTCCGCAAGCTCATGGATCCGGCCCGGATCGCGTCGCATATCGGGGCCGCGGCCCCCGCCGGGGGATAAGGCTGCCGACGATGGCGTTCTTCCGCCTGCCGATCGCATCGGAAGATCCGCCCGCCATGCGGGGGACGGGCCTCCACCTGCGCATCCCGCGGGCGGAGGACTTCGAGGCCTGGGCGGCGCTGCGCGAGGCCAGCCGCGACTTCCTCAAGCCCTGGGAGCCGATCTGGCCGGCGGACGACCTGACCCGCGCGGCGTTCCGGCGGCGCATCAAGCGATACGCCCGCGAGATCGAGGAGGACTCCGCCTACCCATTCTTCCTCTTCCGCGAGGCCGACGGCGCGCTGCTGGGCGGGCTCACCCTCGGGATGGTGCGCCGCGGCGTCTCTCAGGCCACCACGCTCGGCTACTGGATGGGCCAGCGACACGCTGGCAAGGGCTACATGACCGCGGCGGTCCGCCTCGCGGCGAGCTACGCCTTCGAGACGCTCAGGTTGCGGCGAATCGAGGCGGCCTGCGTGCCCTACAACGCGCCCTCGATGCGCCTCCTGGAGCGGGTCGGCTTCCAGCGCGAGGGCTACGCCCGCCAATATCTGTGCATCGACGGCGCCTGGCAGGACCACCTCCTCTACGCCTTGTTGCGCAGCGACTTCTCCGCCGACACACCCTCGCCTTGAATCCCGGCCACCAAGCCGCACGGGGGCGCGTCCCGCTGCGTCCCCCGTGAAAATCCCAAAGGGGCGAGCCCGCCTTGCCCTCCCATCAGGCTCCCGCTACGACTGCTGACGCCTTGCGGCCGCTCGCGACCACCGGCGTTCGATCCTCCAGGGTTTTGTCTTTGCGCCTTTTCCGCATCCTCCTCGCAGTCGTCGGGTTCGCATTCGCCATCGCGGTGATCCCCGGGACGGCCCTGGCGCTCGACCCGGTGTCGGTGAGGACCGGAAGCGCGGCGGTGGACCTGCTGCCCTTCGTCGAGCGCTCGCGCTCGGACGGGGACCTGATCCAGATCTCGACGGCCCCGGGCGCCGACGGCATCGTCCGGCGCATCGCCATCAAGGCGAAGGAAGCCGGCACGAGGCCGGACTGGATCGTCTTCGCGCTCAAGAACGACACGAACGAACAGCTGACCCGCTGGCTCGTGGCCCCGCATTTCAGGCTGGTGAACTCCGGCGTGGTCGCCCCGGACCTCGGCGCCACCCGCATCACGGCCGTGACGGCCAGCCAGGGCGAGAGCCCCGACCGCGAGGACAACGCCGAGGCGGACATCTTCGAGATCGTGCTCGATCCGGGCTCCACCGTGACCTACATCGCCGAGCTGGCGAATCCGCGGCTGCCGCAGCTCTATCTGTGGAACCCGGACGACTACAAGGAGAAGGCCAACGGCCTCACTCTGTACCGCGGCATCGTGATCGGCATCGCGGGCCTGCTGGCGCTGTTCCTCACCATCGTGTTCGTGGTCAAGGGGGCGGTGATCTTCCCCGCCGCCGCCGCGCTCGCCTGGGCGGTGCTGGCCTATGTGTGCATCGATTTCGGCTTCTGGCAGAAGATCGTCCCGACGACGCCGCAGGGCGAGCAGATGTACCGAGCCACCGCGGAGGCGGTGCTGGCCGCCACCCTGCTGGTCTTCCTCTTCGCCTATCTGAACCTCAACCGCTGGCATGTGCGCTACAGCCACGTGACCGCGGGCTGGCTGGTGTTCCTCACCGCGCTCATCGGGCTGGCGGTGTTCGACCCGGTCCTGGCGGCGGGCGTCGCCCGCATCTCGATCGCGGCGGTGGCGGCGGTGGGCTTCCTGCTCGTCATCTACCTCTCCACGCATGGCTATGACCGGGCGGTGCTGCTCGCGCCGACCTGGTTCCTGCTGCTGGTCTGGGTCATCGCCACGGCCTTCGCGGTGGTCGGGCAGCTCAACAACGACTTCGTCTCCCCGGCCCTCCTCGGCGGCCTGGTGCTCATCGTCATGCTGATCGGCTTCACGGTGATGCAGCACGCCTTCGCGGGGGGCGCTCTAGCGCAGGGACTGGTGAGCGACGCCGAGCGCAAGGCGCTGGCGCTGGCCGGATCCGGCGACACGGTGTTCGACTGGGACGTGGCGGCGGACCGGGTGTTCGTCAGCCCCGAGGTGGAGGCCTATCTGGGGCTGAAGCGCGGCACGCTGGAGGGGCCGGCGGCCAACTGGCTGGAGGTGATGCACCCCTTCGACCGCGACCGCTTCCGCGCCACGCTCGACGCCGTGCTGGAGCAGCGCCGCGGCCGCGTTGCGCTCGATTTCCGGCTGAAAACGGCCGATGGCCACTATTACTGGTACGCCATGAAGGCGCGCCCCGTGGTCGGCTCGGACGGCGAGGTCGTACGGGTGGTGGGCACGCTGGGCGACGTCACGGAGGCGAAGACCGCCGAGGAGCGCATCCTGCACGACGCCGTGCACGACAACCTCACCGGCCTGCCCAATCGCCGCCTGTTCCTCGACCGGCTCGACGCCGCCCTCACCCTGGCGCGATCCGACGACTCAGTGCGGCCGACCGTGATCGTGCTGGACCTCGACCGGTTCAAGCAGATCAACGAGTCGGTGGGACTTCCGGCAGGCGATTCCATCCTGCTCGCGGTGGCGCGCCGTCTCGGCCGGCTGCTGAAGCCGCAGGACACGCTGGCGCGCATCACCGGCGACCAGTTCGGGCTCCTCCTGCTCTCCGAGCGCGAGCCCGAGCGCATCACCATGCTGGCCGACACGATCCGCCGCGTGGTGACCACGCCGGTGGTGTTCGGCGACCGGGAGATCTTCCTGACCGCCTCGACCGGCATCGCCCTGCCCGACCCGAGCTCGCAATCCAAGGGCGAGGACGTGCTGCGCAGCGCCGAGATCGCCATGGTGCACGCCAAGCGGCTCGGCGGCGACCGCATCGAGGTCTTCCGCCCCGCGATGCGGGCTCAGCGCACCGACAGGCTCGCGCTGGAGATGGATCTGCGGCGGGCGGTCGAGCGCGGCGAGATCAAGATCCTGTTCCAGCCCATTGTCCGGCTGGAGGACCGCACGGTCGCCGGCTTCGAGGCGCTGATGCGGTGGGATCACCCCAAGCTGGGGCGGCTCGCGCCGGCGGAGTTCATCAGCATCGCGGAGGAGAGCGGGCTCATCATCGATCTGGGCGTCTTCGCGCTGGAGCGCACCGCCCAGGAGCTCGCGGCCTGGCAGCGGGCCCTGGAGGTCGACCCGCCGATCTTCGCCAGCGTCAACGTCTCCAGCCGGCAATTGCTGCGGCACGACCTGCTGCAGGACGTCAAGATGGTGCTGTCGCGCTGGCCCGTGCACCGCGGCACGCTGAAGCTGGAGATCACCGAGAGCCTGGTGATGGAGAACCCCGAATACGCCACCCAGATCCTGACCCGGATCGCGGATCTCGGCGCAGGCCTGTCGCTGGACGATTTCGGCACGGGCTATTCGTCGCTGAGCTACCTGCAGCGCTTCCCCTTCGACACGATCAAGATCGACCGCTCCTTCGTGAAGCCCGACAGCAAGGGGACGCGCCCGATCATCCTGCGCTCGATCGTGACGCTGGCGCATGATCTCGGGATGGAAGTGGTGGCGGAAGGGGCGGAGACGGAGTCCGACGCCATCGAGCTCTACCAGCTCGGCTGCGAGCACGCCCAGGGCTACGCCTTCGGGCCGCCGATGACGGCGCTGGAGGCCCGCAAGCTCGTGGGCGCGGCGACCGAAGCCGCCTAGACCACGCGGTGTTTTGATGGAAACGCAGCGTGGTCCAGGTTTTTAAGTGGTCGCATGCGTCGTGCGAAAAGCCGGAATCCACCTTTTCGCAGCAGCAGGCTCAGGCGTGTCCGGCTTCGCTGGACAGCATGGCCGGGTCGATGCCGATCTTGCGCAGCGCCCGCTCGTACTTGGTCTCGAAACCGGTGTCGAAGACGAGCTCCGGATCGGGCTCGCAGTGGAGCCAGCCATTCTCGTTGATCTCGGTCTCCAGCTGCCCCGCGCCCCATCCCGCATAGCCGAGCGCCAGGATGGCGTCGCGCGGACCCTCTCCGGCCGCGATGGCGCGCAGGATGTCCACGGTCGCGGTGAGGCAGATGCCGTCGTCGATCGGCAGGGTCGATTTGTCGATGTAGAAATCGGACGAGTGCAGGACGAAGCCGCGCCCGGTCTCGACGGGGCCGCCCTTCAGCACCTTGAACCGCTCGGCCCGCTCGGGCAGGCGGATGCCGCTCTCGGCCGGAATGATTTCGAGCTGTTCCAGGAGGCTGGGGAACTCGATGTTGGGGGCCGGCTGGTTGATCACCAGCCCCATCGCGCCTTCCGGCGAATGAGCGCACACATAGATCACGGTGCGGGTGAAGCGCGAATCCGGCATCCCCGGCATAGCGATCAGGAGTTGGCCGTCCAGGAAGCCGCGGGCGCTCATAGCGACGGAAGTCTCAAACGTCTCGAGGTGCATGATCGTATGCCCTTTTGCCTGCGAAGCCAACGCGGTGACCCATTGGTCGTTCCCCCGGGCCGCCTGCGCGTCCCTTCACGCGCTCGTGGCTTTGCGCCGGCGACTGGCTCTGTCATGAGGAGCCGCATGATACGCAAGAGAGCCTTCCGCGTCGGGCTGGCCCTCGCCCTCGGGGCGATGCTGGCGGCCTCCGCCCCCTCCCTCCCGCACGCCGCCGACGCCGGCGCGTCCACCTGGGCGTCGGGTTTCCACGCGTCCTTCAGGCTCGTCGACGGCGGGGCTGCGGAGGCGCCCGGGCTCCGGAAGGCCGGGATCGAGATCCGGCTGGACCCGCATTTCAAGACCTATTGGCGCACGCCGGGCGACTCTGGCCTTCCGCCGAGCTTCGACTGGTCCGGCTCGGACAACGTCAAGGCGGTCGAGGTGCGCTGGCCCTTGCCGGCGCGCTTCGAGGACGCGGCGGGATCCTCCATCGGCTACAAGGAATCCGTGCTGCTGCCGCTGCGCGTGACCCTCGCGAATCCCGCCAGGCCCGCCGCGCTGAACCTCAAGCTCGACTACGCGGTGTGCGAGCAGATCTGCATTCCGGTGAAGGGCGAGGCCCGCCTCCCGCTGGGTTCGGGAGCCGCCGCCCCGCCCTTTGCGCCCGCCGTCGCGGCGGCGGAGGCCAGGGCGCCCGTCCGCAAGCCCGCCGGGTCCGGCGCGCCGCCGTCGATCGAGGCGGCCGCGGCCGCGGCGGACGGCGGGTCGATTGCGGTGTCAGCCGTCATCCCGCCCGGCGCCGACCCTGTGGAGCTCTTCGCCGAGGCCGGGCAGGACTGGTTGTTCGGCGCGCCGGCCCTCGTCAAGGACGAGCCGTCGCGGGACGCCCGTCGGGTGACGTGGCGCCTGGCGGTGGATGCGGCCCCGACCGACGCCCGGCTCGCCGGCCTCCCGGTCACCATCACGCTGAGCGTCGGCGGGACCGCAATCGAGGTCGAGACCCGTCTCGACGCCGAGCCCAAGCCGCACTAGATCTCAGCGCGGCGGCGCGCAGCGCCTTCCACCCGGGCCACGGCCTGGCATCCCCTAGGAGAGTTCCTCGATGAGCATCGCAGTCGGCGACCATCTGCCTGAAACCACGTTCCGCGTCATGACCGAGGGCGGGCCGACCCCCAAGACCACGGACGAAATCTTCAAGGGCCGCAAGGTCGTGCTCTTCGCCGTGCCGGGCGCCTTCACGCCCACCTGCCACAAGAACCACCTGCCGAGCTTCCTGACGCACTACGACGCCCTCAAGGCCAAGGGCGTCGACGCCATCGCGGTCACGGGCGTCAACGACGTCTTCGTCATGGACGCCTGGGCGAAGTCCACGGGAGGCGCGGGCAAGATCGAGTTCCTGTCGGACGGCAACGGCGATTTCGCCAAGGCGCTGGGCCTCGCCCTCGACGGCTCGGGCTTCGGGCTCGGCACCCGCTCGCAGCGCTACTCGATGCTGGTCGACGACGGCGTGGTGCGCGTGCTCAATGTCGAGGACACGCCGTCCAAGGCCGACATCTCCGGGGCGGAGAACCTGCTGAAGCAGATGTGATCGGCCGCGCCGCTCTCTCCCGGACGCCGGGGGAGAGCCTGCGCGTCTCCTGGGCTCAGCCGGGCGAGCCTCGCCGACCGGGCTGAGCCGCCCTACCCGGCGGCTGCGCCCTGGCGCTTCTTGGGCAGGAAGGGCGCCATTCCCTCGCGCGCCAGCCCGTCCACGAGCTCGTTCTCGGTGTGGCCGGCGTGGCCCTTCACCCAGTGGAACTGGACGGTGTGCTTCGCCCTGGCGGCGTCGAGCTGCTGCCAGAGTTCGGCGTTCTTCACGGGCTTCTTGTCGGCCGTCTTCCAGCCATTGCGCTTCCAGCCATGGATCCAGGTGGTGACGCCCTGGCGGACATATTGGCTGTCGGTCCAGAGGTCGACCACGCAGGGGCGCTTCAGGGCCTCCAGGGCCATGATGGCGGCCATCAGCTCCATGCGGTTGTTGGTGGTCAGCGGCTCGCCGCCTTTCAGGATCTTCTTCTTCTCGCCATAGACCAGCAGCGCGCCCCAGCCGCCCGGGCCGGGATTTCCGGAGCATGCGCCGTCGGTGTAGACCGTGACCCGGTCCGGGCTCTCGGCGGCGTCGGTCACGTGCGTCTCCCGTAGTCGGATGCGGTCGCCGCGCGCTCGTGAAAGCGCAGCTTGCGGTAATATTCCAGCGGGTCCTTCGGGCGCACCAGCGCGCCGGGCGGCACGTTGAGCCAGTCGACCAGCCGGGTCAGCATGAAGCGCAGCGCCGCGCCCCGGCACAGCACCGGCAAGGCCTCCAGCTCGCCGCCCGAGAGCGGGCGGACGCGCTCGTAGCCGGCGATCATCGCCTGCCCCTTGGTGAGGTTGTAGGACCCGTCCGCCTCGAAGCACCAGGCGTTCAGGCACACCGCGAGGTCATACGCGAAGGCGTCCGTGCAGGCGAAGTAGAAGTCGATCAGGCCCGACAGGCGCGGTCCGAGGAAGAAGACGTTGTCGGGGAACAGGTCGGCGTGGATCACGCCTTCCGGCAGGTCGCCTGGCCACTCCGCCTCCAGCCGCGCCAGCGCCTCCTCGGTCGCCTTGGCCAGGCCCGGCGCGACCGTGTCGGCGCGCGCCTGCGCGGCCTCGAAGAGCGGCCGCCAGCCCCGGACCGAGAGCGCGTTGGCGCGCCGCATCGGGAAATCGGCCCCGGCGAGGTGAAGGCGGGCCAGGGCTTCGCCGACCGAGGCGCAGTGGCCGACGCCCGGCCGGCGCACGCCCATGCCGTCCAGGAAGGTCACGATGCAGGCCGGACGGCCGGCGAGCCGGCCCAGCGCCTCGCCCTCGCGGTTGCGCACCGGAACTGGGCAGGTCAGGCCGGCGGCCGCCAGGTGCTGCATCAGGCCGATGAAGAAGGGCAGGTCCTCCTCGCGCACGCGCTTCTCGTAGAGCGTGAGGATGTAGAAGCCCTTCTCGGTGTGGAGCAGGTAGTTGGAGTTCTCCACGCCCTCCGCGATGCCCTTGGCGGCCAGCACGGCCCCGAGGTCGTAGCGGGATGCGAAGGCGGAGAGCTCCTCGTCGGAGACGTCGGTGTAGACCGCCACCGCCCTACTCCGCGGCCGCGCCGCGCAGCTCGCGCGGCAAGGGAAAGAACACGCTCTCGTCGGCGGTCGACACGGTCTCGACCGTGACGGCGTAGCGCGCCGCGAAGGCGTCGATGATCTCCTCCACCAGCACCTCGGGCGCCGATGCGCCGGCCGTGACGCCGAGCGAACCGATGGCGCCGAAGGCGTCCCAGTCGATGTCCTGCGCGCGCAGCACCAGGCGCGCCACCGGGCACCCGGCCCGCTCGGCGACCTCCTTGAGGCGCTGCGAGTTGGACGAATTGGGCGAGCCCACCACCAGCATCGCGTCAACCCGCGGCGCGACGGCCTTCACGGCCTCCTGCCGGTTGGTGGTGGCGTAGCAGATGTCCTCCTTGTGGGGCGCGACGATGGCCGGGAAACGGGCGCGCAGCGCATCCACGATCTCGCGGGTGTCGTCGACCGAAAGGGTCGTCTGCGTCACGAAGGCCAGCGTCTGCGGGTCCTGCGGCTGCAGGCGCTCCACGTCCGCGACGGTCTCGACCAGCAGCACCGCGCCCGCGGGGAGCTGCCCCATCGTGCCCACCACTTCGGGGTGGCCGGAATGCCCGACCAGCACGACCGTGCGGCCGCGCCTCCAGTGCACCTCGGCCTCGCGATGGACCTTGGTGACCAGCGGGCACGTCGCGTCGACGGCGAAGAAGCGGCGCTCGGCGGCCTCGGCGGGCACGGATTTCGGCACGCCGTGGGCGGAGAACACCACCGGCGCCGAGGTCTCGGGAATCTCGGAAAGTTCGTCCACGAAGACCGCGCCTTTGCGTCGCAGGCTCTCCACGACATATTTGTTGTGCACGATCTCGTGGCGCACATAGACCGGCGGGCCATAGGCCTTCAGGGCCTGCTCCACCGCGTCGATAGCGCGCACAACCCCGGCGCAAAAGCCGCGAGGGGCGCAGAGAAGCACGGTCAGAGGCGGCTTTTCGTCTGTCATCATGGGACGCTGGGGTTGCCTCCGGCCGGCCCGGCGGACGCTTCGTCGGCCCGTAGGCCGCCAGACCTTGTGGGGGCTGGACCGTGCGAGGTCAAGCCGGGCGAGCCGGGCGACGGGTCCGCTCGAGGAGGCCTGCAAGCCCTCGCTTGCGGCGCGGCCCTCGCCTCCGGCGGCCCGGCGGCTTAGAGTGCGGTTTCGATCTCCCCCAAGAGGCGGCATGGCTGAACATTCCGAGGCGAGCTTCCTCGCGCCGATCCTGATTTTCTGTCTCAGCGCCGTCGTGGCCGTGCCGCTGTTCAAGCGGCTGGGTCTCGGGGCCGTGATCGGCTATCTGGTCGCAGGTCTGGCCATCGGGCCGGCGGGCCTGCGGCTCTTCACCGACGCCAACATGGTCCGCACCGTGGCGGAGATCGGCGTCGTGATGCTGCTCTTCGTGATCGGGCTGGAGCTGAAGCCCAGCAAGCTGCTCGCCATGCGGCGCGACATCTTCGGCCTGGGCGCGGCGCAGTTCCTCGTCTCCGGAGCCGTGATCGCCGCCGCCGCCATTCCGCTCGGCGTGCCGCTGAACGGGGCGATCCTGCTGGGCGTGTCGCTGGCCCTCTCGGCCACCGCCATCGCGCTGCAGATTTTGGACGAGCGCGGCACGCTGCAGACCCCGCACGGGCAGCGCACCTTCGCGGTCCTGCTGTTCCAAGACATGTCCGTGGTGCCGATCCTGGCGCTCGTGCCGCTGCTGGCCCCCGGCTCGGCCAACGCCGGCGGCACGGATCTGACGGGCGGCCTGCTGGCGACCGCCCAGGCGCTGGGCTCCATCGCCGCCATCGTGCTAGCCGGCCGCTACCTGCTGAACCCGTTCTTCCGGGTGCTGGCCTGGACGGAGGCCCGCGAGGTGATGACGGCCGCGGCGCTCCTGGTGGTGCTCGGCGCCGCGCTCATCATGGAGCACGCCGGCATGTCGATGGCGCTCGGCGCGTTCCTGGCGGGGCTGCTGCTGGCTGAATCCAACTTCAGGCACCAACTCGAGGCCGACATCGAGCCCTTCCGCGGGCTGCTGCTGGGCCTGTTCTTCATGAGCGTCGGCATGGGCATGGACGCCCGGCTGATCCTGTCCAACGCGCTGCTGCTGGCGCTGGCCGCCGCCGGCCTGATCGCGCTCAAGATCGGCGTCGCCTATGCGCTGGAGCGCTGGATGGGGTCGCCCCGGCGCGACGCCCTGCGCAGCGCGGCGCTGCTCGCGCCGGCGGGCGAATTCTCCTTCGTCCTTGTCCCGATGGCGGGCGCGCTCGCGATCCTGTCGCCGGCGCAGGCGGGCCTCGCCTCCGCGGTGGCGGCGCTCACCATGGTGCTGGGCCCGGTGGTGGCCAAGGGCGTCGAGATCGCGCTGGAGCGCCGGGACGCCTCCCGGCCGGCTCCGGAATTCGACCTCGACAGCTTCGACGGGGCGCATGGCGCCGCGCTGGTGATCGGTTTCGGCCGCTTCGGCCAGCTCGCCACGCAGGTGCTGCTCGCCGACGGCGTCGACGTCACCGTCATCGACAAGGACGTGGACCGCATCAAGGCGGCCGGACGGTTCGGCTTCAAGGTCTATTACGGCGACGGCTGCCGCCTCGACGTGCTGCGGGCGAGCGGGGCTGGCACCGCCCGCGTCATCGCGGTGTGCGTCGACGATCGCCACGCCGCGCTCGCCATCGTGGAGCTGGTGCGGCTGAACTTCCCGCTCGCTCAGGTCCACGCCCGCGCCTATGACCGCATCCATGCGGTCGACCTGATCAAGGCCGGGGTCGACTACCAGGTGCGCGAGACGCTCGTCTCGGCGCTGGAGTTCGGCCGCGAGACCCTGGTCGCGCTGGGGGCCGACGAGCAGAGGGCCGAGGAGGTCCGCCAGGCCGTGCGCGACCGCGACGAGCAGCGCCTGGCGCTGCAGCAGGCCGAGGGCAAGCTGCGCCCGGCCGACTACACCAAGATCGCCCCGCGCTTCACGCCCGAGCCTCTCACCGCCCCGAAGGCGAAGTCGAAGGCGCTCTCCGCCGAGACGCAGGACGTCATCGATTCGCGCGACGGCGCCGCGCGCAGCAACGCCGACGCGCCCGGCGGAGCCTCATGAGCGCCGCGGCCGCCGCCGCCGGACGGGACGACGCGGTCTTCACGCGCGGCTCCACCCTGCGGCACGTGGTGGTGATGTCGTCCACGGGGGCGGTCGGCCTGCTGGCGATCTTCGCCGTGGACCTGTTGTCGCTGCTCTACATCTCCTGGCTCAAGGACGTGAACATCACGGCCGGCGTGGGCTTCGCCACCACGGTCGGGTTCTTCGCCATGTCGGTGAATATCGGCCTCGTCATCGCCGTCTCGGCGGTCGTGTCGCGCGCCCTGGGGGCCCGGGACAGGGCGCATGCGCGGCGGCTCGCCGCCTCGGCGCTGGCGCATTCGGCGGTCGTCAGCGCGCTGGTCGCCGTGTTGATGATGGCCAGCATGCATCTGCTCCTGCAGGAGCTGGGAGCCGCCGGCCAGGCCCGCGACGTGGCCGTGCGCTTCCTCACCATCAGCATGCCGTCCAACGTCCTGATGGGGCTCGGGATGGCGTTTTCCGGCGTGCTGCGCGCCGCGGGCGACGCGCGCCGGGGCATGTTCGTGACGCTGTCGGGCGGGCTCGTGACCGCCATCGTCGACCCGCTGCTGATCTTCGGCGCGGGGCTCGGGGCGGACGGCGCGGCCTGGGCGGTCGTCCTGTCGCGCGTCACCTTCTGCATCGTCGGGTACCGGGCGGCGGTGCGCGTGCACGATCTCGTCGCCCCCTTCGACCTGCGCGCGGTCCTGGAGGACGTCTGGCCCGTGGCCCGGATCGCCGCGCCGGCCATCGCCACCAACCTGGCCACCCCGGTGGCGAACGGGTTCATGACCTCGGTCATCGCGCCCTTCGGCGAGAGCGCCGTGGCGGCCAACGCGATCATGATGCGCCTGGCGCCCGTCGCCTTCGCGGCCGTGTTCGCCCTGACGGGCGCGGTCGGCCCGATCTTCGGGCAGAATCTCGGCGCCCGCCTCTATGACCGGGTCCGCCGGACGCTCACCGACGGCCTCGTCTTCACGCTGACCAGCGTGCTGGTCGCATGGGCGGCGCTGTTCTGGGCGCGCGACGGAATCATCTTCGTCTTCGCCGCCAAGGGGGAGACGGCCGAGCTGGTGCGCTTCTTCTGCACCGTCCTGGCGGGCAGCTGGATGTTCCACGGCGCGCTCTATGTGGCGAATTCCGCCTTCAACAATCTCGGTTTTCCGCTGCTCGCCACCGCGTTCAACTGGGGCAAGGCCACGCTGGGGACGATTCCGTTCGCCATGGCGGGCGCGCGCCTCGGCGGCCCGGAAGGCGCGTTGCTGGGGCAGGCCGCCGGCGCCGTGCTGTTCGGCCTCGGCGGGGTGTGGGCCGCCTATGCGCAGGTCGGCCGGCTGGCCCGCAAGGCGGAGCGCGCGCCGGCGGACGCCGTTGCGACCGCCTGAGCGCGCGCCGATGTCGATTTGGCAATCGGCGCAACCCATGAGACGTTGAAAGCGAGCAATGCACGTTGGTCCAGCGAGCGGGCCGGCGGTGAACCACGAAGCCCATGAAGGGCCGCCACCATGATCAACCTGTTCGAGATGATGCAGAACGCGCAAGGCGGCCAGGCGGTCGACAATCTGGCGCGCCAGTTCGGCCTGACGGCGAACCAGAGCGAGGCCGCCGTCGACGCGTTGCTGCCCGCCTTCACGATCGCGCTGCGCCGCCAGCTGAAGAACCCCCAGGCCTGGCCGTTGCTGATGGCGGCGCTCTCGGTGCCCCCCGCGCCGACATCCGCCGCGACGCCCTTCAATCCCTTCACTCCGCAGGGCGCTCAGCAGGGCGAAGCGGTGCTGGGCGCCCTGTTCGGCTCCAGCGACCTCGGCCGGCAGGTCGCCGCCCAGGCGGCCGCCGCGACCGGCATGAGCGCCAGCGTGATGCAGCAGATGCTGCCGACCATGGCCGCCATGCTGCAGGGCGGGGCGTGGAAGACCTTCGGCGATAGCCTCGCAGCCATGACGGGCGCTTATGCGAAGCAGATGGGCCTTGCGCCCGGGACCGGATCGCCGTCCGGCGGCGCAGGCCACGGGCCCGACATGCCGATGGGAGTTCCGGAGAACTGGGGCGAGATCCTGGGCGAGTTGATGGCCGGCCCGCCGCCGCCCAGGCCCGAGCCGCCGGCGCCCGCCAACCCGTTCGATCCCGCCGGCATGGGCGAGTTGATCAGCCGGATGATGGCCGCCGGCGCGGCCGGGCTCTCGGCGGCTGGCTCCGCCACGCCCGAGCCCGCGCCGCCTCCGGCCGCGCCGGAGCCGGAGCCGGCTCCCGCCCCCACTCCGCCCAGGCCATCTGCGAAGGCGAAGGCCAAGGCGACGCCGCCGGAGCCCCAAGCCACCGCGCCGCCGCCCGGGCAGGAGGAGGCGGCCGCGCCCGCCGCCGGACTGGACGCGCTGACCCGCCTGATCGAGACGGGCCGCGAGGTGCAGCAGCAGCATATGCGCAACCTGCAGTCCGTGATGTCGCAGGTCTGGGGCGGCGACCCCAAAAGCTGAGCGGCTTGCCCACAGGGGCCGCCGGGCGTTTGCAAACCCTTCCGCCTGCTCTGCCCGAGCTTGCACGCGCGCAAGCAACATGGCGGCGTCCGTCATTGCTTCGTTGCGGCGGGCGCATTAATGAACGCAGTCCGGCCTGCCCAAGGCCCGATGTTCCAGGAAACGCCCATGGCCCGTGACCAGTCCGACCCGACGCCGATCGAAGACCGCGCCGAACTGGTGGCCTGGTTCGAGAAGGGCCTGAAGCCGGCGTCGGAATTCAGGCTGGGCACGGAGCACGAGAAATTCGGCTTCTACACGCATGACCATGCGCCGGTCCCCTTTGCGGGTCCGCGCGGGATCAGGGCCATCCTGGAGGGTCTCCAGACGCGCATCGGCTGGGAAGCCATCATGGATGGCGAGGCGATCATCGGCCTCTCCGATCCGATGGGCGGCGGCGCGATCTCGCTCGAGCCCGGCGGCCAGTTCGAGCTGTCCGGCGCGCCCGTGGAGACGCTGCACGAGACGCGTTCCGAGCTGGCCCAGCACATGGACGCCGTGAACTCCGTCGCCGCGCCCCTCGGCATCGGCTTCCTGGGCCTCGGCCACAGCCCGACCTGGACCAGGGCCGAGACGCCCGTGATGCCGAAGCAGCGCTACGCCATCATGGCGAACTACATGCCCAAGGTCGGCTCGCGCGGGCTGGACATGATGTTCCGCACCTGCACCGTGCAGGTGAACCTCGATTTCGCCACCGAAGCCGACATGGTCAAGAAGCTGCGCGTCTCGCTGGCGCTGCAGCCCGTCGCGACGGCGCTGTTCGCCAATTCGCCCTTCACGGAGGGCAAGCCGAACGGCTTCAAGTCCATCCGCTCCGAGATCTGGCGCGACACGGACAACAATCGCTCGGGCATGATCCCGTTCGCCTTCGAGAGCGGCATGGGCTTCGAGCGCTATGTCGACTACGCGCTCGACGTGCCGATGTATTTCGTCAAGCGCGGGGACACGTATCACGACGTGGCGGGCGCCTCGTTCCGCGACCTCCTGCGCGGGAAACTGCCGCAGCTCCCGGGCGAGCGCGCCACCATCTCCGACTGGGCGAACCACCTGTCCACTTTGTTCCCGGAGGTCCGGCTGAAGCGCTACCTGGAGATGCGCGGCGCCGACATGGGCCTCTCCGACATGGTGGTCGGGCTGCCGGCCTTCTGGACCGGGCTGCTCTACGACCAGGGCGTTCTGGACGAAGCCTGGGAGCTGGTGAAGGACTGGACCGACGCGGAGCGGCAGCAGCTGCGCGACGCCGCGCCCCGGCTCGCTCTGGCCGCGCCGTTCCGGGGCGGATCCGTCCACGACATCGCCCGCGAGGCGGTGGCGCTGTCGCGCAAGGGGCTCGCCCGGCGGGCGCGGCTCGACGCGGCCGGCCAGGACGAGACCATCCACGTCGCCGCCCTGGAGGAGATCGTCGCGACGGGGCGCACCCGCGCCGACGACCTGCTGGCGCTCTACGAGACTGCGTGGGACCGCTCGGTGGACCCGGTCTTCGCCGCCAACCTGCTCTGAGGCGGGTCAGCGCGCCAGGTCAGCGGGCCAGGAAGGCGGGCACCCGCGCGATGGCGTCCTCGCGGCCGGCCGGGTCCGTTCCGGCCTGGGCCTCGCCGGTGTCGCTGGCCGTGAAGGCCAGCCCCCGGCGGGTCACGACCGGCGCGCCGGGACTGTCGAAATCATGCACGGCCCCCTGATAGGCGACCAGGGTCGCCGTGCGGCCGGCGGCCTTCGCCTGTTCGACGAGCCGGCGGCAACTCTCCACCGGCGTCCAGTCGTCGTTCTCGCCCATCAGGATCAGCAGCGGCACGCGGGGCTTGTAGCCGCCGCGCGCGGCCAGGGCGCGGCATCCCGGGTAGAACGCCACCGCACGGGCGAAATCGGGGCCGTCGCCCATCGCGGCGCGGCTCGTCTTGCTGTCCTTGATGGCGTAGAGCGTCGTGGCCGCCCCGTTCGACCAGCCCATCAGCGACACCGCCTCGGGCTTCACGAAGGGTTGGCTTTGCAGCCAGCGGCGCGCCGCGTGGGCGTCGGCCTGCCGTTGCGCGCTCGGCCGCACGGTCCTGTCGCGGTTGCGGCATTGCGGCCCGACGGCGCGCGGGCCGTAGCTGTCGGGCATCAGCACGGCGAAGCCCTGGGCGGCGAGGCGCTCGCCCCAGTCCTCGTCGCGCGGGCTCACCTTGCCGTTGCGCAGGAACAGGCCGCCGCAGCCATGCAGGGCGACCACGGCCGGAAACGGGCCCGGACCCTCGGGCTTGTAGAGCACGGCCGCCAGCACCACATCCGACCCCGGCAGCCGGATGCGTTCCGGCTCCGCGCGGGCCGGCGTGGACAGGGCCAGCGCGCCGGCGCAGGCCGCTCCCAGGATGGCGGACAGCACGGACGTGACACGCATGACGAACGCCTGCGGCTTGGAGGATGCTGCGCCCTGCGATACACCATCGCGGCGCAGGGCGTGAGCGCCCAGAGTGTCCCCTGTCCGGCGACCATCCGCAAGATCGAGTAGGAGTGATGCCCGTGCTGAACCGTTTCGACCGCCGTGGGCCGGTGCAGGGGGAAGCGGTCGTCGAATATCTCGACGGCGACTTCCGCATCGTGAAGCCCGGCGCCTATGTGCGGTGCGCCGTCACGCGGCAGCCGATCCCGATCGAGGAGCTGCGCTACTGGAACGTCGACCGGCAGGAAGCCTACGCGTCGCGCGAGGCGGTCCTCGAGCGGCTCGGCGGCCAGAAGGCCCCCTAGCGCCGGCTCAACGCCTGGCGGGGACCGGCGGCAGCCGGGCCAGGAGCGCCGTGAGGGCGGCCGGGTCCCTGAAGGCGAGCCGCACGGGCAGCACCCGCAGCATCCTCTCTTCGCCGGGCGCCAGCACGTCGCGCAGGCGCACCAGGTCCTTCTCGGTGGTGACCGGCGTCAGCTTGCGCGTCCTGGCCTGGCCGAGCAGCGCCGCGGCGTCGGCGCGGGTGAAGCGGTGGTGGTCCGGGAAGGCGCGCTGCTCCGCAACTGTCACGCCGGCGTCACGCAGCGTGTCGAACATCTTGTCCGGCCTGCCGATCCCCGCAAAGGCGAAGACCCGGTCGCGGCGAAGCGCCGCGATGGCCTTCGGGTCCGGCGTCAGGTCCGCGTGCAGCACGGTCGCGCCGGCCGCTTGCGCCTGCCGGGCGACTTCCGCGCCGGGGGCGCCCTCGCCGATCACCAGCACGGCCTCGACATGGCCAAGCTGCGCCGCCAGAGGGGCGCGCAGCGGTCCGGCCGGGATGCAGCGCCCGTTTCCGACCCCATACTGGCCGTCCACCACCGCGATGCGCAGGTCCTTGGCGAGAGCCGGGTTCTGCAGGCCGTCATCCATCACGATGACGTCGCCCAGCGCCGCCGCGAGCTTCGCGCCGGCCACCCGGTCGGGCGACACCACGGTCGGGGCGTGGCGGGCCAGCAGCAGCGGCTCGTCGCCGGTGAGCTGGTGGGTGTGCCGCGACAGGTCCACCCGGATGGGCTCGCGCACCGCCCCGCCATAGCCGCGCGACAGGAAGGCCGGCCGCCACCCGAGCGCCCGCAGCGCGTCGGCGAGGGCGATCGCGGTTGGGGTCTTGCCGGCTCCGCCGGCCGTGAAGTTGCCCACGCATAGGACGGGGACGTCGGCCCGTTCTCCCGCCCGGGCCATCCTGCGCGCCGCCAAGGCGCCGTAGACCTGCCCCAGCGGGGCCAGGAGCAGCGCCGCGCCCCCCGTCTCCCGCCAGAAGGCGGGAGCGCGCATCAGCGCGCCTCCAGGCGCATCTGCATCAGATAGGGCTCGATCGCCGCCATGGTGCGGTCCATCGCGCCGCCGAGTTCCTCCACGGTGGCGGCCGCCGCGCGCGCCATGCGGCGCAGCTTCGCGCCGTCGTTGAGGAGCCGCATCAGGGTGTTGGCCAGCTCCTGGGCGTCCGGGATCGCGAGCGATCCGCCGTCGCGGTCGAGGGCGGCGTAGACGTCGGCGAAGTTCTGCACATGGGGCCCATGCAGGATCGCCGCGCCCAGCTTGGCCGGCTCGATCGGGTTCTGCCCGCCGTCGCCCACCAGCGACTTGCCGACGAACACCACCGGCGCGACGCGGTAGAAGAGGCCAAGCTCGCCCATGGTGTCGGCCACGTAGACGTCCGCGCCCTTTTCCGGCTCCAGCCCGCGCGACCGCTGGACGGCGCGCAGCTCGAAATCGGCGGCGATCTCCACGATCTCGGCACCCCGCTGGGGATGGCGCGGGGCGATGATGGTGAGCAGCCCCGGGAAGTGCGGCGCGATGGCGCGGTGGACCGCGGCGACGATCTCCTCCTCGCCCGGATGGGTGGAGGCGGCGATCCAGACCGGGCGGCCGGCGATGACGCCGTTCAGCGCCGACACCCGCAGCGGGTCGGCCGGCGGAGGCGGCACGTCGAATTTGAGGTTGCCGGCGACCCCGACCCGCGGGGCGCCGAGGCGAGCGAGCCTGTCGGCGTCCGCCGTCGTCTGGGCGAGGCACAGGTCGAAACGCGACAGCACGGCCTCGATCATGCCGCGCATGCGCTGCCAGCGGCGGAAGCTGCGCTCCGACATGCGGGCGTTGACCAGCACGAGCGGGATGGCGCGCCTGTCGGCCTCCATCAGCATATTGGGCCAGATCTCGGACTCGGCGATCAGCACGAGGTCGGGCCGCCAGTGGTCCAGGAAGCGGCGCACATAGGACGGCACGTCCAGCGGCACGAACTGGTAGCAGGCGCCCGGCGGCAGGCGGCGCTCCAGCAGCCGCGCCGAGGTGACGGTGCCGGACGTGACCAGCACGTTGAGGCCGCGCTGGGTCAGCCGCTCGACGAGCGGCACGAGCGACAGCGTCTCGCCGACGCTGGCCCCGTGCAGCCAGGCGAGGCGTCCGGGCGGGCGGGCGGCGCTCGGCTCCCCCCGGCGCTCGCCGATGCGGGTGCGCTCCTCCTTGCCGCGGCGGGCGCGCTGCTCCAGCAGCAAGCGCGCGAAGGGGCCGAAGAGGCTGGTCCCTGCCGCGTAGACGCGGAGCGAAAGCGGAAGCGCGCTCACGCGGCCCTCTCCCGCATGGGGCGCCGCAGCGCCGCGCCCGGATCCCGGCCTCCCACGAGCCGGAAGGCGCGCTCGTGCACGGCGTCGAGCTCGTGCTCCAGGCGGGCCCGCGCCTCTTCCAGGGCGGCCTCGTCGGCGTCGCGATCGACGTGGATGGGTTCGCCGATGGCCACCACGCCTCGCCCGAAGGGCAGCCCGATGGAGGTTCGGTCCCAATTGGCCAGCGTGATGCGCCGGCTGGTCACCACCGCGGCCGGGATGATCGGCCGGCCCGACATGCGCGCCAGGGTGACGATGCCGAGCCCCGCGATGCGGGCCTTCTTGGGAATGTCGGCCGTCAGGGTGACGTTGTCGCCCTGCTGCAGCGCCCGCAGCATCTCGCGCAGGCCGTAGACGCCGCCGCGCTTGTGCATCTTGGAGGGCTTGCCGCCGGAGGCGCGGATCGGCCGGATGCCGAAGCTCTCGCAGGCGGCGGCGTTGATGCCGCCGTCGCCATGGCGCGAGATCAGCACGGCGTAGCGGTCCTGCGGGCGCTTGCCGAGCGGGATCATGAAATGCTGGCCATGCCACAGCGCGCAGATGAACGGCGCCTGCGCGTCGAGGCGCTCGAACAGGTCCGGCGGATCGACGCTGAAGCGGTTGGTCCTGCCCACCAGGCGCAGATAGCCGGCCAGCATGCGGCCGATGGCCGTCTGCACGCCTTGCGAGCGTCCGATCCTGGTCAACATGGGTCTGGCCGCGTCGGCAGGGCCTCAGCCCGCCGCGCCGGAGGCGCTCGCCGGATCGAGCAACCGATGAAGATGCACGATGAAGTAGCGCATATGGGCATTATCGACCGTGGACTGCGCCTTGGCTTTCCATGCCGCATGGGCGGACGCATAGTTCGGGAAAACGCCCACGATGTCGAGCTTGGACAGGTCCCTGAACTCGGTCCCGTCGAGGCTGACGAGCTCACCGCCGAACACGAGATGGGGAAGCTGTTTGGCGGGCGCGGTCGTCATCGGTCAGGTCCTTGGCGGCGTTTCGGAAGAGGAAGGAAGCTGCGCGGGCGGCAGCCATGAAGGCCCCGGCTAGAGGCCGGCGATCGCGTCCTTGTGGCCGGCCGCCTGGGACAGCGCGCCGTTCGCGATCATGCCGGCCAGCTCGGAGGCGAGGCCGGACGAGGCCACCACGAGCGCTTCGTGCATCGTGCTGGGACGATTGTAGCGCGGCGTCGCGCCCGTCGCGGTCACGATCTCAGCGCCGGCGGCGGTGACGATGGCGTGGGCGGCCGCCAGGTCCCAGTCATGAGCCCTGCCGCCGGCGAGCGCGCCGTCGATCGAGCTGTCGGCGACGTGCACGAGTCGGTAGGCCAGCGAATGGATGCGCGGCATGCGGCGGAACGGCGTGCGAGCCGCCTGCATGGCGTCCAGCATCGGGCCGGGCCCGGCGATGCGGGCGTTCTCGACCGTGTCGAGCCCCGAGGCGCGGATCTCGACGCCGTTCTTCAGCGCCGGACCGCCCGGCAGGGCCTCGTACATCACCTCGGCGACGGGCGCGTAGACGAAGCCGGCGACGGCGACGCCGTCCTCCACGACCCCGAGCGCGACGGTCCAGTCGGTGTCGCCTCGCGCAAAGGAGCGCGTGCCGTCGATGGGGTCCACCACCCAGACATGGCGGCGGCCGAGGCGCGACGGGTCGTCGGCGGTCTCCTCCGAGAGCCAGCCGAAGCCGGGAGCCAGCCCCATGAGGCGCGCTTTCAGGAAGGCGTCGACCGCGAGGTCGGCCTCCGTGACGGGCGAGCCGCCCTCCTTGTAGCTGATGCCGGCGCGCGTCGTCCCGCCGTGCCGGAAATAGCCCAGCGCGATGCGGCCCGCCTCGATGGCGGCCTCGCGCGCGGCCTGCAGCGCGCCCTCCGGGATGTGGCTCGGGGTCAGGGCCATCAACGATTCCAAGACGCGGGGACGAGGTCTTCTAGCCCCGATGCCGCGGCGCGGCAAGCTGCGGCCAAGCTGCAAGGTCCCGTCAAGGAAAACGGGCGTTAACCCGCCAGAACGGACCCGTTAACCAGTCCGCTTAAGCGATTCCCAGATGGACCGGGCCATGATCCCAGACAAGAGAGCGGACCCAAAAAAGATCGGGCCGCCAGCGTCTTGGGAGACGTCGATGTCTGTGCAGGATCATGACCGCCCGACTCCGGACGGGTCGGCGGGCCGCCTCGAGCGGCCCGTCCGGCCGCCGGCCAGCGAAGCCCCGCTGGTCCGCTGCGAGCTCGTCGGACGGCTCGCCGCCATGATGGTCGCCGGTCCGTTCGCGGGCCGCCGCACCATCGCGCGGGGCGCCAGCGGCGTGCTCCTGTCCCAGAGCGGGGTCGCGGCGGACCTCTACGACATCAGCATGGTCTATGCGGACGGGCGCGGCCCGACGACGCTCGTCTCGGCCCAGGACGACAGCTCCGTCGTGGCGCAGTGGCGCAAGACCGCCATGGCGTTCGGCCTGCCGCTGCTGGTGATGCGCGACGACGGGGTCGTGCTGCAGCCCTATGAGCATTGCGGCGCCGTCACGGTCGGCCCCTTCCGCTACCGCCGACGCAACGCCACGCTCAGCCGCCGGCGCCCGCGATTCCTGCAGCGGCGCAAATGCGGGCGCTTGCCCGAACGGCCGCTGGTGCGCCGCGAGCGCGACATGTCCCCGGATG
Source organism: Alsobacter sp. KACC 23698 (assembly GCF_045348435.1). GTDB lineage: Bacteria > Pseudomonadota > Alphaproteobacteria > Rhizobiales > Beijerinckiaceae > Alsobacter. Next base: position 617,704 of record NZ_CP157484.1, on the reverse strand, counting down.
CGTGGACCCGCTGAACCGCGGCCGAACGCTCACGCGGTCCTCAGGACCGCCTCCAGGACCAGCCCGGCGAAGAACAGCAGCCCGGCATCGCGGTTCGACCGGAAAAGGCGCAGCGCCACCGCGCCGTCGGCCTTGCGCAGCGTCCGCACCTGCCACAGCAGATGCGCCGCGAAGGCGAGCAGGCCCAGATGGGCCATCGGCCCCAGATGGGTGCCGATCACCGCCGCCCCGGCCGCCACGATGGCGATGAGATAAAGCGCCCCCACGGCCTCGCGCGCATGCGCGCCGAACATGCGGGCCGTGGACCTGATCCCGGCCAGGACGTCGTCCTCGAGGTCCTGGATGGCGTAGACCGTGTCGTAGCCCATCGTCCACGCGATGGCGGCGACGTAGAGGAAGACCGGCGGCCAGGCCAGCGAGCCGAAATGGGCCGCCCAACCCATCAGCCCGCCCCACGCGAAAGCGAGCCCCAGCACCGCCTGTGGCCATGAGGTGATGCGCTTCATGAAAGGGTAGATCGCCACGAATCCGAGCGATGCGAAGCCGGCCACGATGGCGAAACCGTTGAAGCAGAGCAGCACCGCCAGCCCGACGAGGCACTGCGCGGCCAGAAACACGGCCGCCTGCCGGGCCGAGACCTGGCCGGAGGGAATGGGGCGGCCGCGGGTGCGCTCGACCTGCCGGTCCAGGTCGCGGTCGACGATGTCGTTGTAGGTGGACCCGGCTCCCCGCATGGCCACGGCGCCGATCCAAAACAGCGCCAGATCGGCGATGCCGGGCGGGCCCGAGCGGTCGACGGCCGACGCCAGCGCGGCCGACCACCAGCAGGGCAGGAGCAGGAGCCACCAGCCGATCGGGCGGTCGATGCGCGCCAGCCTCAGATAAGGCCGCCAGGACGGCGGCGCATAGGTATCGACGATGTTGCCGCGCGGCGCGTCCGGCACGGGCGCATCCAGGGTCCGCGCGTCCAGGGTCTGCGCGTTCAGGCGTTGCGCGTCGAGGTCTTTCGCGCCCGTCGCCGGGCTGTCGCTCACAGGGCGCCTTGCGGCATCTTGATGGGCCCGCCGACAATGTCGTCGCCGCCGCCGAGGAGGCCGGGCTGCTTCTGGCCGCCGCCCTGCCGGGCCTGGGCCTCCATCTTCTTCTGCATGACCGCGGCCTGGCAGGCGTTGGCCTTGGCCTTGGCGACCTGCGCGCCCTGGGCGCCGACATTCGTGGCCACTTCCGGCGGCACGTGGCACCACTCGGAGTTCGACTTCAGCCACGGCATCATCTTGGCGCCGTTGTTGGCCAGCGAGGTGAAGACGCTGCAAGCCTCGGCGGCGGTCGGCTTCTTCTTGGAGAAGCCCTGGGCGCGCTGGAGCAGCTTGCCGCGCTCCTGCAGCATCGGCCCGATCTCGGCGCAGTCGGCGGCCTGCGAGAACGCCGGCCCGACCGCGCAGGCCATCGCCAGGGCCGCTCCGAGGCTCGCTCCGATGACGGTGGCGGCGCCCCGCGCCGAGCGCCGACCCTGCGTTACTGCCGCGAACATGCTTCGTCCCCTGTCAGACATCGGCCTTCCTTTACCAGTCCGGAGCGAGGCTTTGCAATCTGTGGTCATGGCGGACGCCACGCTTTCCCCGACGCTCTGGCCCCAGACCCGCGTTGGCGACGGCCGTAGTGCAAGAAAACGGCTGAAATCCGGTTGCGCCGCCTTTACACACGAGGGCCCGCACTGGAGAGAACCGTGGCCTCCTACGATTTTCGCGCCCAGAGGCTCTTCGTCGACGCTCCGCTGGCCCCCGGGGCCGACGTGGCGCTGGAGCGCGATCCGTCGCACTACCTCCTGAACGTGCTGCGCCTGCAGGAGGGCGATCCCGTGCTGGTGTTCAACGGCCGGGACGGCGAGTTCAAGGCGAGCCTCGGCAAGGGCGGCAAGAAGGCGGCGGTCCTGTCGGTCGGCCCGCAGACCCGCGCCCAGCCCGCCGCCGGGGACGTGCACTACCTCTTCGCGCCGCTCAAGCACGCGCGGCTGGACTACATGGTCCAAAAGGCGGTGGAGATGGGCGCTGCGCTGATCCGTCCCGTGGTGACGCGCCGCACCCAGGTGTCGCGCATCAATCTGGACCGCATGCGGGCGAACGCCATCGAGGCCGCCGAGCAGTGCGGCGTGCTCGCCGTGCCCGAGGTCGCCGACGAGACGCGGCTGGACCGGTTGCTGGAAGGCTGGGAGCCGGGGCGGCTGTTGATCTTCTGCGACGAGGACGCCGAGACGGCGGACCCCATCGCCGCGCTTCGAGGCGTCGCCCCCGGCCCCGCCGCGGTGCTGATCGGCCCGGAAGGCGGCTTCTCCGCCGAGGAGAGGGAGGCCCTGCTGAGGCTGCCGCACGTGCTGAGGCTGTCTCTGGGACCACGCATCCTCAGGGCCGACACCGCCGCGGTGGCGGCGTTGACGCTGGTGCAGGCGGTGCTGGGGGACTGGTCGTCCCATTCGGCTCGCTGAAACGAGTCATCAACGATCGTGATGAAAAGAGGCCCCGTCTGGGCGAGACGGGGCCTCAGGAGCGAGCCGCGGGAGGGGGAACGCGCGGTCCGCCAAGCGGAATGAGGGTCAGGCGGCGCGTACGGCCGAGGCCGGCGCGGCGACGCGCGGCGGGATCGTCAGAATCCGAGCCGATCGAAGGCTTTCCCGCAGACGCATCGTCTCGTGCTGGCGCGCCTGGCTCGCCGAAGCGCCGAGATGAAGAGAGGCGTCCGTGACGGAGGCGTCGGACAAGGCCTCGAACACGTCGCCGCGGGCGACGCCGAGATCGCGCAGCAGATAATCGTCGAGGGCGAGCAGCTCGGCCACCTGGCGGCGGTTGCGCCAGCGCTTCCAGGCCGTCCCGATGCGGCCGGCCAGCACGGCGACGGCGCGCGCGGGGGCGACGGCGTTCGCGGCGGCGAGGACCTGCGGTTCGGGGGAGGTCATGGTAAGCTCCTGTGTCGGCTTCGGGCCGGTCGGGCCCGGGATGCGGCCGCGACCATCGCGACCTCGATGTCAGGGATACTCCTGCCCGGTCCATGAATAAAACGAATGTTCATGATGGACTGCATCATGAAAATCGATCATTGTCGTCGAGACGTCACGGCGACGAGGGCGCCCGCGCCCGCGCGCAAACCGAACGCAGGCCGCGCCATGCACCTCCTGGACATCGACCAGCTCAAGACCTTCGTGGCGATCTCGGACACCGGCTCCTTCACCAAGGCGGCCGACGTCGTGCACAAGACGCAGTCAGCCGTCTCCATGCAGATGAAGCGGCTCGAGGAGCGGCTCGGCAAGCCGGTGTTCGAGCGCGACGGCCGGGCCTCGCGGCTCACCGAGGACGGCGAGCGCCTGCTCGACTACGCGCGCCGCATCCTGCGCCTCAACGTGGAATGCCTGGCGAGCTTCGCGGACGCCGAGCTGGCCGGGCGGGTGCGGCTCGGCGTGCCGGACGACTACGCCGACCGGTACCTGCCGGAGATCCTGGCGCGGTTCTCGCGATCGAACCCGAAGGTGGAGGTCACCGTCGTGTGCGAGCCCACCCCGATGCTGGCGGACCGGATCCAGACCAGCGATCTCGACCTCGCCATCATCACCCATGTGGAAAGTCGCGGCCACGCCGAGATCATCCGCAAGGAGCGGCTGCTCTGGGTGTCGTCGCAGCGGCACACGGTGCACGAGGAGCGGCTGCTGCCGCTGGCGCTGGGACGCCCGACCTGCAACTGGCGCCAGGCCGCGACCGAGCGGCTCGACCGCATCGGCCGGCCCTACCGCATCCTCTACGCCAGCTGGAACTCCAACGCGGTCGGGGCGGCGGTCCTGGCCGGGCTGGCCGTGGGCGTACTGCCTGAGAGCGCGGCGCGGCCCGGCATGCGGGTGCTCGGGCCTTCGGAGGGCTTCCCCGCCCTGCCCTCGTGCAAGATCGGGCTGATGCGCAACCGCCACGAGAGTTCGGCGCTGTCGGACGCCCTGGCGGGCCACATCGTGTCCAGCCTGGACAACCTGAAGGGCGCGAACATCGGGGGCGACGACATGATGGCGGCCGAATAGAAGCGACGCTGGGCGGACCTGCGCCTCAGCTCGTCGCGCCGAAGAACTGCGTCAGGATGGTGCTGTACATCACCGTCAGGGCCGATTTCAGAGATCCGGTCGCGCCCACCAGCACCGTCGCGATGATGGCGGCGATGAGGCCGTACTCGACGGCGGTCGCTCCATCCTCGCTCTTCCAGAAGTTCATCCAATGACGGGACATGACGGCGCTCTGAACCAGTTACGCTTCACGATAGACGCCACGATTTAACGTATCCTATTGCAATTCCTGAAAACACACGCACTGGTTGCAAGCAGACGGGAGCCATGGCGAACCGGGGCGGAGGGCGGCCTTGGTCTGCGCCGACAGGCCGGCCGACGTTTTTGCGCGTGCGAAATCCCGGCCCATTCGCTAGTCTTGCCGGGTCAGGCTGGGATCGACGCCGCAGCGGCGCCATCCCGTCTCACAGGATCTCGGCCGACAAGGGGCCGGCTCCCTCAACTTGGCGCCCCGCACGGGAGTCGGTGATTGATGTTCCAGCCGGTCTCTACCTCCGGTGCAGGCGACTGGGCGGCTCCCGAACGCCGATCGCCACGCGTTCTGATCTACAGCCACGACACGTTCGGGCTCGGACATCTGCGCCGGTCGCGGGCCATCGCCAACGCGCTCGTGGCCTCCGCGCCGGATGCGTCGGTGGTGATCATCACCGGGTCGCCGGTGGTCGGCAGCTTCGATTTCGGCAACGGCGTGGACTTCGTCCGCGTGCCGGGCGTCGTGAAGCTGCCCAATGGCGACTACACCAGCCTCAACCTCAATCTCGGCCTCGACGAAGCCGTGGCGATGCGCGAGGCGATCATCCGCAACACGGCGCTGGCGCTCTCCCCCGACATCGTGATCGTCGACAAGGAGCCCACCGGGTTCCGCGGCGAGATCCTGCCGACGCTGGACGCCATGAAGGCGCGCGGCGCGCGGCTCGTGCTCGGCATCCGGGACGTGATGGACGAGCCGGCCCTGCTGCTGCCCGAGTGGGAGCGCAAGGGCGCCAGGCAGGCCCTGATCGATTACTACGACGACATCTGGATCTACGGCCTGAAGGAGCTCTACGACCCGCTGGTCGCGCTGGAGCTGCCGGACGCGGTCAAGCAGCGGATCACCTATACGGGCTATCTGCGGCGCGAACTGCCGGACGAGCCGCAGCTCGCCCGCTATCCCAAGCTCACCCGCGGGCCCTTCGTGCTGGTCACCACCGGGGGCGGAGGCGACGGCGCGGACCTGATCGACTGGGTGGTCTCCGCCTATGAGCACGACGACAGCATCGCCATCCCCGCGCTCGTGGTGTTCGGCCCCTTCATCGCCCGCACGACGCGGCGCGCCTTCATGGACCGGATCGCCAAGCTCGACCGGGTCGACGCCATCATGTTCGATTCCAAGATCGAGCACCTGATGCAGCGCGCCTCCGCCATCGTGGCGATGGGCGGCTACAACACGTTTTGCGAGATCCTGTCGCTCGACAAGCCGGCCCTCATCGTGCCGCGCAAGACGCCGCGCCTGGAGCAGGCGATCCGGGCGACCTGCGCCGAGCGGCTGGGCCTGCTGCGCCAGCTGGACGGGCTCGACGCTCCGGCGAGCGGCCGCGACCCGGTGGAGATGGCCCGGGCCATCCGGGCGCTGCGCGACCAGCCCAAGCCCTCGCAGGCCTTCGTGCCGGGCCTCCTGGACGGCCTCGACAGCATCGGCGCGATGACCAAGCCCTGGTTCGAGGAGGCGCGGCGCCACCGCGTTCCCCTGAACCGCGTGGGGCTGGCCGCCGAATGATCCGCGCCGCGGAATGACCGCCGCCCCGACGCCCGAAGGCCGCCGCATCGCCGTGGTGGTGAAGGGCTATCCGCGCCTGTCGGAGACCTTCATCGCCCAGGAGATCCTGGGGCTGGAGCGGGCCGGCGCGTCGCTCGAGATCTGGGCGCTCCGCCGCCCCACCGACAAGGCCGTGCACGCCCTCAACCGGGCGATCGCCGCGCCGGTCCGCTATCTGCCGGAATATCTCTACCAGGAGCCCCTTCGCGTGCTGCGCGGGGCCTGGGCGGCGTGGCGCCGGCCGGAACTGGGAGCGCTGCTGCGCGTCTTCTGGCGCGACCTCCTGCGGGACCCGACGCCCAACCGAGGCCGGCGCCTCGGCCAGGCGCTGGCGATGGCGCGCGAGCTCGATCCGGAGATCCGGCACGTCCACGTCCACTACCTGCACACGCCCGCATCCGTGGTGCGCTACGCCTGCCTGCTGAGCGGGCGGACCTTCAGCTTCTCGGCGCACGCCAAGGACATCTGGACCACGCCGGACTGGGAGAAGCGCGAGAAGATCGAGGCCGCCCGATGGGGCGTCACCTGCACCCGGATGGGCCTGGACGAGCTGCGGCGCCTGTCGCCGCCCTCGGCGCCCGGACGGGTGTCGCTGGCCTATCACGGGCTCGACCTCGGCCGCTTTCCGCCGCCGCCGGCGCGCCGGCCCGACCGCACCGGGGCCGACCCGGCCTCGCCGGTCGTCATCCTGTCGGTCGGTCGCGCGGTGGCCAAGAAAGGCTACGCCGACCTCCTGGCCGCGCTGGCGCTGCTTCCGCCCGGCCTCAGCTGGCGCTTCGTGCATATCGGCTCCGGCGAGTTGCGGGAAGCCCTGCGGCGCCAGGCGGAGGCGGCGGGCCTTTCGGACCGGATCGCATGGCGCGGCGGGCTCGCGCAGGACGCCGTGATCGCCGCGATGCGGGACGCCGACCTGTTCGCGCTGCCCTGCCGCGAGGGCGACCATGGCGACCGGGACGGTCTTCCCAACGTCATCATGGAGGCCGCCACGCAGGCGCTGCCGATCCTGTCCACCGACTTCGCGGGCGTTCCGGAATTCGTCGAGGCCGGGGTCACCGGGCTCCTGACCCCGCCCGGCGATCCCGTCGCCCTGGCGGCCGCGCTGGAGAGGCTGATCCGCGACCCTGCCCTGCGGCGTCGGCTCGGGCAGGCCGCAGCCGCCAAGGTGCGCACGGCCTTCTCGTTCGACGCCGGGGTGCGGCACGTCCTGGATCGCCTGCAGGATCCCGAGACCGCCGGCGCGGCCGAGGGCGCGCCCGATGCGGCGCCGGCGCGCGTCGCGGTCTGATGCGCGTCGTCTTCCATGCTCCGCTGAAGCCGCCCGATCACCCCGAGCCCTCCGGGGACCGCGCGATGGCGCGGCTGATCCTGGTGGCGCTGCGCCTGGCCGGCGTCGCCGCCGAGACGCCCTGCGGCCTGCGCATGTTCGACCGCGACGGCGACGAGCGGCTGACGGCCCGCCTCACCGAGGAGGCCCGCCGGCAGGCCGGCGCCTATGCGCGGGAGGTTCGCCAGCGCCCCACGCCGGAGAGGCCGCGCGCCGTGCTGAGCTACCATGTCCACTACAAGGCGCCGGACGTCTTCGGCCCGGCCGTGGCGTCCGCGCTGGGCCTGCCCTATCTGGTCGCCGAAGGGTCGCGGGCGCCCAAGCGGGCCCATGGACCGTGGAGCCTCGGCCACGCTCTGACCGAGGCGGCGCTCGACCGCGCCGACGCGGTGCTGGTGATGAACCCGGCCGACCGCGAGATGCTGGAGGCCGCCCGTCCCCCGGGCCAGCGGCTCCTGTCTTTTCCGCCCTTCCTGGACGCGCAGGCCTGGCCGGACGCCTCCGGCCAGCGCGGCGCGCGCGCGCCGGACGCGCCCGCGGCCCTCCTGGCGGTGGCGATGATGCGCCCGGGCGACAAGGTCGCCTCCTATCGGCTCCTGGCCGAGAGCCTGGAGGAGGCGCGGGACGCGGCCTGGACGCTCGACGTGGTCGGCGACGGCGCGGCGCGCGCGGAGGTGGAGGCGGCCTTCGCCCCCCTGCGGGAGCGCGTGCGCTTCCACGGCGCGCTCGGCCCCGACGACCTCGCCCGGCGCTACGCCATGGCCGACCTGCTGGTCTGGCCGGCCGTGCGCGAAGCCTACGGGATGGCCTTCCTGGAGGCCGCCCTCCAGGGCTGCCCGGCCCTGGCCGGCGATTTTGGCGGGGTCGGAACGGTGGTGCTGGACGGCGTCACGGGCGTGCTGGCGCCGGCCGGCGACGCCCGCGCCTTCGCCGACGCCCTGCGGCGGCTCCTCGCCGACCGGGCCGCCCTCGGAACGCTGGGGAGCGCCGCCCGCCGGCGCGTCCTCGCTTCCTGCTCGACGGCCGGCGCGGCCCAGATCCTGCGCGCCGCGCTGGACGACGCCTGCGCGACTGTCCAAGGTCCGCCGCCGTGAGCGTGTCGGTTCTCATCGTCGTCACCCATCTGCTGGGGGTCGGGCACCTCGCCCGGGCCGCCGCGATCGCGCGCGCCATGGCGCTGCGCGGGCATCGGGTGACGCTGGTCAGCGGCGGGCGACCTGCGCCGCTGGTCCGGCTGGACGGCGTGACGCTCGTCCAGCTCGCGCCGGTGCATTGCGAGGGCGCCGACTTCTCCACTCTCCTGGGCGAGGACGGCGCGCCCGTCGCCTCCGAGACGCTGGCCGGCCGGCGGGAGGCGCTGCTGGCGGCCCTCGCGGCGGCGCAGCCGGACATTCTCGTCACCGAGCTGTTTCCCTTCGGCCGCCGCCAGCTCGCGGACGAGTTCCTGGCCCTGTTGGACGAGGCCGCCGCCCGGCGTCCCCGGCCGGCCGTGGTCTGCTCCATCCGCGACGTGCTGAACCCGCCGTCCAAGCCCGGCCGCGCCGCCGAGGCGCTGGACCGGCTGGGGCGCTTCTACGACCGGGTCCTCGTGCACGGCGATCCCGGGGCCCTGCCGCTTCGCGCCTCCTGGCCGGTCGACGAGGCGCTGGAGCGGCGCCTCGTCTTTACGGGCTATGTGAGCGACGACGGGGCGCCTCCCGCCGGGGCGCCGGCCGCAGGGCGGGATGCAGGTTCGGGCGAGGTCGTCGTCTCCGGCGGCGGGGGCCCAGCCGGCCTTCCCCTCCTGCGCGCCGCCGCCGAGGCCGGGGCCATGGATCCCGAAAAGCGGGTCTGGCGCATCCTGGTCGGGCATGGGGCGCCGGCGGCCGACTTCGAGGCGCTCGCGCGGGCCGCCCGGGGCGCCGAGACCGTCATCGTGGAGCGCGCCCGCCCGGATTTCCGCGCCCTCCTGGCGGGCGCCGCCGTCTCGGTCAGCCAGGCCGGGTACAACACCATCCTGGATCTCGCCGCGGTCCGGGCCCGGGCCGTCGTGGTCCCCTTCGCCGCCGGGGGCGAGCGTGAGCAGGGCCTGCGGGCGGCCTGGTTCGAGAAGGCCGGCTGCCTCGAAGCGCTCCCGGAGGAGCGGCTCGCCCCCGCCGCCCTGCTCCAGGCCGTGGACCGCGCGGCCCGCCGTCCGAGGCCCGACTGGTCCGTGCGGCTCGACGGCGCGGCCGCCAGCGCCGACGCGCTGGAGGAGGAGGCCGCCGGAGCGCGCCGCCGCGCCGCAGGCTGGGAGAGGCTCGAGGCCGCCCTGGACCGCCTCGGCCGGCTCGGCATGCGCCTCGACCTGTGGTGGCGGGACGACGACTGCGTCGCGCCCTCCCCGGCTCTGGACCGGCTGCTGGGCCTGTCGCGGCGCGCGGGCGCCCCGCTGGCGCTCGCGGTGGTGCCCGCCGCGGCCGACCCGGCCCTGCGGCGCGTCCTCGCCGGCGCCCCGCAGGCGAGCGTGATCCAGCATGGCTACGCCCACGCCAACCACGCCGGCCCGGAGGGCAAGAAGCGCGAGCTCGGCGACGCCCCGGCGGAGCTCGTGCTGGCCGAACTCGCCTTCGGGCGCGAGCGGCTGGAGGAGCTCTTCGGCGCGCGCTCCCTGCCCATCCTGGCCCCGCCCTGGAACCGGATCGACGCGGCGCTCGTCCCGCTGCTGCCCGGCTGCGGCTTTCGCGGGCTCTCGACCTTCAAGCCGCGCGCCCAAGCCTCGCCGGCCCCCGGCCTCCTGCAGGTCAACACGCATTTCGACCCGATCGACTGGCGTGGATCGCGCGGCCTGGCCGACGAGGGCGCGCTGCTCGCGTCCTTCGCCGACCATGTGGACGCGGTCGCCGAGGGCCGCGCCGATCCGGACGAGGCCTATGGCCTGCTCACCCATCACCTCGTCCATGACGGGTGGGTCTGGCGGTTCCTGGAGGAGCTGCTGGGCCGCCTGGCCGAGACGCGGTCGGTGCGGTTCGTCTCCGCCGCGCAGGCGTTTCGGCTGCAGGAACAATGATTCGCCTGAAAGATAGGCGAAACTGGCTTTTCGTGCGTTGTGTCAGCGAGAGCACAATTCGCGTGACGGTCGCGACATGTTCGGCGCACATTGTCGCCATGGCCGCTGGCGGAGACCGGAATCGAGGATGACCGCAGAACCGCTCGTCAGCATTCGCGATCTGGCCGTCGACTTCGACGGCGATGCGGGACTCGTGCATGCGGTCCGCGGCGTCTCCTTCGACCTTCATGCAGGCCGCACGCTGGCGGTGGTGGGGGAATCCGGCTCCGGCAAGTCCGTCACCGCCAACGCCATGCTGCGGCTGCTGCCCAAGCGCGGGCGCATCGTCAACGGCTCCATCGTGCTGCGCGACCCGGAGGGCGGCGGCCCGGTCGACATCGTCAAGCTGGACCCCAATTGCGAGAAGATGCGCCAGCTCCGGGGCGCCCGGATGGCGATGATCTTCCAGGAGCCCATGACCTCGCTGTCGCCGCTGCACACGGTGGGCGACCAGGTCACCGAGGCGCTGCGAATCCATGAGGAGGTGACGCTCCCGGAGGCCCAGGAGCGCGCCATGGCGGTGTTCCGCCGGGTCGGATTCCGCGACCCCAAGGCGATGCTGACCACCTACCCGTTCGAACTCTCCGGCGGCATGCGCCAGCGCGCCATGATCGCGATGGCGCTGATCTGCAAGCCGGCGCTGCTCATCGCCGACGAGCCCACGACCGCGCTGGACGTGACCACGCAGGCCCAGATCCTGGCGCTGATCAAGGAGCTGCAGGCCGAGACCCGGATGGCCGTGCTGCTGATCACGCACGATCTCGGCGTGGTGGCCAACATGGCCGACGACGTGGTGGTGATGTATCGCGGCCAGGTCATGGAGCGCGGCGACCTGGAGGACATCTTCCGCCGGCCGCAGCATCCCTACCTGACGGCCCTGATGCGCGCCGTGCCGCATTTCGACATGAAGCCGGGCGAGCGCCTGACGCCCCTGCGCGAGATCCGCATCGACCCCGCGGCGGCCGCCGCCGCCGCCCATTGCACGCGAGACCCGATTCCGGCGGGACGCACCGTCCTGGACGTGGACGGCGTCACCAAGACCTTCACGCTGCGCTCCGGAGGCCTCTTCGGCAAGCCGCAGCGGATCTCGGCGCTCTCCAATGTCAGCCTGTCGCTGCCCGCGGGCGAGACGCTCGGGCTCGTGGGCGAGTCGGGATCCGGCAAGACCACGCTGTCCAAGGTGATCATGCGCGCCATGGCGCCGGACTGCGGCAGCGTCTGTTTCGACGACGGAACGGGACCGCGCGACGTCTTCAAGCTCGCCGGGCCGGACCTGAAGGCCTACCGGCGCGCCGTGCAGTTCGTGTTCCAGGACCCGTTCTCGAGCCTCGACCCGCGCATGACGGTCTACGACATCCTGGCCGAGCCGCTGCGCATCCATCATATCGGCAACGAGGACGAGCGCTTCTCCCGGGTGAAGGACCTCCTGGAGCTGGTGGGCCTCGACCAGCGCTCGATGCGGCGCTACCCGCACTCGTTCTCCGGCGGCCAGCGGCAGCGGATCGGGCTCGCCCGGGCGCTCGCGCTCAACCCCGCCGTGATCCTGTGCGACGAGCCCACCTCGGCGCTGGACGTCTCCGTGCAGGCCCAGATCCTGAACCTGCTCAAGGACCTGCAGTCCGCGCTCGGGCTGTCCTACCTGTTCGTCTCGCACAATCTGGCGGTGGTCGACTACATGGCCGACGACATCGCGGTGATGTGCCGGGGCGTCATCGTCGAGAAGGCCCCGCGCGAGACCCTGTTCCGCTCGCCCCGGCACCCCTACACGCAGGCCCTCCTGGCCGCCGTACCCAGCCCGGATCTCGACCATCCGCTCGATTTCTCCCGCGTGACGCAGGGCGGGTTCTCCGAGCCCGCGGACTGGCCCGAGCCGTTCCGCCTCAAGGCGGGCGAGACCTGGCCCCAGCTCGTCGAGGTGGAGCCCGGCCACTGCATCGCGCTCGCCCGGCCGGCGCCGGAGGCGACGCGCGAACCCGAGCAGCCGGCCATGAGGGCGGCGTCATGACCCCGCTCCCGCGACGGCCGGACATCCACCAGGCGAGGCAGGGCCATGGCTGATTCCACGCACTCCGACGGCGTCACCCGCCGAGGCGTCCTGAAGACCGGCCTGGCGGTCGCGGCGGCCGTCGTCGTGCGTCCGGAAAAGGCGCTGGCTGACGGGCTGCAGTTCCAGGAATCGCCCATGATGGCGGAGCGGGTCGCCAAGGGCGAGGCTCCGCCGGTGTTCGACCGCCTGCCGACCCGGCCGCTGGTGGCGGACTTCGCCTCTCGCAACCGCAGCATCGGGCGCTATGGCGGCGAGATCCGCACCCTGATCGCCAAGACGCGCGACCTCCGCTACATGTCGGCGAACGGCTACACCCGCCTCGTCGGCTATGACGAGAACCTGCGGCTCCAGCCGGATCTCGCCGAGAGCTACGAGCAGAAGGACAACCGGATCTTCACCTTCCGGCTGCGGCGGGGGCATCGCTGGTCGGACGGCCAGCCCTTCACGACCGAGGACTTCCGTTACTACTGGGAAGACATCGCCCGGCAGAAGGATCTCAGCCCCAACGGCCCGCAGGAGGTCTTCGTCGTCGACGGCAAGCTGCCCCGATTCGACATCCTGGACGACCTGACGGTGCGCTACGAATGGGACGCGCCCAATCCGCGCTTCCTGCCGGCGCTGGCGCTGCCGCGGCCGCTGCGCCTGTTCGCGCCGTCGCGCTATCTGCGCGGCTTCCATGTCCGCTACACGGACAAGGAGAAGCTTGACCGCATGGCCGCCCGCGCCAAGGTCAAGGGCTGGGCCACGCTGCACAACCGCCTCGACGACGACTACGACTACAGCAACCCGGACGCTCCGACCCTCAATCCGTGGCGGCTGATGACGCCGCCCCCGGCCAGCCGGATGGTGTTCGAGCGCAATCCCTTCTTCCACCGCGTCGATCCGGAAGGGCGCCAGCTCCCCTATATCGACCGCGCCCTGGTCGACGTGGCCTCGCCCGGGCTCTTCCCCGCCAAGGCCAACGCCGGCGAGGTCGACCTGCAGGCGCGCGGCCTGTCGATGAACGACGTTCCGGTGCTGAAGGAAGGCGAGGCGGCGCAGAACTACCGCACGCTGCTGTGGCCCTATGCGCGCGGGTCCGTCTACACGCTCTATCCCAACCTCAACACCAACGACCCGGTGTGGCGCAAGCTGAACCGCGACGTGCGCTACCGCCGGGCCCTCTCGGCCGCCATCGACCGCCGGATCCTCAACAACGCGCTGCTGTTCGGCCTCGGCGTGGAGGGCAACAACACGGTGATGAAGAGCAGCCCGCTCTATGCGGACGAGTTCCGGACGCAGTTCGCCGGCTACGACCCCGAATTCGCCAACGCCATGCTGGACGAGCTCGGGCTGACGGCCCGGGACTCCAACTCCATCCGCCTGCTGCCCGACGGCCGGGTCCTGGAGATCGTGGTGGAGGTCGACGGCGAGTCCACCGACATCGTCGACGCCCTGGAGCTGATCACCGAGTTCTGGCGGGACGTCGGGGTCAAGCTGTTCATGAAGCCGCAGGACCGCGGCATCCTGCGCCAGCGCTCCTATGCGGGCCAGACCGTCATGGTGGCGTCCACCGGCCTCGACAACGCGGTGCCCACGCCCCTGATGCCGCCCACCGAGCTCGCGCCCGTCCGGCAGGAGCATTATTCCTGGCCCAAATGGGGCCAGTGGTTCGAGACGCTGGGCCGCAGCGGCGAGAAGCCGGACGACCCGGCGGCCGAGAAGCTGATGGCGCTCTACGACAAGTGGCTGAAGACGACCCACGAGGACATGAGCGCCGCGATCTGGAAGGACATGCTGGCGCTCCAGGCCGAGCAGCAGTTCACCATCGGAACGGTGGCGGGAGAGCTGCAGCCGATCGTGGTCAACAAGCGCATGCGCAACATGCCCGAGAAGGCGATGTTCTCCTGGGAGCCGACGTCGCTCCTGGGCGTCTACCGCATCGACGAATTCTACTACGAGGCTTGAGGACAGCCGATGCGCATGGCGATGTACATCCTCCGCCGGTTCGTCACCATGCTGCTGACGCTGGTGGCGATCTCGGCGCTGGTCTTCCTCATCATCAAGCTTCCGCCAGGCGACTTCCTCACCAACCAGATCGCCGAGCTGCGCTCGCAGGGCGATCCGGCCGCGGCCGCCAAGGCCGAGTTCCTGCGCGCCCAGTACGGGCTCGACCGGCCCGTCTGGGAGCAATACCTGATCTGGCTAGGCGTCTGGTCCGGGCCGAACGGCTTCTCCGGCCTGCTGCAGGGCGACTGGGGCTGGTCCTTCGAGTTCCAGCGGCCGGTCAACGACGTCGTCGGCGGCGCGCTGGGGCTGACGCTGCTGGTCAATGTCGTGGTGGTGATCTTCGTCCATGTCGTCGCCATCCCGATCGCCATCTACTCGGCGACGCGGCAATATTCCTGGGGCGACTATGCGGCCACGCTCCTGGGCTATCTCGGCCTCGCCACGCCCAACTTCCTGCTGGCCCTGATCCTGCTTTTCTACCTCAACCGCTGGTTCGGCATCTCCATCGGGGGGATGATGGACCAGAAATTCGCCCAGGAGCCGATGAGCATGGCCAAGGCCAGCTCGATCGCCTCGCACCTGATCGCGCCCGTGATCGTCATCGGGCTCTCCGGCACCGCCGCCATGATCCGACGCATGCGGGCCAACCTGCTCGACGAGTTGCAGAAGCAGTACACCGTCACGGCCCGGGCCAAGGGCATGAAGCCGATGCCGGCGCTGCTGAAGTACCCGTTTCGGATGGCCCTGAACCCGTTCGTGGCCGATATCGGCAACCTGCTGCCCCACCTCATCTCCGGCTCGGTGCTGGTGTCGCTGGTGCTCAGCCTGCCCACCGTCGGGCCGGTGCTCCTGCAGGCCCTGAAGCAGCAGGACCAGTTCCTGGCCGGCTTCATCCTGATGTTCGTGGCGGTGCTCACCGTGATCGGCATGCTGATCTCCGACCTGCTGCTGGCCACGCTCGATCCCCGCATCCGCTTCGGGCGGAGAGGCTGACATGAGCGTCGCCTTGTCGCCCATCACCCACGATCCGAACGCGCCGGGCCACTACGTCAACCCCGCGCCGTTCGACGCCAGCGCGTCGGACGCGATGAGCGCCGCGGAGGAGAAGTTCTACCGCGCCTCGGCGGCGCGGCTGATCTGGTGGAAGTTCAAGCGGCACCGGGTCGCGCTGGTCTCGGCCATCTTCCTGGCCTCGCTCTACATCGCCCTGCCCTTCGTCGAGTTCATCGCGCCCTATGGGCTCGGCCAGCGCAACGCCGACCACCTCTCGGCGCCGCCGCAGGGCGTCCACCTGTTCCACGAAGGGCGTTTCGTCGGGCCCTTCGTGTACCCCTACGCCTTCAAGTTCAACCTGGAGACCTTCCGGCGCGAATACGCGGTGGACAGCACCCGGCCGGAGCCCCTGCGCTTCCTCTGCGAGGGCGCGCCCTACCAGTTCTGGGGCATGACGCAGGCCCGCATGCATCTGGTCTGCCCGCCCAAGGGCGGCACCTTCTTCCTGGTCGGCACCGACAAGCTCGGGCGCGACCTGTTCTCGCGCATCATCTATGGCGCGCGCATCTCGCTCACGGTCGGGCTGCTCGGCATCGCGGTCTCCTTCGTGATCGGGCTGACGCTGGGCGGCCTCGCCGGCTATATGGGCGGGTGGGTCGACGCCACGGTGCAGCGGATGATCGAGATCCTGCGCTCTTTGCCGGAGCTGCCGCTCTGGCTGGCGCTCTCGGCAGCGCTGCCGGCGAACTGGAGCCCGGTCCTGGTGTTCTTCGCCATTACGCTGATCCTCGGCCTGCTCGACTGGCCGGGCCTGGCGCGGGCGGTCCGATCCAAGCTGCTGGCGCTGCGCGAGGAGGAGTTCGTGCGCGCCGCCGAGCTGATGGGCGCCTCGCGCTCGCGCATCATCGCGCACCACCTCGTGCCCAATTTCATGAGCCACCTGATCGCCAGCGCCACGCTGTCGATCCCGTCCATGATCCTGGGCGAGACGGCGCTGTCCTTCCTCGGCCTCGGGCTGCGCCCGCCGGTGACGAGCTGGGGCGTGCTGCTCAACGAGGCGCAGAACCTGGCGGCCGTGAACCTCTATCCGTGGCTGCTGGCCCCGATGGTCCCGGTCATCCTGGTGGTGCTGGCGTTCAACTTCATGGGCGACGGGCTGCGCGACGCGGCCGATCCGTATTCCTGACCGCCGAGGCCGCGGGCCTTGGGCCCGCGCTCAACCGGCTCGGGCGACGACGACCTGGGTCTCGCCATAGTCGCGCCGGTCCTCGACCGTGAAGCCCGCCGGCAGCTCCAACGGCGCGTCGGCGGCTTCCTCCACCACCAGCAGGGCGTCGGGGGCGAGCCAGCCGCCGGCCAGCGCCGAGGCGAGCGCGAGCGGGGCGAGGCCCCTGCCATAGGGCGGATCGCAGAACACCAGCCCGAAGGGCATGTGGGGATGCGCCGCGCCGAGCCGGGTGGCGTCGCGGCGAAAGACTTTCGAGGTCCCCGCCGCCCCGAGCGCGTCGACATTGGCCTTGATGAGCCCGCGGCCCTCGGCCGAGTCGTCGACGAACAACGCGAAGGCCGCGCCGCGCGACAGCGCCTCCAGCCCCATCGCGCCGGTGCCGGCGAAGAGGTCCAGCACCCTCGCGCCCTGGACGGGATCGTCATAGGCGTGCGCGAGGATGTTGAAGATGGTCTCGCGCAGGCGGTCCGAGGTGGGGCGGACGGCCTGCGTCTTCGGGGCGGCCAGGGCCCGGCCCTTGTGCCGCCCGCCGACGATGCGCACGGCTCAGCCCTCGCGCGGACGCCGGGGCGGCCGACCGCCGCCGGAGCCGCCGGGACGCGACCCGCCGGGGCGGGACCCGCCAGGACGCGAGCCGCCGGGCCCGCCCGGGCGGGGTCCCCTGGGGCCGTCGCCGCGCGGCTTGAAGCCCGCGCCCGCGGGCCGGTCGCCCCGGGACGGGCGATCCCCTCCGGGACGGCCTTCTCCCGGCGCCCTGTCGCCGCGCGGCTTGAAGCTGCGGGCGGGACGCTCGCCGGCGCCGCGAGGGGCGTCGCCGTCGCGGTGCTTGAACGTACGGGGCTTGAACGTGCTGGGCTTGGCGGGGCCCGCCCGGCGCTCGCCCTCGGCGGGCGCGTCGCTCCAGACGTTGCGCTTCGGCCGCTCGGCGCGCGGCGGGCCTTCGGCGCTGCGGCCCGCATAGGGCTTGCGCCCGTCCGGCCTGTCGCCGCCGCGCGGAGCCCCAGTCGACGGGCGCGACCGCCCGCGGGGCTTCTCGACATAAGCCTCCTCGCGGATATGGGCGGCCGGGTCGCGGGCGATCCGCTCCACCCGCACCGCGCGGCCCTTGGGATCCTTCACCTTGCCGGCGCGCTGGTGCGACTTCTCGGCGCTCTCGGCGCGGGCCAGCTTGGGATCCGCGCCGCGGCGCGGGATCTTGCCGCGCGGGACCATGGCCTCCGCGTCGTCGGCCCGCCACACGCTGGTGAGCGGCTCCATCGGGTGCCGGCGCTTGGGCTTGGGCTTCTCGTCCAAGGTCTCGTCAGGCCGGTCGCGGCCTCGCGTCCGGTCCCGCGGCGGGCCGTCGCGCTCGGGGGCGCCCCACACGGTGGGTTCGCTGCGGCGGCGCTGGCGGGAGTCGCCGCCCACGGGCTCGCGGCCGGAGGCCGGCGCGCCGCCCTCGCGGGTGGGCCGCCGATCGTCGCGATCGCGTCGATCCGCCTCGTCCTGGCGCGCCTTGGGGCGGAAGTCGTCCTCGTCATAGACGAAGACCGGCGCCTCGAAATCGACCTCCGCCTGGGCGGAAAGCTCGGGGCCGAGCTGGTCCTGCAGCACGCGCGTGCGCACCTCGTCGGCCGCGCCCTCCGGCAGGTCGCCGAGCTGGAACGGGCCGAAGGAGAGCCGGATGAGCCGGTTCACCTGCAGCCCGAGATGCTCGAGGATCTTCTTGACCTCGCGGTTCTTGCCCTCGCGCAGGCCCAGCGTCAGCCAGGCGTTGTCACCCTGGGCGCGGTCCAGCGAGGCCTCGATCGGGCCGTAATGCATGCCCTCGATGGTGACGCCGTCGCGCAGCGCGTCGAGCTGCGGCTGCGTGACCTCGCCATAGGCGCGGACGCGGTATTTCCGCAGCCAGCCGGTCTCCGGCAGCGACAGGACGCGCGCCAGCCCGCCGTCATTGGTGAGCAGCAGCAGGCCCTCGGTGTTGATGTCGAGCCGCCCGACGGTGATCACGCGGGGCAATCCGGGCGGCAGGGCGTCGAACACGGTCCGGCGACCCTCGGGGTCGCGCACCGTCGTCACCACGCCGCGGGGCTTGTGGTAGAGGAACAGCCGCGTGCGCTCGCGGGTCGGCAGCGGCGCGCCGTCGACGACGACTACGTCCTGGGCGCTGACGTCGAGCGCCGGGCTGGTCAGGGTGACGCCGTTCACGGCGACCCGTCCCTCCTCGATCCAGGCCTCGGCGTCGCGTCGCGAGCACAGGCCGGCGCGGGCGATCACCTTGGCGATGCGCTCGGAGAACTCGCGCTTGGGCGCGGCCGGCGCGGCTTCGGCGCCGGGGCGGGTTCCGCCGGCGCGGTCGCCGGAGAAGGTGCGGGGCGCGGCGCCCTTGCGCGGGCCGGCGCTGCGCGCTCCGCCTGCGTCCTTGCCGCCGCCGAAACGCTTGGGGCCGGCCGATCCGGCCGGCTTGCCGGGCCGGCGCTCGCCGGCCTCGTCGCCGCGGGCGCGGAACGGACGCTCGGCCGCGTCCCTGCGGGGCCGGTCGCCGGCGTCGCGAGGCGGCCGGGCCGGACGCTCGGCGGCGTCCCGCGGGGGCCTCGCCGGCCGGGCCGCGCGCGGGCCGGCGGCGTCCCTCGGACCGTCCTTGCCGAAGCCGCCGGGCCGCTTGGGCCCGCCGGGGCCCCGGGCGGGCCTGTCGCCCGCTGGTTTGCCGCCTGCGCCGCCGCGCGCGCCGCCCCTGGAGGGCGGACGGCCCTTGCCGCCGCCGCCGCCTCGATCATTCGTCCTGTCGCTCATCACGCGCTGATAGAGCATTTTCCGGCAAAGTGGTATCCGCTTCGCGGATGAAATGCGCCGCGCGCAGCGGCCGGACAGGCGTGGAGCAGCGATGACAGGGCCGGCCGGCGAACGGACCGATCCCATGGAGGCGGCCTTCAGGGAGGCGCGCGCCGCCGCCGCCCGGGGCGAGGTGCCTGTGGGCGCCGCCGTGGCGCGCGAGGGGATCGTCCTGGCCGCGGCCGGCAACCGCACCCTGCAGGACCGCGATCCCACCGCCCACGCCGAGATGCTGGCCATCCGGGCGGCCAGCGCAGTGCTCGGCTCCGAGCGGCTGGTCGGCTGCGACCTCTACGTCACGCTGGAGCCCTGCCCGATGTGCGCCGGCGCCATCTCCTTCGCGCGCATCCGGCGGCTTTACTTCGCGGCTGGCGACCCGAAGGGCGGCGCGGTGGAGCATGGCGTGCGCCTCTTCGGCGCGCCGACCTGCCACCACGCCCCGGAGGTCTATGGCGGGCTGCGCGAGACCGAGTCCGCCGACCTGCTCAGGAGCTTCTTCGCCGAGCGCCGCTGACCGCGGCGGGCGCGGGCCTCTCCAACCGGGCGGCGAGATCGCGCTTCAGCTGCTCCTTGGCGGGCTCGGCCGCCAGCAGGATCGCCTTCGTCTTGAAGAAATCGAGGCCCCGGAACGCGTCCACGGCCGGGCGCACCAGCACGTCCGGCGCCCGCGCCTTCAGCTTTTCGGCTACGATCGCGCCCTGCATGATCTGCGACGCCCCGAGCATCGCCTCGAAGGGCTCCGGCGCGACGCGCACCGCGGTGGTGGGGCCGCCCGTGACGTCGACAGCCACCACGATGGCCCCGTCGTCGCCCAGGCGCTCGAAGGGCAGCGGGTTGACCGCGCCGCCGTCCACATAGACGCGCCCGCCGGCCAGCACGGGCCGCACCAGGCCGGGGATCGCCATCGAGGCCGCCACCGCCGTGACCAGCGGACCGGCGTCGAAACGATGCTCGCAGCGGGCGAAATAATCGGTCGCGACCGCCTGGAACGGGATGGGCAGGTCCTCGATGTCGTCCGGGACGATCTCGGGCCAGAACAGGTCCAGCAGCTTCTCCCCGTCGATCAGCACCGGGTTGCCGACGCCGCGCGAGAACAGGTCGGCGATGCGGCCCACCCTCGCCTGCAGCACGCGCGCCATCACCTGCGCCCGGTCCCGAAGGCGCGAGAGCGCGTAGGCCCGCAACTCCTTGCCGGAGGCCCCGGCCGCATAGGCCGCGCCCACGATGGCCCCCATGGACGTGCCCGCGATGGCGACGGGCCGGACGCCCAGCTCGTCGAGCGCCTCCAGGGCGGCGATGTGGGCGAGCCCGCGCGCGCCGCCTCCGCCGAGCGCGACGGCGACCCGGGGCTCGCGGTCGCCCAGCTTGGCCATGGGCTCAGCCACCGAACAGGCTGCCTTGCTGGACCGGCGCGGGCTTCGCCCTGGGCCGGGCGCGGCCGGCGTCGCCCGCCACCGCCTTGACGCTTCCATCGGCGAACTGGATTTCCAGCGCCATGCCGCCGGCGACCTGAGCGGCCTCGCGGACCAGGTGGCCGTCGGGACCGTGCACCAGGGCGTAGCCGCGCCGCAGCACCTGCTTGTAGTCGTAGCTGACGAGCAGCTGCGCGCGGCGCTCGAGCGCCTGCCGGCCGCCATCCAGCGCGGCCGCCATGGCGCGGCGGGGACGCTCGCCGATCCGCTCCAGCCGCTCGCGGCGTCTTGCGACGAGGCTCGCGGCGGCGTTGTCGCCGCGGCGGGCCAGCGCGGCCAGCCGCTCGCGCTGGTGCAGGATGCGCTGCCGCTCGGCCCGCAGATTGGCGCCCTGCGCCGCCGCCAGCCGCAGGCCGAGGCCGTCGAGCTTGGCCCGCATGCCGGCGAGCCTCGCCTGGGGCGAGAGCCGCGCCAGCCGGCGCGCCGTTTCGGCGAGGCGGGCGTCGTGCTTGCGCGAGTTCGCCGCCAAAGCGTGGACGAGCTTGCCGCCCGACAGGTCCAGCCGTTGGCGCGGCAGGGCCAGGAGGTCCTCCGGCCCGGGCAGGGCCCGCGCGGCCGAGCGCAGGTCGGCCTTGCGGCGGTCGAGATGCCGATGCAGCGCGGCCAGCACGCGCCGGCCGAGATCGGCGGCCGCGAGCAGCAGGTCCGAGCGCACCGGAACCGCCATCTCGGCCGCGCCGGTGGGCGTCGGGGCGCGCCTGTCGGCCGCGTAGTCGATGAGGGTCCAGTCGGTCTCGTGGCCGACGGCCGAGATCAGCGGGATGTGGCTGTCGGCGGCGGCGCGCACCACCGCTTCGTCGTTGAAGCCCCAGAGGTCCTCGATCGAGCCGCCGCCGCGCGCCACGATCAGCAGGTCCGGCCGCGGGATCGGGCCCTCCTCTGGCAGGGCGTTGAAGCCGCGGATGGCGGCCGTGACCTCGGCCGCGCAGGTGTCGCCCTGCACCCGCACGGGCCAGACGATCACGTGGCGGGGGAAGCGGTCCGCCAGCCGGTGGAGGATGTCGCGGATCACCGCGCCCGTGGGCGAGGTGACGACGCCGATCACCGCCGGCAGGTAGGGGAGCAACTGCTTGCGGGCGTCGTCGAACAGCCCCTCGGCGGCGAGCCGGCGCTTGCGCTCCTCGATCTGGGCCAGCAGCGCGCCGACGCCGGCCGGCTCCAGCGTGTCGATGATGAGCTGGTATTTTGACTGCCCCGGGAAGGTGGTGATCTTGCCGGTGGCGATCACCTCCATGCCCATCTCGGGCCGGAACCGGATCTTGGACGCAGCGCCCCGCCAGATGACGCCGGCCAGGCAGCTCTTGTCGTCCTTCAGGTCGAGATAGACATGGCCGCTGCCATGGACCGTGACCTTGCCGAGCTCGGCCCGGACCCGCACATGCCCGTAGGCGTCCTCCAGCGTGCGCCGCAGGGCGCCGGAGAGCTCGCTGACCGACCACTCGGGGACGTTTGAAACGGGTTCTTGGGACATGCCCCGCAGCATAAAGGGCGAATCGCCCCGGCGGTAGGGCAGGCGCCCCGCCTCCCGTCCCTCTCCGGTCCGGGGAGGGATGAGGCTGCCCTCTTTCCCCCGGGCCTCGGCATGGTCTAAAGCATCGCCACGTTCAGCGCCGCGGAGGCCTCATGAAGATCCTGCTCATCGGCTCTGGCGGCCGCGAACATGCGCTCGCATGGAAGCTGTCGCAGAGCCCGCGCTGCGAGACGCTGTTCATCGCTCCCGGCAATCCCGGCACGGCCCAGTGCGGGACGAACGTCCAGCTGAACGTGGCCGACCACCAGGCCGTGGTGGATTTCTGCCGCCTGATGGGCGTCGGCTTCGTGGTGGTGGGACCCGAGGCGCCTCTTGTGGCTGGGATCGTGGACGACCTGGCGGCCGCCGGGATCAAGGCCTTCGGCCCGTCGCGCGTCGCCGCGCAGCTGGAGGGGTCCAAGGCCTACACCAAGGAGCTCTGCCGCGAGGCGGGCGTGCCGACGGCGGATTTCGCGCGGTTCACGCAGCCCGGGCCGGCGAAGGCCCATGTCCGCGCCCAGGGCGCGCCCATCGTGGTCAAGGCGGACGGCCTTGCGGCCGGCAAGGGCGTCGTCGTCGCCGCCACCGTGGAAGAGGCGGAGGCGGCCATCGACATGATGTTCTCCGGCGGCCTCGGGGCGGCCGGCGAGGAGGTCGTGATCGAGGAATGCATGGTGGGCGAGGAGGCCTCGTTCTTCGCCCTCGTGGACGGCGACGCCGCCCTGCCGCTGGCTTCCGCGCAGGACCACAAGCGCGTCGGCGACGGCGACACAGGCCCGAACACCGGCGGCATGGGCGCCTATTCGCCGGCGCCCGTGGTGACCGACGCCGTCGCGGCGCGGGTCATGGCCGAGATCATCGAGCCCACGGTGGCGGCCATGAAGCGCCGCGGCGCGCCCTTCCGGGGCGTGCTCTTCGCCGGGCTGATGATCACCGCCGACGGCCCCAGGCTAATCGAGTACAATTGCCGCTTCGGCGATCCCGAATGCGAGGCGCTGATGCCGCGCCTGCAGGGCGACCTCGTCGAGGCGCTGCTGGCCACCGTGGAGGGCGGCGTCTCCCGGCTCGCTCTCGGCTGGAGCCCGCAGGCGGCCCTTACGGTGGTGATGGCGGCCCGGGGCTATCCGGCGAAGCCGGAGACCGGCACCCCCATCCGGGGCGTCGAGGACGCCGAGGCGCTGGACGGCGTGCAGGTCTTCCACGCCGGGACGCGGCAGGCGCCGGACGGGAGCCTCGTGGCCGCCGGCGGCCGCGTGCTGGCCGTCACGGCGCTGGGCGACAGCATCGCGGAGGCCCGCAAGCGCGCTTATGAGGGCGTCGCCAGGATCGACTGGCCGGGCGGCTTCAACCGCACGGACATCGGCTGGCGGGCCGTCTAGCGCCTAGACCGCGAGCCCGCGGGCTCGCATCCTGTCCACCCCAGGCGAGCCGGAAGGCTCGCGGACCACGACCCATGAGGCCCGCCATGTCCGATCTCGCCGACCTGTTCCCCGGCTTCGCCAGCAAGTGGATCGACACGCAGGCCGGCAAGATCTTCGCCCGGGTGGGCGGCCGCGGGCCGGCGCTGGCGCTGGTGCACGGCTTTCCGCAAACGCATGTGATGTGGCACCGGATCGCGCCGGAGCTCGCCCCCTATTTCACCGTCGTCGCCATGGACCTGCGGGGCTATGGCTGGTCCACGGCCCCACGCGGCGACGGCGGCGTCGAGGTCTATTCCAAGCGCGCCATGGCGGGCGACGTCGTCGCCGTCATGGAGGCGCTGGGCCATGTGCGCTTCGCCCTGATCGGGCACGACCGGGGAGCCCGGGTGGGCTACCGGCTGGCCCTTGACCATCCCGGCCGGGTGGAGCGGCTGGCGCTGCTCGACATCATCCCCACCTTGCTGATGTGGGATCGGATGGACGCCAAGAGCGCCATGCAGGTCTATCACTGGACCTTTCTGGCCCAGCCCGAGCCGGTTCCCGAGCGCGCGATCGGCGCCGATCCGGTCGCGTGGCTCGACCATACGCTGGCGAGCTGGACGAAGGCGAAGTCGCTGGACCCGTTCGATCCGCGGGCGCTCGCCCATTACCGCGCCTTCTTCAACAATCCGGACCGCATCCACGCCTGCTGCGAGGACTACCGGGCCGGGGCGACCACCGACCTCGCCCAGGACCGGCAGGACCGCGACGCCGGCAAGGTCATCGCCTGCCCGGTCGCGGCGGTGTGGGGCTCGGCAGGCATCCCGGCCGCCGGGGCGAGCCCGCTCGACGCCTGGCGGGGGACCTTCGCGCCGGGCGCGGTCGGACAGGGGATCGACAGCGGCCACTTCGTCGCGGAGGAGAACCCGCGGGCGACCCTCGACGCCCTCATGCCCTTCCTGGCCGGCTGAGCCGCCGTCCGCCTTTCGGGATCCCGCATGCGCCTCTCCGTCGTCGTCTCGGCCGTGGTCGCCGCCCTGGTCGGGTTCGGGGGCACGCTGGCCATCGTGGTCTCGGCCGCCAAGGCGGTGGGGGCGGACGCCGCCCAGACCTCCTCCTGGGTCACGGGCCTGTGCCTCGCCATGGCGGCGACGAGCACGATCCTGAGCCTGCGCCACCGCATCCCGATCATCACCGCCTGGTCGACCCCCGGCGCCGCCCTGCTGGCCGCCACGGCCGCGCCGATCGGCATGCCGGCCGCCGTGGGGGCCTTCCTGGCCGCGGGCGCACTCATTCTGCTGACGGCGGCCTTCCGGCCGCTGGGCGCCCTGATCGGCCGCATCCCGACGCCGGTGGCGGCCGCGATGCTGGCCGGCGTGCTGATCCGCTTCGTGCTGGCGACGTTCGAAAGCGCCCAGCATGCGCCGGCCCTGGTCTGGCCGCTGGTGGGCCTGTTCCTGGCCGCGCGCCTGCTCAGCCCGTCCTGGGCGGTGCTGGCCGTGCTCGGCGCCGGCGCGGCGCTGTCCTTCGCGCTCGGGATCACGGGGCCGATGCCCGACCGCCTCGGGCTCACGACCGTGACGCCCATCGCCCCGGCCTTCGAGCCCAGCGTGCTGATCGGCATCGGGCTGCCGCTCTATCTGGTCACCACGGCGTCGCAGAACCTGCCCGGCTTCGCGGTGCTGAAGGCGGCGGGCTACGCCGCACCGGCGCGCTCCATCCTGGGCGTCACTGGCCTCGCCTCGGTGCTGACCGCGTTCCTCGGCGCCCACACGAGCAATCTGGCGGCCATCACGGCCGCGCTCTGCACCGGCCCGGACGCGCATCCCGACCCGGACAAGCGCTGGATGACGGGGCCGTTCTACGGGCTGACCTACCTGGTCTTCGCCGCGTTCGGGGCTTCGCTGGTGGCGATCTTCGCGGCGCTGCCCGGCGACCTCGTCAAGACCGTCGCCGGCCTCGCCCTCCTGGGTCCGCTCACCGGCGCGCTCTCCGGCGCTCTCTCCGACGAAAAGGACCGCTTCGCCGCCGTCCTGACGTTGGCTGTGACGGCCTCAGGCTATGCGGCCTTCGGCGTCGGCTCCGCCTTCTGGGGCCTCGCGGCGGGCCTGGCCGCCGTCACGCTTGACGGCCTGGCGCGGGCGTGGCGGGGGCGGTCGTGAGCCCAGCAGTACAAAATATAAAGTTACGCCAGAGCACAACTCGCATGTGTTTTCGAGCAGGATCGTCTACTATATTTTGAATTGCTACCTTGACCGACGGTGACGCATCACGTGGATAGTTAGCCAAATTTGCATAGACTACTATGATGTCTACGTGAGAATAGGATTTTAGTTCCTTCCGCTTGAAAGCTTCCACCAAGGCTGGCAAAAGCTGGTTCTCTTCATCAACCCATTTCTCGATCGGTGCAGGTCCACTCACAAGCCCATATCTTGCCTCGTGACCCGGGCGGCGGCCCATCGGCAGTGCCTCTGTAACCTCTATCCTATATTCACCCTCTAGGAGCTTTACCTCGACATCTGGTGGGTCCTCGCTGCAAAGTCGTGCTTCTTGCGCTCCCAAGTGGTCAGCGACGGCCGAAAAGACCCACCCCTCTCTCAGGCCATTATATCTCCTTTGTCGACTCTCAGAATTTTTTACTTCGTTCCATCTCTTGCTTACAATTTTTTTGAAAACATCGATGGCCTGCCAATCGTATAGTTCTTCATAGTCAACGTGCATTTCCGCTCCCTCTCACCGCCGCCCGAACAACCGCTCCACGTCGGCCAGCTTGAGCTCGACATAGGTGGGGCGGCCGTGGTTGCACTGGCCGGAGAGGGGCGTGGCCTCCATCTCGCGCAGCAGGGCGTTCATCTCCTCGGGCTTGAGGCGGCGGCCGGCGCGCACCGAGTGATGGCAGGCGAAGGTCGCCAGCACGTGGT
Organism: Alsobacter sp. KACC 23698; assembly: GCF_045348435.1. Taxonomy (GTDB): domain Bacteria; phylum Pseudomonadota; class Alphaproteobacteria; order Rhizobiales; family Beijerinckiaceae; genus Alsobacter. The sequence goes on along the minus strand of NZ_CP157484.1, from coordinate 591,054 downwards.
CGAGCCGGTCCTCCAGGGCGAGCGCGCCGCCCCAGTCCTCCATCGAATCGGCGAGGTCGCGCACCAGCGCGCCGACATCGGCGCCGGCGAGGGCGGCGGGGACTTCGCTGACCGCCACCGCGCCGGGGCCGAAGGCCTCGACGGCGAGGCCCAGCGCGGCGAGCACGCCGGCCTTCTCGCAGAGCCGGTCCACCGCGACGGGGTCGAGGTCGACCACGGCCGGGATGAGCAGGAGCTGGCGCGCCACGCCGCCCTCGGCCCGCTCGCGCTTCAGGCGCTCATAGACGAGCCGCTCATGGGCGGCGTGCTGGTCGACGATGACGACGCCGTCCTGCGTCTGGGCGACGATGTAGGCATCGTGCAGCTGGGCCCTGGCGGCCCCGAGGGGGCGGGCCAGCAGGTCCGGCGCCGGCGCGGCCTCGGCGGCGCGCAGGTCGGCGGCGGGTTCGGCGAGGGTGACGAAGGCGGCTTGGGCCGCGAAGGCCGATTGGGGCGGCGCGGCGAAGCCGGGCTGGCGGTGGAGCGGCGGCCCCGGCGGCGCGGCGGGCGCGGCCGAGCTGGCGCGCCAGTCCCACTGCGCGTTGCGGGCCGGGGGCGCGGCGAACCAGGAGCGCGCCGCCGGCGCGCCGGCATGGGCCCGCAGGGCGTCGAGCGTCGCGGCGCCGACGGTGTTGGAGGCCCGGTGGCCGGCGCCGGCCAGCGCCTGCTTGAGCGCCCCGACGACGAGGCCGCGGATGAGGCCCGGATCGCGGAAGCGCACCTCGCTCTTGCCCGGATGCACGTTGACGTCGACGAGGCGCGGCGGGCAGCTGACGAAGAGCGCCAGCGCCGGGTGGCGGCCGCTGGGCACGACATCCGCATAGGCGCCCTTCACGGCGCCGAGCAGCAGCTTGTCGCGCACCGGGCGGCCATTGACGAAGAGGTGGATCCACGCCGCCGTGGGCCGGTGGAAGGTGGGCAGGCCGGCGAGGCCGACGAGGCCGGCCTCCTCCCGCATGGCGTCCAGCGGCAGGGCGTTGTCGACGAAATCGCGCCCCAGCGCCTGGCCGAGGCGCGCCAGCATGGCGGCTTGCGGATCGCCGGAGGCGGCGGGGTAGTCCAGCGCCGGCGCGCCCTCCCCGCCCAGTTCGAAGCGCACGCCCGGATGCGCCATGGCGAGGCGCTTCAGCATGTCGGCGACGGCTTGCGCCTCGGCGCGGTCGGTCTTCAGGAATTTCAGCCGCGCCGGCGTGGCGAAGAACAGGTCGGCGATCTCCACCCGCGTGCCGCGGTCGAGGGCCGCCGGCCGCACCGGATGCTTCAGACCGGCGTCGACCAGGATGGAGGAGCCGTGCGCCGCGCCGGCCTGCCGGGTGGCGATGGTGAGGCGCGACACCGCCCCGATGGAAGGCAGCGCCTCGCCGCGAAAGCCCAGCGTGTCGATGGCGAAGAGGTCGCCATCGGGCAGCTTGGAGGTGGCGTGGCGCTCCACCGCGAGGTCGAGGTCCTGCGGGCTCATGCCGGCGCCGTCGTCCACCACCCGGATGAGCCGCCGCCCGCCGCCCTCGATGACGACCTCGATGCGGCTCGCGCCCGCGTCGAGCGCGTTCTCGACGAGCTCCTTCACGGCCGAGGCCGGGCGCTCCACCACCTCGCCGGCGGCGATGCGGTCGACCAGGACGGGATCCAGGCGGCGCACGCTCATGAGGCGGCGGGCTCCGGTGCGGCGGGCTCGGGGGCGCTCGGCCCCTCGAAGGGGCGCAGGCCCAGAGCGTCGGCGACGAGCGCGGTCTCCAGCATCATGTGGGCCATCAGAGCCCCCAGGGCGGCCTCGTCGAGGCGCGGCAGGCGGATGCGGCGGGCGGGCCGGCCGGCATGGGCCAAGGCGGCGAGCAGGTCCGCGGCCGGGTCCGTTCCCGGCCCTCCCCCCGGGAGCGGCGGGTCGTCGGAGCCGGGCTCGACCGTGACCACCGTGAAGAGCTTGTCGGCCGGGCCGGCGGCGTAGAACAGCTGGGCCCGGGCGTCGGCCGGGCCGGGCGCGGCCAGAGGCAGGCTCGCGGCCCCGCCGGGACCGAGCGCGTCGGTCCACAGCTGCGCCCACCAGCGGGAGAACAGCGCCAGCCGGTCGGCGTGGGGCGCCATCACGGCGACGCTGCGGCCGGTCCGCATGGCGGCGAGGTTGAGGGCCGCGCCGGCGGCGGGCGCGCAGTCCCGCGGCGAGGCGGCCGCGTCGAGGCCGGAGCGCAGCGCCTCGAAGGCGCCGCGGCGCAGGGCCGAGACGTCGAGCCCCAACGCGGCGGCCGGCAGGAGCCCGGTGGGCGACAGCGCCGCGAAGCCGGCCGCGCCCAGCGGCGACGACGCCTCGGGCGGATCCTGGTCATGCTCCAGCACGACGCCGCCATGGGCCTGCACCAGGCTGCGCAGGCCGCCGAGGCCGCCCGCGCCGGCGGGCTCCACCACCGCCACCACCGTTTGCGGGATAGCCGCGCCGAGGCCGGCGCGCTTCAGCGCCTCCAGGGCCGCGATGGCCTGCATCACGGCGCCGCCCTCGCCCCCCTCGCCGGAGACGGCCAGGAAGCGCGTCGCCGTCAGGGGCAGGCGGCGCAGCACCGCGCCCACGGTGCGCGGATCAAGCCCGTCGAGGAAATGCGCCCGGGGCGGCGGGGCGAGCACGCCCAGCGCCGGCACGCCGTAGTCCTTCAGCTGCGCCGTGACCTGCGCGCCCAGCGTGGAGCCGCCGGACAGCACGACGACGTCGGTGACGCCCTCTTCGGCGAGGCGCCGGGCCGCCTCCGCCACGCCGGGCGGCAGGTCGGCGGAGGTGGGTTCGGGAGCGGCGGCGCGGCCGGCCGGCTTGGCGAAGAGCGAGCGGGCGGGCGCGGCGGGGCGCGAGGCGGCGGCCTGCAGCGCGTCGGCGGCGAGGCGCAGCAGCGCCGGGCGCGGCGCGCGGCCCTGGCCCGGCGCCGGGACGCGGGCGGCCTGGCTCACCGCCTCCCGGAAGCGCCCGAGCGCCGCGCCGACATCGGCCAGGGCGGCCTCATAGGCCTCGTCGGCGACGCCGCCCTCGCCGATCGAAGACCGCAGCGCCGACGCGGTCGCGTGCTCGAAAGCCATGCTGCGTGATTCCCGTCCCGGTGGCGACGGCGCGAGGATAGGGGGATGGGGAGTGGGTGGGAAGGGCGGGGGTGAGGGAAGCCGCGCCTTGCGCTCGGCCTACGAAGCTTCGCTGATCGCCTTCGCGGCGGCTCGAACGTCCGCCACCGAAATACGGGCCTCTTTCGAGGCGGGCTTCAGGACATATCGCGCCGTCGCAGCGCTGAACCCGAGCGCTGGGCCGCGGCGCTTCCTCGTCTTGGGGCTCGTCGTCTGCCGAGCGACCGTCATTCGGGGATTATGCCTCCCAGCGCTGGGCCGAGCAACTTCGGCAGGGTTGAAGCCCCCCTCCTCTCACAATCCCGCCGGGCGGCCCACCACGGTGACCAGCAGCTGCCCTTCGCCGAGGAGGCGCTTGGCTACGCGCGCCGTGTCGGCCAGCGTGACGGCCGAGACGAGGCCGTTGCGGCGGTCCATGTAGTCGATGCCGAGGTCGTCGATCTGGATGCGGACGAGCTGGCTGGCGATCTTGGTGGAGGTGTCGAAGTTCAGCGCGTAGGAGCCGACGAGGTATTTCTTGGCCTTGTCGAGCTCGTCCTCGGTGGGGCCGGACTCGGCCATGGCCCGGATCTCGCTCTCGATGAGGGCGATGGATTCGGCCGTGCGCTCGTTCTTGGTGGAGGTGCCGCCCATGAACAGCGCCGCATGCGACATGGGGGCGAGGTGGGAATAGACCGAATAGGCGAGCCCGCGCTTTTCGCGCACCTCGCGGAAGAGCCGGGCTGAGAACACGCCGCCGCCGAGCACGTGGTTGACCACCAGCGCCGGGATCCAGTCGGGATCGGTGCGGGCCACGCCGGCGCGGCCGAAGCGCACGGAGGATTGCGGGATGTCGAGGTCGATGACGTTGCGCCGGCCCACGCCGGCGGGCGCGGCGTCCGGCACGGGCGCGAGCTCGCCCCGGGCCGGCAGGCCGCCGAAGATGCGGTCCAGCGCGTCCGACAGAGCGGCGGCGTCGATGGCGCCGACGACGCCGATCTTCAGGTTGTCGCGCGCGAGGACGCGCCGGCGGTAGTCGGAGAGGTCGTCGCGGCCGATCAGCGGCAGGCTCTCCAGCGTGCCCTGGGTGGGCCGGCCATAGGGGTGGCCCGGGAAGGCCTCCTCGAAGAAGGCGCGGCTGACGAGGCTGTCGGGATCGTTGATCTCGTGGCGGATGCCGGCCTCGATCTGGGCGCGCACGCGCTCCAGCGGCTCCTCGTCGAAGCGGGGCTCGGCGAGGGTGAGGCGCATCATCTCGAAGGCTTCGTCGCGGTGGCGCACGAGGGTGCGCAGGTGGCCGGAGAAGCCGTCGCGGTCGGCGTGGAAGCGCAGCTCGATGGCGAACTCGTCGAGCCGCTCGTGGAAGGCGCCGGATTCATAGGGACCCGCGCCCTCGTCCAGCATGCCGGAGAGGAAATAGGCCACGCCGGGCTTGCCGGCGGGGTCCTGCGAGGAGCCGCCGCGCACGGCGAACTCCAGCGCCAGCAGCGGCACCGTGTAGTCCTCCACCAGCCAGGCCTCGACGCCGCCCGGCGAGACCACGCGCTGGATGCGCGAGGCGTGGCTGGTCTTCTCGGGGCTCACGGGTGCGTTCATGGCGGGCTCTTCTTGGTTTCGTCGGGCGTGCGGGAAGCGCGGGCGGAGGGCCCCGGGCAGGCGGGCCGGAAGGCCCGCGGTCCGGGGGCGCGCGTCACGCAGCCTCGTCCTTGATCAGGTAGCCGGAGACCGTGCGGCGCGGGTCGAGCCAGCGGCGGGCGGCGTCGCGGACGGCCTCGGCGGAGACCGCCTCGATGTCGTCGGGCCAGCTCGCGACGGAGCCCACGGTGCTGCCCGTGGCGAGCGCCGAGCCGTAGATGCGGGCCAGCGAGGTCTGGCTGTCCTGCGCATAGACGGTGTCGGCGATCAGGCGCGTCTTGGCGCGGGCCAGTTCGGCGGCGTCGACGCCCTTCTCGACGATCTCGGCCACCACGGCGCCGATGTCCTTCTCCAGCGACTCCAGGCTCACGCCCGGGCGCGGCACGGCGTAGAGCAGCACGCGCGAGCGGTCCACGGCGGTGCTCTGGTACCAGCCGCCCGCCATCACGGCGACGCGCTTGTCCATCACGAGGCGCCGGTGCAGGCGGCCGGTGGACTGCGCGCCCAGGATCTGGATCAGCACGTCCAGGGCCTCCGCCTCGCCGGGCGCGGCGGTGGTGTAGGAGGGCGCCAGATAGGCGAGCTGCAGGGAGGGCTGCTCCACCTTGGGATCGGCCAGGCTCACCCGGCGGGACGCGCGGGTCTCGGGCTCCTGCGGGCGGTGGCGCACCGGGGCCTCGCCCATGGCGGGGATCTTGCCGTAGGTGGCCTCGGCCAGCGCCCTCACCTCCTCGGGGGCGACGTCGCCGGCGACCACCAGGATGGCGTTTTCGGGCGTGTAAAAGCGCTTGTAGAAGGCCAGCGCGTCCTCCCGGCCCAGCGTCTCGATCTCGTGCATCCAGCCGATGATCGGAATGCCGTAGGGATGGTGGGTGAAGAGCGCGGAGGCCACCGACTCGCCGAGCTGCGCGCCCGGGTCGGTCTCCACCCGCATGCGCCGCTCCTCCAGCACCACGTCGCGCTCGGGATCGACGATATCGTCGGAGAGGACCAGATTGGTCATCCGGTCCGCCTCCAGCTCCATCATGGCGCGGAGATGCTCCTTGGCGACGCGCTGGTAATAGGCCGTGTAGTCGAGCGACGTGAAGGCGTTCTCCTGGCCCCCGAGTTCGGCCACGATGTTGGAGAACTCGCCCTGCGGGTGGTTGTGCGTACCCTTGAACATCAGGTGCTCGAGGAAATGCGCGATGCCTGACTTTCCGATCGGATCGTCGGCCGAGCCGTTGCGATACCAGATCATGTGGGTGACCACCGGCGTGCGGTGGTCCGGGATCGCGACGACCTCCAGGCCGTTCTCAAGGCGGAAGTGGGAGACTTGCGGGCCTTGGGAGACTTGCGGGCTTTGGGAGGCTTGAGCGGTCGGGATCGTCGCGACGGTCATCGGTTACCTCGGGGAGGGGTCACGCGCGGACCCGCCTCGGGGGCGGGCGTCGGCCCAAAAGATCGAGACTGATATAGGTCGGGGCCCTGCCGTCCGACAGAGCCCCGCTTTCGATCGGCGATTGCGGCGGCGGCGCCCCGGGGCGCGGCCTGCGGCAGGCTCACTCCGCCTGCGGCTTGCGGTAGATCTCGTAGGGGCTCGCTTCCTGGTTGTCGCTCAGCTTGGGCTGCGCGGCGGCCTTCGGCATCGCCAGGCTGCCGCGGGCGGACGGCGCCCGGTAGCCGCTGGGCGGATCGGTGAGGAACTGGCGCTCGGGCTCGGACCCGGCGACGAGCTGGTCGGACTTCTTGCCCGCGAGGAGGCCCTGCTGCTGCTTCTTCTCGGGCGAGGCCCAGAATTCGGCGCGCTGGTCGTCCTTGTAGGGGTTGGCCGGGCCGGCGTTGAGGCCGGCGCCCTCCATGCGGCCGGCCCGCATCTCGTAGACGCTGAGCGGCTTGCCCTCGTTGAGGCGGTAGGTCTCGGTCTGGTGCACCGGCACGCGGGCCGCGGTCGCCTTCTTCTTGGCCTTGACGACGTCGGGGTCGGTCGGCCAGTTCGGGTTCGCGGCGGCGGCGGACTGCTGCGGGGTGCGCAGCTCCATGCGGGGCGGCACCACCAGCGGGGCGCGCTCGCGATACTCGATCTCGGGCTTCTCCTCGTCGGAGCTGAGGCCCAGGAAGCCCATCAGGGAGTTGAGGGTTTCGCTCTGCGCCATCGCGGGCGACCCGAAGGACAGGGCGGAGCCCAGCGCCAGGGCCCCCAGGGCCAATCTCATCGACGTAGCATACAGCATGAACGCGACCCCTTTTCGTCGCCCGCCAGATCGGCTGCAACCCGAATGCGCGAGCCGTTTGACCGTTTTTCGCGGCCAATTCAAGGCGCGGTCCCCACGACGCGGCGTGGAGCTAGATGCCCGCGCCCGGATCGGGCCCTGCGACGCCCGGCTCGGCGGGCCGCTTCCGGCCTTCGACGACGAGGGAGTCATACAGAAGCAGCGCCACTCCCGCAACGATAGCCGAGTCGGCGAGGTTGAACACGTAGGGGAAAAACGGGATCCAGTAGAGCAGCACGAAGTCGGCCACCGCCCCGTAGAGGAACCGGTCGACGGCGTTGCCCAGCGCGCCGCCGATCAGCAGGCCCGCCGAGACGGCGATGAGCCAGGAGCGAGACCGCGCCATCCACACCGCGAGGCCGATCGACACGAGCACCGAGAGCCCGGCCAGCGCGAAGCGGCCGAAATCCTCGTGCTGCTGGAACAGCCCGTAGGAGACGCCGCGGTTCCAGACCATCACGAGGTCGAACAGCGGCGCGATGCGCACCGGCGGGCGCTCCGGCAGGCGAAAGACGTGCAGGATCCAGGCCTTGGAGGCCTGGTCCGCCAGCAGGATGGCGAGCGCGATGGCCGCGCCCGTCGCCGGGATGCGCCGCATGGGACCGCTCACCCGGACGGATGGGCGGCGTCCCACTCCCGCAACGCGGCGGCGTCGCGGGGCGTGACGTCCGGATAGTCGGGATCGACGCCGACCTCGGTGGAGAACTTCCAGGACCGGGCGCATTTGCGGCCCGGCGCCCGGCGCGACACCACCGCGACGCCGGGCACGTCCTCCAGCCGGAAGGCGTTCTCGGGATCGTCGCCGTCGGTGAGCTCGAGGCCCGACGTGATGCAGATCTCGGCGAGGTCGACCCCGGCCAGCACGGACCGCAGATCGTCGTCGGCGACGTGCAGCACCGGCGCGGCCTCCAGCGAGGAGCCGATGCGCTTTTGGGCGCGCTCGATCTCCAGCGCTCCCGTCACGACCCGGCGGACGCGGCGGATCCTGGCCCATTTCTCGGCCAGCGCGTCGTCGCGCCAGGCGGCGGGCGTGGACGGGAAGGTCTCCAGGTGGATCGAGGCGTTCGCGTCCGGATGGCGCGCCAGCCACGCCTCCTCGGTGGTGAACACCAGGATGGGGGCGAGCCAGGCCGTCACCCGCCGGAACACGGCGTCGATCACCGCCAGGGCGGCGATGCGGGTGGGGCTGGAGGCCGGATCGCAATAGAGCGCGTCCTTGCGGACGTCGAAATAGAAGGCCGAGAGGTCGCTCGTCATGAAGGCGCTGAGCAGCGCGATCACCTTCTTGTAGTCGAACTCCGCATAGGCCTCGCGGATGGCCTCGTCCAGCTCGGCCAGGCGGTGCAGGATCAGGCGCTCCAGCTCCGGCGCCTGCGCCGGGAACGGGGCGCCGGGATCGAAATGCGCCAGCGTGCCCAGCATCCACCGCACCGTGTTGCGCAGCTTGCGGTAGGTCTCCACGAAGGTCTTGAGGATCTCCTTGCCGATGCGCAGGTCGTCCGAATAGTCGGCCGCCGCGACCCACAGGCGCAGGATGTCGGCGCCGGCCTCCTTGATGACGTCCTGCGGGGCGGTGACGTTGCCCTTCGACTTCGACATCTTCTCGCCCTTCTCGTCGAGGACGAAGCCGTGGGTCAGGACCACGTCATAAGGCGCGCGGCCGCGGGTGCCGCAGCTCTCCAGCAGCGACGAATGGAACCAGCCGCGATGCTGGTCGGACCCCTCCAGATACATCACCGTGTCACGGCCGCCGTCGACGCCGCGCCGGACGCCCGCGAGGCCGGGGAACTGCTCGGGATCCTCCAGCGTGAAGGCGTGGGTGGAGCCTGAATCGAACCACACGTCGAGCACGTCGTAGACCGGCGTCCAGGCGGACGGGTCGCTGACGAGGCCCTCGAGGAAGCGGCGCGGGTCGCCCGAGAACCAGGCGTCGGCGCCGCGCTCGGCGAAGGCCGAGCGGATGCGGTCGGCGAGCTCATCGCTGCCCGCGAAGCCGGGCCCGGGGGCGAGCTCGGCCACCGCGCCGCTGTCGTCCTCGCGGATGAAGACCGTGATCGGCACGCCCCAGGCGCGCTGGCGGGAGATCACCCAGTCCGGGCGGTTCTCGATCATGCCGTTGATGCGGTTCTCGCCGGCCGCCGGCACCCAGCGGGTGTGGCTGATGGCGGTCAGCGCCGTCTCGCGCAAGGTGCGGTCGCCGAGCGCATGGACCGGCTTGTCCATGGCGATGAACCATTGCGGCGTGTTGCGGAAGATCAGCGGCGCCTTGGAGCGCCAGGAATGCGGATAGCTGTGCTGCAGCCGGCCGCGCGCCACGATGGCCCCGACCTCCGTCAGCTTCTCGATGACGCGCTTGTTGGCGTCGCCGTCCTTGCCCTTGTCGTCGATGACCCGGGCGCCGGCGAAGAACGGCACGGCGGGGTAATAGGCGCCGTCAGGCCCGATCGTGTGCGGCACCTCGTCGGTCCCGGCCTCGGCGAAGACCTGCCGGTTGCTGATAAAGGTGAGGTAGTCGTCCGCGCCGTGGCCCGGGGCCGTGTGCACGAAGCCGGTGCCGGCGTCGTCGGTGACGTAGTCGGCCGGCAGCATCGGGACCTTGAAGTCGAAGTAGCCCTTCGCCTCGGGCAGCCCCGCGAAGGGGTGGGAGCAGGTCTGGATGAAGGCCGGATCGAGCTCGCGGACGCGATCGTAGCCGTCGACCTTGGCGGCCTTCATGACCGCCTCGGCGAGCTTGTCGGCGATGACGTAGAGGTCGCCGACCTTGGCCCAGTTGCCCTCCGGCGCCGCCGTGACCTTGTAGAGGCCGTACGGGACCGTCTTGGAGTAGACGATCGCCCGGTTGGCCGGGATCGTCCAGGGCGTCGTCGTCCAGATCAGGACCGAGGCGTCGCTGAGCGACACGTCGGAGGTATCCTCCACCTTGAACTTGACGAAGATCGTCGTTGACTGGTGGTCGTGATACTCGACCTCCGCCTCCGCCAGCGCGGTGCGCTCCACCACCGACCACATCACCGGCTTGGAGCCGCGATAGAGCTGGCCGGTGGCGGCGAACTTCATCAGTTCGGCCGCGATGTGGGCCTCGGCCGGGAAGGCCATGGTCTGGTAGGGGTGCTCCCAGTCGCCCGTGATGCCGAGGCGCTTGAACTCCTCGCGCTGCACGTCGAGCCAGTGCGCCGCGAAGGCGCGGCACTCCTGCCGGAACTCGACGACCGGGACCTCGTCCTTGTTCTTGCCCTTCTTGCGGTACTCCTCCTCGATCTTCCATTCGATCGGCAGGCCGTGGCAGTCCCAGCCCGGCACGTAGTTGGAGTCGTAGCCCAGCATCTGCTGCGAGCGGGTGACCAGGTCTTTCAGGATCTTGTTCAGCGCGTGGCCGATATGGATGTTGCCGTTGGCGTAGGGCGGGCCGTCGTGCAGCACGAATTTCGGCTTGCCGGCGGAGCTTTCGCGCAAGCGGCGATAGAGGTTCTTCTCCTCCCAGCGGCGCAGCAGCCGGGGCTCCATCTGGGGCAGGCCCGCCCGCATCGGGAAGTCCGTCTGCGGCAGGAACAGCGTCTTGGAATAGTCGCGGCCGGCCGGGGCCGCGTCAGCGTCGGCCATGGACGGGTCGGAGGTGGAAACGGCGTCGGTCATCGGGGCGAAACCGGATTGGGCCGGCCGCATCGGGCGGCGGGCGAGGATGAGATCGGGCGAAAGGGGCGCAGGCGCGCCGGAAACCCGGACCCTCGCGAAGCTCTTCGCCTCACCCGAGGGCCGGGCCGATAATTCGGATCATCGGCGCCGAATGGCGCGCGCCAAGCGCAGCAGCGGTCATGGGCCGCGTTCTAGCAGCGCAGGCGGCGGGAAGAAAGGCCCGCCGACGGTTTCCGCCTCAAGGCCGCAGCGGCAGCACGGAGGGGGCTGGGACATCCTGAGCCCGCGCCAGCGCGGCGCGGGCCTCGGCGCTGTCCTGGTCCATGCGGGCGATCAGGGCGTCGGCGGACGCGAACTTCTCCTCGCCCCGGATCCAGGCGGCGAACTCCACGTCGGCCGTCCCGCCATAGAGGTCGCCTGAAAAGTCGAACAGGTGAACCTCCAGCAACGGCGCGCCGTCGTCGAAGGTGGGGCGGCGGCCATAGCTGGCGACGCCGTCATGGACGACGCCGTCCAGCGCGATCCGCACCGCGTAGATCCCGTGGCGCAGCCCGAAGCCGGGCGTCATGCGCAGATTGGCGGTCGGATAGCCCAGCGTCCGGCCCCGCTTGTCGCCGTGCTGGACCGTGGAGCGCACCACCCAGCGATAGCCCAGCAGCCGCGCCGCCTGCTCGACGTCGCCCTCCTGCAGGGCCCGCCTGACCGCCGTCGAGGACACCGGGCCGCCCTGCAGGGCGAGCCGCTCCACGATCTCGACGGCGAGGCCCAGCGCGCGCCCATGCTCCAACAGGAAGGCGGGCGTTCCTTCGCGGTCATGGCCGAAATGGAAGTCGTAGCCGGCGACGACGCCCGAAAGCCCGAGGCGCCCGACCAGCAGGTCCGCCAGGAAGTCGTGGGCCGAGGTGGCCGCCAGGGCGGCGTCGAACGGGACCACGATCGCGCCGTCCAGCCCGAAATGGTCGAGCAGGGCCAGCTTCACGGGCTCGGGGGTGAGCGAGAAGAGCGGCTCGCCGGGCCGGAAATAGGCGCGCGGATGCGGCTCGAAGGTGAGCACGCAGGCCGGGCGGCCGAGCGATCGCGCCAGCGCTTCGGCGCGGCCGATGACGGCGCGGTGGCCGAGATGGACGCCGTCGAAATTGCCGATCGCCGCCACGGCGCCGGCCAGGGCGGCGGGCGGAGGCGCCGCGCCGCGCGACACCGCGAAGGCGCGGGGGCCGGCGACGCGAAGGTCGGGGGAGCCAAGAGCGGCGGGGGTCGCGTCAGGCATGTCGGCTCGGGGCGCGTTGCGCGATTCTCGCCGGCGGACCGCCCGCCGGAAGCGCGCGCAAACTGGCGTGCAGGCCCCGCCCGGTCAATAGGCGGCGGCGGTCCCGGCGCTTTCGGCGCGGCGCGCGCCGGGCACCATCACCCAGGCCTCGCCCTCCAGCACCGGCTTGCCGTCGACGAGGCAGTGGCATTCGAGGCGGACCCGCCGGCCCTTCTCGACCATCTCGGCGACCTCGACGACGGCCGCCACGACCTCGCCGATGCGCACCGGCGCGAGGAAGCGCAGCGTCTGCGAGAGATAGACCGCGCCGGGACCCGGCAGGCGCGTCCCGATCACGGCCGAGATGAGGCTGGCGGTGAACATGCCGTGCGCGATGCGCTGGCCGAAGCGGGTCGTCGCCGCATAGTCGTCGGAGAGGTGGATCGGGTTCACGTCGCCCGAGACTTCGGCGAACTGGTTGACGGTGGTCTCCATGACGGTGCGCAGGAGCGTCTCGCGCATCCCGACCTGGAGTTCATCGAACGTGAAGGTGCGCAGAGCCATGGCGTGCTTCCGGGAGAAGGGACGGCGCTTCGGGGGCGAAAGCGCGAACGCGGCGGGCGTTCCTTCCACTCTAGGGACGCAGCCGCGCCCCAGCCTATTCGACTTTCAGCTTCGTCGCCTCCGAGCGGCTCCGTTAACGCGATCGAAAGTTGCACTGGCGTAATTTCAACCAGGGAGCCGGCGCACCGGACCTGATAATTGTGAACGCCTGTCTTACCGATTAGGCGCTCCAGGGAGACCAATCATGGGCCTCGAAACGTCGATGCCGATCCTGGTGGTGGACGACTACCAGACGATGATCCGCATCATCCGCAATCTCTTGAAGCAGCTCGGCTTCGAGGACGTCGACGACGCCGCCGACGGCCAGCAGGCCATGTCGAAGCTCAAGCAGCGCCAGTACGGCCTGGTGATCTCCGACTGGAACATGGAGCCGATGACCGGCTACGACCTGTTGAAATCGGTGCGCGCCGACGACAGCCTGAAGGATATGCCGTTCATCATGGTGACGGCGGAATCCAAGACCGACAACGTGATCGCGGCCAAGAAGGCCGGCGTGAGCAGCTATATCGTGAAGCCGTTCAACGCCCAGACCCTGAAAGCCAAGATCGAGGCCGTTTGCGGGCTCTGACCGCCCGGGCCAGGACGACGGCCCCAGTCTCGGCGCCCCGCACTCCGTCGACGTCACGAGAGCAGACATGAGCGACAGCGCAGCACGGCCCACCCCGGCGCCAGCCTCCCCCGGACGCGGCGGCCGCCCGACCGGCCGGCCGATGAGGCCGCTCGAGGCGCTGATCGGCGAGCCAGCCGGCACGCGCGCCCCGCTGGTCCGCGAGCTGAACGCCGCGGCCGATTACCTGCGTTTCGTGCGCAAGGAGATCGCGCAGCTCGGCGCCAACGAGATCGCGAAGGAGCGCCTGCCGACCGCCATCCGCGAGGCGGACTACATCATCGAGGGAGCGGAGCGCTCCGCCAACGCGATCATGAGCGCCGCCGAGGAGGTCATCGCCGCCAAGGATCTGGATCCGGCGGCCTACCAGGCCTTCGTCGCCGAGAAGATGACGGCGATCTTCCTGGCCTGCGCCTTCCAGGACCTGACCACCCAGCGCACCCGCCGCATCCAGTCCACGCTGCACACGCTGGAGCGCCGCATGTCGCGCCTCGCCTCCAAGCTGGGGACGCGCGAGATCCCGAACCTCGTCGACTATGCGCCCGCCGACTCCGGCGAACTGGTCGCCGACGGCCCGGCCGCGCCCGGCGAAGGCAACGACCAGACGACCATCGACCACATGTTCGAGGAGTGGAGCGACGTCGACTGGCGCTGAGCCGGGGACGGTTTTTCGCCGGAGCGGATACCGCTGCGGGCGAAAATGCTCTAGGACGCCCCGGATGCTCTCCGGTGACCAGGCGCAACCATGTCCAATTCCTCCGACAAACCCGCACGCGTGAAAGCGCGGCTGCCGCGCGGCTTCGCTGACCGCGGCCCGGCCGACGTCGCCGCCACGGACGAGATGCTGCGCGCGATCCGCGAGACCTTCGAGCTCTACGGCTTCGAGGCGGTGGAGACGCCCTTCGTCGAATACACCGAGGCGCTGGGCAAGTTCCTGCCCGACCAGGACCGCCCGAACGAGGGCGTGTTCTCCTTCCAGGACGACGACGAGCAGTGGCTGTCGCTGCGCTACGACCTCACCGCGCCGCTGGCCCGCTCGGTGGCGGAGCGCTTCGACGCGCTGCCGAAGCCCTATCGCAGCTATCGCTGCGGCTGGGTGTTCCGCAACGAGAAGCCCGGCCCGGGCCGCTTCCGCCAGTTCATGCAGTTCGACGCCGACACGGTGGGCGCGCCCTCGGTGGCCGCCGACGCGGAGGCCGCCATGCTGATGGCGGACACGCTGGAAAAGGTTGGCGTTCCGCGCGGCCAATATGTGGTGCGGGTGAACAACCGCAAGGTGCTGGACGGCGTGCTGGAGGCGATCGGCCTCGCCGGCGACGAGAACGCCGGGCGCCGCCTCACGGTGCTGCGCGCCATCGACAAGCTGGACAAGGTGGGCCCCGACGGCGTGCGCGCCCTGCTGGGGCCGGGGCGCATGGACCCGAGCGGCGACTTCACCAAGGGCGCGGGGCTGCCCGAGGACGCGATCACGCGGGTGCTGGACTTCACCTCCGCCTCGCGCGGCGCGGCGGCCGACACGATCGCGGCGCTGCGGGACGTCGTCGGCGACGCCGCGCGGGGCGCGGAAGGCGTCGCGGAGCTCGCCGACATCGCCGCGCTGGTGACGGCCGGAGGCTATGACGACGGCCGGGTGGTCATCGACCCTTCGGTCGTGCGCGGTCTCGAATACTACACCGGCCCGGTCTACGAGGCGGAGCTGACCTTCGAGGTGAAGGACGAGGACGGCCGCCCGGTGCGCTTCGGCTCGGTGGCGGGCGGCGGGCGCTATGACGGCCTGGTGGCGCGCTTCCGGGGCGAGCCCGTGCCGGCGACGGGCTTCTCCATCGGCGTGTCGCGGCTGCTGGCGGCGCTCAAGGTCCTCGGCAAGGTCGAGGACAAGGCGGCGCGCGGCCCCGTGGTGGTGCTGGTGATGGACCGCGACCAGATCGCCCACTACCAGGGCCTCGTCGCCACGCTGCGCCAGGCCGGCGTGCGCGCCGAGCTCTATCTCGGCGGCTCGGGCATGAAGGCCCAGATGAAATACGCCGACCGCCGGGGCAGCCCCTGCGTGGTCATCCAGGGCTCCGACGAGCGGGCCCGCGGGGAGATCCAGGTCAAGGATTTGATCCTCGGCGCCGAGATCGCCGGCGCGAGCGGCGACCGCGCCGCCTATCTGAAGGAGCAGCACGAGGCCCAGTTCGCCGCGCCCGAGGCCGATATCGTGGCCGCCGTCCGCAAGGTGCTGGCCCGCCACGGCGACGTTTAATTGATATTCTCCGGTTTTTCTTTTACCTTCAGTTCATCTGAAGGTGGAGGTGACCATGCCGAAGTTGCGTGACCTGCTTCGTAAGATCGCCAGTGATCCTGCCGACTTGCAACTCCTCCGCGATAACCCCAAGAAACTCGCTGAAAAGCATTCGCTGTCGGCGAAAGACATCCAGGCTTTGTCGAGCGCCGACCTCCTGATCCGCTTCCCGAAGAATCCCCTTGGTCCGATGCAGACCACCAATCCGATCACGATCACGGTGACGCGGAAAGGATCGTTCCACGGCAGCGGCGACCCGCCGACCCGCCTCGACCAGATCGAGAAGGAACGCATCATCGAGCTCTTCGAGCGGTCTCTGGTGGACAGGGACTTCGCCGAGAATCTCAGAAGCTTCCTCAAGCTCGAGCCCGGCAAGAAAGCCGTGAAATGATCAGCGTCGTCATTCCGGCCCGCAACGAGGGTCCCGGGTTGGCGAGCACAGTCCAGTCCATCGTCGAGGGACGACGTTCGGGAGCGGACGTCGAGATCGTCATTGCGGACGACGTCTCCCGGGACGGTTGCTGCAGGGCGCTCGCGCCGGTCTCCTCCGGAGTGCCCGTTCGGGTGGTCCGGTCAAAGACCAGGCTCGGCGTCCCGAAGGCGCGGAACCTCGGCGTGACGCATTCGCGCGGCGAACTGCTGCTGATCACCGATGGGCATGTCAGCCTGGAGGCCGGCTGGGATATCGCGCTGATGGAGGCGGCCGGCGGCGACCGGATTGCGGCTGGTTCGATCGTGGACGCGGAGAGCGGCGCCACCGCCTATGGCTGCCGTCTCGTGACGCCCCACATGGGGACGTTTTGGAACGCGGCGGCCCCGGCCGTCGGACACGACGTCCAGATCGCGTCCGCCGCCGCGACCGGCCTGACCCGCGCACTCTTCGATCGGATCGGCGGCTATGACGAGGGCATGCGCATCTATGGGGCGGCCGAGCCGGAGTTCAGCGTTCGAGCCTGGCTGAGCGGGGCGCAGGTGGCCTGTGCGCCGAAGCTGCGCGTGACGCATCGGTTCAAGGGCGAGGGCGCCAGGGATGCGTTCCTGGCCCGAGCGCGCCTGAACCTCGTCCATAACAATTTGCGCTTCGGTCTGTGCTATCTCTCGGACACTGCGAGCCTGGAGATGGTGCGGTATTACGCGCTCAAATATCCGCGCCATTTTCGCAAGGCGCTGGCGCTGGTGGCTGAGAGCGACGTCTGGTCCCGCCGCGCCTTTCTGAAGTCCAGGCTCAAATTCGATTTCCAGTGGTTCGTCGAAAAATTCGACCTGCGCGACCAGATCGGGCGTCCGCTGGCCCGAAGGCCCAAAGCCGGAGCGATCGCTTGCGCGTCCTGATCCTCGGGGCTGACGGCTATCTGGGATGGCCCACCGCGCTGCGTTTCTCCGTTCGGGGCGATGACGTGCTGGCGCTGGACAGCGGCGTGAAGCGCCGCTGGGAGCAGGAGGTCGGCGCCCTTCCGCTCTTCCCGACTTTGGATTTCAGAGAGCGCGCGGCGCGATGGCGCGACGCGGGCGGTGCGCCGGTCGAGACCGTCGTTTGCGACCTGTGCGACTATCCCGCCCTGGCGCAGGTGCTGCGCCGTTGGCGTCCTGACGCCATCGTCCACTTCGCCGAGCAGCCATCCGCGCCCTTTTCGATGATGAGCGTCGAACGAGCCGTTCTGACGCAGACCAACAACCTCGTCGGAACTCTGAACCTGCTCTGGGGAATGCGAGAGGCCTGCCCGCAGGCGCACCTGATCAAGCTCGGCACCATGGGCCAGTACGGCACGCCGAACATCGACATCGAGGAAGGCTTCATCGACATCGAACACAAGGGCCGGCGTGATCGTCTGCCCTTCCCGTCTCAGCCGGGGAGTTTCTATCACCTGTCCAAGGTTCATGACAGCCACAACATGCGCTTCGCCTGTGCGGCCTGGGGGCTCGCGGCCACCGACCTGAACCAGGGCGTGGTCTACGGGATCGAGACCGTCGAAACGGGACCCGAGTCCGAGCAGGGCGGGAGCTTTCATTACGACGCGATCTTCGGCACCGCCCTGAACCGCTTCTGCGTCCAGGCGGCGGCCGAATCGCCGCTGACGATCTATGGGGCGGGCGCCCAGAAACGCGGTTTCATCAATATCTGCGACGTGCTCGACTGCATCGAGATTGCGGCCCGACATCCCGCTCGGCCCGGCGAGTACCGCGTGTTCAACCAATTCACGCAGGTGTTCTCGATCGCCGAACTGGCGGACTTGGTCGCGGACAGCGCCGGGCGGTTGGGCCTGCGGACCACGACGGAACGCCTGGCCAATCCCCGTTCAGAGGCGGCGGAGCACTACTATAACCCCGTTGCGGACGGCCTGAAGGCGCTGGGACTGACACCCCGGTTGCTGACCCCGGAGTTCGTGGAGACCATGCTGCGCGCCATCGCGCCCCATGCGTCCCAGATCGACCTTTCCACGATCCGGCCCGCAACGCGCTGGCGCTAGCGCTCGCCGGGGCGATCCGCCCAACGAGCCTGGCGCCGAGGCAAGCGTTCACCCTTGCGACCGAACGGGGTCGCGCGGGGCCGGCGCTCCTGCTATGGGAACGCCGAAAGCCCGCGCAGGACAGGGACATGGACCGCACGCCTCAGGACTTGGCCGACGCCCTCGCGGCGCAGTTCGCAGCCGCCGGATATGGCCGGGTCGAGCCGCCGGTGCTGCAGCCGGCCGACGTGTTCCTGGACCTCTCGGGCGAGGACATCAGGGCCCGCATGTTCGTCACCACGGACGCGGCGGGGCGCGAATGGGCGCTGCGGCCCGAATACACGATCCCGGTGGCGCGGGCCTACCTCGCCTCGCCGGGGGCGGCGGAGCCGGCGGCGCTCTCCTATGGCGGCCCGGTGTTCCGGCTGCGCGCCGGCGAGAGCGGCGAGTTCTGGCAGGCCGGCATCGAATCCTACGGCCGGCCCGACATCGAGGCCGCCGACGCCGAGGTCCTGGCGCTGGCGCATGAGGCCGTGCTGGCCATGGGGCTCTCCCAGCCGGAGATTCGGCTCGGCGACGTCGGCCTCTTCACCGCCCTCCTGGACGGGCTCGCCTTGCCGCCGGTCCGCGTGCGGCAGCTCCGGCGGGCCTACGCGCAGGGCCAGCTGGCGGCGGCGCTGGCGGCCGACATGGGCGGCCCGGCGACGGGCGCGGGCGGCGAGCACGCCGGGCTCCTGCGCGCCGTCCAGGGGCAGGATCCGCGGGCGGCCCGCGCCTTCGTGGAGGACGTGCTGAACATCGCCGGCATCTCGACCGTGGGCGGCCGCAGCGCGGCGGAGATCGCCGAGCGCTTCCTGGCCCGCGCCGAGGCGGACGCCGAGGGCGGCGTCAGCCCGGAGGCGGTCGCGGTGCTGCGCCGCTTCGCCGCGATCGCGGGCGATCCGGACGCCGCCTCGGCCCAGATGCGGGCGCTGGCGGCCGAAGCGCGGCTCGATCTGTCGCGCGTGCTCGACGCCTTCGACGCCCGCACCGGCTTCATCGCGGCGCGCGGGGTCGACGTGACCACCCTGGCGTTCTCGGCCGCCTTCGGGCGCAACCTCGACTATTACACCGGCGTGGTCTTCGAGATCCGCGACGGACGGCGCAGGGCCGGCGGACCCGGCGCGGACGTCAAGCCCGTGGTCGGCGGAGGCCGCTATGACGGGCTGATCCAGACGCTCGGCGCCTCGCACCCGATCCCGGCGGTGGGATGCTCCATCTGGCTCGACCGCCTCGCAGGAGCGACATTATGAGCGGCGCGGCGGCGGACGCCCCCTTGATCCTGGCCGTGCCCTCCAAGGGGCGGCTGCAGGAGAACGCCTTCGGTTTCTTCAAGCGCGCCGGCCTGCCCTTGTCGCAGGGGCGCGGCGCCCGCGACTATCGCGGCGTCATCGCGGGCGTCCCGGACGTGGAGGTGCTGTTCCTGTCGGCGTCGGAGATCGCCCGGGAGCTGGCCCAGGGCGGCGCCCATCTGGGCATCACCGGCGAGGACCTGATCCGGGAATCCATCCCGGACGCGGACCAGCGGCTGGAGCTCTTGACCCCGCTCGGCTTCGGCGCGGCCAATGTGGTCGTCGCGGTGCCGCAGGCCTGGATCGACGTGCGCCGGATGGCGGACCTGGAGGACGTCGCCTCGGTGTTCCGCACCCGGCACGGCCACAAGATGCGGGTCGCGACCAAATATGTGAACCTGACCCGGGCCTTCTTCGCCCAGCACGGGATCGGCGACTACCGCATCGTGGAGAGCCTGGGGGCGACCGAGGGGGCGCCGGCCTCCGGCGCGGCCGAGCTCATCGTCGACATCACCACCACCGGGGCCACCCTGGCGGCGAACGCCCTGAAGGTCATCGACGACGGCGTCATGCTGAAGAGCGAGGCCAATCTGGTCGCGTCCTCGGCGGCGCCCTGGGGAGACCGCGCCCGGCGGGCGGCCCGCGCCATCCTGGCCCGCATCGCGGCCGAGGAGGAGGCGCGCACCAGCCGCGAGGTCGTGGCGAGCCTGCCGCCTGCGGCGCTCGCCGCGGTGTCCGGCGAGGCGGCCGAGCGGTTCGCGGCGCGCGTGCTGCAGCGGGACGAGGCCGCGGGCGTGGCGGCGCTGCAATGCCCGGCCTCGCAGATCTTCAGCCTGTCGGAGTGGCTGGTCGGCCTCGGCGCGAGCCGCGTCGCCGTGCGCCCCAACGACTACGTGTTCCGCGCCTCCAACGCGCTGGTGGAGCGGCTGGAGCGGCGCATCGGCCCGGCCTGATCCGCGGCGCCGACGGGCGACGGTCCGTCCGGCCGCCATTGCGGGCGGCTGGCGACGTGACTATGCTCCGCCGCCGTTCCAGCAGGGGTCGTCCATCATGCGTCGTCGTTCGCCGTCCGCCCAGTCCTTCTCCCTCATGGGCTTCGCAGCCGCAGGGCTCGCCGCCCTCGTGGCGAGCCATGGCGCGGCGATGGCGCAGCAAAAGGGCGGCCGGCCCGCTCCCCCGCAGGAGGGAGGCGTGATCGTCCCCAAGCCGCAGAAGACCTTCCCGACCGACGTGCAGTGGACGCTCGTCAGCATCGGCGGCAAAAACGTCAGCGGCGGCGAGCGGCCGACCATCAGCCTCGACGGCCAGTTCCGGGCGCGCGGCTTCGGCGGCTGCAACACCTTCTCGGCCACCGCCTATCCGCTGCAGCAGCAGCATTTCGCCGTCGGCCCGATCGCCGCCACCAAGAAGGCCTGCGACAAGAGCGTGATGGAGTTCGAGCGGTCGTTCCTGCTCGCCTTCCGCACGTCCCAGCTGTGGGACACCAAGGACGGCTACCTGATCATCCAGAGCCAGCGCGGCGAGTTGCGCTTCCAGCGCTCGATCTGAGCCCGAGCGGGGCGGAGGCGTCCGGCCGCCGCTCCCCTCCCCGCCTCGCCTCGTCTCGCCTGCGGGGACGCTAGGCCGTCGCCTTCTGGGCCACCTCTTCGGGCGTGAACACGTCGCCCGCCGGCGCCATCGCGAGGTGGCGCTGGTGCATGGCGAGGAGCGTCGAGCGGTGGCCGATGGACACCACCGTGGTCCGGGGCAGGCGCTCGGCCAGCGTGCGGTAGAGCGCCGCCTCGCCGAGTTCGTCCAGCGCCGAGGTGGCCTCGTCGAGGAACAGCCAGTCGGGCTTGGCCAGCAGGGCCCGGGCGATGGCGACCCGCTGCTGCTCGCCGCCCGAGAGGCGCTGGGGCCAGATGTCCTCGTCGTCGAGGCGGTCGACAAGCGCCGGCAGCCTCGCCGCCGTCAGCGCCTCGCGGATCTCGGCGTCCGTGAAGGCGCCGCTGATGGCCGGGTAGGTGACGGCGGCGCGCAGCGTGCCCATCGGGATATAGGGGCGCTGCGGCAGCAGCATCACGCTCTGCCCCTCGGGCACGACCACGCGGCCGTCGCCATAGGGCCAGATGCCCGAGATGGCGCGCAGCAGCGTCGACTTGCCGGACCCGGACGGGCCGGTCAGCAGCGTCGCCTCGTGCGGCCGCAGCGCCAGGCGGTCCACCTTCACGATGGTGCGGCCGTCCGGCAGCGCGAGATCGAGCCCGTCGACATGCACCTCGGTCGCGCCGGCCTTCTGGGCGAGTTCGACGCGGGGCGGCTTGTGGCCGAGCTGGCCGGCCGATTCGAGCGCCACGTTGAACGTGGTCAGCCGGTCGATGACGGATTTGTACTCCGCCAGGCTGACATAGTAGCTGACGAAGAAGTTGAGCGCTCCCTCGACATTGCCGAAGGCGCCGGCGGTCTGGCTCATCTGGCCGAGCTGGATCTTGCCGGCGAAGTAGAACGGCGCGGCGATCACATAGGGGATGATCGGGCTGATCTGGCCATAGGACGCCGTGAAGGCGAGCAGGCGTTTGCGCACGCCGACGATCTGCCAGAAATTGGCCAGCACCGAGCCGAACCGGCCCATGACGATGCCGCGCTCGGCGCGCTCGCCGTCCAAGAGGGCCACCTGCTCGGAATATTCCCGCAGCCGGGCGAGCGAGAAGCGGAAATCGGCCTCGTAGCGCTGCTGGGTGAAGTTGAGCGGCACCAGCGTGCGGCCGATCAGGTGGGTGATGAGCGTGCCGACGCCGGCGTAGATCAGCGCCACCCAGAACAGGAAGCCTGGAATGACCACCTCGGTGCCGGGGATGGTGAAATCGGCCGAGATCGTCCACAGGATGATGGAGAACGACACCAGCGAGCTCACGGTCGCGAGAAGCCGGATGGAGAAGCTGTAGGTGGAATCGATGAAGCGGTCGATGTCGACCGCGATGCGCTGGTCCGGGTTGTCGGCGCCGATATTGGCCAGCGTCATGCGGTAGTGGCGGTGGTCGCCCAGCCACTCGGTGACGAAGCGGTCGGTCAGCCAGCGGCGCCAGCGGATGGTGAGGCCGGACTGGACGACATATTCGACGATGGCGCTGGCGATGTAGATCGCCACCCAGAGCAGGAAGACGGTGAACAGCAGCGACCAGAACGCGGCGGCGTTCTTCTCCTGGATGGCGTTGAACCAGTCGCGGTTGAAGAAGGACAAGCGCACCGAAATGCCGACCTGCGCCTGGTTGACGACCACGAGGAACACGATGGCGACCGCGGCGAGGCGGCTCTCCTTCACCTGGAACGCGCCGAAGGGCCAGATCCGGGCCACGCCGACCTCGCGCGTCTCGAAATAGAGGTCCGCGATGCGGGTGATGGTGCGGATCACATGCAGGTGCGAGGCGAGGTAGACGATCACCCCGAAGACGCCGACCGTCACCGGCAGGCTGGACGGCACGGCGAGGTCCGCCATCGCTTCCGGCCAGAGCCGGCCGCGGACCAGCAGCACGATCGCGCCGGTGACGATGTACTCCACCGCGAAGATCGACACGAAGATGCGCAGGAACACCGAGATGGCCGCCGACCGCCAGGTCGCGCCCGCCAGCAGCAGCCCTACGAAGGCCAGTCCGAGGGCGACGCGGTCGTCCCTGACCGCTCCGAAGATCGCCGCCACGACGGCGCCGGCCAGGACGGCCGCGGCGAGCGGCTTCAGCTTGGATCCTTGCATCAAGGGTCGGTCTCCCATCGCGGACGCATCGCCCGCCGTCGCAAACGGCGCGAAGGCTTAGCACGACGCGCCGGCGAACCGAAGCGGCCGAGACGCGGGAGCGGTCCTCGCCCTCCTCCGCGCTCGAGAAGGCCCGTCATCCCCGGCGGCGCGGAGCGCCGGGAAGGGCATCCAGGAGGTTGGGCGAGGCGCTCTTCGCCCGGCTTTTCTGGATCCCCTTCCCGCGCCTTCGGCGCGCCGGGGATGACGGAGGGTTTGGGAAGGGTCGCAGCCGGCCCCCTCGCCCCGGAACGGGGAGAGGGTGGGGGTGAGGGGTGGCGGGTATCCCCTCATCCGGCGCTGCGGGCTGCGTTCCCCCCGCGCCGGGGAGAAGGGCACGCGCGTTTATCTCCGCGGCCTTTCGGCCCGGAGGTGGAGGGCGGCGCGGAGCGGCGTCGCTGGAGACCCCACGGCGAGTGGGGTGGGTAGAGTGGAAGCCGGGAGGCCGCCAGGCCCCGCCGCTCCGCGCGCAGCGTTTGAAGGATAGAAGAGCCGGTCCCGGGGCGCTTTCAGCCCCTTCGCGCTTCGCTGGTCGGACCTTCGGTTCCATCCGCCGCCTCGACCGGGTCGTGAGCCCGGCTTCGACGGCCGCCGCCCCCGATCCACATCCGTCACGCTGCAGACGTCCCTCCGTGGACCGGAGCATGGACAGGGTTATAGGAATTTTATCCGCTTGTCAACCGTTATCCCCGGCGGCGCGCAGCGCCGGGAAGGGGATCCAGGAGGGTTGGGACGAGGGCGCCCTTCGCCCGGCCTTTCTGGATCCCCTTCCCGCGCCTTCGGCGCGCCGGGGATGACGAAGGCGAGGTGTGTGGGAAGCGCCGCAGCCGGCCCCCTCGCCCCGGAACGGGGTGAGGGGCGCTACGCGACGGCGCGGATCACCTTGCCGAGCTTGTCGACGAGTTCGCCGATCTGGTCCTCGGAGATGATCAGCGGCGGCGTCACCGCGATGGTCTCGCCGGTGATGCGGATCATCAGGTCGTGGTCCCGGAACGCCCGGTCCATGGCCTCAAAGGCGCGCTTGCCGACCGCATCGGGGCGCGAGGCGAGGTCGATGGCGCCGACCATGCCGACGGCCCGGATGTCGAGCACGTTGGGCAGGCCCTTCAGGGTCATGATCGCGTCGATCCACTTCGGCTCCATGGCCTTGGAGCGCTCGAACAGGTTCTCGTCGCGATAAAGGTCGAGCGTGGCGAGGCCGGCGGCGGCCGCCAGCGGGTGGCCCGAATAGGTGTAGCCGTGGAAGAGCTCGATGGCGTTGTCGGGCCCGTTCATGAAGGCGTCGTAGATGCCCTTGCGGGCGATCACGCCGCCCATCGGCACGGTGCCGCTATTCACCGCCTTGGCGAAGGTGATCATGTCCGGCACGACGCCGTAGCGCTCGGCCGCGAAGGCGCAGCCCAGGCGCCCGAAGCCCGAGATCACCTCGTCGAAGATCAGCAGGATGCCGTGCTTGTCGCAGATCTCGCGCAGGCGCTTCAGGTAGCCCTTCGGCGGCGGCAGCACGCCGGTGGAGCCCGCCATCGGCTCCACGATCACGGCCGCGATGGTGGACGCGTCGTGCAGGGTGACGATGCGCTCCAGGTCGTCCGCCAGATGCGCGCCCCATTCGGGCTCGCCCTTGGTGAAGGCCTGTTCCTGGCGATTGTAGGTGTGCGGCAGGTGGTCGACGCCGGCCAGCAGCGAGCCGAAGAACTTGCGGTTGTTGACGATGCCGCCCACCGAGATGCCGCCGAAGCCGACGCCGTGGTAGCCGCGCTCGCGGCCGATCAGGCGGGTGCGCGAGCCCTGGCCCTTCACGTTCCAGTAGGCGAGCGCGATCTTGAGCGCGGTGTCGACCGCTTCCGAGCCCGAATTGGCGAAGAACACGTGGTCGAGGTCGGCCGGCGCCAGCGCGGCGATGCGCGAGGCGAGCTGGAAGGCCTTGGGGTGACCGAACTGGAAGGTGGGCGCGAAATCGAGCTCGGCCGCCTGCTTCTGGATGGCCTCCACGATGGGCTGGCGGCCATGGCCGGCGTTGCAGCACCACAGGCCGGCGACGCCGTCCAGGATCTTGCGGCCCTCGGGGGTGATGTAGTGCATGTCCTTCGCGCCCGCGATCATGCGCGGGTTCTGCTTGAAGGAGCGGTTGGCCGTGAAGGGCAACCAGAAGGCGTCAAGGTCGTTCGGAGCGGCGTCGCGGCCGGACAGGTGATCGTGAGCGAGTGACAACGGAGCCTCCGAACGGTCGGGCGAGATGCCGAATTCTGCACGGAACCGTATCAGGGCCTCCAGCCGGGCGAAAGCAGCCGCAGGCGAGGCGGATGCGAAACTGCGGCGCGTCGCCGCAGCGTTTTCGAAGATTGTGCGAGCCGCAGGCTCCCGGCCGTCACGCCAGCGGGACGGCCTCGTAGCCGGCCTTGGTGATCGCCTCGGCGAGGCCGTGCGCATCGGCGCTCGTGCGGGCGTTGACGCGCGCATTGGCGAGGTCGACCGACACCTCGGCCCCGGGATCGATCTTCTTGACCACGCGGGTGACCGCATTGGCGCAGCCGCCGCAGGTCATCCCCTGCACGGCCAGCACGACTTCGGGCGCGCCTTCGCTCATTCTCGGCTCCTCATGCGATCGCCGCGCAGTCACGG
Source organism: Alsobacter sp. KACC 23698 (assembly GCF_045348435.1). GTDB lineage: Bacteria > Pseudomonadota > Alphaproteobacteria > Rhizobiales > Beijerinckiaceae > Alsobacter. The sequence continues at coordinate 565,493 of NZ_CP157484.1, read as the reverse complement.
CGGATCCCCTCCAGATAGGCGCGCCAGGGCGCGCGGCCAAGGAGGCGGACCCGGCGGGGGCGCCCGGAGCCTCAAAAAAGCCGGGCATGACGCGGCTATCCCTGGGAAAACGGCTTTCCCGAGGCGACCCGATGCGACACTCTCCCGCCATGCAAGATCGGCCGGGGCGCCGCAGGGCGATTCGCGCGACTTGCGCGTCGCCAAGCCGGCGGCCGTTGAACCGAAACATGAAGCCGAGCCAGACGTGAAGACCCGCATCCCGTGAAGGACAGGCTCGAACCTCTCGCCATCTTCGGCGCTGTCGTGGCCGTCTCGCTCGCGGTCGCCGTGACGGCGTGGGCGGGGCTGGGCGTGGCGTGGCCCTATGCGGCCCTGGCCGGGATGGCGTCGTCGGTGGCGCTCCTCATGGCGGCGGCGCAGTGGCGGCGCGGCGGGGCGCTCGATGCGCAGGCCCGGGCCAAGGTCGAAGCGCTGGAGGCGCAACTGGCGCAGCTTCGCGAGGAGTTCGCCGGCATGGGCGACCGCCTGGCGGTCCTCGACACCGCCATGGTGGAGTACAGCCGCAAGACGGTGAACGCCGTGGCGTCGGAGCTCGACCTCGTGGGATCGGTGGTGCGCGACCTCGCCCAGACGGTGGCGATGCACGACGCCGAGCTGTTCGCCAAGGCCGACCCGCCCCGGCCGCAGGCCCCCGTCCCCGTCCGGGCGGAAGCCTCGCAGCGGGCGCAAGCAAGCGCCTGGGCGGACGCGTCCCCGGCGCCGGAGCCTGCGGCATGGGCCCCGGCCGACCCTCCCGCCTTCGCCACGCCCGACGCCCGCGAGCCGGAGCGGCCGGCCGGCCTGTCGGCGGGGGATGCGGCCCTGGTCGCCCGCGCCATCATGCAGGACGGCGTCGAGCTGCAACTGCAGCCCATCGTGGCCCTGCCCAGCCGCAAGGTGAGCCTCTACGAGGCGCATCTGCGGGTTCGGCTGGCCGATGGGCGCGCCGTCGCCGCGCCGCAGGTCATGGATCTGATGCGGCGGCCCGCCGCCGATCTGGCGGCCCTCGGGCTGACCCAGGCCGAGCAGCGCGAGCTCGCCGGGCGGCTCGACGCGTTCCTTCTCGCCACCATCGCCAAGATCGCCCGGCACCTGCTGGGCCGGAACCGCGACGCGCCCATCCTGTGCGCGCTGAGCCCGCAGGCGCTGGTCGACCCGCAGGTCTACCGCGCGCTGAAGGAGCTGAAGTGGACCGAGCCGGACCTCGTGGGCAGGCTCCTGTTCCAGTTGGGCGTGCACGACATGCCGGCTCCCGGAGCGCTGGACGGCGAGGGTCTGGACGCCATCCGGGCGCTCGGTTTCCGCTTCGCGGCCCACGGGCTCGACCATTTCGGCCTCGACAGCCGCGCGCTGTTCGACCGCGGCTTCCGCTATGCGAGCGCGCCGGCCTGGCTGCTGATCGAGGCGGCCGAGGGTTCGATCGCGACGGACATCCATCCGGCCGACCTCGCCGGGCTCATGGCGCGCCATGGGCTGACCCTGATCGTCGAGGACATCGACGCGGAATCGACCATGGCCGAGCTCGCCGATTTCGGCGTGACGCTCGGCAAGGGCGAGCTCTTCGGCGGGCCGCGGCCCGTCCGCGCCGAGGTGCTGGCCGGCCAGCCGCCCGAGCCGGCCCCGGCCGCCGCGCCTGCGCCCGCCGCCTCCCCGGCCCCGCCGACGACCGCGCGGGCGCGCATCGCGGCGGCGGCCTCCGGGCCGGCGCGCGCGCCGGCGGGCTCGCCCGCCCCGCTCGCGACAGGGGACCGCGCCCTGACCCAGGCAGCCGCGAGGCTCGGGCCGACGCCGTCCGCCGCCCCGGGCGCTCCCGCGGCGCGCACGCCCTCCGCGCCGCCGGCGGCCGGCAACGCGATCGCAGCCGCGCCGGCGCGGCGGGCCGACGGCGCGCTGGCGCCGACCAGCCCGGCGGCGCCGCCCCGCCCTGCCGCAAGCGACGTGGACGAGATGCGCCAGTCGCTGCGCGCCTTCCTGACCCGCTCCAACGGCGCTTGAGGCGCCGGGGCGCGCCTTGACTCGGGCCCGCCCGCCCTATAGCCGCCGACCTGACGCGATCGGCGTCACGCAATCGCCCGCCCGCCCGTCCGTCCCCGGATGCGCTGCGCCAGGCGGCGCCAGCCGGTGATCCATGACCCTATCGACCCGCTCGACCCCCATCCTGACCGGCGTCCGCGACTGGATCGACCAGTTCGACGTGATCCTGTGCGACATCTGGGGAGTGCTGCATGACGGGCTGACCGCCCATCCGGGCGCCGCCGACGCGCTGCGGCGGTTCCGCCAGGGCGGCGGCACGGTGGTGCTGGTCTCCAACGCGCCGCGGCCGGCCATCTCGGTCGTGCCGCATCTGGACCAGCTCGGCGTGCCGCGCTGGGCGTGGGACGGGGCGGTGACCTCCGGCGACGTGACGCGGGCGATGCTGGAGGAGCGCGCCGACGAGCCGTATGTCTGGCTGGGCCCGGACCGTGACGAGCCTCTGTTCGAAGGGCTGGCGGCCAAGCGGGTCGCCTTCGAAGAAGCCTCCCTGCTGGTGTGCACCGGGCTGCTGCACGACGAGTACGAGACCCCGGAGCACTACGCCGGCATGCTGGCCGAGGCCCGCGCGCGCAGCATGACCTTCCTGTGCGCCAACCCGGACCTCGTGGTGGAGCGCGGCGGGGAGCTGGTCTATTGCGCCGGCGCGCTGGCCGACGCCTACCAGGCGCTCGGCGGCGAGGCGGTCTACGCCGGCAAGCCGCACGGCCCGATCTACGAGGCGGCCCTGGGCGTCGCGGCGTCGCTGCGGCGCGAGCGGACGCCGGAGAGCCGCGTCCTGGCCATCGGCGACGCGCTGCGCACGGACGTGGCCGGCGCGCATCTCATCGGCTGCGCCTCGCTGTTCGTGGCGCGCGGAATCCACACGCACGAGCTGGGCATCGCCGACCGGCCGCTGCACGAGGAGGGGCTGGCGAAGCTGCTCTCCAGCGCGCCCGTGCGGCCGACTGCGGCCATCGACAAGCTCGTCTGGTAGGCCGCCGGTTCGCCGGGTTCGGCGGTTCACGGCTCGCAACGCAAAAAGGGCGCCCTTTCGGACGCCCTTTTCGTTTCTGGTCTCGGAGAACCGAGCGGATGGACGACTTAGAAGTCCATGCCGCCCATGCCGCCGCCGCCGCCCATGGGCATGGAGGGCTTGTCCTTCGGGATCTCGGCGACCATCGCCTCGGTCGTGATCAGCAGGCCGGCGACCGAAGCGGCGTCCTGGAGAGCCGTGCGGACGACCTTCGCCGGATCGACGATGCCGGCCTCGAGCATGTCCACGTACTTCTCGGTCTGGGCGTTGAAGCCGAAGGTCTCGGACGGGTTCTCGCCAATCTTGCCGACCACGATGGAGCCTTCGACGCCAGCGTTCTCGACGATCTGGCGCAGGGGCGCCTCGAGGGCCTTCATCACGATGTTGATGCCGGCCTGGACGTCCGGGTTGTCGGACTTCAGCTTGGAGACGGCGCCCTTGGCGCGCAGCAGCGCGGTGCCGCCGCCGGGAACGATGCCCTCTTCCACCGCAGCGCGGGTGGCGTTGAGCGCGTCGTCCACGCGGTCCTTCTTCTCCTTCACCTCGACCTCGGTCGCGCCGCCGACGCGGATCACCGCGACGCCGCCCGCGAGCTTGGCCAGGCGCTCCTGGAGCTTCTCACGGTCGTAGTCGGAGGTGGTCTCCTCGATCTGCGCCTTGATCTGGTTGACGCGCGCCTCGATGTCGGAGCGCTCGCCGGCGCCGTCGACGATCGTGGTGTTCTCCTTCTCGATGCGGACCCGCTTGGCGCGGCCCAGCATGTTGAGGGTGACCGACTCCAGCTTGATGCCGAGGTCCTCGGCGATCATCTGGCCGGCGGTGAGGATCGAGATGTCCTCCAGCATCGCCTTGCGGCGGTCGCCGAAGCCCGGAGCCTTCACGGCCGCGACCTTGAGGCCGCCGCGCAGCTTGTTGACCACGAGGGTGGCGAGAGCCTCGCCCTCGATGTCCTCGGCGATGATGAGGAGCGGCTTGCCGGTCTGGACCACGGCCTCGAGGATCGGCAGCATCGCCTGGAGCGACGACAGCTTCTTCTCGTGGATGAGGATGTAGGGGTCCTCGAGCTCGGCGACCATCTTCTCCGCATTCGTGATGAAGTACGGGGAGAGGTAGCCGCGGTCGAACTGCATGCCCTCGACGACGTCGAGCTCGGTCTCGGCCGTCTTGGCCTCCTCGACCGTGATCACGCCCTCATTGCCGACCTTCTGCATCGCCTGGGCGATCATCTCGCCGATGGCGGTGTCGCCGTTGGCCGAGATGGTGCCGACCTGGGCGACCTCGGCGGAGGACGCGACCTTGCGGGCGCGGTTCTTGATGTCCTCGAGGGCCGCGGTCACGGCGAGATCGACGCCGCGCTTCAGGTCCATCGGGTTCATGCCGGCCGCGACGGCCTTGGCGCCTTCCTTGACGATCGACTGCGCCAGCACGGTCGCGGTCGTCGTGCCGTCGCCGGCGATGTCGTTGGTCTTCGAGGCCACTTCGCGCACCATCTGGGCGCCCATGTTCTCGAACTTGTCCTCGAGCTCGATCTCCTTGGCGACGGTGACGCCGTCCTTGGTGATGCGGGGAGCGCCGAAGCTCTTCTCGATGACGACGTTGCGGCCCTTGGGACCGAGCGTCACCTTCACGGCGTTGGCGAGGATGTCCACGCCGCGCAGCATCTTCTCGCGGGCGTCAGAGGAAAAGCGTACGTCTTTGGCAGCCATGACGTCATGCTCCTTGAATGGGATTCAGGAAAGGGCGGGTAGAGGCAGTCCGATCAGGCGACGACGCCCATGATGTCGGACTCCTTCATGATCAGGAGGTCCTGACCGTCGATCTTGACCTCGGTGCCGGACCACTTGCCGAACAGCACGCGGTCGCCGGCCTTCACGTCGAGGGCGACGAGCTTGCCGCTCTCGTCACGGGCGCCGGGACCAGCCGCCACGATCTCGCCCTCCTGGGGCTTCTCCTTGGCGGAGTCGGGAATGATGATGCCGCCCTTGGTCTTCTCCTCCGACTCGAGGCGGCGGACGACGACGCGGTCGTGCAGGGGACGGAACTTCATGGTGATATCCTCTCGGCGACGCGCACGGGGCGCTGAAGCTGGCACGAAATGGGAGGCCTGTTAGCACTCTCACAGGAGGAGTGCCAACCGGGCCGTTGTGGAGATAAGAGGCCCAGGCGAACCTGTCAAGACGAACCGAAGCGAGAACGTCGCAGCTGCGGTCCGGCGCAGCCCATTGGTTAACCGCGGCGGACTAGGGTGGCCCGAAACGCGCGCGTCGCGCGGAGCCGACCGGACTTTGGCGCCATGGCGGTGATCGCCAGTTTTGTTCTCAACGCCGTGGCGAACTTCGCCCTCGGCCTCCTCGTGGCCCGATTGCTGGGCCCGGAGGCGTTCGGGGTCTACGCCGTCGCCATCGCGGGCGCGGCGACCGTCACGATCCCCGCGCTGGACTGGATCCGGCACGCGGCGACCCGCTTTTACTCCGATCGGGCGCGGACCGATACCCCCGACGTCAGGGCCACCCTGGACCGCCTGCTCCTGTGCGTCGGCGCCGTCGCGGCGGCGGGGGCTGGCCTGTGCGGCGCGGCGGGCCTCGCCGGGGCGTGGACAGGCGGGGTGTTGGCCGGCCTCGCCGTGCTGCTGGCCCTGCTGGGGACGACGCTCGACTATTTCGGCGCGCTGGCGCGGGCGCTGTGGCGGACGGGCGAGTACGCCCTGCTGGTCGTCTTGCGCAACGCGCTGGCGCTGGCGGTGGTCGGAACCACGGCGGCCGCCACCGGCGATGCGGGCTGGACCCTCGCGGCCGGAGTGGCCGCCCTTGCCGGCGCGGCGACGTTCGGGGCCGCCCGGCTGCGCGATCCCGATGCGCCGGCGGGGAGACCCGATCATGCGCTGGCCCGCAGCTACGCCCGCTACGGCCTGCCGCTGGTCGCCGCCGGCACGGTCGCCATGCTGCAGGCCTTCGCCAACCGCGCCGCCATCGCGGCCCAGTTCGGATCGGCGGAGGCGGGCCAGTTCGCGCTCGCCTACGACATCAGCGTCAGGGTGGTGGCGTTTTCCGGGACGGCGCTGGACCTGCTGCTGCTCCAGCGCGCCGTGCAGGCGCACGCCACGCGCGGATTGCGCCGGGCGGAGCGGCAGGCGGCGCGCAACATGGCCCTGATCCTCGCCGTGCTCGCGCCGCTGCTGGTGGGCTACGCCGTCCTGTTGCCGGAATTCGAGGCGGTGTTCGCGCCGCCGTCCTTCCGCGGACCCTTCGCGACGCTGAGCCTGGCGCTCGCGCCCGGCCTCGCCTGCTGGGGCGCGATGGCGTTCGCGCTCACGCCGGTGTTCCAGATCTCGGGGCGCACGCTGCCGCTGGTGGTCCCGGCGGCCGTGTCGCTGGCCGTCAATCTCGCGGCCGGGGCCGCGCTGTCCCGGCCCTTGGGGACGCTCGGCTATGCGGTCGCCTTCAGCGCCGGCATGGCGGCGGGATGCGGCCTGCTGCTGACGATGGCGTTGCGGACGAGCCGGCGCATGTTTCCCCGCGGCGGCGAGGTCCTGGGCATCGCGGTCGCGACGCTCGCGATGGCGCTGGCCATCGGGGCGGCGAAGGGACGCCTTTCGCCCGGGCTCGACCTGGCCGCCATGGCGGGCCTGGGCGCGGCGGTGTACGGCGCCGTCCTGCTGGCCTTCGACGCCGGCGGCAGCCGCCGCCTGCTGCGGGCTATCCGGCGGATCGCCGTCAGGCCGGGGCGGGCCGTCGCTTGACGAACAGGATCAGCGAGCCCAGCACGATCAGCGCGGCGCCGGCGGCCGCCGACCAGGTGGGCAACTCCCGGAAGGCGATGTAGCCGATCGCCGAGGCCCAGATGAAGTTGGTGTATTCGACCGTGCCGACCTTTGCGGCCGGCGCGCGCTTGAACGCGCCCGCATAGCACAGATGCCCGAACGTGCCGAGGAAGCCCGCGGCCAGCAGCCAGGGCCAATGCGCCGCGACCAGCGCGCCGGGGTCGCCGAGCGCCAGCGAGAAAGGCAGCACATAGGCCATCGCGATGAGGTTCTGCAGGGCGACGATGCCGACCAGATGGTCGCTCGAGGTGCGCGCCCGCAGCATCACCATGGCGAGCGCATAGAACAGCGCCGCCGCGAGCGCCGCCGCCACGCCCCACAGGTCCCGCCCCAGCGTGGAGACGCCTAGGCCCTTGCCGGCGGCGATCACCAGCACGCCCGCAAAGGAGACCGCGATGGCGAGCGCGACGGCCGGGGCCACCTTCTCGCCCAGCATGACGCGCCCGAGCAGCGCCATGAACACGGGCGCGAGATAGCTGAACACCACGGCCTCGACGAGCGACAGCACCGAGAGCGAGTAGAAGAAGCAGAGCGCCGTGAGCACGACCACCAGGGTGCGGAGCAGGTGGGCGCGCAGCATGGCGGCCCCCGGCCAGGGCGGGCGCACGACGACGGCCAGCGGGACGGACCAGACGACGCCGAAGACGTAGCGCCCGGCCACGAGGTCGATCGTGGCGAAGCGGTCCGACAGCCCCTTCATGATGGCGTCCATGATGGTGAGCAGGATCGCGCCCGCCATCGCCATCCAGATCGGCGCGGAGGAGAGGTCGTGCCGCAGCGCCGGCTTCATGACGCCCGCGCGGCCAGGGCCGGCCCGGGGCCCAGATCGCGGGCGAAGCCGAACTCCAGCGTGACGCCGGCGTCGTGCAGCGCGCGGATGCCGGCGACGCGCCGGAAGCCGTGCTTCAGGTAGAAGGCGTGGCCGCGGGTGAACCGGCTGTCGGACCACAGCGCGATGCGCCGCCCTCCCCCGGCGCGCGCGAAGGCGATCGCGCGCTCCAGCAGCCGGGCGGAAAGCCCGCCGCCGCGCTCCGGGCCGGCGACATAGACCTTGAAGAGTTCAAAGACGCCGGGATCCTGGTTCGGCGCGATGGCCAGCGAGCCGACCACGGCGCCGCCGCGCTCGGCCACCCACATCGCGCCGTTCCGCGCCGCGAAGGCGCTGGCCGGCGCGGCGAGTTCGGGAAACTCCTCCGGCACGAAGGGGCAGTCCTCATATTCGGCGAAGACGGCGCGGATGAGATCGGCCAGCGCCGGTCCGTCCGCATCGACGGCGGGGCGGATGAGGATGTCGGGTGCGGAGGTCATGGCGGCTGCGGGGTCCGTTGCTGGGCGGCCCTTGTCGCATGGCCGGCCGGGCCCGTGAAGCGCGTCACGACAACAGGCGGTCGACCTCGGCCTGCGTCAGGTGCCCTTCGTCGGACTGCAGGCGCGGGCCGTTCTCCAGGTCCGTCGACTGCGCGCCGCTCCAGCCGGGGATGCGGGGCCGGGCCGCCGCGAGCGCCTGCGCCTCGGGGCCCGCGCCGAAGCGCCAGGTCGCGATGCGCCGGTCGAGCTCCTGCAGGAGACCGCGCACATTGGTGAGGCGCTGGCCGGAGAGATCCTGAAAGTCGCAGGCCTGGAACAGCAGCACGACCTTCTCGGAGAGCTGTTCGGCCGCTTCGGGCGCCAGGGCGCCTTCCGCCTTGAGGCGGTGAATGGCCGCGTCCAGGTCCTCGCAGACGCCCAGGATGGCGTGCACGCCGCGCCCGACGTCGTTGATCACCGCGGTGAGTTCGGCCGAGGCGCGGTCGAGCCCCGCGCCGGCCTGCACCACGGCCGCGGCAGCCGCCTGATGGCCCTGGGCGGGGCCGAAGGGACTGCCCGGGCTGCGCTCGGCGCGAGAGTCGCCGCCTTCGCCCTCCCGGGCGGCAGCGGGCGGGAGACCCAGCCGCGAGCGCCGCGGCTCGGTCCGGCCGAGCGTTTCGAAGCGGTAGGGTCTGGATGAACGCGGCAAGGCTCGGGGCTCCTGGGGTCAACCCGCAGTCTCACGCCAGGGCATGAAGGATGATTTACGTCAAAGACGATGGATCCGCTTCATCAGGCGACAAGGTTAACGACTTGCTGATCCGGTCGCCGGGACGAAGCGCGCCGTAAACCATGTTTGCGGTGACAGTTTTCAGAAAAGCCTCGCGCAATCCGTTAAGGATGCTTCTTCAGGCGATATTGATGTTAACGGCACGATCTTCGGCCCATGATCGACCTGGGGCCGCATCGATGATTTCGAGACAAGCATCGGCGAAGAATTCGCTGCTTCTGACCCTCCTGCTCGGCGCGGCGACGCTGCCGGGCGCCGCGCAGGCGCAGCCCTATGGGCGAGGCAATCTGGGCGGTGGTTTCATCGAGATGCTGATGACCGGGCGGGACCCGTCGCCGCGCGCAGCGGCGCCGATCCCGACGCCCGGCGCGCCGCTCGGCGTGCCGCCCGCCCAGTGGCCGGCGCCGCAGCCCATGACGGCGCCGCGCTACGCGTCGCTGCCGCAGGGCGGCCCGCCCGAGCCGATGGGCCGCATCGAGCGCGGCTTCGCCCCCCGCTTCGAGCGGCAGGTGGTGGAGTATGACGGCCCGCACGCCGCCGGCACGATCGTGATCGATTCGCCCAACAAGTTCCTCTACCTGGTGCAGGGCGGCGGCAAGGCGCTGCGCTACGGCATCGGCGTCGGGCGCCCCGGCTTCACCTGGGCGGGCGTGAAGACGATCACCCGCAAGGCCGAGTGGCCCGGCTGGACCCCTCCGCCCGAAATGCTGAAGCGGCGGCCGGACCTGCCCGCCCACATGGAGGGCGGCCCCGACAACCCGCTGGGCGCGCGGGCGATGTATCTGGGGTCGACCCTGTACCGGATCCACGGCACCAACGAGCCCAACACCATCGGGCAGAACGTGTCGTCGGGCTGCATCCGCCTGCGCAACGAGGACGTGGAGGATCTCTACAGCCGCGTGCGGGTGGGCACGAAGGTGATCGTGATCTGAGCCCTCACGGCCCCGGCAGCGGCAGGCCCCGTTCCACGAGGCTGGCCCAGACCGCCTCCGCGTCGTCGGCGAAGCCGAAGATCGAGAGGTCCTCACGGCGCACCATGCCGGCGTCCGCGAGCGCGTCGAAGTTCACCACCTTGGTCCAGTAGGCGCGGTCCACCAGCACGATCGGGATGCGCGGCGCCTTGCCGGTCTGGCGCAGCGTCAGCATCTCGAACAGCTCGTCCATGGTGCCGAAGCCGCCCGGGAACACCACCAGCCCGTTGGCGCGCATCGCCAGATGCATCTTGCGCATCGCGAAATAGTGGAAGCGGAAGGTGAGCTCGGGGGTCGAGTAGGCGTTCGGATCCTGCTCGTGCGGCAGCGTGATGTTGAAGCCGATGGAGGGCGCGCCGGCGTCGCCGGCGCCCCGGTTGGCGGCCTCCATCACGCCGGGGCCGCCGCCCGTGGCGATGACGTTGTCGCGCAGCCCGCCATTGTGCAGCAGGGCGCCGCCGCGCTGGGAGGCGATCATGCCGAAACGGCGGGCCTCCTCGTACCAGCGCGCGCCGTTCGCCCCGAGCGGCGAGGCCGCCGGATCGGGGCCGGCCCGGGCCGAGCCGAACACCACGATGGTGGATCGGACGCCCCAGTCGCGGAGCCTCTCCTCGGCCTTGGCGTATTCGAGGAGAAAGCGGACGCCGCGCATCGAGTCGCCGAGCAGGAACTCCTGGTCCAGAGCCGGCAGGCGATACGCGGCGGACGCCTTCTGGGCGCTGTTGTCAGGCGAATCGGTCACCCGACGAGGCTATCAGGCCCAGCTGTCGCCGTCGTCCGACCCGCTGTCGTCGAAGCTGGCGTCGTCGACGAAGCCGCCGCCGTCATCGACATTGTCGTCGAAGGCCGCCGCCGAGCTCACCGAGGTCGGGTCGCCGGCCGGGCCGAACAGCGCGTCGTTGCTGAGGCCGCCCGCTCCGCCGGCGAGCGCCGCCGGGTCGGTCGCGCCCTGGCCGCCGAACAGGCCGCTCGCGCCGTGATGCGAGTTGAAGAGCGACGACACGCCCTGGAACAGGAGCGCGCCGCCGGCGACGCCGGCCGCGGTCGTCATGGCGCTGCGCAGGAAGCCGCCGCCCTGAGGCTGGCCCCCGCCGAACATGCCGCCGCCGCCCTGCCCCTGCTGGGGCGGGTATTGCGGCTGGGGCTGGTATTGCGGCTGCGCCTGGCCCCACGGGCCGGGGGCGGGCTGCGCCGGGGCGGCCTGCTGGGCGCCGGGACCCCAGCTCGGAACGCCGCTGGGCGTGCGGCCGGGCTGGGCGCGGCCGGGTTCGCCGCCGCCGAAGATGGACTTGCCGATCCCGCCCAGGAAGCTGGTCGACCCCTGCTCGCGCTCCGCGACCTGGGCCTCGAGTTCCTGGATCCGGCTGGCGGCCGCCTTCAGGGCCTCTTCCTGCACGATGACGGTTTGTGAGAGGAGATAGGTCGCATAGGGCTGCTGCCGCACCGCGTCGGTGATGAAAGCCTCGGCTTCCTTGTCGCGGGGCGTGTTGGCGGCGCCCTTGATGCGTTCGAACAAATTCGTGAGCAGCTGGCGTTCTTCGGGGCTCATGTCGATCCTCGTCTGGTGGCCGGGAACCCGGTCACGGGGCCGCACCCGCCACGAGGCGCGGCCCGTGACATGTGGGGGGCGGCTCGCCCCTCACCAAGTGCTCCGATCATGAATTCGCGGAAAGGGTCGGCCGTTCCGTCCCGGCGGCGCCGAGGTCAGGCCGCCAGCAGCGCGTAGGCCGACAGCGTCAGGAACTCCGGCGCGTCCTCGGCCAGGGTCATGTCGCGCAACAGCGCCACGGCCTCGGCGTAGCGGCCGCTCGCATAGGCGTCCGGGCCGGTCTCGGCCAGCAGCCTCGCGGTCTCCTCCTCGAGCGTCTCGCTGAACAGCTCCGGCGTGATCTTGCGGCCGTCCGACAGGGAGGCGCGGTGATAGACCCACTGCCACAGCTGGATGCGGGCGATCTCGGCCGTGCCGGCGTCCTCCATCAGGTTGTAGAGCGGCACCGCCCCGCGCCCGCTGAGCCACTCGGCGAGGTAGCGGACCGCGACGCGCACATTGTTGCGCAGACCCGCCTCGGTGCGCCGGCCGGGATGCATGGACAGCATGTCGTCGCGCAGGATCTCCATGTCGTCATGCAGCTGGCCGAGCTGGTTCGCCGCGGGCATCACCTTGTCGAACACCGCCGCCGCGACCGGGACGAGGTCCGGATGCGACACCCAGGCGCCGTCGAGGCCCTCCAGCACGGCGCGCTGCTTGTCGGCCCGCACCTTCTCGATCGCCAGCTTGTGGGCGGCGGCGTCGCCGTCGACGGGGAGATGAGCGGCCTTGCCGCCCAGCGCCAGCGCCCCGCGCCGGTGGCAGGTCTTGATGAGCAGATAGGAGCAGGAGGAGAGGAAGTTGGAGCCCATCACCATGGAGGCCCGGTCCGGGGTGACGAAGCGCGCATGCCGGCCGAGGCGCTTGATGAAGGAGAAGATCAGGTCCCAGCGGCCGCAGTTCAGCGCCGTGGCGCGCCCGCGCAGCTCCCACAGGATCTCGTCCATCTCGAAGGCGGCCGGGAGGGTCTCGATGAGGGCGGTGGCCTTGACGGTCCCGTCCGGCAGGCCGAGCTCGCGCTCGATCCGGGTGAGGACGTCGTTCCAGAGGCGGGCCTCCAGGTAGCCCTCGATCTTGGGAAGGTAGACGCCCGGCGCGCGGCCCTGGGCCAGGATCGCGGCGGCGTTGTGGAAGAGATACAGGCCCATGTCGAACAGCGCGGCCGCGATCGGCTCGCCATCGATGCGGACATGGTTCTCCGGCATGTGCCAGCCGCGCGGGCGCATCATGACGGCCGGACCGAGGCGAGGGTCGCAGGTCCCGCGTCCGCCGGCGGCGGGCAGGCGGCCCGCCCACAGGTCCATCAGGTTAGCCTGGCCGTCGATCAGGTTGGCCCAGCTCGGCGAGGAGGCGTCCTCGAAATCGGCCATGAAGGTCCTGGCGCCCGACTGGAGCGCCGCCGCCATGGCGGAGCGGTCAGGCGGACCGGCGATCTCGACGCGCCGGTCGAGGAACTCGGCCGGGATATCGGCGACGCGCCACTCCGCCGCCCGGATCGCGGCGGTCTCGGCCGGGAAGTCCGGCATCTCGCCGGCGTCGAACAGGCGCTGGCGCTCCGCCCGCCGCTCCAGGAGGGCGCGCCGGGGCGCCGCGAAGGCGTCGTGCAGCCGGGCGAGCAGCGCCAGGGCGCCGGGGCTCAGCACGTCCGACGCCCGGCCCGTCTTCGCTCCGACAACGACCAACCCGGCGTTTGATCCCGAACTCGACACGAGCAAGCCTCCGACACGCAACTTTCCCGAGCGACCATGCCAGCCAAGCCTTGCAAGGACGTTTCGAAGCGCCGACGCATTGTTGCGCCCAGGGCGATGATGCGCCGCCTCTTGTGACGCAACGTGCATAATCTCGTTTTGCGCGCCCTGATTGCGAATGACGCAACCCTAAGCTGTCCAATCCGATGATGACGCATTCTGATTGTTTACTCCTTCGATCCTAATTTCGGCCGGAATCAGGGTGGTTTTCCCGAGCGCCGAGTGAATCTGGTCCGATTGTTCAAGCTGCCCGCGTCCAGGCCCGACCCGTCGGGCGAGGACGCCGCGCGCGCGGCGCCGGAGCCGTCGGCGACCGAGCCGCCGCACGACGCCCCGGGCCCCGGCATGGAGGACGTCCTCAAGCAGCTCGAGGACGACGTCCTGCTGACGATGCGGGTGATCGGCTATTCGGCCGACGACGTGCAGTCGCGCATCACCGAGACGCTCGGCATGATGGACGGCCTGCGCGACGCCAGCCTGGAGCTCTCCAGCCTCTCCGGAACGGCCTTTAAGGCGACCACCAGCCTCGCCCACACCACCCAGCAGCTCGAGCGCACCGGAGAGGCGATCGAACAGCACGTCGCCGGCACGGACGAGTTCGTCCAGGACGCGCAGGACCTGGCAAAGGACGTGACGCTGCGCATGGAGCAACTCTCCGGCGCGGTGGACCGCATCGCCGGAGTGGTCGCGGTGATCGGCGCCATCGCGCGGCAGACCAACCTGCTCGCGCTCAACGCCAGCATCGAGGCCGCGCGCGCCGGTGCGGCCGGACGAGGCTTTGCGGTCGTCGCCACGGAGGTGAAGCAGCTCGCCGGACAGGTGCAGATGGCCACCGGCGACATCAGCGCCCAGATCTCCATGTTGCAGACCGTGGCGCGCGAGAGCGGCTCCACGGTGGGCGACATCGCCCGGCTGCTCGGGCGGGTGGGCCCCGTGCTGGGCTCCGTCAAGGACGCGGTCCGCAAGCAGATCGGCGGAGCGAGGGAGGTGGCGTCCCGCGCCTCCGAGAGCCTGCAATTCGTCAGCGTCGTGTCGGACAAGAGCCAGGCGATGACGCGCGTCGCCGCCGACGCCGCGGCCGCCTGCCAGGACGCCGGCCAGTCCGCCAGCAAGATGGTGCCGGCGCTGCATCTTCTGACGCAGCGCTCGACGGCGTTCCTGCGGCACACGGACCTGCGGGACCGGCGTTCGGCGCGCCGCCTTCCGGTGAGCCTGCGTGGCCAGTTCCGCAGCGCGGACGGCCTGCTCGCAGTCGGCCTCACCACCGTGGACCTGTCGGAGGGCGGCGCGCTGGCGTCTCCGGACGGCCCTGGCCTGGCCAAGGGCATGACCGGGCTGGTGCACATCGACCAGGTCGGCGCGATCAGGGCGTCCGTGCGGTCCGTCGACGAGGAGGCCACGCGGCTGGCCTTCCACCACCCCTCCCCCGAGGCTCTCGGCGAGATCCGCCGCCTCGTCGCCGACGCGGACCGCGAGACGCGCCCGCTGGTCAAGATCGCGCAGGGCGCGGCCATGGAGATCGCCAGCGCCTTCGAGGCCGGGCTCGCGGCCGGGCGGGTGCGGCTCAACGACCTGATCACGGTCGACTACCGGCGCGTGCCGGGGACCGATCCCATCCAGTACCTGACGGACGCCACGCCGTTCTACGACGCGACGCTGCCGCCGATCCTGGAGCGCGTGAGGCGCGACGTGCCGGAATGCTTCCTGGCGACGGCGGTGGACCGCAACGCCTATCTGCCGGTGCACCACCCGGAATATTCCAAGCCCCAGCGGCCGGACGACTTCGCCTGGAACGACATCCATTCCCGAAACCGGCGGATCCTGGAACGGTCGAAGATGCTGGTGCTGGCCCGCAACCAGGAGGCCTACCAGCTCGCCGGGTTCATGCGCCACCAAGGCGGGGCGGACTTCAAGCCCGTCAAGCTGATCGCCGCGCCGATCTTCGTGGGCGACGGCCTGTGGGGGAACGTGATGCTGGCGGTCGGGACGACGGTGCTGCCGCCGCGGCGCGACGACCCGCTGGGCTTTCCGGCCCCCGCGCGGGGGTCTTCGCCGGCCCCGGACGCAAAAACGGAGCGGGTCGACCCCGCTCCGTGACGTCCAGCGCTGATTCGCCGGCCTCCGACGGTCGCGTCAGATGCACATCACCAGGCTGATGGTCTTGTGGCCGGCGCGCACTTCCAGGCGCTCCCAGGCGTCGCGGCTTTCGTCGCCGAACACGCCCGGCTCCTCGGCCGGATACAGGCGGTTGTCCTCGTCGGCGACGTGGATGTGGAAGCCGTCCGGAACCTGAAAGCCGTTGATCGCCCTGGCGACCCCTTCCGGATCCTTCTCGAACGCGTCCAGCAGCGAACGATCCTCGTGGATCGCCTTGGCGATCTCACGCATCTTGGCGTAGTCGACCTGCGCAAGGCGGGCCGCGCTGGAGGTCACAAACTCGCGGGTGGTCTCAGCCATTTCGCTCTCCCTGAAGGCGTCTGACGACCCATTGATGCGCTCAATTCGCTCGCGTTCAAGCTGTATTTTTAACTAATTATTTACCAATACGAGCATCAAGGCGCGCCGAGACCTTGGTCAGCCGGGAGAGGGACATCATTCGGCCGCGCGGGCCGCAGGAGAGGGATCGAGGGCCGGGCGATGGGCGAAACCGGCGTCCTCGAGCGCTTCCGGCATGGGGCCGCCCGTGGCCCAGTCGATCAGTTCAACGGTGTGGACGATCGGGGTCTTATCGCCACGGTCCGCGAATCCCTTACCAATCTGGGTCATGCAGCCGATATTGCCCGTGGCGACGATCGCCGGCCGGGTGCGCTCGATGTTGTCGACCTTGCGCTCGCGCAGGCGGGAGGCGAGTTCGGGCTGCAGGATGTTGTAGGTGCCGGCGGAGCCGCAGCAGATATGCGCCTCCGGGACGTCCTTGACGACGAATCCCGCCGCCTTGAGGAGCTTCTTGGGCAGGTCGACGATCTTCTGGCCGTGCTGCATGGAGCAGGCGGAGTGGTAGGTCACCACGTCGCCGGTGGGGCGCACGGGCGGGGCCCACTCGATCTCGGCCAGGTACTCGGTGATGTCCTTGGCCAGCTCGGACACGCGCTGGGCCTTGGCCGCATAGGCCGGGTCCTCGCGCAGCATGAAGCCGTAATCCTTGATGGTGGTCCCGCAGCCGGAGGCCGTGATGACGATGGCGTCGAGGCCCTCGCCCTCGATCTCGGCCGTCCAGGCGTCGATCGTGCGCCGGGCGAAGTCGAGGCTTTCAGCGTCCCGGCCCATATGGTGGACGAGCGCGCCGCAGCACCCCTCGCCCTTGGGAAACACCACCTCGATCCCGTTGCGGTTGAGAAGCCGGACCGCCGCCTCGTTGATGGACGGCTTCAGCACCGGCTGGGCGCAGCCGCTGAGGATGGCCACCCGGCCGCGGCGCCGGCCTTCGGGCGGGAAGGCCGCGACGCCCTGCATAGGGGAGCGGGACGGCAGCCGCGACGGCGCGAGGTCCAGCATCGCGCCGAGGCGCGCGCCGACGACGGGCAGGCGCCGCAGCAGCGGACGCAGGGGCCGGCCGAAGATCGCTCCCGCGAGGGCGAGGCGGAACCGGCCCTGATAGGGCAGCACGGCCGCGAGCAGCGAGCGCACGGCGCGGTCCATCGCGGGCCGCTCATAAGTCTCCTCGATATAGGAGCGGGCGTGGTCGACGAGGTGCATGTAGTGCACGCCCGACGGGCAGGTCGTCATGCAGGACAGGCAGGAGAGGCAGCGGTCGATGTGCTTGACCACCTGCGGGGTCGCGGGCCGGTCGTTCTCCAGCATGTCCTTGATGAGGTAGATGCGCCCGCGCGGGCTATCCAGCTCGTCGCCGAGCAGCAGATAGGTCGGACAGGTGGCCGTGCAGAAGCCGCAATGCACGCAGGTGCGCAGGATCTTCTCGGACGTGGCGGTGGCCTGGTCCTTCAGCCGCTCGGGAGCGAAATTGGTCTGCATGATCTGACTTTCAGAGCCCCGCCGCCATGCGGCCCGGGTTGAGGACGCCGGCGGGATCGAAGCTGGCCTTGATTCCAGCCGAAAGCGCCGCGATTGCGGCGGGCTGCGGCTCGAAGACGGAAACGGACGCGCGGATCTCGGCGGGCGCGCGGACCAGCGTGGCGTGGCCGCCGGTCCCCGCGAAGGCGGCGCGGATCGCCGCCGCTCCGGCGTCGCCGGCGGGAGCCGTCGCGATCCACGCCAGTCCGCCGCCCCAGTCGTAGAAGCACCGCATCGCAAGCGCGCGGGACAGGGTCGCCATGGCGGCCGCGGCCTTGGAGGGCGCGACCGAGACGCGCCAGACGGCGGCGTCCCGCGGCTCCGCCAGGAAGGACACGTCGCGGACCTGGCGCCAGAGCGCGGCGGCGGTCTCGCCTTCGATCACGTCCGCCGGGCCGAAGCCCTTCAGCAGCGTGCGCAGCTCGCCGGCCCGGTAGGCGATGGACTCGGGGAAACCCTCCAGCCGCAGCAGCGTCTTGGGCACGCGCTCCACGCCGGAGGGCAGATGGGCCGCGCCGCTCACCTCGAAGGGCGAACCGAGGCCGGCCGCCATGGCCTGGATGGCGCGGGCGTCGTCCAGGCCGTGCAGCACCACCGTCATCACATGGGCGGGCGCCGGCAGCACCTTGAAGATCACCTCGCTCATGACGCCCAGCGTGCCCCAGGAGCCCGCCATCAGCTTCACGAGATCGAGCCCGGTGACGTTCTTCATCACCCGGCCGCCCGACTTCACCACCTCGCCCTTGCCGTTGACGAAGCGCACGCCGATGAGGCTGTCGCGGCAGGCGCCCGCCATGATGCGGCGCGGGCCGGAATTGTTGGCCGCCGCCACGCCCCCGATGGTGGGCTCGCCGGTCGTGCCGAGCAGCACGCGGTAGTCCACCGGCTCGAAGGTGAGCGCCTGGCCCTTTTCGGCGAGCGTCGCCTCGACCTCGCGCAGCGGCGTGCCGGCGCGGGCGCCGATCACCATCTCGGAGGGCTCGTAGAGGGTGACGCCCGTCATGGCCCGCGTCGTGAGCGTGCGCTCGGTCTGCAGCGGCCGGCCGAAGCCGTTCTTCGTGCCCGCGCCCTCGACGGCGAGCGGAGTCTTCGCCGCATAGGCGGACGCCACGGCTTGCGCCAGGGCGGCTTCGTCGGCGGGCTGGAGAAGGTCGGTCATGCGGGTTGGTTCACGGGTTCGTTGGATGTCGCGGAGAGGGAAAGGCCCTCACCCGAGCCCTCTCCCCGCGCCGGGGAGAGGGGGCCGATTGCGGCTGCGGCGGCGTTCCTCCCTTCTCCCCGGCGCGGGGAGAAAGGTGGCTCGAAGGGTCGGATGAGGGGCGTCTCCTTCAGGCGGCTTCGCTGTCGGGGATCCAGCGGCCGTCGAGGGGGAAGACCTTGGCGGGGTTGAGCAGCCACTGGCGGTCGAAGACGGCGCGCACGCGCATCTGCTGCTCCAGGTCGACGTCGGTGAACTGGTGCCGCATCAGGTCGCGCTTCTCGATGCCGACGCCGTGCTCGCCCGTCAGGCAGCCGCCGACCTCGACGCAGAGCTTGAGGATGTCGTTGCCGGCCTCCTCGGCCTTGTGGGCCTCCACGGGATCGTTGACGTTGTACATGATGAGCGGATGCAGGTTGCCGTCGCCGGCGTGGAAGACGTTGGCGACGCGCAGGTCGTAGCTCTTCACGATCTCGTCCATGCGCTTCAGCACGTAAGGCAGCTGGCCGGTCGGGATGGTGCCGTCCATGCAGATATAGTCGGCGATGCGGCCGGTGGCGCCGAAGGCCGACTTGCGGCCCTTCCAGATCGCGGCCGTCTCCATGGCGGACTTGGATTCCCGCACTGTCTGCACCCCGTGCTGGCGGGCGATGTCGACGATCTTGGCGAGGGTCGCGTCCATCTCGGCGTCCGACCCCTCCACCTCGATGATCAGCAGAGCCTCCGCGTCCTCCGGATAGCCGGCCTTGGCGAAGGCCTCGCAGATCTGGATGGCCGGCTTGTCCATGAACTCCATGGCGACCGGCACGATGCCGGAGGCGATGATGGCGGCCACGCACTCGCCCGCGCTCTCGCTGCTGGAGAACCCGAACAGCACCGGGCGCGCGCCCTCGGCGGCGCGCAGGATGCGCAGCGTCGCCTCCGTGACGACGCCCAGCTGGCCTTCCGAACCGATCACAAGCCCCAGCAGGTCATAGCCCGGCGCATCCAGGGCGTCGCCGCCGATGTCCACGATGGAGCCGTCCAGCAGCACCATGCGGACGCCCAGGATGTTGTTGGTGGTGACGCCATATTTCAGGCAGTGGGCGCCGCCGGAGTTCATCGCGATGTTGCCCGCGATCGTGCAGGCGAGCTGCGACGAGGGGTCGGGCGCGTAGAAGAAGCCCTCGTAGGAGACCGCGCCGCTGACCGCCAGATTGGTGATGCCGGACTGCACCCGCATGGTGCGGTCGCCGAAATTCACGTCCAGCACGCGGTTCATCTTGGAGACGCCGAGGATGATGGCGTCCTCCTGGGCGATCGCGCCGCCGCACAGCGACGTCCCCGCCCCGCGCGGCACGACCTTGACGCCCTGCTCCTTGCAGAACTTCAGGATGGCCGAAACCTCCTCGGTGGTGGAGGGCAGCGCCACGGCGAGCGGCAGGCGGCGATAGGCGGTGAGGCCGTCGGTCTCGAAGGCGCGGCGCTCGTCCTCGGCGGTCACCAGCGCGTCAGGGGCGACCAGCCGGGCGAGGCCGGCGATGATCTCGTCCCGCCGCGCGAGGACGCCCTCGTCCGGGACCGGAAACGCAATGCCGCTCATGGGCCTCTCCTCATGGGCCTCTCCCCGCGAGCCGAGGCTGATGAACAGGAGAGCCCGGTCTCGACGCTTTCACTGTAGCGGAACGTCGGCGGACTTGCAGGATGCCGTCGCAATCAGGATTATTTCCGCCAGGGCGAAAATGTCCATCGCCTTGTCACCCCGGGCCCTGCGACATGCGGGCGAGGACCAGCCGCGCCGCATGACCAATCTCGTCGACCTCGACATCTTCGCCCGGGTGGTGACGGCCGGCTCCATGTCCAGCGCCGGGCGCGGGCTGGGGCTGTCGCCGGCCGTGATCTCCAAGCGGATCCGCCGGCTGGAGGAGCGGCTGGGAACGCGGCTCCTGCACCGGACCACGCGGCAGATCGCCCTCACTGAGGCCGGACAAGGCTTTTTCGAGCGGGTCGTGGCGATCCTGGCCAGCGTGGAGGAGGCTGAGGCCTGGGTGACGCGCCGGTCCTCGGCGGTGCGCGGCGTGCTGCGGGTGTCCGCGCCGACCTCCTTCGGGAGGCTGCACATCGCCCCGCACCTGACCGACTTCCTGGAGGCGCATCCGGAACTGACGGTCGACCTCGTGCTCTCCGACGCCTTCGTCGACATCGTCGGGGAGGGCTTCGACCTGGCGGTGCGCATCGCGGACCTGCAGGATTCCAGCCTCGTGGCGCGCCGGCTCGCGGCGAATCACCGCGTGCTCTGCGCCGCGCCGGCCTACCTCGCCGCGCATGGCGTGCCGGCCACCCTGCAGGATCTCGCCCACCATCGGCTCCTGGCCCACAACACGGACCAGTGGCGGCTGGAGGGCCCGGACGGGCCCGTCACGGTGCGGGTGGAGAGCCCGCTCAAGACCAACTCCAGCGAGGTGGTGCGCGAATCCGTGATCGCCGGCGCGGGCGTCGCGCTGCGCTCGACCTGGGACGTCGGCCCGGAGCTACGCGCCGGAAAGCTCACCCGTGTGCTGCCCGGGTACGGGGGCTCGCGCAAGGTGGCGATCCACGCCGTCTATCCCTCGCGCAGGCAGCTCGCCCAGAAGGTCCGGGCCTTCATCGACCACCTGGCGGACCTCTACGGCCCCACCCCGCCCTGGGACGAGGGGCTGGGTTTCCTGGCCCGTCCCGAGCCGCATCGGCACGACCAAGAGGCGCAGGCGCGGAACCCTTCAACGACCTGAGACATAACGATGCTGCGACCTACGTCCAGCATTCCAACCCGGCTCAGTCGTGCTAAGCCTCAGCCACCAAGAATCGGGCCGCCGGGCCCTTCACTGGGAGACGCCGTTCATGACCAAGCTCACCGTCATCTTCGCCGCCATCGCCGCCGTGTCGGTCTCGGCCGGATCCGCCTTGGCGCAGGACGCCGCCGCGGGCGAGAAGGTCTTCCTGAAGTGCAAGGCCTGCCACCAGGTCGGCGAGGGGGCCAAGAACGCGGTGGGCCCGGTGCTGAACGGCCTGATCGGCCGCAAGTCGGGCTCCGTCGAGGGCTACAGCTATTCTGAGGCCAACAAGTCCTCCGGCATCACCTGGGACGAGGCCACGTTCAAGGACTACATCAAGAACCCGAAGGCCAAGATCCCGGGCACGAAGATGATCTTTCCGGGCCTGACGAACCAGGCCGACATCGACAACGTCACCGCCTACCTCAAGCAGTTCGACGCGACCGGCAAGAAGAGCTGATCCGCGACGCATGTCGCGACGCGGTCCCGCGTGGCGCGGGGCCGCGCTTGAATCCCGGCGGCCGCTGGTCCACTCTCCAGCGCCGGCCGGCCGACGGCCGCGTTCGTGCTGGAGTCGCCACAGGCCGTGCCCACCTTCACCCGCCCCCAGCGGCCCCGCGTGGGGCTGTTCGTCACCTGCCTCGTCGACCTGATCCGCCCCTCGGTGGGCTTCGCCGCCGTGAAGCTGCTGGAAGACGCAGGCTGCGTGGTCGAGGTCCCGAGCCAGACGTGCTGCGGACAGCCGGCCTTCAACTCCGGCGACCGGGCCTCGGCGCGGGCGCTGGCCGAGCAGGTCATCGACGCCTTCGCGCCGTTCGACTTCGTGGTGGCCCCCTCCGGATCCTGCGCCGGGCAGATCCGCGTCCATTATCCCGAACTCTTCGCCGGGGACCCGAACGTGGCCCGCAAGGCCGACGCCCTGGCCGCCAAGACCTACGAGCTCGTCAGCTTCCTGGTCGATGTCATGGGCGTGAAGGAGGTCGACGCCCATTACAGCGGGACCGCCACCTATCACGACAGCTGCTCGGGCCTGCGGGAGCTGGGCGTCAAGCGCCAGCCCCGGCTGCTGCTCGCCAGCGTCGAGGGGCTGACCCTGACCGAGATGAAGGAGAACGAGGTGTGCTGCGGCTTCGGCGGCACCTTCGCGGTGAAATACGCGGAGATCTCCAACTCCATCGTCGAGAAGAAGACCGAGAACGTCGCCGCGAGCGGCGCCCACACGCTGCTGGCCGGCGATCTGGGCTGCCTGATGAACATGGCGGGCAAGCTCTCCCGCCAGGGCAGCGACGTCGAGGTCCGCCACGTGGCGGAGGTCCTGGCCGGGATGACCGACGAGCCGCCGATCGGGGCCGCCAAGTGAGCGCCTCCGTCCCGCCCTCCCCCGCCGCGCGGGACCGGGCCACACCGAGCCATCCGGGGCAGCGCCCATGACCCTTCACGTCACGTCCCCCCAGTTCAAGGACAACGCCCACCGCGCCCTGCAGGACGAACAGCTGCAGAAGGCCATGGGCAATGTTCGGCAGGGCTTCATCGACAAGCGCGCCGTGGTGGCCGCCAAGCTCCCCGAGTTCGAGGCGCTGCGCGACAGCGCGCGCGACATCAAGAACCACACGCTGGCCCATCTCGATCTCTACCTGGAGAGATACGAGAAGAAGGTCACGGCGGCCGGCGGCCATGTCCATTGGGCCCGCACCGCCGAGGAGGCGCGCGGGGCCATCCTGGACATCTGCCGCAAGGCGGGCGCCCGCACGGTCACCAAGGGCAAGAGCATGATCTCCGAGGAGATCGCGCTCAACGACGCCCTGGAGGCCGCCCATATCCAGCCGGTCGAGACGGATCTCGGCGAGTACATCATCCAGCTGCGGGGCGAGATCCCGTCCCACATCATCGCGCCGGCCGTGCATCTCAACGCCACGCAGGTGGAGAGCGACTTTCGCCGGGTGCACACCCATCTCGATCCGGCGCGCGACCTGTCGCAACCCGTGCAGCTGCTGACGGAAGCGCGCGGCGTGCTGCGCGACCGCTTCCTGGCCGCGGATGTCGGCATCACGGGCGCGAATTTCCTGGTGGCCGAGACCGGCACGTCGGTGATCGTCACCAATGAGGGCAATGGCGACCTCACGCAGACGCTGCCCAAGATCCACATCGTCATCGCGTCCATCGAAAAGGTGGTGCCGACGCTGGAGGACGTGTCGCAGATCCTGCGCGTGCTGGCGCGGTCGGCGACCGGGCAGGAGATGAGCGTCTACACGACCTTCTCGACCGGGCCGCGGCGGCCCGAGGACGTGGACGGGCCCCAGGAGTACCACGTCGTCATCCTGGACAACGGCCGGTCCTCGATGCTGGGCACCGCCTTCCAGGACATGCTGCGCTGCATCCGCTGCGGCGCCTGCATGAACCACTGCCCCGTCTATCATGCGGTCGGCGGCCACGCCTATGGGTGGGTCTATCCGGGCCCGATGGGAGCGGTGCTGTCGCCGTCGCTGATCGGCGTGGACAAGGCCGGGCACCTGCCCAACGCCTCCACGTTCTGCGGCCGGTGCGAGAGCGTCTGCCCGGTGCGGATCCCGCTGCCCAAGCTGATGCGGCACTGGCGCGAGCGCGAGTTCGAGCGGCACCTGTCGCCCGCCACGGTGCGGTCGGGACTCGCCTTCTGGGGCTTCTTCGCCCGGCGGCCGCGGCTCTACCGCTTCGCCACGGGCCTCGCGATGCGGTCGCTGGCGTGGCTGGGCCGCGACAAGGGCCGGTTCACGTCGCTGCCTCTGGCCGGCGGCTGGACCGAGTTCCGCGACTTCCCGGCCCCGCAGGGGGGAACGTTCCAGCAGCAATGGAAGTCGCGCCGCGCGGGATCCGGCCGATGAGCGCGCGCGACGAGATCTTCGCCACGCTGCGCCGCTCGCTCGGCGTGAAGGGAACCGAGGCGCCGCGCGTCCACTCGGTCGAGGAGCGGCTGCAGCGGGCGCCGCGCGGCGTCATCCCGGAGCGGGCGCAGCTGCAGGGCGAGGCGCTTCTTCAGCTCTTCAAGACTCAAGCCGAAGCCGCCATGGCGAGCGTCGTCGAGGTGGACACGCACGCCGACGTCCCGGCCGCGATCGCCGAATATCTGCGGCAGTCGAACCTGCCGGCGCGCATCCGGATGGGCGACGACCTGCGGCTCGCCGCCATGCCGTGGGCCGAGACGGCGCTGGAGATCAGCAAGGGCCGCAGCGACGGGCAGGACCTGGCGGCCGTCAACCACGCCTTTGCGGGCGTGGCGGAGACCGGCACGCTGACGATGACGTCGGGACCCGAGAACCCGTCCACCCTCAACCTGCTGCCGGACTACGCCATCGCGGTGCTGTCGGCCAAGGACGTTGTCGGCGACTACGAGACGATGTGGGCGAGGCTGCGCGAGGCGTACGGCAAGGGCCAGATGCCCCGCACCGTGAACTGGATCACCGGCCCGTCCCGCTCCGCCGACATCGAGCAAACGCTGCTGCTCGGCGCGCACGGGCCGCGCAGCCTGCACATCGTGCTGGTGAAGGGCTGAAGCGAGCGGACCAGCCGCGACGCCGCCTTCTGTGTTGACAGGCGCATTTTTGATATTTCTTATATCTTTCATCCCCTGAACGATTTTGGCCCTCGGCGCAGGAGGATCGAAGCTGACGGCTATCATGTTGCTTCTAGGCCCGGTTTTAGCGCTGTTTCTTGTGAGCGCCTGGGCCGGCCTGCTGTTCGGCCGACGTTATCCCGGCATCCTGGGACGGCGCGCGTTCCAAGTGGCGCGGCTGGGCTTTGCGGTGATTTTGATCGGGAACTTTTATCGGCCGGGGTCCAACGCCGCCATTACCGCGGCACTGGTCGTGACCACCGTGCTGACTTGCCTGACGGCGTTCGTTCTTGCAGCCGCCTACAAGTCCGCCGGCGGTGAGTCGGCCGGAAGCCGGACGGAGTGATGCTTGGGCGCGGCGCCCGGGGCCGTCCACCTGCGCTGATCCGCCCCCCATGGGCCAAGCCGCCGCCAGGTCCTGTTGGACCCTGTTAACCATTCGCGTTCACCATGGACGAATTGTTGGTGAGTACGCATCATGTCCTCCCGTCCGTCGTCCCTGTCCCTTGCGCTCGCGACAGTGTTGGGATTAGGCGCTCCATTGCACGCCCAGACCGCCGCGCCGGCGGCCCCCGCCCGCTCGGCCCTCACGGTCGCGCCGGCTGCGGCGGTGACCGGTTCGCCGCTCGCCCCGCTCGCGGCGGCGACGCCCGAAGCGACGGCCTCGGCCCCGCAGCCGGCCGCTCCCGCCCCGACGGCGGCCCCGGCCGCCCCGGCCGTCGTTCCGGTCGCGCCGGCGCCCCTGGCGGCCGTCGCGCCGACGAAGCCGAAGCCGCCCGGACCGCCGCCCGAGGTGAAGATCTCGCAGGACCCGAGCCCCAGCTACCACGCCGACAGCGTCGCCATGATCCTCGCCGCCGCGCAGGCCTATGGCGAGGCCGCCGCGCGCGGCGGGTGGGCCACCCTTCCGGAGGGCGGGCCGCTGCTGAAGCCGGGCGCCAAGGAGCCGCTGGTCGCCCAGGCCCGGGCGCGGCTCGCGGCGACGAGCGACATCGCCGAGGACAACGGCTCGGACCTGTTCGACCGCGGGCTCGCCGCCGCGGTGCGCCGCTTCCAGGCTCGGCATGGACTGCCCGAGACGGGGCTGATCGGCCCCTCCACCATCAGGGCCATGAACGTGCCGGCCGAGCAGCGCCAGCGCCAGTTGCTGGTCTCGGCCCAGCGCCTGCAGGGCGCGACCTTCGCCTTCGGACCGCGGCACATCGTCGTCAACATCCCGGCCGCCGCCGTCGAGGCGGTCGAGAACGGCGTCGTGGCGCGCCGCTACGTCGCCGTGGTGGGCGACCCCGACCACCCCTCGCCGGTGGTCGAAGCCAAGGTGGGGGCGATCAACTTCCATCCCACCTGGACCGTGCCGGTGTCGATCATCCGCAAGGAGATCATCCCGAAGATGCGCAAGGACCCGACCTATCTGGCCAAGCAGAACATCCGCATCCTGGACGCGCAGGGCCAGGAGGTGAACGCCGCCACGGTCGACTGGTCCAACAACAGCGCCGTGAACTACACGCTGCGCCAGGATTCCGGCGCGTCGAACTCGCTCGGCATCGTGCGCATCCAGATGCCGAACTCGCACGCCGTCTACATGCACGACACGCCGTCCAAGCGCTTCTTCGGGCAGGATTTCCGGTTCCTGTCGCATGGCTGCGTGCGCGTTTCGGGCGTGCTCGACCTGGTGACCTGGCTGCTGGGGCCGCAGGGCTGGACCCGGCCGCAGGTCGACGCGATGGTGGCCTCGACCGAGCGCAAGGACGTGCGTCTGCCCCAGTCCGTGCCCGTCGCGTGGGTCTACATGACCGGCTTCGTGGCCGCCGACGGCGCGGTCAACTTCCGCGACGACGTCTACGGGCTGGACAAGGCCGATCCGGCCGACCCGGTGGCGACCTCCAGCATCGCGCCCCGCCGCGAGGCGTCGCGCAGCCCCGCCCCGGCGCAGTGAGCGCAGGCGTCCGCGCGCCCCTGCCCAACCGGGTTCGCCCGGACGGCGAGATCATCGCGGACCCCGCCCGCGGGACCCTCATGGGCAATCGCGGCGGGCGCATCCATGATCCGGCGACGCGAACGCTGGGCCGCCGCCGATGGGCGTCGCGCGCCTGGATCGCCTGCGAACTCGCCTGGAAAGACTGGCGCCGGCCCGTGTTCGGCGCCGGCTATACGGAGCTGTTCTTCTGCGACGAGGTGACGGCGCTGGCCGCCGGCCACCGGCCCTGCATGCTCTGCCGCCGCCGGGACGCGAACGCCTACCGCGCCGCGCTGGCCGCCGGGCTGGAGCTCGCGACGGTCCCTTCTTTCCCCGATGTCGACCGCCTCCTGCACGCCGAGCGGCTGCAGGGCGGGCGCAAGCGGATCCACCGGGCCGACGCCGGCGCCCTGCCGGACGGGGCGATGATCCGGGACGACGCGGGCGTCTTCTGGGCGCTGCGGGGGAGCGAAGCGCTGGCCTGGAGCCCCGGCGGCTACACCGAGACGGCGCGGCGTCCGACCGGGGCGGTCGCCGTGCTGACGCCGCCCGCCTCGCTCGCGGCGCTGGCCAAAGGCTACCGGCCCCGCTGGCACCCCTCGGCGCTCGCGCCGGAGGGGTGAAGACCGGCGCGCGGGATGCTAGCCTCCGGGCGAAGCTCCTGGAGACGTCGACCGATGCTGTTCGCCTTCACGGACGAGGAAGAGATGATCCGCGACGCCGCCCAGCGGCTGGCGGCCGAGCGGCTGGCGCCCGTCGCCGACGCGCTGGACCGCGGCGAGGGGCGCGCGGAGCTGCTCGCCAATCTCAGGGCCCTGGCCGAGAACGGATTCATGGCCATCAACGTCAGGCCCGACTATGGCGGGACGGGCGCCGGCACGGTGGCCTTCGCGCTCGCCATCGAGGCGCTGGGCTACGCCTGCGCGGCCACCACGGTCGGGGTCTCGGTCACCAACATGGTGGGCGAGGTCATTCAGGCGGTCGGCAGCGAGGAGCAAAAGCGGCGCTATCTGCCGCGCCTCGCCGACGGGAGCTATCCGGCCGGGGCCTTCTGCCTGACCGAGAGCGGGGCCGGATCCGACCCCGCCGGCATGCGCACCCGCGCGCGGCGCGACGGCGATGCCTATGTGCTCGACGGCGAGAAGATCTACATCTCGTCGGCCGAGTATGCGGGGGTCTTCGTCGTGTGGGCGGTGACGGACCCGGAGCGTCCCAAGGGCAAGGGCGTTTCGTGCTTCCTGGTGGAGGCCGGGACCCCGGGCCTCGTGATCGGCAAGGCGGAGCGCAAGACCGGCCAGCACGGATCCTCCACCAACACGGTGTCGTTCGAGGGCTGCCGCGTTCCGGCGAGCGCCCTCATGGGCCGCGAGAACGATGGGTTCCGCATCGCGGTCGCCGAGCTCGCGGGCGGGCGCATCGGCGTCGCCGCCCTGTCGCTCGGCATCGCGCGGGCCGCCATGGACGCCGCCAAGGCGCATGTGCGCGACCGCCGCCAGTTCGGGCAGGCCATCGCCGAGTTCCAGGGCGTGCAGTGGATGATCGCCGACCGGGAGACCGACATCGAGGCCTCGCGCCTGCTGATCCTCAACGCCGCGGCGAAGAAGGACCGGGGCGAGCCCTTCGCCAAGGAGGCCTCCATGGCCAAGCTCTTCGCCTCGGAGGCCGCGCACCGGGCGACGGACACGGCGGTGCAGCTCCATGGCGGGGCGGGCTACATCCGGGACTACCCGGTCGAGCGCCTGGCCCGGGACGCGCGCATAACCCGCATCTATGAGGGAACGTCGGAGATCCAGCGCCTCATCATCGCGCGCGAGACGCTGCGGAACCTGTGACCTTCCGGCGGCGCGGTCGTTTCATTGTGCATTGCGATAGCGCAGCGCCAGGGAGGGGGCCGCCGCCCTAGCGTGTCCTCGACTCAGGGCCGCAGGCCCTCAGGCCCGGATTGGAGCCCCCGATGAGCACCTATCGTCTCGAGAACCTGTTCGCCCCCCATTCGATCGCCCTGGTGGGGGCGAGCCCCCGGGAGGGTTCGCTGGGGCGGGCGGTGCTGAAGAACCTGCTCGCGGCCGGGTTCGAGGGGCCGCTGCACCTGGTCAATCCGAAGCACCGCAGCATCGAGGGGCTGGCCTGCGTCCCGTCTCTGTCGGACCTGCCCTCCCCGCCCGACGTCGTGGTGATCGCCGCGCCGGCCGCCGCCGTGCCCGACATCGTCGACGAGGCGGGCCGCATCGGGGCCTGCGCGGCGGTGATCATCACCGCCGGCTTCGACCGCGGCCCAGGCTCGGCGGAGGATCGCATCAAGGCGTCGGCGCGCCGCAGCGGGCTGCGCATCGTCGGGCCGAACTGCCTCGGCGTGATCGCGCCGGCCGCCCGCTTCGACGCCAGCTTCGCCGCCCGCCCCGCCCTGAAAGGCGACCTGGCGCTGATCTCGCAGTCGGGCGCGATCGCGGCCTCGCTCATCGAATGGGCCGGGGAACGCGGGGTCGGGTTCTCCGGCATCGTGTCGCTTGGCGACAAGATCGACGTCGACTTCGGGGACTGCCTCGACTTCTTCGCCCAGGACCGCGGCACGCGGGCGATCCTGCTCTATGTCGAATCCATCAACGACGCCCGCAAGTTCATGTCGGCGGCGCGGGCCGCCGCGCGCACCAAGCCGGTGGTGGTGGTCAAGTCCGGCCGGCACAAGGCCGGGGCCAGGGCCGCGCATTCGCACACGGGCGCGCTGGCGGGATCGGACGCCGTCTACGAGGCGGCGTTCCGGCGCGCGGGCCTGCTGCGCGTCTACGACCTCGACGAGCTCTTCGCCGCGGCCGAGACGCTGTCGCGCGTGGGCCCGTTCCGGGGCGACCGGATCGGCGTGCTGACCAATGGCGGAGGCATCGGCGTGCTGGCGGTCGACCGGCTCGTCGACCTCGGCGGCCAACTCGCCACGCTGACGCAGGCGACCATGCAGGCGCTCGACGCCTCGCTGCCGCCCGGCTGGTCCCACGCCAACCCCGTCGACATCATCGGCGACGCCGACGCGGCCCGCTATGCGCGCGCTCTCGAGGCGATGCTGCGGGACGACGGCGTCGACGCCGTGCTGGCGATGAACTGCCCGACCGCACTGGTGTCCAGCCGCGCCGCGGCGCAGAGCGTCGCGGACGTCGTGAAGGCGCACCGCTCCGGCAGCTTCAAGCCCAAGCCCGTCTTCGCCGTCTGGCTCGGCGACCGGACCGAATCGCAGGAGATCTTCGAGGCGGCGCGGATCCCGAACTATTCGAGCGAGGCCGACGCGGTGCGCGGCATCATGCATCTGGTCGACTACCGCAAGGCGCAGGACCTCATCATGGAGATGCCGCCGAGCCTTCCGGAGGATTTCTCGCCCGACATGGAGGCCGCCCGACGGCATGTGCGCGCGGCGCTGGAAAGAGGCGAGCGCTGGCTCGACCCGGTCGCCGTGACGGGCGTCCTGGAGGCCTACCAGATCCCGGTCGCGCCGGTGAGGCTGGCCGCTACGCCGGAGGAGGCCGGCCGCCTGGCCGCCTCGTTCCTGGCGAGCGGATCCGCCGTGGCGATCAAGATCCTGTCGCAGCAGATCGCGCATAAGTCGGACGTGGGCGGCGTGGTGTTAAACCTCAGCAGCGAGAGCGCCGTAGTGGAAGCGGCCAGGACCATGCTGGCGCATGTCGCGCAGGTCCGCCCGGACGCGACCCTCGACGGCGTCACCGTGCAGCCGATGATCTACCGGCCGCGCGGGCGCGAGCTGATCGCCGGCCTCGCCGACGACCCGACCTTCGGGCCGGTGGTGGCCTTCGGGCGCGGCGGCACGGCCGTGGAGGTGATCAACGACAAGTCGCTGGCGCTGCCGCCGCTGGACCTGACGCTGGCGCACACGCTGATCGGCCGCACCCGCGTCTCCAGGCTGCTGCGCGGCTACCGGGACGTGCCGCCCGCCGACGTGGACGCGGTGGCGCTGACGCTGGTGAAGCTGGCGCAGCTCTCGGCCGACGTGCCCGAGATCCGCGAGCTCGACCTCAACCCGCTGATCGCCGACGAGAGCGGCTGCATCGCCCTGGACGCGCGGATCGGGGTGGAGGCCTCGCCGGCCGGCCAGCGCCGGACCGCGCTGAACCCGCGCTTCGCGATCCGCCCCTACCCCAAGGAGTGGGAGCGCGAGCTGACCCTCAAGGACGACTGGCGCGTCTTCGTGCGCCCGGTTCGCCCCGAGGACGAGCCGCTCTACGCCGACTTCTTCCAGAAGGTGACCCCGGAGGACCTGCGGCTGCGCTTCTTCGCCAAGGTGAAGGACTTCAGCCACGCCTTCGTGGCCCGGCTCACGCAGCTCGATTACGCCCGCGCCATCGCGTTCGCGGCGCTGGACCGCAAGACCGGCGAACTCCTGGGCGTCGTGCGCCTGCACTCGGACGCGAATCACGACACCGGGGAATACGCCATCCTGCTGCGCTCGGACCTGAAGGGCCGCGGGCTCGGCTGGGCGCTGATGCGGCTGATGATCGACTACGCCAAGGCCGACGGGCTGAAGAGCGTGCACGGCCAGATCCTGCGCGAGAACACCACCATGCTGGCGATGTGCGCCGCGCTGGGCTTCGAGGCCCATGCGGACCCGGACGACCGGGACATCAAGACGGCCGTGCTGGATCTCACGCGCGTCCCCGATCCGGCGCCGGCAGCCGCCTGACCGGCGGCCCCGAAAGACGTTGCGAAGCGGCGCGCGATCCTTAGTCTCGATTGTGGATGGCGGGGAAGACGGCGGTCTGAGCGCTGGCTGATTCGTCCGGACCGAGGCAGGATCAGCAGATGCAAGCACTGGCTGGCGCAACCCTGCATATCCACGGCCGCCTAGACGGCCTCACTCTCCGGCAGGTCTCGGGCCTGGTGGAAAGAGCGGGAGGCCGGGTCGCCCGGCGGGTGGGCGCCTCCACCACCCATATCGTGCTGGCCCATAGCGTGGCCTCGATCGAGACCGACGACATCGCCGATCTGGGGCAGGTGTTCACGCTGGTGAGCGAGTTCTCGCTGCGCCGGGCGCTGGGGCTCGGGCCTGGCCCGGACACGGACATGCGCACCTGGGAGGCGAAGGACCTCGCCCGGCACGCGAGGCTCAGCGAGGACGAGGTGCAGCGCCTGTCGCTGTTCGACCTGCTCGACCCCGTGGAGGGGCGGTTCGGTTTCCGCGACCTGGCCTCCGCCCGTGAGGCGGCTCGCCTGCTCGGCGCCGGCGTCGAGATGGAGGCCCTCTTGAACGCCGGAAGCGCGCTGCGGCGGCGCGGCCTGCGCCTCAGCGAGGCGCGGGTCTCGGAGGCGCCCTGGGGCGATCTGGCGCTGGGCCGGGCGCCGCATCTGACGACCTTCGACGGCCAGCTGACGCTCGACCTCGGGGAGAGCCCGGTGCGCGTGGCGGACCTCGCCGAGGCGGCCGAGACCTTCGAGGCGGAAGGCGACCTCGCCCGGGCCGAGGGGCTCTACCGCACCGCGGCGCGGATCGACCGGTGGGACCCCGTCCTGCCCTTCAACCTCGCCAATCTGCTCTACGCCCAGGGCCGCGAGGCGGAGGCGATGATCGCCTACCAGACCGCCCTGGCGCGCGACCCGGACTATGTGGACGCCTATTTCAACCTCGGGGTGCTGGCCAGCATCCGCAACGCCAATGACGAGGCGGAGCGCTATTACCGGGCGGCGCTGGAGACGGACCCGTCCCACTCCGATTCCCGCTTCAACCTCGCGCTTCTGATGACCCATATGCGCCGCTTCCCCGAGGGGCTGGCGTTGTGGGAGGAGCTGATCCGCAACCAGCCGAGCCGGGAGGACCTGGCGCAGGCCAGGCGCTACATGCTGCTGTGCCGAATGGAGATCGCCGCGGCGCGGCGGCCGGACGAGGCCGCGGCCGACGGGGCGTGAGGGTCAGGGCCGGCGAGAGAACGCCTGGCCCGATCCGCGATGGTACAGCTGCCCCGGCTCGAACGGGGGACCTCTAGATCCACAATCTAGCGCTCTAACCAACTGAGCTACAGCTGCATATTCGCGTGCGGCGCGATACCTAGGCCGATTGCGCGGGGATTTCAAGCCGTGATTTCCGGCCTGCGAGCGGGTCCCGGCGTCCCCCCGCGAGACGCGTCAGGCGCGGTCGGGCGCGCCGGCGCGAAGCTTGCGCGCCGACGCGAGGCTTGGGCCAGGGCTCAGGAGCTGGAGCGGCGGGAGCCGCCCAGGGCGTCCTTGACGGGCGACGCCGCGTCGCTGGCGGTGCGGTTGGCGATCTCGGTCAGGGCCTTGGCCTGCGCGGTCACGGCCTCGAACGAGCGGCGCGCGTGCGTGGCCTGCAGCTCGACCGCCTCCGAGAGCGAGCGGACGCCCGACATCGCCTTGAAGTAGCCAAGGGTGGCGTCGGCGTTCGTCTGCATCGCCTGCAGCAGCGTGTCCGAGAAGGCCTTCATGCCCTTCGCGGCGGCCTGCCCGCTCGTCTCCATGCCGGCCTTCACGGCGTCGGCGTTGGACTGGAAGCTCGCATAGGCGCTGCGGGCCTGGCCCATCTGCTTGGCGGCCATGTCCTGCATGGAGCCCGGCAGCCTGCCCGGCATGAAGGAGGCGAATTGCGGCGCGACGGCCTTGAAGGGCTCCATCACGGCTTCGAAGGCGGCCAGCACGTCAGGCGAGGACGGGGCGGGCTTCGACGGCGCGGCTGCGGGCGCGGCCGGCTTGCTGACGGCGGCCTTGACCGCCTCGGCGGCGACCTCGACCTTCGCGGTCGCCGGAGCGGCGACGGCCGCCGGGGACACGCCGGCCTCGAGCGCCACCGGGATCACCGGCTTGGCGGCCGGACCCGACACGGCGTGCGCCGCGGCCGCGACCTTGGCGGCGGCCCTGCCGGGAGCCGCGGGCTTGGCGGAGGCGGCGGGCGCAGGCTTGGCCGGCGACGCCTTGGCGATGACGGGCTTGGTTACGACGGGCTTGGAGGCGACGGGCTTGGCGACGACGGGCTGGGCGACGACGGGCTTGGCGGGCGGCGCCTTGACGGCGGCCGGCTTCGCGGCGGCGGCTGCGACGGGCGCCTTGGCTTCGGTCTTGGTCACGGGCATGGCGGATTCCGGGGTCTTGACGGACTCGGGCGCTTTCGCGACCGAGGGCGCATGGACGGGTTTGGGCTCGGGCGCCGGAGCCGTGGGCTTGGCCACGACGGGGGCCTGCGCCTTGGCGGGCGCGGCGGCCTTGGGCTGGAGCCGGCTGGCCGGGACGACGGGCGTGGAGGGCTTCACGGCGAGCGGGCTCGGCTTGACGGCGGGGGCCGGCTTCACGGAGGCCGGCTCGGCCGCGACGGGCGCTTCGCTCTTGGGCGCTGGCGCATCGCTCTTGGGCGCGGACGCCTCGCTCTTGGGCGCTGGCGCTTCGCTCTTGGGCACGGACGCCGAGGCGACGGGCGCGGGCTGCGCGGCGGGCTTGCTGTCGAACAGCGGAGCCGGAGCGGCCGGCTTCACGGTGGCGACGGGCTTCTTGGCGGGGGCGTTCTGATCGGAGCTGGCGCCCTTGGCGCGCGGCTTGTCGGTTGCTGGCATGGTGGACCTCTATCCTTCGACGCCACGGACTTGCGCCGTGGCCGGATGGGGCCGCCAATTCCCTGGGAGCCAAGCTCCCTGGCGGGAGTCGCGCTCCCGAGCCGCCCCTGGCAGCAGGTTCCGGGACGGCGACGCCGCCCCGGTACGCGGAACGCTCTTTACTTGCGCTTCATGCCTTCGGCGGCCTTCTGCACCGTCGCCTGGGCGTCGGCCGTGGCCTTCTGGAAGTTGGCCTGAGCCTCGGTCGCGGCCTTCTGGACCGTCGACTGCATGGTCGCGCCGAGATCCTGGAGCTGGCTCTGGAGGGCCGCGATCTGCGCCTTCATGAACTCGCTCTGGTGCTGCATGACTTCCTGCACGTCCTTGGCGCGGACGAGCTTCTGGGCCAGCTCGAAAGCGGCGCCGACATTCTGCTCAGCATAGCCGATCGCCTTGGTGGCGATGTCCTTGCCGGTGCTCTGAACGGTGGTCGCCTGGTTCTCGGCGGTCGAGACGGCCTTGTTGGCGGCGCCCAGGAAGCCGTCGAAGGCCTTCTTGGCCTGCTCGACGCTCTTCTCGGCGAAGTCGCGCATCTCGTTGGGGATTTCGTAGTTGATCGGGCCCTGCGCCATGGCGCGTATCCTCACGCGGAGCCATGATGCGGATCCCACCACGGCGAGGCTCCTGTTCGCGTGGCGGTCTTGGATTGTGCACTGCACACATAATGCTGCATTGCACAATCGTCAAGCACTTCCTGCGACATTAACGCTGTCGCCAATCCCTTGCATCCAGGAGCGCCGCCGGGTTGGACCTGACCGCCCGAACGACATTATATTAAGGGGTTGTTAGGGATATGAGAGCGGGCTGAAGCCTGCGCAAGGGAAGAGGTCCAGGCTTGTCGGACATCGCCGACCAGGGGGCGCGCGCGGATCGGGCCGCCGTCGATCAGGAATTGGCCGCGCTCGACGAGCGGGGCCAGGCCGTGGTCGTGCTCGCCGGCGGGGGCGACCGCGTGCTGTGGGCCACCGCGACCGGCGCGGCGCTGTTCGGCTTTCGCGACCCCGCCGAGCTGACGGCCGCCGTTCTGGATCCCCGCAGCTTTCCGGTGGAGCGCTTCGCCGAGCTCGCCCGCGGCGCCGCGCCGGAAAGCGGCGCGCGGCTGGAGAGGCTCCGGCTCACCGTGGGGCGCAGGATCGAGCTGGCCACCTTCGCCTGCCGCCGCGCCACGCTGGCGGACGGCGAACCCGTGCTCGTGGCCATCGCCATGAACGGCCCGGTCCGGGCCGCCGGCTGGCGCGCGCCGCGCTCCGCGCTGACGCCGCCGGCCTTCGCCCGGGTGCCTGCCCCGGCCGGAGTCCAGGCGCCGGCGCGGGTCGACGCCGCGGCCCTGCGGGCCCGGTTCGGCGGTCGCAGCCTGGCGCGCTTCACCTGGCGGACCGACGGCCAGCACCGCCTGGAGGACATCTCGGCGGACTTCGCCCGGGCTGTCGGCGACGCTCATGCGCCGAAAGCCGGCGACGATTTCGGCGCGCTCGACCGCCATGGCGTCGAGGGCGGCTGCGCGGACTTCGCCGCCGCGCTGGGACGCGGGCAGACCTTCACCGGGGTGGACGTGATCTGGCCGGTCGCCGGGGCGGACCGCGAAGGCGTCGTCGTGGCGCTCTCGGGCGTTCCGACCTTCGATCGCGACCGCGGCTTCATGGGCTATCGCGGCTTCGGAGTAATCCACCTGGATACCCTTGCGCCGCTGAGCGCGCCGCCGGCGGAGCCCGCCGCCGCGCCCGCTTCCATGGACGAGGCCGCGGCGCCCGTCGAAACGCCCCCGCCGGCGATTGCGCCTGCGGAGGCGCCGCGCGACATCCTTTCGCTGACGGGCCCGGCCGCCGACAATGCGGCGGCGCGCAGCGTCGAGGATCCGCCCGCGCCCCCGGTCGAGGCCGCTCCCGAGAAGGACGCTGCCGACGAGGCGCAGAAAGGCGCCGCGCCGGCAGTCGAGGGCGACCCTGGCCAGGACGACGCTCCCGCTCCGCCGCCTCCCGCCCCTGAGGCGTCCCACGCCGCCCCACGGCCGCCGCGCACGGCGCCCATGCCCTTCGTGGTCAGCGGTTCGGCCCACGCCACGCTCGGGACCGGCAAGGTGGTGCCGCTGCGCACCGGCATCGTCCGGGCGCCGGACCCGGCGCTCGGCGCTCCAGGGTTGAGCCGGAGCGAGCGCCACGCGTTCCGCGAGATCGCCCGCGCCCTCGGCGCGCGGGTGGAGGGCGACGAGACGCAGACGCAGGAGCCCGAACCCCTGCCGGCCTCGCCGCCGGTCGGCGCTGTTGCGACGCCCGCCGCGCCCGAACCGGACGACGAGGCTGTCATCGACAGTTCCGGCCCTGAACCCACGAGCGCGGAGATGGCGGCGCATGAGCATGAGGCGGCTTTGGCCGCCGACGCCGCGCTCCCCGCACCCGAGCCGGACGAACCGGATCTCTTCGCCGCGGCGGAGCCGGAGAGCGCGGCTCTGGTCGAGCCTCCCCGCGCCGACCCGGCCCCGTCCGGGCCCGAGCTGTCCGATCTGGCGCGCAACGCGGAGACCATCTTCGACCGCATCCCGGTGGGCATCCTGGTCAGCCGGGGCGACGTGCCGATCGTGATGAACCGCACGCTTCTCGACGTGCTCGGCTATGAGGACATCGACGCCTTCCACGCCGAAGGCGGCATGAGCAAGCTGTTCCTCGGCAGGCCCGCCGACAGCCTGGCGACCCTGCCGGAGGGGTCCGCCGTCGTGCTGGCCACCCGCGAGGGCGAGGGCGTGGAGGTCGACGCCCGGCTGCAGTCGATCGTCTGGGATGGCCTGCCCGCCACCCTGATGTCGTTCAGGCGCGCCATCGACGGGGCGGCGCTGCCCAAGGTCAAGGCGATGGAGCTCGACCTGAAGCGCCGCATGGGCGAGGCGCGCGAGCTGCGCGCCATCCTGGACACCGCGACGGACGGGGTGATCGTCATCGACGAGGCCGGACGCGTGCTGTCCCTCAACCGCGCCGGCGAGGCGCTGTTCGGCTACGACCAGAACGAGGTGGCGGGCGAGACCTTCATCACGCTGTTCGCGCCCGACAGCCACGCTCTGGCGCTCGACTATCTCGAGGGCCTGAAGGCCAACGGCGTGGCGAGCGTGCTGAATGACGGCCGCGAGGTGGTCGGACGCGTGCGCCAGGGCGGCCGCATCCCGCTGTTCATGACCCTGGGCGCGATCAGCGACCTTCCCGACCGCAAGTTTTGCGCCGTGCTGCGCGACATCACGCCGTGGAAGAAGGCCGAAAGCGACCTGCTGGAGGCCAAGCGCGCGGCCGAGCACGCCAGCGCCCAGAAGTCCGACTTCCTGGCCAAGATCAGCCACGAGGTGCGCACGCCGCTGTCCGCCATCATCGGCTTCGCCGAGGTGATGATCGAGGAGCGCTTCGGGCCGATCGGCAACGAGCGCTACCTGGAATATCTGCGCGACATCCACGCCTCGGGCGGGCACGTGATCAGCCTGGTCAATGACCTCCTCGACCTCTCCAAGATCGAGGCCGGGCGTTTCGACCTCAACTTCATCAGCGTCGACGCGAACGAGATCGTGAGCCGGTCGGTCGCCATGATGCAGCCGCAGGCCGGCGCGGGCCGGGTGGTGCTGCGCACCAGCCTGAGCCAGCGTCTCCCCCATGTGGTGGCGGACGAGCGGTCGCTGCGCCAGATCGTGCTCAACATCCTGTCGAATGCGGTGAAGTTCACCGATCCGGGCGGGCAGGTGATCGTCTCGACCGCCTTCACGGACCGGGGCGAGGTGGCCCTCCGGGTCCGCGACACCGGCATCGGCATGACCGAGAAGGAGATCGAGACCGCGTTGGAGCCGTTCCGGCAGGTCTCGACCGCGCGGCGCGCCGGAGGCACGGGGCTGGGCCTGCCGCTCACCAAGGCGCTCGTGGAGGCGAACCGGGCGGCGCTGACCATCCGCTCCGAGAAGGACTCAGGCACGCTCGTGGAAGTGACCTTCCCGACCACCCGCGTCCTGTCCGAATAGGAGCGCAGGCCGCGCCGCGGCCGGTCGACGCTGGGCGGATCCCCCTTTCCGGCCGCACGTTGTCGCGCAGGCCTGACGTGGATGGAGGACTGGTCGTGGGCAAGCAGTGGGTGGGACGACGCGAAGTCCGCGAGGGAGCGCGCCGCTGGGCGCCGCGGCTGGGCGCCATGGTGCTGGGAGCGGCTCTCGCCCTGCCATGGGCCGAGCCCGCCTCCGCCCGCGAATGCACATGGGGCCAGCCGGGTTATCGCGACTGCGTCGACGGCGAGATCGCGCATCGCAGCCGCCGGGTGAAGTCCGGCGACCGCAGCGCCATCTACAAGACCGCGCCGGTGCGCCGGCGGCCGGGCACGCTCACGCCCATCGAGCCGGTTCCCGGTCCGCAGCCCTCGCGGGTGGACGGCCGGCCCATCCCGAGCCAGGAACACCGGCTCGACGCGATCAGCCGCCAGAACATGCGGCGGGACGCGATTCCAAACCCGATCCAGGCGCCGGACCCGCGCATCAACACCATCCCGGGCCGGATCTGCCCCAACAACATCTGCTGACGCGCGCGCCCGCATTGCCGAAAGTTCATCCTGCGGCCAGCCTCGCGTGAGGTCGGCCATGATCTGATCGTCTCAGCCAAGGTCCCGCACGGACCCGAGCTCCCAGAGGAGGCATCATCATGGCGAACAGACGGAACACGGTCATCATGGGCGGCGTCGCCGCCATCCTTCTGGCCGGCGGGCTGACCGCCGCAGCCGCCCAGGGCATGGGAATGGGGATGGGCCCTGGCTGGGGCGGGCCTGGCGGGCGCATGGGCG
Source organism: Alsobacter sp. KACC 23698 (assembly GCF_045348435.1). Taxonomy (GTDB): domain Bacteria; phylum Pseudomonadota; class Alphaproteobacteria; order Rhizobiales; family Beijerinckiaceae; genus Alsobacter. Next base: position 526,277 of record NZ_CP157484.1, on the reverse strand, counting down.
GCATGATGGGCGAGCGGTTCTGCGCCTCGTCGGAGGCGATCGCGCCGCGCATGGCCGGCCGGCTGGAAGCCGCGCTGAAGCCCACCGACGCCCAGAAGGCGGATTTCGAGACGCTGCGCAAGGCCATGGGCGATGCCGAAGGCAAGCTCAAGGCGGGCTGCCCCACCGCGGCCGAACGCGCCGACCGCACGCCACCCGGACGGCTCGCGCTCGCCGAGAAGCGCATGGCGGCGGGGCTCGACGCCCTGCGGACGGTGAGGCCGCCCTTCGACGCCCTCTACGCCAAGCTGGACGACAAGCAGCGCGACTCGCTGCGCTGGATGGCTCCAGGCCGGGGCGAAGGCGGCGGCCACCGTCACTGGTGGAATTGGCGTTGATTGCGCGCTGAAACGAGCAACGCTCCCGACGTCGTTCGCCGGGAGCGAACTTGTTTTTAATCTGATGCGATTACTGCCTCTTCGACTTCGGCGAAATTCAGTGGGCCGAACATCAGAGAGGCGTTTCATGATTTCGCTCTACGCTCCGCCGAGCCGCGGCCTCCGCGCTCTTGCGCTCGCGCTCCTGCTCGGCGCATCCGCGCCGGCGCTTGCCCAGACGGTGTCGCTTGACCCGCTGACGATCGCGACGCCCGAAGGCGGCGCGCTGACGCTCTCCAAGGTCGAGGCGACGGACACCAACCTCACGCGCGACGAGCTCGCCAAGCTGTTCAACAAGGATGCGCCCGCGGCCGAGAAGCGCGCCATCGCCAAAAAGGCCAAGGCCGCCCGCCTGTCGCTGGGCGACGTGGTGAGCGAAGCCAAGGACCAGCGCTTCGTCGTGAAGGGCCTGGAGGCCCGCGGCGTGGACAGCGGCCGCATCGCGCGGCTCAGCTTCACGGGCGCGGAAAGCACATTCAGGAACGAGCAGGGCGACGGCAAGCTGGCCATCAACGGCCTGACGGTCGACGGCCTCGATCTCTCGCATCTCATGGCGGCGGCCGAGACCGGCCAATTCGCGGATGGCGCGCTGAAGATCGACCGCATCGCGTTCGACGGCTTCGAAGGCAGCGTGCCGGATTCCAAGACCCCCAAGGACGCCGCCGGCGGCAACCTCACCCGGGTCAAGCTCGGCTCCATGAGCCTGGACGCCTCCTATGCGGGCGACATCCCGACCAAGACGGCCTTCGCGCTGCGCAGCCTCGTGATCCAGCCGGCCCCGGCTTCGGAGCTCGCCACGAGCCTCAAGGGCGCCGGTCTGTCGCAGCTCGAAATGGGCATGACGTTCAGCGGAACCTACGACACGGCCGCCAAGACCTACTCGGCCGACGACATCACGCTGTCGCTGGCGCAACTTGGCTCGGTGGGCCTGAAGGCGGAACTCGCCGGCGTCGAGCCGGTGCTGTTCACCGGCGACAAGGCGCAGCGGACCGCGGCCGCCATGAGCCTGGCGTTCTCGGGCCTCACCGTCCGCGTCGTCAACGGCGGCGGCGTCGAGAAGGCGCTCGCCTTCGCGGCGGCCTCGCAGAACAAGTCCATGGCCGCTTTCCAGGCCGAGACGGCCGGCATGGCGGGCCAGATCATCCCGGCGCTGCTGGGCGGAACCGCCTCCGCGGCCTCCACGGGGGCGGCCGTCGCGGCGTTCGTCTCCAACCCCAAGAGCCTCACCGTGACGGCGAAGCCGAAGGCCGGCCCGCTCTCGCTGGTGGAAGCCGCCGCCTTGGGCGATCCCATGGCGGTGGTGCAGCGCCTGGCGATCACGGCCGTGTCGGAAGGCGCGGCTGCGCCGGCCCCGAAAGCGGGCGCGGCAGCGGCGCCGTCCGCCGCACCGGCCCCCAAGGTCGCGCAGGCGGCCCCGGCCGCCGGCAAGCTCACCGGCCTGGCGGCGCTGAACGCCGTGATCGGCAACACCGTGTCGGGCAAGAACGCCGATGGCGACGCCGGCGTGTGGTTCTATGACAAGAAGGGCGCCGTGAAGCAGCTCGTCGACGACGAGATCACGGTCGGCAAGTGGGCCATCAAGGGCGAGAAGATCTGCGAGGAGTACCCGGAGGACGACGAGGAGACCTGCTACACGGTGGACGTCTCCGGCAACGTCGCCACCTTCGCGGACGAGGACGGCAACGGCCGCCGCTACACGATCGCGGCCGGCAACGCGAAGAACCTGTAAGGGCTGCCGCTTGCCGAGGTGGCCGGGCTCGCCCCGGCCATCCCGCCGGAGCCCGGCGCGTGGATCCCCGGGTCAAGCCCAGGGATGACGGCGGAGGGATGGCGAGCTTAAAAACTGTGTTGCTTCCACGCACACGCCCCTCATCCTGAGGGACATCGCCTCTTGGCGATGTGTCTCGAAGGACGAGGGACTCCAGAGCGCACGAACGGCGAGCTTTCTGGACCCCTCGTCCTTCGAGACGCAGACCCAAGTGGGTCTGCTCCTCAGGATGAGGGGCGTTGCGACATTCGACGATGTGGAATTTCAAAGGTCCTCGCGGGAGCGAGGGCCTTTCTCGCTTGTCAGTAGATCACCACCGAGCGGATCGACTTGCCTTCGTGCATGAGGTCGAAGCCCTCGTTGATGCGCTCCAGCGGCATCGTGTGGGTGATCAGGTCGTCGATGTTGATCTTGCCGTCCATGTACCAGTCGACGATGCGCGGCACGTCGGTGCGGCCGCGGGCGCCGCCGAAGGCGGAGCCTTTCCAGACGCGGCCGGTGACGAGCTGGAACGGGCGCGTGGCGATCTCGGCGCCGGCCGGCGCGACGCCGATGATGATCGACTGGCCCCAGCCCTTGTGGCAGCATTCCAGCGCCTGGCGCATGACGTTCACGTTGCCGGTGCAGTCGAACGAGTAGTCCGCTCCGCCCTTGGTGAGCTCGACCAGGTGGGCGACGAGGTCGCCCCCGACCTCCTTGGGGTTGACGAAGTCGGTCATGCCGAACTTGGTCGCGAGCTCCTTTTTGGACGGGTTCACGTCCACGCCGACGATCTGCTCGGCGCCGACGAGCCGCAGACCCTGGATGACGTTGAGGCCGATGCCGCCGAGCCCGAACACCACCGCACGCGCGCCGGCCTCCACCTTGGCGGTCCAGATCACCGCGCCGATGCCGGTGGTGACGCCGCAGCCGATGTAGCAGACCTTGTCGAAGGGCGCGTCGGGCCGGATTTTCGCCACCGCGATCTCGGGCACGACGATGTAGTTGGAGAAGGTGGACGTGCCCATGTAGTGCAGCACGGGCTTGCCCTCGAACCTGAACCGGCTGGAGCCGTCCGGCATCAATCCGCGGCCCTGGGTGGTGCGGATCTTCTGGCACAGGTTGGTCTTGCGCGAGAGGCAGTACTCGCACTCTCGGCACTCGGGAGTGTAGAGCGGGATGACGTGGTCGCCCTTGCGCAGCGACGAGACGCCGGGGCCGCAATCCACCACCACGCCCGCGCCCTCATGGCCGAGCACGGCCGGGAAGAGGCCCTCCGGATCGGCGCCCGAGAGCGTGTAGGCGTCCGTGTGGCAGATGCCGGTCGCCTTCACTTCGATGAGGACCTCGCCGGCTTTCGGGCCCTCCAGATCCAGCTCCACGATCTCGAGAGGCTTGTTGGCGGCGAAGGCGACGGCGGCGCGGGTCTTCATGAACAATCTCCGGTTGTATAGGCCGGAGAATATCGTGCGGCGGCGGGAAGGCCAGAGCGGACCAAACGTCCGCTCTGGCCTTTGTCCGCGATCAGAAAGGTCCGTTGGCGTGTTGCGCCTGCGACGCCGGCGCGATCGGCTGCATGACGTCCCAATGCTCGACGATCTTGCCATTCTCGACCCGAAACAGGTCGTAGTAGGCGGTCGGTTCGCCCCCGAAGGCGCCCTCCGACTGGGTGAGCACGAAATTCCCCTCGGCGATCACCCGATGGAGCTTGAAGTACTCCATCCGGACGCCTTGCTTGCCGAGCGCCTCGATGGCGGCCCCGAGACCGTCCAAGCCGTCCGCAATGGCGGAGTTGTGCTGGTGATAGACCTCCGTGCTGATGTAGGTCGTGAGGCGGTCGAACTGACCGCCGACCAGCACGTCGCTGACGAAGGCCGTCACGAGCCTTCTGTTGGCCGCCGTCTTGTCAAGGTCCGTGACCGTTGTAGGCCCGTCGGTCTGGGTCCGGCCCGACGGGTTGGGAGGAGTTTGCGGCCCGAGACCGTCCCAGTGCTCGACGATACGGGAGTCGGCGACCCGAAAGATATCGAAGGCGACCAGCGGAGTCGGCCCGAACCCATGATAGGTCACATGCATGGCGACAAGGTCGCCGTCGGACAGGACACGGTGCCTCGTGACGGAAAAACCGGGCGCTTTCGCAAGATCGCTCGCCAGACGCTTCAAGCCCTCGACGCCGTCCGCGACTCCCGGATTATGCTGGATATAGCGAGGACCGATATAAAGGTCGACGAGATCTGGATTCAGCTCACTGAACAATCTACCCGTCGCCGCCACGACGAGATCCTTGGCGCTTTGCGTCACGTGCTACCTCCAAATACAACCATTGGTATCTTCCCGGTGACGTGATCGCACAGACCACCCGGCGACGAATGCTCACCATTGCTTCGATGACGCATTCTCAAGACACACGGCCTTAATTGCATTTCCCCACGAACGAAGTAAATGAGTTTGGTTCAGGAAACGACGTTACCTGTAAGTAACCTGCATGGAATGCGATCATGTCTTGGAGCGTTTACCAGAAGAACTGCCCGACCCGCGTGATCCTCGATCGCATCGCTGACAAGTGGACGGTGCTCCTGATCGGGTTGCTTGTGCAACGGCCTTACCGGTTCAACGAGTTACGGCGCGGGCTCGACGGCATCTCGCAGAAGGTTCTGACGCAGGCGCTCCGCGACCTGGAGCGCGACGGCGTCATCACACGGACGGTTCTGGCTGGGTCGCCGGTGAAGGTGCAATACGCTCTGACGCCATTCGGCCAGACGCTCGCCGCCGTCGTCATGCAGCTTGCGACATGGGCCGAGTCGAACGTCGAGACGATCTTGAAGGCGCGCGCGGCCTACCAGGCCGACAGGTAGATCCGACGCCCGGCGCATCGTGGGGAAAGCCTGCAGGCGAGCGGGTCTGCATCTTGCGGAACCCGGGCCGGCTTCCCAACTGACAGTCTATCGGGGTCCGGGCCCCTCTGGCAGTCTCGCCAAGAGACTGCGATGTCGGACTCTTCCACCTGCCGCAGGCGTGGCTTCGCCCCGGCTCTTGGGAGTCTTGGATGTTTTCCACATCGTCTCTCAGCGGCTATGCGCCAGCCTTTGAACGAGGCTCCGCGACCGACGCCATGCGCCGGCTGGACGCCATCGCGCGCCTGCTGGATAGCGTCGTGCGGATCCCCGGCACTCGCATCACGGTCGGCGCCGACGCGTTGCTGAACCTGGTTCCGGGGGCCGGCCTCCTCGCCGCCAAAAGCGTGTCCGCCTACCTGATCTGGGAGGCGCGACGCCTCGGCGCGCCCGCACCCCTGCTGGCGCGCATGGTCGGACACGTGGCCCTCGACGCCGCGCTGAGCGCCCTGCCGGTGGTCGGCTGGTTCGGCGACGTGTTCTACCGGGCCAATGTGAAGAACATGGCGCTGCTGCGCGCCTTCCTGGCCGACGACGCCGCCGCCCACGCGCCGCGGCGCCGCGCCCAGACCGTGGGCTGAAAGCCCGCTCCCTCGTCTCCCCGCACGATTCTTCGATTTCGATTCAACTCACAGGAGGACTCCGCATGCCCACCCGCAACGCCAACCGACAGATCTCCATGCAGGACTATCTGCATGACCTCCAGGGGCCGGACGCCGAGCTGATCTTCGAGGCCGTCGTGGCCGCCTGCGCGGTGATCGCCTATGCGGACGGCTGGGTCACGCCCGAGGAGGAGCGCCGCATGGCGGGACTGATCCGCAGCTCCGACACGCTTCGGGGCTTTGGTCCGGGCGATCTCGCCCACGCCTTCGAGGAGGAAACGTCCCGCTTCGAGGCGGATCACGACGGCGCCGAAAAGGCCGCCTTCGCCACGATCGGCAGGCTGAAAGGGCGCAAGCGCGACGCCGAGATGCTGATCCGCATCTGCTGCGCGGTGGCCTCCGCCGACGGCTCCTTCGACGGCGAGGAACGTCGCGCCGCGACCCGGATCTGCAAGGCGGTTGGCGTCGATCCGGCCCAGTTCGACCTGCTCGACGCGGCCTAGCCTGCGCCGTTAGTGCCCGCCGCCGGCCGCGGCGCCGGGCTTGGGGGGTGCGGGCTTGCGCAGGAAGACGACCAGAAGGGCCGTGACCAGGAAGAGGCCCGTCAGAAGGGTGAACGCGTCGGCGAAGGCCATCACCTGCGCCTCGCGCCGCACCAGGCCGGCCAGCCGCTTCACGCCCGCAAGCTCCGCGTCCGAACCCAGGCGGGACAGCGAGCCCTGGATGGCCGCCAGGGTCTCGACCGCCGCGTTGCGGCTCCAGTTCACCGTCTCGTGCAGGCGCGCGAGATGCAGGTCCATGCGGTCGTTGATGACCGTGTTGATGATCGCGAGACCGACCGCGCCGCCCAGGTTGCGGGTGAGATTGTAGAGGCCGGAGGCGTTCTTCAGCCGCGCCGGCGGAAGCGTGCCGAGGGCGAGATTGTTGATCGGGACCATGCAGAACATCAGCGACACGCCGCGCAGCACCTGCGGCACGAGCAGCTCGCCGAAGTCCCAGTCCTTGGTCAGCCCCGAGGCGATATAGGTGCCGGAGGCGAAGCCGATCAGCCCGAAGAACAGCAACACGCGCGGGTCGAGCTTCGACGACAGGCGGCCGGCCACGGGCGCGGTGAAGAACATGCACAGGCCCGTGACGAACATGGTCTCGCCGATCTGCAGCGCCGAGTAGCCGCGCACCCGCCCCAGGTATAGCGGATAAAGATAGGTCAGGCCGTAGAGGCCGATGCCCAGGATGAACGAGAACAGGGACCCGCCGGCGAAATTACGGTCCTTGAAGGCGCGCAGGTCCACGATCGGCTCCTCGGCCGTCAGCACGCGCCAGAAGAACGCGACCGCCGCCACCACCATGGTGACGGTGAAGACGACGATCAGCGGCTCCTCGAACCAGTCCTTGGTCGGGCCCTCCTCCAGCACATATTCGAGGCTGCCCAGGAAGGTCCCCATGAAGGCGAGGCCCCACCAGTCGAAGCGGTCCATCAGCGAGAGGTCGGGCTTGTCGAAGTCCACCAGCGTGTAGGTAGCGATGGTGACGGCGATGCCGGGAATGACGTTGACCAGGAAGAGCCAGTGCCAGGAGAACAGCTCGGTGAGGTAGCCGCCCACCGTGGGGCCGATCGTCGGCGCCAGCGTCGCCACGAGCCCGATGATGGGCGACACGACGTTGCGTTTGGACGGCGGGAAGATCGTGAAGGCGGCCGCGAACACGCTGGGGATCATGCCGCCGCCGATGAAGCCCTGGATGGCGCGGTAGACGATCATCTGCTCCAGGCTGCCGGCCGTGGCGCAGAGAGCGCTGGCGATCGTGAAGCCTGCGGCCGAAGCGGCGAAGAGGTAGCGCGTCGAGAAGGCCCGCCCGAGGAAGCCCGACAGCGGGATCATGATGACCTCCGCGATCAGGTAGGCGGTCTGCACCCAGGAGATCTCGTCGGCGGAGGCGGAGAGGCCGGCCTGGATCTCGGCCAGGGAAGCCGAGACGATCTGGATGTCCAGGATGGCCATGAACATGCCGAACACCATGGCCATGAAGGCCACGAGACGGCGAGGCTCGATGCGGTCCGAAGTCGGCGCGGGCCGCGCCGGAACGGACGCGGCGGGAGATGGGGCGGGAAGCCCGCTTGCGGCCACGGTCGCCATGGATGCGTGTCTCCCCGGCCCTACTGAGCCGACCCTGCGCCGGCGCCCTGCGGAGCCGCAGAAGCGGTGACGTCGTCCGCCGCGCCGAGGCGCGTCTGGGCGTGAGCGCCGGCGGCGCCGTCGCCGTCGCGCTTCGTCCAGACATTGGCGACGACGCTCAGGCCGGGACGCAGCAGCCCCTTGGCGGCGATGTCGGCCGGCACCGCGATCCGCACGGGCACGCGCTGGACGATCTTGGTGAAGTTGCCGGTGGCGTTCTCGGGCGGCAGCAGGCTGAAGATCGAGCCCGACGCCGGCGCGAAGCTCTGCACTTGGCCCTCCAGCTTGCGGCCGGGCAACGCGTCGACCTCGACGTCGACCTTCTGGCCGGCCTCGATGCGGGCGAGCTGGGTCTCCTTGAAGTTGGCCTCGATATAGACCGAGCCCAGCGGCACCAAGGCGGCGAGGCGCGCGCCGGGCTGGACATAGTTGCCCACCTCGACGGCCCGGTTGCCGATGACGCCGTCGACAGGCGCGGTCACGACCGTGAAGGAGAGGTCCCGCTCGGCCTTGGCGAGCGCGGTCCTGAGCTCGTCCAGCGTGCGGCGGGCTTCCTGCTCCTGTGCGCGGGTGACGGCGATGTTGGCTTCGGCGGCGTCGAGCGCGGCCTTGGCTGAGTCGACATTGGCGGCCGCCCGGTCGCGGTCGGCGCGGGTCTGGTCGAGGCGCTGCTTGGAGCCGAAGTCGCTGGCCGCCAGGGCCTGGGCGCGGGCGAAATCCGCCTGGGCGCGGACCTGCTCGGCCTGGGCCGCAGCCAGCTGGGCGCGGGCCTGCCCCAGGCCGGCGGTCAGGGCCTCGACCTGGCGGCCGATACGGTCGATCGTGGCCTGCTGGGTGTCCACCTTGCCGCGCGCGGCCTCGACGGCCAGCCTGTAGTCGCCGTCGTCGATGCGCGCCACCACGTCGCCCGCCTTCACGGCGGCGTTGTTGGCGAACGGCACGGCGGTGACGTAGCCCGGCACCTTGGCGGCGAGCGTGGTGACGTCCGCCTTCACATAGGCGTCGTCGGTGGAGACGACGAAGCGGCCATGCGTCCACCAGCCATAGCCGAACCAGCCGCCGCCGCCCGCCGCGGCGAGCAGCAGCGCCGTCAGGACGGCGCGCTTGCGGGAGCGCTTGGGCGGCAGGACCTGTCCGTCCAGCCCGCGTTCGGCGGCGGGCCCGTCCCGCCTCGCCACGAGCGACCCCGCGGAGGGCTGCGCAGCGGGCATCGCCTCGGGGCCCCGCTCCTGCACGCTCACCTGATCCTGCGCCTTATCTCCCTGGAGAGCCTTGCTTTCGTGGAGAGCTGCGCCAGACTCGTCGGACATCGAAAAACTCCCCGGGCGCATCAAGCAGCCCGTCTGATCCCTGGACGCTCATGGCGTCCGCCATCGAACCGAACGGTTCGGTCATTCACATCTTGCAATATGGGGCTTCAGCGGCGATATCAAGAGGTGACCGAACCGTTCGGTCATTTTTTGGAGAACGACCCCACGATGAGCGGCAGCTCCCCTCCCCTGCGGGACCTCGATCCCCCGGCCGGCGCGCCCCAGTCCGTCATCGGCTCCGATCCCGCCAAGCGGCGGCAGATCGTCGACGGCGCGCGGGCGATCTTCCTGGAGAGGGGCTTCGAGGGGGCCAGCATGGGCGAGATCGCCCGGCGGGCGGGCGTTTCCAAGGGCACGCTCTATGTCTATTTCCAGAACAAGGAGCAGCTGTTCTGCGCCATCATGGACGAGGAGCGCCGGCTCCATCTGGACCGGCTCGGCTCGCTCGATCCGGATCGCGACCTCAGGGACGTGCTGGTCCAGTTCGGCCGCAGCCTCGTGATCTTCATCCTGAAGAGCAAGACCGTGGCCGGCATGAGGGCCGCCATCGCGATCGCCGAGCGGATGCCGGATGTCGGGCGCGCCTTCTACGAGCGCGGGCCGGCGACCACCATCAAGACCATGGCGGCGTTCCTGGACCGCAAGGTCGCCCAGGGCGATCTCTCGATCCGCGACACAAGGCTCGCGGCCAACCAGTTGCTGGACCTGTACCAGACGTCGCTGGTGCGCCCCGCCCTCTTCGGGCTTGAGCCCTCACCCGAAGAATTCGACGCCAAGGTGCAGACCGTGGTGGAGGCGGCGGTCGATCTCTTCCTGCGCGCGCATCGGCGCGAGGACGACGGCGAAAGCCGGGGCTGAGACGCCGTCCTCGCCTGTGCGATGGCGCACAGGCCGCCCCGCCAGGGCGTGTTTGAAGGGCTCCGGCGAACGCAAGAGTCGCGCGGAGATCCTCATGGCTCGTATCGACAGTCTCTTCATCAGCGCAGCCCTCCTCTACGCCATCCTGGGCGTCGGGCTCGGCATCGGCATGGGCATGGCTGAGAACTTCGCCTACGCCCACCTGCATGCGCATATCAACCTGCTCGGATGGGCGACCCTGGCGCTGTACGGCGTCGTGCATCGCTGCTGGCCGGAGCTGCGCCGCAGCAGGCTCGCGACGGTCCAGTTCTGGCTGGCGATGGCCGGGCTGCCGGTGTTCCTGATCGGCCTGCCCTTCGCGCAGTTCCACCAGAACCCGGCCGGCGCGATCGTGGGCTCGCTGATGATCTTCAGTGGCGCCATCCTGTTCTTCGCGCTGTTCGCGCGCTGCGCCTGGAGCGGCGCGCGGCTTTCGGCGGATCCCCTCGCGGGGGCCCGGCCGCGCGAAGCCTAACTCACAGCATTCGGCCCCTTCGGAAGCCCCCGAAGGCGCGCCCGGCCGGCCCTCGCCGGCCGGGCTTTCGTTGGGACTTAGTTCGCCGTGACCCCGGCCGACTTCAGGACGGGCGTCCAGCGGGCGACTTCGGCGGCCACGAAGGCCTTCAGCGCCTCGCGCGTCTTGCCGTTCTCGTCCGGCAGGACGCCGCCGAGATCCTCCAGCCGCTTCTTGGTGTTGGGGTCCGCGAGCGCCTTCACCAGCGCGTCGTTCAGCTTGGCGGTGATCTCCGTGGGCGTGCCCTTGGGCGCGAAGATCGCGTTCCAGGCGCTGACCTGATAGTCCGGCAGGCCCGCCTCCTTGGTGGTCGGCAGGTCCGGGAGCGCCGGCGAGCGCTCCGGCGTCGCGATGGCGTAGGCCTTGATCGATCCCGCCTTGATCTGCTCGACAAGGTTGACGATCTGGTCGCACATGAAGTCGACCTGGCCGGAGACCAGGTCGTTCAGGGCCGGGCCGGTGCCCTTGTAGGGAACGGCGGTGGGCTTGATGCCGAGCTGGACGTTCAGGAGCACGCAGGTGGTGTGCGACACCGAGCCGATGCCCGCATGGGCCTCGTTGAGCTTGTCGTTCTGCTGCTTGGCGTAGCTCACGAACTCCTTCAGGTCCTTGGGCGGCAGGTCCTTGCGGGCGACGATCACGATAGGCGTGCCGGCCGCCATGCCGACGGTCTCGAAGTCCTTGGTGGGATCGTATTTCAGGTTCGGGTAGAGAGCCGGCGCGGCGCCGTGCGTGCCCATGTGGCCCATCATGATGGTGTAGCCGTCCGGCGCAGCCTGGGCCGTGCGGGTCGATCCCGTCGTGCCGCCGGCGCCGGCGACGTTCTCGATCACGATCTGCTGGCCGAGCGTGCGCGACATGTGCTCGCCCACGATGCGGGCGACCACGTCGGTCGGGCCGCCGGCGGCGAACGGCACGATCATGGTGACGGGCTTTGTGGGATAGCCCTGGGCGAAGCCGGGGACGGCTGAGGCGAGCAGCAGCGCGGCCGCTGCGATGGCGGTGGACTTCATGGCGATCGCTCCTGATGACGGCGCCTTGCCGGCGCGCTCTTGAACAGGGGCCTGGCTGACGGGCCAGGCCCGGGGGACGAACCTTTATTCGGTGAAGACCTCGTCGCGTCCCTTCTGGATCGAGGGGAGCAGCGCGACGGCCAGCATGACGGCGGCGACGACGAGCAGGCCGGCCGAGACCGGCCTCTCCACGAAGGTGGAGAAGCTGCCGCGCGACAGGATCAGCGCCTGGCGGAGCTTCTCCTCCATCAGCTTGCCGAGCACGAAGCCGAGCAGCAGCGGCGCGGGCTCGAAGCCGAACTTGATCAGCACATATCCCATGAGCCCGAAGAAGGCCGTGAACAGCACGTCGGACGGGTTGTTGTTGATGGAATAGATGCCGATGCAGCAGAAGATCAGGATGGCGGGGAACATCAGCCGGTAGGGCACCTTCAGGAGCTTCACCCACAGGCCGACCAGCGGCAGGTTGATGATCAGCAGCATCAGGTTGCCGACCCACATGGACACGACCATGCCCCAGAACAGGCTGGGATTCTTGGTCATGACCTGCGGACCGGGGATGATCCCGTGGATCGTCATGGCGCCGACCATCAGGGCCATGACGGCGTTGGGCGGGATGCCCAGCGTCAGGAGCGGGATGAAGGCGGTCTGCGCGCCGGCGTTGTTGGCCGATTCCGGCCCGGCGACGCCCTCGATGGCGCCGCGGCCGAAGCGGCGCGGATCCTTGGCGAGCTTCTTCTCCAGCGTGTAGGACGCGAACGGCCCCAGCACGGCGCCGTTGCCGGGCAGGATGCCCAGGATGGCGCCCAGGCCGGTGCCCCGGATCACGGGCCAGAAGGACTGCCGGAAGTCCTCGCGGCTCGGCAGGAGCCGGCCGATGGAGCCCTTCATGACGTCGCGGGTCTCGGGGCTCTCCAGATTGCGCAGGATCTCGGCGAAGCCGAACAGGCCCATGGCCAACACGGCGAAATCGACGCCGTCGGAGAGGTCCTGCAGGCCCATCGTCATGCGTTCCTGGCCCGATTCGAGATCGGTCCCGACGGTGGACAGCAACAGGCCGAGCACGATCATGCCGAGCGCCTTGACGATCGAGCCGCGCGCCAGCACCACGGCGAAGACGAGGCCCATCACCATCAGCGAGAAATATTCGGCCGGGCCGAACAGCAGCGCGAGCTTGGTGAGCGGCAGGCCGAGCGCGGCGATCACCAGCGTGGAGACGCAGCCGGCGAAGAACGAGCCGATGGCCGCGATGCCGAGCGCCACGCCGGCGCGGCCCTGCTTGGCCATCTGGTGGCCGTCCAGCACCGTGACCACCGAGGTGGCCTCGCCCGGGATGTTGACCAGGATGGCCGTGGTCGAGCCGCCATATTGCGCGCCGTAATAGATGCCGGCCAGCATGATCAGCGCGCCGGTGGGGTCCACCCCGAAGGTGATCGGCAGCAGGATCGCGATGGTGGCGATCGGCCCGACGCCCGGCAGCACCCCGATGAGCGTGCCGATGAGGCAGCCCACGAAGCACAGCAGGATGTTCACCGGCAGCGGGATCAGGCCGATCAGCGGCACCGAGACGGGCGCCAGCTTCAGGACGGTGGAGAAGCCGAGCGCGAGATTGGCGAAGAGATCCATCGGTCAGCGCTCAACCAAAAGCCAGGACGGGGATCGGCAATCCGAGGATCACCTTGAACAGGACGATGCAGAACGTGGTCATGACGATCGAGAAGATCGCGGCCTCCTTCCAGCGCACCTCGTCTGTGGCGAAACAGCTGATCAGCATGGAGGCCGGCCCGGCGACGGCGAGGCCGGCGCTGCGGATCAGCAGGGCGAAGACGATGACCGAGCCGAGGATGAAGAGCGGACCGCGCAGATGCCAGCGCTCCAGCGCCGGCCCCTCGGTGACGAAGGCCAGGACGACGAGCAGGAGGCCCAGCCCGCCGACGATCACGGCCAGCGAGGTGGGCAGCATGCCGGCCCCCATGGCCCGCAGCGTGCCGAGCGGAAGGTCCGATCCCTGCCAGAGCGCGAAGGCCGCGACGGCCACCAGAAAGAGCCCGGCGGCCGCGTCCTGCGGATTGCGCAATCCCTTGGCGCGCGAGCCGCCCGCGGGGCTCTCGTGTCTTCCGTCCATCGACCGTTCCCGCCCCAATTCGCCGGATGACGCCTTCGCAGGGGAGCCCTGCCGGCATTTGTGGTTTTCAGCGGTCCTTTTGTTGCAATAGGTTGGCGCAATATCAAGCCGGTTCGGCGGTGAAACCGCGCCGGCGCAAACAGGAAACGCCCATCATGGCCCAGACCGGCAGCAATCGGACCCATCGCATCGCCGTCATTCCGGGAGACGGAATCGGCAAGGAAACGGTGCCGGAGGGCGTGCGCGTCCTGGAGGCCGCGGCCAAGCGATTCGGGTTTCGGCTGCAGCTCGACGACTTCGACTTCGCGTCCTGCGACTATTACGCACGCCACGGGCGGATGATGCCGGAGGACTGGAAGGACCGGATCGGCCAGCACGAAGCCATCTTCTTCGGCGCCGTGGGCTGGCCGGACACGGTGCCCGACCACGTGTCGCTGTGGGGGTCGCTGATCCTGTTTCGCCGGGAGTTCGACCAGTATGTGAACCTGCGGCCGTGCAAGCTGATGCCCGGCGTTCCCTCCCCGCTGGCGGGCCGCAAGCCCGGCGACATCGACTTCTACGTCGTGCGCGAAAACACCGAGGGCGAGTACTCGTCCGTGGGCGGGCGCATGTTCCCCGGCACCGACCGCGAATTCGTGGTCCAGGAGAGCGTCTTCACGCGCCACGGCACGGACCGGATCCTGAAATTCGCCTTCGATCTCGCCCAGAAACGCGAGAAGAAGCACCTCACCTCGGCCACCAAGTCGAACGGCATCGCGATCACGATGCCGTATTGGGACGAGCGCGTGGAGGCGATGGCGAAGGCCTATCCGGACGTGCGCTGGGACAAGTACCACATCGACATCCTGACGGCGCATTTCGTGCAGAATCCGGACCGCTTCGACGTGGTCGTCGCGTCCAACCTGTTCGGCGACATCCTGTCGGACCTGGGCCCGGCCTGCACGGGCACGATCGCGATCGCGCCGTCGGGCAATATCAACCCGGAGCGCAACTTCCCGTCGCTGTTCGAGCCGGTGCACGGCTCGGCCCCGGACATCGCCGGCAAGGGCGTCGCCAACCCGATCGGGCAGATCTGGTCGGCCGCCATGATGCTGGAGCATCTGGGCGAGGTCGACGCCGCCAGGGCGATCGTGCAGGCCATCGAGACGGTCCTGTCGGAGCCCAAGCTGCGCACGGGCGACCTCAAGGGCCCGGCCAACACGGCCCAGTGCGCCAAGGCGGTGGCGGACGCGCTCGCCTGAAGCTTGGCGGGGCGCGCGGGGACGCCGGCCGGCCTGCTCCCGCGCCCGGCGAAACATTGGCGATTGTCAATGTCCGGCACGCGGGCTAGGAGACTGGCCTGCCACCGAGCCGGACCCGATGGACATCGCTCCCCAGACCCTCGTCTCGATCCTGCAGATCATCTGGATCGACCTCCTGCTGTCGGGCGACAACGCGGTCGTGATCGCGCTCGCATGCCGCTCGCTGCCGCCGCGCACGCGCCGCGCCGGCATCGTGCTCGGAGCAAGCGTGGCGGTGCTGCTGCGCATCCTGTTCGCCTTCGTGATCAGCTGGCTCCTGGAGGTTCCGTTCCTCGGGCTGGTGGGCGGCGCGCTGCTGTTCTGGATCGCCGTCAAGCTGGTGACGGGCGAGGACGAGGAGCACGCGGTGAGCGAGAGCGACACGCTCTGGCGCGCCGTGCGCACCATCGCGATCGCGGATGCGGTGATGAGCCTCGACAATGTGGTGGCGATCGCCGCGGCGGCGGACGGCGACGCCAAGCTGTTCGTCTTCGGCCTGCTCGTCTCCATCCCGCTGATCGTGGTCGGGTCGACGCTGATCATGACGCTGATCGCGCGCTTTCCCATCTTCGTGTGGGGCGGCGCGGCGCTGCTGGGATGGATCGGCGGAGAGATGATCGTGGGCGATCCGCTGGTCGCGGCCCGGCTGGGCGACGCGGCCGCGAGCCTGGCCACTCCCGCCGCCATCGCCGGCGCGGCGCTCGTGGTCGTCGTCGCTGCGGCCTTGCGCGCGAGGCGGTCGGCGGTGCATCACCACTCCTGACACGCCCGCCACCGACCGCGAGACCGACTCCCCATGGACCTGAACTGGCAGACCGCGCTCGCGATCCTCGAGGTCGTCTGGGTGAACATCCTCCTGTCGGGCGACAATGCGGTGGTGATCGCCCTGGCCTGCCGGGGGCTTCCCGCCCGCCAGCGGCGCGCCGGGCTCGTGCTCGGCGCCGGCGTGGCGGTGCTGCTGCGCATCGTGTTCACCGTCATCGTGGCCAAGCTTCTGTCCACGCCCTTCCTGCGCATCCTCGGCTCGATCCTGCTCCTGTGGGTGGCGGTGAAGCTGATCACCGAGGACGAGGAGGCGGACGACGACGCGGTGAAGGCCAGCGAGAGGCTCCTCAGCGCGATCTGGACCATCGCGGTGGCCGACATGGTGATGAGCCTCGACAACGTGCTGGCGATCGCGGCGATCGCCAAGGACAACATGGCCCTGATGGCGCTCGGCCTGGTGATCTCGATCCCGCTGATCGTGGCGGGCGCCACCCTGATCATGGCGCTCCTGGCGCGGTTCCCGCTGATGGTGTGGGCCGGCGCGGGGCTGCTCGGCTGGGTGGCGGGCGAGATGCTGGATTCCGATCCCTATCTGGTGGAGCGCTTCGGCGAGGCGCAGCTGAAGCACCTGGAGATCCCGTTCGCCATCGCCGGCGCGGCGATCGTGCTCGGGGTCGGCTTCGTCATGAAGCGGCGCGCATCCGCGCACGCCGCATGACCGCCGTGGGCCAGGCCGCGCCGCCGCCCCTGACGCTGAAGGGCATGCTCCTGGGCGCCCGCCTGGTCGCCCCGCTGATCCCGGGCAGCATCGTCTTCGCCGCCGCCTTCGGGACGACGGCGGCCCAGAAGGGCCTCAGCGTGCTCGAGACCATGCTGATGAGCGGGCTGATGTACGCCGGCTCCGCGCAGCTCGTCGCGCTCGAGCTGTGGCGCACGGACGCCTGGACCGGCGCCGCCATCCTGGCCATCAGCGCGGTGGTGTTCACCGTCAATGCGCGCATGATCCTGCAGGGCGCGTCGCTGCAGCCGTGGATCTATCCGCTCCCCAACCGGGTGCTCTGGCCGAGCCTGGCGCTGTTGACCGACGCCAACTGGCTGATCGGCACGCGCTACCACGCGGATGGCGGGCGGGACGCCGGGGTCCTGATCGGGGCCGGGCTGATGCTGTGGGGGGTGTGGGTCGCCGGCACGCTGCCGGGACGGCTGCTCGGGGGCCTCATGGACCATCCCGAGCGCTTCGGCGTCGACCTCGTGATGCCGATCGTGTTCACCGCCATGGTGGTCCCGCTGTGGAAGGGCCGGCAGGACACGATCTGCTGGACCGTCGCGGCGGCGGCCGCGCTGGCCACCGCCTGGCTGTTTCCCGGCTACATGTTCGTGGTCGCGGGCGGCCTCGCAGGCTCGCTGACGGGCGCGGCGCTGGGCGTTCTCGACGACCGCAGGCGGTCCGGCCATGGATAGCGCGGCGTGGTTCGGGCTTTCGGCCGGCTCGTTCGCGGCGATCGCCGCGATGGCGACGGCGAGCTATCTGTGCCGCGTCCTCGGCGTGATCCTGATGGCGCATGTGCCGCTCACCACGCCGGTGCGGCGGGGGCTGGCCGCCCTGCCGGGCTCGATCATCGTGGCCATCATCGCCCCGCTGGTGGTCCGGGGCGGCCCTGCCGCGCTGGCGGCGCTGGGGGCGGCGCTCACCTCGATGCTGATCAAGCGCAACGAGCTGCTGGCCCTGGCGGTCGGCCTCACGACCGTGACGCTGTTGCGGGCCGCGGGGATCTAGCCCCGGGCGCGCCGCCGGCCACGGAATGCGGACGCCTAGCGCTTCAGCCGCTCGGTGATGCGCTTGGCCAACATGTCCCGCACGTGCCGGTACGCGTCGAGCTTCTGCTCGCGCGATCCCTGCACCAAAGTGGGGTCGGGCGTCGGCCAGTATTCGACATCGACCGCGCTGGTGCGGGTGAGCTCCAGCGCCTTGTGGTGCGCCTCGGGGCTGAGCGAGATGATGAGGTCGAAGTTCAGCCCCTCCCAGTCCTCGAGCTCCTCGAGCGTCCGGGGCTTGTGCTTGCTGGCGTCAATGCCGATCTCGTCCAGCGCCGCCACCATGAAAGGGTCGGTGTCGCCCTTGCGGGCGCCGGCGGACTGCACATAGACGGATTTGCCGAAATAGTGCCGCGCGACCGCCTCCGCCATGGGAGAGCGCACGGCGTTGTAGGCGCAGGCGAACAGCACTGCGCCGACCCGCCGGCCCGGGGCGCCCTCCTGCATGGTCACCCTTTCCAGTGCAGGGCCATGATCAGCGTGATGAGGCGGCGGGCCGTATCGAAATCGACCTCGATCTTGCCCTCGAGACGTTGCACGAGCAGTTCGGCGGCCTCGTTGTGCAGCCCGCGGCGGCCCATGTCGATGGCCTCGATCTGAGCGGCGCTGGAGGTGCGGATGGCGGCGTAGTAGCTCTCGCACACGAGGAAATAGTCCTTCACCACCCGCCGGAAGGGCGCGAGCGAGAGGATGTGGGTGATGACGTTGGCGCCCTTCTGGTCGCGGACGTCGAGCGCCAGCTTGCCCTCCAGCAGGCCGATCTGGAGCGAGTAGGGGCCGCCGTCGTGGCCCGGAAGGCCGAAGCTGTTGGACTCGATCAGGTCGTAGATCGCGATCGCGCGCTCATGCTCCTGCTCGGGCGCGGCGCGTCCAATGGAGACGTCGTCGAGGGTCACGGCCGCGAGGCGCTTCGTCGGCTTGGCGTCGCCGCCGGCGTCGTGATCCTGGGCCATCCGTCCCCTCACCCCAGATTAAGCCGCACCGCCACCGAACGGGCGTGCGCTTCCAGTCCCTCGGATCGTCCCAGCGTCACCGCCGCGGGCCCGATCGCGCGCAGCGATTCCGGGCTGCATTTCAGGATGGAGGTGCGCTTCATGAAGTCGAGCACGCCGAGCCCGGACGAGAAGCGCGCCGAGCGCGCCGTGGGCAGCACGTGGTTGGGCCCGCCCACATAGTCTCCGACCGCCTCGGGCGTATGGCCGCCGAGGAAGATCGCGCCCGCGTTGCGGATCTGCGCCGCCAGCGCTTCCGCGTCGTCGCACTCGATCTCCAGGTGCTCAGGCGCGAGGCGATCGACCAGCGCGACCGCGTCGCCGAGACGGGCGACGAGGATGACGGCGCCGTAGTCGCGCCAGCTCGCGCCCGCGATGGCCGAGCGCGGCAGGGTCTTCAGCCGGCCCTCGACGGCGGCTTCGACCGCGTCGGCGAGTTCGGGACTGTCGGTGATCAGGATCGACTGGGCGGCGGCGTCATGCTCGGCCTGGGCCAGAAGATCCGCCGCGATCCAGTCGGGATTGGCGTGGCGGTCGGCCAGCACCACGACTTCGGAGGGGCCGGCGATCATGTCGATGCCGACCTGGCCGAAGACTCGCCGCTTGGCTGCGGCCACATAGGCGTTGCCCGGTCCGACGATCTTGGCGACGGGCGCGATCGTCGCCGTGCCGTAGGCCAGCGCGGCGATCGCCTGGGCGCCGCCGACCCGGTAGATCTCGGAGACGCCCGCGATCCGGGCCGCGGCGAGCACGGCGGGGTTCATGGCCCCGTCCGGCGTCGGCGCCACCATGACGATGCGCGGCACCCCGGCCACCTTCGCCGGAACGGCGTTCATCAGCACCGACGAGGGATAGCTCGCCGTGCCGCCCGGCACGTAGAGCCCCGCGGCCTCGACCGCCGTCCAGCGATGGCCGAGCTCCACGCCCAGCGCGTCGACATAGCGGTCGTCCGACGGCCGCTGGCGCGCGTGGTAGGCTTCGATGCGCTGATGCGCGAGCCGCAGCGCCGACACGACCTGCGGATCGCAGGCGCGCCAGGCTTGTTCGATCTCGTCCTCGGTCACGGCCAGGCCGGCCGCGTCGATGTCCAGCCGGTCGAACCGTCGGGTGTAGGCCACGAGGGCCTCGTCGCCCCGGGCCACCACCTCCTCGATGATGGCCTTCACGGTGAGGTCGACGTCCTCCGACACCTCCCGCTTTTGCGCGAGGAGGCCGGCGAAGTCCGTGTCGAAGGTCGGCGATCCGGCCTGGAGCCGAAGCGGCATCGAATGGCCTTTCATTCTGCGAGGTCGTGCAAGGGACGGTTCGGGGTCTCCCACGCCGGCCCGAGGTCGCGCAACTCGGCCTCCAGGCACTCGACCTGCAGCCTGACGGCGGCGCCGCCCGAGAAGACGAGCGTGACATGGCCGGAGGGCGCCTCGCCCGGCGTGAAGGTCACGGCCAGCAGGTTCAGCACCGCGTCCGGATCCTCGGCGCGGACGCGGCTGCGCTGCACCTTCAGCACGCGCGCGAAGGAGAGGCCCGTCCTGCGGCGCTCGCCCTTGGGGCCCCGGACGGCCTCCCAGGCGAAGCGGTTGGCGACGAGAGCGAAGCGTTTCTCGCGGGGGAGATAGGTCATGTCGCCGACCTTCAGAACCGCGTCCTGCAGGTGCGCGGAGACGACCGCCAGGTCCTCCTCGTCGAGCGCCATCAGCTTCAGGGCTTCTACGCCGGTCATCCTTGTCCCTCGCTGTGAGACCCTGTAGCCGGGCCTCGGCCTTGGCGCAACCGAACCGCCGCGCCAGCCCCCAAATGGGCAGCGCGGCGCGCGGTTCCAAGCCTCGGACGCGCCGGCGGCGGCCCGCGCGGCGTGGGACGGATCACACCCCAATCCGGGAGCCTTGAAGTTTTTGCAGTTTATGCGTGAGATGCGGCGTGGCCAAAGCCACGCTGAAGCCGCGTCCGAGTGACGCGACGGGTCGGAGAACCAGATGCTGAAGACAATCGCCATGGCGGCGGTAGGCGCTCTCCTGAGCTTATCGGGAGCGGCGGCCGCGAGCGACACGCTCCCCGGCGGAGCGATCCTGCAGGGCCAGAGCGGCCGGATCGAACTCGCCCAATATTACGAGCCGCCACCGCCGCCCGGCTACTACCGCCCGCGCCCGCCGTCCTACGATCCGGACCCCTATTATCGCCCGCGCCAGCCCGAATATCGGCCCGACCCCTATCGGCAGCCCCGCCCCTACTACCAGGAGCAGCCCGTCCGGCCACGCGGGCGGATGACCGACATGTGCATCACCTCGCGGGGAGCCTGCCGGGTCTATCCCCAGCCGACCGGCCGGCCGTGCCGCTGCGACGTCCCCGGATTCGGGACCAAGCGGGGCGTGACCGGCTACTGAAACGCGCCATGGAACGGGATGCTGGAGCGGAGCATTGAGCTTCGGTCCAGCCGTTCGCTCAAGGAGACGACCCGTGAAGCATGTCCATCTCGCCGTGTTGACCATCGCCGCGTGCCTGGCGGGAGCCGGCGAGACCTACGCCGCCGCCGCCGACTCCATCGACCGGGCCGATCCCTACGCCCAGCCCGGCTACGGCCGGGGCTATGGCCGCCCCGGCGGCCAGGGCTATGGGGGCCAGGGCTATGGAGGACAGGGCTATCGTCAGCAGCCCGCGCCCGGGTATCAGCAGCCGCGCTACGCGCCGCCGCGCTATGTGCAGCCCGGATACGCCCCGCGCTACGCGCCGGCGCCGCGCTACGTCCAGCCCGAATACGCGGCGCCGCGGCCCTATTACCGCCAGGGCCGCTACGCCTCCACCTGCGTGACGTCGCGCGGCGCGTGCCCGGCTCGTCCGGCGCCGCCGAACAGCCCGTGCGGGTGCGACATCCCGGGCTTCGGCTACAAGCGCGGCGCCACGACCTACTGACCGCGCCCACGCCCGACATCCGAAAGCGCCGCCGCGGCTCCCGCGGCGGCGTTTTGTTTGTGGTCAGCCGCTGATGCGCTCGACCTCGGCCCCGCAGCGCACCAGCTTCTTCTCCAGCGCCTCGAAGCCCCGGTCGAGGTGGTACACGCGGTGGACCATCGTCTCGCCCTCGGCCGCCAGCGCGGCGATGACGAGCGAGACCGAGGCGCGCAGATCTGTCGCCATCACGGGCGCGCCCTTCAGCACCGGGGCGCCCTCCACGATCGCGAGGTCGCCGTCCAGGCGGATCCGCGCTCCCAGGCGAGCCAGCTCCTGCACATGCATGAAGCGGTTCTCGAAGATCGTCTCGCGGATCCGGGAGGTCCCGTCGGCGCGGGTCATCAGCGCCATGAACTGCGCCTGAAGGTCGGTCGGGAAGCCCGGGAAGGGCTCCGTCGTGACGTCGACCGGCGCAATGCCGCCGCCGTTGCGGCGCACCCGGACGCCCTCGTTCGTGGACGTGACCTCGGCGCCGGTCTGCGCCAGCACGTCCAGCGCGGCCTGCAGCAGCTCGGGCCGGGCGTTGCGCAGCAGGACGTCGCCGCCCGTCATCGCCACCGCCATCGCGTAGGTGCCGGTCTCGATGCGGTCCGGCAGCACCGGATGGCGCACGCCGCCCAGCGACGTCACGCCCTGGACGACGATGCGCGACGAGCCCGCGCCTTCGATGCGGGCGCCCATGCCGATCAGGCACTGGGCGAGGTCGACGACCTCCGGCTCGCGCGCGGCGTTCTCGATCACGGTCGTGCCATGGGCCAGCGTCGCCGCCATCAGGGCGGTGTGGGTGCCGCCCACCGTGACCTTGGGGAACGCCACCTCGCCGCCGCGCAGCCCGCCCGAGGGCGCGCGCGCCACCGCATAGCCGGCGTCGATGTCGATCTTCGCCCCGAGGCTTTCCAGCGCCTGCAGCAAAAGGTCCACCGGCCGCGTCCCGATGGCGCAGCCGCCCGGGAGTGACACGCGCGCCTCGCCCATGCGGGCCAGCAGCGGCGCGATCACCCAGAAGCTGGCGCGCATGCGCGACACGAGCTCATAGGGGGCGGTGGTGTCGACGATGGTGCGGGCGCTGAACCGCACCGTCTCGCCGGCGTCGTCGGCCTGCCCGGCGCGCTTGCCGTCGATCGAGGCGTCGACGCCGTGGTTGCCAAGGATGCGCATCAGCTGACGCACGTCCGACAGGCGCGGCACGTTCTCCAGGATGACCGTCTCGGGCGTGAGCAGGCTCGCGATCATGAGCGGCAGCGCCGCGTTCTTGGCGCCTGAAATCGGAATAGAGCCGTTCAGGGGGCTGCCGCCGACGATGCGGATACGATCCATGGGTCACCCGTGTTGGGGCGCCGGCTTGCGGCGCCGCGTATGCGACAGTGTGCGACTTACGTCGCTGGATGGGAGGTTCACCAGCGGGTCCGAATGCGACCGATGCAGGGCCTTGCGCCCGTCATCGGTCCAAATCCCCGGATCGTGGCCATTCAGTCACAGTGG
Source organism: Alsobacter sp. KACC 23698 (assembly GCF_045348435.1). Taxonomy (GTDB): domain Bacteria; phylum Pseudomonadota; class Alphaproteobacteria; order Rhizobiales; family Beijerinckiaceae; genus Alsobacter. Next base: position 503,308 of record NZ_CP157484.1, on the reverse strand, counting down.
CTTCGTTGGACGGGTCGACGGCTCCGCCGGCGCCTCGTCTGCGAGCCCTTCAGGGCCGCGCGCTTCGGCCCCGTCGACGCGCGACCGCGCCTGCGCCTTGCGACGCTTCAGATTGTCGCGCAGCGCCGCTGCGAGCCGCTGGGTTCTGCGGTCCTTCTCGGTGGAGCCGGTCACCGGACACTCCGTGGGCGGGACGTCCTCCTCACCGGAGCCGTCCGAAAGCCGGGGTTAAGCAAGCGGGGCGATGATTATGCGTTCGACGCGATCCAGACAACCGCCGGCGCAGCGTCGCCCCCTTATTTCAGCCGCAAGGGCGGGCCATTCCAGCGCCGCGCCGGTCGGGACATCTGCGGATTGAACCGCCTCACGGCCCGTGCCATGGACATCAGCATGGATTACGCAGCGTTCTTCGAACAGGCCGTGAGCGATCTGAAGGCCGAGCGGCGCTACCGCGTCTTCGCCGACCTGGAGCGCATCGCCGGCCGCTTCCCCCACGCCATCCGGCATACGGCGCAAGGGCCCCAGCCCATCGTGGTCTGGTGCTCGAACGACTATCTCGGCATGGGCCAGCATCCGGCCGTCATCGAGGCCCTGGCGTCCACGGCCAGGCGCATGGGCGCGGGCGCGGGCGGGACGCGCAACATCTCGGGCAACCACCACCCGGTGGTGCAGCTGGAGGCCGAGCTGGCGGACCTGCACGGCAAGGACGCCGCGCTGGCGTTCACCTCGGGCTACGTCTCCAACCTCACCGGCATCGCCACCATCGCCAAGCTGATCCCGGACTGCCTGATCCTCTCCGACGCGCTGAACCACAACTCGATGATCGAGGGCGTGCGCAACGCCGGCCGGGAGAAGGCGATTTTCCGGCACAACGACCTGGAGCACCTGGAGGAGCTGCTGCGGCGCGCCGGGCGGGACCGGCCGAAGCTGATCGTGTTCGAGAGCATCTACTCGATGGACGGGGACATCGCCCCGATCGGGCGCATCTGCGACCTCGCCGAGCGCCACCAGGCGATGACCTATATCGACGAGGTGCATGCCGTCGGCCTCTACGGTCCGCGCGGCGCCGGCGTGGCCGAGCGCGACGGCGAGATGGCCCGCATCGACGTCATCGAGGGCACGCTGGCCAAGGCCTATGGCTGCCTCGGCGGCTACATCGCCGGCTCCGCCGCGATGGTGGACGCCGTGCGCTCCCACGCCCCGGGCTTCATCTTCACCACCACGCTGCCGCCGGCGGTGGCGGCCGCGGCGTGCGAATCGGTGCGGATCCTCAAGGCCTCCGGCGACGAGCGGGCGCGGCACCAGCGCCAGGCGGCTCGCACCAAGGAGGCGCTGGCCGCAGCCGGGCTGCCGGTGATGCCCACCTCGACCCACATCGTGCCGCTGATGGTGCGCAACGCGGAGCTGTGCAAGGCGGCGTCGGACCGGCTGCTCGACACGCACGGGATCTACATCCAGCCAATCAACTACCCCACGGTGCCGCGGGGCGAGGAGAGGCTGCGCATCACCCCCACGCCGTTCCACGACGAGAGCCTGATCCAGGCCCTGGCGGACGCCCTCGTCGAAGTGTGGGATCACCTCGGCGTTCCGCGTGACGCCGCCGCACCGCTCGCCGTCGCGGCGGAGTGACGGGAGGCGCGGCGCCCACGAAAATGGCCCGCGGCGGCTTGCGCCCCCGCGCCCCATGTGGCAAGAGACCCCCGCTTCGGGACCCACGGCGCTTCGCCCCGTCCCGCTCGCTGCCGTAGCTCAGTGGTAGAGCACTCCCTTGGTAAGGGAGAGGTCGAGAGTTCAATCCTCTCCGGCAGCACCAGCGATTATCCTCCGAAAACTCGCTTTGGCCGGCCGCCTTCAGAGTCCGGCTTTACGGCCCCTCGTTTTGGATCACAATCACGGGGCGGCAGGCTGGGCCACGAGTGGGCCCGGGCCAGGTCGACTGTACTCCCATCTTGAGACAGACCGCCCAACTGCGGCGGCCCTGCCCGGCAAAGCAGCGGCTGAAGCTCTCTTTTCCCGCATGGGTTGCGGTTGACAGGGCCATACTCGCGTGAAACCGTTATAGTCGTCTATGACAGTTCCAGGCGATGGAGATCGGTCATGCCTTCCGATGAAAGCCCCGGTCAGGCGCTTGCGGCTGCGTCCCGCTTCTATCCAGCGCTGGACGAGGACCGGATCGCGGCCCTGGGCGGCCGGCTGGAGGAGATCGTCAGCCTCCTTCACGCAGGCGCGTTGACCGAGCTCCAGCGCCAGGAGATGCGCCTGAGCCTGAAGGCGCAGATCGCCAGCAGCGAGGCGCTGCATCGGGTCAGGCTGCTGAACTCCGACGAGCCTGCCTTCATGTTCCACGCCTGCCAGGAATAAGGCCCGTGACCAGCGACGATGTCGCCTTCCTGTCGATCCGGGAGCTCGGGGCGCTGCTGCGCAAGGGCGAGGTCTCGCCCGTCGACCTGGCGAAGCTCTATCTGGAGCGCCTGCACGGAATCGGGACGGCGATCAGGGCCGTCGTCACCATCATGGACGACGTCGCCCTGCGGGAGGCGAAACTGGCGGAGTCCGAGCTGCGCGGCGGGCTCGACCGCGGACCGCTGCACGGGATTCCCTATGGGCTGAAGGACATCGTGGCCGCCGCGGGCGCGCCGACGACCTGGGGGGCTCCGCCCTTCGTGGAGCAGAGCTTCGACCGCGAGGCGACGGTCGTGACCAGGCTGAGGACGGCCGGCGCGGTCCTGGCGGCCAAGCTGGCCACCATCGAGATCGCCGGCGGCATGGGCTACGACCATCCGGACGCGTCCACGACGGGACCGGCCGCCAATCCGTGGGACCCGAACCGCTGGACGAGCGGATCCTCCAGCGGGCCCGCCGGCGCGGTCAGCGCGGCCGCGGTTCCGTTCGCCATCGGCAGCGACACCAGCGGATCCATCCTGTTCCCGGCCGCCTATACGGGCACGGCGGGGCTGCGCGCCACCTATGGACGCGTCAGCCGGGCGGGCGCGATGACGTTGTGCTGGACCTTGGACAGGCTCGGGCCGATGTGCCGCACGGCCGACGATTGCGGCCTCGTGCTGGAGGCGATCGCCGGCCCCGACCCGCAGGACCGCTCCAGCCTGGCGCAGCCCTACCGCTATCGCCGGCCGAACCCGCGCCGCTCGGGCTTCCGCTTCGGCGTGGTGGAGGGATGCTGCGACGGGGCGGAGCCGGAGGTGAAGGCGAGGTTCGAGGAGTCGCTCGCTGTTCTGGGCGACATCGGCGCGCTGGAGAGCGTGGAGCTGCCGGACTTTCCCTATGCGGAGGTCACGCAGACCATCTCGGGCGCCGAGGCCTATGCGGCCTTCGACGAGTTCATCGCCAGCGGCCGCACGGCGGAGCTGAAGGCCCGCAAGGCCCAAGGCCACAGGCTCGCCGCAGCGGTGTTGCCGGCCCACGACTATATCCGCGCGCAGCGGATCCGCCGCCTCATCGCCGACAGCGTGTCCGAGCTGGCCGGCCGCTATGACGCCCTGCTGGCGCCTTCGCTCGGCGTGGTGGCCTGCAGGATCGACGAAAATTTCGAATACGGGCTGCCGGGCGCCTCCGGGCGGCGACCGCTCAACCTGGCGGGCGTGCTGTCCGGCGCGCCGACCGTGTCGATCCTCAACGGCTTCGGCGAGGGCGGCCTGCCGACCGGCATCCAGTTCGCCGGCGCGCCGTGCGCCGAGAACGCCATCCTGGACGCCGCCCACGCGCTGGAGCAGCGCCTGGGCCTGAGCCGGCTGCGGCCGCCGCTCGCCGCCGCGGCGTCCCCGGGCGCGCCGCACGGGAGGGCTGCGCCATGAGCAGCTACGTCCTGCGGCGCATCCTGGCGATCGTCGCGCTGGCCTTCGGCATCAGCGTCATCGTCTTCCTGATCATCCGGCTCATCCCGGGCGACCCGGTCGCGGCCCTGCTCGGGACCGGCGCGGGCGACAAGGAGGTCGCGAGCCGGCTGCGGGCGCAGCTCGGCCTCGACCTGCCGATGCACGTCCAATATCTGCAGTGGATCTCGGCCCTGTTCCACGGCGACTTCGGCTATTCCTATGGCAACCAGCAATCGGTGACCTCGCTGCTGGCGGCGAACTTTCCGGCCACGATCCAGCTCACCATCGCCGGACTGGCCGTCTCGCTCAGCTTCGGCATGGCGCTCGGCATCCTGGCCGCCGTGAAGCGCAATCGCGCCGCCGACACCGCCGCCATGACGGTGGCGCTCACCTTCATGTCGATCCCGAGCTTCTGGCTGGGACTGCTCCTGATCCTGGCCTTCGCGGTGACGCTGCCCTGGTTCGACGTCGTCGGCGGCACGTCGCTGAAGGGCCTCGTCCTGCCGGCGACCACGCTGGCGCTGGGCTCGATGGGGTTCAACGCGCGCTTCGTCCGGTCCAGCATCATCGCCGCGCAGGTGCAACGGCACGTCATCACCGCGCGGGCCAAGGGCATCAGCCGCGTGCAGGTGTTCGTCAGGCACGTGCTGCGCAACGCGCTGCTACCGATCCTGACCATCGTGGGCCTGCAGGTGGGGCAACTGCTCTCCGGCACGGTCATCGTCGAAACGGTGTTCTCGCGCCCCGGCATCGGCAGGCTGCTGGTCCAGGCCATCCTGGCGAAGGACTATCTGACCGTGCAGGCCGTCGTGTTCATCATCGCGGGCATCTATGCGCTGACCAACTTCATCGTCGATCTCCTCTACCCGGTGTTCGACCCCAGGGTCGCGAGCAGGTGACCGGGCCATGACGATTCACAGCGACGCCGCCCCCGCCCCGCTCCCGCCGTCGCCGGCCGTGGACGACCTGCAGGACGCCATCACCCCCAAGGTCCCGCGCTGGCGCGTCGCGCTCAGGGCGCTGCGGCATCGCAGCCTGCTGGCGGGCCTGATCATCTGCATCGTCTTGACCGCGCTGGTGGCCGCAGCGCCGCTGCTGACGCCGCTCGACCCCAATGCGCAGGACCCGATGGCGACGTTCTCGCCGCCCTCGCTGGAGCACCCGATGGGGGCGGACGCGTTCGGGCGCGACCTCTTCGCCCGCGTGCTCTATGGCGGGCGCACCACCATGCTGGCGAGCCTGCTGGTCGTCGTGCTCGGCTGCGTGTTCGGCGCCAGCATCGGGCTGATCGCCGGCTATTTCGGCGGCGCGGTCGGCTTCGTCATCATGCGTTTCGTCGACCTGCTGCTCGCATTTCCGGGGATCCTGCTGGCGCTCACCGTCACGGCGATCTTGGGCCCGGGGCTCATCAACGGCGTGATCGCCATCGCGGTCATCCTGGTGCCGGTCTATGCGCGCCTCGTCGAGGGCGCCACCGCCGAGGTTCGCAACCTGCCCTATGTGGACGCGGCGATCACGCTCGGGGCGGGTCCGTGGCGCATTATCGCGCGGCACATCTTCCCCAACGTCCTGTCGGGCGTGATCGTGCTGACCACCACGTGGCTGGGCATCGCGGCGCTGTGGATCACGGCGCTCGGCTTCATCGGGCTCGGCGTCCAGCCGCCCACGCCCGAATGGGGCAGCATCCTCAATGACGGGCAGAACTACATCACGCTGGCGTGGTGGATCACGGTGTTTCCCGGGGCGTTCCTGTCGCTGTTCGTCATTGGGGTGAACCTCATCGGCGACGGCCTCAGAGACGAACTCGATCCCACGCTGGCCCGGCGATAGCGGCCCAGAAGCAACGCCCCCCTTGGACGGAGTCGAACCATGCAGAAGCGAGCCCGCACCCCCCTCTCCAAGCAAGCTTTCGCCAAGCAAGCTTTCGCCGCCGCGCTCGCGGCCGGCGCCCTGTCGCTGGCGGCGCAGGGGGCGACCGCGCAGACGCCCAACAAGAACGCCAAGCTGACGGTGGGCTGGGCCGAACCGATCGACTCGCTCAATCCCGCCACCACCGGCGCCCGCAATGTCGGGCCGCTGGCGATGAACATCTTCGACACGCTGGTCTGGCTGACGCCCGAGTTCGAGGTGACGCCGCATCTGGCCACCAAGTGGACCGTGTCCGACGACGGCAAGACCTACACCTTCACCCTGCGCGAGGGCGTGACCTTCCATGACGGGACGCCCTTCGACGCGGAAGCCGTCGTGGCCAACATCAAGTACATCACCGACAAGGCCACCCAGTCCAAGATCTCGCTCGGCCTGCTCGGGCCCTGCGGGACCGCGGAAGCCGTCGACAAGATGACCGTCAAGTTCACCTGCGCGACGCCCTATGCGCCGTTCCTGGCGCAGCTGGGCGAGCCCTATCTCGGCATCCAGTCGCCCAAGGCGATCGCCGAGTTCGGCAAGGACCTGGCTTTGCACCCCACCGGCACGGGTCCCTTCGCCTTCGTCAGCTACGAGCCCAACCAGAGCCTCGTGCTGAAGCGCAACGAGGCCTACAACTGGGGCCCGGCGGCGGTGAAGCATTCCGGCCCGGCCAACATCGCGGAGATCAAGTTCCAGATCGTCCCGAATTCGCAGGCCCGCGTCAGCCAGTTCCAGAGCGGCCAGTCGCAGATGATGCAGCAGACGCCGGGCGTCTACTGGAACGCCTTCCAGAAGGCCGGGACTTACACGGCCATCCCGGTGCCGATCAGCGGGCTTGGCATCTTCGCGCCGATCAACGCGTCCAAATGGCCGACCGACGACATCAATGTCCGCAAGGCCATCCAGTACGCCATTGACAAGAAGGGTGTGATCCAGCTCGCCGAAGCCGGCGTCTTCCCGCCCAGCAACACGCCCCTGCTGAAGGGCATGACCGGCTACGACGCCTCGCTGGAGGACTCCTACCCGTATGATCCCGCCAAGGCGGAGGAGTCGCTGAAGAAGGGCGGCTGGACCAAGTCCGGCGAGTTCTGGGAGAAGGACGGCAAGCGCCTCGCCTTCACGATCAACGCCATCGCGACGGTGCCGTCCTACCCGCTGCTCGCCCAGGCCATGCAGGGCTATCTGCGCAAGATCGGCATGGACGTGCAGGTGCAGCAGCTCGCGACGCCGGCCTGGCTGGCCGCCAACACGAGCGGCGAAATGTCGATGACGCCGCTGCAGTATATCGGCGTCGACCCCGACGCGCTCCACTTCTGGTTCCTGCCCAACGAGTACTTCAACTGGAGCAAGTTCTCGGATCCGCAGCTCACCAAGCTGATCACCGAGGGCCAGCAGGAGCGCGATCCGGCCAAGCGCACCAGGATCTATCACGAGGCGCAGAAGATCATCATGGACAACGCCGTGATGATGCCCATCCGCCAGAACATCGACCTGGTGATGACCTCCAAGAAGCTGACCGGCGTGACCTATGCGGGCGGGGGCTTTGAATATCTCTGGGCCGCCTCGCTGGCCGACTGACACGACACCGAGCAAGAGGAAACAGAGCCAGTGACAACGCTGATCAAAGCCGACCGGCTGATCGACGGCACGGGGGCGGCGCCGGTGCGCGGCGCCGTCCTGGTGGTCGACGCGGGCAAGATCGTGAGCGTCCAACAGGGCCAAGCGCCGGAGGGGCTCGTCCCTCCGGACGCCGAGGTGCTCGACTTCCCCGGCTGCACGATCATGCCGGGGATGATCGACACCCACGTCCACCTCAACCTGCCGGGCGACGGAACCTCGCTGGAAGACGCGGTGAGGGAGCCGGAGGGCGTACTGGTCGCCACCTCGGTGATGACGGCCCAGCGTGCGCTGGCGGCCGGCGTCACCACGGTGCGCGACGTGGGAGCGCTGCGCAGCACCGCGATCCATGTGCGCCGGACGCTGGAGCTCGGCTACGGGCTCGGCCCGCGGGTCCTGGCCTGCGGCCAGCCGATCACCATCACGGGCGGACACACCTGGTACATGGGCGGCGAGGCCGACGGCGAGGACGCGCTTCGCCGCAAGGTGCGCGACATGGTCAAGCTCGGCGCGGACTTCATCAAGGTGATGGGCAGCGGCGGCGGCACCGTGAACACCATCTCGTACAAGCCGTCCTACCGGCGCGAGGAGATGGCGGCCCTGGCGGACGAGGCCCATCGGCTCGACCGCAAGATCACGGTGCATTGCCTGTGCGCGGAGTCCACGGACTACGCCATCGCGGCCGGCGTCGACCAGATCGAGCACGCCGGCTTCATCGCGGACGCCAAGGGCAACCAGCGCTACGACCCCGCCGTGGTGGACAGGCTCGCCCGCTCGGGCATCCCGGTCACCAGCACGCTGGCGGTGGGCGGCGCGGTCCTTCGCACCATGCGGGCGAAGGAGAAGAGGACGCCGGACGAAGAGGCGCTCCTGACGCGCTGGATCAAGATGTTCGACGAGAACCTGCTGCATTTCCGCAAGATGCGGGAGGCGGGCGTGCGCTTCGTGGCCGGGACGGACGCCGGCTGGCGGTTCACGCCCTTCGACGGGCTGCCCTTCGAGATGTCGCTCATGCATGAGGGCGGCATGCCCAAGGCGGAGGCGATCACGGCTGGGACCGGCTACGCCGCGGAGGTGATCGGCATCGCCGACACGGTCGGCGCGCTGAAGCCCGGGCTAGCCGCGGACGTGATCGTGGTGGCGGGCGATCCGACGGACGACCTCGGAGCGCTGGAGGACGTCAGGCTGGTCATGCAGGCCGGCGTGGTGCGCAGCCGCTCCGGCGGCGCGGCTTCAGGTCGGGCGGCGCGATGACGGGCGGCGCGATGACGGCGCGACGGCGGGACCGGACATGCTGAGCGGGACGCGTCCAGGACAGGACGGCGGAGCGGGCTCGCCGCTCTCCGCCGGCGCGCCGAAGCTTCTGTCCGTCCAGGAGTTGCGGACGCATTTCCGGACCGCGGCTGGCGTCGTGAAGGCGGTGGACGGCGTCAGCTTCTCGATCGGCGCCGGGTCCAGCCTCGGGATCGTGGGCGAATCCGGCTCGGGCAAGAGCGTCACCTCGCTGTCGATCATGCGCCTGATCGAGCCGCCCGGCTTCGTGGCCGGCGGCCACATCCTGTTCAAGGGCCGCGACATCGTCAGCTTTTCGGAGCGGGAGATCCGGGGCCTGCGCGGCCGTGACATCTGTCTCGTCTTCCAGGACCCGATGGCGGCCCTGAACCCGGTCTACACGGTCGGCGACCAGGTGATCGAGGCGTTGCAGGCCCACCAGGACATGGGCCGGCGCGAAGCCCGCGACCGGGCCATCGCGCTGTTCAAGATGGTCGGCATCCCCGCGCCCGAACGCCGGGTCGACGATTATCCGCACAAGCTCAGCGGCGGCATGCGCCAGCGGGTCACCATCGCGATCGCGCTCGCCAACGAGCCCGACCTGCTGATCCTCGACGAACCGACCACGGCTCTGGACGTCACCATCCAGGCCCAGATCCTCGATCTGGTGAAGGACCTGCGCCAGCGGATCAACACGGCCGTGCTGCTCATCACCCACGACATCGGCGTCGTGAAGGAGATGTGCGAGGAGGTCGTGGTGATGTATGGCGGACGCGTGATGGAGCGCGGCGCGACCGCGCAGGTGACGGGCGCGCCGCGGCATCCGTATACGGTCGGGCTCCTCTCCTCCATCCCGAGCCCGGCCATGAAGGGCCGGCGCCTCAACGCGATCGGCGGCTCGGTGCCGAGCCCCCTGCGCATGCCGCCCGGCTGCCCGTTCCAGCCGCGCTGCCCGCACGCGATGCCGGTGTGCGCGACCACGCCCGAGCTTCGCCCCACCGACAGCGGCAGCCTGGCCGCCTGCTGGCTTTACTAGGATGCGCGGATGACGAGCCAGGGCCACGCAGACCCGCAGGAGCACGCCGCGCCGGGCGCCGACGCCATGGGCGAGACGCTGCTCGAGATCCGCAATCTCAGGACCTGGTATCCGGTCCGCAGCGGCGTCTTCAACCAGAAGACCGAGTGGCTGAAGGCCGTGGACGACGTCTCCTTCGCGATCCGCAAGGGCGAGACTTTCGGCCTCGTGGGCGAGTCCGGATGCGGCAAGTCCTCGCTCGGCCGGTCGATCGTGCGGCTGGAGCGGCCGCAGTCCGGCCAGGTGCTGTTTGAGGGCGAGGACGTCCTGACCGCGTCGGAGCGCCGGCTGAAGGCGCTGCGGCCCCACTTGCAGGTCATCTTCCAGGACCCGCATGGCAGCCTGGATCCGCGCATGACCATCCGGCAGATCATCGCCGAGGGACTCGTGATCCAGGGCGAAGCCGGCCGCGACGAGCGCGACGAGAGGGTCGAGCACCTGGTCAGGGTGGTGGGGCTGCGAAAGGAGCATCTCGACCGCTACCCGCACGAGTTCAGCGGCGGCCAGCGCCAGCGCATCGGCATCGCGCGGGCGCTGGCGCTGCGGCCGAAATTCGTCCTGGCCGACGAGGCGGTCTCGGCGCTCGACGTGTCGGTGCAGTCGCAGGTGCTGAACCTCCTGTCGGACCTGCAGGAGGAGTTCGGGCTCACCTATCTGTTCATCGCGCACGACCTTTCGGTCGTGGAGTATTTCAGCGACCGCGTGGGCGTCATGTATCTCGGCAAGCTGGTCGAGGTCGCCAGCGCGGAGGATCTCTACGCCGACCCGCGGATGCCCTACACGCAGGCGCTGCTGTCGGCCATTCCGGGCGGGGGGCAGGACGGCAGGCAGGAGCGCATCATCCTGCGCGGCGACGTGCCGAGCCCGCTCAACCCGCCGTCCGGCTGCCCCTTCCGGACCCGATGCTGGATGGCGCAGGACGTCTGCGCCCAGGCGACCCCGCCGCTGCGGGAGGTCCGCCCGGCCCACTGGGCGGCGTGCCATTTCGCCGACTGACGCCCTTCTTCCCCCGGAGATCAAGATGCTGGCGATCCACCACCCCGACCAGGCGCTGCACGATCCCGACCAGGTGTTCCGGACCGGCCGCTTCATCGCGCAGCCCGACCGCAGCGAGCGCTACCGGATCTTCCTCGACGCGGCGCACCAGGATGGGCACGCGATCGTGGAGGCGCCGCTGGGCGGCCTCGAGCCGATCCTGGAGGTGCACGACGCCGGCTATGTGGCGTTCCTCCAGACGGTCCATGCGCGCTGGTCGGCGCATCCCGACTATGGGCCGGTCGCGATCCCCAACGTGCATCCCACCCACCGGATGCACCGCAAGCCGACGGAGTTGCTGGGCGAGTTCGGCTGGTACTCCAACTCGACCTCGTGCCCGATCACGGCCGACACCTGGCGCTCGGTGAACGCCAGCGCCCAGGCGGCGATCCATGCGGCGGACCGCCTCGCCGGGCCGGAGCGGGCCGTCTACGCCCTCTGCAGGCCGCCGGGCCACCACGCCTATCCGGACCTGATGAGCGGCGTCTGCTTCCTCAACAACGCCGCCATCGCGGCGCACCGGCTGACGAAGAGCCACGGCAAGGTCGCGCTGGTCGACATCGACGTCCACCACGGCAACGGGACACAGTTCATCTTCTACGAGCGCGCCGACGTCCTGTTCTGCTCCATCCATGTCGATCCCAACCTCACCGCGCCTTATTACGCCGGGTATGCCGACGAGTGCGGGGCCGGCGCCGGCCAGGGGCTGACCTTCAACCAGCCTCTCCCCTGGGGCACGCAGGACCCCGCCTGGCTGGACGCCGTGGAGGGCGCGCTCTCCCGCGTCCGGGCCTTCGCGCCCAGCGCGCTCGTCGTGTCGCTCGGCTTCGACGCCGCCGAGCACGACCCGGTCGGGGCCTTCGGGATCACCGGCGACGGCTTCGCCGAGGCGGCGCGGCGCTTCGCCCGCCTCGCCCTGCCGACCCTGCTGGTGCAGGAGGGCGGCTATCTGAGCCCGCATCTCGGGGGCTATCTGAGCCGCTTCCTCGGCGCCTTCGAACGCCCCTCCGCCTGACCCACGAGAAGGATGACGACCATGCAGACGTTGCCGCCGCTCCGGACAGGCCGGGCCCGCAGGCTGACCGGCTCCCTTACGCCATTCGAGGGCGTCGAGCTCTCCTTCGTCATCGTCGAGGGGCCGCGGCCCGGGCCATGCCTCGTCGTCACCGCGGGGGTGCACGGCTCCGAGTTCTGCTCGGTCGAAGCCGCCGTCAGGCTGGCCCAGACGCGGCCGGAGGACATCAGCGGCACGCTGCTGGTGCTCCCGATCGTCAACCAGCAGGGCTTCTACCGGCGCAGCATCTATGTGATGCCGCAGGACGGGAAGAACCTGAACCGCATGTTCCCGGGCGACCCTGAGGGCAGCGCCAGCCAGCGTCTGGCGCACTGGCTGGTCGCGAACGTCTATCCGCAGGCGGACGCCTATCTGGACCTGCATGGCGGCGACCTCGACGAGAGCCTCGCGCCGTTCACGATCTTCCCGAAGGGCTGCGCCAGGTCCGAAGCGCTCGCGGCGGCGTTCGGCGTCCCGATCGCGGTCGCGGCGACCCGGGCCGGTTCCACCATCATGGCTGCGAACGCGCTGGGCGTGCCGAGCCTGCTGCCGGAGGTGAGCGGAAACGGCCTGTGGGGCGAAGACACGGTGGCGCAGCTCACGCGCGGGTTGCATGGCGTCATGCGGTCCATCGGCATGCTGCCGGAGGAGCCCGGCTCCCCCACCCCGGCGAGGCCGGAGATCATGACCATGTGGGTGCCGACGGCGCCCTGCTCGGGCCTCTGGTACGCCCGGGCCGAGGTCTCCGACATGGTGGAGAAAGGCGCGGTGATCGGTGAGATCCGGGACGTCTTCGGCGAGGTCCTGGAGACCATCCGCTCCGAGCAGGACGGCCGGATCCTCTACCGGCTCACCAGCCTGTCGGTGAACCAGGGCGAGGCGCTGCTGGGCGTGGGCTCGCCGCTGGCGGCCTGAGCCCCGTTTCAGCCGCGGCCGGAGCGCCGGGCGAGGAAGTCCGAGACGCGGGCCAGGCCGGCCTTCAGGATCTCGGGCGCGTTGGCGTAGCCGATCCGGACATGGCCCTCCATCTCCATGGCCGAACCCGGCGTGAACAGCACGCCGGTCTCCTGCAGCAGGGCGATGCAGACGTCGCGGGAGGGCATGTCGAGATCGTATTTCAGCAGGGCCGTGGTGCCGGACCTGGGGCGCACCCAGGAGATGAGCGGCTCCCGCTCGACCCACTCCGCCAGCATGGCGAGGTTGCCGCGGGTGATCGCCTGGCTGCGGGACAGGACCTTGTCGCGGTTCTCCAGCGCCAGCGTGGCGAAGTAGTCGTCGATCACGCCGACCGAGATGGTGTTGTAGTCGCGGTGATGCATGACGGCCTCGATCGCCTCGGCCGGGCCCGCGACCCAGCCGAGCCGGAGCCCGGCGAGCGAGAACGCCTTCGACATGCCGGCCGTGCTGACGCCCTTCTCGTAGACGTCGGCCATGGAGACGGTCATGCCGTCCCCCTCCTGGTCGGTCCCGCGATAGACCTCGTCGCACAACACCCAGGCGCCGCTCGCCCTCGCGATGGCGGCGATCTCCTCCAGCATGGCGCGGTCCATCAGCGCGCCGGTCGGGTTGTTGGGGTTGTTGATGGCGATCAGGCGCACGCCCGGCGCGGCCAGGTCGCGCAATTCGGCGAGGTCGGGAAGGAAGCCGTTCTCCTCCCGCAGGCGCAGATGCACGACCTCCGCGCCGATGCTTTCCGGGATCGAATAGTGCTGCTGATAGGTCGGGATCACCGAGATCACGCGGTCGCCGCGCGACACCAGCGCCTGGTGCACGAGCGAGTTGGCCCCGATCGTCCCGTGCGTGACGACGATGTTGGAGCGCGCCTGGCGCTCATACATCGACGCGATGGCGTCGCGCAGCCGGTCCGACCCCTCGATGGCGCCGTAGGTCATCTTCATCGGCAGCAACTCGGAAAGGCCGGGGTCGTTCTTGCCCGCGAGGGCGAGGAGCTGGGCGATGGTGAGGCTTTCGACGCAGGTCTCCGCCAGGTTGAGCTCGCACCGGGTCTCGAACTCGTTCATCCAGATTTCGACGCCGAACGGGCGGATATGCATCGCGTGTCTCCAGGCCGGGCTGCCGGCTGGAGCCTTGTAGCGACGATCGGGCGCGGAATCACCCCCGCCCTCCCCCGTCCGGCGCGATGCTTGCGCGCGCCGCCGCGCCGTTGGGATGACCTGTGAGCTCAGGCCGCCATCGTGAAGGCGTCGGCCTGCTGGACCTCCTCCGTGACGACGGTGAAGCGCTTGAGCAGATGCGGGCCGAAGGAGGTGATCATGGCGACGTCCGCCGCGTCGCGGCCGCGCGCGATCAGGATGCGGCCGATGCGCGGCTGGTTATGCCTGGCGTCGAACGTGTACCAGCGCCCGCCGATATAGGCTTCGAACCAGGCGTTGAAGTCCATGGGCGCCGGATCGGGATCGACGCCGATGTCGCCCAGATAGCCGTTGCAGTAGCGCGCGGGAATGTTGAGGCAGCGGCACAAGGTGACGGCCAAATGGGTGAAGTCCCGGCACACGCCCGTAGCCTCCCGATAGGCCTCGGACGCGGTGCGGGTGGCCCGGGCCTGCGGGTAGCTGAAGACGAGGCTGCGGTTGACGAAGTCGCAGATGGCCTGGACCTTCGCCCAGCCGCCCTCGATCGCGCCGAAATTGCTCCAGGCGAGCCCTGCCAGGAGGTCGGTCTCGCAATAGCGGCTGCCCAGCAGGTAGGGCAGCACATTGGCCGGCAGGGAGGCGGGCGGGATGGCCTGCGCCGCCCAGTCCACCGGGTCGGGCTTTCCGCTGTCGCGGGCCACGCCGTCCAGGCGCATCGTCAGCGCGCCCGGAAGGGCGGTGACGCGGCGGCTGACATTGCCGAAGGCGTCGACGAAGGTCTCGACCGGGACATCCTGGCTCACCGAGAACGGCGTTTCCCGGATGATCGAGGCGCGCCGGTCGGGATGCACATCCATGGCGGTGACGAGGGTGGTGGGCTGGCTGATCTCGATCTCGATATCGAAGCCGTAACGGATGAGCATCGGGGGACCTGCTGAGGCGCGAGCGTAAGGGATGTCCTCGCAACGGGCGGCGGCCTCGTCGGTTCCCCGGCTCGCAATTTGCTCATTTCATGGGCAAAACTGACGCTTCTGGAGCCCCGTTTTCGGAGGGGCGCAGCAGGCGGCTCAGCCCGCGAGAGGCCTCACCGCCAAAGCGAGGTCGGCCGCGAAGGGCGGCAGGGACAGGGTCAGCACGCCATGCCGGCTCGCACCCTCCAGGTGCGCGACCGGTTCGCCCGCCACGGTGTCCCACCCCGTAGCCCGATAGCGTCCGGACGCCAGCCCCGGGATGGACAGCGTGGCGGACACGGGCGCGGCGGAGCGGTCCACCATGCCGCGCTCGTTCAGCGCATCGGTCCGGAGCAGATAGACGAGCGCCTGCCGGTCGTCGCCGCAGGCGGTGACGTGCAGAGCGGCGGGGCTCGTCACCTGCGCGTCGATCGCGACGCGGCGGAAGGACAGCCAGTCGATTGCGGGCATGAAGCGCGACAGCGCGGCCTGGGCCGCCCGCATGCCGTCGGTCAGGCGATGGGGACGCCGGTTCGGCCAGCGCATGCCGCCTCCGGCCCCTCCGGCCGCCAGATGCGCCCACTGCATGTGCCGGAAATACTCGTCGTCGAAGTCCTCCGGCAGGGTCTTCTTCTTATCCTTGAACAGGTGAATGGGGCCATGCTCGGTGTCGAGATAGGGCCGCATGTCCCTGATCTCGGCCAGATGCGCCCGCACGTGCCGCGCCATGTCGAGGGCCGGGTCCACGGTGTTCTGCGGGTCGTCGATAGTGCCCATCTGGTAGACGTGGATGGTCGCGAAATCGAGATCCGGGTGCCGGAACAAAGGCTCGTTCATCGGCAGGTGGCCGCGCCACTCGAGTTCAGGACCAAAGAGCGACACCGTCTGGGGATGGCTGCGGCCATAGAGGTCGCGCTCCAGCCGGCGCACATGGCCGGACAGGTCCGCGATGAATTCGGGGAAGCAGTCGGCGCTGTCGCGGGCCTGCGCAGGGTGGATCTCGTTCCACAGGTCCCACGCGAAGAACGCGCCCGAGCCGCCCCAGCGCCGGACGACGAATTCCAGCCGCGCCTTGATGGCCTTGCGGGTCTCGCCGCAAAGAAGAAACTCGGCCGGCGACGCCAGCGGACCCCCGAGGGCGCGGTTGTAGGGGTGCCAGTCCCATCGCAGCCACGTCCAGAACGTGTCGAAGGGCGTGATCAGGAAGCGCAGGCCCCTGCGCTCGGCCATGGCGAAGAAGTCGTCCCAGAGCCGGATCATCGCCGGCACGAAGACGCCGGCCGGACGCTCGAAATGGCGATGACGGATCTGCGCGTATTCGAGCATGACCCGGATCACGGTGGTTCCCTGGGCGGCGAGGCCGGCCAGATAACGGTCCACCCCTGGCAGGTCGCGGCGACGAAACAGCCCGTTGAGATCGACCCACGAGATCGCGTCGTTGTAGCCGATGGGGTGCCAGGGTTCGCCGTTTTCGGTCTGGAAATAGGGCGCGCCCGGCGCGCCCTCGATCCAGGGCTGCCTGACAGGCGAAATCGACGCATGCGGCGCGAGGCGGCGCTTCAGATCAGACATGAGGCGGGCGACCCATGGGGCCGGGTCGCTTCGCGGTGAGGGCTCGGGACAACATCGACGTCTCTGGCGCGGATCGTGGAACTCTGGATAAGCGGGACCGCGCAACGATCGTTCCCGAACACCGGAGTTCCGTCCGCCTCGCCGTCGGCGTCCTCAATGCCTGTAGGCGGGCTCCTCGGCGTCCAGCACGCGCTTGACGCTCTCCAGGTGTAGGCGGGCCGACTCGGGGTCGCCCTCGCGCATCTGCCGGGCGGCGGCTTCTGCGACCGCGGGCGCGATGGGCTTGACGGCCCGCCCCGTCGCCATGGCGAGGCACTGGGCCTGGCAGGCGCGCTCGAGGTAGTAGAGGTCGTCCCAGGCTTCCGCGATCGTGGGGCCGAGCACCAGCACGCCATGATGCTTCATGAACACGATGTCGGCGTCGCCGATCGCGCCGGCGATCCGGTCGCCCTCGCTTTCGTCGAGGGCGAGCCCGTTATAGTCCCGGTCCACCGCGGTGCGGCCGTAGAATTTGAGCGACGTCTGACCGGCGAAGAGCAGCGGGTCGCCCTCCGTCATGGCCAGCGCCGTGGCGTAGGGCATGTGGGTGTGGAACGCCGCCCGGGCGCGCGGGATGGCTTTGTGGATCCGCGCGTGGATGTAGAAGGCGGTCGCCTCCGGCTGGCCGTCGCCGTCGACCACATTGCCATGCAGGTCGCAGACCAGGAGCCGCGAGGCGGTGAGCTCGCGGAAGGCGTAGCCGTAGGGATTGACGATGAAGAGGTCGTCATAGCCCGGCACGAGCGCCGAAAAGTGGTTGCAGATGCCCTCCTCCAGTCCGTTCCGGGCGGCCATCCGGAAGCAGGCGGCGAGGTCCACCTTGGCTTGCCGCACAGCGTCCGCATCGAGCCTGGGCTGGTTGGGCCCGGCGGAGGCGGACGGGGCGGCGGCTGGGCCGAGGGAATGAGCCATGGGCGGTGTGCTCCGGAATGTTTCACCGCCGCCACTGTAGGGGCAGGAGCATCGCCGGCCCAAGTCCTTGGCGCGCCCCCTCACCGGTCCTTGTGGATCGCGGCTCCGCCCTGTCGCGGGGTCCGCGGTCGGAACCGAGCTCCCGCCCAAGAGTTGTTGGCGCAACTGCAATGGCTGAGGAGACACGTCCATGAAAGCGATCTTGCTCGCGACCGCGCTCTGCGTGACCGGCGCCGCAGCGGCGACCGCCCAGGAATTCTCGATCGGACCCGGCGGCGTAACCGTGGGCCGCGACCGCGACCGTGATTTCGATCGCCGGCGCTGGGACCGTCGCCACTATGACCGCGACTACACGACCGGAAGCGTGCGCGGCGGCTGCCGCTACGTCACGATCACCAAGGAAAATGACGACGGCGACACTGTCACTCGCCGCATTCGCCGCTGCGACTGATCTCCAGTCCGCGGACTCCTGCGCCCGGCTGCGGCCGGACGCCTCAAGGCCGCTTCCAAGCGGCCTTTTTTCGTGTCCCGCCGGTCATTCGGGATACCAGCACTCGGCTCCCATGCCGATCGTGTCCACCACCTGGCACGCGGGGGCGGCGGCAAGGCCCGACGCGGGCGTGATGCGCAACAGGAAGAGCGATCCGACGATCGCGGCCAGAACGACGATGACGGCGCCGAGAGCGGCGGCGGATCCGGGGACGGCGAGTGCGACGCGCATGGGATGCTCCTGTTGAGAGATCCGAGTATGCAGGCCTCCTCGCAGCCCCAGCGTGCGCAACGTCACATGACGGGCGAAAACGCCTCGTCGGGGTTCGTCGTCAGGGCCGGCGCGACGCCGGCCCTCTGCGATGACGCGTCCCTCCGGGGGAGCGCGCAAAAAGGTCCGGTCAGGCGCCCACGGCGTCGCTGACGCACTTCTTGGTGAAGCTGGTCTTCGCCGCGCCGGAGAGCTTCTTTTCCGCCGAGGCGGTCGAGCACGTCTTGGCGGCGTCGGACTCGCACTTCTTCATGAAGCTGTTCATGGCGGCGCCCGCCAGCTTCTTTTCCGTCGCCTGAGCTTTGCAGGTCGTCTCGGCGAAAGCGCTGGTGGTGGCCAGGGCGCCCAGCACTAAGGCCATTGCAATTGCACGCATGTTTTCCTCCTGAGGCTTCGACGCGGGGCCGAACGGGGGAACTCTGCATCAAGTGCAGCATGGCTACAACTGCGCTGTTCGCGCCCGGGAAGGCCGGCTCGACCGGCGCGGCCGCGGCGACTTCGCCATCGGCGCGGCGCGGAAAACGAGGGCCGGAGGACGCGCCAAGCCGCTTGACCGGGTAGGATTATCAGCCGATAAATAGCACGAGGCCGTTCTGCGGCCCATCAACGCGTCCCGCCCGCAAGGGTCAGAAGGACGCCGGACAACATCTGGGAGATCGCCATGCCGCCCCTCGCGCGTCGCCTCGCCGTCCTCGCCGCCGCCACCCTGACGCTGTTCTCCGGACAGGCCTTCGCGGAGCCGGTGAAGATCCGGATCGGTTGGTCGACGATGCCCGGGCACATGATCCCGGTGCTCTACTCCAAGCCCGAGATCCTGAAGCATTACGGCAAGAGCTATACGGTCGAGCCGATCCTGTTCCGGGGCAGCTCGCCGCAGATCACCGCCATGGCGGCGGGCGAGATCGACATGGCCGCCTTCTCGGCCCTGACGCTCGTTTTGGCGGTGACGAACGCGCGCCAGGACGTGAAGGTCGTGGCCGACATCATCCAGGACGGGGTCGGGGACCACCACTCCGAAACCTTCATGGTGCGCAGCGACTCCGGCATCAACACGGTCGCCGACATGAAGGGCAAGCGCGTCGGCAGCAACGCCATCGGGTCGGCCTCCGACACGGCCATCCGGGCGATGTTCAAGAAGAACAACATGAACGACAAGCGCGACTACACGGTCGTGGAGGTCGCCTTCCCCAACATCCCGCCCATGCTCGACGAGGGCAAGATCGACATGGGGACGGTGCTGCAGCCGCAGTCCGGCCAGTTCATCGAGAGCGGCAAGTACAAGGTGCTGTTCCGCGCCAAGGACGCCGTCGGCCCGTCGCAGCTCGTCTTCCTCACCGCCCGGACCGACTTCCTGGAGAAGAACCGGGACGCCCTGAAGGACTTCTTCGAGGACCATGTCCGCGCCATGCGCTGGTTCCAGGACCCGGCGAACCGCACCGAGGCGGTCAAGATCATCGCGGACTTCATGAAGCAGACGCCGGACAAGCTCACGCATCTCTTCACGAACAAGGACTATTACCGCGACCCCTTCATGTTCCCGAACATCAAGACGCTCCAGGACAGCATCAACGTCACCCAGGAGGTGGGCCTGATCCCGGCCAAGATCGAGGTCGCGCCGAAATATGTCGACCTGAGCTTCGTCGAGGAGGCCAAGCGGCGCATCGAAGCGGGCCGCTGACCATGCATGGCGCGATCGAGCGTCCCCGGTCCGACGCGGCGTCGGGCATCGAGGTCCAGGGGGTCTCCCACTCCTATGGGTCGCGGCATGGGGCGGGAGTGCTGGCGCTCGACGACATCGCCCTCGACATCCGGCCCAACGAGTTTCACGCGCTGCTGGGCCCCTCGGGTTGCGGCAAGAGCACGCTGCTCTACCTGATCGGGGGCTTCATCCCGATCCAAAAGGGCGTGATCCGCACGCGCAGCGGCCCGGTGACCGCGCCGGGCCCGGAACGCAGCATCGTGTTCCAGAACTTCGCGCTGTTTCCCTGGAAGACCGTGCTGCAGAACGTCGCCTATGGGCTGCGCAAGCAGGGCATGAACGCCCGGCAGGCCGAGGCGCGGGCGCGCGAGTTCATCGCGCTGGTGCAGCTGACGGGCTTTGAGGACGCCTATCCGTCGCAGCTTTCCGGCGGCATGCAGCAGCGCGCCGCCATCGCGCGCACGCTCGCGGTCGATCCCGAGATCCTGCTGATGGACGAGCCCTTCGGGGCGCTGGACGCCCAGACCCGGCGGGTGATGCAGGAGGAGCTGCGGGCCATCTGGCAGCGCAGCCGCAAGACCGTGGTGTTCGTCACCCACGATGTGCACGAGGCGGTGTTCCTGGCCGACCGCATCTCCATCATGAGCGCCCGGCCGGGCCGCATCCAGCACGTGATCGACGTCGACCTGCCCAAGGACCGCGGCGAGGAGATCCTGGAGAAGCCGGAGTTCCTGGCGCTGAGCGAGCGGATCTGGCGGCTCGTTCGCGAGCAGGCGGTCAGCGCCAGCCGGGGCGGCCACTGATGCGCGCCGCCGCGGTCCGGTACTCGCCCCTGCTGGCGCTGTTGCTGCTCTGGGAGGCGTTGACGCTGCTGCGCATCACGCCGCCCGAGATGCTGCCCGGTCCGGGGGCCGTCCTGGCCGCCTTGTGGGAGATGCTGCGCAGCGGGGAGCTCATCACCAACGCCGCCCGGTCCCTGAGCCGGGCCGCCGCGGGCCTTGCGGCCGCCATCGTGGTCGGCGTCGCGTCGGGGCTGTTCATGGCGACGTTCCGGCCGTTCCGGCTGCTGGTGAACCCGATCGTCCAGATCTTCTACCCGATGCCGAAATCCGCCCTCATCCCGTTGGTGATGATCTGGTTCGGGCTCGGCGACAGCTCCAAGATCTTTCTGATCTTCCTCGGCTGCCTGCTGCCGGTGATCGTCAGCACTTATAACGGCGCGCGCGGCGTCAACCACGTGCTCAAATGGTCGGCCGCGAGCCTCGGGGCCAGCCGGTGGGAGGTCCTGCGCGAGGTGGTCATCCCGGCGGCCAAGCCCGACATCCTGGCCGGATGCCGCACCGCGCTGGCCTTTTCCTTCATCCTGATGGTGAGCTCGGAATTCGTCATCGCCAAGGACGGGGTCGGCTTCCTGATCAGCTCGCTGGGCGACGGCGGGACTTACCCGGCCATGTTCGCCGTCATCCTGACGGTCGCGGCCGCGGGCTTTGCGGCCGACAGGCTCTATGCGGCGTTTTCGCGCCGGCAACTGCGCTGGAGGGAGCCGTGAGCTCGAGCGACAGCGCCCGCCCCATCCCGCTCGCCGCCGCCGGCTCCGCCAAGAGGACCGTCCTGGCGGACCTGTGGACGGCCGCCGGCGACGTCGTCGTGCAGGTCGTCGTGGTGCTGGCGCTTCTGGCCCTGTGGGAGACGGCGACGCGGCTGAAGCTCGCGCATCCGTTCCTGCTGCCGCCGCTCTCGGACGTGCTGGCGCGGCTCTGGTCCGACGCGGCGTCGGGCGCGGTCTTCGTCGATCTCGGCCTCACGCTCTACCGGGCGCTGCTCGGCTTCGGCGCAGCCGCCGCGATCGCCGTTCCGCTGGGCGTGCTGATGGCGCGCTCGGCCGCGCTGCGCTGGTTCTTCGATCCGCTGATCTCGGTCGGCTTTCCGATGCCCAAGATCGCCTTCCTGCCGATCTTCATCCTGTGGTTCGACATCTACGACACGTCCAAGATCATCATGGTGGCGTTCTCGTGCTTCTTTCCCATCGTGTCGGCGACCTTCGCGGGCACGTCGTCCGTCGACAAATGGCCGCTCTGGTCGGCGCGGGCGCTGGGCGCGAGCGAGCGGGAGACGCTGTGGGAGGTCGTGCTGCCGATGGCCGCGCCGCAGATCCTCACCGGCCTGCAGATCGCGCTGCCGGTGGGCATGATCACCACCGTGGCGACCGAGATGTTGATGGGCGGCCGCGGCATCGGCGGCGCCATGATCACGGCCGGGCGCTTCGCCGATTCCGTCGGCGTGTTCGCCGGCATCGTGGAGATCGCCATCCTGGGCTTCGTCGTCATCAAGGGGCTGGAGGCGCTGCGCGGGAGGCTCCTGGCGTGGCATCCGGAATCACGGCGCTAGGCGGGTGAGCGCGCCCGGCGTCCTGCTGGTTCCGTATGGGGCCGACCAATGGTCCCTCTCGGCGATCGACTGCGTCCGCACGCCGTCGGGGGCGCTACGGGTTTCGGCGCCCTTCCCGTGCGTGGCCATCGAGCCCGCCGCGCGGGAGCCGCTGCGGCTGAACAACGCCCCCTATGCGCTCGGGGCCGCGGCGGCGGCTGGATCGAGCCCGCTGCAGGCGCTCCGCGCGCACAGCAAGCATCTCTGCCGACCCTGGGACCGGCTCTCGCATCGGTTCGTCGACGCCTATTTCGATCACCTGGAGGCGGCCGTCGCAGCCGACATGGATGCGCTGCGGCGGCGGGCGGAGCCCTTTGCGGGGCTGTTCGCCCCGGAGGACTGGATCTACTCCGCCCCGCGCCCTCTCCCGCGCGCCCACCTGGCCGCGCCCGAGGCCGCCCCGGCCGGAACCGAAGCCGACCATGTCCAGGCGGATGTCGCGTTCTGGCTGGGCGACCGCTTCGCGGCGGCGCTCTCGACCCAGTCCGGCCTGACCCCGGCCCGCGCCCGCGCCCGGGCCGAGCGGCTGGCCCGCGCGGGCGTGCAGGTCGTCGCGTTCGGCGCGGCCGATCTCGCCCGTCCGGAGCCGCTTTTCGACGCGCTCCTGGGCGGCCCCGTCGCCCGGTTCTGGGCGGCCGAGCCCCTTCCGTGCGGACCGTTCCGGCCTCCCGCCGTCGACGCATAAAGCATGCTGCGAAAAGGTGGCATCCGGCTTTTCGCACGAAGCATGCGAAATCAAGAAACCTAGACCATGCTGTGTTTCCATCAAAACACAGCATGGTCTAGGCCGGAGACGCTACGGGGCGGGCGCCAGGGCCAGCAGGCTGTTGCGCAGCGCCGCCTCCGGGATGTTCTGGGTGATGAACACGATGCGGCTCCGCCGCTCGTCGTCGGGCCAGCGCCGCAGCGTCGCCATCGGGTGGATCAGATGCTGCACCCCGTGCACCACCACGGGCCCCGGCTCGCCGATCACGTTCAGGACGCCCTTCATTCTGAGCAGGTCCGCGCCGCGCAGCGAGGTGATGGCGGCCAGCCAGCGCCGCAACGCCGGCATCGCGATGGGCTGGTCGAGCGTCATGCAGAAGGCTCGGATGTTCGGCCCGTGGCGGTTCGGGTCGTTATGGGCGTGATCGCGCTCCCCGTGGCCGTGGTGATGCGCGTGGTCGTGCGCGTGGTCATGGCCGTGCGCGTCGAAGGCTTCGGCCGCCAGCCAGCGCTTCGCCGCCTCGGCGTCGTCGCCGGGCTCGGCCGAGCGGCTGAAGAGGTCGTCGGGCGATACCTTGCCGTCGACGACCCGCAGCATGGCCGCGCCGGGGTTGATGGCGCGCAGCCGGTTCTCCAGCGCCTCCAGCGCCGGGGCCTCCGCCAGGTCGGACTTGGTGAGCGCCAGAACGTCGGCCAGCGCGGCCTGCTTGGCGGCCTCGGCGAACCGGTCCAGCTGGGCGAGCCCGTTGACGCCGTCGACCGTGGTGACCACCGTCCGCAGCCGGAACAGCGGCGACACCAGCGGGTCCGTCGCCAGCGTCTGCAGGATGGGCGCCGGGTCGGCGAGGCCGGTCGTCTCGATCGCCACCCGCGAGAAGGCCGGGATCTCTCCGCGGTCGCGCTTGGCGATCAGGTCCATCAGCGTGTCGACGAGATCGCCCCGGATCGTGCAGCAGATGCAGCCGCTCTGCAGCACGAGCGTGTTCTCGAGCGCTGTCTCGACCAAAAGGTGGTCGATCGAGATCTCCCCGAACTCGTTGATGACGACCGCGGTGTCGGCCATCCCCGGGTCCTGCAGCAGGTGGTTCAGCAGCGTGGTCTTGCCGCTGCCCAGGAAGCCCGTGATCACCGTGACGGGGAGCGGAGCCATGGTCAGAAGGTCATCTCCAGCACATAAAGGCCGCCCGTGAACCGGTCGACCGCATAGACGATCCCGTTCTCGTCCACGAACACGTCGTTGATCTGCACGGTTCCGACGCGCGTCCCCTCGGGGGCGGGCGGCACGAAGGCGGCGACCTCCCTGGGCTGGAGCGGGTTCGTGAGGTCGTAGGCGCGCACGCCGGCGTTGAAGAAGGTGGAGAAGATCAGCGTGTCCGACTTGAACGACGTCTCGCCGGGCCTGTTCTCATGCAGGTTGTGCGAGCCGTAGCGCCCGCCCTTGTGGCCATAGGTCTCGAAGGGCGGCATCGGCAGCGTGCTGATCGGGACCAGGTTGGTCTCCACGCGCGCGTCGACGATCCAGGTCAGCTTCGGCCAGTCCACGCCGTCGTCCTTGACGCATTCGTCGGAGACGACGAGCAGGTCGCGGCTGAACAGCGGCAGCACCGTGTGGGTGAAGCCCGGATAGGGCGGGTGCGGGTTGAAGTTCGACACCACCTTCGGCGAGCCCATGTCGGAGATGTCGAGCACGAAGGCGCCGCCGTCCAGATAGCCCACATAGGCGCGGTCCGGCCGATCCGGGAACACGTTGGTGTTGTGGGCCCGAAAGCCCGAATCGATCGGCAGGCGCTTGGGCGGCGGGGCGTCGTCGCCCTCCCGGGTTCCGGGCATCCACCAGCGGCCGATCTCGACCGGCCGCGACAGGTCGCTCACGTCCAGGATGCGGTAGGGCTGGTCGTCCAGCGGGTTGCGGGGCGTGAAGTCGGCGGCCCCGCCGGCGAAATGGATGGTGCGGCCGTCCACGAACCAGACCTGGTGCACCCCGCGCGAATGCGGGCCGGAGCAGTCGAAGAAGCTGATCGACCTCGGCTGCTCGGGGACGCTGATGTCGAAGAGCTCGATGCCCGCCGGCTGCAGCCCCGGCTCGAGCACCTGGTAGGCGACCGCCATGATGTTTCCGCAGGTCTCCAGCGAGTTGGAGCGGATGCGGTTGTGCGGCAGGTCGGTCTGGACAATCACCTTCGGGCGGCTCGGATCGGTGACGTCGACGCCGGTGAAGTTCTTGGGCGGCCCCTCATGGGCCAGCCATAGGATGCGCCGGCCGTCGGGCGCCGCCTGGAGAGACATGCCTTCCCCGAGGCCGCCGAACCCCCGCAGCGTATCGTGGGCGATCAGCTTGAACCCGTGCGCCTCGTCGGCCTTCATGCGGCGTCTCCCCTGGGGCCAGGACGCTTCGGTCCGCGCCCGCCTTCTTATTTATCGAGTGTTCAATAACGCGGCCGATGGGTCAAGCGCGGCCCCGGGCTTCGCGGGCGCCGATCAGTGCAGGCGCACCGACACGGGCGCGATGGAGTCGATGAGCCCGCGCCGGGCCTCCTCGGCCTCCGCCATGGCGGACAACGCCTGCTCGCGGCTGCTGCGGCTGGAGCCGGAGATGACGACGCCCCCCAGCATGGCCGTGATGGCGAAGACCGTCAGCGACGTGTTCCAGCCGACGACGCCGACGGCCGCCAGGAGCAGCGCCGCTCCGCCGAGCGCCACCGCGCCCTTGGCGATGACGATGAGCTTGCGAGAGCGTTCGGCCGCCTCGGCCAGGCTCTCGATCCTGGCTTCCAGTCGGGCGATTTCGTCCCTCGTGTCGTCGAGGCTCATCGGCGGGCGTCTCGCGGGCGGTCCCGCCTTTCCACCACAGGAGACGGCCCCGCCGCAAGGGGCGCGGGCTCACGGATGATCGAGCGCCTGCCGGATCCAGCCCATGGGCGCCTCCGATTCCAGCAGCGCCACCGCCAGCCCCAGCGCGTCGTCGCCGACGGGCCGCCGCGACAACGCCACCGCCACGACCACGTCGCAGCGCTGGGACACCGCGACCCCGACGGCCGAGCGCGGCCCGTCGGGCGTCTCCATCACGTAGCGCCGCGCGCGGCCGGGCAGCGCGCCGATGCGGATGGGGGCGCCCGGCCCGGCGGGCCGGAAGGTCGGCGCGATCAGGTCGAGGTCGGTGACGCCGTCCACCTCGGCGTCGTCCGTCACGCCGGTCGCGCAGTTGCAGAAGCCGAGCTTCGGCCGGACATAGACGACGAGGTCGTCCCCGCAGCCCTCGCACGCGAAGGCCCGCCCGGGGGGCCAGCCGTCGCGCGGGAAGGGCCAGGCCTTCTCCGCCCAGGCGGCCTGGCCGACCCGCAAGAGAGCGGGCTCGGCGGCGGCCGTCGCCCACGCGGCCAGCAGCGCGCCGCCCGCCGCGAGCGTCCGAACCGCCGCCGCCCGCATCATCGGACTATTTCAGCCCCGCGACGCTGCGGGCGTCGCCGGTGAGTTCGAGGATGTGCATGCCCGTATTGGCGCGGTCGACGATGTAGATCAGGCCGCGGTCGTCCGTCTCGACATTGTTGGTCTGGATGGCGACCTTGCACCGGTCCTTGCCGTCGACCTTGACGCAGCGCTTGT
Organism: Alsobacter sp. KACC 23698; assembly: GCF_045348435.1. Lineage (GTDB taxonomy): Bacteria > Pseudomonadota > Alphaproteobacteria > Rhizobiales > Beijerinckiaceae > Alsobacter. The sequence goes on along the minus strand of NZ_CP157484.1, from coordinate 476,754 downwards.
CGGTGGCCTCCGTGACGCTCGGGATGAAGAAGCCCACCTCCTTGGGATTGTAGGGATCGCGGATGTCGAGCGCCCGCACGCCGGCGTTGAAGAAGGCGATGAAAGCCATCTTCTTGTAGAAGACCGGGTCCATGCTCTCATTTGACGAGTGCGAGCCGAAGCGCCCTCCCCGCTGGCAGAAATCGCCGGAGCTCTCCTTGGCGGTGTAGTTCGACACCACCATCGGCCGGCTCTCGACCGTGACGTCGACGAACCACACCATCTGGCGCGCCTCGTTGCACTCGTTCAGGATCGCCTCGTCGACGATCATCACGATGTCGCGCTTGCCGCCGTCCTTGTCCTTGGCGAATTCGGCCACCGGCATCTGCAGCATCGGGAAGGTGGTGTGCGCGCCGTTGAGCGACGACATCGCCATGCGGGAGATCTCCGGCGCCTTCAGGTTCTCCGGCGTCGGCTCTTTGGGCCCGTTCAGCAGCTTCTCGCGGTCGACGATCTGCAGCACCCCGCCCTTGTTGGTGCCGTAGCCGAAATAGACGCGGTTGCCCTGCGGCCCGGTCGAGATGGGACCGTGCAGCTCGGTCGGCACCGCGCCGGTGGAGCCCGGCTCCTGCCCGGGCAGGCCGAAGTCGCGGATCTTCACCGGGTGGGCCGGGTCGGACAGGTCATAGACCTGCGTCATGCGGCGGGTGCGCCAGTCCGGCGCGCCGGACACCAGGAAGGCGATGCCGGTGTCGCACTCCCACCAGCTCTTGTGGGTGTCCTTGAGGCCGGAGATCCGCGTCACCAGCGCCGGATTGGCGGGATCCGCCACGTTCCAGATCTCATGCGCCTCGCCGCCGAAGGTGCGCAGCATGTAGATGGCGGACTTGTCGCCCTTGGGCAGGGACTTGCCGTCGCAGACGCGCACCATCTGGGCCCCGCCGGCCTCGTAGGTTCCGGGCTGGCCGGGCAGGTGCTTCAGATATTTCGGATGCGCCGCGTCGGTGACGTCGATGATGGAGGTGCCGTTCGGCTCGGCCTTGCCGGTGGCCGGGTTGACGGGCGTGGGCACGTCGTCGGTGCCGCCATGATGGCCCACATAGGCGATGTAGCGGTCGCCCTGGCGCACGATCGTCGGCTGGTAGGCGCTGCGCGCCTGCAGGTCGCTGTAGCCCACCAGCTTCATGTTGGAGGCCTCGGGCGCGGCGCTCTGCGCCATCGCGGCCGTCATGGCCCAATGCGCGGCGCCCAGCGCGAGGGCTCCGGACAGGAGTATCCGCATGGTCGTCTCCTCCACCTGTTTTATCGTTGGAGGAATGTTTGCAATCGATTGCACCCCTGTCAACGGCCGGCGCCGCCCGGGGCTGCGCGCCTCCTGCATGGCAGCCGATTGGTCGCGCGGCGGCCAACATCGTGAACCGACCATGAAGAGGATGCAGAAGATCCGACCGGAGAGATTCACTTAACCTGAACAACGATTCACAGGAGGGCCATTAACCTCCGGGTCAGCCCGCGGATGCCTGAATGCTCGCACGACATGCAGTCATCGAGAGCACGGACATGGGCAAGACCGACCTTCAGACCTTCGCCGACATCGTGGCCCGCACCGGGCGCATCACCTTCGGCGACGCGCAGCGCCTGCACCGCGACGTGCTCCCCGACGGGGTGAGGAGCCGCGAGGACATCGAGATCCTGATCCGCCTCGAAGCCTCCGTGCGGCGCTACGACCGCTCCTTCGCGGGCTGGCTGGTGGCCAACGTGGTCGACTACGCGGTGTGGGGCGAGCGCCCCACCGGCGTCGTCACCGACGAGATCGCCGCCTGGCTGGCCGGCCTCCTCGACGCCGACCGCCCGGTCCTGGCCCGCATCGCCAGGGAGATCGCCCGCGAGACGCAGGAGGTGGGGGGCGTGCTGGAGGAGGCGGTTTTGCAGGATGCCGGGATGGAGGCGGCGATGGCGGCGGCGGGCGAGGTTGGCGGGAGTGAGGCGCGGGTTTGAGGGGCCGGGCTGCGGGTGAAGGCGGGAGGGGCGAGGAGTTCGCGTTCGGGTCCATCCGAAACGCGCCACAAGCGGACCTTGGGCCGGCACGCACTGAACCGCCGCTCTCGACCCATTGCGGAAGTTCAGCATCAACGGCGAGCAGTCGGCCTTCATATTCTCGATTGTATGGCTTAGCCTCGCTGCATGGGACTATTGACCTTCAGCATCAACGTCACCCTGGACGGTTGCGTCGCCCACCAGGAGGGAATTGCCGATGACGAGACGCACGCCTTCTTCACCCGCCTCATGGATGAAGTTGGAGCAATGCTGTGGGGTCGCGTCACCTACGAAATGATGGAGAGTTACTGGCCGGCAGTCGCCCGCGGCGACGCGGAGGCGCCGCGGGCGATACGTGAGTGGGCGGTCAAGCTGGAGGCCAAGCCGAAGTACGTAGTGTCATCGACGCGACTGGCCTTCCCTTGGACCAACAGTCACCACATCGGCGGAGAACTGCTCACGGGCGTGCAGAGGCTTAAGGATGCGACCCAAGACGGCGTGCTCCTCGGTAGCGGCAAGCTCGCGACCGAGCTGGACCGGCTGGATCTTATCGACGAGTACAAGTTCCTCGTGCACCCCAGGATCGCGGGCCACGGCCCGACCCTCTACCAGAGCGGGCTGCCCAGCACGCGACGGCTCGAGCTGATCTCGGCCAAGCCGCTGCGCAACGGCGCGGTTGCCGTGCATTATCGGCGCGCGCGCTGACCCAGAGCAGCCTGTTCGCGCCCAACTCGCGGGCCTGAGGGTCGTAGGAGGCCTTCTTGCCGCGCAACACGGCATATAAGCTGCTGCTGCCGTGGGAGCTCGGTTGATCTGGCCTAGGCCTTGTGGGCGATGGCGGCTTCCCACCCCATCCGGACCTTCGACGGTCGCATCTCGAATGTCTGCAAGGGGTCAGAAGAGCCGGTTGGAACGGTCTCCTCAGCGCCAGTTGACGTCGTAGAGCGGCGCAGCGTCAATGACCCCGGGTCACAGTCCTCTATCGCGCGCCAATAACCGGGACCGGCGTAGGCGTGCGCGCTTACCTCCCTCCCCTCGGCCTCCGCTGCCGCCCCCACGCCTCATCCCCGCAGGACTGCCCTCTCGCACCCGTGGGCCCGTGCCCCTAAACTCGTTCTTAACTTCCATCAGTCCATGTCTTGCCAAGTAGTATTTTGCGGGGACACCCGCCAGGGTGGCAGACCATGCGGCTGATCGTCGGCACCATCATCGTCTTCGTCTGCGTCTTCGGCAGCTACGCGGCCATGGGCGCGCATCTGGAGGTGCTGTGGCAGCCGTTCGAATTCGTCATCATCCTCGGCGCCGCGATCGGGGCCTTCATCATCGGCAACCCCGGGCCGGTGCTCAAGGCCGTGCCGTCCATGCTCGGCACGCTCGTGAAGGGGCCCAAGTATAAGCAGGCGTGCTATGTCGAACTGCTGGGCATGCAGTTCTCCATGTACAAGCTCGCCAAGTCGAAAGGCATGACGGCGATCGAGCCGCACATCGAAAACCCGCACGAGTCGACCCTGTTCAACGCCTTCCCGACTTTCGCAGCGAACCACCATGCGGTCGAGTTCGTCTGCGATTACATGCGCATGGTGACGATGGGCGCGGACAACGCCTATGAGATCGAAGCCCTCATGGACGAGGAGCTGGAGACGCACCACCAGGAGCAGGAGCGGATCGTCGGGGCGATGCAGTCGCTCGCCGACGGCACGCCGGCGCTCGGCATCGTCGCCGCCGTGCTCGGCGTGATCAAGACGATGGGATCGATCGCCGAGCCGCCGGAGGTGCTCGGACATCTGATCGGCGGCGCGCTCGTCGGCACCTTCTTCGGCGTCTTCGTCGCCTACGGCTTCTTCGCCCCCATGGCGGCGTCGCTGAAGAGCACCTTCGAGGCGGAATCCAAGTACTACCTCTCCCTCAAGGCGGGCCTTCTCGCCCATATCGGCGGCCAGCCGCCGGTGATGTCGATCGAATTCGCCCGCAAGGCGCTGTTTAGCGACGTCCGCCCGACCTACAGCGAAGTGGAAGCGGCGACCGCCGCCCTTCCCGCCACCGTCTGACCCCATCTCCAGCAGGAACCAGATGGCCAACTCCGTCCAGCCGATCATCGTCAAGAAGGTCAAGAAGGCCGCGCATGCGCACCATGGCGGAGCCTGGAAGATCGCCTATGCGGACTTCGTGACCGCCATGATGGCGTTCTTCCTGCTGATGTGGCTGATCAGCATGACGACGAAGGAGCAGAAGACCGGCCTGGCGAACTACTTCTCGCCGCCGAATGTGAGTCCCACCACCAGTGGCTCCGGCGGCATCCTGATGGGCACCGCCATCGACAAGACAGGAGCCAAGGCGACAGATTCCCGCGACACGCCGTGGAACTCGGGCCGTCCCAGCGACCAGGACGCCAGCCGCCCGACCGCCGGCGACCGCCAGTTCAGCCGCACGGCCGAAAGCGACCGCGAGGCCAGCCGCCCGGCCGCCAACATGCTGGCCAACCAAAGCGCCGCCGCCAGCATCCGGCAGGCGCTCCAGAACATGCCCGAATACGCCGAGCTGTCGCGCAACATCGTGGTCGAGCCGACCAAGGAGGGGGTGAACGTGTCCTTCATGGACCAGGACGGCCGCTCCATGTTCCCCGATGGCTCGGTCCACCCCTACGAGCGCACCCGTCGTGTGCTGGAGGCGCTCGCACCCACCCTGCGCCGGATGCAGAACCGCATGTCCGTCACCGGCCATACGGCCGCCGCGCGCCCGGGTTCGGGACGGGCCGTCGATTCCTGGAGCATCACCGCCGGGCGCGCGATCGCGGTGCGCGAGATCCTGTCGGGCGCGGGGCTGCCCAGCGACCGCTTCACCTCGGTGTCGGGACGCGCCGACACCGAGCCGGTCTTCCCCGACAATCCCTACCTCGTGGCGAACCGACGGGTGACGATCACGCTGATCAACGAGGCGCCGCCGCTGCCCCCGAGCGGCTTCAACTGACGACACGGCGGCTCGGCCGCCTCCGAGGCCGTTAGAGGTCGGGGGCAGGGGCAGACGGCCTGTTCGGACCTCCCCCTTCCCACCCCGCCCTCCCCGCGGCTACGCTCCTGCGCAGGAGGATTCCCCCATGCTCGATCACATCGGCTTTCCGGTTTCGAACTATCCCGAGGCGCTGGCCTTCTATAAGCGCGTGCTCGGCGCGCTGGGCTATGAGCTCGTGATGGAGGTCGACGCCGAGACGAGCGGCGGGGCCGCGCATGCGGGGTTCGGGCGGGACGGCAGGCCGCATTTCTGGATCACTGAGGGCACGCCCATCGTGGGGCGGCTGCATGTCGCCTTCGCGGCGGCCGATCCGACGGCCGTCGACGACTTCTACGCCGTCGCGATGGCGGCGGGCGCGACGGACAACGGCCCGCCCGGGCTGCGCCCGCATTATCACCCCAACTACTACGGCGCCTTCGTGTTCGATCTCGACGGGCACAACATCGAGGCCGTCTGCCACGACGCCGGGCGCTGAAGCGCGGCCCCGGTCACGCCCCCAGCGGCGCGGCGAGGCGCTTGGCAAGGAGGTCCCACGCGTCAGGACCTGGCAGGCCCCAGCGCAGCCAGGTCGGCTTCTCGGCGAAAGGCCGCACCAGGATTCCGCGCCGGCCCATCTCGGCGAAGAGTTCCGCCGCGCGCGGGCGCTCGGCCAGCCTGAACAGCGCCGTGCCGCCCACGACGCGCAGGCCGATCCGCTCCAGCAGCGCGTCGAGCCGCCGGCCGTCGTCGTCGAGCCGCCGGGCCGTCCCGGCCAGCCAGGCCGGATCGGAGAAGGCGCGCCGCCCGATCCGCACCGCCGGCCCGCTGACCGCCCAGGGTCCGAAGGCGGCGCGGATGCGCCCCGCCAGCGCCGGGGGCGCGATCACGAAGCCGAGCCTCAGGCCGGCCAGGCCGTAGGTCTTGCCGAAGGAGCGCAGCACCAGCGCGCCCGCCTCCGGCGCCGCCGGCGCAATGGTGGCGGCGGGGCCCATCAGGTCGGCGAAGGCCTCGTCGACGACCAGCGTCCCGCCCCGCGCCCGCATCGCGGCGGCGGCCTCCAGCAGCGCGGCGGGCGGCACATGCCGTCCGTCCGGGTTGTTGGGATTGACGACCACGACCACGTCGAAGTCCTTCGCCTGGGCGAGGTCCTCGATCGGCGCCGTCTCGGCCCCGGCGCGGGCAAAGCAGCGCGCGTGCTCGGCGTAGGCGAAGCCCAGCACGCCCACGCGCCGGGCCTGGAGCAGCCCGGGCAGCAGCTGGATCGCCGCCTGCGTGCCCGGCGCGGCCACCACCGCGTCGGCGGAGCGCGCGCCGTAGGCGCGGGCGGCGTCGGCCTCGAGCGCGGCGATCTCGCCGGCTTCGGGCAGACGGGTCCAGGCCGCCGCGTCGATGTCGCCGACCGGGTAGGCCACCGGGTTGACGCCCGTCGAGAGATCGATCCAGGGCTGAGGCGCGCCGGGAAAGCGCGCGCGTGCGGCGGCGAGAGCGCCGCCGTGGTAGAACAGCGCGCCTTCGCCGCCGGCCTGGGCCTTCTCGCGTTCCGGTCCCGCCCCGCCGCCCATCGATGACATTCCAGTCCTGCCTCATCCTCAGCCTCGCAGCGCTCGCCCTCGAGGCGCTCGTCGGCTATCCGCCCGTGGTGTACCGCGCCATCGGGCATCCGGTCACCTGGATCGGAGCGCTGATCGCGCGGCTCGACCGGGGGCTGAACCAGGATGCGGCCCCGCCGGCGCGCCGCCGCGCCGCGGGCGCGCTGGCGCTCCTGGCCGTCCTGGCCGTGTGCGGCGGCGCGGCGGCGCTGCTGCAGGGCCTTCTGGCGACGTCCTGGCTCGGGCTCGCGGCGCTGACGGCGCTCGCCGCCAGCCTGCCGGCCCAGCGCAGCCTGGACGAGCACGTCCGCGCGGTGGCGGCCGCGCTCGATGAGGGCGGGCTCGCGGCCGGCCGCAAGGCGGTGTCGATGATCGTAGGCCGCAATCCCGAGGTCCTGGACGAGGCCGGCGTGTCGCGGGCGGCCATCGAGAGCCTGGCCGAGAACTTCGCCGACGGGGTCGTCGCGCCGGCGTTCTGGACGGCCGTCGCCGGCCTGCCGGGCGGCGTGCTCTACAAGGCCATCAACACCGCCGACAGCATGATCGGGCATCGGACGCCGCGGCACGAGGCCTTCGGCTGGGCCTCGGCGCGGCTGGACGACGTCGTCAACCTCCCGGCCTCGCGCCTGTCGGCGCTGTGGCTGGTCCTGGCCGCGGCCTCCGCGCCGGGCGCGTCGGCCAGCGGCGCGCTCGCGGCCGTGCGGCGCGACGCGCGGCGCCACCGCTCGCCCAACGCCGGCTGGCCCGAGGCCGCCATGGCGGGAGCCCTCGGCCTGGCGCTGGCGGGGCCGCGCGTCTATGGCGACACGCTGGTGGATGACGCGACCATGGGCGACGGGCGCCGCGACGCGTCGGCCGCCGACATCCGGCGGGCGCTGGGGCTCTACCGGCGGGCCTGCGCCATCCAGTGGCTCGCGGCGGCCGGGCTGGCCGCGCTCCTCATCGGGCCAGGGTGAGGAGGCGCTGGAGGTCGAGATGCGCCTCCAGATGGGCCGCGAGCGCGTCGAGCGTCGCCTCCACGTCCGCCTCGTAGGCGTATCCGGACGCCGCCGCGCCCATCCAGCGCAGCCAGACGGCGCGCTGGCGGTCGTCCCCGAAAAGGCCGTGCACATAGCAGCCCCTGACGCGGCCGTCCGCCGTGGAGGCGCCGTCCGGCCTGCCGTCGGCGAAGCGCAGCACGGGCCGGGCGGCGTCCGGGCCGCAGGTGACGCCGATATGCATCTCGTAGCCGGCGAAGGGCGCGTCTTCGGCGACGCTCGCGCCAGCCACGGCCTCCAGGCGCTTCACCGAGGTCAGCGTCGTCTCGACGTCGAGCAGGCCGAGGCCGTCCACCGCGCCGGCGGGGCCCTCCATGCCGTGCGGGTCCGCGATGCGCCGGCCCAGCATCTGGTAGCCGCCGCACAGGCCCAGCACCCGGCCGCCGCGGCGCACATGCGCCCTGAGGTCGATGTCCCAGCCCTCCGCCCGCAGCGCGGCCAGGTCGGCGATGGTGGCCTTGGACCCGGGCAGGATCACCACGTCCGCGTCGGCCGGGATCGCCTCGCCGCGCCCCAGCATCAGGAGGCGCAGGCCGGGCTCGTTCTTCAGCGGGTCGAGATCGTCGAAATTGGAGATGCGCGGCAGCTTCAGCACCGCCGCCGTGACGGGCGCATCGGCGGGGCGGCGGCGCGTCTCCAGGGCGACGGCGTCCTCGGCCGGCAGCCGGCCGGCGTCCCCGAAATAGGGGATCAGCCCCAGCGCCGGCCAGCCGGTGCGCTCCTCGATCATGGCCATGCCGTCGGCGAACAGGGCGGGGTCGCCGCGGAACTTGTTGACCATGAAGCCCGCCACCAGGGCGGCGTCGTCGGGGTCGAGCACCGCGCGCGTGCCGACGATCTGGGCGAACACCCCGCCCCGGTCGATGTCGCCGACCAGCGCCACCGGGACGCCGGCCGCGCGGGCGAAGCCCATATTGGCGATGTCGTTGGGGCGCAGATTGACCTCGGCGGCGCTGCCTGCGCCCTCCACCAGCACCAGATCCGCCTCGGCGCGCAGCCGCGCGAAGCTGTCCAGCACAGCCTGCATCAGCCGCGGCTTCCAGGACTGGTACTCGCGCGCCCTGGCGTTGCCCATGACGCGGCCCTGGACCACGACCTGCGAGCCGATCTCGCTCTGCGGCTTCAGCAGCACCGGGTTCATGTGCACGGTCGGGGCGACCCCGCAGGCGCGCGCCTGCAGCGCCTGGGCGCGGCCGATCTCGCCGCCGTCGGCGGTCACGGCGGCGTTGTTGGACATGTTCTGCGGCTTGAAGGGCCGCACCGTGAGCCCGCGGTTGCGGTAGGCGCGGCAGAGGCCGGCGACGACGAGGGACTTGCCCACGTCGGAGCCCGTGCCCTGCAGCATCAGCGCCCGTGCGACGGGGCGCTCCATCAGAATTCGATGCCCTGCTGGGCCTTCACGCCGGCCGCGAAATGGTGCTTCACGACCGTCATCTCGGTGACGAGATCGGCCGCCGCGATCAGCTCCGGCTTGGCGTTGCGCCCCGTGACGACGACGTGCAGGTCCGGCCGGCGGGCCGAGAGCGCGGCCACCACCTCGTCCAGCGGCAGATAGTCGTAGCGCAGCGCGATGTTGAGCTCGTCGAGCACGACCAGCCGGATCGCCGGGTCGGCCATGAGCTCCTGCGCCTTGCGCCATGCAGCCTCGGCGGCGGCGACGTCGCGGGCGCGGTCCTGCGTCTCCCAGGTGAATCCCTCGCCCATCGTGTGCCAGCGCACGAGGTCCTGGAAGCGCTCGAGCGCATGGCGCTCGCCGGTGTCCCACGCGCCCTTGATGAACTGCACCACGCCGATCGGCCAGCCATAGCCCAGCGCGCGCATCGCCAGCCCGAAGGCGGCCGTCGACTTGCCTTTGCCCGGCCCCGTGTTGACCATCAGGAGCCCCTTGGACTTGATGGTCTTGGAGGCCACCTCGGCGTCCTGCACGGCCTTGCGCTTGGCCATCTTGTCGCGATGGCGGCGCTCGGCGTCGGTTTCGGCCGGGGCGCTGTCGGAGGCGTCGGTCATGGTCGGTCTCGCGGTCGGGCGGACATCAAGAGCATGGGCCGGGAGCGGCGCGCAAGACGGATCCGGGGCCGGAGGGCCGCTTCATTGACAGGCGTCGGCCCGCGCGCCTATCACTGGGGCCGTGAAGGTCCCTCGCATGAGGGTGAATAGGGAATGCGGTGAGGGTGGCTCCGGGCCAGCCGATTCCGCAGCTGCCCCCGCAACTGTCAGCGGGTAGCCGCGCGCCACAGGCCACTGGACCGGTCCACCGGTTTCGGGAAGGCGGCGCGAGGCGCCGATCCGCGAGCCAGGAGACCTGCCTTCACGACGACTGAGCTTCGGGCGGGGCGCCCCGGAGCGGTTCGACGGCCCATGGCCGCCTGGATCGGGGACGCGACGCGTTCCCGCATGCGCCCGACATGATGCGCCTCACGGCGCGGGAGATCCGGGACGCATGGCCGACACCACGATCCATATCTGCGTGACCTGCCGGGCCGCCGAGGACCCGCTCGAAGCCGAGCAGGGCCGCGCCGGGGCGCGCCTGCACAAGGCGGTCGCCGATCTCGCGGCCGCGCGCGGCGCGCCGGTGCGGGTGGTCGGGGTGGAATGCCTCAGCGTGTGCAAGCGCCCCTGCACGGTCGGCTTCGCCGCGCCCGGCAAGTGGACCTATGTGTATGGCGACTTCCCCGCCGAGACCGGCGCCGACACCATCCTGGCCGGCGCCCTGCTCTACGCCGAGGCGGGCGACGGCCTCATTCCCTGGAAGCAACGTCCCGACGCCCTGAAGAAGGGCGTCGTCGCCCGCACGCCGCCGCTCGCGCCGGCGTCGTCCCCCGTTCCCCCGCTCGCCGAGGCCGCAGAATGACCGCCACGCCGCATGCCGCCCTGCAGAAAGTCCCCGTCACCATCGTCACCGGCTTCCTGGGCGCCGGGAAGACGACGCTGATCCGCCATGTGCTGGAGAACGCCGGCGGGCGTCGGCTCGCTCTGGTGATCAACGAGTTCGGCGACGTCGGCGTGGACGGCGACATCCTGCGCTCCTGCGGGGTGGAGAGCTGCCCGGAGGAAAACATCGTCGAGCTCGCCAACGGATGCCTGTGCTGCACGGTGGCGGACGACTTCATCCCCGCCATCGAGGCGCTGCTGGCGCATGAGCGCCGGCCCGACCACATCATCGTCGAGACCTCCGGGCTGGCTTTGCCCAAGCCGCTGGTGAAGGCCTTCGACTGGCCGCCCATCCGCTCGCGGCTCACCGTGGACGGCGTCATCGCGGTGGTGGACGGCGCCGCCGTGGCGGCCGGCCGCTTCGCCGACGACCCCGCCAAGCTCATGGCCCAGCGCGAGCAGGACGGCGCGGTGGACCACGACAACCCGCTGGAGGAGGTCTACGAGGACCAGCTCCTCTGCGCCGACCTCGTGGTGCTGAACAAGGCCGACCTGCTCGACGCCGACGATCTCGCCCGCGTGACGGCCGAGATCGGCGCGGCGACGCCCCGCTCGGTCAAGATCGTGCCGACCCGCGAGGGCCGCATCGAGGCCGACCTGCTGCTGGGCGTCGGCGCCGCCGCCGAGGACGACCTCGCCCAGCGCCCTTCGCATCACGACGACGAGGAGGGGCACGACCACGACGACTTCGACAGCTTCGTGGTCGAGATGCCGGCGGTGTCCGACCCCGCCGCGCTGGTCGGCCGCCTCGCGCGCATCGCCGAGGATTTCGACGTGCTGCGCATCAAGGGCTTCCTGGAGGTGTCCGGCAAGCCGATGCGGCTGCTCGTGCAGGGCGTGGGCTCGCGGTTCCGCCACCAGTTCGACCGGCCCTGGGCGCCCGGCGAGGCGCGCCGCGGCCGGCTCGTGGTGATCGGCGAAAAGGGCGTCGACCGCGCCGGCGTCGAGGCCGCGCTGGCCGATCCCGTGGCGGCCTGAACGGAGCCGGCATGCACCTGCTGCGCACGGAGACGCGAACGCTCGACGCGGCGGAAGCCGCGGTCGACCTTGCGCAGTCTCCGGCGGACCTGGTGTTCCTGTCCTTCACGGACAGCGACCTGAACGCCCTGTCGCAGGCCTGGGAGGACGGGGCCGGCCGCTATCCCGACCTGCGCGTCGCCGGCCTGGCGCAGCTCAAGCACCCCTATTCGGTCGACCTCTACGTCGCCAACGTCGCCTGCCGGGCGCGGCTGGTGCTGGTGCGGCTGCTCGGCGGCCTCGACTATTGGCGCTACGGCGTCGAGGAACTCGCGGCCGCGGCCCGCCGCGACGGCTTCCACCTCGCGGTGGTGCCGGGCGACTACCGGCAGGACGAGCGGCTCGACGCCGCCTCGACGCTGCCCGCCGAGGACCTGCGGCGCCTCTGGGGGTGGTTCCACGAGGGCGGCCCCGACAATCTGGCGCAGTGCCTGGCCTTCCTGTCCACCCGCATCGGCCGTCCCCTGGGGTGGCGCGAGCCGGCCGCCGTCCCGGCCATGGGGGTCAGCGCCGAACTCAGCCGGGCCGGCCCGGCGCCGGACGCGCCGCGGGCTCTCGTCACCTTCTACCGGTCCGTCCTGATGGCGGCCGATACGGCCCCCATCGCGGCGCTGGCGGACGCCCTCGCCGAGCGCGGCTTTGCGGTCACCAGCGCCTTCGCGTCGAGCCTCAAGGACCCCGCCGCCGCGGCGGGACTGTCGCGGCTGCTCGCGCGCGAGACGCCGGACGTCATCCTCAACGCGACCGCCTTCTCGGGCCGGGCCGACGCCGGGCCGGGCGTGCTCGACGAGGCCGACGCGCCCGTGTTCCAGGTGATGCTGTCGGGCTCGCGCCTGGAGGCGTGGCGCGAGACGAGCCGTGGGTTGAGCGCCGCCGACCTCGCCATGAACGTCGTTCTGCCCGAGCTCGACGGGCGCATCATCGCCCGGGCGATCTCGTTCAAGGCGGAGGCGCCCCGGCGCGAGCGGCTGGAGTTCGCCAGCCTCGTCCACCGGCCGGAGCCGTCGCGCGTCGCCGCCGTGGCGGACCTCGCCGTCGCCTGGGCGAGGCTGCGGCGCACCCCCCCGGCGGAGCGCCGCGTCGCCTGCGTGCTGTCGGACTATCCGCACAAGGGCGGCCGGGCCGGCTATGCGGTCGGGCTCGACACGCCGGCCAGCGTCCGCGCCATCGCCGAGGCGCTGCGGGGAGCCGGCTACGCGGTGGGCGAGGCCCTCGACGGCGCGCTCCTGATGGACAGGCTGACGGCCGGCGAGCCGGCGGACTCCCCCGGCTGGGAGCGCATGTCCGTCGCCGACTACGCCGCCCATTTCGGCGCCCTGCCGCAAGCCCTGAGGGACGCGATCACGGCCGCCTGGGGCGATCCCGCCGACGACCCCGCCGTTGCGAACGGCGCGTTCCGGTTCAGGGTGGCGCGCTCCGGCGCTCTCCTGGTGGCGCTGCAGCCGCCGCGCGGGCGGCCGCAGGACCGCAAGGCGGACCACCACGACGCCAACCTGCCGCCGCGGCACCTCTATGTGGCGTTCTACGCCTGGCTGAGGACCGTCGCGGACGTCCACGCCATGATCCATTGCGGGGCGCATGGCACGCTGGAATGGCTGCCCGGCAAGGCCGTCGCGCTGTCGCGCGACTGCGCGCCCGAGGCGGTGCTGGGCCCCATGCCGGTCGTCTATCCGTTCATCGTCAACAACCCGGGCGAGGCTGCGCAGGCGAAGCGCCGGATCGCGGCCGTCACGGTGGGCCACCTCACGCCGCCTCTGGCGGAGGCCGGCCAGCACGGCGCGGCGGCGGAGCTGGAGGCGCTGTTCGACGAATATTCCGACGCCCAGGGCCTCGACGCCCGCCGCGCCCGGCTGATCGCGGCCGCGATCCTGGAGCGCGCCGTCGAGACGGGCCTCGCCGCCGAGGCGGGCGTCTGCGACGTCGCCGATCCCGAGGACGGGCTGCAGAAGCTCGACGCCTGGCTGTGCGACCTGAAGGAGGCGCGGATCGGCGACGGCCTGCACGTGTTCGGTCGCTCGCCCGAGACGGGCCCGGCCGGCGCGCTGGCCTCCGGCCCTGCCGAGACGGCGGCGCTCCTGAAGGCTCTGGACGGCCGCTTCGTCGAGCCCGGCCCCGCCGGCGCCCCCTCGCGCGGGCGCGACGACGTGCTGCCGACCGGGCGCAACCTGTTCAGCGTGGATCCCCGCTCCATCCCCACCCGCACGGCGTGGGAGATCGGCAAGCGCACCGCGCAGGAGATCGTCACGCGCTACGCCCAGGACCATGGCGACTGGCCGCGGCGGATCGTGCTCGACCTGTGGGGCAGCGCCACGATGCGCACCGGCGGCGACGAGATCGCCCAGGCGCTGGCGCTTCTCGGCGTGCGGCCGGTCTGGGATCACGCCTCCTCGCGGGTGTCGGGCTTCGAGATCCTGCCGCCGGCGGTGTTCGGCCGGCCCCGGGTGGACGTCACCCTGCGCATCTCCGGCCTGTTCCGCGACGTCTTCCCAGGCCAGATCGCGCTCTTCGACGACGCCGTCCGGGCCGTCGCCGAGCTGGACGAGGACGACGACGAGAACCCGCTCGCCGCCGCCCGGCGCGCCTCGACGGCCGAACCGCTGCGCATCTTCGGGACCGCGCCGGGAGCCTACGGGATCGGGCTCGGGCGCGTCCTGGCCGAAGGCGCCTGGGAGAGCCGCGACGAACTCGGCGCCGCCTATCTGGCGGCGAGCTCGCACGCCTATGGCCGCCGATCCGACGGGTCCTCGGCGCCCGCCGCCTTCGGCGAGCGCGTGGCCAGCGCCGACGCCTTCGTGCATGTGCAGGACATGGCGGAGCAGGACGTGCTCGATTCCGACGCCTTCGCCGAGCATGAGGGCGGCTTCGCCGCCGCCGCGGCCAGCCTCGGCTCCACGCCGGCGCTCTACCACGCCGACACGGCCGCGCCGGAGCGCACGCGGGTGCGCACGCTGGCCCAGGAGGTCGCCCGGACCCTGCGGGCGCGGGCCACGAACCCGCGCTGGCTGGAAGGCCAGATGCGCCATGGCTGGCGCGGCGCGTCCGAGATCGCCGAGACGGTCGACAACCTCTTCGCCCATGCGGCGCTGGCGGAGGTCGTGGAGAGCCGGCAGTTCGACATGATGTTCGACGCGGCCTGCGGGGACGATCGCGTCCGCGCCTTCCTGGTCTCGGCCAATCCGGCCGCCGCGCGCGCCATCGCGGACCGGTTCGACGAGGCGCAGCGGCGCGGGTTCTGGCGCCCCAGGCGCAACTCCACGGCCACGATCCTGGCCGAGATGCGCGCGGACGGGGGCGCGCCGTGACGGCCGCCTCGCTGCGCAAAGGCTGGTGCCCGGGCGCCCGCCGCCCGATGCTGACCGGCGACGGCCTGCTGGTGCGGCTTCGCCTCACCGGCGGCGTCGTCCCCGCCCCCCTGGCGCGGGCCGTCGCGGACTGCGCGCGCCGCTTCGGCAACGGCGCGCTGGATCTCAGCGCCAGAGCCAACCTGCAGCTGCGCGGCGTCTCCGACGCCCGTTTCGGCCCCCTGACGGAGCGGCTCGAGGCGCTCAGCGTGCTCGACCAGGACATGGACGGCGAGGCGGTGCGCAACGTCGTCTCCAGCCCGCTCGCCGGGCTCGACCCCTCGGCCCTGGTCGACGTTCGGCCCGTCGTGGAGGCGCTGGAGCGCCACCTCGCCGGCGACGCGGCGCTGCACGCGCTGCCGGCCAAGTTCGGGTTCCTGGTCGACGACGGCGGACGTTTCGGCCCAAGCGACGTCGCGGCGGACGTGCGTTTCGAGGCCCGGCCGGGGCCGAACGGCCCTGTCTTCGCGGTCGGCCTCGGCGGCGACCGGCGGGGCGCCGTCATGCTGGGCGCCTGCGCCCCCGGCGCCGCGCCCGACGTGGCGGCGGCCCTGGCCCGGACCTTCATCGCCCTGCGCCGGACCGGCACCGACCTGCCGCGCCGCATGGCGGCCATGCTGGCCGTGACCGGGGCGGAACCGTTCCGGGCCGCCGCGGAGGTCAGCGAAACGCCGGACGCCCCTGTTCCCGAGCGTCGGCCCGCGCAGCCCCTCGGCTACGCGGATCTCGGCGGCGGCATGGGCGCGATCGGGTTCGGCGCGCCGTTCGGCCGCTGGGCCGCCGACGACCTCGACAGGCTCGCCGGCATGGCCGAGCGCTACGGGCCGGGCGAGCTGCGCCTCACGCCCTGGCGCGCCATCATGGTCCCGGTTCGCCACGAACGGCTCGAGGCCGAGCCGGGCGGCGCGCAGCCGGCCGTGGCGCGGCTGCTTCGATCTTCCGGCTTCATCGTCGATCCCTCCGACCCGCGGCTCGCGGCGGCCGCCTGCCCGGGCGCGCCCGACTGCGCCAGCGCGACCACGGCGACCCGCCGGGACGCCGCCCTGCTGGCGCAAGCGGCGCGCGGGCTGGCCCCGTCCGGCGTCACCCTGCATGTGTCGGGTTGTCCGAAAGGCTGCGCCCGTCCGGACGCGACGAACGTGGCGCTCGTCGGCCGGAACGGTCTATACGACCTCATCCGCCATGGCCGGGCCGACGGGGACCCGGTCCGCCGCGGGCTGACCGCCTCCGAGGCGCGGGACCTGATCGAGCAGATGGGACACAGCGTTGAGTGACCGCACCGACTACATCCGCGAGGGCGCGGAGATTTACCGGCGCTCCTTCGCGATCATCCGGTCGGAAGCCGACCTGGCGCGCTTCACCCCCGAGGAGGAGGTCGTGGCCGTGCGGATCATCCACGCCTGCGGGATGGTGGAGACCGCCGCCGACATCGTGTTCACCCCCGGCGCCGTGGCGGCGGGACGCGCCGCGCTGCGGGCCGGCGCGCCGGTCCTGTGCGACGCCCGGATGGTGGCCAACGGGGTCACGCGCGCCCGGCTGCCGGCCGACAACGAGGTGATCTGCACGCTCGACCATCCGGAGACGCCGGCGCTGGCCGCCCGCATGGGCACGACCCGCTCGGCCGCAGCGATGGAGTTCTGGCGCGACCGCATGGGCGGCGCGGTGATCGCCATCGGCAATGCGCCCACTTCGCTCTTCCGGCTGCTCGAGATGCTGGACGAGGGGGCGCCCCCGCCGGCGGCCGTGATCGGCATGCCGGTCGGCTTCGTGGGCGCGGCGGAATCCAAGGACGCGCTCCTCGCCGACGGCCGCGCGCCGTCGCTGGTGGTGCGCGGGCGCAAGGGCGGCAGCGCCATGGCGGCGGCCGCCGTCAACGCCCTCGCGAGCGAGCGGGAGTGAGCATGGAGCCGCTCCCCTCTCCCTCCGCGGGCGTTCTGCACGGCGTCGGGCTCGGCCCGGGCGACCCGGAGCTCCTCACCGTCAAGGCCGTCAAGGCCGTGCAGTCGAGCCCCGTCGTGGCCTATTTCTGCAAGAAGGGCCGACGCGGCAACGCCCGCACCATCGTGGAAAGCTGGCTGAAGCCGGGCAGCGAGGAGCTGCGGCTCGTCTATCCGATGACCGTCGAGGCGCCCTTCGACTCACCTGAGTATGTCGCCAGCCTGTCGGGCTTCTACGCCGAGGCGTCGGAGGCCATCGCGGCCCATCTGGACGCCGGGCGCGACGTGGCGCTGCTGTGCGAGGGCGACCCTCTCTTCTATGGCTCCTTTATGCACATCTATATGCGCCTGCGGGACCGGTTCCGGGTCTCGATCTGCCCGGGCGTGACCGGCATGTCGGGCTGCTGGACCGCGGCGGGCGCGCCGATCACCTGGGGAGACGACGTGCTCACCGTCCTGCCGGGCACGCTGAGCCGCGACGCGCTCGTGGCGCGGCTCGCCCGCACCGACGCCGCCGTGGTGATGAAGATCGGCCAGAACTTCGCCAAGGTCCGCGCCGCCATCGCGGACGCCGGGCTGCTGTCGCGCGCCATCTATGTGGAGCGCGGCACCATGGCGGAGCAGAAGATCCTGCCGCTCGCCGAAAAGCTCGACGACGAGGCGCCCTATTTTTCGATGATCCTGGTCCCGGGCGAGGGACGGCGTCCATGAGCGCCGGACCGGGCCGCCTCGTGGTGGCGGGCCTCGGCCCCGCCGGGCCGGACTGGCTGACGCCGGAGGCCTCCCAGGCGCTCGCCGACGCGACCGACGTCGTCGGCTACGGCCCCTATGTGGACCGCGTCCTCGAGCGGCCGGGCCTCGTGCGCCACGCCAGCGACAACCGCGTCGAGGTGGACCGCGCCCGCCACGCGCTGACGCTCGCCGCCGAGGGGCGGAGCGTCGCCGTCGTCTCGGGCGGCGATCCGGGCGTGTTCGCCATGGCGTCGGCCGTCTTTGAGGCGGTCGAGGCCGGTCCGGCGGAGTGGCGCGGCCTCGACATCCGGGTGCTGCCGGGCGTCAGCGCCATGCAGGCCGCAGCCGCCCGGCTCGGCGCGCCGCTGGGACACGACTTCTGCGCCATCTCGCTGTCCGACAACCTGAAGCCCTGGTCCGTCATCGCGCGCCGGCTCACGGCGGCGGCGCAGGGCGATTTCGTAATCGCCCTCTACAACCCCGCCTCGAAGGCCCGCCCTGGGCGAATCCACGAGGCCTTCGCGCTGCTGCGGGCCTGCCAGGACGGCGCCGCGCCGGTCGCCTTCGCGCGGGCGGTGGGGCGCCCGGACGAGCGCATCGTCCTCACCACCCTGGCGCAGGCCGACCCGGCTCTGGCCGACATGAGCACCCTCGTGCTCGTCGGGTCCAGCGAGACGCGGCTGCTGGAGCGGCCGGGGGCGGACCGGCCCTGGCTCTACACCCCGCGCAGCTACGGAGCCGGGCGGTGAGCCTCCAGCCAGGCCATCACGGCCTCGACGTCGTGCAGCCGCGGGACATCGGGAGCGGGCGGCCGCGCCACCATTACGACCGGAACGCCGAGCCGGCGCGCCGCCTCCAGCTTGGCGGAGGTCGCGCCGCCGCCGCTGTTCTTGGTGACGACGACGTCGACGCCTGTCCGGCGCATCAGCTCCTCCTCGTCGTCGACCCCGAAGGGGCCCCGCGCCAGCATGAGCTCGCGCCGGGGCAGCCGCTCCAGCCCGTCCGGCGGGTCGATGCTGCGCACCACGTAGCGGTGCTGCGGAGCCGCCGCGAAGGCCGGCAGGGAGAGGCGGCCCACGGTCAGGAACACGGTGCGAGGCTCGGGCCCGAGCGCCTCGACGGCCTGGTCCATGTCCGGCGCCTCGATCCAGCGGTCGCCCTCGCCGGGCGTCCAGGCCGGGCGGGTGAGGACGACCAGCGGGGTCCCGGCCTCGGCGCAGGCCAGGGCGGCGTGGCGGGACATCTGCGCCGCGAACGGGTGGGTGGCGTCCACCACGGCATCGAAGCCGTCCCGGCGCAGGACCTCGGCGAGGCCCGCCGGTCCTCCGAACCCGCCGATGCGCGTCCGCAGCGGGGCCGCCGCCGGCGCGCTGGTGCGCCCGGCCAGCGAAAGCACGGCGTCGATGTCGGGCCGGCCGGCGAGGCGGCGCGCCAGCGCGCTCGCTTCCGTCGTTCCGCCCAGGACCATGACGCGCATCGATCGAACCCATCCCGGAGGCCCGCATGACGCCGGACCCGGAGGCCGCGCCGCAGCGCTGGCTGTCGATCGTCGGCATCGGCGAGGACGGCCTCGACGGCCTCTCTCCTGCCGCACGCCGGCTGATCGAGCAAGCGGAACTCGTGGTCGGCGGAGAGCGGCACCTCGCCTTCGTCGAGGGGGTCGGCCCCGGCCGGCGCATGACGTGGCCGTCGCCGCTGACCGACGCCGTCCCGCGCATCCTGGAGCAGCGCGGCCGGCCGGTCTGCGTCCTGGCCAGCGGCGACCCGTTCTTCTATGGGGTCGGGGCCACCCTGGCGCCCCATGTGGACGCCGAGGAGGTGGTCTGCCTCCCGGCCCCGTCGGCCTTCAGCCTGGCGGCGGCCCGGCTCGGCTGGGCCCTGCAGGACTGCGCGCTGGTGTCGCTGCACGGCCGCGCCTTCGAGCGGATCGCCCCGCATCTGCAGCCCGGCGCGCGCATCCTGGCGCTGTCCTGGGACGGCTCGACCCCGGCCCGCCTCGCCGCGCATCTCAGCGCCCACGGCATGGGGCGCTCGCGCCTCACCGTCTGCGAGGCCATGGGCGGCCCCCGCGAACGGCTCACCACAATGGCGGCGCAGGACTTTGCGCTCCAGGAGGTCGATCCGCTCAACCTCGTCGCGGTCGAAATCGTGGCGGACCGCGACGCCGCAGTCCTAAGCCTCGCGGCCGGGCTGCCCGACGCCCTGTTCGAGACGGACGGGCAGATCACCAAGCGCGAGATCCGGGCCATGACGCTGTCGGCTTTGGCGCCGCGACGAGGCCAGCTCCTCTGGGACGTGGGCGCCGGCTCGGGCTCGGTCGCGGTGGAGTGGATGCTGCGCCATCCCGCCAACCGCGCCGTCGCCGTCGAGGCCCGGCCGGACAGGGCCGCCCGCATCGCCCGCAACGCGCTGGCGCTCGGCGTGCCCGACCTTTCGATCCGCGAGGGCCGCGCGCCGGCGGCGCTCGACGGCCTTCCCCCGCCCGACGCCGTGTTCGTCGGCGGCGGCGCGACCGATCCCGCGGTGCTCGACGCGGCCTGGGCGGCCCTGCCGGACGGCGGGCGGTTCGTGGTCAATGCGGTGACGCTGGAGACGCAGGCCGAGCTCATCGCCCGGCATCGGCGCTTCGGCGGCGACCTCGTCTCCGTCCAGATCGCCCGGGCTGACGCGGTCGGGCCGTTTCATGGCTGGCGGCCGGCCATGCCGGTCGTCCAGTGGGCGGTCAGCAAGGGACCGGGGCGGCCATGAGCGCCGGCCCGGCGCTGGCCATCGGGGTGGGCTGCCGCAAGGGCTGCGCGGCGGAGGCCGTCGCCGCGCTGGTGCGGCGGGTCCTGTCCCTGCACGCCGGGGCGGCGGACGGGACGGCGGCGCTGTTCACCATCGTGGACAAGCAGGCCGAACCCGGCATCGCGGCCGCCGCCGTCGCGCTGGGGCTGCCGCTCGTCTATCTGCCGCGCGCCGCGCTGGAAGCGGCCGCGCCCGCTGCGCTGACGCGCTCGGAACGGGTGGTCGCCTTGTTCGGCGTGCCATCCGTGGCCGAGACGGCGGCGCTGGCCGGGGCCGGGCCGGGATCCCGGCTGCTGGCGCCGCGCGTCAGCCAGGACGGCGCGACCTGCGCCATCGCGGTTTCGCAAAGGGGAGAGCGGTCATGACCGTGCATTTCATCGGCGCCGGCCCGGGCGCGCCGGACCTCATCACGGTGCGCGGGCGCGACCTCGTGGCCCGATGCCCGGTCTGCCTCTACGCCGGCTCGCTGGTGCCGCGCGAGATCCTGGCGCATTGCCCGCCGGGGGCGCGCATCGTCGACACGGCGCCGCTGTCGCTGGAGGCGATCGCCGCGGAGTATGAACGCGCCGAGGCGGCGGGCCAGGACGTGACGCGCCTCCACTCCGGCGACCTCTCCGTGTGGAGCGCCATGGGCGAGCAGCTGCGGCTGTTGCGCGAGCGCGGGATCGCCTACACGATCACGCCGGGCGTGCCCTCCTTCGCGGCCGCTGCGGCGGCGCTGGGGCGCGAATTGACGCTGCCCGAAGTGGCCCAGTCGGTGGTGCTCACCCGCACCTCCGGGAGCGCCTCGTCGATGCCGGAAGGCGAGACGCTGTCGGCCTTCGCCCGGACCGGCGCGACCCTGGCGATCCACCTCTCCGTGCACGCGCTCGACCGCGTCGTGGCGGAGCTGACGCCGCATTACGGGCCGGACTGCCCGGTGGCGATCGTGTACAGGGCGTCCTGGCCGGACGAGCGCATCCTGCGCGGGACGCTGGGCGACATCGCCGCGGAGGCGGCCCGCTCGCCCATGGAGCGCACGGCCGTAATCCTGGTCGGGCGGGCGCTGGGCAGCGAGGATTTCCGCAACAGCGCCCTCTATGACGCCGACTATGCGCGCCGCTTCCGCACGCCCGGCTGGCGCGGAACGGGCGAAGCCTAGCTTTTGAGGCTCCACATCTAGAGCATCATCCCACCAAGCAGACACCGGTTGGTGGAAAAAGATGATGCCTTATCAAGGAACGAGAGCGGCCGACCTGATGCAATCAGGTCGGGACCCGATCTAGACCCGCCTGAACGGCGTGCGGGCCACGAGCGCGCCCTGGCGGTCGAAGACCACGACCTCGAGCTGCGCATCCGCGCCGGCCAGCGCCTTGGCGGCGGTGCGCCACGCCGCCTCGGCCACCGCGGCGGGCAGGTCCACCCGCGCGTCCCGGGCGCGCTGAAGCACTTCGTTGGCCGCGTTCGCGGTCTCGGCGGCGCGGGCCAGGTCCTCGCCCCCGCCCGCGTCGCGGATGCGGTCCGCCAGCCAGCCGAGATCGACCTCGCCGCGGCGCGAATGCAGGTCCAGGAGCCCCTGGCCGAGCTTCGTCATCTTGGCGAAGCCGCCCGCCACCGTGACGCGCCGCACGGGGTGGCGGCGGAGATATTTCAGCATGCCGCCGACGAAGTCGCCCATGTCGATCAGGGCGGCGTCCTCCAACCCGTGCAGGCGCTGGACGGCGGCCTCCGAGGTCGAACCGGTCGCGCCCGCCACATGGTCCAGCCCCACGGCCCGGGCCACGTCGACGCCGCGGTGGATGGTGTGGATCCAGGCCGCGCAGGAATAGGGCGTGACGATGCCGGTGGTGCCCAGGATGGAGAGCCCGCCCACGATGCCGAGCCGGCCATTCAGCGTGCGCTGCGCCAGCGCCTCGCCGCCCGGGATGGAGATCTCGACCACGACGTCGCCGGGCGCGCCCAGCAGGGCGGACGCCTCGGCCACCGCCAGGCGCATCATCTCCCGCGGGACCGGGTTGATGGCCGGTTCGCCGGGCGGAATCGGCAGGCCCGGGCGGGTGACCATGCCGACGCCCGGTCCGGCCCTGAAGGTCACGCCGGTGCCCGGCGGCCCGCGGCGCACCGTCGCGACCACCAGGGCCCCATGGGTGACGTCCGGGTCGTCGCCGGCGTCCTTGACGACGCCCGCCGTCGCGGCCTCTCCCGAAAGCCCGGTCGTCGCCAGCGCGAAAGCGGGCCGCGAGCCGTTCGGCAGGGCGATGGCGACGGGGTCGGGGAAATGGCCGGTGACGAGCGCCTCGAACGCGGCGCGGGTGGCGGCCGTCGCGCAGGCGCCCGTGGTCCAGCCCCGGCGCAGCTGGGGATGGGGACGCTCGGTGTCGCTCGGGGGCTCGCTCATGCCCGGACGCTCATCGCCGAAAGCTCATGGCCGAAAGCTCATGGCTGCGGTCCTAGCGCGATGCGGCCAAGGCGCAAAGCTCTTCTCGCAAGAGCCTTGAAGGCCCAGCCGCTTTCGCGCAGGGATACGGCATGACTGCGCATCCCACGCCCGGCCTCGTGATCGTCGCCCCCCGCTCGTCGAGCGGCAAGACCACCGTGACCCTCGGACTGTTGCGGGCCTTCGCGCGGCGGGGCCTGCGCGTCACCGGCGCGAAATGCGGGCCGGACTACATCGACCCCGCCTTCCACGCCGTCGCGACCGGCCGCCCGAGCCTGAACCTGGACGCCTGGTCGATGCCGCCGGCGCTGTTGTCGGGCCTCGCCGCGGGCGTGACGGCCGACGCCGACCTGGCGCTCTGCGAGGGCCTCATGGGCCTGTTCGACGGCGTACCGGCGGCGCCGGGCCGCTCGGGATCCTCCGCCGACGTCGCCGCCGCGCTGGGCTGGCCGATGCTGCTCGTCCTGGACGTGAGCGGCCAGTCGCAGTCCGCCGCCGCGATCGTGAAAGGCTGCGCGACCTATGACGCGCGGGTCCGGCTCGCCGGGGTGGTCGTCAACAAGGCTGGCAGCGCCCGCCACATCAGGCTGGTGCGCGACGCGGTGGAGGCGCTGGGCGTTCCCGTCTTCGGCGCCCTGCCCCGCTCGGAGGCGATCAGCCTGCCGGAGCGCCATCTCGGGCTCGTGCAGGCGAGCGAGACGAGCGGCCTCGACGCCCGCCTCGACGCCATGGCGGACCTGGTCGAAGCCCATCTGGATCTCGACGCCATCCGGGCCTCCGCCCGCCCTTCCCCCTTCGAGTCGACCGGGGCGGACCGATCGGACGGACTGGCCCTGCGCCCGCCCGGGCAGCGGATCGCGCTGGCCCGCGACGACGCCTTCTCGTTTATGTACCCGCACCTGCTGCAGGGCTGGAGGGCGGCCGGGGCCGAGGTCCTCCCCTTCGCGCCGCTCGCGGACGAGCCGCCGGCGTCCGACTGCGACGTCTGCTGGCTTCCCGGCGGCTACCCGGAGCTGCATGCGGGACGGCTGTCCGCCAACCGCCAATTCCTGGAGGGCCTGCGGGCCTTCGCCGAGACCCGGCCGGTGCATGGCGAGTGCGGCGGCTACATGGCGCTGGGCCGGACCCTGACCGACGCCGCCGGCGTGGAGCACCCGATGGCCGGGCTCCTGGGCGTGCGCACGAGCTTCGCCCGACGCAAGATGAATCTCGGCTATCGCGACGCGGCGCTCGCCGAAGACGGGCCGCTAGGCCGGGCCGGCGCGCGCCTGCGCGGGCACGAGTTCCATTACGCCAGCGTCACCGATCCGGGCGACGACGCCCCGTTCGCGACGGTGACGGACGCGTACGGGTCCGCTCCCGCCCCGTCCGGCAGCCGGCGGAGGCTCGTGACGGGCTCCTTCTTCCACGTCATCGCGCGCGCCGACTGACGCGCGCTCCCCCCTCTCGAGAACAGCGGCCCACGCCCATGCGCACCGACATCATCGACCTTCCGCCCGACGTCCCCGGCTCCCGCCGCAGCCTGACGGCGCTGCGCTTCGGCGCGCCCGGCGCCCGGCCGCTGGCCTATGTGCAGGCGGCGCTGCACGCCGACGAGATCCCCGGCATGATGGCGGCCCACCATCTGCGGGCCGAGCTGGAGCGGCTGGAGGCCGAAGGCCAGATCGTCGGCGAGGTCGTGCTCGTGCCGGTCGCCAACCCCATCGGGCTCGGCCAGCGCGTGCTCGGCGGCAAGATCGGCCGGTTCGACCTCTCCGACGGCCTCAACTTCAACCGCGGCTTCCCGGCGCTCGGCCCCGCGGCGGCCAAGCGGGTCGAGGGACGGCTGACCGACGACGCGGCCCGCAACGTCGCCATCGTCCGGGACGCGCTGCTCGAGGCGCTGGCGGCCGAGCCGGCCGAGACGGCGGCCCAGCAACTCAAGCACGCGCTGCTGCGGCTGGCGCTTCCGGCCGACATCGTGCTCGACCTGCATTGCGACAGCGAGGCCGCGCTGCACCTCTACACCCTCACCCCGCTGGCCGGGATCGGCGAGGAGCTGAGCGCCGAGCTCGGCTGCCGCGCCCTGCTGCTCGCCGACGTCTCGGGCGACGACCCGTTCGACGAGGCCGTGACCCGGCCCTGGGTGGACGTGGCCGCGGCCGCGGGCGGCCGTCCAACGCCGCTGGCCTGCTTCTCCTGCACGGTGGAATTGCGCGGGACCTGCGACGTCAGCGACGCGTTCGGGCGCAGCGACGCCGCCGCCCTGGTGCGCTTCCTGCGCCGGCGCGGCGTGATCGCGGGCGAGCCGGGCCCCCTTCCCGAAGCCCTCTGCGCCGCGACCGAGCTGGCGGCGTCCGAGCCGCTCACCGCGCCGGTGGCGGGCGTGGTGTCCTACCTGCGGGAACCGGGCGACAGGGTGGCGGCGGGCGAGGTCGTGGCCGAGCTCATCGACCCTTTGACCGGCGCGGTCACGCCGGTCGCAAGCGCGCAATCCGGCGTGCTCTTCGCGCGGTCGGCGGCCCGCTTCGCGACCCCGGGCCAGCGCCTCGGCAAGGTCGCCGGGACGGTCCCGACCCGCCACGGCAAGCTCCTCAGCCCCTAGGGGCGCCGCGCCGCTAGACGGCGACCTGCGAGCCGACCTCGATGGTGCGGCCCGTCGGGATGCGGAAATGGTCGCTCATGTCGCTGGCGTTGCGGGCCAGCCGGATGAACAGCTTGTCCTGCCAGGCCGGCATCAACGACCGGGCGGACGGGCGCAGCGCCCGGCGGGAGATGAAGAAGGACGTGCTCATCACGTCGAAGGTCAGGCCCAGCGCCCGGCAGGCCACGAGAGCCTTCGGCACGTTCGGCGTCTCCATGAAGCCGAAGCGCAGCGTGACGCGCGAGAAGCTGGCCGACACGGGCTCCAGCGTCGCCCGTCGCTCCGGGGCCACGCGCGGCGCGTCCTCGGTGACCACGTGGAGGATCAGGTTCCTCTCATGCAGCACCTTGTTGTGCTTGAGGTTGTGCAGCAGCGCCGCCGGCGCGTTGTCGGGGTTGCCGGTGAGGAACACGGCCGTGCCCTTCACGCGCTCCGGGGAGCGCTTCTCGAGCGCGGCGATGAACTGCGCCAGCGGAACCTCCTCGCGCCGCGCCTTGTCGCTGAGGATGGACGCGCCGCGGCGCCAGGTCAGCATCACGACCATCAGGGCGGCGCCGACCGCCACCGGCATCCAGCCGCCTTCCACCAGCTTCAGCGCGTTGGCGAAGAGGAACGCCGCGTCGATGGCCAGGAAGGGCGCGATCAGCAGCGCGGACGCGGCCGGAGACCAGCCCCACACGCGCCAGAGCACGAAGAACGCCATCACGGCCGTCACCACCATGGTGCCGGTCACCGCGATCCCATAGGCCGAGGCCAGCGCGCTGGACGACTTGAAGGCGTAGACGAGGAACACCACCGCCAGCAGCAGCATCCAGTTGATGCGCGGGATGTAGATCTGCCCCTTCTCGGTCTCGGAGGTGCGGCGGATGTCCATGCGCGGCAGAAGCCCGAGCTGGATCGCCTGCTGGGTGAGCGAGAACGCGCCGGTGATCACCGCCTGGCTGGCGATGATGGTCGCCATCGTGGCGAGGACCACCATCGGGATCAGCGCCCAGGCCGGATAGAGCAGGTAGAACGGGTTTTCCAGCGCCTCGGGCCGGTCCAGCAACAGGGCGCCCTGGCCGAGATAGTTCAGCGCCAGCGACGGCAGCACGAGGCAGAGCCATGCGGTCTGGATCGGCTTGCGGCCGAAATGGCCCATGTCGGCGTAGAGCGCCTCCGCGCCGGTGACGGCCAGGAAGACCGCCCCGAGCGCAAAGAGCCCCGCCACGCCGTGCTGCGCCAGGAAGGCCAGGCCATGCACGGGGCTGATCGCCGCCAGGATCGCCGGAGAGCGAAGAATGTGGACCGCGCCGCCGATCGCCATGGCGGCGAACCAGACGGCCGTGATCGGCCCGAAGACGAAGGCGACCGCCGCCGTGCCGCGGCTCTGGACGGCGAAGAGCAGCACCAGGATCCCGAGGCTCAGCGGGATCACGTAAGGCTCGAAAGCCGGCGTCGCGAGGTTGAGGCCCTCGACGGCCGACAGCACCGAGATCGCCGGCGTGATCATGGCGTCGCCATAAAAGAGCGCCGCGGCCGTCATGCCGAGGATCGGGATCAGCCGCGCCTGATGTCCAATGGCGCGCTGGACCAGCGCCATCAGGGTCAGGGCGCCGCCCTCCCCGTCATTGTCCATGCGCAGGATCAGCAGGACGTATTTCAGCGTCACCACGACGATCAGCGCCCACAGCACGAGCGAAACCACGCCGTAGATCATCTCCGACGTCAGCGCGCCGCCGCCGGCCGCGGCGACGAGGCTTTCCTTCAGGGCGTAGAGCGGGCTGGTGCCGATGTCGCCATAGACGACGCCGACGCTGCCCAGCATCATGGTCCAGAAGCCGGCCCGGGCGGGGCCGTGAGGGGAGTGAACGACGGGCGGCCGTTCGGTCGACGGCGCCTCTGCGACGATGCTCATCACGATGAACCCTGCCGCGCGGATCAACCCGCGCATCCCGGCATCTAGGCGTCATCCGGGGCGCTCGCAGCCATGGAGCGGGTTTTCAAGGCCTTTCACATATGACTTTCCTATACGCTCTCGAACCGGCGCCCCTCATGTCCCCGACGGCGCGGACCAGACGGGCGGGCGGCATGGCGCAGCGGACGGATCAGAGACGGAACGGCCAGGGCGGACTCGCCCCGGCCGCCGCCACGGCGCTGGCGGTGGTGGGGGCGCTCGGCTTCGCCAAGCTGTTAGAGCCCGTGCTCGGCCTGGAGAACATCGACCTCGTGTTCCTGACCGCCGTCGTGGCGATCGCGGCCCGCTACGGCCTGGGGCCCTCCATCGCGGCGTCGATCGCGACCGTGCTGGCCTACAACTTCTTCTTCCTGCCGCCGCTCTACACCTTCGTGGTGTCGGACCCCAGGCACGTCGCCGCCCTGGTCTTCTTCACCATCGTGGCGGTCATCACCAGCAATCTCGCGGCCCGGGCGCGCCAGCGCGCGCTGGAAGCCCGCAGCCGGGCGGAGACCAACGAGGCGCTGTTCGCCTTCAGCCGCGACATCGCCGACACCCAGGCCGGGGACGACCTGCTCGGCGCCACGGTCGCCCGGGTGGCCAGGCTGATGGGCCGGGACGTGATCCTGCTGCTGCGCGACCCGTCCGGCGCGCTGGAGATCGGGGCGGCCTCGCAGGCCGGAGCCGAAGCGTCGGACCTCGAGCGGCAGGCCGTCCAGTCGGCCTGGAGCGACGCCGCGAGGGCCTCCGGCGTGAACCGCGAGGTCCTGCGCTTCGGCGAGCGGTTCTACTTTCCCATGCGCACCAGCCGCGGCGTGACGGGCGCGGTCGGACTGGGCCCCTCGCAGGACGGCTCCCTGTCGGCCGAGGACGAACGGCTCGTGCGGGCGCTGGCCGACATGATCGCCGTCGCGGTGGAGCGCACCAGGCTCGCGGCGGAGCGCGACGAGGCGCGGCTCGCCGCGGAGGCGGAGCGGTTGCGCTCGGCCCTGCTGAACTCGCTTTCGCATGACCTGAAGACGCCGCTCGCCTCCATCACGGGCGCGATCACGGCGCTGCGCGAGTATGGCGCGCTCTACGACGCGGCCTCGCGCGACGAACTCGCCGCCACGATCCAGGAGGAGGCCGAACGCATGACCCGCTTCGTCGGCAACCTCCTGGACATGACGCGGCTGGAGGCCGGCGCCGTCCGGCTCCATCGCGAGACGACCGATGTGGGCGAAGCGATCGGGGCGGCGCTGCGGCGCACGGCGGCGCTGACCAGGGACCACCGGATCGTCGTGCAGGTCGCCGGCGAGCTCCCGCTCCTGGATCTCGACGCCACGCTGCTCGAACAGGCGCTCGTCAATCTGGTCGACAATGCGGTCAAATATGCGCCGGCGGGCTCCGCCGTGACGCTCTCGGCCAAGGTCCAGGCGGACGCGGTCAGGATCGAGGTCGCCGACGAGGGGCCGGGCTTGCCGGCCGACGCGCCCGAGCGGGTGTTCGACCTGTTCTATCGCGCCCCGGCGGCGGGGCCGCGGCCGGCCGGGACCGGGCTCGGGCTGGCGATCGTTCGCGGCTTCGTGGAAGCCCTGGGCGGGTCCGTTTCGGCGCGCAACGGGCCTGGAGGGCGCGGCGCCGTGTTCACGCTGGCCTTCCCGCTGACGCTCGCCTCCCCGGCCCCTGGAGCCGACGCATGACCACGCCCGCCATCCCGCTGCTGGTCGTCGACGACGAGGGTCCGATCCGCCGGCTCCTGCGCACGAGCCTCGGCGCGCAGGGCTACCGCGTGCTGGAGGCCGCCACCGGAGCCGCCGCGCTCGCCGCGGCCGCCCGCGACGCGCCCGACGCGATCCTGCTCGATCTCGGCCTGCCGGACATCGGCGGCCTGGAGGTGATCCGCCGCCTGCGCGCCTCGGGCGACCCCACGCCCATCATCGTGCTCTCGAGCCGGGACGACGAGCGGGGCAAGGTGGAGGCCTTGGACCTCGGGGCCGACGACTATGTCACCAAGCCCTTCGGCATGGCCGAGCTGGTCGCCCGTATTCGCACGGCGCTGCGCCACCGCGTCCAGCAGCAGGGGGCCGAAGCGGTGTTCCGCAGCGGCGACCTCCTCGTCGACCTCACGCGCCGAATCGTCCAGGTCGGCGGCGTCGACGTGAAGCTGTCCAACAAGGAGTGGGCGATCCTGCGGGTCCTGGTCCTGAACGCCGGCAGGGTGCTGACCCACAAGGCGCTGATGCAGGAGGTGTGGGGGCCGACCGTCGACGTGCAGTATCTGCGCATCTATGTGCGCCAGCTGCGCCAGAAGATCGAGCGGGACCCGGAACGGCCCGAGCACATCGTGACGGAAACAGGCGTGGGCTACCGCCTGACCGACGCCGGGTGACGGCCCCGCGCCCGCCTGCGGCCCGGGGTAGCTAGAGCGCAACTTTCCCGGCCGTGACGCGTTTGCGCCCGTGTCAGCCTCCAGCGAGACGGTCCCCATGCTTCCTTCGCCCGCGCCTTCCGCCCCGCGTCGCTCAAGGACCCGGGGCGCCGTCCGATGAGCGCCGGGACGATGCGGGCGGCCCGCCTGGAGGCCCCCGGGCGGGCGACCGTGGTCGAGGCTCCCCTTCCGGTCCCCGGGGCCGGGCAGGTCCGGATCCGTCTCGAAGGCTGCGGCGTCTGCGCCTCCAACCTGACGCCCTGGGCCGGGCCGGACTGGATGGAGTTTCCGACCCAGCCGGGCGATCTCGGCCATGAGGGCTGGGGCGTCGTCGACGCGCTGGGCGAAGGCGTCCAGGGGCTCGCCCTCGGCTACCGGGTCGCGGCGCTCTCCTTCAGGAGCTACGCCGAATACGACGTGGCGGACGCCCGGAACGTCGTCAGGCTCCCGGACGCTCTGGCCGGACAGCCCTTCCCCGGCGAGCCGCTGGGCTGCGCCATGAACATCTTCCAGCGCAGCGGCGTGGAGGCCGGCCAGACCGTCGCCATCGTCGGCGTCGGCTTTCTCGGGGCCATCCTGACCCGCCTCGCCACGGAGGCCGGGGCCAGGGTCATCGCCATTTCGCGCCGGGCGTACTCGCTCGACCTCGCGCGGCGCATGGGGGCGGCCGAGACGATCCCGATGGAGGATCACAACGCCATCATCGCCCGGGTGAAGGACCTCACGGGCGGCGTCTTCTGCGACCGGGTCATCGAGGCGGTCGGCAAGCAATGGCCGCTCGACCTCGCGGCCGAGATCACCCGCGAGCGCGGACGGCTGATCGTGGCCGGCTACCACCAGGACGGGCCGCGCCAGGTGAACATGTGGCTGTGGAACTGGCGCGGCCTCGACGTCATCAACGCCCATGAGCGCGACCCGAAGGTCTACATGCAGGGCATCCGCGAGGCGGTCGACGCGGTGGCGTCCGGCCGGCTGGACCCGTCGGGCCTTTACACGCACCGCTTCCCGCTGGAGCGGCTGGGCGAGGCCCTGGACGCCACGCGCGACCGGCCGGACGGCTTCCTCAAGGCGCTGGTGACCTTCTGATGGCGGCGCGTCGCCCCCGCATCGGCTTTCTCGGCGTCGGTTGGATCGGCCGCCACCGCATGCAGGCCATCCTGGAGACCGGGCTCGTCGAGGCGGCCGCCGTCGCCGACCCCTCGCCCGAGATGGCGCAGGAAGCCGGGCGCCTCGCCCCGGACGCCCTGCAGGCCGCCACGCTGGACGACCTGCTGGACGCCGGGGTCGACGGCGTCGTCATCGCCACCCCGAGCGCGCTGCACGCCGAGCAGGCGATCCGGGCGCTGGAGCGCGGCGTCGCGGTGTTCTGCCAGAAGCCTCTCGGCCGCACGGCCGCGGAGGCCGCAGCCGTGGTGGAGGCGGCCCGCAGGGCCGACCGCCTGCTCTGCGTCGACCTCTCCTACCGCTTCACCGAGGGCATGGCGAAGATCCGCGACGTGGTCGCCTCGGGGGGACTGGGGCGCGTCTACGCGGTCGACCTCGTCTTCCACAACGCCTATGGGCCGGACAAGCCGTGGTTCTACGATCCGGCCCAGTCGGGCGGCGGCTGCGTCATGGATCTCGGCGTCCACCTCGTCGACCTGGCGCTGTGGACGCTGGGCTTTCCCGGCGTGACCGGCGCGACCAGCTCGCTCTTCGCCGGGGGCGAGCCGCTGGCCGGCCACGCCGACCGGGTGGAGGACTACGCCGTCGCGTCCCTCACGCTGGAGACCGGCGCGGTGGTCCAGCTCGCCTGTTCGTGGCGGCTGCAGGCCGGCTGCGACGCCATCATCTCGGCCGCCTTCTATGGGACAGAGGGCGGCGCGGCGCTGCGCAACGTCGACGGCTCCTTCTACGACTTCCGCGCCGAGCGCTTCCGCGGGACCGCCCGGGAGGAGCTCGCCGCGCCGCCGGACGCCTGGGGCGGCCGGGCGGCGGCCGACTGGGCCCGCCGGCTGGCGGCCGGCGAACGGTTCGACCCGCAAGCCTCACGGCTCGTGGACATCAGCCGCGTCCTCGACCGGATCTACGGGCGCGCCGGTTCCTGATCGGCCCGGCTCGTGCGAGCCTCGGGCGATTCGGCCCCGCGCCTGCCGCGACCCACACTGACGGACGAGGACGACATGCCGGCGATAGCGATCCATGGCGGATGCGGGGTGATGGCCAAGCTCGGCCTCTCGGAGGACGAGTGGCGCGCCGCGCGCGAGGACCTGGCGCGGGCGCTCCGGGCGGGCTGGGCCCGCCTGCAGGCCGGCGGGAGCGCCGTCGACGCGGTCGAGGCCGCCGTGACGACGATGGAGGACTCGCCGCATTTCAACGCCGGCCATGGGGCCGCCTTCAACGCCGCCGGCGAGAACGAACTCGACGCCGCCATCATGGACGGCGCCACGCTGGGCGCCGGCGCGGTCTGCGCGGCGCGGCGCATCCGCAACCCCGTCCGGGCCGCCCGTGCGCTGATGGAGGGCGGCGAGACCGTGATGCTGACGGGCGACGCCGCCGACCGCTTCGCCGCCGCGGCCGGCCTGGCGGTCGAGGACCCCGCCTATTTCGGCACCCCGCGGCGCCGGGACGCGCTCGCCTCCATGCAGGCGCGCCTGCGCGCCGGGACGGCGGCCGAGGCCAGCGAGGCCGAGAAGCACGGCACCGTCGGGGCGGTCGCGCTCGACGCGAAGGGCCATCTGGCCGCCGCCACCTCGACGGGCGGGTTCACCAACAAGCCGGTCGGCCGCGTCGGCGACAGCCCGGTCATCGGCGCCGGGACCTATGCGCGCGACGGCGTCTGCGCGGTGTCGGGCACCGGCAAGGGCGAGTACTTCATCCGCCATGTGGTCGGGCACGAGATCGCCAGCCGCATGGCCTATCTGGGCGAGGACGTCGAGACGGCCGCGCGCCACGTCGTCATGGAGGACCTGGCGCCCCATCGGATCGGAGCCGGGCTCGTCGCCATCGACGCGCAAGGGCGCATCGCCGCGCCCTACAACACCGACGGCATGTTCCGCGGCTGGATCGGGGCGGACGGACGCCTCAGCGTCGCCACCCATGACGAGGTCTTCGCGCTCGGGCCGGCCGGCTGAGCCGCTCAGGAGAGGTCGGCGAAGCGTCGGGCCAGCAAATAGGCGACCGTGGCCGAGACCGCCGTCACGGTCGCGCCCCAGGCGATGTCGACCAGCGCCATGGCGGGCGTGTAGCCGCGCAGCGTCGCCCAGTTGGTGAGGTCGTAGGTGGCGTAGGCGAAGAAGCCGAACAGCGCGCCATAGAGCGCCGCGTCGGTCCATTGGCCCGAGCGCACGGCCGGCATCATGGCGAAGATGACGATGCCGACGACATAGAGCAGGTAGAAGGCGGCGGCGACCGGCAGGTTGGGCTTGTCGAGCAGCAGCGCGCCGATCTGCTCCACGTAGAACTTGCGCGCCACGATCGACAGCCAGGCGAGATCGAGGGGCAGCATCACGGCCGCCGCGCAGAGATAGAGGATGATGGCTCGCTTCATGCCCGAACGTCCGCTCCGAAAGCGCGGCCGGAAGGTCGGACGCCTCCTGTGTGCGTACCGGACGCCAAGCTGGATCACGACGGCGGGCACGAGAGGGTGATTCGACGCAGCCCTCCACTTGCGGCAGAGTGCGATCGGGGGGCGCGTCCACTCGCGGGTGCTCGCGATGTTCGAGTTCGCTGAATTCCAGAAGCCCTGCCCGGGCTGCGGCAACAGGACTCCCAGCCTGTTCACCTGGGCCAAGACCGACAACAAGCTGCTCTGCATGCGCTGCGGCGGCGCGATCGAGCTGCCCGAAGCGGCCCGCTTCATGCGCTTCCGGTTCGCCCAGACGGGAGCGCTGCTCACCGAGGCCGAGCGCAAGGTCTTCGAAGACACGCACTGAGGCTGCGGCCGCGCTCCCGGCGGGAGCGCAGCCGGGGCGCGTCAGGCGTCGAGCAGGTGCTCGATGCGGATGGGCAGACTGCGGATGCGCTTGCCGGTGGCGTGGTGGACGGCGTTGGCGACCGCCGCGTTGGTCCCCACATTGCCGAGTTCGCCCAGGCCCTTGATGCCGGACGGATTGACCAGCTGGTCCTCCTCCGACAGCAGGATCACCTTGACCTCCGCCACGTCGGCGTTCACCGGGATGAGATATTCCGCGAGGTTGTCGTTGACGTAGCGGGCCGCCCGCACGTCGATCTCGGTCCGCTCGTGAAGGGCCGAGCCAAGGCCCCAGATCAGGCCGCCCATCAGCTGGCTGCGCGCCGTCCGGGGGTTCATGATGTGGCCCGCCGCGAAGGCGCCGACGAGCCTGGGCGCGCGGATCTCGCGCGTCCGCGCATGCACGCGCACCTCCACGAACTCCGCCCCGAAGGCGTACTGGATTCGGTCCTTCAGCCGCGACCCGCCGGTGATGCCAGACTTGCCCGCATAGAGCCCCGCGAGGGCGTCCGGGCTGGAGCCATGCGGGACGAACTCGCCATATTCCTCGATCGCGCCCGCGCCGAGCGCCTTGAAGAGTTCGCCGACGTCGTGGAACTCGCCGCCGGGGCCGATGAGCTTGCCCTGGGCGATGGTCCAGCCGGACAGGCCCGCGCCGGGGCCGCCGACCGAGGCCGTCGTCTGCGGCTCGGCCCGCGCCACGAGGCGGCCGATGATCCGCTCGCAGGCCAGCGCCACGGCCGAGCAGACGCTCGCGGTCGAGATCGAGCCGCCGGCCACCGGCGCGGGCGGGAGCTGGGTGTCGCCCATCACGACGTCGACGTCCTCCAGCGGCACGCCGAGCTTCTCGGACGCCATCTGGGCCACCACCGTGTAGGCGCCGGTGCCGATCTCGTGGCCCGCCGTCTCCACCCGGACGCCGCCCTGCGGGCGGTAGCGCACGCGCGCCGCCGCCGGGGCGAGCTGCGTCGGATAGCAGGCGGTGGCGCAGCCCCAGCCGATCAGCCAGTCGCCGTCCCGCATCGAGCCGGGACGCCTGTCCCGGCCCGACCAGCCGAAGGCTTCGGCGGCCGCGTCATAGCACTGCATCAGCGAGCGGCTGGTGTAGGGCAGGCCCTTGATGGGCTCGTTCATGGTGTCGTTGACGCGCCGGAGCTCGACCGGGTCCATGTCGAGCTTGAAGGCGAGCTCGTCCATGGCGCTCTCCAGGGCGAACATGTAGGGCACCTCGGGCGGCGAGCGCATGAAGCCCGGCGTGTTGCGGTCCGCATGG
Organism: Alsobacter sp. KACC 23698; assembly: GCF_045348435.1. Lineage (GTDB taxonomy): Bacteria > Pseudomonadota > Alphaproteobacteria > Rhizobiales > Beijerinckiaceae > Alsobacter. The sequence continues at coordinate 441,769 of NZ_CP157484.1, read as the reverse complement.
ACGATGTTCACCTTGGTGAATACGTTCGGGACCTTGTACATGCGCGCGGTCGTGTCCGTGCCGGCCACCATGTAGGCGTCCGGCCGGGATGTGACCTCCCACCCCTCGTGCGACAGCGCCGTCAGCCGGCCGTCGCGCGAGGCGCCGAGGCGCACATGGTGGCGCGTCTCCGCCCGGTAGGTCGCGACCGTGTAGCCCTGGTCGCGCGTGGTCACGAGCTTCACCGGCCGGCCCAGGCGGCGCGCCGCGATGGCCACGAGCGCAGTGCGGGGCGTGATCGCTCCCTTCGAGCCGAAGGCCCCGCCGATGAAGCGGCTGACGATGCGGATGTCCTGCTGGTCCATCCCGAGCTGTTCCGCCAGCCCGGCGCGCAGGCCGTAGACGGTCTGGCTGGGCTCGTGGACGGTCAGCTCGGCGCCCGACCACAGGCATGTGGTGGTGAAGAGCTCGATGGGGTTGTGATGCTGGGTCGGGGTCTCGTACCAGCCCTCCACGACCACGTCGGCGGTCGCGAGCGCCTGCTCGGCGTCGCCGACCTGCGGGTCCTCGTGCTTCTCGCTGGCGTCCTTGGCGGACCGCTCCTGCGCGCCGGGAGCGTCGAAGCCGGCCGAGGGCCGCTCGGCGAAGTAGCGCGCCTTCAGCCGGTAGGCGGCGTCGCGCGCCGCCTCGAAGGTGTCGGCCACCACCATGGCGACGATCTGGCCGTCGTGGAAGATCTGGTCGGTCTCCAGCGGCCGGATGCTGGTGGAGGCGGTCCCGCCCTGGCTGATCATCGTGGCGGCCTTCACCTCGCCCGAGGCGTTCTGGTGCGTGAGCACGTCGAGCACGCCCGGCATGTCCAGCACCGAGGCGGGATCGATGGACAGGACCTTGCCCTTGGCGATGGGGCTCGTGACCAGGACCGCGAAAGCCGGGTTGGCGACCGGCATGTCGGAGGCGTAGCGGGCCGCGCCGGTGACCTTGAGGCGGCCGTCGATGCGCGGGGCCGGCTGGCCCATATTGACTTTGGGTTCGGGTGCGGCGTCGACCATCGGTCAGCCCTCCATCTCGGCGGCTTGAATGAGCGCCCGGACCAGCGTCTCCTGGCCGAGTTTCACCTTGAAGGCGTTGTCGCCTGAGGGCCTCGCCCGCTCAAAGGCGGCGCTCGCGGCCTTGCGGGCCAGGTCCTCGTCGAAGCGCTGGCCGCGCAGGACCTCCTCGGCTTCGTAGGCGCGCCACGGGATGGCGGCCACGCCGCCCAGCGCCACGCGGGCGTCCCGGACGGTATCGCCGTCGAGGTCGAGGGCGACCGCCGCCGAGGCCAGCGCGAAGGCGTAGGATTCGCGGTCCCGGACCTTGAGATAGAGCGAGCGGCGGGCCCAGGGCTTCGCCGGGACCGTGATGGCGGTGATCAGCTCGCCCGGGTCCAGCACCGTCTCGATCTCCGGCGCATCGCCCGGCAGGCGGTGCAGGCGCGCCGCCTCGATGCGGCGGCGGCCGCGCGGGCCGACGGTCTCGACCGCGCCGTCCAGCGCCACGAGAGCCTGGGCGAAGTCGCCCGGGTAGCTGGCGATGCAGTGCTGGCTCACGCCCAGCACGGCGTGCAGGCGGTTCACGCCGCCCAGCGCCGAACAGCCCGAGCCGGGTTCGCGTTTGTTGCAGGCGTCCCAAGACGTGTCGCGGAAATAGGGGCAGCGCGTGCGCTGCAGAAGGTTGCCGCCCAGCGTGGCCATGTTGCGCAGCTGCGCGCTGGCGGCCAGCAGCAGGCTCTGCGACAAAGCCGGGTAGTCGCGCTTCACCGTCTCGTCGTCGGCCACCATCGCCATCGGGGCCAGCGCGCCGATGCGCAGTCCGCGCTCGCTGGCCTGGACGCCGCGCATGTCCGGCTCCTGCTCGGCGAGGCCCTTGACGTCGACCAGCGCCTGCGGGCGCATGACGTCGAGCTTCATGAGGTCGACCAGGGTCGTGCCGCCGGCCAGGAACGCCGCCGGGGAGGAGACCGCGGCGCCGCGGCCGACATCGGCGAGGCTGACGGCCTCGCGCACGGTCTCGGGCCTGCTGTACTGGAACGGGCGCATGGGTCAGCCCTCCATCCGGTCGCGCGCCTGCTCGACGGCGGCGACGATGTTGGGATAGGCGGCGCAGCGGCACAGGTTGCCGCTCATGAATTCGCGGATCGCCGCCGGCGAGGAGGCATGCCCCTCCTGCACGCAGGCCACGGCCGACATGATCTGCCCGGGCGTGCAGTAGCCGCACTGGAACGCGTCATGATCGATGAAGGCCTGCTGCATGGGGTGAAGGTCGCCCTGCGCCCCGGCGAGCCCCTCGATGGTGGTCACTTCGCGCCCTTGGACGCTGACCGCCAGCGTCAGGCAGGAGAGGACGCGGGCGCCGTCGAGATGCACCGTGCAGGCGCCGCATTGGCCGTGGTCGCAGCCCTTCTTGCCGCCGGTCAGGCCCACATGGTCGCGCAGGGCGTCGAGCAGGCTGGTGCGGACGTCCAGCGCCAGCCGGTGCTCCTGTCCGTTGATCCTGAGCCGCATTGGGACGGGCTCGGCCGGGTCCCGCTCGCGCCGCGTCTGGGCGGCGGCGGGTCCGGCGAGGCTGTCGGCCACGAGCGGGGCCGCGAGGGTGGAGGCTGACGCCCCCAGGAAATGTCGGCGGTTGACGGCCGGCCGCGTCGCGTCGTCGCTAGCCATGGGAGGCTCCGGTCATGGGGGGTGAACCTGTCCCCCCAACGGCGCCCCGGGCGTGCGGTTCCGGCCGGCCTGGCCTTGGGCGCCCGTGGCGCTGCGCCGCAGCCGGCGCGGCTCGCCCCGGCTCAGTCCCAGAGATGGCGGTTCCACATATGAGTGCAGATGCGGTAGTCGGCGCCATCCATGCGGCACAGGAACAGGTATTTGCCCGAGACCGTGCGGTGGTTGTCCTTCATGTGGAAGGCGTAGACGCCGATCTCCTGGACCATGTCGGGGGCGATCGCGCGCCGGTCCTCGCAGGTGATGGTGACGGCCGAGGCGTGCTCGGCGAAGCTCGCCCAGAAGCCCCCGGCGCCGGACCGGCCGCGCACCACGCCCGAGTTGATCGGCACGACGACCGCGTCCTCGGCGTAGAGATCCTGGATGGCGGAGTGATCCTGCGCGTTGAACGCGGCGAACCAGGCGTCGTTGAGCCTCGCCAGGGCCTGCTCGTCGATGGTCATCGCCAAGTCCCTTCCTGCGATTTCTCCGCATATTGCAACTCTACGTTGAGATTTTCCTCATAGGCTAACTTGGGTGTCTTCCGTCGCGGTGTCCTGATGCTGGAAAAATCCTGGCGAGGCCGGTTCGTCACGAGGCTCGTGAGCCATGTCTCGCAGTCCGACCAGGAGCGGGGCTCCGGCGCGGATCACGATCCGTTCCGGGCCGCCGCGGCGCGCCACGAGCGACCGCATGAGAGACTGTTCCCTTACGACGTCGTCGACAAGAAGGCCGAGCAGGAAGCCCGTCGCGGGGCGGCCGGCCGCTTCCGCCCCACCCCCAAGCCGGCCCCGACCACGGCCGACCCGGAGCAGAGGGTCATCTTCAACAAGCCGGACCCGAAGGTCGTCGTCATCGTGACCGAGAAGCCGCGCCCCGGCCCCCAATGGCACTGGAAGGCGAACGGGCGGCAGCCGCCGGGCCAATAGGCGCGCCCTCCCCGTCCGGTCAGGGCGCAATGATCTTGTCGATGGTGATCGGCAGGTCGCGGATGCGCTTGCCGGTGGCGTGGAACACCGCATTGGCGATCGCCGCCGCCGTGCCGACGACACCGATCTCGCCCAGGCCCTTCACGCCGATCGGACTGACCTTGTCGTCGTGCTCCTCGACGAAGATCACGTCGATGTCGTGGATGTCGGCGTTCACCGGCACGTGATACTCGGCGAGGTTGTGGTTCATGAAGCGGCCCAGCGTGTGGTCGAGCAGCGTCTCCTCCTCCAGGGCCATGCCGAGGCCCATCACGACGCCGCCCAGGATCTGGCTGCGCGCCGTCTTGGGATTGAGGATGCGCCCGGCCGCGACGGCGTTGACGATGCGGGTGACCCGCACGACGCCCAGCTCCTCGTCGATCTTCACCTCGGCGAAGATGGCCGAATGGGTGTAGCCGGCATAGAGCATCTGCGTGATCCGGCTGGGCGCGGCGCTCTCCTCCTCCTCGATCGCATCGAGGCCGGCCCCGGCCAGGATCTCCGAAAAGCTCAGGCCTCGCGCCGCGTCCGACGCGAGCACGACGCGGCCGTCCCGGAACGCCACATGGTCGAGGTCGGCGTTGCCCAGCGGCGACCCGTCCAGCCCGCGCGCCGCCTTCAGGAGCGACTTGCGGGCCGACTCGCAGGCCGCCTGGACGGCGCTGCCGGCCGACGCGGCGGTCCAGGACCCGCCCTCGACGGGCGACTTCGGCAGCGACGAGTCGCCGAGCTTCACGTCCACCTTGTCGAGGGGCAGCCCGAAAGCGTCCGCCGCGAGCTGCGCCAGGATGGTGTAGGTGCCGGTGCCGATGTCGGCCGTCGCGCAGGCGACCTCGACGCCGCCGTCCCGCTTCACGGTCACGCGGGCGGCCGTCTTCTGCATCATGGCCTCCCAGACGCCGCTCGCCATGCCCCAGCCGACGAGCTCGCGGCCCTCGCGCATCGAGCGCGGCGCGGGATTGCGGTTCGACCAGCCGAAGCGCTCCGCGCCCTGCGCGTAGCAGGCGCGAAGCTCCTTGCTGGTGAAGACCTTGTCCTCGTCCTTGTCTTTGGCGTTGAAGTTGCGCAGCCTGAGCTCGACGGGATCGAGGCCGAGTTCGCAGGCGATCTCGTCCATGGCGGTCTCGAGCGCATAGACGCCCAGCGTCGCGCCCGGCGCGCGCATGTCGCAGGGCGTATAGGTGTCGAGCTTGGCGAGCCGGTAGGTGAGCTCGGCGTTAGGGACGTCGTACAGAAACCCCGACCAGTTGACGACGACCTCCTGGTAGTCCTCGAAATGCGAGGTGCCGGCCACGGCGTCGTGCTTGACGGCCTGCAGCTTGCCGTCGAGGTCGGCGCCGAGCGCCAGTTGCTGGATCGTATAGGGGCGGTAGCCGAGCGTGAAGGTCTGGTCGCGGGTGAGCTCCACCCGGACGGAGCGCTTCAGCTCCAGCGCCGCCATGACGGCCAGGAAGAGCTGGTGCTGCGGCCGCAGGCCCGACCCGAAGGCGCCGCCGACGAAGGGCGCGACGACCCGCACGTCCGCGCTGGACAGGCCGAAGACGCTGGCCACGTAGGACTGGCTGTTCTGCGAGCCCTGCGTCTTGTCGTGGATGGTGAGCTTGCCGTCGCCCTCCCACACCACCGTGGTGGCGTGAGGCTCCATCGGATTGTGATGCTCGACGGCGACGCTGTACTCGTTCTGCAGCTTCACGGGCGCGGCGGCCAAGGCGGCGTCGGCGTCGCCGCGGGGCTTGGGCGGCGGCTTCACGCCGTTGCGCTTCTTGGGCGGCGTGTAGGCCTCCTCGCGCTGGAGCTCCAGATTGGTGAAATGCTCCTCGGTCGCGTAGTCGACCCGGACCAGCGTGGCGGCGTAGCGCGCGGCCTCGTAGTCGTCCGCCACCACCAGGGCGATCGCCTGGCCGGCGAAGGCGATCGCATCGTCGTAGAGCGGCCGGAACGGCGAGCCCGGAGGCGCCGTCTCGTCGCGGTATTTGTAGTCGAACCAGGCCGTCGCCGGCCGGTTCTCATGCGTGAACACCTGGACGACGCCGGCCACCGCGAGCGCCTGCGAGGCGTCGATGCGCAGGATCCGCCCGCGCGTGACGGCGCTCGACACGATCACCCCGTGCAGCAGGCCGGGCGCGGCGAACTCGGCGGCGTAGCGGGCCTGCCCGGTCACCTTCAGCGGGCCGTCGACGCGGCTGCGCGGAGACCCCACATGCAAATCAGCGTTGCTCATGTCGGCGCCCTCACTGGATCCGCTTGTCGGTCTGCGATTGCGGCGTCCCGGCCGCGGCCTGGCCGAGCGCCCGCACGATGGCGCGGCGCGCCAGCTCGATCTTGAAGTCGTTGTGTCCGAACCCCTGCGCGCCGACGAGGAGGCGTTCGGCGGCCTGGGCGAACCGCTCCGGCGCCGGCGCCTGTCCCTCGAGGATCGCCTCGGCCTCCGGGACGCGCCACGGCTTGTGGGCGACGCCGCCCAGCGCCAGGCGGGCCTTCCCGATGACGCCGTCGCGCATGTCGAGCCCGACCGCGACCGACACCAGCGCGAAGGCGTAAGACAGCCGGTCGCGCAGCTTGAGATAGGTGTGATGCGCCGCGAAGGCGGGCCGCGGCAGGTCCACGGCGGTGATCAGCTCGCCGGGCCGCAGCGTGGAATCCGTCTCGGGCGCATCGCCGGGCAGGCGATGGAACTCGGCCATCGGGATGGCGCGCGCGCCGTCCGGGCCTTCGACCTGCACCACCGCCTCCAGGGCGGCCAGCGCCACGCACATGTCGGACGGATGGGTGGCGATGCACTGCTCGCTCGTCCCCAGGATGGCGTGGATGCGGTTGACGCCGTCGCGCGCCGAACAGCCCGAGCCGGGCTCGCGCTTGTTGCAGGGTGTCGCGGGATCATAGAAGTAATAGCAGCGCGTGCGCTGCAGCAGGTTGCCGCCCGTCGAGGCGGCGTTGCGCAGCTGCGGGGAGGCGCCGGCCAGGATGGCGCTGGCCAGCAGCGGGTAATCGCGCGCGATCCGCTCGTCATGGGCCAGGTTCGAATTGGTCACGAGCGCGCCGATGCGCAGCCCCTCGCCCTGGCTCTCGATGCGGTCCAGCGGCAGCCGGGTGATGTCGACGAGACGGCCCGGGCGCTCGACGTCGTATTTCATCAGGTCCAGGAGATTGGTCCCGCCGGCGATGACGCGCGCGGTCGGATCCCCGGCCAGCTCGCGCACGGCTTCGGCGGCGCTCTGGGCGCGCACATAGGAAAACGGGGTCATGGCCGGCCCCCCGGCAAGCCGGCGCGGTCGCCCGCGGCCATGGCCTGCTCAACGGCGGCGACGATGTTCACATAGGCGCCGCAGCGGCAGATGTTTCCGCTCATCAACTCGCGGATCTCGTCGCGCGTCCTGGCCCTGCCCTCGGCGATCAGCCCCACGGCGGAGCAGATCTGCCCCGGCGTGCAATAGCCGCACTGGAACGCGTCATGGTCGATGAAGGCGGCCTGGACCGGGTGGAGCTCGCCATCCTGAGCCAGCCCCTCGACGGTGACCACGCTCGCGCCGTCCTTCATGACCGCGAGGGTCAGGCAGGAATTGACCCGGACGCCGTCGACCAGGACCGTGCAGGCCCCGCACTGGCCGTGGTCGCAGCCCTTCTTGGTTCCGGTCAGGTCGAGATCGAGCCTGAGCAGTTCGAGCAGGGTCGTCCAGGGCTGGACCTGCAACGGACGCTCGACGCCGTTGATCGTGATGCGCACGGGGATGGCGTCCGGGAGCGCGGACGCAGTTCGGGATGGCGTGTTCACGGCAGGTCTCCGGTCGTGACGGGGAGCGTCGGCCTGGAGGCCCGGACGCGTCGTGCAAGATCAACCGGAGGCGCGGGGGATGGTTCCTCTCCGCTCCTGGCGCGAGCGGGCCGTGCTCAAACGTCGCACGGCGTAGGCCGGAGCTCAGGGGCTTTCCGAAGGGGCCGTCGCGACGCCCCTTCGTCCTGTGCGATGCAGCCCGGGAGGCTGTGTGATGCAGCCCGGAAGGGGGCCGCCAGGCTTCAGCGCCGGCGGCGCTGGGCTCTCACGGGAACCATGCGGCTCTCCGCATTGTCCTTGGCCTGCGCCACCATGAGAACGAGCGCGAAGGTGAGAGCCGGGACGATCAGGCCGGCCGCCGCAGCGGCATGGAGCGTCGACATCGGGGGTTTCTCCTGCAAGGTCCTGCACCAATGCAGATGAAGTTCAGTCTGTTCCCGGCGAGGCGGCGTCGCGACATGCGGACGCTCGCCCTTCTTCATGCTCGGCGCGCCCGTGGCGCGCGGCGTCTCGCCGGTCGGAGTCCGGCTGTCTCATGGGAGGCCGCGGACGCGCGACCGCGCCAACGGGGCGCGATCGGTGTCCGAGGCTTGGTCAACCCGCCGTGGCGGCCTTCGGGCGGCGGCCGCGCTTGGCCGGAGTGGGCGCTGGCGGGGGAGCGGGCTTGCGGCGGGCCTGACCGAGGCCCATGCTTTTGGCCAGCTCGGACCGCGACGCCGCGTAGTTCGGCGCGACCATCGGGTAGTCGGACGGCAACCCCCAGCGGGCGCGATAGTCGGCCGGGGTCATGCCGTACTTGGTCGACAAATGACGCTTCAATGACTTGAAGGTCTTCCCGTCCTCGAGGCAGACGATGTAGTCCGGGGTCACGGACTTCTTGATCGGAACCGCCGGGCGAAGCTCCTCGACCGGCTCTTCCTTCTTCCCGCTCGAGACGGCGACAAGGGCCGAGTGGACGCTTCCGATCACGCTCGCAAGCTCTTCACGCGACAACTTGTTGTTTGATACATACGCGGAGACGATGTCCGCCACGAGATCAATGAGGATGCTGTTGTCTTCTGACACGATGTGCTCCGATTTTTCAGCCTTATCAGCATACACCACTTGATTTATTTGAAAAGCACAAATCCTTGACGAAAGACGAGTAGCATACCTCGTTTAATTCCCGGTTTAGTTGCATTAGGTACGCAGGCTGCTTGTCTGGCTCCAAGGCCTTCGCTGGTCCCTGGTCCGCCTCCGGCCAGCCATTTTCTTGAGGTCCAAGCAAGATCACGACGAAACACCGTCCTGACTGGATGCGCCACGTGCCCCACAAGATGATTCTCGCTCTCTCGGCGCTCCTCGCCTTCGCCGAGCCCGCCAGCGCCGCCGCGTTGAAGATCGTCAACAAGACGAGAGAGCCGATCGCCGAAGTCCAGATCTCTCATGGGAGCGGCTGGGGTCCGCCACAACTGGACGGCAGGCCGATCCGCTTCGGCGAAAGCCGAACCCTGCGGTGGGTCGCCGACGGAAAGCGCCGGCTGATGCTGAAGAACGCCGGCGGGGAGGAGTGCATCCTGGACGGAATCGACTTCGAGGAGGGCAAGGTCCTGACCGTCACGGACCGCGTTCTGACCCTCTGCAAATAATTTGAAAAAAAGCGACGGAGCCATGGAACTCCGTCCGGGGCGGGGCGTTATCCCGTCGCATCACAGGAATGCCCCCTCCAAGATGCGCAGCGGCCCCCGCAAGTGCTCGTCATTTGCGGGGGCCTTTTTCGTTCAGGGCGGCGCGGCGGGGAGACCGGGCGCGAGCCGGGCCTCACGCGCCCGAGCGGCTGGCCACGAACAGCAAGGACTGCTCGCTCTCCTCCATCAGCACCCCGGCGACATGGCCGAAGCTCAGCGACTCGCCCGGCCTCGGGCTGACGCCGAGGACCACGAGCGTGTGCTTGCCCACCCGCGCCTGGCGGGCGATGGCCTGCTCGGCGGCCATGTTGACCCGCACGGCGGTGCGCACCGGCACGCCGAACTGGTCTCCCAGGCGCACGATGTCCTTCAGGATCGCCTCGTTCTGGCCGCGCATGACGCGGAACCGCCGCTGGCGCGTTCCGGTCTGATGGGCGCCGGCGACATAGAGCGCCGTGATGGGGCAGCGATGCGACCGCGCCAGCGCGAGCGCGATCTCGGCGCCCCGGCGCGACACCTCCGTGCCGGTGATGGCGACCAGGATGTTCATGTCGGCCCGCACGGGCTCGTCGCGCAGCGCGCCGCGGGCGCTGGCCAGCGCGAATGGGCCGTCGAAGCTTTCGGCGAGCCGCGTGAGCCGCGGGTGGAAGCCGCCCCTGGCGTCCGCCGAGGGCTCCACCCCGGCGATCAGGAGGTCGTAGCCCTTCGCCGCCTCCCGGGCGATCGCCTCCTCGTCCGGGCCTGACTGCACGCGCGTGGTGACGTCGACCTCCAGGGTGACCTCGTCCGGCTTCGGGTCGTCCTGGGCGGTGGCGGCCGCCTTCTTGACGGCTGTCTCGACGTCCAGGTCGACATCGGGCGCTCCATTCCCGAAGGGGACCGCGTCGGCCCCGAGGCGCACCACGGTGACCGGCAGGCCCCTCCCGCCGGCGAGCAGGCCGGCGATGCGCGATGCCAGCCGGCCGCTCTGGCTCTGGTCCGCCCCGACCAGGAGGCGCTCCAGCTGGGGCACGAAGCCCTTGGCCTCGAAGGTTTCCCGCTCGATGCGCTCCGCCTCCTCCGGGGTGATCGGCAGCCGTCCCAGCGCCCAGCGCAGCATCGGCGGCATCGCCATCGTGGTGATCACCGCCATGGCGACGATCATGGTGAAGAGGTTCTCGCTGAGCGCCCCGATGGACAGGCCGATCGAGGCGACGATCACCTCCGTCGAGCCGCGGGCGTTCATGCCGCAGCCGAGCGCGACGGATTCGCGGCTGCTCAGGCCGCCGAACCAGCCGCCCACGAAGGCGCCGCCGAACTTGCCCAGGCTGGCGATCAGCACGAGGCCGACCGTCAGCAGCGCGATCTCGCCGTTGCGCAGGATGGTGAGGTCGGCGCTGAGGCCGGCGAGCCCAAAAAATACGGGCATGAACAGCGCCACGATCAGGCCGCGCAGCTCTTCCTCGATGTGGCGCGTCAGGATGGGCGACTGCCCCACCAGCACGCCGGCCACGAAGGCGCCCAGCACGGTGTGCACGCCGATGGCGTTGGTGGCCAGCGCCATCAGGCCGGTGATCACCAGGATGACGGAGATCACCGCCATCTCGCTCACGAACGTGTCGTTGGCCCAGCGGATGGCCATGAACACCAGCTTGCGCCCGATCGTGAGGCTGATGGCCAGGAACGCGATGGTTCCGATCAGGCTGCGCGCCAGCGACGGCAGGTCGAAGGCGCCATGCAGGGCGATGCCGAAGGTGAGCGCGATGATGATCCAGCCGATCGTGTCGTCGATGATGGCGGAGGCCACGATCACCTGTCCGACATTGCGCCTCATGAAGTTCATCTCGCGCACCACCATGGCGACGATCTTCACCGAGGAGATCGAGAGCGCGGTGCCGAGGAACAGCGAGGTGATCAGCCGCAGCTCGGGCCGCGGCAGCATGGCTTCCGGCAGCATCTCGCCCAGCGCGAAGCCGCAGGCGAACGGCACGGCGACGCCCGCCACCGAGACGCTGAAGGCGGCCCGCTTGACCTTGCGGACGAGGCCCAGATCCGTCTCCATCCCGGTGAGCAGGAGCAGCAGCATGATGCCGAGCTGGGAGATGGCGTCCAGCATCGCCTTCTGGTCGCGCTCCGGCGGAAACAGGGCATGCTGCCACTCCGGCAGGAGCGCGCCGAACACGGACGGGCCGAGCACGATGCCGGCGATGAGCTGGCCCATGACGGCCGGCTGGCCCACCCGCTGCATCGCCTCGCCCAGCAGGCGCCCGACGACGATCAGCACCAGCACCTGGGCGATGAACAGCGCTTCGGATGGACCCTTGGCGCCCGGCGCCGAGGCCGCGTGCGCGGCCGTGGCCCACAGGGCGGCGGCGGCCAGGATCGGGAGAATGACGAAGGACGCCCGTCTCGGAAGGTCGGCACGACGGAAAGACGGCACGCAAGGTCCTCATGCGGAGATGCACGAGAACGATGCAGGCCTTGGAAAGATCCGACCGGCGCGCCTTCAGGCGCCCCGGGGCCGGATGGATCCGTCAGTAAAGGGCGCGCACCACGGTGCGCTCGACCACCGGGCAGGGCTGGGGCGTATAGGCGCGGTACCAGCCATGGCGCCAGCGATGCGGGGGGCTCTCGCAGTAGCCCTGGTAGCGGGCCGAGATGGGCACGCCCGCGTCGGCGACGACGGGACCGCGGAACTCGCCGTCATAGGAGATGATCGGAAGGTTGCGGACCGGCGGGGCGACGCAGGCGCCCAACGTCGTCGCCAAAACGCCCAGCACGATCACGCTCTTCATCGCCGTCTCCTGATTCGCCCAAGCCGTAGCATAAACCGTGCATCACGAGCGCACAGCCTACTGCAACCTATCAGTAGAGCAAAGTTGTATGAGCGTAGCTCCCCTGCACAGTAGTCCTTCGGCATCTCTGATTTCAGCATTTGTTAAGCACGAAGAGACAACATGACGGTCAGCGTTTGGAGCACCTCAGATGAATCTTGCTCGGGCTTACCCCGACCAGCAGAACGACGCGCTGGACGGCGCTGCGGCTGCGGCGTTCATTCAAGGCATTTCTGACCGCATCGACCAGCTCGGCGAAATCGTTGACATCGCCGGCGACGTCAACGACGTCGTCCGCGCGGTGTTCGAAAGGACGGCCGGGATCAACGACGTCGCCGTCGCGGCGGAGCAGATGATCCGAGCCAACGAGACCATCTCGACCACCGCCGAGCGGGCCCAGGCCTCGGCCCTGGACGTCAAGGAAGGGCTCGCGGCCGCCACCGGCGCGATCCGCGAAGGCCTGGACGGCGCGCGCGAGAATGTCGCGACCCTGTCGGAGGCGGCCAGCCAGTTCTCCTCCATCCTCAGCGAGGCGACCTCGACCATCCAGCGCGTCTCCGAATCGAGCGCGGCGATCAACTCGGTGGCGCGCGAGATCCAGCTCATCTCGATCAACGCCGGCGTCGAGGCGGCGCGCAGCGGCGTCGCCGGTCGGGGCTTCGCCGTCATCGCCAACGCCATCAAGGACCTCGCCGAGCAGACCCGCGCCGCCACGGCCGAGAACGCCCGGCAACTCGGGCTCCTGTCGCAGACCATCGAGCGCCTGTCCGAGCAGAGCCAGCAGAACGAGGTGAAAGCGCGCGCCGCCTCCGCCGAGAATGAGGGCATCGCCCAGCGGCTGCACGCCTTCGACGAGTTCGGGCGGCTCGTCCACCGCCTGGTCGAAAACATCGAGGGCATCGCGTCCCCGGTCGCCGAGAACATCCGCGTCTGCAACGGCGTGATCGAGCATCTGGACGTCGTCATCGACAATCTGGAGGGCTCGCGCAGCGACTACGCGGAGGCTTCGCGGCGGATCGACTCGCTCGTGCGCACCAGCCAGGAGCTGGTGGAGTACATCGCCGGCTCGGCCGTGCAGGCCAAGGACGGCAAGCTGATCGCCTCCGCCCAGGACGCCGCGACGCAGATCGGCCGGCTGTTTGAGCAGGCCATCGACCGCGGCGAGATCAGCCTGGCCGACCTCTTCGACGAAAACTACGCGCCCATCGCGGGCTCGAACCCGCCGCAGCACATGACGCGCTTCGTGCCGCTGACCGACCGGCTGCTTCCGGCCGTCCAGGAGCCGATCCTGGCCACCGACGAGCGCATCGCGTTCTGCGCGGCGGTCGACCGCAACGGCTTCCTGCCGACGCATAATCGCGTCTATTCGAAGCCGCAGGGCCGGGACCCGGCCTGGAACACGGCGAATTGCCGGAACCGACGCATTTTCAACGACCGCACCGGCCTCTCGGCGGGCCGCAACGTCAAGCGCTTCCTGGTGCAGACCTACCGGCGCGACATGGGCGGCGGAACCTTCGCCCTCATGAAGGACATTTCGGCGCCCATCCGCGTCAAGGGGCGGCACTGGGGCGGCTTTCGCATCGGCGTGAAGGTCTGACCTACGCCGCTCAGGTGGGATCCCGCGCGGGCTCCTCGGCCTGGAGCCCCGGCCACCAGCGGAACGCCGCCGGGATGAGGAACGCGACCAGGACGAAGCGCGCCAGGTGGTGCACGCCCACATAGACCGGATCGAGGCCGAGCGCGAAGGCCAGCACCGTCATGGCCTCCAGCCCGCCCGGCGCGAAGGCCACGGCGGTCTCGCCGAACGGCACGCCGACGATCGCCGTCACCGCGACCGCGCCCAGCGCCGACAGCGACAGCGTGGCCGCGAAGGAGACGATCGCGGCCGGCGCGGTGCGCAGCACCGTCATGGCTTCCAGCCCGCGGAAGCGCTGGCCGATGAACACGCCGATCAGCACGAACCCGATCAGGGAGAAGATAGGCGGCATGCCGCCATGCACGAGGCCGGGCGCCGTGACCAGGCCGCTCGCCAGCATCGGGCCGAGGATGAACGCGCCGGCGACGTTCAGCTTCTCGCAGGCGATGGCGCCCGCGATCGACACGGCGAACAGGATCGCCAGGGCGCCTGCGTCGGCCGGCGGGCGGATCGCCGCCGCGCCGCCCGAGCCGTGCTCGGCGGCCACGATGGCCATGGGCAGGATCGCGACCAGCACGAATAGGCGGACCAGCTGGACCACCACGATGCGGGCGACGTCGGCGCCCTGGTCGGCGGCGATGACCAGCACGGTCGAGAGCGCGCCGGGCGCGGAGGCCAACAGGGCGTCGCGCGCCGACCAGCCCGACACATGGACCAGCACGGCCGCCGACCCGGCGATGACGACCACCACGGAGACGGCCAGGATGGCCAGGCTGCCGGGATAATCGACGAAGGCGCTCACCGATTCGGGCGTCATCGACGCGCCCATCGAGACGCCGGCGATGATGAGGGCGAGCTCGCGAAAGGCCGGGACCATCGGCGGGGCGATGTCGGCCGCCGCCAGGGCCGCCGTGACGATCATCGCGCCGGAGAGCCACGGGGCCGGGATTCCAGCCCATTCGAAGGCCCAGCCGCCCAGCGCGGCGGCGGACATCAGGCCGATCTGCGCCAGGATGGCGCGCAAGGCCGGCGCTGCGTGTGAACCCATGGGCGGCGGAGGGACTGGAAAGCAGAGCAAAGCGGGGACCGTTGACCTCGATCAATGACGGTTCGCGATCCCTGCGTCAATTTGGATCCCGTGATGAGCGGCGGCTGAGCGGCTCTGTCCCGAGGCGGCGGGGGTCTCCGCGGGACGCGCTCACTGTCCGGTCCCACGTCATCCATGGCGGCTACGCCGTGGGCCGGGGCGCCCGGCACGGTCTCGGGGGAGCTGTGTCGGGCGCTTCCCGTCCGCCCGCATGATGGGGCGGGCGCAGACGGGTTCTTCTTGCGTCGATCCGGAAGACGACGCGCCGGCGAGAACGCGGCGGCGCCTCAGTTCCCTATACGTCAGGTCAATGCGAGCCGGTGCACTGGCACAGGCGGCAGACATTCACGATCGTGACCTCGTCGTGCCGCCCATAGTCGAGGAAGCCCTCGCGCTTCAGGTGCGAGAAGGCGCGGCTCACCGTCTCCAGCGTCAGGCCGAGATAGTCGGCGATCTCCTGGCGGGTGAGCGGCACCTGCACCTGCGCCTGGTCCGCCTTGCGGTCGCCCGAGGGGCCCTGGCAGCCATTGCCGCCCCGGTTGGGGAGAAGCCGCATCAGGAAGGTGGAGACCCGCTCCACGGCCGACTTGCGACCGAGCAGCATCGCGTGGTCGTGCAGGGCGCAGACCTGCGCGCGCAGGCCGGCCGAGATCAGCCGTTGCAGTTCGGCGGAGGCCTCGACCGTCTGGCGGTCGTAGAGGGCGATGCGCGACGCCAGCACCGTCTCGACCGTGACGTCGGCGAGATGGCTGACGCTGAGGCCGAACACGTCGCCCGGCCCGAGCAGGTCGGTGATCTGGCGGCGACCGTCGGGCAGGAGCTTGGACAGCATCACCGCGCCTTCGAGCACCACATAGAGGAAGCGCTCGACGTCGCCTTCGTCGATGACGCTTTCACGCGGCCCGAGGTCGAGACGGCGGACGGCCTTGTCGGCCGGCGCCTCGATGCGGCCGGGATGGGAGATGCCCAGCGTCCAGCCAGCGTCGTGCTTGGGGGGAATGCGGTCCCGCATGGGGTCCGGCCGAGGAGCAACGAGGGACATACGAGCCTCTCCGGGGGTAGCGGCGCGTTCTGACGTCACGAGGACGCCGCCAGGGGATAGACGTCACAGGGGCAACTTAGCGTGAGCTCGGCGTCTTCGCATCGGTTGTTCGCCGTAAGCACTGCTACGGACTGTGAAATGAAACGGGTCGGCGGCCGGTCTCCGGAGCCCGGCGTTCAGATGATCTGGGAGATGGTCTCGGCGCTCAGCGGCTTCCTGAGCACCCGGACGGCCCCGAGACCCTGGATCTGCTTTTCGATGGCGGACTGGGGCTGGCCCGTGATGGCGACGACGCGAGGCGGGTCCTTGAGGCCCTGGAGCCAGCCGATCACCTTGGCGCCGCTGATGCCCGGCAGCAGGAGGTCGACGATGATGGTGTCGCCGGCGACCGGCGGCTCGCCCTCCAGAAAGCTCTCCGCATCCGGGTAGGTGGCCACGGTCAGGCCCAAGCCGTTCAGGAACATGAGCAGGGAATCGCTCACGCCAGGATCGTCTTCGAGGATGTGGATGGTCACAGAGGGCTACCGCAAGCTGGCCGCGCCGGTCCCGCACAGGAGACCTCGCATCCTTGATCACTATCAAACTATAATGGCTGAGAAATGCGCGGATTCCATCCGTAGCTTCACGGACCGGCGGGAGATTCTCGCCGAAGGGCCGCTTTGGCCCGTGTGGAGCGGCCCTCGCGAGGCCCGCCGGCGCTCAGTTCCGGCGCACGTCCGAATACACGATGCGCACGAGGTCGGCGGTGTTGCGGGCGCCCAGCTTCTCCATGATGCGGGCCCGGTGCACCTCGATGGTGCGCGGGCTGATGCCGAGCTGGCGGCCCGCTTCCTTGTTCGACGCGCCGAGCGCGATCCGCTCGAGCACCTCGCGTTCGCGCGGCGTCAGCTGCTCCTCGCCCGAGAACGCGGCCAGGATCATGTCGCCGGAATTCCGCGCTCCCTTGCGGCCGCGCGCCTCGATGGCGTCGCGCACGCGCTGCACGACGGTGTCGGCGTCGAAGGGCTTTTCGATGAAGTCATGCGCGCCCTGGCGAATGGCCTCGACGGCCATCGGGATGTCGCCCTGGCCGGAGATCATGAACACCGGCGCCCCGTAGTGAGGCCCGAGCTCCTGCAGAACCTCCAGGCCGGAGCGCCCCGGCATGTGAACGTCCAGAACCACGACGTCCGGCGTGCGCGAGCGCGCCGCCGCCAGGAAGGAGGCGCCGTCCGGAAAAGCCTCCACCCGGAAGCCCTCCATCTCGAACACCAGCCGCAGGGCGTCCCGCACCGCCCCGTCGTCGTCGACGATGAAGACGTCCTGGTCTATCTGGCCCGCTTGTCCCATGTGCACTCGCCGCCAAGTCCCGCGGCCGCTTCAGCTGCGGCCACTCATCATGATGGGGCGCCGGGCATCCGCAATCTTCCCAATTGGGCGGATCACGCATTCGGCGCCATTCTGTGTGGACCGGCGCAGCGGTCTGCGCCAATCGTCATCCTGCGTCCTCGTCCGCCGACCCGTTGTCGGGCGCGGCGATGATCGGCAGTTGAAGGACGAAGCGAGCGCCACGCCCATCGCCGCCGGGATCGACCGTGAGGTCTCCCGCATGATTTTGCGCGATCGTGCGGGAGATGGATAGGCCTAGCCCCATCCCGGTGCGCTTGGAAGTAGAAAATGCCTTGAAGATCGTCGGTACGGCCGTGGGAGGCAGCCCGGGCCCGTTGTCCTCGACGACGACCTCCAGGTGCTCCCCGTCCTTGCGGGTCTCGATGGTGATCGCCGGAAGCTCGCGCCCCTTCAGCGCCTCCACGGCGTTGCGCAGGAGATTGACCACGATCTGCTGGATCTGCACGGCGTCGACGAGCGCCTTGGGCAGGCCGCGGGAGTAGCGGCGGACGACCCGGGGGGGATTGCGCTGGCCCAGCATCACCAGCTCCAGGGCCTCGTCCACGATGGCGTTGATCTCGACTTCGCGCCGCTGCGGCTCCCGCTTCTCCACGAAATGGCGCATGCGGCTGATGATCGCCCCGGCCCGCTCGGCCTCGTGGACGGCCTTTTCGAGCACCTGCCGGAAGGTCTCCACCGGTAGCGTCGCGCCCTGCACGGCCCGGGTGATGCTGCGCGTGGCGGCCTGCAGATACAGCATGATGGCGGTGAGCGGCTGGTTCAGCTCGTGGGCGAGCGCGGCTCCCATCTCGTCCATGGCGGAGACGCGGGCGATGTGCACGAGGTCCGCCTGCAGCTCGTTGAAGCGCCGCTCGGCTTCCTTGCGCGAGCGCAGGTCGCGGATGATGCCGATGAACTGCCGCCCGTCCGGCGTGCGCGCCTCGCCGACGGAGAGTTCGACCGGGAACTCGGTCCCGTCCTTGTGCCGGGCCCGGACCTCGCGCCCGATGCCGATGATCTTGCGCTCGCCGGTGCCGACGTAGTTGTCGAGATAGCGGTCATGCGCCGAGGCGTAGTCCGACGGCATGATCAGCTGGACGTTCTGGCCGAGCGCCTCTTCCGGCGCGTAGCCGAACAGGCTCTCGCACGCCTTGTTGTAGACGAGGATCTTGCCTTGCTCCTCGATGACGAGGATGCCGTCGACGGCGGTGTCGAGGACGCTGGCGAGGCGTGCGTCCGACACGGTCGGGCGCGTGGGTCCGCCATGCTGGTCGTCGCCCTGCTTCACGCGTCCCACCCCATGGCGCCATTCTGGCGCGCCGGCGCCGCCAGCGCAACCGGCGGACGGTGGGGCCTCAGTGCGCCAGGGCCGCCGCGATTCGGCGGGCCGCTTCCTGGATGTCCTCGGGACGGCGCGCGAAGCACAGGCGGAAATAGGCCTCCCCGCCGGCCCCGAAGGCCGCGCCCGGCGCGATGCCCACATTGGCCTCGTCGACCAGCCGCAGCGCCATGCGCCTCGTGTCGGTCTCTCCCTTGATGGAGAAGAACAGGTAGAAGGCGCCCGCCGGCTCCGCGAAGTCGACCCGGCCGGTAGCCGCGAGGCCCTTGCAGATGATGTCGCGGCCGCGGCGCACGCGCTCGATCTGATGCTCGACGAAGCCCTCGCCCTGGTCGAGCGCCACCACGGCGGCGCGCTGCAGGAAGGCCGGCACGCCCGAGCAGGAATACTGCATGAGGTTCTCGACGACCTGGCCCAGCGCCGGGTGGCACTCCAGCCAGCCGACCCGCCAGCCGGTCATGGCCCAGTTCTTCGAGAAGGTCTGCACGAAGAGGATGCGGTCCTGCTCGTCCATGATGTCGTGGAAGGACGGCGCCAGCGCCGCGCCGTCGAAGACGAAGCGGCCATAGATCTCGTCCGCCACGATCCACAGGCCGTGGCGGCGCGCCAGCGCCAGGATCGCCTCCAGCTCCTCGCGGGTGGCCGTCCAGCCCGTCGGATTGGACGGCGAGTTGACGATGATGAGCCTGGTGCGCGGCGTGACGGCGGCCGCGAGGCGCTCCACGTCGAGCGACCACCGGTTGCGCACAGGGTCGACGCTCATCGGTACCTCGACCGGCGTCGCGCCGCCGACCGTCACCGCGCCGAGGAAGTTCGGCCAGGACGGCGACGGGATCAGCACCTCGTCGCCCGCGCCCGCCGCGATGCGGATCGCCATCTGCAGCGCGTGCATGCCGCCCGTCGTGACGTGGAACCGCTCCGGCGGCAGCGCCTGGCCGTAGAGGCGGCTCATGTAGCGCGAGATCGCGTCGCGGAGCTCGGGGATGCCGCGCTGATAGGTGTAGAAGGTCTCGCCCGCCGCCAGGGCGCGGGTGGCCGCGTCCTGGATGAAGCCCGGCGTGGGCAGGTCGCCCTCCCCCACCCAGAGCGGGATGAGCCCCTGACGGCCGCGTCCGTAGTTGAACACCTCCACGATGCCGCTTTCCGGCGCGCCGGCCGCCTCGGGCCGCACGGCGGCGAGCAAGGCGTCGGTGGAAGCGGCCGGCCTGGCGTCCAGGACAGGGTCGGCCGGGTCGGCCGTCCGGAGGTCGGCGGGGGCGGAGAGATCGGTCATCAAGGAATCGAGCCGCTTGCATCACCAGGGATGAAGCGGCTCTTCTGCCACGCGTCTCCCGCCGCCGTCTTCTCAAAAAACGTCATCGGAGCCATCAGCGTCGCTTCTGGCCCGATGCAGCTCCCGTCAGCCCTTGGCGGCCAGGATGTCGCGGATTCCGGTGAGGAGCACTTCCTCCTTGGTGGGCGCGGCCGGCACGGTGGGCTTGGCGGCCTCCTGGCGCTGGATGCGGGTGATCGCCTTGACGACGATGAACAGCACCCACGCGATGATCAGGAAGAAGACGACCGTGTTGATGAAATTGCCGATCCCCATGACGGCGCCGGCCTTCTTGGCGTCCCCATAGGCCATCCCGAGCTTCACCGAACTGGAGAGCGGGATGTAGATGTTGGAGAAATCCAGGCCGCCCGTGATCGCCCCGATGATCGGCATGATGATGTCGTTGACGAGCGAGTCGACGATCTTGCCGAAAGCCGCGCCGATGACGACGCCGATCGCCAGATCGACGACGTTGCCGCGCATGGCGAAAGCCTTGAACTCGTTGAGCATGGAACCCCTCCTGCGGCGGGCGCCGGAGGCGGCCCGCTTTCAAACGAAGGCTAGACAATTGTCGGAAAAAGAAAAGACGTCGGCGAACGTTTCAACCATCGCGCGAACTGTCGGCTAAATCCCATCACCGAGCTGTACTTCCGCCAGGACGCGAAGGCGGCTAGGCTTCTCTCCGGTTGAGAGGGGGAGGACGGTGTTGGCGGGCTGGTCGGTCGTTCTGACCGCGTTGGCGTATCTGTGCATCCTGTTCGCCGTCGCCCATTACGGCGACACGGCCGGACGGCGCTGGGTCACCGGCCGGGCGCGGCCCACCATCCAGGCTCTCGCCCTGGCGGTGTTCTGCACCTCGTGGACCTTCTTCGGCTCGGTCGGGCTGGCGTCCCGCTCGGGCCTCGACTTCCTGGCGATCTATATCGGCCCCGCCTTGGTGATCGGGCTCTGCTACGGTCTCGTCGGCCGCATCGTGCGCCTCGCCAAGTCGCAGAACATCACCTCGATCGCGGATTTCGTGGCCTCGCGCTATGGCAAGAGCGAGCGGGTGGCGGCGCTGGTCAGCCTCACCGCGGTCATCGGCTGCGTGCCCTATATCGCGCTCCAGTTGAAGGCGATCGCGGCCTCGCTCACCACCCTGCTGGACGCCGTCCAGCCTGGCGCGGTGTCCCAGTCGGTGCCGATCTTCGGCGACCTCGCCTTGCTGATCGCCCTCATCCTGGCCGGCTTCGCCACGGCGTTCGGCACCCGCCATGTCGACGCCACCGAGCACCAGGACGGCCTGATGCTGGCCGTGGCGGCGGAGTCGGTCGTCAAGCTCCTGTCCTTCCTGGCCGTCGGGGCGGCGGTGGTCTACGGCCTCTTCGACGGGATGGGCGACCTCCTGGCGAAGGCGGCGGCCCGGACGGACCTGACGCCCCTGCTGGACCGCGGGGCGGGCTGGCCGGCCTTCCTGGGCGTCACCATGATGTCGGGCCTGATCATCCTGCTGCTGCCGCGGCAGTTCCACGTGACCGTGGTGGAGAACCGCGACCCCGCCGACACGCGCCGCGCGGCGTGGCTCTTCCCGCTCTATCTGGCGCTCATCAACCTCTTCGTCGTGCCGCTCGCGCTGGCCGCGGACCTGCTGCTGCCGCTCGGCGTCGACCGCGACATGGCGGTGCTGGAGCTGCCGCTGCGCCACGGCCAGAACGTCATGACGCTGATCGCCTTCACGGGCGGCCTCTCGGCGGCGACCGCCATGGTGATCGTGGAGAGCGTCGCGCTCGCCATCATGATTTCCAACGACCTCGTGATCCCGCTGGTGCTGCGCCGGCGCGCCGTCACGGGCGCGGCCGGCATCGGCAACATGGGCGGGCTGATCCTGGCGGTGCGGCGGGTGGCGATCCTGCTGGTGCTGCTGCTGGCCTATTTCTACTTCAAGAACATGGGCGAGGCGGCGCTTGCGTCGATCGGGCTGATCTCCTTCGCGGCCATCGCCCAGATCGCGCCGGCCTTCTTCGCGGGCCTGTTCTGGCGGCGCGCCACGGCGCTGGGGGCGACGGCTGGCATCGTGTCCGGCCTCCTGGTCTGGGCCGCCACCCTGTTCATCCCCAGCGTCGCGGACCCGGACTGGCTGCGCTCGCTGAGCGCCATCGGGGTCGACTGGGTGGGGCTCGACAGCCTGCTGGTCGGCGTCCATCCGGACGGCATCCGCTTCGGCCTGAACGAGATCACGCGCGGCGCGGCCTGGAGCCTCGGCGTCAACGCGCTCGCCTTCACGGCCTTTTCGCTGGCGCGGCCGGCCAACCCGATCGAGCGGCTGCAGGCGAGCACCTTCGTGTCGCCCGACATGCCGCAGATGGGCCAGTCCTTCCGGCTCTGGCGCGCCACCGTCACGGTGGGCGAGTTGCGCGCCACGGTGGCGCGCTACCTGGGCGAGGAGCAGGCGGCCTCCTCCTTCCAGGCCTTCTCGGCCAGCCGCGGCCTGCCGCTGGAGCCGGGGCGCGACGCCGACATCCACCTGCTGCGCTACGCCGAGCACCTCTTGGCCTCCGCCATCGGGGCGGCGTCGTCCCGCCTCGTCCTGTCGCTGCTGCTGCGCCGGCGCAACGTCACCAAGAAGGCCGCGCTCAAGCTCCTGGACGACGCCTCCGCGGCCATCCAGTACAACCGCGACCTGCTGCAGCACGCGCTCGATCACGCCCGCCAGGGCATCACGGTGTTCGACCGCGACCTGCGCCTGATGTGCTGGAACCGTGAGTTCCAGGAGCTGTTCGACCTGCCGCCCGACCTCGCCCGGGCGGGCACCGGCCTCGACGAGATCGTGCGCTTCAACGCGGCGCGCGGCAGCTACGGGCCGGGCGAGCCGGACGAATTCGTCACCTCCCGGCTGGAGAGCTTCGTCAACGACGCCGAGCCCGTCCGGGTGCGCCTGCACGACAGCCACAAGGTCATCGAGATCCGCTCCGCCCATATGCCGGACGGCGGCATCGTGACCACCTACACGGACATCACCGCCTCGGTGGAGGCCGAGGAGGCGCTCGAGCGCGCCAACGAGACGCTGGAGCGCCGGGTCCGCGAGCGCACCGAGGAGCTGATGCGCCTCAACGAGGAGCTCGGCCGCGCCAAGGCCCAGGCCGATGACGCCAATGTGTCGAAGACGCGCTTCCTCGCCGCCGCCAGCCACGACATCCTGCAGCCGCTGAACGCCGCGCGGCTCTACGCCACCTCGCTGGTGGAGCGCACCCAGGCCGGCGACGTCGCCGGGCTGGCCCAGAACGTCGACGCCTCGCTGGAGGCGGTCGAGGAAATCCTGACCGCCCTGCTCGATATCTCCCGGCTCGATTCCGGAGCCATGAAGGCGGAGGTGTCGAGCTTCCGCATCGACGACATCCTCAACCAGCTGAAGCTGGAGTTCGAGCCCGTCGCCCGCGAGAAGGGCCTGCGCCTCACTTTCATGCCCTGCTCCCTGACGGTGCGTTCGGACCGGCGCCTGCTGCGGCGGCTGTTGCAGAACCTTGTCTCGAACGCGATCAAATACACCATGAAAGGCCGCGTCCTCGTCGGCTGCAGGCGCCGGCGCGGGCGGCTGCGGCTGGAGGTCTGGGACACCGGGCTCGGCATCCCGCCGTCCAAGCAGAAGGCCGTGTTCCGCGAGTTCCAGCGGCTCGACCAGGGCGCCCGGGCGGCCCCCGGGCTAGGGCTGGGCCTCTCCATCGTGGAACGCATCGGGCGCGTGCTGGACCATCCAATCCGGCTGCAGTCGCAGCTGGGCCGCGGCTCGGTATTCACGGTCGAGCTGCCGGTGGCCGCCCCGCTACCGGCGATGGCGGCGCAGCGCGACGCCCGGCCGACGGTCGCCGCTCCGCTGGCCGGCATGGCGGTGCTGTGCATCGACAACGAGCCCGCGATCCTGAACGGCATGACGACCCTGCTCACCGGCTGGGGCTGCGCCGTGCTGGCCGCCCCGGGCCTGAAGGAGGCCCAGGCCGCCCTGCGCCGCCGCAAGCTGCGGCCCGACGTCGTGATCGCCGACTACCATCTCGACGAGGGCGACGGCATCGAGGCCATCACGGCGCTGCGCTGGAAGCTGGGCGCCGACCTGCCCGCCGTGCTGGTCACGGCCGACCGCACGCCGGCCGTGCGCGACCTCGCCTCTGAGAAAGACATCCACGTGCTCAACAAGCCCCTGAAGCCCGCGGCGCTGCGCGCGCTGCTGGCGCAATGGCGGGCGACCCGCGCGGCGGCGGAGTGATCCCGCCCGCCTGGTGCGCAGCAAGGCCGCTCTTCCTTTTTCGTCTGACCTCCCACTTCTGGACACGTCGAGCCCAGCCACGCGTGTCCGGCAGCCGACAAGCCACGCCATGCAGAATGATGAATCATCGGTAAAGAAGATCAGGAACAATCGAGTTATTGATTAACGTCAGTTTATGAAATTTTTGACATTACTCAACTCACAACAAAAGTGAGTGGGTGCCATGGCGTTCAAAGGTCCAAGTCGGTTCTCCCGGCTGCTGAAAGCTTTCGCGACAAACGAGAACGGCGCTTTCTCGGTGGTGTTCATCGTCGCGGTGCTTCCCATCCTCGCGATGGTGGGGCTCGCGGTCGATTACTCGCGGCTGACCAAACTGGAAGCCCAGCTGCAGAATATGGCCGACTCGGCCTCGGTCGCGGCTGCTGTGGCGGTCAAGACTAACCCATCCGCGAACTATGTTCTCAAGGCCGAGCATTTCAAATCGGCAAATACCGATAAAATCGATATCACCAAGGTTAATTATACGGTCACGAAGGACACTACGGCCCGCACCGTCACCGTGGACCTCTCGACGACTGTCGGCAACTACTTCGGAATTTTCCTCGGTAAACGGTTCTCGCAACTCTCGACGCGGTCCGTCGCCAACTACGACACCTTGCCGCCGATGGAACTGGCGATCGTTTTCGACGTGACCGGCTCGATGAAGTATATCGGCAACGGCGACAGCGGCTCCTCCGTCCCGGTTCCGAAGCCCGGCAGCAAGGCGCGGCAAGCTCAGAAGGGATTGAAGAAGTTTCTGGAGAAGCTGAAGGCGGTGGCCGACGTCAGGGCGGCTCTGGTCCCGTTCGCCACCGTGGTCAAGATCGACGCAGACTCGACGCGCTACAAACCCTGGCTCAACTGGAGCGCGAGTTCGGTCGCGAATGTCAGCACGACCGCCTGGGAGGGATGCCTCGTCGACCGGGACAAGGATGTCGGCCCCTTCGTGTCGCAGTACGACGCGAGATATCCGGCGACGACCTGTAAGAAAGATCACTGGAACGCGACGCGGTGGACTGGAAGCAAGGCGAACGACGTCTCCAACTTCACCAGTGATCTCGGCGAATTGAAGTCCAGGATCGACGGCCTGCAGTTCGACGGATGCACCAACATCACCCTCGGCGCCTACTGGGGTGGAGTGATGCTCGATCCACAGCGGCCGATCGCGGGTGCTGCGAACTGGGGCGACCGGAAAAAGATCATGCTCCTCATGTCAGACGGCATGAACACCACCGATCGGTGGACCTCAATCCCGGACGCCGGCGAGTGCGCCCGCAAGGAGAGCATGGACCCTCTCACGATCGACACCTGCAGCGCGATCAAATCCAAGAACATCGAGATCTACGCGATCAATGTCGTGAACGGCGATCCCCACGTCCTCGAGGAATGCGCGAGCGGGCCGGACCATTACTTCTACGCCAGCAACGCCGCCAAGGTCGCGGAGCACCTCGAGGCCTTGACGGACGAGATGAAGAAACGAACGATCGTCAGATTGGTGAACTGAGGTCGAACTACGCCCGGGCGCAAAGCATGCTTTGCGCCCTTGGCCGTGCAAGATCCAAATGGCGTGCCTAGATCTCGTAGGTGACCACACATCGAGGATCGTCATGAGCGCCGCCGTCAACGCACCCCACCCCTTCCCGCCGGTCGCCGCGGGAACCCGCATCGGGCATGTCCATCTGAAGGTGGCCGACTTGGACCGCGCCATTGCGTTCTATTCGGGCGTGCTCGGTTTCGAGGTGCAGCAGCATTACGGGACCCAGGCCGCCTTTCTGTCGGCCGGGGGCTATCACCACCATCTCGGCCTCAACACCTGGGAAAGCCGCGGGGGCTCGCCGCCTCCGGCCGGGACCACCGGCCTGTTCCACACCGCCATCCTCTATCCGACGCGCCGCGACCTCGCCGACGCGTTGCGTCGGCTGGTCGCCGCCGGCGTTCCGCTGACCGGCGCCTCCGATCACGGCGTCAGCGAGGCGCTCTACCTGGACGACCCTGACCGCAACGGCGTCGAGCTCTACTGGGACCGCCCGGAATCCGAATGGCCCCGCAATCCCGACGGCTCCCTCGCCATGATGACCGAGCGGCTGGACTTGCAGAACCTCCTCTCCGAACTGGAGCGCTGACGCCGGCGTCTCCCGCCGCTCCGCCGGGGATGACAGGCTAGACCCAAGGGCGGCGCGCTGCGCCGGATAAGGGGACATGCAGCCAAGCCCCGCCACCCCTCACCCCGTTCCGGGGCGAGGGGGCCAGCGGCGGCCTTCCCCCAAGACCCACCCCGTCATCCCCGGCGCGCCGCAGGCGCGGGAAGGGAATCCAGAAAAGCCGGGCGAAGGGCGACCCTGATCCAACCCTCCTGGATCCCCTTCCCGGCGCTGCGCGCCGCCGGGGATGACGCCCTTCTCCCCGGCACGGGGAGAAGGTGGCCCGAAGGGCCGGACAAGGGGCCGGACGGCGCCACGGCGGTTGACAAACTGATAAAATTCCTATAACCCTATCGATGCTCTGGTCCACGGAGGGGCGTCTGCAGCGTGACGGATGTGGATCGGGGGCGGCGGCCGTCGAAGCCGGGCTCACGACCCGGTCGAGGCGGCGGATGGAACCGAAGGTCCGACCAGCGAAGCGCGAAGGGGCTGAAAGCGCCCCGGGACCGGCTCTTCTATCCTTCAAACGCTGCGCGCGGAGCGGCGGGGCCTGGCGGCCTCCCGGCTTCACTATCCACCTACCCCACTCGCCGTGGGGTCCCCAGCGACGCCGCTCCGCGCCGCCCTCCACCTCCGGGCCGAAAGGCCGCGGAGCTATTCGTGCTTCGCTTCTCCTCGGCACGGGGAGAAGGCGGCCGAGCATCGCGTCGCGATGGACGAGGGGAATGGGGCTGCCGCGGGTCAGGCGGCGCGCCGGGCGCCGGCCGCCCGGCCGTAGAAGGTCTCGCCCTTGGCGGCCATCTCGCGCAGCTGGGCGTTCGGCTCGAAGCGGGCGCCGTATTTGGCGGCCAGCTTCTCGCAAAGCGCCACGAAGGCCTTCGCCCCCATGCCGTCGATGTAGCTCAGCGTGCCGCCCGTATAGGGCGCAAAGCCGAAGCCGATGATGGAGCCGACATCCGCCTCCCGGGGGTCGGTGACGATCCCCTCCTCGACCGAGCGCGCGGCCTCGAGCGCCTGGGTGACGAGCAGGCGCTGCTTCAGCTCCTCCACGTCCAGCGCGTCCGGATCGAGCTGCTGGCCCGCGATGGCGGCGAGGCCGGGCCAGAGCGTTTTCGGGCCCTTCTCGGGATAATCGTAGAAGCCCTTTCGGTTCTTGCGGCCGAGGCGGCCTTCCGTCTCCACCAGCGTCGTGAGGAGCTTTTCCTGCACGGGATCGACAGCGGCGTCGCCGAGCTGGGCCTTCGTGGCCTTGACGATCTTGAGCGCCAGATCGATCGCGACCTCGTCGTTGAGGGAGAGCGGGCCCACCGGCATGCCGGCCATGCGGGCGACGTTCTCGATCATGGCGGGCGGCACGCCTTCCATGAGCATCAGGTGGCCCTCGCGGATGTAGTTGCCGACGCAGCGGTTGGCGTAGAAGCCGCGCGCGTCGTTGACCACGATGGGCGTCTTCTTGATGGCGCGCACATAGTCGAGCGCCAGCGCCAGGGCCTTGTCGCCGGTCTGCTTGGCCATGATGACCTCGACCAGCAGCATCTTTTCCACCGGCGAGAAGAAGTGGATGCCGATGAACTGCTCGGGCCGCTTGGCGGTGTCCGCCAGGCCGGTGATGGGCAAGGTCGACGTGTTGGAGCCGAAGATGGCGCCTTCCGGCATGGCGGCTTCGGCGCGGGCGATCACCTCCGCCTTGACCTTGGGATCCTCGAACACGGCCTCGATCACGAGGTCGCAATCGGCCAGCGACCCATAGTCGGCCGATGGCGTGATGCGGGCCAGCAGGGCGTCGCGGTCGGCCGTCTTGGCGCGGCCCTTCATGATCTGGTCGGTGACGAGCTTGTGCGAGTAGGCCTTGCCCTTCTCGGCGGCTTCCATGTCGCGGTCGATCAGCACCACGTCGATGCCGGCGTTGGCGGTCACATAGGCGACGCTCGCGCCCATGAAGCCTGCCCCGATGACGCCGACCTTCTTGAGGCTGGAGGCCGGGACGCCGACCGGGCGGCGCGCGCCCTTGTTCAGCTCCTGCATCGAGACGAAGAGCGTGCGGATCATCGCGGCCGCCTCGGGCGAGCGCAGGATCTTGGCGAACCAGCGGCTCTCGACCTTGAGGGCGAGGTCCATCGGCAGTTGCAGGCCCTCATAGACGGCGTGCAGCACGGCCTTGATGGCCGGGTAGTTGTTCTGCGTCTCGCGGCGATAGATGGCGTTGGCGGCCGGCCACACCATCATGCCCTGGGGCGAGTAGACCTTGTTGGACGGCAGGCGGTAGCCCTCCGCGTCCCACGGCGCCTTGGCGACCCCGCCGGCCAGGATCCAGGCCTTCGCCTTGGCGACGATCTCGGCCTTGGGGGCCACCTCGTGCACGAGGTTCATCGACTTGGCGGCGGCGGGGCGGATCTGCTCGCCCTTGAACAGCATCTGCAGGGCGTCGCCGGTCGGCATCAGGCGGGCGACCCGCTGGGTGCCGCCGGCGCCCGGGAACAGGCCGACCTTCACCTCGGGCAGGCCGACGCGGGTCGCCTTGTCGTCCGAGACAACGCGGTAGTGGCAGGACAGCGCGAGCTCGAACGCGCCGCCGAGGCAGACGCCGTTGATGGCCGCCGCGAAGGGCTTGCCGCAGGTTTCGAGCCGCCGATACAGCAGGCTGAGCCGACGGCTCTCGTCGAAGAAGAACTGCATGGCGGGCTCTTCGCCCTGCTGCTTCACCAGCTTGGCGTAGGCCAGCCCGAGACCCTGCAGCATCGTGAGGTCGGCGCCGCCGGAAAAGCTGCCGTCCTTGCCAGACGTGATCACGCAACCCTTGATGGCGTCGTTGGACGTCACCTCGTCGATGAGCTTGCCGAGGTCTTCCATCACCTGCGGGGTGATGACGTTCATGGAGCGGTCGGCCATGTCCCAGGTGGCGAGCGCCACGCCGTCGGCGTCGATGTCGAAGCGGAAATTCGCGAGTTCCATTGGGTGTCTCCCTGTTCCGCTTGCGTCAGACGCGCTCGATGATCGTCGCCGTGCCCATGCCGGCGCCGATGCAGAGCGTGATGAGCGCGGTGGACTTGCCGGTGCGCTCCAGCTCGTCGAGCGCCGTGCCGATCAGCATGGCGCCCGTGGCGCCGAGCGGATGGCCGAGCGCGATGGCGCCGCCGTTGGGGTTCACCTTGGCGGGGTCGGCATCGAAGGCCTGCATGAAGCGCAGCACCACGGCGGCGAAAGCCTCGTTGACCTCGAAGAGGTCTATGTCGGCGATCGACATGCCGGCGCGCTGCAGCACCTTGCGGGTGACGTCCACCGGGCCCGTCAGCATCAGCGCCGGCTCCGAGCCGATGTTCGCGAATGCGCGGATGCGGGCGCGGGGCTTCAGGCCCGCCGCGCGGCCGGCGTCGGCGTTGCCGACCAGCACGGCGGCGGCGCCGTCCACGATGCCGGAGGAGTTGCCGGCGTGGTGGACGTGAATGACCTTTTCGACTTCCGGGTGGGCCTGCACGGCCACGGCGTCGAAGCCGCCCTGCTCGCCCATCATCACGAAGGAGGGCTTCAGGCTCGCCAGCGACTGCATGTCGGTCTGGGGCCGCATGTGTTCGTCATGGGCCAGGATCGTGAGGCCGTTGACGTCGCGCACGGGCACGACGGACTTCGAGAACCGGCCCTCGTCCCAGGCGGCCTTGGCGCGGCGCTGGCTCTCGACAGCATAGGCGTCCACCTCGTCGCGGCTGAAGCCGTATTTGGTGGCGATGAGGTCGGCCGAGACGCCCTGCGGCATGAAGTAGGATTTGATCGCGATGGCCGGGTCCACCGGCCAGGCGCCGCCGGAGGCGCCGATGCCGACGCGGCTCATGCTCTCCACGCCGCCCGCGACCGCGAGATCCTGCTGGCCGGACATGACCTGCGCGGAGGCGAAGTTCACGGCGTCGAGGCCCGAGGCGCAGAAGCGGTTGATCTGAATGCCCGGCACGCTGTCGCCATAGTCGGCCGTCAGCGCCGCCGCGCGGGCGATGTCGCCGCCGGCCTCGCCCACCGGATCGACGCAGCCGAGCACGACGTCGTCGACCTTCGTGGTGTCGAGGTCGTTGCGCTCGCGGATCGACCGCAGCGCATGCGCGGCCAGCGCCAGCGAGCTCACCTCGTGCAGGGATCCATCCTGCTTGCCGCGCCCGCGCGGGGTGCGGACGGCGTCGAAGATGTAGGCGTCGGGCATGGTGGTCTCCCTGGGGTCCGCCGGCGCGCGGCGGTTGGGGTGATCTTAAGCATCAAACGGCGGCGCGCGAACTCTCTCCCGCGCGGCGGGGGAGATGTCCGCGCCGCGGACAGAGGGGGTGCTCAGGACAAGCTGGACATCCGGCGCTCGACCGCCCCCTCCCTGCCCTCCCCCGCTGCGCGGGAGAGGGTTCCAGAACTCAGAACGCCTCGGCGGGCATCGCCATGATGGCGTCCGAGCCGGCGGAGATGCGGGCGAGGTGGGCGGCGGTCTCGGGCAGCATGCGCTCCATGAAGAAGCGGGCCGTCACCAGCTTGGCGTCGAGCACGGCGGCGTCGCCCTCGCCGGCCGCCTTCTTGGCCGCGGCCGCCTCGACGATGCGCACCCACATGTAGCCCATGGCGACGAGGCCGAAGAGGTGCATGTAGTCGACGCTGCCGGCGCCGGCGTTGTCGGGCCTGGCCATGGCGTTGTTCATGAACCACATGGTGGCCTGCTGCAGGTGCTGCAAGGCGCCGCCCAGGGGCTTGCAGAACGGCGCCAACGCCGGGTCCTCGCCCTTCTCCTTCAGGTAGGTCCCGACCTCGTTGAAGAAGCCCATCACGGCGCGGCCGCCATCCTTGGGCAGCTTGCGGCCGACGAGGTCGAGCGCCTGGATGCCGTTGGCGCCCTCGTAGATCATGGCGATGCGGGCGTCGCGGACGAACTGCTCCATGCCCCATTCGGCGATGTAGCCGTGGCCGCCGAACATCTGCTGGGCCCTGACCGCATTGTCGAAGCCGACATCTGTCAGCACGCCCTTCAGCACCGGCGTCAGGAGGCCGAGCCAGTCGTCGGCCTGCTGGCGTTCCTTCTCGTCGCCGCCGCGGTGAGCGACGTCGCTCTTCAGCGCCGTGTAGAGCACCAGCGCGCGGGCGGCCTCGTTGAAGGCGCGGATCTGCAACAGGGTCCGGCGCACGTCGGGGTGGACGATGATCGGGTCCGCCGGCTTGTCGGTCGCCTTGGCGCCCGTGAGCGAGCGGCCCTGGATGCGATCCTTGGCGTAGGCTGCGGCGTTCTGGTAGGCGACCTCGGACTGCGCAAGCCCCTGGATGGCGACGCCGAGGCGCGCCTCGTTCATCATCACGAACATGGCGGCGAGGCCGCGGTTCTCCTGGCCGATCAGCCAGCCGGTCGCCTCGTCGTAGTTCATCACGCAGGTGGCGTTGCCGTGGAGGCCCATCTTGTGCTCGATGGAGCCGCAGGCAACGCCGTTGCGGTCGCCGAGCGAGCCATCGGCCGCCACCTTCACCTTGGGGACAACGAAGAGCGAGATGCCCTTCACGCCCTCGGGCGCTCCCTCGATGCGGGCCAGCACGAGGTGGATGATGTTGGACGTGATGTCGTGCTCGCCGGCCGAGATGAAAATCTTGGTGCCGGTGATCTTGTAGGAGCCGTCCGGCTGCGGGACCGCCTTGGTCTTGATCAGCCCCAGATCCGTGCCGCAATGCGGCTCGGTGAGGTTCATGGTGCCGGTCCACTCGCCGGCGATCATCTTCGGCAGGTACAGCGCCTTCTGCTCGGGCGAGCCGTGGGTGTGCAGAGCCGCGATCGCGCCCATGGTGAGGCCCGGATACATGGCCAGCGCCATGTTGGCGGAAGACGAGAACTCGTTGACGACCGCCGCCAGCGTGTAGGGCAGGCCCTGGCCGCCATATTCGGGATCCGCCGCGAGGCCGATCCAGCCGCCCTGCGCGAAGGCGTTCACGGCGTCCTTGAAGCCCTTCGGCGTGGTGACGCGGCCGTCGTCATGGCGGATGCAGCCTTCAAGGTCGCCCACGCGGTTGAGCGGCTGCAGCACCTCCTCGCAGAGCTTGGCGGCTTCGCCCAGAACCGCCTCGACCACGTCCGGCGAGGCGTCCGCGAATCCCGGCAGGTTGCTGTAGCGCTCCATGCGGAAGACGTCGTTGAGCAGGAACTGGACGTCCTCGACGGGGGCCTTGTAGGTCGGCATGGCTGGCTCCTCCAGGGGGTCCCGCATTCGCGCGAGCAGGCTCGGCGGGACGTCTACCCGATTTAGTTCACATATAAACCATGTCGGCCGGCTTGGGAAGAGGGAGACCGGGGCGGCGTTCCGCTAGGAAACGAATTCTTCGTCTCTCCTACTCAAAACTTAACGGCCAAAGCGGCTTCCTTAACGACCTGTTTACCGTAAGCCCAGAAAAGTCAGATGCGCGGAGTTCGCTCAGTCGTTCTGAAGAAGGGCCGAGGAACGCCGAGGCTGCATCGGCCCCCGCCGATGCCCTGGTGCCGAGTGGGTTCGCACCCCTCAAAGACGAGCGTGGACATGAAGCAGGCGATCCCGTGGAGCGTGAAAGGCGTCGACGCGAATGCGCGCGACGCGGCCAAGGACGCCGCGCGACGGGCCGGCATGACGCTGGGCGAGTGGCTCAACACCGTCATCGCCGAGACCGCCTCCGAACGTGAAGAGCGTGAGCGGCGCGAAGCCGCCCAATCCCATGCGCCGGCCCATCCCCAGGCCCGTGATTTCGAGGGCGAGGAGCGCCCGGCGGCCCACGCAGCATCCCCGTCCCGGTCGCGCCCGGCGGCGCCCGCCTCGCGTCCCGCGGCCCGCCACGAGGACGATGCCGCGGCGGAGCGCCTCGCCAGCCTCGAAGCCCGGCTGGAGCGCCTGTCCCAGCGCGCCGGCGAGACCGCCCTGCCCCGCACGGCGGCCAAGCGCCAGCCGGCAGGCGAGCGACAGGACGCCTACGCGGACCGCAACGACCTCGCCTCGGTGCTCGAGCGGGCCATGCAGGAGAACCGGCTGCGCACGGAAGCCGTCGAGGAGAAGACGGCCGGCGCGCTCGATTCGATCGTCCGCTTCATGGAGCGCTCGGACACCCGCCGCGGCGAGGAGCTGAGCGCCCTCGCGCAAGCCCAGGAACGCACCTCCACCGCCCTGCGCGACGCGCTGGGGCTGGTGACGAACCGCATGGATTCGCTGGAGCGGGCCATCGCCCACAAGGGCTCTACAGAGCTGGAGCCGATCCGGGCCGCCATCCTGCGGCTGGAGGAGCGGATCGAGCACAAGACCGCCTCGGCGACGGCGTCGCCGTCGCGAATCGAAGCCTCGATCAAGCAGTTGGAGAGCCGCCTCGTCGACATCGCCGACAAGCTGGAGGAGACCGAGCACGCGTCGTCCGCCCGCGGCGGCGACCGGGGCCGGGGCGAACGCATCGCCCGCATCGAGGAAAAGCTCGCATCGGTCCTGGACGCGCTCGACGCGCAGGGCGGGGCCGACCGCTACGACGACGACGACGCCGAGACGCTGATTCCGCCGGCGCACACCCTCGACGAGGCCATCGCCCAGATCCGCTCCCGCCAGACCCGGCTGGAGGCGCCGCCGCAACGCCGCCCGCGCGAGGCGGACCGCACCGCCGAACTGCTCGACGGCCTGCGCGGCGACGTGGTGAGCCTGGCCGAGCGCCTCGAGCGCATGGACCAGCCGCGCGATCCGCCGGGCGTCGACGCGATGCGCCGCGAGCTCGCCGACCTCGCCCGCACCGTCCAGACCATCTCCAACCGCAGCGATTTCGCCTCCCTGGAACGCAGCGTCGCGACGCTGTCGGACCGGGTGGAGAACTGGGAGGCTCACCAGGACGGCGAGCGCCATCATGGTCCGGCGCAGCACGTGCTGGACGACATGCGCAACCTGGTCGAGGAGCTGCGCCCCGTGGCCGGGCTGACCGCGCTGCGCGACGATATCGGCGGCCTCGCCGCCAGGCTCGACCGGGCTCCCGCCCAGGGCATGTCGGCCGAGGTGGTCGAAGCCATCCTGTCGCAGATCGCGGACCTGCGCGGCGTCGTCGCCAAGGCGGCCAGGCCCGTGTCGCTGGAGCCGCTCGAGAAGCAGGTCGCCGCGCTCGGCCACCGGCTCGACATCGCGCTCGCCAAGCCGTCCCGCGGCTCCGGCCAGGTGGGGTCGGCCGCTCTCGCCGACCTCTCCGACGCCGTCGCGGCGATCCGCGCGGCCATGCAGGACTTCAACCCGCAGGCGAGCTTCGACCGGCTCGAACAGCGCCTGGAGGAGCTGGGCCAGCGCTTCGACCGCGAGGGCGACCGCGGAGACTTCGACGACATCCGGGGCCGGCTCTCGCCGATCGAGGGACAGCTTCGCTCGCTGGGCGAAAAGCTCGACTCGTTCAAGGGCGCGCCCGCCAACCGCGCCGCGCTGGACGCGCTGGACCGCAAGATGTCAGCCCTGTCCGAGGCGCTGGACCGCAAGTCCGCCGCGCCCGA
Source organism: Alsobacter sp. KACC 23698 (assembly GCF_045348435.1). Classification (GTDB taxonomy): domain Bacteria; phylum Pseudomonadota; class Alphaproteobacteria; order Rhizobiales; family Beijerinckiaceae; genus Alsobacter. The sequence continues at coordinate 407,167 of NZ_CP157484.1, read as the reverse complement.
CATGACGCCCCTGGAGACCCTCGTCCGCACGCTCGGGGACAAGATCGACAAGGTGCGCACCGGGGCGGGCGACGCGCCGTCGCTGGACGCGCTCCAGGGCCACCTCGCCTCGATGACGGCCGCGCTGGAGCGCTCCGGCGAGGGCTTCTCGGCCCTGCGCTCGATGGAGCGGTCCATCGGAGACCTGTTCGCCAAGATCGAGGACGCCAAGCTCGGCGCGCTCGCGGCCGCCGACGTCGCCGCCACCAAGGCAGCGAACGAGGCGGCGGCGCGGGTGATGGGCTCCGACACCTCCCGCTCCGCCCCGTCGGAATTCGCCGAGGTGCGCACGCGCCAGACCCTCGAGGCCGTGCACGACACGCTGGAGAAGATCGTCGAGCGGCTCGGCATGCTCGAATCCGACATGGCGAGCGACCGCGTCCGGTTGATGACCGTCGCCGAGGGGGCCGGCCGCCAGCAGCAGGCGCGCGACGCCGCCCCCTCCGCGGCCTCGGCGCCGACCGTGACGGCGCAGAAGCTGGCGGCCGCCGCCGCGGCGGCCGAGGCGGCCCGGGCGCTCGGCCTGCAGCCGCAGCGGCAGCCGGCCCGCCCAACGGCCCGCGCCAGCGACGCCGAACGCGCGCACGACGCCCCGACGCAGTCCTCCGCTTCGGCGGCGATCATGGATCTCGCCGACGACATGCTGCTGGAGCCCGGCAGCGGACGCCCGCAGGGCCATGGCGAGCGCGTCGCCCCGGACTTCGACCGCGACGACCAGGCAGAAAGCCCGAAGGCCAGCTTCATCGCGGCCGCCCGCAAGGCCGCTCAGGCGGCGCACGGCGCCCAGCCGATCCGGGAGGAGCCGAAATCCAGGTTCCGGCTCGGCGGCTCCGACAAGACCGGCAAGGTCAAGACCGCCGCCAAGGCGGTCGCCGCTTCGGCCCAGGACGCCATCAGCCGCAGCGCCGCTTCCGACGGGGACGCCATCGGGGCGGCCGCGGGCGGCGGATCCGCGGTCGAGCAGGTCCGGGCCTATGTGGACGCCAAGCGTCGGCCGATCCTGATCGGCCTCGCCACCATCCTCCTGGCGGTCAGCGGCGCCCAGGTGGCGCGCAACATGCTGCAGGGGCAGGAGCCGTCCAACCTCGCGCCCCCGCAGGCCCCGATCGACGGGACCGCCCGCAACGCCGAGAAGCAGTCCCAGCTGGCGCCGCCGGCGGCCTCGCAGCCGGCCCGGCCGGCCCCGGAGAGCGCCGCGCCCGCAGCCCCGACGATGGGTTCCAGCCTGACGGCTCCGACGGGCGTCCCGGCCCAGACCTTCACCGCCAACCCGCTGGCTCCCGGCGTCTCCTTCGGGGCGCGCGACCCCGCCACCGTCGGCTCGCTCGCCCCCGCCCCGAAGCCGGGGCCGGCCGACGCCAAAGCCCCGGAGGGCAAGGCCCAGGACGGCAAGGGGCCGGAGGCTCCGGCCGCGAGCCTGCCGACGGGCGCATGGCCCAAGGCGCTGCAGAAGGCGGCGAGCCTGAACGACCCGGCCGCCTCCTACGAGATCGCGGTGCGGCTGGCCGACGGCCGCGGCGCGACGCGCGATCCCAAGCTCTCGGCGCAGTGGTTCGAGAAGGCGGCGGGGCTCGGCCTCGCGCCGGCGCAATACCGCCTCGGCAGCATCTACGAAAAGGGCGTCGGCGTCGCCAAGGACCTGGCGATGGCCAAGAGCTGGTACCAGCGGGCCGCGGACGCCGGCAACGCCAAGGCGATGCACAATCTCGGCGTGCTGATCGCAGAGGGCGTCGGCGGCAAGCCGGACTATTCGGGCGCGGCGCAGTGGTTCCGCAAGGCCGCCGAGTTCGGCGTGCGCGACAGCCAGTACAACCTGGCGATCCTGACCGCGCGCGGCCTTGGCGTGCAGCAGAACCTGCCGGAAAGCTGGATGTGGTTCTCGCTCGCGGCGGCCCAGGGCGACCAGGACGCGTTCAAGAAGCGCGACGAGGTGGCGGGCCGTATGGACGCCGCGCAGCTGGCGGCCGCCAAGGCGGCGCTCGACGCGTTCCGGGCCAAGCCGCAGGACGCCAAGGCCAACGACGTCGCCGCTCCGGCGGGCGGCTGGGACCGCGACAGCGCCGGCGACGCGCCCGCAAAGGCGCGATCGGCGAAGCTCTGACGCGGCTCGCGGCGCCGGCGCCACGCCCGGGCCAAATCAGGACGGCGACGGCCTTGCGCCGTTGACGGACCGGCGACGCCTCCGCTTGATGGGCGGCGGACCCGGCCCGCGGCGGCCCAGGCCTCCGCAGCCCATGCCGCCCAGCGAGGCCACACCCCGTGCAGATCTATCTGCCCATCGCGGAGCTTCCCGTCAGCATCTTCCTCGTGCTGGGCCTCGGCGCGGCCGTGGGCTTCATCTCGGGCATGTTCGGGGTGGGCGGCGGCTTCCTGATGACGCCGCTGCTGATCTTCATCGGCATCCCGGCGGCGGTGGCGGTGGCGACGGAGTCGGCCCAGATCGCCGCCTCGTCGATGACGGGCGCGATCGCCTACTGGCGCCGGCGGGCGCTGGACTTCAAGCTCGGGTCGGTGCTGCTGGCCGGAGGCGTGCTCGGCACCGTGCTGGGCGTCGCCTTCTTCAACGCCATGCGCCGCCTCGGCCAGCTCGATCTCGTCATCACCCTCTCCTACATCACGCTGCTGGGCTCGGTCGGCGGGCTGATGTTCACCGAGAGCCTGCGCGCCATGGCGTCGGCGCGGCGGGGCGGACCCGTGAAGCTGCGCCATGGCGGGCAGCATCCCTGGTATTTCGGGCTGCCGCTGCGCATGCGGTTCCACCGCTCCAAGCTCTATGTCAGCATCATTCCGCTGGTGACCCTGTCGACGCTGATCGGCTTCATCGGCGCGGTGCTGGGCATCGGCGGCGGCTTCCTGATGGTGCCGGCGCTGATCTACATGTTCCGGGTGCCCACCGCCGTGGTGGTGGGGACGTCGCTGTTCCAGATCCTGTTCACCATGGTGGCGGCGACGATGCTGCATTCGGCCACCAACCAGTCGGTCGACATCATCCTGGCGATGCTGCTGGTGGTGGGCGGCGTCTTCGGGGCCCAGTTCGGGGCCCGGGCGGGGCAGAACATCCGGGGCGAACACTTCCGGCTCCTGCTGGCCCTCATCGTGCTCGCCGTGGGGGTGCGCTTCGCGTCCGAGATCGTGCTGAAGCCGGACGAGCTGTTCTCGCTCGGCGTGACGGAGATCCGCCGGTGAGGCCGGGCCTCGCCCGCGCGCTGCGCCTCGCCGCCGTGGGCGCGATGGCGTCGCTGTGGGCCGGCGGGGCCGCCAGGGCCGAGACCCTGGTGCTGTCGCTCTCCAGCCACCGGGTGCAGATCACGTCCACCTATACGGGATCGGAGCTGGTCGTCTTCGGCGTCATCGACAATGAGCGCCGCAGCGTGACGCGGGCGGAGCCCTACGACGTGGTGGTGACCGCCACGGGGCCGCGCGCCTCCACGGTGGTGCGCCAGAAGATGAAGCTCGGCCCGATCTGGATGAACCTGAACCAGCGCAAGTTCTTCGAGGTGCCGACCACGCTGGCGCAGATCTCCTCGCGCCCGATCGAGCTCATCTCGTCGCCGGACCTGCGCCGCCGCTTCGGCCTGGGGCTGGAGGCGCTGCTCGACCCGGCCGGCTACGACCTCATCTACGACCCGACCTTCAGGACCGCGCTGGTGCGGCTGCAGAAGGACGCAGGGCTTTACAAGGTCAACGAGCGCGGCGTCACCTTCATCACGCCCTCGATCTTCCGGGCGGTGGTGCCGGTGCCGGCGACGGCGCCGCTCGGCGGCTACGAGGTCGGGGTGGCGCTGTTTTCGGGCGGCGTGCTGCTGGCCCGCGAGAGCACCAATTTCGAAGTCACCAAGGTGGGCTTCGAGCAGGCGGTGGCCCAGGCCGCGCACCAGCACCCCGTGCTCTATGGCGGGCTGACCGCCGCGCTCTCGCTCGCCTTCGGCTGGCTCGCGACGGTGATTTTCCGGCGGGACTGAGCGCGCGTCGCGCTGGCCCTTCGGGCGGGGCCGGGGTAACGATCGGCCAGATCCTCGCCCGCCGGAGCCCGCATGACCGCGCCGACCCTCGACACCCCCGACCCGGCGCCCGCCGCCCTCCGCGACGACCGGGTCATGCCCACCTCCGCGATGGCGCTCGGCGCGGCCGGGGTCATCCCTTTCGTGGCGCTCACGGTGGCGGCCCTGGTGCAGGCCGATGCGCGGCTCGGGCTGCCGTCGGGCTTCGCGCGGGCGGGCCTCGTCGCCTACGGGGTGGTGATCGCGTCCTTCCTGGGCGGCGTGCGCTGGGGCGTGGGGCTGCTGATCCCCAACCGCGAGCATGCGCCCAGCCTGTTCGTCATGTCGGTGCTGCCGCCCCTGGTCGCCTGGGGCGCGCTGTTCATGTCGCGGCCGCACGACCTCGTCGTGGTGATCGGCTGCTTCCTGGTGCTCGGGGTGTCGGACGTGGCGCTCGCCTGGCGAGGCGCGGCTCCGCGCTGGTACGGCACGCTGCGCCTGGCGCTCACCGCCGCCGTGGTCTGCACGCTCCTGGTCGCGCTCGCGATGCTGCCCGGCGCGGAAGGCTAACGCCGCTAGTCCGGAGACAGCTGCGCGGCGGAGACCGCGTAGACCCGGTCCGAGCCCATCACATGGGCGGTGAAGCGGCGCGCGAAGAGCGGCGCGAAGGCGCGGTCGAGCACGTTGAGCCCGCCCGCATAGGCGCCGAAGGCCGGCATCACGCAGCGCCGCCCGTCCGACACGAAGCAGCGGCGGCGGATGGCGCGGCCGCGCCCCGCCACCTTCGCGGCCGGATGGAGATGGCCCGCCAGCTCCGGCCCGGCCTCGCCGGGCGCCGGCTCGTGGCGCAGCGTCACGCCGCGCAGCACGACGCTGTCGCAGGCCTGGCCGCCGAGGCCGGCCGGGGGCTCCGGATCGTGGTTGCCGGCGATCCAGATCCAGTCCGCCCCGGTCTGGAGGATGCGCAGGGCCGCCATGTCCTCGGCCGGGATGCGCTCCAGCGCCCGCACGTCATGGAAGCCGTCGCCCAGCACCACGACGGTGGCGGGCCGGTAGCGGGCCACCACGGCCGTCATGGCCGCCAGCGTGGCGCGGCTGTCATAGGGCGGCAGCATCTGGCCCCGGGCCGCGTAGGCGGAGCCCTTCTCCAGATGGAGGTCCGCCACGACCAGCAGCCGCTCGGCCTCCAGGAACAGCGCGCCGGAGCGGCAGGCCGCGAAGACGGCGTCGCCGATGCGCAGCTCCGTCGCGACTGCGGCGGCGTCGCGGGCGGACAGGGCCGATGGGCGCGCGTTCACGGGGTCTCGCTCCGCGACAGCTTGATCCGCGCGAAAGCCCGAAGTCCCCTGGAGCGGGACGACGCGCGGGCCCGGTTCGACAGCGACGCGGCCGCCGGGGCGGGACGCGGCTGCGCGTCCGCCGGGCCGACGGCCGCCGCGGGCGTCCCCGTCTCCATCGCCTCGTCCATCATCTGCGCTTCCGCCTCGGCCAAGATGTCCTCCGCCGCCTCGCCATAGACCGCCTCGCGGCCGATCTCCAGCATCACCGAGATGGCCAGCGGAGAGACCCGCTCCAGCGACTTGTGCATGATTCGCCCCTGGATGCGCGACAACATGCCGGCCAGGCGCTGCAAGTCGAGGAGACCCGTCGCCGCATCCGCCCGGGTGGCCTTGAGCAGGATATGGTCCGGCTCGTGCCGGCGCAGCACGTCATAGACGAGGTCGGTCGACATGGTGACCTGGCGGCCGCTCTTCTCCATGCCGGGATGCCGGCGCTCGATGAGGCCGGCGATGATGGCGCATTGGCGGAAGGTCCGCTTCATCAGCGCGGACTCGTCCAGCCACTCCTCCAGGTCGTCGCCCAGCATGTCCTGGGCGAAGAGCTCGTCGAGGCTCAGCCGACCCTGCGCGATCGCGGCGCTGAGGTCGGCGAGGCCCCAGACGGCGAGGCCGTAATCGGTCGCCACGAAGCCGAGCGGCCTGAGGCGGGCGCGCTCCAGCCGGCGGGTGAGCAGCATGCCGAGCGTCTGGTGGGCGAGCCGCCCCTCGAACGGATAGGCGACCAGATAGTGCCGGCCGGCTCGCGGGAAGGTCTCGACCAGCAGGTCGTCGCGCCGGGGCAGCGCCGACCTGCGGGTCTGGTTCTCCAGCCAGTCGGCGACACCGCCCGGGAGCCGGCTCCACTCGGCCGGATCGGCCAGCATGGCGCGGACCCGGGCCGCCAGGAAGGTGGAGAGCGGGAACTTGCCTCCCGCATAGGAGGGCACCTTCGGGTCCGTGCCCGCCGGGGCGCGCGACACCACCACCTCGTTCTCGGCCAGCGCCTCGAAACGCAGGATCTCGCCGGCGAACACGAAGGTGTCGCCCGGCAGCAGCCCCTCGGCGAAATACTCCTCCACCTCGCCCAGGGTCCGGCCGCCGCGCGCCACCACGCCGGGCGAGCCGGGCCGGGCGTGCTTGACCCGGCCGAGCCGCACCTTGAGCATGGCGGCTTCCACGATGGTGCCAATATTCATGCGGTATTGCTGGGCCACGCGGGGGTTGGCGGCGCGCCAGAGCCCGTCCGTCCCGCGCCGGATCTTGGCGAAGCGGTCATAGGTGGCGAGCGCGTAGCCGCCGGTCGCCACGAAGGCGACCACGCGGTCGAAATCGTCGCGGCCGAGGCCCGCATAGGGGCTCGCGGACGACACCTCCGCGTAAAGATCGTCGGCGTCGAAGGGCTCGGCGCAGGCCATGCCGAGGACGTGCTGCGCGAGCACGTCGAGCGCTCCGACCCGGGCGTCGGGCGTGTCCTGCGCGGCCTCCGCGACCGCGTCCAGCGCCGCCCTGCACTCCATGATCTCGAAGCGGTTGGCCGGCACCAGCAGCGCCTGAGAGGCCTCGTCGAGCCGGTGGTTGGACCGGCCGATGCGCTGCATCAGGCGGCTCGCGCCCTTGGGCGCGCCGACATTGACGACGAGGTCGACGTCGCCCCAGTCGATGCCGAGGTCGAGCGTGGAGGTGCAGACCACGGCGCGGAGCTGGCCTGCGATCATGGCCGCCTCCACCTTGCGGCGCTGGGCCACGTCCAGCGAGCCGTGATGCAGGGCGATCGACAGGCCGTCCTCGTTGATGCGCCAGAGCTCCTGGAAGATGAATTCCGCCTGCATGCGGGTGTTGACGAAGACCAGCGTGGTGCGGTGCGCCTGGATGGCCTCGTAGATCGCCCCCATGGCGTGGACGGCGTTGTGCCCGGCCAGCGGCAGCGTGCGCGAGCCCTCCAGGATGCGGATGTCGGGCGCTGCGCCGCCGGCGACGGCCACGAGATCAGCCATCTCCGGCGCCAAGGCGCCGCGACTCTGCGACGCTCCGGCGCCGTGACTCTCCGGCGTTGCGGCGCCACGACTCTTCGGCGCCACGGCGCCACGCGATCCATCGGGCGGCGCGGAGCCGGTCGCGCCCAGGTAGCGGCGCAGCTCGTCGGGCTCGCGGACCGTGGCCGACAGCCCCACCGCGGCGAGGCCGGGCGCAAGGCGGCGGAGCCGGGCGAGGCCGAGCGACAGCAGGTCGCCGCGCTTGGACGTCACCAGCGCGTGCAGCTCGTCGAGCACGACGCGGCGCAGGCCGGCGAACAGGGTGCGGGCGTCGCGGTGGGCCAGCATCAGGGCGAGCTGCTCGGGCGTCGTCATCAGGATGTCGGGCGGCCGCTGCATCTGGCGGGTCCGCTTGTGGGCGGGCGTGTCGCCGGTGCGGGTCTCCACGCGCACGCCCAGCCCCATCTCGGCGATGGGCGCCTCCAGGTTGCGGGCGATGTCGGTCGCGAGCGCCTTCAGGGGCGACACATAGAGCGTGTGAAGACCGCGCCCCTCCAGGCCGCCGGGCGGCGCGTCGGCGAGCTCGACCAGGCTCGGCAGGAAGCCCGCCAGCGTCTTGCCGGCGCCCGTGGGGGCGACCAGCAGCGCGGAGCGGCCGGCCTGCGCCAGCGCCAGGAGTTCGAGCTGATGGGGTCTCGCAGCCCAGCCGCGCGACTCAAACCACGATGCGAAACGGGGCGGCAGGGCGGCATGGTCGGGTGGGGGAGCGCTCACCCGCCTGAAACTAGCGCATCCGGGCCCGATTGGGATTCCGGGATCGCGAAAGAGGCCCGCGCCTCGCCGTTGCGGCCCGGACGCGTGTGCGCAGCCACACATCAGGCTTGGCTTGATCAGGGCAATGTTCCTGCGTGGCCGATGAGCAACGGCCCAAGAGTTCCAGAGATCTTCCTCGCAGGCTCCCAGTTCTTCCAAGCGGTTTCGCAGAAGCCGCCTTCATCGTCCCAGGAGACTCCACCATGTCCGACGCCGCCCTTCTCTCGACGCCTGTCCGCAACCGCAGCGCCCGGCTCCGCACCTCCATCGCGGCGGCCCTCGTCGCCCTCACGGTCGGCGGCGCCGCCATCGCCACGTCGACGCCCGCGGCGGCCGGCGGATGGGGCTACTATCATCGTGGCGGCTGGGGCTATGGCGGCGGCGCCGCCGCGGCCGGCATCGTGGGCGGCCTGGCGCTCGGCGCCCTGGCGGCGGCCGCGGCCCAGCCGGCCTATGCGGCCCCGGTCTATGCGGGCGACTGCTACGTGGTCCGCCGGCGCGTGATGACCGACTATGGCTGGCGCGTGGTCCGCCGCACTGTCTGCGATTGATTGACCGGCCGAGCGGACGTCAGGCCGCGAAGGATCGCCGGGCGAGCCGGGGATAGAGGGCCGCCTGCCCCAGTCCCCGGATCGCCAGGAACATCAGGAAGGCGATCCAGAGGCCCGTATTGCTCCACCCCGCCGAGAGCGCCTCAGCCGCGTAGAACGAGCCGAGATACAGCGCCAGCGCAGCGAACATGAGATTGCGCATCGGGACCGTCCAGGTCGCCCCCACATAGACGCCGTCGAACGCGAAGGCGGCGGCCCCGAGCGCGGGCGCCAGGGCCGCATAGGGCAGATAGGCCTTGGCGGCCTCGCGCACGGCCGGGCTCGTCGAGATCAGGTCGATGAAGGCGCCTCCGCCGATCCAGCCTCCGGCGAGGACCAGCGCCCCGACGCCGACGCTGAGCCCCACGGCCGTGCGAACGGCCTTGCGGAAGCCGCGCTCGTCGCGGGCGCCGAGGGCCTGGCCGCAGAGCTGCTCGGCCGCAGTGGCGAACCCGTCCAGGAAATAGCTGCCGAACAGGAAGAGGTTGTACAGCACGGCGTTGGCGGCGAGCGTCACGTCGCCGGCCCGCGCGCCCTGCGCGGTGAAGAACGCGAAGGCGGCCAGCAGCGCGACCGTCCGGATGGCGACGTCGCGGTTGACGGCCACCATCCGGCGCAGCGCCGCGCCGTCGAGCGTCTCGGCCCAGGTGAGCCCCTTCGGGAAAGCGCCGATGCGCCGCAGCGCCCAGAGCCCGCCGAGGAGGCCGGCCGCCTCGGCCAGGAGCGTCGCCCAGGCGGCGCCCTGGACGCCGCCCTGCAGCACGGGAACGAACAGCACCGTGCCGCCGATCTTGGCGAGGTTCAGGCCGACCTGCAGGAGGAGGCCGAGATCCGTCCGGCCACGCCCGATCAGGGAGCCCAGGATGGCGTAGTTGGCCATGGCGAAGGGCCCGGACCAGATGCGGATGCGAATATAGTCGCGCGCCGCCTCGGTGACGGCCGGGCTGGCGTCCATCAGCCGGAACGTCGCCGCCATGATGGGCGCCTGGAGCAGGATGAGCAGGAGGCCGAGGCCCGCCGCCACCGCCAGGGCCCGGGCCAGCGCGCGGGCGACCTCGCGGTCTTCGCCCGCGCCGAAGGCCTGCGCGGTGAGCCCAGCCGTGCTCATGCGCAGCGAGCCGAGCCCCCAGAACAGCATGTCGAACAGCACGGCCCCGATGGCCACCGCCCCGAGCAGATGGACCTCGCCCAGGCGGCCGATCACCGCCGTGTCGACGAGGCCGATCAGCGGCTCGGTGAGATGGGCCAGCATCATCGGCGCGGCGAGCGCGACGATGCGGGCGGCCGACGCGTCGACGGGCCGGCGCGGGGCAGGCGCGTTCACGGCGAGGCTCAGCGGCCGAAGAGCCGCATCAGGAGCCAGACCGGGACGACGATCATCGCCCCATAGACGAAGTAGCGCAGGACCTGGCGGACGGCCCCGAAGCCGAGATCCATGATGCGGTCGAGCAGCTCCTTGGCGCCCCGGAGCAGATCGGGCGGGGTGAGCCCGAACAGCGACAGGAAGGCGCCGACCACGATCGACATGAAGATCAGCTTGAGCAGCACGGATCCGGGGGAGCCGCCCAGGATGCGGGAGAGATCCGTGTTCGCCATGCTGTCCTCCGGCCCGTGCGCGCCGGGCGATTCCATGGCGTCTCTTTAGCATCGATCCGGGCTGAAATCAGGGCCGGCCGGGACTGGACCGCGGGACGCCGGCGCGGTTTCATGGCGGCCCCGTCCTGGAGCCGAGCCCCCGCCATGCTGGTCGACCCCGCAGCCTTCGATCCCGCCCGCGTCGACGCCGAAACGCAGGCGCTCAACGCCGAGATCCTGGCCAAGCTCGCCGGACTGCCGGACCAGTGGTCCGCGCCGCCGGCGGTGGTGCGCGAGCGCCGCAAGCAGGGGCTGGGCGCCTTCCCGGTGCCGCCCGCCAGCGCATGGGCGCGGACCATCGCGATCGAGGGGCCGGGCGGCCCGCTGGAGCTGCGCATCGTCGCGCCGGCCGAGCCCTCGGGGGTCTACCTGCACATCCATGGCGGGGGCTGGGTGTTCGGCACGGCCGACATGCAGGACGACCGGCTGGAGCGGCTGGCCCGCGTCTGCGGGCTCGCCTGCGTCTCCGTCGAGTACCGGCTCGCGCCCGAGGCGCCCTACCCGGCCGCGCCGGACGACTGCGAGGCGGCGGCGTTGTGGCTGGTCCGCGAGGCCAAGGCGCGCTTCGGCACGGACAGGCTTCTCATCGGCGGCGAGTCGGCCGGGGCGCATCTGGCGGCGGTGACGCTAATGCGGCTGCGCGACCGGCACGGTCTGACGCCCTTCCGGGCCGCGAACTTGACGGCCGGGTGCTACGACCTCGCCCTGACCCCCAGCGTGAGGCGGTGGGGAGAGACCAAGCTGATCCTCAACACCCGCGACATCTTCCTGTTCGTGCAGAACTTCCTGCGCCTGAAAGGCGACGTGCGCGACCCGGACGTCTCGCCCCTGCAGGGCGACCTTTCCGGGCTGCCGCCGGCGCTGTTCACGGTGGGGACGCGCGACCCGCTGCTGGACGACACGCTGTTCATGGCGTCGCGCTGGCTTGCGGCCGGCAACCGGGCGGAGCTCGCCGTGTGGCCGGGCGGCGCGCATGTGTTCATCGGCTTTGCGGGCGCGCTGACCGAGCAGGCCCTGGCGCGGGCGGACGCCTTCCTGCAGGCGGCCTGACGGCGCCTCAGTCCACCGTGGCCGGCTGGCCCGCCGCAATCCGGGAGGCGGCGATCACCGCCTGGGTGCGGCTTTCGACGCCGAGCTTCTGCAGGATGGCGGAGACATGCGCCTTGACGGTCGCCTCCGACACGCTGAGCTCATAGGCGATCTGCTTGTTGAGCAGCCCCTCCGACAGCATCATCAGCACCCGCACCTGCTGGGGCGTGAGGCTGCCGAGGCGCTTGACCAGGTCGCTGGTCTCCCGGTCCATCGGGGCGGACATGTCGACGTCGGGCGGCGTGTAGTCGCCGCCGTCCAGCACGGCGCGGATCGCCGCCCGCATGGTCTCCACGTCGACCGTCTTGGGAATGAAGCCCGAGGCGCCGAACTCGATGCAGCGGCGGATGACGCCCCGGTCCTCGTTGCCGGACACCACCACGACCGGGGTCCCGGGGTGCTGGGCGCGCAGATACATCAGGCCGGAGAAGCCCTGGACGCCCGGCATCGTCAGGTCGAGCAGGACGAGGTCGAGGTCCATGCCGCGGCCGAGGCTGTCGGTGACCTCCTCGAAGGTGCCGGCCTCGAGGATCTCGGCCTCGGGCTCGACCCCCGCCACGGCGGTCCTGAGCGCGCCGCGCACGAGCGGATGGTCGTCCGCGATCATGATGCGTGTCTGTGCCGATGCGCTCACAATCCCCTCCCGCGATCGCCCGTTCCGGGCGCTGACCAATTTGTTATGTCCGGTTGACGACCTTCCGTGAATTTCGCAGCCGGAGCAAGTATTTCGGCATAGCGGGTATTGCGGATGCAACCGCCCGGGGGGCTTGTCACGCGCACCCGCCGCCCGCATCGTGCGCCGTGGCGATGGCGGCGGCCATGCAATGCGTGTTTGACGAGCAGGATTCTCGCGGATGATGAGCTCCCGGATCGATTTCATCCGGTTCGCCAGCCTGTCGATGGTGGTGGTCGCGCTGACGGCCGCCGCTATCGCGGTGACCGAGCGCCTGGGGGCGCCGGGCCGGGCGCTCGGGATGGCGGCCGTGGGGATCACGCTCGGCCTGGCCGTCGCGGCGGGCCTGGCCTCCGGGACGATGCGTCTGCCGGCCTTCCTGACGCAGGGGCGGACGCTGCCGGCGGCGGGCGCGAGCCTGGCGACGGCGGCGACGTGGCCCTGGGCGTTTCCGGGGCAATCGCCGGTCGCCGCCGCGGCGGGGCTGCTGCTGGCCGCCTTCCTGCTGGCGCCGGCGCTGCGCCGCTCCGGCGCGCCGACCTGGGCAAGCTTCATCGGGACGCGTTTCGCCAGCCCCCTCGCCCGGGCGCTCGCCGCCGTGGTGGTCGGCGCGGGGTCGTTCGGGCTCGGGACGGCGGCGCTGGCCGCAGCCGCGGGCGTCGTCTCGCGCGTGTTCGGGATGGGCGGCCCGCAGGCCGCCGCCCTCGTGGCCGCCGTGGTCGGGTGCATGACGCTGCCCGGCGGAGCGCGCGGCCAGACGCGCGCCGCCGTGGCGCTCGGGCTCGCGGCCCTGGGGGCGGCCGCCATGCTGTGGTTCGGCCGCCCGGCCGCCTCGCCGGAGCGGTTCGCGGCGGCGCTTTCGCCGCTGATGGGGCCGAACGGCCTGGCGCTGGGCGTCGCCGGAGCGCTCGCCGCGCTGGCCTCCCCGGCGTCGCAGACGATCTGGCCCGGCGTCGAGAAGACCGAGGACTGCCGCATCGCGCTGCTGTGGGCGGCGGTGCTGACCGGCGCGCTCGCCTATGCGGTCTCGCCCGCGGCGACGCCGGCCGACGGCCTGTTCCCGGCCATCGCGGCCGACGTGTTCGCGGCGGCGGTCGCCATGGCGGCGGCCGGGGCGTTCCTGCTGGCCGCCGGGCAGGCGCTGGCCTTCGACCTGCGCGCCCGCGTCGACCGGCGCCGCACGCCGGCGTCCCTGCGCTTCGCCCAGATCCGGCTGGCGTGCCTCGCCATCGTGGCGGCGGCCGGCGTCGCGGCCGCCTTCGCGCCGGGCGTCGCGGCGGCGCAGGCCGGGCCGGCCTCGGCGATCCTGGTGGGGGCGCTGCTGCCGCCGGTCCTGCTCGGGGCCGGATGGGACCGGGCCAACGCCGCCGGCGCCATCGCGTCGCTTTGCGTCGGCCTCGCTGCGTCGCTGGCGCTCGTCGGCGGACGGCTCGGGCCGGAGGGGCTGGGCGACGCCGCGGCCGGACTCTGCGCATGCGCGATCGGGCTGGCGGCCGGCGCGGCCGCGAGCCTGCTCACGCGCCGCTCGCCGCAAGTCCCGCGCCCGCTCCACGACGACATGCTCTGAGGCGCGGCGGGCGCGTCACTCCGGCGGCGCGCCGGGGGCCTCGCCGGCGCGGATCAGCTTCTCCAGCGCCTCGATGCGGTCGGCCTCGGCGGGCGGCTTGTCCCAGCGGATGCGCGACACGCGCGGAAAGCGCATCGCTACGCCGGACTTGTGCCGCGTCGAGCGGTTCAGGCCCTCGAAGGCGATCTCCAGCACGAGGCCCCGGTCGGGCTCGTGCGTGACCTCGCGCACCGGGCCGAAGCGGTTCAGCGTGTTGCGGCGGACGAAACGGTCCAGTTCGGCCAGCTCGGCGTCGGTGAAGCCGAAATAGGCCTTGCCGACCGGCACGAGCTCGTCGCCCGACGCGCCCTCGCGCCAGACCCCGAAGGTGAAGTCCGAGTAGAAGGACGAGCGCTTGCCGTGGCCGCGCTGGGCGTACATCAGCACGGCGTCGACCACGTGCGGGTCGTGCTTCCACTTGTACCAGAGCCCTTTCGGGCGGCCCGGCACATAGGGGCTGTCGGCGCGCTTGATCATGCAGCCCTCGACGGCCGCGGCGTCGACCCCCGCCCCGGCGTTGGCCGGATCGGCGCGGGCGGCCGCCAACTCGTCCCAGCTCGCGAAGCGGATCAGGGGCGAGATGTCGAAGCGCGGATTGCCCAACCCCTCCAGGACGCCCTGCAGGCGCTCGCGGCGGTCGCAGAACGGCAGGGGCCGCAGGTCCTCGCCCGCATGGGTCAGGAGGTCGTAGGCCCGGACATGGGCGGGGAACTCCACCAGCATCCGGGGCGAGACGCTCTGGCGGTTGAGCCGCTGCTGCAGCACGTTGAAGGTCTGCACCCGCCCCTCGCGCAGGATCAGCAACTCGCCGTCGATGGCGCCGTCGAAGTCGATGGCCTCGACGAGGTCCGGAAAGCTCCGGGAGATGTCCTCGCCGGTGCGCGAATAGAGCCGCTGGACCCGGCGCCCGTCGGGGCGCACGCCGCCGACCGCCTGCACCCGGATGCCGTCCCATTTCCATTCGGCCGTCATCTCGGCCGGGTCCAGGCTGTCGAAGTCGGAATCGTCGAGGGGATGCGCCAGCATCGGCGGGCGGAAGGGGGCCGGATCGGTGGCTTCGGGACGCGGCGCCAGTCCCTCGGCCCAGGCGAAGAGCGGCTCATAGGGCGGCTCCAGCCCGTGCCAGACCTCCTCGATGTCGTTGGGCTCGAGAGTCCCCAGGGCGGCGACGGCGCTCTTGGCCAACCTGGCCGAGACGCCGATGCGCAGGCTGCCGGTGATGAGCTTCAGCAGCGCCCAGCGGCCCGTCTCGTCCAGGCCGTCCAGCCAGCGTGTGAGCAGGCCGGGCAGATCGGTCCGGTGGCTCGCCTGGAGGGCCTCGATCACCTCGGCGAGCGAGGGCGGCGGCCGGTTATGGCCGATCGCCAGGCGGACGCCGTCCTCGCGGTCGAGCGCGTCGATCTCGCCGCCGCCGGTCTGGCGATGGCTCTCGCCGGGCGACGGCCAGAGCAGCGCCACGGTCTCGGAGAGGTCGCCCACATAGTCGTAGCTCAGCCCGAACAGCACCGGGTCGGTGCGCTCGGCGATGAGGGCCCGGATGAGGCCCGGCTTGGCGTTGGCGAAGGAGAGCCCGCCCGACAGCGCGGCCAGCGCGAAACCCCGCTCCGGGTCGGGCGTGGTGCGGAAATAATCCGTCATCATCCGCAGCTTGTTGTTGCGGCCGGGCTCGTAGGCGAGACGATCGAGCAGGGCGGCGAATCTGTTCACGAGGACGCCTCCGCGGCCGCCAAGGGCGTCTCGCCCGGCAGCGTCTCGCCCGGCAGTGTCTCGGGCTCCACTTCGCCCTCGTCCCCATAGCCCAGCATGTGCAGCGGCTTGGCCCGGACGCCGCGCGTCACGCACCAGTGGACGAGCGCGTCCTCCTGGCCGTGGGTGACCCACACCTCCGACGCGCCGGTCTCCAGGATGGTGCGGCAGAGGTCGTCCCAGTCGGAGTGGTCGGACACCACGAGGGGCAGCTCCACGCCCTTCTGGCGGGCCCTCGCCCGCACGCGCATCCAGCCGGACGCGAAGGCCGTGACGGGATCCGGGAACTTGCGCGCCCAGAGGTCCTGGGTGGCGCTCGGAGGGCAGATCACGATGGCGCCGCCGAGCTTGGGCCGGTCCGCCGCCTGCACCTTGCGGACCTCGCCCAGCGGCACGCCGTGCGCGATATAGAATTCCGTGAGGCGCTCCATGGCGCCGTGGACGTAGATGGGCTCGTCGTAGCCGGCCTCGCGGATCAGCGCCATCAGGCGCTGGGCCTTCCCGAGCGCATAGGCGCCGACGATGTGGGCGCGCTCGGGAAACAGCCGCACGGAGGCGAGGAGCTTGCCGACCTCGTCGCGCGTGTCCGGATGCCGGAACACGGGCAGGCCGAAGGTCGCCTCGGTGATGAAGACGTCGCAGGGCACGACCTCGAAAGGGGCGCAGGTGGGATCTGGCGCGCGCTTGTAGTCGCCCGAGACCACGATGCGCAGCCCGCCGCATTCGAGCGCGATCTGGGCGGAGCCGAGCACATGGCCCGCGGGGTGATAGGTCACGCCGACGCCGTTCAGGTCGATGCGCTCGCCGAGCCTCGCCGCCTGCGTGGCGTCGGCGAAGTCGGGGCCGTAGCGCACCGCCATGATGCCGAGCGTCTCCGGGGTCGCCAGCACCCGGCCGTGGCCCGCCCGCGCATGGTCCGAATGGCCGTGCGTGATCAGCGCGCGAGCCACCGGGCGGACGGGATCGATATGGACATCGGCCTGGGGGCAATAGAGGCCGGACGGCGTGAGCGTCAGGAGATCCGAGGGGCGCATGCCGATTACATAGGTCGCCCGGCCCGATCCGGCGAGGCGCGCCCTCAGGCCGGCAGGCCCTCCACGGGACGGCGGACGGCCTCGGCCGCGCCCCGGCCCACCACGGAAGCCAGGCTTTCGAGCCGCTCGGCGGCGAGGCGGTCGCGCAGGCCGTCGAGGATCTCGCCGACCA
The DNA here is from genome assembly GCF_045348435.1 of Alsobacter sp. KACC 23698. Taxonomy (GTDB): domain Bacteria; phylum Pseudomonadota; class Alphaproteobacteria; order Rhizobiales; family Beijerinckiaceae; genus Alsobacter. Next base: position 390,498 of record NZ_CP157484.1, on the reverse strand, counting down.
GCGCCGGACCCTTGAAGACCAGGGCGGAGTAGAGCTGGACCAGCGTCGCCCCGGCCTCGACCTTGGCCCAGGCGGCGGCGGCGGAGTCGACCCCGCCCACGCCGACGAGAGGGAAGGCGCCCTCCGCGCGCTGGTAGGCTTCGGCGAGCATGCGGGTCGACAGCGGGAACAACGGCCGCCCGGAGAGGCCGCCCTGCTCGGCGGCCGTCCGGCGGTCCCGCAGGGTCGAGGGACGCCCGATGGTGGTGTTGGAGACGATGAGCCCGTCCACGCCCCGGCGGCGGGCCACGGCCACGACGGAGTCAAGATCGCTCAAGGCGAGGTCCGGGGCGATCTTCAGCAGCACCGGCTTGCGGCCCGCCCGGGGGGCGAGGCCGTCGCGGCGGTCGAGGACCCGGGCGAGCAGGTCGTCCAGCGCGCTCTCCTGCTGCAGGTCGCGCAGGCCGGGGGTGTTGGGCGACGAGACGTTGACGGTGAAGTAGGTCGCCACCTCGGCGAAGGCCTCGATCCCGGCGACGTAATCGGCGGCCCGATCGACCGCATCCTTGTTGGCCCCGATATTGACGCCGAGCACGCCGGGACGCCCGGCGCGCGCCTTCAGCCGGACCAGCGCGGCGGCGTGGCCCTGATTGTTGAAGCCGAGGCGGTTGACGACGCCCTCGTCGTCCATCAGCCGGAAGATGCGCGGCCGTGGATTGCCGGACTGCGGCCGCGGCGTGAGCGTGCCGACCTCGGCGAAGCCGAAGCCCAGGCCCAGCATCGCGTCCGGGACCTCGGCGTTCTTGTCGAAGCCCGCGGCCACGCCGAGCGGGTTGGGAAAGCGCAGGCCGAAGGCCTCGACGGCCAGCCGCGCGTCCTGGACCGGCGCGGGACAGGGCGGCAGCGCCGCGAGCGCCCGAATGGTGAGGCCATGGGCGGCCTCCGCGTCCATCCTCTGGAGCAGCGGCAGCGCCAGGGCTCCGAGCGGGCCGGCGAGGCGGGACGACAGCAGGCGCGCGATCACCGGACATGCTCCGGAAAGTGGTGCGCGCCGTCCGACCCGATCGGCAGGGGATCGACGGACCGGGCGGCCGCGGTCGGGGCCGGCGCATAAAGATGCGGGAAGAGATCGCCGCCGCGCGAGGGCTCCCATTTCAAGGCCGCGCCGAGATCGTCCGCCTCGAAGGCGACGATCAGCAGGTCCGGCTGGCCGGCGAAGTGCTTGCGCGCCGTCTCGCGCGCCTGCGCGGCGGTGGAGAAATGGATGTAGCCGTCGGCGAGATCGACCGGCGCGCCCGCGAAAGCGCCGGCGGCCTCGGCGGCCCGCCAGAGCGGGGCGGGCACGATCTTGTAAATGAGCATCTCGATCCCCTCGTTTGTCGCGGTCTTACGGGGGGCGGTCGATCCGATCAACGTTTCTGGCCTGCATCCCCCTACAGGATGATTGCATTCGGCATTCGGTGGGATTAATTCCATATGCACGGACGATGATCCTCCTCGCCTTGCGGGACCGATCCCATGACCACTCGGCTTTCTCATTCGCAGGTCTGGGGCGCCATCGACGCGCTCGCGGCCAAGTACGACCTGTCGGCCTCGGGCCTCGCCAGGAAAGCCGGCCTCGACCCCACCACCTTCAACAAATCCAAGCGGACCTCGCCCGACGGGCGCGACCGATGGCCCTCCACGGAGTCCATCGCCAAGGTGCTGGACGCCACCAACGCCAGCCTCGACGAGTTCATGGCGCTGATTATCCCCAAGGAGGCGCACTACAAGAGCCGCTCGCTGCCGTTGCTGGGCTTCGCCCAGGCCGGAGCCGGCGGCTTCTTCGACGACGGGGGCTTCCCGGTCGGCGAAGGCTGGGACGAGGTGGATTTCCCCGACCTGCCGGAAGGCAACGTCTATGCGCTCGAGGTGACGGGCGACTCGATGCTGCCGCTCTACCGCGACGGCGACGTCATCATCTGCTCGCCCACGGCGTCGGTGCGGCGGGGAGACCGGGTGGTGGTGAAGACCACCGGCGGCGAGGTGATGGTGAAGGAGCTGAAGCGCAAGACCGCCAAGTCGGTCGAGCTCGCCTCGCTCAATCCCGATCACGCCGAGCGCGTGGTGCAGGCCTCCGACATCGTCTGGATGGCGCGCATCATGTGGGCGAGCCAGTAACCAGCAGCCAGAGCCCGCGCGCGACGTAAGTGAGGCTGACGGAGCGGATGATGATCCGGCTCCAACGCCGGAAACCCGCGTCGCTCATCCGGTGCAGCACGAAGGCGGCCATCGAGGTGCCTGCGAAGGCGGTCAGCACCGCGCCGACGTAGATCCACCAGGGCAGGCTCTCGTCCATCAGATGGGCGAAGGAGCCGAAATAGGCGACCCGCAGCAGGTGCGCCACCATCTGGGTGGCCGCCTTGGTGGCCACGATGGTCTTGCGGTCCAGCGTGCTGTTCTGGAAAAAGATGTCCAGCACGTTGCCGGCCGCGCCCGCCAGCAGTTGCAACACCATGATGATCGCGCCGCAATAGACCGGCGCGCCGCGCCGCGTGATGTCGAGCCGCAGGCTGTGCGGCAGCATGTCGGCCAGGAAGGGCAGCAGACCCAGCCCCAGATAGATCGTCGCCTTGTCGGGCACGAAGGCGATGACCTTCATCAGCGCGAAGGCCGCGACCGAGCCGATCAGGTAGCCGGCGAAGATCGGCCACTGCACGAAGCGGCGCCACAGGAAGGCGCGCCAGCCGTTGGAGGCCATCTGGGTCGTGCCGAACAGCACCATCGCGGGCGCGACGTCCAGGACGAGCAGCAGCACGCCGAGCAGGATCATCCCGCCCGCCATCCCGAAGATGCCGGACAGGAACGACGTGACCAGCACCGAGCCGGCCAGGACGGCGATGAGCGCCGGCCCGAACGCCACGGGTCAGACCGCCTTGCGCGAGGCCAGGAAGGCGTCGTGCTCGCGGATGAGGTCGCCCGACAGGCCCTTGGCGATGAGGGCGCGCGTCTCCGCGACGCCATAAAGGGCGGCGAAGGACCCGAAGCGCGGCCCGCGCTCCGCGCCGAGCAGGACCTGGTAGAGCGTCGAGAACCACTGCTGGGACACGCCGGGGCGCCCGTCCGGGCTCTTCGACTTGCCGCTCGTGTCGGGGAAGTGCCGGCGGCCGACCTCGTAGACGGCGAACTGGATCGCGTCCCCGTCGGTCGAGCCCTCGAACTCGGCCAGGGCCGTCGAGAGGTCCTCCAGGGCCGCGCGCTCGGCCTCGGTGGGCTCGCGGTAGACCTTGGCCGGGCGCACGAAATCGCGGAAATAGGCGACCGCGTAGCGCACCAGCTTGTCCAGGCGCGGGTTCGCCTGGGGCGAGGCGCCCGGCGCATAGCGGCGCAGGAAGCCCCACAGCACCGCCGGGTCCTCCGAATTGGCGACGGCCACCAGGTTGAGCAGCATGCCGAAGGTCACAGTCGTGGCGGCCGCGTTCGCGTCGGCGCTGTGGATTGCCTCGGGCGGCGGCGGGGCGCCGCCATGGATGTGCCAGACCGGATTGGCGACCTGCTCGCGCAGGCCCTGCTTCTGATAGCGTTCCAGGAAGCCGATATAGTCGTCCACGGCGCGCGGGATCACGTCGAAGAACAGCCGCTTCGCCTCGCGGGGCTTCTGGAACATGAACAGCGACAGGCTCTCCGGGCTGGCGTAGGCGAGCCAGTCGTCGATGGTCAGGCCGTTGCCCTTGGACTTGGAGATCTTCTGGCCCTTTTCGTCCAGGAAGAGCTCGTAGTTGAAGCCCTCCGGCGGCTCGGCCCCCAGCGCGCGGGCGATCTCGCCCGACAGCTTGACGCTGTCGATGAGGTCCTTGCCGGCCATCTCGTAGTCGACGCCGAGCGCGACCCAGCGCATGGCCCAGTCCGGCTTCCACTGCAGCTTGCAGGCGCCGCCCAGCACGGAGGTCTCGAAGCGCTCGCCGCTGTCGGGATCGCGCCAGACCACGGTGGCGGCGTCGCGGTTCACCTCTTCTATCGGGACCTGCATCACCAGCCCGGTCCGGGGGTGCAGCGGCAGAAAGGGCGAGTAGCTCTGGGCGCGCTCCTGCCGCAGAGAGGGCAGCATGATGGCCATCACCTCGTCGAAGCGCTCCAGCATCAGGCGCAGCGTCGCGTCGAAGCGGCCGGACTTGTAGCACTCGGTCGCCGACATGAACTCGTAGTCGAAGCCGAAGGCGTCCAGGAAGGCGCGCAGGCGGGCGTTGTTGTGCTCGCCGAAGCTCGGGTGAATGCCGAACGGGTCCGGCACCTGGGTCAGCGGCTTGCCGAGATGAGCGGCCAGCATCTCCCGGTTCGGGACGTTGTCCGGAACCTTGCGCAGGCCGTCCATGTCGTCCGAGAAGGCGACGAGCCGGGTCGGGATCCGGTCCTCGGTGAGGATGCGGAAGGCGTGGCGGACCATGGTGGTGCGCGCCACCTCGCCGAAGGTGCCGATATGCGGCAGGCCCGACGGGCCGTAGCCGGTCTCGAACAGCGCCTCCGTCTTGCCGGTGCGCTTGAGGCGCTCGACGAGCTTGCGCGCCTCCTCGAACGGCCATGCGGGCGCGCCGCGCGCGGCGTCCAGGAGGGTGAGCGGCTGGTCGGCGGAGAGCGAGGCGGACATGGTCTGGGCTTTCGGCGGTCGCTACGGCCGGCGTCGCGACGGCCGATGCCGCCGGATTCAGCCCCGTTGAGCGCGGCGGACCATAGAAACACGCGCCCGCAGGGTCAATGCGCATGCGGGCGGGACCGGCGCATGCGGGCGGCTCGTCGGGCCTTTCGCAATCCTTGTGAAAACTGGATGAAAAATTGATGAAATTTCAACCGCCTCCGTAAAGTTAACATAACCCTACGACTGCAACCGGGCGTCGACGCCATGGTTGTCGCCGACTATCGTTTCAATGTTCGACAAAGGAGGCCGTTTTGACGCCTGACAGACGATTGAACCTGAAATACATCGTTGGATGCATTTACTTCGCCATGGAAGAACTGGACACCATGGCGGAACACGAGGCGGCGCGGCTTCTGGAAAGCGCGGCGCGGTCACTGATCGCGAAGGAGCAGTTGACGGCGAAGGACGACCTGCGGCGTGGCCCGAGGACCGAGCGCAGGCCGAACTGACGCGGGCCGGACCGAAGCGATCGCCGGGGCCGCGTTGCGCGGGCTCGAGGCAGGCTTCGGCGCGGGCTTCGGGGCGGCGAGCCCATGGGTCGTCTTGTTCCAGCGCTGCGGCGCCCAGATCAACTCCCAGGCGGCGCGCCAGGCCGCGGCGGACCACAGGGCGTAGTAAAGCGGGAGAACCAAAAGGTCCGCCACGCCCATGCGCAGGCCCTCGCGGCGAGCGCCGGTCAGCATCGGCCAGACGAGCGCGAGCGCGCCGCCGGCCAGCACCACGCCTGACAGCGAGGCCAGGATCGCATCCACCGGCGAAGACGGCGCCCACAGGCTTCCGTCCAGGATTCGCGCCAGGGTCACCGCCATGAAGAACGGCTGGCCGAGCGCGGCGAGCACCACCCCCAGCGTATGCGCCAGGACGACGACGCGGTCGAAGGCGGGGAACCGGCCCCGGCCCCAGACTGCGCGTCCATGCACCAGCGTGGCCTGCATCCAGCCCTTCAGCCAGCGGGAGCGCTGGCTCATCCAGGCCCTCACGGTCAGGACCGCCTCCTCGCGCGTCGATGAATTCAGCGTGCGCACCCCATAGCCCAGCCGCGCCAGCCGCAGCCCGAGATCGGCGTCCTCGGCGACGTTCCAGGCGTCCCAGCCCAGGACTTTTCTCAGGACCGAGACGCGGAAGTGGTTGGACGTGCCGCCGAGCGGGATCGGCGCGCCCATGCGCGAATAGCCGGGCAGGACGACGTGAAAGAGCGCGGCGTATTCGAAGGCGAAAAGGCGCGGCAGCCAGCCGGCGTCGCCATTGTGGATGGAGAGCCGCGCCTGCAGGCAGGCGAGCCGCGGGCCGGACCGGGCGAACGCCGACGCGGCCAGCCTGAGTTGGCCCGGATTCGGCACGTCCTCGGCGTCATAGACGACGAGCAGGTCGCCGCGCGCGCTCTTCAGGCCGATATTGAGGGCGCGCGGCTTCGTGCGGGGGCGCCCGGGAGGGCACACCACCACGTCGACATGGTCCGGCAGGCTCAGGTCCCGCGCGGCCGCGAGGGTCTCCTCGTCGTCGGCTTCCACCAGCAGCTTGATGTCCAGCTTGCGCTTGGGATAATCGAGCGCGTCCAGCGCCCGGACGAGCTGCGGCAGCACGCCCCCCTCCCGGAGCAGCGGCGCCAGGATCGTGTAGACGGGCAGTTGGGCGTCCGGCAGGAGCGGCGGGTCGGCTTCCGCCCGGCTCTCCAGGCAGGCGGCCAGCCTGAGGGCCACCACGAAGGCGAAGAGCAGGTTGAAGGCGCCGAACAGCAGCGCGCCCGCCAGCAAGGGCTCTCCGGCGACGGCGATGGACGCGGCCCCGACGGCGGCGAGCCCGCACAGGCCCTCCGCGCGGGTGAACCCGTCGCGGACGGACATCGCCGGCCAGGCGTCCGGCAGCCGGTTCGCGGCCTCGCGGGCGAGCGCCGCATCCATGGAGCGCCGGATCGCGGCCGCGACCTGTGAGGGCGTCGACACGCCCGCGCCCGCGAGGGCCCAGCCCGATCCCGGCCGGACGGAGGACGCCAGGGCGTCGAGGGCCGCGCCGCGCGGCGCGAGCGCGAAGCGCGGGCCCGATCCCGGCGCGAGCGGCACGGCCGAAGCGTCCGGCGGCGGCGCGCGCAGCGTCCGCGCCAGCCGAAGCGGCCCGGAGATGAAGGGCGCGCCGAGATGCCTGGCCAGGGCCCGGTAGACGTTCTCCTCGGCGAGGAGGCCCCGCTCGACCACGATGTCGGCCACGTCGCGCCCGGTGCGCGCCGCCGCGTCGACGGCGGACAGCAATTCGCCCGGCGAAACGCCGGCTTCGGCGAGGAACGACATGGCTCGAGGCAGGACGCGGCTGACCGCGTCCGTTCCCGGGCCCGAAAAGGACCCTGGCGCGTTCATTACGATTTCCGTTCGTCAATCAATAGGCGATAATCGTAAGAGACTAGATCAGTTCTGACGCGTTGTTGAGATGAAAACTGAGAACACCCTCATTTTACAACCACATACACTGCAAAGTTTGAGGTCGGCTCGGGCGGCGGCGAGCGCGTTTGTCCGGCGGGCCGTCCCAACTCTGTTCGCCTGCGCGTGCCTTCTGTGGATCTCCGCCGCGACGTCCGGCACGGCCTGGGCGCAGGAACAGCTCTTCATTCCCCAGTTCTGGGATCCGGCGCAGAAGCCGGACAAGCCCGACCTGTCGGCGATCCGGGTGATCCGCTTCCTGACGGAGGACGATTACCCGCCGATGCACTTCCTGACAGACGACGCGCGGCTGACCGGCTTCAACGTCGACCTCGCCCGGGCCGTCTGCGAGGCGCTGAACGTCGCCTGCACGGTCCAGGCGCGACGCTGGGACACCCTGCTGGACGCCCTCAAGGAAGGGCGCGGCGACGCCGTGATCGCCTCGCTCAGGCCGACTCCGGAGCTGCGGGCGCAGTTCGGCTTCACCGCGCCCTATCTGCGCACGCCCGCCCGCTTCGTGGCCCGGGCCGGCGCCGCGATCGATCCCTCCCCGGCCGCGCTCGACGGCAAGACCGTCGCCGTGGTGGCCCGCTCGGCGCACGAGAACTACCTGCAGACCTTCTTCCCCAAGGCCGTCGCCAAGCCCTTCGACGATCTCGCCCGGGCCCGCGCCGCCCTTCAACGCGGCGAGGCGGACCTGCTCTTCGCCGACGGCCTGACCATGGCGGTCTGGCTCAATGGCGAGGAGGGCGAATGCTGCGGCTTCGTGGGCGGGCCCTACACGGAGAGCCGCTGGTTCGGCGAGGGCGTCTCGATCGCCACCCGCCGCAACGAGACCGTCCTGCGCCGCGGCATCGACTGGGCCCTGCAGCGCGTCGCCGAACGCGGGACCTACGCGGAAATCTACCTGCGCTATTTCCCGGTGGGGTTTTACTAGGCGACCACCATCGGCCTGGTGCGCAGCTCACCCTCGTAATCGCGCTTTCCGAGCGGCACGCCGCGCATGCGCAGGATGTCGTAGGCGGTCACGGCGTGAAAATGGAAGTTCGGCAGCGAAAATGAGAGGATGAGGGTCTCCGGCGTGAACCGGAGCTTTCGCGGACCGATCTGAAGGTCCAGCTCCTTGCCGGCCCAGCTGTTGACCTCGTCCGCGGTGAACGCCTCCAGCGCCGTCTGCGCCTTGTCCATCATGGCCCGCAGGTCGACGAAGGGGACCGGCCCCACTAGGGCGGGCGGGGCGAACACGCCGGTCTTCGCGGCCTCCAGCCCCCACACGGCATGGTGCCACGCGGCTTCGACCTGGAAATGGAAGGGCGCCATGTCCTCAAACAGCCGGGCGTGCACGAAATCGTCCGGATCGGAGCCGGTTTCAGCGCAATGGCGCGCCGCACGGTCGAGAAAGCCTGCGACGGCCCGCACGGTCTGCAGGAAGGTCGGTACGCTGAGGTCGTAGAGCGTCGTCGCCATCAGCTCTTCAGAAATACCGGGCGATGTCCTTGGCGGAGTCGGCCGGCGGGCGCTGGAGGTTGAAGGCGCCGACGAACTGGCCCGATTTGTCCATGAGATAGACCAGGGCCGTGTGGTCCATGGTGTAGTCGCCCTTCTCCAGCGGAACCTTGCGGGAATAGACCCGGTAGGCCTTCGTGGCGGCGTCGACGGCGGCGCGGTCGCCGGTCAGGCCGACGATGCGCTTGTCGAAGCTGGAGAGGTAGGTCTTCAGCAGTTCGGGGGTGTCGCGCTCGGGGTCGACGCTGATGAAGTAGCTGTTCAGCTGGTCGGCCTTCGAACCCAGGGCGTCATAGACCTGCGTCACGTCCTGCAGGGTGGTCGGGCACACGTCCGGGCAGTGGGTGAAGCCGAAGAAGATCAGCGAGGGCTTGCCCTTCAGGGCCGCCTCGGTCACCGGCTTGCCGTCCTGGTCGACGAGGCGGAAAGGTCCGCCCACGGCGGCGGCCGTGATTTTCGGCTGCCCCGGCGCGAGGACCACATAGGCCGCGACGCCGAGCCCGATGACGCCGAACAGGAACGCCACGAGGGGCAGCACCAGGCGGTTGGCGGAGCGCTGTTCGGCGGGTTCGGACATCACGATCTCATCTTCGGGTTGATCTCGGCAGCCGGCCGGGAGCCTGGCCGCTCTCAGAAGCACCAGGCGAGCGCCGATGAGACGGCGTCGGTGAACACCGCGTCGCCCCGCGCGACCCAGAGCAGCCCGCCGGCGGCCGCCAGCGCCAGTCCCGCCCCCGCCCACAGGCCGAGGCTCAGCCGCGACATGCGCGGCGGGACGTCCTCGGGTGACCAGTCGGCCGGGTTCGACATGCCCAGAGCCTCGCTGCGCCCGGGCGAATGCGCCGGACTTGCGTCCATATAGGCAAGATCGGCCGTCGGCGCCACCGCTTTGGGCGGCATGGGGCGCCTCCGCGCGGGGGCCGGACCGTCAGCGCGCGGCGGAGCGGCGGGCGAGCGCGTCCTCGGACCCGAGCAGGAACTCCTCGACGCAGCGCGCGAAGGCGTCACGGGCCCGCCGCGTCGTGAGGTTGTGGTCCGCCCCGGCGATGATGCGCAGGCTCAGGCCCGGGAGACGGGCGGCGTCGCGGCCGTTCGGGCCCATATGGCGGGCGAGTTCGTCGCGCCCGCCATCGTCCTCGCTATAGACGAGCAGGACGCGTGCGCCGCGGGCCGAGAGAGCTCCGAAGGCGCGTCGCACGGGGTTGCGGGCCTGCTCCAGGCTCTCGCCCCGCTTGGCGGCCTGGGCCATCCGGTTTGCGAGGCTGCGGACGCCCCGCCGGGCGAGTTCGGCCGCGATCCCGGCGGCCTTGATGTCGCCGCCGAACAGCCGGCGCCAGGTGGCGCCGTCGCCCGCGCGGCTGAGATAAAAGCTCGTGGCCCGGAAGCTGTCGCGCATGGCGGCGTCCAGCGACATGCCGTCCCGCCAGGCGAAGATCTGGTTATTGAGCATGACGACGGCGTCGATGCGGGGATCGGCCATGGCGCTGTGGAAGGCCCGGTAGGCGGCGCTGCACTGCCCGGCGACCGTGACGGATCCATAGCCCCGGGCCTTCAGCCAGTCGATCGCGGCGGCGACGTCGGCGTGGGATTGGTCGGCGTAGACGCGGCGCGGCCGGTCGTCGGAGGGCTCGGCGGCGTCGCCGAAGCCGAGCATGTCCATGCGCAGCGACGCCGCGCCGCGCGCCGCGAGCCGGCGGCAGAGGTCCACCGTCTGGCGCGCCCAGCCGACATGCGAGTTGCCGCCGGCGTTGAGGACCAGCAGGACCGGTCCGCCGGCAGGGGCGCCGGCGGGATGGTTCAGCACGCCCACCAACCCCGACGAGGGGCCGAAGGTCGCCAGCTCTTCGGTCCAGCCAGGACCTGCGAGCAGGGCCGGCGGCGCAAGCGGCGCGACGGCGGCGCCCTCGACGGCCGGCGCGGCGCCCTTGGCCAGCCACGCGGCGAGCGCGTCCCAGGCGGCCTCGGGGACGACGGAGGTCGTGGGGTCGCGCACCAGGTCGGCGCGGCCCGGGAAGGGCAGCAGGTCGGGCTCGACCCCGAGGGAGCGGAGCGCGGTCGCGAAGGCGGCGGGCTGGTCGTCGGTCATGACGGCCACGCGCGGAGCGGGAGCGGCCGGCAGCTTGCGCCAGTCGAGCCCTTTCAGCTCCTCGAGGGTGGTGCGGGCCAGGACGAACCCGGCCGTCTCGATCCCGTCCAGCGGCTCGTCGGGGACCGCAGCGCTGGTCCCGGGCGGCGCCATCAGGGCGGAGAGGGCCGCCAGCTCGCGGCCATAGGCCCGGCCGGACAAGGGCGGCGCGAGAAGCGCGATCCCGGACACGCCGCCGGACCGGGCGGCGACGTCGGCCGCCAGGAGCGCGCCCAGCCGCAGCCCCACGAGATAGACCTCGCGCACGCCGGTCCGGTCGCGCAGGGCCTGGATGGCGCCCTCGATCGAGGCGCGCCAGGCCGCGAGGCGCTCGGGGTCCTGCTCGCCGCCGAGCGAATCCGCCGCGCCGGGATAGTCGAAGCGCAAGGTCGGCAGGCCCGCCGCAGCCAGCCTGTCGGCCAGCATGCGCCAGCCGCGGCGCGCCCCGAACTCCTCGAAGCCGTGCGCGGCGCACAGGACCACGCCGCGCGTTCCGCAAGCGGGGTGGAGCCAGCCGGCGCAGGGGCCGAAGGTCAAGGGCTGCATCAGCATGTCCGGTAGGAGAAGGAGGAGGACGCGTTCACGGCCAGGACCCGGCCCGAGGGAGGCCCCTGCCCGGCCGAGCGCGGCCGCAGCCGCACGCGCTTCTCGCGTCCGGGCGCCAGGTGAAACCAGTCGTCCTCCGGGCGGTAGCCCTGGTCGACGATGTGGACGGACTGGGCCAGCCGGTCGGCGGAGAGGACGAGCGACCACCCCTCCCCGTCCTGCTCGGCGCGGGCCGCGATGGAGACCGGCAGGCGCGCCGAACCGCGGCCCAGCGGAAAATGAAAGGCCTCGGCGATGACCGCGCCCGAGGCGGCGTCGGCCAGGGCGGCGACGCAGACGTCGTGCGAGGGCGGGCCGAACCGGTAGGCGTAGCCGACGTCGAAGAAACTCCCCAGCAAGGCCGCCGAGGAGAGCGTCCGGGCCGAGCCGGGGTCCAGCGTGAGGCGCGCCTCGCCGCGCGCGACCGGGACGGCGCCGTCGCGCAGGCAGGCGAAGGACACGACGACGTCGAGCGCCCGGGGGGCGTCGTTGACGAGGTGGAGGGCGAGGCCGTTGACGCCCTCGTCGGTGAGGGACACTCGCGTCGGCCGGAAGGCGCGCCTGAGGGCCCAGTAGGCGGATTTCGGTTCGCCCGTGGAATCGATGACGCCCCAGCCGGCGCCGGGCCACAGGTCGCGCCAGAACCAGACGAGGCCGCCGCCCGTGGGCGAGCCGGGGCGGCGCCATTCGGCGAAGGTCGCCTCCATGACCTCGGCGACGACCGCGCGCGACAGGTCGGCGTAGCGCTCCGGATCCTCGCTCCGCAGCCGGGCCGGCTCGACGCCGTAGAGCAGGCCGAGATAGTGGTCCCGGACGTCCTCGAAATCCCAGCTCGCGCCGACGTCGCGCGGAGTGCGCTCCTTCCAGCGCGGGTGGTGGACGGCGGGCACGGGCAGCAGCCGCTCCAGGGTGGCGGCGTCCGGCAGGTTGGCGAAGGCGAGGCACTCGGAGGCGAAGCGCACGCCGGCGCGCCTGGCGTCCTCCAGCGGACGCCGATAGGCGCCGACGCCGTAATAGTGGGTCACGCCGGCGTCGGCGCAGAAGGGCAGATCGCCGCCCCACGGCGAATTGGCCACGTAGAGGGCGTCCGGCCGGAGCGCCGCCGCGGCGGCGGGCAGGATCTCGTGCGTGAGCGGGCCCGACCAGGCCTCCGCCGGGTAGCCCAGCATGGCGGCCTGCTGGGCGATCTCGCTGCCGCCGCAGAGCACGGCGAGGCAGGGCGAGGCCTGCGTGCGGGAGAGGAACTGGCGCGCCTCCTCGGCGACGCTCGCCGCGAAAGCCGGGTCGCCCGTCGGATAGTCCAGGTTGGCGAACATGAAGTCCTGCCAGACCAGGATGCCGAATTCGTCACAGAGCTCGTAGAAGGCGTCGGCCTCGTAGAGCGTGACGCCGCTGACGCGCAGCATCGTCACGCCCGCGTCTCGGGCCTGTTCGAGCAGGGGCCGGTAGAGATCCGCCCCGCCCTGGAGGCCGACGATGTCGGGGGGCGTCCACGAGGCGCCGCGGCAGAAGACGGGCTGGCCGTTGACGCGAAGCGCGAAGCCCCGGCCGTCCGGCCCGGCGTCCAGCTCAATGGTGCGGAAGCCGACCCGGCCGAGGCCGATCAGGCTCTCGCCGATGCGGACGCGGACGTCGTAGAGCGGCTGCGCGCCGTAGCCGTTGGGGGCCCAGCGCTCGACCTCGGCCAGACGCACCTCGCCTTCCAGGCGGCCCGGGGCGGTCCAGCGCAGCGGCGCCTCGGCTCCGGCCCCGATCAGGACGGCGGGCGGCGCGTCGGCCGCGTCCATGTCGCAGTCGAGCGTGACCACGATGCGGCCGCCGCGGCCCTCGGGGACGGCGCGAAGATCGGCGTGCAGCACCCTGACTCCATCCGCGCGCCGGAGGCGGGTGACGGGCCGCCACGGGCCGACGACGTCGACGGGCGGGCACCAGCCCGGCATGTGGCCGAGCAGCGTCGTACGCAGGCTGCGCAATCCGTCGCCGGCGATCATGGCCGAGCGCCAGCGCGGGCGCGGGCGGGTCTGGGCGACGCGCCCTGCGATGGCGCGGCAGACGACCGCGAGGACGTGCTCCCCGGCGAGGTCCACATTCACCTCGTGGGCGAGGTACATGTTGTCCGACTGCAGGATCCTGACATCGTCCAGCCAGACCTCCGCCAGTGTGGCGAGGCCCTCGAAGCGCAGGGTGTCGGGGCCGGAGCCGTTCAGCCGGGCGCGGAACCAGACGTCCTTGTCGTGCAGCCTGACGGGAGCCTCGAAGCTCCAACGTCCGGAGGCCTGAAGGGCGGCGGCCGCCGTCCCGGGCGCGGCGGCGGGGATCCAGTCGAGGTCGCGGCCGAGATGCGCGGGCGAGGCGGCCTCGCCCGGCTCCGTGACGGCGAGCTCCCAGCCGTCCAGGGGCCGGGGCGCCATGCCTGCCGCCGCGTGGATCCGGGCCATGGGTCAGGCCCCGAAGCGCCGGGCGAGGACCGGGACGCAGGCGTCCCAGGCGGCCGCGAGATCGTCGAGCGGCGCCTCGACGCCCTCGAAGCGGCGGCGCGCGACGGCGCGGGCCATGTTGAACTGCAGCGTCTTGGCGCCGACTGCGATGCGCATGGCGGCGTCGCGCGGGGCGTCGAGGCCGGCCTCGCCCTGGTCCGCGAGCCAGTCCAGATGGCTGGCCAGCAGCTCGAAATTGGCCCCGAGCTGGCGGGCGGTGTTGAAGGCGTATTTGTGGAAGAAGGCCGGATCGCGCGCGGCCACGCACTCCAGCTGGGCGCGGAAACGGCGCTTCCAGGCCAGCACCGGGTTGGACGCGGGCGCGCGGGCCAGATGCCGCCGCAGCAGGTCCACCGCCGCCGCGCGCAGGCGCGCGCCCTCCAGCGCCGGCCGGTCCGGCTTCACGAACTCCACATAGGGGAACAGCGTCGCGTCGCCGCGCTGGCCCGGCAGGCGGCCGAGGACGCCGTCGAAGTCCTCGCCCTCCAGGCGGAAATAGCCGGCGTTGTGGAAGTAGCCGATCGTCCGGCTCTCTTCGTCGAGGAGATTGACCCCGATCGTGGTCTTGGTGTGCTCCGTCCGGTACGAGACCCCGAACGTGTCGGGAAGATAGAAGCCGTCCACCTCGATCAGCACCACCCTGCCCCGGCCGAGCTGCTCGGCGACGTGGCCCTCCAGCCGGTCGAAGATGGACAGCTCCTGCAGGACGACGCCGTGAAGGGCCTCGAGGTCCTCCACGGGGATCTTGAAGAAGGTGAACTGGTCGCCTTCGAAATCCTGCGTCACCGTGAAGGCCATGGCGGCGGCGGGGTCGCGGCCCAGCGCCCCGAGGAGCTCGATCCAGAGATCGACCGAACAGTTGGTCTCCGGCCAGTTGCGCTCGGGAGCGTGCAGCGGATGGCGGCCGCCGTCGGCGACCGGGATCGCCGGGCCGACCGCGGCCGCCGCCGCATTCAGGAGCAGGTTCGCATTCGCCGCCATGACGGACCTCATCCCCAGAGCGCGGCGCGGACGGACGCCGGCCAGGTCTCGACGTCGACGCCGTGATGGCGGAACAGCGCCAGCGCGACGCGCTCCATGCCGAAGCCCACGCAGGCGGTGTGGGCGACCTCCCCGGACGCCGTCTTCAGGCCCCATACCGAGCCGAAATGGTCCTGGTGGTAGTTGAAGCTGAGGCAGGCGGTGGGATTGACGGCGCTGTTGACCGGGACGAGCAGCTCGAATTTGAGGCCCTGGTCGCGCTGGCTGTTGGCCATCATGCGGCCGGCGCGGCCGAAGAACGGATCGTTGGCCACGTCCACCTCGAAGGGCAGATCGAGGCGCCCGATCAGCTCGCGGCCTCGCTCGAGCCAAGTCTTGCGGAAGGCGATGACCTCGTCCTGCGTGCCCATGCGGACATATTCGCGCATCCGGAACATCTGCATGCGGGCGGGATCGCGCGAGGGCTCATGCCGGAAGCAGTAGGACATGAGGTCGAAGAGCCGGCCCTGCGCCGGCAGCGCGCCGCGCTTGGCCGCCATCGGGTAGAGCGGATAGCAGGCGGCCGGCGTCAGCACGACGTCGGAGATCTGCTGGTCGGCGGACCAGTCGGCTCCCGTCTCCAGGCACTGGAGCAGGTTGGAGTGTGCGCCGTCGTCGCCGCAGAAGCAGTGCACGGTGCCGGCGAGCTGCGGGAAGCTCTTCAGGTAGCCGCTGCGCTCGAAATGGGCGCGGTTCATGCCGGGCGGGAAGCGGACCACCTCGGCCCCGTCCTGGCCCCCGAAGGACGTAATCAGCGCGTCGAAGCGCGCGATGACGTCCTCGAACAGGCCGCTGCGGCCGTAGAGGCCGTCCACGCCGGTGTCGATGAGCAGGCCGGCGTCGAAGAGCTGGTCGAGCAGCGTGACTTGAGCGTCCATTGGATTACCCCGCGAAATTGGTTTCGAGACGGGACACCAGCAGCATCGTGGCGGTGGAGCCCAGGATCCGGTCGTTGCTGATCATCAGCGGCGCGGAAAGCGCGTCCCTGAGGAAGCGGCCCACGCTGAACGGCGTGTCGTTCTTGTAGCCGTGGATTCCGCACACCTGCAGGGCGGTCTGGCAGACCTCCACGGCGGTGCGCGAACACACGAGCTTGACGTTGTTGATCGCCACCGCGAACCCCATCGAGGAGAGCTCGTCGGCCTCGTGGCGGGCGGCCTCGTAACGCCGCAGGGCGGAGCCGATGGTCGCCTGCATGGCCTGCAGCTTGCCGGCCGCTTCGGCCAGGTGCACGGCGCAGGGGGGCGTCATGTCCGGCCTGCGCCGCGCCTCGGAGCGGACGTAGGACTGCGCCCGCGACAGCGCCGCGGCGGCCACGCCCTGCCAGACGCTGCCCCAAAGCAGGTGCGAGTGCACCAGCATGGACTGGGCGGCGATCTCCGCGAAGGGCTTGGGGATGACCTGCTCGATGGCGGCGTTCGCCTCGAGCCTGAACCCGTCCGAGCAGGTGCCGCGCATCCCGAGCGTGTTCCAGCCGCCCGTCTTGCGCAGCGTGTACTGGTCTGCGGTCAGGACCGCCATGACCTGGTCGGAGGACGGCGCGTCCGGGTTGCGGCGGGCGGTGGCCATGATGGCGTCGGCCTGCAGCGCATAGGAGATGACGCTGGCGTCCTTGGCGAGGCGGAACAACCCGCCGTCCTGCTCGATGGCGCAGATGGAGTTGCGCAGGTCTCCGCCGATCCCGGCCTCGGTGGTGGCCGAGGCGATCAGCAGCTGCTCGGTCGCGACGCGGCGCATGAAGGAGCGGTGCCAAGGGCTGTCCATGCCGTGCGAGATCAGGCTGGAGACCTTGATCTGGTGCATGGCGTAGACCATCGCGGCGGCCGAGCAGCCGAGGGCGATCTGGCCGCAGACGGAGGCCACGTCCGCCAGGGTGGCGCCGCCGCCGCCGAATTCGGCCGGGATCATCAGGCCGAGCAGGCCCTCGGCCTTCATGGCGTCGACGGCCTCGGCCGGGAAGCGGGCCTCGGCGTCGACCGCGTCGGCGTGGCGGGCCGCGACGTCGGCGACCCGGCGCGCGCGGCGCAGGACGGCGAGCTGGCGGTCGGCCTCGGCCTGCGCGGGATGGAGATGGTCTTCGGCGGCTGCGATGCGCAGGGCCGACGCGTTCTCGTACGACATCAGGCCGCCTCCCTCTGGGCGAGCAGCTCGCCGACCACCTGGCCGATGGCGTCGATGCTCGCGAAGGAGCGGCGGTTCAGGTAGCGATCGGGGAACTCGACCCCGAACCGGTCCTCGATGGCCAGCATCAGCTGCACCGACGCGAAAGACGTCAGCCCCGCCTGATAAAGGTCCGCATCGTCGGCCAGCGTCTCGACCGCGACCGGCAGCCGGCCGGTCTCCGCGATGATCTCCACGATGGTGTTCCGGATCGCCTCGCTCATGTGTCGCCCTTTCTCACGTGATCTGTCGAAGGCGGGGACCGAAACGGGGATTTCATCCGAAAGCTTGGTGAAGATCCGCAGGTGTTTCGTTCTCTGCCGTCCGTGTTGCGCCTGTTCGGTTTCGAGACCTTTCGGCCTCCGTTTCGTGCCGTCCGGGGACACCTAAGCGGCGACGCCGGACTGCACTCGCGTGCCGTTGCTGTCATTGCAACTTTCGCGCGCAAACAGGGTGTCGGGGCCGTTAGGGTTAAGGAGGAGTAAAGGCTGAGATGCGGTTCGGGCTGTGGCATGCGGGAAGGACAGGAGCTCCCGTGACACAGTCCCTCACGCTCATCGGCGCCATCCGGAGAACCGCCTGCGCGGCGCTGCTCGCCGTCGCGGCGGCAGGCTCGCCCGCACAGGCGGCCGGGCTGTTCGACCTTTTGTTCGGCGACAGGTCCCCTCCCCGTCCGCCGACCTATGACCGCGTCGCGCCGCCGCCGCCGATCCTGTTTTCGCCGACCCCGCGCGGCTCCCGCCCGCTCGGCGGATCGGGCGGCCTGTCCCGCGTGGACGCGCCGACCCGCCATGGCGCGGCGCGCGTGGTGACCATCGGGACGGGCGGGCAGGCCTACTGCGTGCGCGAATGCGACGGCTACTACTTTCCCCTGCCGGCGGGCGGGGGGCGGGCCGCCGAGACGGAGCTTTGCTCCATGGCGTGCCCGGGCGCGCAGGTGGAGGTGTTCCGCAGCCGCGGCGGCGGGATCGACGCCGCCGTCAGCGGCAGCGGGCAGAGCTATTCGGAGACCGCCAGGGCGTTCGCCTATCGCAAGGCCAGCATCCCGGCCTGCGGTTGCCGCAAGCCCTCCTCCTATGCGGAATGGGCGGCGAGGCTGCTGCTCGATCCGACCCTGCGGGCCGGCGACCTGATCGTGCACGAGACCGGGGCGAGCGTGGTCGCCAGCACGGCGCGGCCCGGGACGCCGCTGAAGACGTCGCAGCTGCGCGACATCGCCGCCCCGGGCGCCGTGCCGCGCACCACCCTGGCGCAGGCCGACCGGATGCTGGGCTTCACCTTCCACCAGGAGCTGGCGCGCGCGGCCGGCGCGATCCAGGTGGCGAGCCGGTCGGGGGCGGACGTGGCCAACGCCAACGCGATCGTGGTGACGCCGGCGCGATCCTCCGTCTTCGCCAAGAGCTCCGCGCCGGCCGGGGCCGAGGCCTTTCGGCCGCGGGTCGTGCTGGGCTCGCCGACCCGCCCCTAGGCGGCGTCGGACTCAGGCGGGGGCGGCTCGTCGCGCAAGGCGCGGCGCAGGACCTTGCCGACATTCGTCTTCGGCAGCTGGCTGGCGAACTCGATCCGCCGGGGGACCTTGTAGCCGGTGAGGTTTTCCTTGCAGTAGGCCTTGAGCGCCTCCGCGCTGAGGCTGCGGTCCTTGCGGACCACATAGGCCACCACGGCCTCGCCGGAATGCGCGTCCGGCATGCCGACTACGGCCGCCTCCAGGACGCCCGGATGCGAGACGAGGACGTCCTCGACCTCGTTCGGATAGACGTTGAAGCCCGACACCAGGACCATGTCCTTGATGCGGTCCACGATCCTGACCTGGCCGTCGGGCTGCAGGACGGCGATGTCGCCGGACCGGAAGAAGCCGTCCGGCGTGGTGACGCGCGCGGTCTCGTCCGGGCGGTTCCAGTAGCCGGCCATCACCTGCGGGCCCTTGATGCAGAGCTCGCCCGGCGTCCCGGCCGGCAGGACCTCGTTGTCGGGGCCGCGGATGGAGATCTCGGTCGACGGCAGCGGGTAGCCGATGGTGCCGGAGAACTCCTCCAGATTCAGCGGATTGGCGCAGGCCACCGGCGAGGTCTCGGACAGGCCGTAGCCTTCCACGATCGCCTTGCCGGTGAGCGCCTTCCAGGCCGCCGCGACCGCCTGCTGGGTGGCCATGCCGCCCGAGGCCGAAAAGGCGACGCGCGAGAAGTCGACCTTGTCGATGCCCGGCGCGTTGATCAGGGCGTTGTAGAGCGTGTTGACCAGCACCATGCAGGTGAAGGGCCGCGTCCTCAGCGTCTTCACCAGGCCGGCGATGTCGCGCGGGTTGGTGATCAGCAGCTGGCACCCGCCGATGCGCGTCATGAACATGCAGCAGGCCGTGAGTGCGAACACGTGGTAGAGCGGCAGCGCCGTGAGCATCACCTGGTCGGCGCCCGACATGAACGGGCGCATCCACGCCTCGCACTGCATCACATTGGCGGACACGTTGCGGTGCAGCAGCGTCGCGCCCTTGGCGACGCCCGTCGTCCCGCCCGTATATTGCAGGAAGGCGACGTCGCCTGGCTCGATCGGGACGGTCTGGAAGGGACGTCGTCCGCCCTCCTCGACCAGCGTCGAGAACGCGACCATGCCGGGCAGACTGAACGGCGCCACGGATTTCTTCACGTAGCGGGAGACGAGGTCGACGATCTTGCCCTTGAGGCCCAGCAGATCGCCGGGGCGCGCCACCACGACGGCGTCGAGCGTCACGGAGGGCAGCGCCTGCTCGACCGTGTGGGCGAAGTTCTCCAGCACCACCAGCATCCGGGCGCCGGAGTCGTTCAACTGGTGGCTGAGTTCGCGGGCCGTGTAGAGGGGATTGACGTTGACGACCACGCCGCCGGCGAGCAGGACGCCGTAGATCGAGGCCGGATAGGCCGCCACGTTCGGCATCATGAGGGCGACCCGGTCACCCTTGCGCAGCCCCCGCGCCTGCAGCCAGGAGGCCACGGCGGTCGCGGCCGCGCCGAGTTCGGCGTAGGTCAGCCGCTTGCCGAAGCTTTCCAGCGCGGGCCGGCCGGCGTGCCGGGCGACGCTGTCGCGGAACATGTCGGCGAGCGAGCCGGCCTTGTCGACGTCGATCGTGGCCGGGACGTTGGGCGGATAATGCGCCTGCCAGGGAAAGTCCGGCGCCGGCGCCTCGGTGACTGCAGCGCTCGTCAAACCAGTGTGGGACGCCGACATCCGCTCCTCCCCGCGCAGCCTCACGCCCGGACTTCGCCGCCGGGTTGGTTCATATATAAACCACCTCTCGCCGCAAGCGATAGTGGCCTGCGGCGAGCTTATGCGAGACGCGGGGTTTTCGCGACAGGGCTTGCGTTCAGGCGTCCTGGAGCCAGCCGGCCACCGCGGCGACGTCATCCTGGGTGAGGCCGTGGCCGGCCCTGAGGGTGCGATGGTCGACCGCGGCGCCGGCTCGCTGGAGCGCCGCGCCGAGGCCCGCCGCAGAGGCGGCCGGAACGATCGGGTCCGACGCGCCCGACAGGAGCAGCGCGCGCCTGCCCCGCAGGTCGGGCGCGGGCGGATCCGACAGCACCGTCATGGCGCGCAGCAACGCCGCCCCGGCGAGGACGTCAGGGTGAAGCAGCATCAGGGCGGCCGCGATGTTGGCCCCGTTGGAGAACCCCACCGCGATCGGGACGGCGAGCCCGTAGGCTTCGCGCGCCTCCGCCACGAAGGCGGCGAGCTCCGCCGCGCGGGCCCGGACGTCGGCCTCGTCGAACACGCCCTCGGCGAAGCGCCGGAAGAAGCGCGGCATGCCTCCTTCCAGCACCTTGCCGCGGGGCGAGAGCAGCGCCGATCCGGGGGAGACGGCCCGCCCGAGCGGGATCAGGTCGTTCTCGTCGCCACCCGTTCCATGCAGCAGCAGGAGCGGCGGCCGGGTCGGGTCCGAGCCGGGCGTGAAACGGTGCGTGAAGGACAGGGACGCCTGCGGGGCGGATGCGCTGGTCATGGTGAATCTCCCATCGGGGGCGGCCGGGGCCGCGTCAGTCGAGCCGGGGCAAGGCGGCCGCGATGGCGTCGCGCCGGGGCTCCAGGAAAGCGGGCAGCTTGAGGGCGTCGCCGAGCGTCGCCACGGGCTCGTCGACGGCGAAACCGGGGATATCGGTCGCGATCTCGAAGAGGACGCGCCCCGGCTCGCGGAAATAGACGGACCGGAAGTAGTTTCGGTCCTTCTGCTCGGTGGCGCGGATCCCGTGGTTCTCGGCGAGCCTGCGGACCATCTCGGCCTCCGCCGCGTCGTCCGCCGCCCGGAACGCCACGTGGTGGACCGAACCCGCCCCCGGGCGGGGCGGCAGGAACCCGCCCGCGGCGCGCAGGTCGACGACGCCGCCCATGGCGGTTCCGGCCGCCCTGTAGCGCACGAGCGAATCCTCGCGGCCCTCCTCGCGGAAACCGAGCACGTCGCTGAGGATCGCCCCCGTGGCGGCGACGTCGTCGAGCAGCAGGCTGACGCTGTGGAAGCCGCGGATGGCGGCCTCGGCGGGGACGCCGCCGCCGGCCCATGCGGGCTCGAGCTCGGCCCCGGCGACGCCGACCAGAGCGAGCCGCATGCCGTCCGGATCGCGGAAGGCCAGCACGGTCTCGCCGAAGCGCCTGACCGGCGCGTCATGGGCGACGCCGCGCTCGACGAAGCGGTGCATCCAGAAGCCGAGCGCACCGGCCGGGATGCGGAACACGGTCTCCTGCGTCTCGCCCACGCCGAGCCGGCCGGGGGCGGCGTGCTCCCAGGGGAAGAAGGTCAGGATCGCGCCGGGGCTGCCGGTCTCGTCGCCATAGTAGAAGTGATATGTGCCGGAATCGTCGAAATTGACGGTCTTCTTGACGAGCCGAAGGCCGAGCGTATCGCGATAGAAGGACAGGTTGCGCCGCGCCGGTCCGGCGATGGCGGTGACGTGATGGATGCCGTTGGCGCTCATGTCGGGTTCTCCCTGCGGGGGGTTCGTCCCGCCCCGCACAGATAGGCGTGAGCACGGCTGATGTCCGTTGCAAAACCGCAAGCGATCCGCTGCGATCCGGATCGATCCGGGCTGCGTAGCGCAGGCCAGGCCTGGCGCAGGCGGCTTCCCGCCGCATGCAGCGATGCACTATGCTGGGCGGAGCCGCCGCTCGCCGGGCCGACCCACCGGCGGCGCCGCAGACGGGTCGAGGACGACGCCATGTCATTCCACGAGAAGCTCGAGCACCTCGGCAGGCGCTTTCGCGAGCGGCTGGGCCCGCACCTCGCGGAGGCCTTCGCGCTCGACATGGACGCGCTGGACGGCGTGCGCAAGCGGGCCTTGCGGGAGGGCGAGACCTTTCCGGGCGCCCGCCTGGCCGACCAGGACGGCCGGGTCGTGGACCTGCACCAAGTCTACCAGCAGGGGCCCGTGCTGTTGACCTTCTATCGCGGCGGCTGGTGTCCGTTCTGCCGGCTGGCGCTGGGCGAATTCGAGGCCGCCGCGCAGGACGCCGCGCCAGCGGGCGTGCAGGCCTTCGCGGTGTCGCCCGAGCAGCCCCGCTTCGCGCAGGACACGATGGCCGAAAACGGCCTGAGCTTCGGCATCCTGTATGACGAGGGCGGCCGCCTGGCCGACGCGGCCGGGGTCCGGGTCGCCGTGCCGCCGGACCGCCGCGCCATCCTGACGCCGTCGGACACGCCCCTGCCGGAGCGCAACGGGGACGAGAGCTGGACCCTGCCGCTGCCGGCGACCTATGTGATCGAGCGGGGCGGCCGCATCGCCTTCGCGCATATCGACCCCGATTTCCGACGCCGCCTGAGCCGCGACGAGATCAAGGCCGCCCTGGCGCGCAGCCTCGCCCAGCCGGCCGCAGGCTGAGCCGGGGGTCCGTTCGTTCCCGCACCGGTCACTCGGCCGGACGGGCCTGCGGGGCGGCCGGCGGCGCGAGCGTCTCGCCGCCGCCGCGGCGCCGGGCGCGCCACAGCACGAGGGCGCGCAGCGCCACGTAGAAGACCGGGGTGAGGACGAGGCCGAACGCGGTCACGCCGAGCATGCCGAAGAAGACCGCCGTGCCGAGCGCCTGGCGCATCTCCGCGCCGGGGCCTGTCGCGATCATCAGCGGCACGACGCCGAAGATGAACGCAAAGGCGGTCATCAAGATGGGGCGCAGGCGCAGCTTGCAGGCCTGCACGACGGCGGCGACCGGATCCAGGCCTTCGTGGGCCTCCGCCTCGCGGGCGAACTCGACGATCAGGATGGCGTTCTTGGCCGCCAGCCCGACCAGCACCACGAGACCGATCTGGGTCAGGATGTTGTTGTCCATGCCGCGCAGCATGACGCCCAGGAGGGCCGACAGCACCGCCATCGGGACGATCAGGATGATCGCCAGCGGCAGGCTCCAGCTCTCGTACTGGGCGGCCAGCACGAGGAACACGATCAGCACCGACAGCGCGAAGATGAAGATCGCGGTGTCGCCGGTGGCGCGCTCCTGGTAGGCGAGCTCCGTCCACTCGAAGCTGGCGCCCGGCGGCAGCACCGAGGCGGCGATGCGCTCCATGGAGTCGAGGGCCTGCCCCGACGAGACGCCGGGCGCCGCGTTGCCCTGCAGCGGCACGGCCGGGTACATGTTGTAGCGCTGGATCAGCTCGGGGCCGGACGAATCCTTCAGCTCCACCAGCGTGCCCAGGGGCACGAGCGCGCCCGTGGCGGAACGCACGCGCAGCCGCGCGATCTGGTCCGGCTCGATGCGGTAGCGCTGGTCGGCCTGGGCGCGGACCTGGTAGACGCGCCCGAAGGCGTTGAAGTCGTTCACATAGGCCGTGCCGAGATTGATCTGCAGCGTCTCGAAGATGTTGGCGATCGGCACGTTCAGCATCTGCGCCTTGACGCGGTCGATCTCCAGATAGATGTGCGGAGCGCCCGCCGTGAAGGTGGTGAACACGCCCGTCAGCGTCTTGTCCTGCCTGGCCTGCCCCATGATGGCATAGGCTGCGGCGAGCGCGCGCTTCACGTCGGCGCCCTGGCGCTCCTGCACCATCATCTTGAAACCGCCCGAGTTGCCCAGGCCCCGCACCGGCGGCGGCGGGATGGCGATGATGAAGGCTTCGTCGATGGCTTGCAGCCGCCCGAAGAGCTCGCGGATGATGGCGTCGGCGCTGCGCCCGGTCTTCAGGCGCTCCTCGAAAGGCTTGAACGACACGAAGATCGCGGCGGCGTTGGAGGCGTTGGTGAAGGTGGCGCCGGAGAAGCCCGCGAAGGCGACGGCGTTGAAGGCGCCCGGGACCTCGCGGGCGATCTCGCTGGCGCGCTGGACGACCCGGTCGGTCCGCCCCAGGGCGGCCCCGTCCGGGAGCTGGATCACCACGATGGCGTAGCCCTGGTCCAGCGTCGGGATGAAGCCGCGCGGCACCCTGTCGGCCACCCAGAGCGTCCCCAGCAACAGCCCGGCGTAGATCGGCAGCACGATCGCCTTGCGGCGGACGATCACGCCGACCCCCGCGGCGTAGCCCTCCGACATGCGGTCGAAGCCGCGGTTGAACGCGCCGGCGGCGCGCGCCCCGGCGCGGCCGAGAGCGGTCCGCGGCGGCTCGTGCGCATGGGGCTTGAGGATCAGCGCCGCGATGGCGGGCGACAGAGTGAGGGACACGAAGGCTGAGATCAGCGTCGACACCGCGATGGTGAGCGCGAACTGCCGGTAGAACTGGCCCGAGATGCCGGGGATAAAGGCGGTGGGGACGAACACCGCCGCCAGCACGAGCGCGATGGCCAGCACCGCGGTCCCGACCTCGTCCATCGTGGCGTGGGCGGCGTCGCGGGGCGTCATGCCGAGCGAGATGTTGCGCTCGACGTTCTCCACCACCACGATCGCGTCGTCGACCACGATGCCGATGGCTAGAACGAGCCCGAACAGCGTGAGGGTGTTGAGCGAGAAGCCCAGCGCCGACATGGCCGCGCAGGCGCCCACGAGCGAGATCGGGATGGCGACGATCGGGATCAGGGCGGTGCGCCAGCTCTGCAGGAACACCAGGATGACGATGACGACCAGCGCCACGGCCTCAAACAGCGTGTGGTACACGGCGTTGACCGACTCGGCGATGAACTCGGTGGGATTGTAGACGACCGTGTAGTCGATGCCGGGCGGGAAGTCCTTCTTCAGCTTCTGCATGGTCGACAGGATCGACGCGGAGGCCTCCAGCGCGTTGGTGCCGGGACGCTGGAAGATCGCCAGCGCCACCGCGGGCTTCCCGTTCAGGTAGGAATTGGTGAAGTAGTCCTGCGCGCCCAGCTCGACCCGGGCGACGTCCGAGACGCGCACCAGCCTGCCGTCGGTGGTGTTGCGCACGATGATCTGGCGGAACTGGCGGACATTGTCGAAGCGGCCCTGGGTGGTGACGGCGAGCTGGAAGGCGGTGTCCTGGGGCGCCGGCTCCTGGCCGAGCGAGCCGCCCGAGACCTGGACGTTCTGCGCCTGGATGGCCCGCACCACGTCGCCCGACGTCAGCCCGAAGGCGGCCAGCTTGTCCGGATCGAGCCAGACCCGCAGGCTGTATTGGCGCTCGCCGAAAATCGTCAGGTCGCCGACGCCGTCGAGGCGCAAGAGCTCGTCGCGGACGTTGTTGCGCGCGTAGTTGGAGACGTAGAGCTGGTCGTAGCGGTCGTCGGGCGACAGCATGTGCACGACCATCATGAGGTCCGGCGAGGACTTCAGCGTGGTCACGCCCAGGCGCTTCACCTCCTCGGGCAGGCGCGGATTGGCGATGGCGACGCGGTTCTGAACCAGCACCTGCGCCTTGTCGAGGTCGGAGCCCAGCTTGAACGTGATGGTCAGCGACAGATTGCCGTCGCCGGTGGAGTAGGAGGACATGTAGAGCATGTCCTCGACGCCGTTGATCTGCTGCTCCAGCGGCGTGGCGACCGTGGCCGCCACCGTGGCGGCGTCCGCGCCCGGATAGCTCGCCCGCACCACGATGGTGGGCGGCGCGATCTCCGGATACTGGGCGACGGGCAGCCTCACATAGGAGATGCCGCCCACCAGCATGATCACGATGGACAGCACCGCGGCGAAGATGGGCCGATCGACGAAGAAATGAGCGAACCGCATGGCGCTACTTCTCCGCGATCGTGTCGGCCCCCGGCTTGATGGCCACCATCCTGGGCTGCACGGCCGCGCCCGGGCGCACCCGCATCAGCCCCGAGACGACGATCGTCTCGGAGCCGTCGAGGCCCTCGCGCACCACCCTGAGCCCATCGATGCGCGGACCGGTCCGGATCGCCTTGGCGGAGACCTTGTTGTCGGCGCCGACCACGTAGACGATGCGGCGGTCCTGGTCGGCGCCGATCGCCTCGTCGGGGATCATCACGGCCTTGTAGGGCTGCGAGCCCTGGATCTGGATGCGCCCGAACAGCCCCGGCGTGAGCGCCATGGTGGGGTTGGGCAGCGACGCCCTCACCCGCATCGTGCCGCTGGCGGCGTCGACGCGGTTGTCGACGAAGTCGATGCGGCCCGGATGGGTCGGCTCGGTCTCGTTGGTGAGCGCCACCGCCACCTTGGACGCGTCGCCGCCCTGGCCGGAGCCGATGCCGTTCACGCCCTGGCGGAAATAGGCCAGGAAGGAGCGCTCGTCGATGTCGAAGTAGAACTGGATCGGGTCCAGGGAGACGATGTTGGTGAGCAGCGTGTCGTTGGCGTTGACGAGGTTGCCCTCCGATACGAGGCGGCGCGAGATGCGGCCGCTCATGGGCGCGCGCACCTGGGTGAACTCCAGGTCCAGGCGCGCCCGGCTCAGCGTCGCCTCGGCCCGGTCCGCCTCCGCGCGCGCGGCCAGCAGGGCCTGCCGGCGCTGGTCGAAGACCTGGTCGGCGATGTTGCCGGTCTTGCGCAGGTTCTCGGCCCGCTCGTAGTCGGACTGGGCGAACTCGGTGCGCGTCTTGGCGGAGACCAGCGTCGCCTCGGCCTCCTTCACGGCGTCCCGATAGGGGCGGTCGTCGATGCTGAGCAGCAGGTCGCCGGCCTTGACCATGCTGCCGTCGCGGAAATCGACCTTGGTGAGATAGCCCGTCACGCGGGCGCGGACGTCGACCTGGTCGACCGCCTCGAAGCGGCCGGTGAAGTCGTCCCGCTCGATGATCTCGGTGATGTAGGGCTTGGCCACGGACACCGTGGGGGGACCGCCCGTCTGCGCCGCCGCGGCCAGCGGCCACGCCCCGAGACCGATCAGGAGGGTCGCGACGCAGCGATGGACCAGGGTGGTGGGTTTCATCGGGTCCGCTCCTGTGGGCCTCGTCCGCCCCATGTTGCGCAGAAGCAAAACGGGACGCCAAGTTTGCTTTACAACCCTTGCGCGTCAACTGCGTGTCGGCGCCCGGCGAGCCCCGAAGCCGGCCGGACGCGGGTTTCGCCTCGCCCCCGGCGCGCCGGGGGATCGTCTTCGCGGCGCGGGTCCTGTAGAGAGTCGAGCGCCTGAGACCGGGAGTTTCGCCATGTCGTCCGTCTTCCAGGGCCTTTCGGCCTTCCCGATCACGCCCGCGGACCGGGACGGCCGGGTCGACGCGGAGGCGCTCGGACGCCTGGTCGAGCGACTCATCGCCGCACGGGTGGATTCGATCGGACTGCTCGGCAGCACCGGGACCTACGCCTATCTGAGCCGCGAGGAGCGGCGGCGCGCCGTGTCGATCGCCGCCGAGGCGGCGCGGGGGCGCACTCCCCTGGTGGTCGGGATCGGGGCGCTGCGCACGGACGAGGCCATCCGGCTCGGCCGGGACGCCCGCGAGGCGGGCGCCGACGCCGTGCTGCTGGCGCCGGTGTCGTACACGCCGCTGACGGAGCGGGAGGTCGAGGCGCATTTCACCGCCGTGGCGGACGCGGTCGGCCTGCCGCTGTGCGTCTACGACAACCCGGCGACGACGCATTTCAGTTTCACGCCGGCCCTGATCGGACGGCTCAGCCGCCACCCCTCGATCGTGGCCGTGAAGGCCCCGTCGGCGGAGGCGGCCGCCATGCCGGAGCGGCTGGCGGCCTTGCGGGCCGTGACGTCGGAGACTTTCCAGATCGGGTTCAGCGGCGACTGGAACGCCGCCGAGGCCCTGATCGCCGGCGGGGCCGCCTGGTACAGCGTGCTGGGCGGGCTGTTTCCCGATCCATGCATGAGCATCGTGAAGGCCGCGCAGGCGGGAGACGTGACCGCGGCCAGGGACGCCAACGCCGCCCTGGAGCCGCTCTGGGCGCTGTTTCGCGAGCTGAGCAGCCTGCGCGTCGTCTACGCGGCCGCCAACCTGCTCGGACTGTGCCGCGCGGACCCGCCCTTGCCCATCCTGCCCCTGGGCGACAAGGACGCCCAGCGATGCCAGGACATCATCTCAAGGTTGGGTTTGCGTTGACGCCTTATTGCGTGTGAAGTGAACGGACTGGCGGGACGGGAGGCTCGCGCCCTCGGACATCCGGATGGCGCCGCTCCCCTGGTCCTGAAGCCAGCGTCGCGATCCCGGACCGATGGCCACACCTTCCAAACCATTTCCCATCGTGGGGATCGGCTCGTCGGCCGGAGGAGTCGAGGCTCTCGGGAGCTTCTTTTCTGGAGCGCCGGAGGCCGGCGGGATCGCCTATGTGGTGGTCACGCATCTCAGCCCTGACTACAAGACCCTGCTCCCGGAGATCCTCGGCCGGCACACCAGCATGCCGGTGACGCTGGCCCGGCAGGGCGCCGAAGTGCAGCCGAACCGGGTCTACGTGCTCCCGGCCGACGCGATCCTGGGCATCGACCGCGGCAGGCTGACGATCCGGCGGCAGAGCAAGGACCATCGCGAGCGCAAGCCCATCGACATCTTCCTCAGCTCCCTGGCGGTGGACCAGGGCGAATACGCGGCAGGCGTGATCCTGTCGGGGCGCGACGGCGACGGCACGCTGGGCATCAAGGCCATCAAGGAGAGGGGCGGCCTGACCATGGCGCAGGCGTCCGGCGCGAACGGGCCGAGCCATCCGGAGATGCCGGAAAGCGCGATCTCCACCGGGCTGGTGGACCTCGCCATCCCGGCCGAGCAGATGGGCGGCAAGCTCCTGGAGTTCGCCCGCGGTTTCGCACTCCTCGATGCGGGCGCCCTCGAACAGCCGGGTTCGTCGGCCGACAAGGAATGGGCCACCGCCCACGACACGATCTGCGCCATCCTGCGCGACCAGGTCGGTCACGACTTCCGGGGCTACAAGGCGAAGACCTTCATGCGCCGGGTGCAGCGCAGGATGCAGGTCACCCAGGCGAGATCCATCTCCGATTACGTGGCGACGCTGCGCAAGGACCTGAAGGAGGTCAGCGCGCTGTTCCGGGACCTTCTCATCAACGTCACCAACTTCTTCCGCGACGCGGAGGCGTTCGAGGCTCTCGAGAAGCTCGTCTTTCCGAAGCTGTTCGAGGGCCGCGGCCCCGGCGACACCATCCGCATCTGGGTTCCAGGCTGCGCCACCGGCGAAGAGGCCTACACGATCGCCATGCTGGCGCGGGAACGGCTCGACGGCATGACCGCCCGGCCGCAGGTGCAGATCTTCGCGACCGACATCGACGAGCGGGCGCTCGCGGTGGCGCGGGCGGCCCGCTATCCGGCGGCCCTGCTGGACAGCGTTTCCAAGGAGCGCAGGGAGAGTTTCTTCGTCGCCGACGGAGGGTCCTACCAGATCAGCCGCGACGTCAGGGACCTGTGCATCTTCTCGCCCCACAGCGTCATTCGCGATCCGCCGTTCTCCCGCATGGACCTCGTGTCCTGCCGGAACCTGCTGATCTATTTCGGCCCCGACATCCAGAGCCAGGTCATTCCGACCTTCTACTACTCGCTCCGGCCGGGCGGCTTCCTGTTCCTCGGCACGTCGGAGACGGTCAGCCAGTTCGGCGACCTGTTCACGGCCGTGGACAAGAAGCAGCGAATCTTCCGGCGTCGGGACGACGTCGTCGGCGTGAACGGGCTTTCCCGCTCCGTCCGGGGGATGACGGCGATGATCGAGGCCAGCCAGACGGGTCAGCCGCGGAGCCAGTTGGCCGGCGTCGCCATCCGGCAATCCGTCGAACGGCAGGTGGTCGAGCGCCATGCGCCGGCCCATGTGCTCGTCAACAACCAGGGCGACGTCGTCTTCTACTCGGGCCGGACCGGCAAATATCTGGAGCCGGCGCCGGGCCTGCCCAGCCGCCAACTCATCGGCATGACCAAGAAAGGCCTGCGGCTGGAGCTGCGCACCGCGCTGCAGACCGCGATGGAGACCGGGCATGTGGTGGTGCGCCCCGGCGCGGCCGTCGAGGGCGAGGACGGGCGCGTCCAGATGGTCACCCTCACGGTCGAACCGCTGGCGGAGCGCCGCGACAATGAGAGCCTCTTCCTCGTGCTCTTCAGCGACGAGGGTCCGATGCTCAGCCGCGAGCAGGCGGAGGCCCGCACGGTCCTGCACGGCCAGGATGCGGCGAGCCACCTGGAAGCCGAGTTGCGGGAGACGCGCGAGCGCCTGCAAGCCCTGATCGAGGAGTATGAGACGGCGCTGGAGGAGCTGAAATCCTCCAACGAGGAGCTCGTCTCGGTGAACGAGGAGCTGCAGTCGAGCAACGAGGAGCTCGAAGCCTCCAAGGAAGAGCTGCAGTCGCTCAACGAGGAACTGCACACGGTCAATTCGGAGCTTCACGGCAAGCTCGACCAGCTCGACCGCGCCAACAGCGATCTCAGCAACCTCTTCGCCAGCACCCAGATCGCCACGGTCTTCCTGGACCGCAATCTGGTGATCCGCAGCTTCACGCCCGACGTGAAGCGCATCTTCTCCATCCTGCCCACCGACAAGGGCCGCCCGCTCAGCGACCTGTCCAGCCGGTTGCCGCTGCCCGACCTCGCCGCCGACGTGCAGTCCGTGCTGGCGTCCGGCGAGAGCATCGAGCGCCAGATCGCCGACGAAAGCGCGAACGTCTACTTCCTGCTGCGCCTTATTCCGTATCGCAACTCGGACGTGCAGGTTCAGGGCGTGGTGGTGACGTTCGTGGACGTGACCACGCTGGTGCAGTCCGAAAAGCAGCAGCGGGTGCTGGTGGCGGAGCTGAACCACCGGGTGAAGAACATGCTGGCGATCGTGATCGCCATCGCCGGGCAGATGGCCACGCCCGGCCAGAGCCTCGCCCACTACAAGACGGCCCTGATCGAACGCCTGCGCGCCATGGCCCGGTCCTATGGGGCGATCTCGCGCGAGAGATGGGTGGACGTGTCGCTGGCCAACATTGTAAAAGACGAGTTGGAGCCGTTCGGGCTGGACCGCGTGTCGCTGGATGGACCGGCGCTGCGCGTGCGGCCGCGCCAGGCGCTCTCGCTCGGAATGGTGCTGCATGAACTCGCCACGAACGCCGGCAAATATGGCGCGCTGTCCAGGGCCGAGGGCCGGGTGCAGGTGATGTGGTCCAGCCAGGACGGACGGCTGACGCTGCGCTGGCGCGAGCAGGGCGGCCCTTCGGCGGCGGTCCCCCAGGAGACCGGTTTCGGCATGCATCTGATCCAGCGCGAGATCGGCTACACGCTGCGCGGGTCGTCGGAGTTCAAATTCGATCCGACCGGGCTCTCGGTCACGCTGACCTGCCCCTTGTGAGGTCGACGGAGCCGGCCGTGGAACCGCGTCGCAAGATTCTGATCGTCGAAGACGAGTGGATCATCGCGCTGGACCTGAAGACGTCCCTCGAGCGCAGAGGCTATGACGCGCTGGGTCCCGCCCCGAATGTCGCCGAAGCGCTGGCGCTGATCCAGGGCGAGCAGGTGGACGGGGCCATCCTGGACGTGAAGCTCTTCGACGAAACCAGCTTCGCGGTGGCCGATGTCCTTCAGGAGCGCTGCATCCCGTATGTCTTCTCCACAGGCTACAACCCCGAGGAGTTGCCCGCCAAATACAGCGAGGCGGCTGTTCTGGGCAAACCTCACGACGAGCGCGAGCTGCTCGCGGCGCTGCGCCTGATGTTCGGCGGCTGAGGCCGCCGCGGCGCGCGGCCGGGGGTGCGGCGCCGTACCTCCTGCCGAACGGGCGCTGCCGACTTGCGGAGGGCGCCCAAGCGCGATCTAACACGTGATGCGGCCCTCAAGCCGTCAGCCGTTCCCTCCGGCGGCGCAGGACAGAAAATCGACGTCGATGGCTTCGGACGCAGCGCAGCGCAGACGCTACCCCATCTCCGTTCATCTGGCCGTCTTCAGCCTTTTCACGCTTCTTCCCATTTCGCTGGTGGGCACCGTCATCGCCACCCGCATGGCCGCGCAGGAGCAACTGCGCCTGGAGGCCCAGGCCCAGGCTTTCGCCAGCGACGTCTCGGGCGACATCGATCGCGAGCTCGGCGGCATGATCGCCGCCCTCCAGGCTCTCGCCACGTCGCCGGCGCTGGCGGCCGGGGATCTCGCCACCGTCTACGGCCAGGCCAAGCAGGTCCTGACGTTCCGGGGCTATGCGATCGCGATGCGCGACAGCTCCGGACAGCAGATCCTCAACACCGTCGCGCCATGGGGCAAGCCCCTCCCGGTAAGCCAGGACGAGACGGTGCGCCAGACCGACCGGCGGGTGTTCGAGACCGGCAAGCCTGCGGTCTCGAACCTCTACCAGGGCGCGGTGACCAGGCAGCCCTTCGTCTTCGTCGACATCCCGGTCCCCAGCGGCGGCGAGGTCCGCTACGCCATGAACATGGCGATCTCGCCCGATCTCCTGCGCAAGGTCGTGCTCGACGCCACCACGCCGCCGGACTGGAACGTCTCCGTCATCGATGGCGCGATGAAGATCGTGGCGCGGTCGCGCGAGCATGAGCGCTTCATCGGGTCGGAGGCCTCGGCCAGCTTTCGCGAGAACGTCGCCGCGGGCCGGACCGTGTGGCCCGGGCGCACGCTGGACGGCAGCGAAGTCCTCACGGTGGCGCACCAGTCGGCCCTGAGCGGCTGGCGCGTCGCCGTCAGCATCCCGAGGCGGACGCTGGAGGCGCCGATGCGCCAGTTCCTGGGCGGGGTGGCGGCTCTGACCGGGCTCGGCCTGCTGGGCTCCCTGGTTCTCGCCTTGGCGTATGGACGAACGCTCGCGGCGCCCATCCGCGACGTGGCGCGCGCCGCGTCCGCGCTGGGGACCGCGAAGGAGCGGCAGGCGCCCGTCAAGACCTCCATCGCGGAAGTGAGCGCCATCGCCAACGCCATGTCGGAGACGTCCGGCGAGTTGCGCCGCAGGGCGGAGGAACGCGACCGCGCGCTGCGCAGCGCCGAGGCCGGCGAACGGCGCCTTCGGGCGACCTACGAGAACGCCGGCGCGGGGATCGCCGAAGTCGACGCGCATGGGCGGTTCGTCGCCGTGAACGAGACCCTGTGCCGGATCACCGGCTATTCGCGCGAGGCGCTGCTGGGCATGCGCTTCACGGATCTGAGCGAGCCGCAAGACGTGGCGGAGGACCAGTCGGCCTTCCGCGGACAGCTCACGGGATCGCAGACGGACTATGTGGTGGAGAAGCGGTTCCACCGGCGTGACGGCGAACCGCGCTGGGTGCGCATCTTCAGCACCGCCGTGCATGAGGACGGCGCCTTCGCGTATGCGGTGCGCGTCGTGCTCGACGTCACGGACGAGAAGCGCGCCTCCGAGCACCAGCTGCTGCTGATCGCGGAGCTGAACCACCGGGTGAAGAACACGCTCGCGATCGTCCAGTCGCTGGTGCTGCAGACGCTCAAGTCCACCCCAAATCCGGAGCATTTCAAGGATGCGCTGACCGGGCGCGTGATGGCGCTGGCGCGCTCCCACGACCTGCTCAGCGACTCCGACTGGAAAGGCACGACGCTGGAGAACGTGGTGCGGCTCACCTTGGCGCCGCATGACGGACCCGACTGGCGGCGCACCATGATCGAGGGCCCGGCCATCCATGTCGGCCCGCGCTCGGTGGTGTCGATCTCGCTGATGATCAACGAGCTCGCCACCAACGCGGTGAAGTACGGCGCGCTCTCCGACCAGGACGGCAAGCTGGAGGTCTCCTGGACGCTGGAAGGGGACGGCGCGGACCAGCGCGTCGCGCTGCGCTGGTCGGAGACGACGGACAGGATCCAGGCGCGCGACGCCCGGAACGGCTTCGGCAGCAAGCTCATCCGCCTGTGCGTCGAGAAGGAGCTGGGCGGCGCCTATCGGCAGGACTTCACCGTGGGCCAATTCAGGCTGGCGGCGGCCCTGCCCGCGTCGAGCCTGGCACACTAGCCAGGCGGGGTCCGGGCGCGCGGGGCGCCCGGAGTCTCCGCTGAGGGGTTAGCCGGGCCCCATCCGGGCCGAGGCTGGGTGTCCGGGCACCTTGAAGCGCTTGCCGGTGTCGGTGACCTGGCTTCCCTCCACCTTCAGGATGGAGAAGTCCTGGTCGAGATAGTTGCCGACCAGCAGGTAGCGTCCGTCCGGCGTGAACACCGCCGCCTCGGGCAGGCCGCCGACCTCGATCTCCTTGACGAAGGTGAGCTTCTTGCCCTCGACCTTGAGGACGTTGATCGCCCCGGTCGGCTTGTAGAAATAGGCTTTCTTGCTGGCGTTGGAGCCGCGCAGGATCACCGCCACGGCGACGTCGCCCTTGGGGCTGATGGCCAGGCCTTCCGGTCCGTCGCCGACCACCACGCGGTCGACGATGCGGGGCGGGCTGGCCTCCAGGTCGATGACGCTCACGGTGTCGACGCTGCCGTCCGACGCGCCGGAGTTGCCGTTGTCGGCGGTGAGCGCGAACTTTCCGTCCGGGCTGATCGCGCCGTTATAGGGCCACTGGCCGGTGGGCAGGTCGACCTTGCCGTAGGTCACCTTGCCGCTGGCGTCGATGTCGAGCATCGCCGCCTTGTGGGCCGGAAACTTCATCGCCATGGCGCGCCTGCCGTCAGGCGAGATGGCCACATGGGCCACCACGTCGCCCATCGGGACGGTTTCGGCCAGGGTGACGTCGCCGTTCTTGATCGACAGGACGGCGACGGCGTTGTCGCCGCGCAGGGCGACGAGGGCCATGTCGCCCTTCGGGCTGAAGCTCAGGCCGGAGGGCATCTTGCCGACCGACAGTGTCTTGGCGAGCTTGGGAGGGTTGGCCTTCAAGTCGATGACGTGGACCTTGTCGTCGACGACCTGCTTCAAGGCCTCGCCGTCCTTCACCACATCCACGGAATCGGCCACCAGCGCGATGGAGCCCGTCGGGTCGATGGCGACGTTGGTCGGCGGGCCGACGACCGAGTTCTTCAGCGGCAGCGTCGCGACGATCTTGGGCTCTTCGGGGTTGGCGAGGTCGACGATGACGACGTTGTCCTTGCCGGGGGCGGACAGCACCGGCTTGCCCTCGTCGTCCCAGACCAGCTTCTCGTCATTGCCCACGATCATGAACGGCGCCGCATGGACGGCGGACGCCGCCATGCCCATCGCCAAGGTGATGAAGACCGCTTCCGGCCACCTGCGCATTATGCATCCTCCCGTTTGTTATGCGGCCGCCCCCTCGCGGGCGAACGGCCAACGGGAGCATACGCCTCCCGGACAGGGTTCAAAGGCCGATTGAGGCGAACAGAACGGGCCGACGCGCGTTGGCTCTTCGTCGATCCCTTTCACGTCCAGGAGCTTCCCCCATGCGCAGCCTGCTCATCGCCACCTTCATCTGCCTCTCGGCCGCCGCCTGCGCGACGCGCCAGCAAGCGACGGGGACCGCCGTCGGAGCGGTGGGCGGAGCCGTGGTGGGAGGCCCGGTCGGGGCCGTGGTGGGCGCCGGAGCCGGCGCGGTCGTGGCGGCGCCGGGCGGAGTGGTCGACCAGGCGAAGCCGCGCAAGAAACGCGTCGTTCGCCGTCACCGCACGACCTGACCTCAAGAGGCCGCGCGTCAGGCCGACCAGAACGGCGTGACGCGGCGGAGCCCGTCATGGGCGGCCTGCGCGCCTTTCAGGAGGGTGTGGGCGCCGGCGGCCGGGGCCGCCGCGATCAGGCCGGCGGCGAAGAGGGTCCGGGGATCGTGGATCCCGGCTGCATCCTGCGCCAATCCGGTCATCAGGGCGGCGCTGACGCGCACGTCGTTCATCGCGCCGAGTTCGTCCTGGAGGTCGTTCAAGCCCTCCAGGAGCCTCTTGAAATCCTTTCGGGGCGCGAGGCCCTCGAAGGGCTCGACCATGTAGCGCAGCTTCTTGGCCCTGATGCGGACGCGGTGGCGTTCGTCTGCGTCCAGAGCGGCGAGGTCGTCGCCCTGCTTCAGGACCTTGCGCAGGCGCCGGTCCAGCGCGCCGCGGACGACGTCGAGCACGGGCCGGCTCCGCATTCCAGCGTCCAGTCCGTCGGCGGCCAGCGCGCGGGCGAGGTCCAGGCTCATCGCCAGGAACCGTTCCGACTCGAGCGCCTGCTCCAGCGCGTCGTAGGACGCGTCGCGCCGGTCCGAGATGGCGCGCTCCAGGCCGTCGAAGCCGGCGGCGTCGGGGTGCGCGTTCCGGGCGGCCGGCAGGGTCTCGGCCAGGAACACGTCGAGGTCCCGCGCCTCGCCGAGCAGGCCGGAGATCCATTTCAGGCCCTCCTCGGGCGCATCGCCGTGAGCGCCGTCCAGCACGGGCCCGAACAGGGACCAGAACGCCCTCAACCGGCGCGCCGACACGCGCGCCTGGTGCAGCGCCTCCACATCGCGGGTCGCCAGCAGCAGCTCGCAATTGTCGAAGAGGGCGGCCGCGCAGCGCTGGCCGATATGAAACGCGGCCTCCCCGGCCGACATCGTCTCGCAGACATCGAAGGCCGGCTTCTTGCGTGGCGCACCGAGCTCGCCCCGCAGCAGCCGGTATCCGCGCTCGCTCTTGCTCGTGAAGGAGAGCACGCCGCGGCCGTGAGGCGCGATCTCCCGGGCCGCCGCGAAGAGCGCCTCGGGCGAGCCACGCTTCAGCTCCAGCTCGAGCTCGCACAGAGCGTGCTCCTCGTCCCCGGCCCGGATCACGCCCGTGTCGAGCGCGGCCTCCACGAGGGAGCCGTCGCGTTCGAGCAGCAGCGTCCGGCGCTCGACCTCCACGGTGAAGACGGGACGCAGCTCGTTGCGGATCCGGCTCTTGTCGAGAAGGATCTCGGCGGGCGAGCCCTTTGCGGCGGCGAGGTCGGGCTGGTCGCCCGCGACGACGCTCTCCCATTCGCCGCGTCCCAACGCCGTCCCGGCGCTCTTGACGGTCTGGACGGTCCGCCGACCGTCATGGCGGAGGCGAAGCACGACGCCCTTGCGGCGGAGCGCCAGGTCGGGCGTGTCGAAATAGACGGCGCGCAGGTTCGAGATTTGGGGGTCGCCAGCCGCCAGCAGCGCCGGCGCCCGCAGGAGGGCGTCCATGCGGCCGGGGCGCAGCAGGAATTTCAGCTCGATCTCGGTGTTCGGCGTCATGCCCAGTCATCGCGCGCCCGCAGCGCTTGTACAAGCGCCCGCGCGGATGCGGGTTCCACCGGTCGGGGCGAAGGCGTGGGTTCAGGCCTCGACGCCGAAGGCGCGGGCCAGCGCGCGCCGGCCGGCCGGGGTCACCTCCAGGGCCCGGGTTCCGGGCAGGCGGCGCATCCAGCCCTGCGCGAAGCAGGCTTCGCACAGCGCCGCGCCCACCCGGCCGGCGATGTGGGGCTTGCGCTCGGTCCAGTCGAGGCACGGGCGGCAGAACACCCGCGCCCTGCGCCGCGCCGGCGCACCGTCCGCCTCCAGGACGACGCCCAGATCGCGCAGGAAGGCGAGGCCGCCGGGCGTCATGGCCGCGCCGTCGGGGCCGAACTCGCAATGGCCGCGATCCGCCATGCTTTGCGCCATCCCGACCGCCACGCGTCCGGCGAGGTGGTCGTAGCAGGTGCGGGCGCGCCGGAGCGCCTCGTCGCGGACCGCGGCGGGCCGGGGCGGCGCGACGGCGGCGCGCAGCCCCGTCGAAGCCGCCATGATGCTTTCGAGCATGGCGGCGACGGCGGGCGAGGCCAGCCGGTGGTAGCGATGCCGGCCCTGGCGCTCCATCGCCAGCATGCCGGCGGCGGTGAGCTGGGCGAGGTGGCCGCTGGCGGTCTGGGGCGTGACGCCCGCGACTTGGGCGAGTTCCGTCGCGGTCAGGGCGCGGCCGTCCATGAGGGCGCAGAGCATGCCGGCCCGCGCCGGATCCCCGACGAGCGCCGCAGTGGCGGCGAAAGCGGCGGTGGTGGGCATGGGAGGTCCTCCGGTGCGGACCGCGGAAGAGGCCCGCCGCCAGCATGCCCGTCCGGAGGCGGCGACGCTACGGTGGGGACCGAAGCCATCGCGCCGCCCACGCGTTAGTCAGGATCGATCACGACAGGAGCCGACCATGATCACATGCTTCATCCGCTACGAGATCGATCCGTTCGGGACGCAGGCCTTCGAGGCCTACGCCCGCAACTGGGGCCAGGCGATCCCGCGCTGCGGGGCGGATCTCATCGGGTATTTCGCGCCGCATGAAGGCTCAAGCACGACGGCCTACGGGGTCTACTCGGTCGAGAGCCTCGCCGCCTACGAGGCCTATCGGGCGCGCCTGCGCGACGATCCGCTGGGACGGGAGAACTACGCCTTCGCCCGCAAGGAGCGCTTCATCCGCAAGGAGGACCGCACCTTCCTGCGGCTGGCGTCCGCTCCCCACGCGCGAGGGTCGGCGGCATGATCGCGGTGATCTTCGAGGTCTGGCCCGCGGAGGGCCAGACCGACGCCTATCTGGCCATCGCGGCGTCGCTGCGCGAGGACCTGCAGGCCATCGACGGGTTCATCTCGGTCGAGCGGTTCAGCAGCCTGACGGAGCCCGGCAAGCTGCTCTCCCTCTCGTTCTGGCGCGACGAGGAGGCCGTGGCGGCGTGGCGCGCCCGCGAGCGGCACCGGGGCGCGCAGGCCAAGGGCCGCAACGCGGTGTTCCGCGACTACCGGCTGCGCGTCGCCGCAGTGGCGAGGGACTACGGGATGAGGGAGCGCGAGCAGGCCCCGCCGGACAGCCGGGCCGCGCATGGGGGATAGGCGCCGGCGCTCAATCGGGATGGATCTGCCCGCCGTCATACCCGCAGGCGATGCGGCCCAGCGCGGCCCGGAACGCGTCCGTGTCGATCTCGGCGCGCGCCGCCGCGAGCGCCTCGGGCGTCGCCTCCTGGCCGCGCCCGCGCACCAGCATGCGCGCCAGGGCGGCCCTGTCGAGGTGCGGAAGATCGGCCCAGAGCCCGCGGGCGAGCGCGGCCGCGAGCGCGTGGTCGGGATGGGCGGGGTTCTCCGGGGCGCGCCCGATCTCGTACATGTGGGTCGCGGAGGACCAGTCGGCCCGTTCGGCGGGAAGCCGCTCGAAGATCTCCGGCCGCTCCTGCGCCACGTAGAAGCGGTTCAACGTGTCGAACAGGCGGAACCGGTAGCCCTGCGCCAGCAGGGCCGGCTCCCAGGCCTGCCAGGCCTCGTCCCCGGCGCCGGGCGTCACCGCCTCGGCGACGACCACGGCCGGCCGGAAGCGGCCCCAGTCATTGCCAGCCAGCACGTCCGCCTCGGCGCCCTCGACGTCGATTTTGAGGATGTCGATGGCCGTGACCCCGTGCCGCTCGCACAGGCTCGCCAGCGCCAGGCAGGGCAGGCGCACGGTCCTGTAGGTCGCCCCGAACGCCTCCGCCCCGCGCGCGTGCTCCTCGACGGTGGTGGAGAAGCCATGCAGGCGGTCCACTTGGTGGAACGCCGTTTCGCCATCTTGCCGGCCCACGAGGCCCGCATGGACGACGTCGCGCGGGCGCAGCAGCGGATAGAGCGCCGCCAGATCGGCCTGGGGCTCGGCCACGATCCCGCGCCAGCCCCGCTCGTAGAAGAACTGCGTGACGTTGTCGGCCACCGGGTGGCCGGCGCCCACGTCGATGTAGAAGCCCGTCGCCTGGCCGGCGAAGGCCAGGGAGAGATGATAGTCCTCGAGGTTCTGCGTGTAGGAGAGGAGCATGGGGGGCCTTCGCGGGCGGCGGGGCCGCGATGATGGCCCATTCCGGACGCGATGGCGATGCGTCGGCCGCGCTCAGCGGGGCGCGGAGGCCGGGTCGGCGGCGGCGCGCCCTTCGCGCAGGCCCGACAGCCGCGGCCAGAGCAGGCCGATCGCCAGGCCGCCGACCACCAGCGCGGTGGCGGCCAGCTTCCAGGGCGGCATCGGCTCGCCCAGCAGCAGCGCCGAAGCGCCGAGGCCGAAGACCGGGATCAGCAGAGCCATCGGGGTGATGGTCGCGGCCGGGTGGCGAGCCAGCAGCCAGCCCCAGGCGGCGTAGCCGAACAGGCTGTTGCCGACCGACTGCCACAGAACCGCGGCCCAGGTCTCCGGTCCGGCGGCCGCCAGCCCGTGGGCGATGGCCGGCCAGCCCTCGAAAGCCAGCGACAGCGCCACCAGGGGAGGCACCGCGAAAAGGCTGGACCACACCACATAGGCGACCATGTTCACCCGGCCGCTCGCCTTGGCCACCATGTTGCCGGCGGCCCAGCATGCGGCGGCCAGCAACACGAGGCCGAGGCCCAGCGGCGTGGTGCTGGCGTCGACATGCGACGCGATCACCGCCAGGCCCGCGCAGGCCAGGAGCAGCGCGACGACCTGATAGAGGCGCACCCGCTCGCCGTTCAGCGCCATGGAGAGCCCGATGGTGAAGAAAACCTGCGCCTGCACGACCAGCGAGGCCAGCCCCGGCGAGATGAAGCCGTTGATGGCGATGAAGAGAAGCCCGAACTGGCCGGCCCCGATCAGCACCCCATAGGCCGCCAGGTGACGCCACGGCACGGCGGGCCGCTTCACGAAGGCGATGGCCGGAACCACCGCGAAGGCGAAACGCAAGGTCGCGAAGGTCAAGGGCGGGAGATGGCTGAGGCCGACACGGATGACGACGAAATTGGTCCCCCACACCGCCACGACGGCCAGAGCGAGCAGGATGTGCGGCAGAGGCAACGCGCCGGGCATGGGATTCTCCAGTGGCGGGACCATGCTCCCGGATCGGGCGGCGGAACAATGCAAAAGCGTGAACGCACCGATCATCGAAACCGATCGGCGGGCTCAGCCGGCGGGATCGAAGCCGCTCCCGGCCTGCAGCGGCCCTCCCCGACCCGCGCCTCGCGCCGCGATGTCGCGCTCGATGCGAATGTCGAAGCGCTCCGCCAGGGCGCAGAGGTCGTCCAGATAGGCCGAGCGGAGCCGGTTCAGCCTGTCGAGGGCCTCGGGACCGGCGGCCACCGCGTAATCGGCCTTGGCGAGGGCGTCGCGCACGCTGTCCAGCTCCCGGGCTTCGCACCGACGCGAGGAACCCGGCTCGGCGGCGTCGAGCCCGCCCTCGACCCGGAAGATGGCCGCGAGCTGGCGAAGCACATGCGTCCCGGTGAGCAGGAACTCCCGCGCGGCCGAGGAGGCCGCGTTCATCCGGTCCTCGTCGGCGACCGCGAGCACGATGCTGGCGGCGTCCAGCACGGCCCCGAGCGCGGCGAGCCATTCGCAATCCTCTTCGGCGGAGCGGAAATGCATCAGGATCGGGTTGGCGCGGTGGCTCTGGAGCACGTCGGCGGCCCAGTCGTTCCAGGTCCTGAACACGACGGCCAACCGGTCATGGCTGTCGTTGCGGCCGATGCCGACCAGGAGGGCGACGCCGGTCGGCGGCGCCCGGGTGATCACGCCGATCTGGATCACCCGCACCTCGCGGTCCTGCAGGGAGCTCTGCACCGACAGGATGAAGGTGGCCAGGATGGTGACGCCGGCGAGCCCCGTCATGCCGGCCAGCACCACCGTGACGCGGCTCGGTCCCGAGATGCCGACGCTCGTGAAGCCGATGGTGGTGAAGGCCGAGCCGGCATGGAATAGCGCGTCGCCGAAACCGGGGGGCGGCTGCATGTCGAAGCTGCGGGCGTGCAGCATGGCCGCGTAGCCCAGGATCAGGACCGCGACCCAGATCAGGATCGAGGCGACGAGAAGCAGGGGCGCGAGGCTGGCCCGCAAGGTCTGGCGGGCGCGGGGCGAGCGCATCCGGCCGGCGAGGCCGCGCCAGAGCGGTCCGACGCTGCGCCCCAGGATGGGGCCGAGCCGCAGCGCCCGGTGGGTCGGCCGCGGCAGCAGCACCGTGCGGAAGATGTCGGACAGCACGAGGACGACGCAGAGGGCGCCAGCGGCATACTCCAAGAGCCAAGGCATCCCGTCTCCGATCGCGGTCTCTCGACGGGTGAACGCGCGACGGCGTCGATTGGATGCCGGCTGCAGAGCCGCGCCGCGCCGTCAGGTCGGGCGCATGCCCG
Source organism: Alsobacter sp. KACC 23698 (assembly GCF_045348435.1). Classification (GTDB taxonomy): domain Bacteria; phylum Pseudomonadota; class Alphaproteobacteria; order Rhizobiales; family Beijerinckiaceae; genus Alsobacter. The sequence goes on along the minus strand of NZ_CP157484.1, from coordinate 348,410 downwards.
CGGCGCCGTCCTGGCTGAACCTGCTGAACGCGGCCTCGGCGCTGGACGCGAAGGCCTCGGCGATCCGGCGCGCGTCGCCGGACCGGTCGCGGCTGCGCACCGCGGCGATGACCGAGCCGCTCGCCCGGTCCACCAGGAAGGCGGACAGCACGCAAGTGTCCTGCGTCAGCGGCCGCACGCTGCCCTCGACGCTGGCCTCGAAGCTCCACGGGTAGTTCTTCAGCCGCCGGCCCAGGGCCGACCTGACCGCTTCGGTCAGCGACGCCTCAGTCGCGGGCGACTGAAAGGGCCGCAGGAGGATCAAGAGCGCACCTGAGTCGCCAAGGAGGTACTCTCGTCTCGTTTGGACCGGCGACGCTCAGGGTCGTTGAAAACGATGATGTGTCGCGTCGCCGGCTAAACGATAACGTGCACAGCAAAGGGGCGCCCCTGTCAAGTGACCCGCGTCACACTGTTGGCATGTGTGAAGCAGCTAACTTGCCGAGGGTGGTGAAAGACGTCAGAGTTCACGGATCTTCTCCCGTACGGGACCAACAGAGGAAAGACGTCGGTTGACGGTCAACCTCTCCAGAACTGATCTTCGAACCCTGACCCATGCGACCCGATCCCTCGTGGTCGTGGACATGGTGGAGTCCGTGCGCCTCGTCGAGCAGCACGAGGACGAACTCATCGGCCGTTGGCTGGCGTTCATGGAGCATGTCTCCGACGAGATTCTTCCGGTCTGCGGCGGCCAGCTGGTCAAGAGCCTCGGCGACGGCATGCTCCTGGAGTTCGACCACGCGCAGGGCGCGGTGAAAGCCGCGCTCTGGATCCAGCAGTCCGCGCTGGAGAGGAACGCCGGCTACGCGCCCGACCAGCACATCCTGCTGCGCGTGGGCATCGAGACCGGCGACGTGATCCGCGGCCAGGGCGACGTCTTCGGGCGAGGCGTCAACCGCGCCGCCCGCCTGGCGACGCTGGCCGCGCCCGGCGAGGTCGTGGCGTCGGCCGGGGTGCGGGCCCAGATCACTCCCGTGCTGGACGCCGAGATCGAGGATCTGGGCGACTGCTACCTGCGCCATGTGAACACGCCCGTGCGGGCCTATCGGGTGGGGCCCCCCGGGCCCCTGCCCCGGCCCGACGCCGGCCCGCCCCTGCGCGACCTGATGCCGTCGCTGGCGGTGGTGCCGTTCTCCTCGCTCAACGAGCAGCAGGACCACTTCATGCTCGGCGAGATCCTGGCCGAGGAGATGATCAGCGAGATGTCGCGCTCACAGGAGCTGTGCGTCATCTCGCGGCTGTCCACGACGGCCTTCCGCGACCGCGGCCTGCAGGTCCAGGAGATCGGCCGGAGGCTCAACGCCAACTACATCGTGTCGGGCGACTACCGCACCCAGCAGGGAGCGCTGATCCTCAATGTGGAGATCGCGGACGCCCTCACCGGCCAGGTGGCGCAGTCGCGCCAATATAGGGCGAAGCTGAACGCCATCCTGCGCGGCAAGCGCGAGTTCATCGACCAGATCATCGCCGAGCTCAGCGCGGCGGTGATGACCCGCGAGGCTCTGAGCGCCCAGACCCAACCCTTGCCGACGCTGAAGAACTACACGCTCCTGCTCGGCGCCGTATCGCTGATGCACCGGCTGTCGCCGCCCGACTTCGCCAGGGCCCGGCGCATGCTCGACGCCTTGATAGAGCGCGCGACCCGGCAGGCCGTCCCGCAGGCCTGGCTCGCCAAATGGCACGTGCTGCGGGTGCAGCAGGGCTGGTCGCCCGATCCCGTCGACGACGCCCGGCAGGCCCTGCGCTGCACCAGCCTGGCGCTCAACGCCGACCCCAACTGCTCGCTGGCGCTCGCCATCGACGGGTTCGTACACACCAACCTGCTGAAGAAGCTCGACGTCGCCCAGAGCCGCTACGAGCGGGCCATCGAGGCCAATCCGAACGACTCCCTGGCCTGGCTGCTCAAGGGAACCCTTCACGCCTTCCGGGGCGAGGGGCAACCGGCCGTCGCCGCCGCCCAGCATGCGCTGCGGCTGTCGCCGCTGGATCCGCACCGGTACTTCTATGACAGCCTGGCCGCCACGTCCTATCTGGCGGCGCACCAGTTCACGCGGGCGCTGCAGTCGGCGAAACGCTCGCTCAAGGCCAACCGCACGCACACCTCGACCTGGCGCGCCCTGGCGATCGCCCAGTGGAGCCTCGGCCAGCACGACGAGGCGCGCAAGACCGTGCAGGGGCTCATGAGCCTCGACCCGTCCCTCACCATCAGAAGCTGGCGCGAGCGCTCGCCCAGCGCCGACTTCGCCATCGGCCAGGAATGGGCCGAGGCTCTCGGACACGCAGGCGTGCCCGCCTGAACATATGCCGGCTTAGGCCGGAACGGGGAGACAGACCATGTCGTTGCTCTCGCTTTTAGGTGGCGTCGGAGGGGTTGGCGGCGTCGGAGGGGTTGGCGGCGTCGGGGGCGTGGGCGGCGTCGGCGGGGTCGGCGGCGTTGGGGGAGTCGGAGGCGTCGGCGGGGTCGGGGGAGTCGGCGGCGTCGGCGGCGTCGGCGGCTCCGGACCGTATGACGGCCCGCTGGGCGCGGACGCCCTGATCCATTCCCGCGACGGCGTCGTGGGCGCCTGGCAGGCCGGCGCGACGCCGCCGCCTGCGCTGGCCGTCGAGGACCCGAAGAACCTGCATCACTGGTCGCCCTGGGTGAGGGCCGCCGTCTTCGACGCCGAGGTCATGTCGCGGCTGGGCTTCGGGACCGAGGGCGCCAGCAAGCACGTGATGCGCGTGTGGCACCTGGAGATCCAGCCGCAGGCCGGCTCGCCGCCCACTGCGACTTACCAGCCCCTGGTCTCCCTGAAGCGGCCGACCGAAGCGATCTTCCTTAAGCAGCTGAACCTGGTGAACGATCACGCCGATCTGCGGCCCGACCGCGCCTCCGAGATCCTGGAGCAAATGTCCAATCCGGGCGCGTTCTTCAGCTCGATCGTGTTCCTTCACCCGGACCGGAACCCCTACACGATGGAGCTCATCGCCACCGCGCTGCGGCTGGCCAATGTGGTCGAGATGCGGGTGAAGCACGCGCTGGCCTGCCGTCGCCCGGTGGAGCTCTCGCCCAAGATCCAGCCCATGGTCCTGACGCCGGCGCATGGTTCGCTGCCCAGCGGACACGCGACCGAAGCCTTCGCCTCGGCCGCCGTGTTGTGGACCCTGCTGCGGACGGCCCATCCGACTCATTACGGCAAGGAGGTCTTCGGCCAGATGCTGATGCGCACCGCGGCGCGGATCGCCATCAACCGGACCGTGGCGGGCGTCCATTTCCCCGTGGACAGCGTCGCCGGCGCGATGCTCGGACTGACGCTGGGCCACTATTTCGCGCGGCGCTGCGCGGCGTTGAACGGCTACGAGGCGTGGTCGTTCGACGGGTCGGCGTACCCGGCCAAGGCGGATTTCAACTGGCACACGCTGTTCGACACGACCCTGCCCCAGCAGATCGCGGCGGCGCCCTACGTGGTCTCGGCGGGCGCCCAGCCCCTCGCCTCGTCTTCGCCCGCGCTGGAGTGGCTCTGGACACGAGCCCTCAAGGAATGGAGCTGACGGGAGCCCGGGCACGACGCACAGGAGGCCGGCATGGCGAAGCGTGGCGAGAGCGAAGCGGAGCGGTTCGAGGACGGCCCGTTTCCGCCGTCGGTTTTCTGGAACCTGCTGGCGGCGCCGGACGAGTTCTTCCGGGATGACGACACGATCAGCTGGGTCCCGATGACCCTCGAACTGAGCGGCCTTCGCGCGATCGACTTCGCGGAAGCCAAGGACGTGATCCGGGCCGAGCGGCAACGCGCGCTGTGGCTGGACAATGTTCGCGTCACGCCGGCGGACATGGAGCCGACCTTCGACGGAAAGGAGCCAGGCGTCGTCACGGTCCAGGTGGCCCGGAGCTTTGTGCGGACCTTCATGCGCGTCGTCTCCCGACACTACCGGGGACAGGTCGTTCGGGCGGCCGTGTCGCCGCCCCTCTCCGACGCCATGCTGGCGGTGTCGCGGCGCGGCGAGAAGCCCGCGCAGGCCGCCGCGCAGCCCCTCCGACGCACCAAGCCCGGGCCGACGCAGGCCGTCGCCGCCCAGCAGAGCGCGGGCGTGGCGACGCCGCCGCAGGTCATCGTCGGCATCATCGACGATGGGCTCGCCTTCGCCCACCAGCGCTTCCGGGACACGAACGGAAGCCGCGTCGAGTATTTCTGGATGCAGGACGGGATCGGAACGCCGCCTCCCGGCTTCCTGCACGGACGCGAGATCGTCCGGACCGGGCCCGGCGGCATCGACGACATCATCGCCCGATGCACGCATGGGGGCGAGGTCGACGAGGACGAGGCGTACCGGCTTGCTGGCCTCACCGATCCGGCGACCCCGGGGCACAAGGGGGTGTCGTGGCGACGCGCGCACGGAACGCATGTGCTGGACCTCGCCGCCGGCTTCGCGCCCGACGACCCGCAAGCAGCCACGCGCAGGATCATCGCCGTGCAGCTGCCGTTGACCGTGACGGGCATCCCCGCCTCCGCCCAGCTGGAGTATTTCGTGGTGGAGGGCCTGAAATACATTCTGACGCGGGCGCTTCAGATCGGCTCGGCGCCCGCGCCGGTGATCATCAATCTGAGCTACGGGACCACGGCCGGCTCGCATGACGGGAGGGGGACCATCGAGCGCTCCATCGAGGAGCTGACCGCGGCCTACAAGGCCGCGCACGGCGTCGATGCGACAGTGGTGATCGCGGCCGGGAACAGCTTCCTCGACCGGCTGCACGCCTGCATCGCGTTCCAGGCCATCGGCGAGACGGTCTCGCTGCCATGGCGCGTGCTGCCAGACGACCGCACGTCGAGCGTCGTGGAGATCTACATGCCGCCCGGCGCGCCATCGGGGCGCATCGGCCTCACACTGACGCCGCCGCGCGGCAAGCCTCTCTCCATCCTGGAGGGCGGCCCGCCGCAGCAGGCCAAGAGCAGCCAGACGGTCGTCTACCAGGTGGCCTACGCCTTCGACGCGAACGCCGGCCGGGGCTATTTCACCCTCTTCGTCAGGCGGACGTTCAGCCTCGCCCATGAGGGTCCCGACAACGCCCAATGGGTGGCCCCGAGCGGCGTGTGGACGATCAGGCTGACCAATCACGCGCTGGCGCCGACAGAGGAGATCCACGCGCGCGTGCATCGGGACGACACGCCCTACGGCTACCCCACGCGCGGGCGACAGTCCTACTTCGACGCGCCCGACTATGAGCGCTTCGACCTGCAGGGCCGGCCCGTCGAGGTCGACAACAGCAGCGTCGTGAAGCGGCGCGGGACGCTGAATACGCTGGCGACAGGGCCGTCGCCGGTCGTCGTCGGCGCCGCGAGGCGGCAAGGCCGGCATGTGGCGCGCTATTCGTCCGCCGGCCCGGCGTCTCCCAGCGCAGTCGGGCCGCCGGGCCCTCGAACCGGTCCGGACTGCCTGATGACCAGCGACCGATCCAGCGTGCGGCGGGGAGTGATCGCGTCGGGAACCCGGACGGGGTCAGCGGTCGCCCAGGGAGGAAGCAGCGTCGCCGCGCCCCGCATGACGGCCTTGCTGGCCGGCGCCGCCCTCGCCGGCAAAGCGATCGACCGCGCGGCGGCGGACGCGATCATCGCCCAGAAGGCTGGGCAGCCCCCTCTCGACGTCGAGCGTGAGGGCCTGGGCTATGTGCCGGATCTCTGATCCAGCCCCGCCCAGGCGGGCGGCGGGCGTCCGCCCGGCAGGCCTGGACAACCTATGGGCGTGACGAGCGCGAAGCGCAGGCTTAGGCTTGCGGGCGTCACCGGGGGAGCGACCATGGACCACAGCAACGAGAAATCAGCTCTGGAAGCGCAGATCGCGATCGTCAGGGCCAATATCAGCGACCTCATCGAGCAGTCCGCGGCCTATTCGGGCGCGGGCGACGAGGACCGGTCAGCCACGCGCATCGAGGAGCAGCAGAATCTTCTCACGACGTTGCAGAAGAAGCTCGAGGACCTCGACCGCCGCGCCTGACCCGACATCGATCCCGCAGGATCGTCCGCCCTACCGCGTCCGCCGTCCCGGGCGCTCCGGGGTCCTGCGCAGGGCCATCGGCTTCAGCGCTTCGGCGGCCACGAGATAGACCGCCACGATCGCGGCGACGCCGGCCAGCACGGCCGGGGATGGCGGCTGGAAGCCGAACCAGGTCCCCAGCGGCGTGAACGGGATCGCCATCGCGGCCGCGAGGGCGAGGAGGGACGACGCCGCCAGCCCGGCGGAGGGACGATCGGCCCAGGGCCGTCCATTGGTGCGGATGATGAAGATCACCAGGATCTGCGTGGCCATGGATTCCAGAAACCAGGCCGTGCGGAACTCGTCGGGCGAGGCGCGAAACAGCCCATAGAGCGCCGCGAAGGTGATCGCGTCGAACAGCGACGACAAGGGCCCCATTACGGCGGCGAAGCGGACGAGCCCGCGCATGTCCCACACCTGCGGCCGGGCGGTGGCCTGGGCCCGCACGCCGTCGAAGGGAATGCCGATCTCGGAGAGGTCGTAGAGCAGGTTGTTGAGCAGGATCTGCGTGGGCAGCATCGGCAGGAAGGGCAGCGCCATCGAGGCGACCGCCATCGAAAGCATGTTGCCGAAATTCGAGCTCGCGCCCATGCGCACATATTTCAGGATGTTGGCGAAGGTCCGCCGCCCCTCCTCCACGCCGTCGGCGACGACTTCGAGGTCCGGCGCGAGCAGGATCATGTCCGCGGCCGCCTGCGCGACGCCGGTCGCGCCGTCCACGGAGAGGCCCACATCGGCGGCCTTGAGGGCGGGCGCGTCGTTGATGCCGTCGCCCAGGTAGCCGACGATCGAGCCCCTGGACTGCAGCGCCTTGACGATCCGGGACTTCTGGTCCGGGGCCAGGCGGCCGAATGCATCCACGGTCTGGATCTGGACCGCGAGCGCGTCGTCGCTCAGCGCGGCGACGTCCTCGCCCGACAGGACCGTCCCGGCGCTCATCCCGACCAGGCCGGCCACATGCTGGACCACCACGGGATCGTCGCCGGACAGGATCTTCAACCGCACGCCGGCCTTCGCAAGCCGGGCGATGGCCGCCATGGCGGTCGCCTTGGGAGGGTCCGCGAAGGCGCACAGGCCCTCGAAGACCAGGCCTTTCTCGTCCTCGGGCGCGACGTCCTGCGAGGCTTTCGTCCAGGGGCGGGACGCCACCGCGATGCTGCGCAATCCCTCCTTCGCGAGCGCGTGGACGCGGGCCAGCGCGTCGGCGCGCCGCGCCTCGTCCATGTCCTGCCGCCCCGCGCTCGTGCGCATGGCGGCGCAGAGCGCGATCACCGCCTCGGGCGCGCCCTTGACGATCAGCGTTTCGCCTTCGGGGCCGTCGGCGAGGATGGAGCCGGTGCGGCGGGCGAAGTCGAAGGCGCGGCGCCCCTTGAGCGACCAACCCTGCGCAGCCGTGGTCGCGCCCGCGAGCAGCGCCGCGTCGAGCGCGCCGCGGTCGCCCCCGAGATCGGCGGCCACGGCGGCGAGGCGCGCCGGCCGTGGATCCTCCGCCCCGTCCGGGCCGAGGCTGCGGTCCAGATGGATCTCCGCCGAGGTCAGCGTGCCGGTCTTGTCGGTGCACAGCACCGTCATGGCGCCGAGATCGTGGATGGAGGCCAGGCGCTTGACGATGACCTTCCGGCGCGACATCCGCAGCGCCCCGCGCGTCAGCGTCACCGTCGTGATCATGGGCAGCAGTTCAGGCGTGAGCCCCACCGCGAGGGCGACCGCGAACATCAGCGAGCCCAGGAGCTCGCGCCCCGCCAGGATGCGGGTGGCCAGCACGACCACGACGAGGCCAAGCGTCAGCCGGGCGATGGCCAGCCCGAACGCGTGCAGGTCGCGCTGGAAGGGCGAAGGAGTCTGGGCAGTCGCCAGCGCGGCGGCCGCGGCCCCGAAGACCGTGCGGCCGCCCGTCCGCACCACCAGCGCGCTGGCCTCGCCCGTGAGCGCCACGGCGCCGCGAAACAGCGCGTTGGACGCCCTGTCGGGGCCGTCCGCCTGGACCGGTCCAGCCCGCTTCTCCACCGGATAGGGCTCGCCGGTGAGCGCCGCCTCGCCGGCCGTGAAGGCCGAGCACGTCAGAACGAGCGCGTCGGCGGGGATGATGTCGCCGGCGCGGACCCGCAGGACGTCGCCGGGGACGACCTGATCGACCTCGACCTGGACGAAGGCGCCGTCCCGCTTGACCTCCGCCTTCAGGGCCACCGACCGGCGCAGCACGTCCGCGGCCTTGATGGCGTGTCCTTCCTGGACGGTGTCCAGCCCGATCGAGAGCGCCAGGATGGTGACGATGATGCCGCCGCCGACCTCGTCGCCCGTGGCGACGGAAACGACGCCGGCGGCGAGCAGGATCAGCGACAGCGGTTCGAGCAGCCGCCGCAGGACGGCGTGGACCCAGGTTTCGCTCGCCGTCTCGGCGTCGCTGTTAGGACCGTACCGGTCCAGCCGGCTGCGCGCCTCGGACGCGCTCAGTCCCTCCGCGCCGCAGCCCAGCGACGCGCAGACCGCCTCCGGCGACTGGGTCCAGAACGCCGCCGGCGCGCCGGCGGGGAGCGCGGATCCGAGGGGCGCCGCCGACAGGGCGGCCGGAGCCTGGGATGAGGCCAGCGCTTCGATCTTGGCCGGCGCGGCGCCGCGATCCTTCATGCCTTTTTCCTTTTCAAACGGCTCGGGCGGGGGGCGCCGGGGGCGCCCCGGAGATCACCCGCGCCGGCCAAGGCTCCTCACCAGCGCGATCACCTGGTCTTCGCTCGTCTGGCCGAAATCCCGGTAGCTGGCGCCCACTCCCCGGAAGAGCGCCGGCGCCTCCAGGCAGACGACCTCGTCCGCGTCGTCGGCGAGCTCCTCCGCGGCCTCGGGCGACGAGACCGGGGCGGCGAGGACCAGGCGGGCCGGCCGCTCGGCCCGGAGGACCAGGAGCGCCGCCCGCGCGGTGGCGCCGGTGGCCAGACCGTCGTCGATCACGATCGCGGTTCGGCCCTTGGCCGACGGCCGGGGCGGCAGCGACGCGAAGCGGCGGCGCCGCTGCTCCAGCACGGCGAGCTCCTCCTGGGCCAGTTCGGCCTTGCGGCGTTCGTCCAGGCCCAGTTCCCGCACCAGCGCCTCGTTCCAGACGACGAGGGGCGGGTCGCCGTCGGCGACCGCGCCCAGCGCCAGCTCCGGCTCGCCCGGCGCGCCGATCTTGCGCACGAGGAGGACGTGGAGCGGGACGCCCAGCGCGCGCGCCACTTCGGCCGCGACCGGCACGCCGCCGCGCGGCAGTCCATAGACGAGCGGCGTCTCTGCCTTGAGGCGCAAGAGCTCCGCCGCAAGCCGGCGCCCGGCGTCGACCCTGTCCTTGAACATCGCGACCTCCCACGACAGCGCCCCGGTGGCTTGCGGCCCGGGCCACCTTGCGTCGACTGGCCTAAGGAGCGGATGGATAGGCCTGATCGCTGAACGGCGACGAGGAGGGCGTCTGGATCCGGATGTAATCGACGCCTCCGGCCTTGTGGCAGCTGTTGCATGCGCTCGTCAGCTCCGCATAGGCGGCGTCGAACTGGGCGGAATCCTTCCGCTTGGAGGCGGCCAGCATGGTGGCGATGGGACCGCTCGTCTTGGCGACCTCCTCGACCGGGATGTTCTCGTACAGCAAGGCGGCCCGGATCAGGTCGTCCTGGAGCCGCTGCACCTCATGCGCCATCAGCGCCCAGTTGCGGCTTCGGCCGGCGTACCACACCTTGATGTGCCGCAGCTGCGCGACCAGCATGATGTCGCCCAGCGCCGGGACGGACGGATCGGAGATCCGCGCCGCCGGCCTCGGGTTCTGGAAGCGAGGCGCATCCTCCGCCAGAAGCGGCGCCGTCATGGCGAGCACGCCGAGGAAACACAGGGTCGCTCTCATCGTGGCTCCTGTGGGCTGAGGGGAGCCCGATCATAGCACACGGCGAGATTGTAAATATGCGCAGTTTCCCGCTCTGGCGTACACACGAAGGCCGCGCGCGCCGGAGCGCCCGGTTCAGTAGGTCGCCGCCAGGTAGTCGACGATGGCCCGGGCGTCGTCGTCATGGATCTCGGCCTTGTAGGTCTTGACCATCTTGGAGACCTCGGCTTCCCAGAACGCCTTGCCCTTCTTGGGCGGCTGCATGGCGATGTAGTCGACGGAGTGGCACGCCGTGCAGTTGTTCTGGGCGGTTTCCACGCCCGGTCCCGGCCGCAGCTTCGCCGTCTCCGGCGGCAGCTGGTAGGCGACGGGCTTGGCGACGGCGACGGCCCCGGAGGCCAGGATGGCGGCGGCGGAGAGCTTCAGGGAGAGGCGCATGGGATCTCCTCAGGCCGCGAGCACGCGGACGCGTTCCGTGACGTTGCGCATATAGCCGGCCGGGTTCCACAGCGGCTCCATGGGCTGCGACTGGCCGATCCGGTTCACGGCCCGGACCCTGAGGACGTGCTCTCCGGGCGGCAGCCGGATCTGGGCCCGCCACTCCCGGAAGGAGTAGCGGCCGAGGTCTTCTCCCAGCCGGGCGCCGGACCAGCTCACGCCGTCGTCGGCGGACAGGAGCACCTCCGTGACGCCCTCGCCACCGTCGAAGGCGACGCCCTTCACCAGGACGTCCGCCTGCGCGGGCACTTTCGCCCCGTCCGCGAGGTTGGTGATGAAGGAGCGCACGTCGAAGCGCTGGATCGGCGTCGTCTTGGACGGCGCCTTGCCGGGCTCCACGCAGGCGCAGGCGTTGTCGGGAATGCGATAGGCGGACTGCATCCAGAAGCCGCCATAGACGCCGTCGACCACCTCGATCTCGTTCAGATGCTTCACCCAGTAGGTGCCGTAGCGGCCCGGGACGACGAGGCGCAGCGGGAAGCCGTTCAGGAAGGGCAGGTCCTCGCCGTTCATCGCATAGGCGAGCATCACCTCGCCGTCGCGGGCGTGGTCGATGTCGAGCGCCTTGACGAAGTCGGGGGTGGCCGGCAGCACGGGGCCGTCGAGCCCGCCGAAGACGACCTGCCTGGCGGAGGCCTGGACGCCCGCGCGGTCGAGCACGGCCTTGAGCGGCGCGCCGCGCCAGCGGGCGTTGCCCATGGCGCCGTTGGCGAGCTGGCCGCCAGCGACGCGCGGCTCGAAGAAGCCCCGGCTGTTGCCGGAGCACTGGTTCACGGCGACGATCTCGATCGGCTCCATCGCCTTGAGGTCGGCCAGCGACAGTGAGAGCGGACGATCGACCTTGCCCTTCACGTCGACCCGGAACGTGTCGGGATCGATGCTCAGCGGGATGTCGGCCAGGTGGTAGCGGACGAAGAACGCGTCATTGGGCGTGATCACGCCCTCGTCGAAGACCGAAAAAGGCGTCTCCAGCTGCGGCGGGCGCGCCGTCATCTGGATCAGGGGACGCTTCTGCGGATAGGCGACCAAGGCCCGCTCGCCGGCGCCGAACGGCAGCGTCACGCTCTCTTGCGCCCTGGCCATCCGCGCCGCCCACGGGACCGCGCCGAAGGCCGCGGCGCCCAGGCCGACGCGATGCAGGAACTGTCGCCGATCCATGCTCGTCTCCTCCGTCCCGGCGCCCGTGCTCGGCGCCTTGTCGGACCCAGAGACTTTTGCAACCCACAGGGCGCCGATCAAGGAGAATACGCGCGAACGCCGCGCGCGCTGGAGCGCCCGGTTCTCATGTCGACGATGATGGATTGGAGCGGGCGAAGGGAATCGAACCCTCGACATACAGCTTGGGAAGCTGTCGTTCTACCACTGAACTACGCCCGCGCTCCTGAGCCTTATAGGGCGGAATCGGCGCGGGCCGCAATGGGGGAGAGCGGGGTTCAGGGCGCCCGGAAGTGCTTGGAGAGCTTCAGGCCCTGGGCCTGGTAGTTGGAGCCGAGGCCCGAGCCGTAGAGGGCGGCGGGGCGCTCGGCCATGCGCTCGTAGACGAGCCGTCCGACGATCTGGCCGTCCTCCAGGATGAAGGGCACGTCGCGGGAGCGGACCTCCAGGACGGCGCGGCTCCCCGACCCGCCGGCGCCGGCGTGGCCGAAGCCGGGGTCAAAGAATCCGGCGTAATGGACGCGGAATTCCCCCACCAGCGGGTCGAAGGGCGTCATCTCCGCCGCATAGTCGGGCGGCACGTGGACCGCCTCCTTGGAGGCCAGGATGTAGAACTGGCCGGGATCGAGGATAAGCTCGCCCTCGCCCTTGAGGTGCAGCGGGTCCCAGTAGTCGGCGGCGTCGCAGGTGCCGACGGCGTCGACGTCGACAAGGCCGGTGAAGCGCTTGGCCCGGTAGCCGACGAGCTGGCCTTCGCCGAAGCCCGAAAGGTCGACGCTGACCGCGATGCCGCTCTGGACGGAGGGCTCGGAGGACGTCACCAGCCGCTCGCGGCGGTGCAGCTCCAGGAGCTCGGCGTCGTCCAGCCGCACCGCGCCGGAGCGGAAGCGCAGCTGCGAGAGGCGCGAACCGGTGCGCACTAGCACCGGAAAGGTGCGCGGCGAGATCTCCAGGAAGAGCGGCCCGGAATAGCCGGCGGCGATCTGGTCGAACTCGCGCGCGCCGTTGGCGATCACCCGGGTGAAGACGTCGAGGCGGCCGGTGGAGCTTTTGGGGTTGGCGCCCGCCGCGAGGTCGGCCGGCAGGTCGAGGCTCTCGAGCAGCTCGGCGATGTAGACCGCGCCGGTCTCCAGCACCGCGCCGCGCGCGAGGTCGATCTCGTGGAACGAGAGGCGCTCGATGCGCTCCTCGACGCTCGCCTTGTGGCCCGGCAGGAAGCTGGCCCGGACCCGAAACGCGCGCCGCCCCAGCCGCAGATCCAGGCTGGCGGGCTGGATCTGCCCGGCGGCCCAAGGCTCGTGGGACCGAAGGCGGCCCGCGGCCGCGAGGGCCTCGATCGACTGCGAGGGAAGAATGCCCGGTTTGAAGATCAAGGCGCGGTCCTCGCCGGGCGTCCTGCCCGGCCTCCGTCTCGTCTAGCGCATCGGGCGCGCGAGGCCAAACCGATCATTGACGCTCGCCGGGGCGGGGCGTAAGCACGTGTGGAAATCGTGGTCCTTTTGCGCCGGCCGGCTTGCAGCCACGTCTGATCGAATTGCTAAAAGGCCGGGGCGGCGCATGCCCGGCCCGGTCCCGACCCGGCCGGTTTTTTCATGTCTGGAGACCGGCGATGCCGCCTGACCACCAGCCCCGCCTCGACCTCGCCGCCCTGCACGCCGACACGCAGCTCGTGCATGGCGGAACGACGCGCTCTTCCTTCGGCGAGATGTCCGAGGCGCTGTTCCTGACGCAGGGCTTCGCCTACGACACCATGGAGGCGGCCGAGGCGCGCTTCGACGGGTCGGACCCCGGCTTCATCTATTCGCGCTTCTCCAACCCCACCGTGGCGATGTTCGAGCAGCGCATGGCCATGCTGGAGGGCGCCGAGGCCGCGCGCGCCACCGCCAGCGGCATGGCCGCCGTGACGGCCGCCCTCATGGGCCAGGTGCGGGCGGGCGACCATGTGGTGGCCGCCAAGGCGCTGTTCGGCTCCTGCCGCTACGTCGTGGAGGACCTGCTGCCGCGCTTCGGCGTGGAGTCCACGCTGGTGGACGGGACCGACCTGGCGCAATGGCGGGCGGCGGCGCGGCCCAACACCAAGACGTTCCTCCTGGAAAGCCCGACGAACCCGACCCTGGAGATCATCGACGTCGAGGCGGTGGCGGACATCGCCCACCGGGCCGGCGCGACGCTGGTGGTCGACAACGTGCTGGCGACCCCGATGCACCAGAAGCCGTTACGGCTGGGGGCGGACTGCGTGGTCTATTCCGCCACCAAGCACATCGACGGCCAGGGCCGATGCCTCGGCGGCGTGATCCTCGGCTCCGCGTCGTTCATCAACGACAACATCCACAACCTCCTGCGCCAGACCGGGCCGGCGCTGTCGCCGTTCAACGCCTGGGTGCTGCTGAAGGGGCTCGAAACCCTGGGCCTCCGGGTGGAGCGCCAGGCCCGCACGGCGGCGCGACTGGCCGACGCGCTGGCGCGCCTTCCTGGCATATCGCGGGTGCTCTATCCGGGGCGGCCGGACCACCCCCAGCACGCGCTGGCGCAGCGCCAGATGGCCAGCGGCGGCACCATGATCGCGTTCGAGGTCGAGGGTGGAAAGGCCGGCGCCTTCGCGTTCGGCAACCGGCTGCGGCTGGTGCGGATCTCTAACAATCTCGGCGACGCCAAGAGCATCGTGACCCACCCGGCCACCACCACGCATCAGAGGCTGACGCTGGAGGCGCGGTCCGAGCTCGGCATCACGCCGGGCCTGCTGCGCCTGTCGGTGGGCCTGGAGCACGCCGAGGACCTGATCTCGGACTTCACCCAGGCGGCGCGAGGCTGACGGCGCGAGCCGGACGTTTCCCATCCGACGCGAAACAGCCTAGAGGCTATGCGTCTTTGTCGCTGCGCGTCGCAGGAGCTTGCTCGCCGATGTATCGGGCCGTCACCCGCCAGATCCAGGTCACCGTCTCGCCGGCCTATATGGAGGAGCAGTCCTCCCCCGATAAAGGCCGGTATTTCTGGTCCTACGCGGTCGAGATCGTCAATCTGGGCCAGGAAACCGTGACGCTGCGGTCGCGCTACTGGCACATCCGGGACGCCAGGGGCGCCGTTCAGGAGGTGCGCGGCGAGGGCGTGGTCGGCAAACAGCCCGTGCTCGGCCCGGGCGAACGCTTCGAATACACCAGCGGCTGCCCGCTGGAGACGTCCGAGGGCATCATGTCGGGCGAATACCAGATGCAGACGGCGACCGGCGAGATGTTCGGCGTGGAAATCCCGGCCTTCTCTCTCGACAGCCCGAACCAGAGGCGGGTAATGCACTAAGGCCCGGCGCGTCTCCGATGGGAGGGCGCAGGCGCTCCCGCCATCCGCGAAACCCGCCTCTCCCTGCGCTTCCGGATCCCGCCGCCGTCCCGAACCGGTTTGTCCGTGATCGACCTGCGCGCCGTCGCCTATCCCGTGGCCCTGCTGCTGACGCTGCTCGGGGCCCTGATGGGCGCGCCCGCCGCGGCGGACCTCGCGGCCGGCCAGGAGGGCTGGCGGGTCTTCGCGCTCGCCGGCGGTCTCACGATCTTCGCCGGAGCGGCGCTCGCGCTCGCCACGCGCGAAACCCCGGCGCGCTCCTTCCGCGTGCGAGAGGCCTTCCTGTTCGTCACGATGGCGTGGCTCGTCCTCGCCTTGTTCGCGGCGACGCCCTTCTGGCTCGGCGAGACGGCCCTGACCTATCCGGCCGCTTTGTTCGAGGCGATGTCGGGCCTCACCACGTCGGGCGGCACGGCCATCCGGGGCCTCGACGGGCTCTCCGCCGGACCGCTGCTGTGGCGGGCCATGCTGAACGGCCTCGGCGGCGCCGGGGCGCTGATGCTGGGCGTCGTCATCCTCCCCGCCCTGCAGGTGGGAGGCGCCCAGGTCGTCCGGGTCGAAGCCGCGCCGCGGCGCGAGCTCCTGTATCCCCGGGCCAGGACCATGGCGGGACGGACGCTGGCCGCCTATGCGGGACTGATCGCCGCCTGCGCGGCCTGTTACGGGCTTTCAGGCATGAGCGCCTTCGACGCCGTCGCGCATGCGCTCGCGACGGTCTCGACGGGCGGCTTCTCGACGCATGACGCCTCCATCGGGCATTTTCACAGCGCGGGCGTGGAGTGGACCGCGATCCTGTTCATGATCGCCGGGGCGCTGCCGCTGGCGGTCTTCGTCCGGGCCCTGCGCGGCGACGGCGTCGCGCCCTGGCGCTCGCATGAGATCCGCGCCTTCGGGGCCATCGGGCTTTCGGCCGCCGCGCTGCTCGCCCTCTCGCTGGCGGCGTCCGGCGAAGCGCCGGGACCCGGCCTGCTGCGGGAGGGGCTGTTCGCCGCGGTCTCCACGCTCACCACCACGGGCTTCAGGGTCTCGGACGGGGCGGCCTGGAGCCCGTTCGCGCAGGCCGTGCTGTTTGCGCTGCTCTTCGTCGGGGGATGCGGCGGCTCCACGGCGGGCGGGCTGAAGCTCTTCCGGATCCTGATCCTCGGCCAGACGGTGAAGCAGGCGCTGCGCCGCATCAGGCTGCCACATTCGGTGACCCCGCTGACCTTCGAGGGCGCGCCGGTGGACAACGGGACGGCGCTGGCCGTCGTCAGCTTCCTCATCGCCTATGTGGCGGCGTTTTGGGCGGCCGCCCTCGCCCTGAACCTCACCGGCCTCGAGCTTGGGGCGTCGCTCTCCGCGGCGGCTGCGCTGCTCTCCAACACGGGGCCGGGGTTCGGGCCGCAGCTGGGGCAAGGCGTCGCCTCTGCGGGCCTGCCGACGGCGACCTATGGGGTCATGGTCGCCACGATGCTGCTGGGCCGCCTGGAAATCTTCACACTGTTCGTGCTCTTCATTCCGCGCTTCTGGCGCGGATAGACCCATCAACTGGACATCGGATGACCCCCATTTCCCCCACGCCTTTGGCGATCCTGGAACGGCTCGTCTCGTTCGACACGGAAAGCTCGCGCTCGAACCTGCCGCTGATCGACTATGTCGAGAGCCTGCTGGGCGGGCTGGGAGTGCGGTCCGTCCGCGTTCCCAACGCGGACGGCCAGAAGGCGGCGCTGTTTTGCACCATCGGGCCCACTGACAAGGGCGGCGTCGTCCTGTCGGGCCATACCGACGTGGTGCCGGTGGCCGGGCAGGCCTGGACGACGGACCCGTTCACGCTGCGGGTGCAGGACGGGCGGGCCTATGGCCGCGGAGCGGTCGACATGAAGGCGTTCGCGGCCATCGCGCTGTCGCTCGTGCCGGAGATGCAGGCCGCGGCGCTGAAGACGCCGATCCACATCATGCTGAGCTATGACGAGGAAACGACCTGCATGGGCGTCCTCGACACCATCGCCCGCATGGGCAAGGACCTGCCGCGGCCGCAGGCCGTGATCGTGGGCGAACCGACGGAGCTGCAGGTCGCCGACGCCCACAAGAGCGTCGTCACCTACAACACCTACGTGCACGGCCATGAGGCGCATTCCTCCAAGCCGGAACTCGGCGCCAACGCCGTCTTCGCCGCCGCCGCGCTGGTGCACGAACTGGACCGCCTGTCCGACGTGTTCCGCGAGCGGGGCGACCCTTCGGGGCGTTTCGATCCGCCCTACTCCTCGGTGCAGGTCGGGACCATCCATGGCGGGACGGCCCGCAACATCCTGGCCAAGATCTGCCACTTCCAATGGGAGGTCCGCGGCGTGCCGGGCACGGACGAGCGCGAGGTCGCCCGCATGCTGGACGACTACGCCCAGCGCGTCGTGATCCCGAGGCTGACCCGCGACGGCTGGCCCGGCTCGGTGGAGACCATCCTGGAGGTCGACGTGCCGCGGCTCGAGCCCGATCCGGGCTCGGCGGCCGAGACGCTCGCCCTGCGGCTGGCGGGCCGGAACAGCACCATCACGGTGCCGTACGGCACGGAGGCCGGGCAGTTCCAGCGGCACGGGCTGCCGACGATCGTGTGCGGGCCGGGCTCGATCAACCAGGCGCATCAGCCCGACGAGTACATCACCCTGGACGAGATCGAACGCGGCGTGGCCTTCATGCGCAAGCTCATCGCGACCTGCTCGGCCTGAAGCGGGCCGGGAGGCGCGCGGTCCCGAAGGTCAGGCGTCGACGCCGACCTCCTCGGGGTCGACATGGTAGTGGGTGGAGCAGAACTCGCAGGTGATGCCGATGCGGCCGTCGTCGCCCACCATGGAGCTGCGCTCCTCGTCGGAGAACTGCCTCAGCATCGAGACGATGCGGTCGCGCGTGCAGCGGCAGCGCTCCACGACCGGCTGGGCCTCGAACACCCGCACGCCGCGCTCATGGAAGAGCCGGTAGAGCAGCGTCTCGCTGGTCAGCGTCGGATCGATCAGCTCGTGATCCTCCACCGTCTCGACCAGGGACCGGGCCTCCACCCAGGCGTCGTCCTCCTGCGGCGTGTGCAGGGAGGCGCCTTCCGGCGCGTCGCCCGGCGGCAGGTCGGCCTGGCGGAGGCGGTCCGCCGACGTGGGCAGGAATTGCACCATTACGCCGCCGGCCCGCCAGGCGTGCGCGCGTCCGCCCGTGCCCAGCGTCTCGCCGACCGCGATGCGCACGCGCGTGGGGATCTGCTCCGACTGCTGGAAATACTGGTGCGCGGCCTCCTCGATGGTCTGGCCATCGAGCGACACGATGCCCTGGTAGCGGGACATGTCCGCGCCCTGGTCGATGGTGAGCGCCAGATGGCCGCGGCCGAGCAGCTGCGTCGGGACGGGGTCCGCGCCCAACGCGTCGAGACGCTCTGCGTCGAAGCGCGCATAGGCGCGCACGCGGTCGGGCGCCTCGAAGTCGACGACCAGCATGTCGACCGCGCCGTCGGTGCGGGTCTGCAGCTGGAAGCGGCCCTCGAATTTGAGCGAGGTGCCCAGCAGGACCGCGAGCGTCACCATCTCGCCCAAGAGCCGGGAGACCGGCGCGGGATAGGCGTGGCGCTCGAGGATGCTGTCCACCATGGGACCGAGGCGCGCGATGCGTCCGCGCGCCTCGAGGGGTTCGACCGCGAACGGGATGATGCGGTCGTCCTTCTCGGGATGCGTTTGCGTCATTGATCCAATGCTCCGAGACACCAGGCGAGCACGCCCTTCTGGGCGTGCAGGCGGTTCTCGGCTTCGTCGAAAACGACCGACTGCGGGCCGTCCATGACCTCGTCCGTCACCTCCTCGCCGCGATGGGCGGGGAGGCAATGCATGAAGATGGCCTTGGGGTCCGCCTGTTTCAACAGCTTGGCGTTGACCTGGTAGGGCGCCAGCAGGTTGTGCCGGCGGCCGGCGTCCTCGTCTCCCATCGACACCCAGCAGTCGGTGACGATGCAGTCGGAGTCGGCCACGGCCTCCTGGGGATCCACCATCGCGGCGACGCGGGCGCCCTCGCGACGCGCCCAGGCGAGCAGGTCGGCCGGCGGGGCGAGTTGCTCGGGCGCGGCGATGTTCAGGCGGAAGTCGAAGCGCGCGGCGGCGTGCACCCAGGACGCCAGGACGTTGTTGGCGTCCCCCACCCAGGCCACCGTCTTGCCCTTGATGGGGCCGCGATGCTCCTCGAAGGTGAGCACGTCGGCCATCACCTGGCAGGGATGCGACAGCTTGGTCAGCCCGTTGATGACCGGCACGGTGGCGTGCTCGGCCAGTTCGGCGACCGCCTTGGCGTCCAGCATGCGGATGACGATGGCGTCGACATAGCGCGACAGCACGCGGGCGGTGTCGGCGATGGTCTCGCCGCGGCCGAGCTGCATCTCGGCCCCGGTGAGCATGATGGTCTCGCCGCCGAGTTCGCGCATGGCGACGTCGAACGACACGCGCGTGCGCGTCGACGGCTTGTCGAAGATCATCGCCAGGGTCTTGCCGGCGAGCGGGCGCTCGGCCGGCGGCTGGCCCTTGCGCCGGGCGCGCTTCATCGCCGCCGACGCGTCGAGGACGCGCCTGAGCTCGTCGCCGGTGAAGGGCGTCAGGTCGAGGAAGTGCCGCACGGCCGTGGACGCCCGGTCCGGGGCGCCGATCGAGATCGTCGCGCTCATGCCGCGGCTCCCTTCTGGGCGGCGCGCTCGATGCGGCCGCAGGCCCGGTCGAGGCGGTCGAAGGCCTCCGCCACGTCCGCGTCGGAGATGATCAGCGGCGGCAGCAGGCGCACCACGTTGTCGCCCGCCGGGATGCTGAGGAGATGCTCCTCCCGGGCGGCCGCGGCGAACTCGACATTGGATGCGCGGGTGCGGATGCCGAGCAGCAAGCCCTCGCCGCGGATCTCCTCGATGACGGAGGGGTGGCGGTCCTTCAGCTCGGCGAGGCGCTGCTTCAGCTTGAGGCCTGTGCGCTCGACATTCTCCAGGAAGCCTGGCGCGAGCACGACGTCCAGGACGGCGTTCCCGACCGCCATGGCGAGCGGATTGCCGCCGAAGGTGGTGCCGTGGGTGCCGGCCGTCATGCCCTTGCCGGCTTCGCGCGTGGCCAGGCACGCGCCCAGCGGGAACCCGCCGCCGATGCCCTTGGCCACCGACATGATGTCCGGCGTCACGCCGGCGCGCTCATAGGCGAAGAACTTGCCCGTGCGGCCGACGCCCGTCTGCACCTCGTCGAAGATCAGCAGCATGCCGTGCTCGTCGCAGAGCTGGCGCAGGCCGCGCAGGCATTGCGGCGGGATCGCCCGCACGCCGCCCTCCGCCTGGATCGGCTCGACCATGATGGCGGCCGTCTCGGGCGTGATCGCGGCCTTCAGGGCCTCGTGATCGCCATACGGGACCTGGTCGAAGCCGTCGGCCTTGGGGCCGAAGCCCTCCAGGTATTTCTGCTGCCCGCCGGCCGCCAGGGTGGCGAGCGTGCGGCCATGGAACGCGCCCTCCACGGTGAGGATGCGGAAGCGCTCGGGCTGGCCGTTCACGGCGTGATACTTGCGGGCCATCTTGATGGCCGCCTCGTTCGCCTCCGCGCCGGAATTGGCGAAGAACACCGTGTCGGCGAAGGTCGCGTCGACGAGGCGCTGCGCCAGCTTCTCGCCTTCCGGGATGCGGAACAGGTTGGACACGTGCCAGACCTTGCGGGCCTGCGCCTCCAGCGCCTCGATGAGATGCGGGTGCGCGTGCCCAAGGGCGTTCACGGCGATGCCGGCCCCGAAATCGAGATAGCGCTCGCCTCGATCCGTGAAGAGCCAGGGCCCCTCTCCTCGCTCGAAGGAGAGGTCCGCGCGCGCGAAGGTCGGAAGCAGCGGCGACGGCTTGAGGCTCTCTTCGGCCATGATGGATCGTCTTTCCTCGACAGGGGCCCAAAAAAGGAAGTGCCGCCCGACCGGGGCGGCACCCTCAAACTATGGGGACGAGCCGCTTTCGTGTCAACGAAATCGGGTCGGCGAGGCGACCCCAACGACCCAAGTCCTTGATTTGGACGAATGTTCCGCCCGCATAGATTCCGGATGAAGATCTTCAAGCACAAGCGCGGTTCGTAACAATGCGGAGCCGTCAACCCCGGCACTGACTCTTTCCCGCCACGATCCTTGTTGAAAACACGCCCCGTCGCCGCCGGACTCTTGCACGTGAGTCACGCGATATCGTAGGTTCACGACTGTCAAATACGACATGTGGTGCGGCGAACCACTCGAACGGCCCAAGCAGAAACCCCGTGCTCCGCGATGCGGAGCGGCGCACGCGGGTGGATTCGCAAAGTGACGAGCATGCGTGAATTGGCGACATCGACGGCCTTCAAGAAGCTGCGGTCGCGAATTCAGAACGGCAACACAGTAGACGGGGATTGAGGCCAATGTCCTGGACAGATGAACGCGTCGAATTGCTGAAGAAACTCTGGAACCAGGGTCTCAGCGCCAGCCAGATCGCGGCGGAGCTCGGCGGAGGGGTCACCCGCAACGCCGTCATCGGCAAGGTGCATCGCCTCGGGCTCTCGGGCCGGGCCAAGACGCCGTCCCCGCAGCAGCAGCGGCCCCGCAAGGTGACGCGCGCCCCGAGCCATCCCTTGAGCCACGGCTCGTCCGCGCCGATCGTCCGCGGCAATCTGGCCGTCATGCCCAAGGCCATCCCGGCCCCCGCTCCCGTCGCCGAACTGGCGCCGGTTCCGCGCAACGACGTCGTGATCCCGATGTCGGAGCGGGTGACCATCATGGAGCTGCGCGAGTCCATGTGCCGCTGGCCCCATGGCGATCCGACGAGCGAGGATTTCCGCTTCTGCGGCGCCAAGTCGCCGCCCGGCACGCCCTACTGCAACTATCATTCGCAGATCGCCTACCAGCCGTCGGTCGACCGTCGGCGCGCGGCGGCCCGCATGGCGGTCGCCAAGGGCTGAGCGAGGCCTGCTCTCTCGAGAACGGACGCGGGCGCCGGGTCCCGCGTGGTGGTGGGGGTCAGCGGCGCGAGAAGGTCTCGTCGAAGGAATAGCCCGAGCCGCGCACCGTGCGGATCGGGTCCTTCTCGCGGGGCCGGTTGATGGCCTTGCGCAGGCGCCCGACATGCACGTCGACCGTGCGCTCGTCGATGTCGCTATCGTGGCCCCACACCCCGTCCAGAAGCTGCGAGCGGGTGTAGACGCGGCCCGGCTTCTCCATCAGGAACTCCAGCATCCGGAACTCGGTGGGGCCGAGATGCAGTTCGCGCCCGGACCTGCGCACGCGGCGGGTCTCCCGGTCGAGCGCGATGTCGCCGGCCTCCAGCGTGCTGGCGACGCGCTCGGGCGAGGCGCGCCGCAGCAGAGCCCGGACGCGGGCGACAAGCTCCGGCACCGAGAAAGGCTTCACCACATAGTCGTCCGCGCCCGTCGCGAGGCCGCGCACGCGCTCGCTTTCCTCCCCGCGCGCCGTCAGCATGATGATCGGCAGGCGCTGGGTCTCTCCCCGCTGGCGCAGCCTTCGGCACAGCTCGATGCCGGAGAGGCCTGGCAGCATCCAATCGAGCAGGATGAGATCCGGCGTGCGCTCGCGGATGCGCAGATCCGCCTCGTCGCCGCGCGCGACGGTCTCGACGTCGTAGCCTTCCGCCTCGAGATTGTAGCGGAGCAGAAGCGTGAGGGCCTCCTCGTCCTCGACGATCAGGATATGGGGGGCCGTCGCCATGGGGGGTCTCCGCCGGGATCTTCGGCCCTCTTCTATGACCGCAGCATGACATTCATATTACAGGCGGGAGCGGCGGATCCGCATGCGCCGCCAAGGCTCAAGCGGGCGCCAGCGGGATCGTGACGCGAAAGACGGCGCCCTCGCCGCGGCGGCTTTCCACCGTCAGCCGGCCGCGATGGCGCTTGGCGATGTGCTTGACCATGGCGAGGCCGAGCCCGGTGCCGCCCTTGTGGCGGCTCTCGGCGTCATCGACCCGGTAGAAGCGCTCCGTCAGCCGCGGCAGATCGGCGGGGCCGATGCCCGGCCCGTAGTCCCGCACCGAGAGCCGCGCATGGTCGCGGCCGCCTTCCGAGACCACGTCCACCGCGACGTCCACCCGCCCGCCGGACTGGCCGTATTTGATGGCGTTCTCGATCAAGTTGTCGGCGATGCGCAGGAGTTCGTCCCGGTCGCCCGGCGCGACCACGGGCGCGGAGTCGGCCAGGACGAGTTCGACCTTCCGCTCGGCCGCCAGCGGACGCAGGGTGTCGACCACTTGCCGGGCCACGGCGGCGAGGTCGACCGGGGCGTCGGGATGGCGATGCTCGCTCATCTCGATGCGCGACAGGGAAAGCAGGTCCTCGATCAGGCGCGCCATGCGTTGCGCCTGGCCCCGCATGATGGCGAGGAAGCGCTCGCGGGCGGCGGGGTCGTTCCTGGCCGGGCCTTCCAGCGTCTCGACGAAGCCCAGAAGGGAGGCAAGCGGCGTGCGCAGCTCGTGGCTGGCGTTGGCGACGAAGTCGACCCGCATCTTCTCCAGCCGGCGCGCCTCGGTGAGGTCGTGGAAGGCGATCACGACTGCGGGGCTTCCCGCCCCGCCCTCGCGCGGTCCCAGTCCCGTGGCCTGGAACGAGAAGACGCGCTGGACCGGAACCCGCTCCTCGTATTCGCCCGAGACCGGGCCCTCGCCGCGCGCCGCCGCCTCGGCGGCGCGGATGATGTCGGGCGTGCGAAGCGTGAAGGAAAGCGGCGCGCCGGGCGAGAGCGCGCGCCAGAGGCTCCGGGCCGCGCCGTTGCACAGGAGAACCGTGAGGGCGTCGTCGACCAGGAGGACGGGGTCCGGGATGGCTTCCAGAACCGAGGCGAGCAAAGGGTCCGGCGGGGCCATGGCCGCCATCATCGCGGGCTGGCGCGTGTCCTCGTCCTTCACGTCTGGCCCTCCTCAGCCGGACCCGACCTCGTCCTCGACCTCGTCATCGTCATCCTCGTTGGCCCGGAACGCCTTGACCCGGCGCACGATCTCCATGGCGCCCAGCAGCGCCAGCGCCAGCACGAAGGGCACGAAGTAGTAGCAGATGCGAAACAGCAGCAGCGCCCCGATCATCCCGCCGTAAGGCAGGCGCCAGAAGGCCAGCAGCATCGTCGTCTCGAAGACGCCGAGGCCGCCCGGCGCGTGGCTGACGATGCCCAGGATGCACGCGAAGGCGTAGATGGCCGCCAGCGTCTGGAACTCCACCCCGTAGCCCGGCGGCATCAGGGTGTAGAGCACCGCGCTGGCGCAGCAGACCTCCGCGGCGCCCAGCACGATCTGGGCCGCCGACACCTTGAGGCTGGGCAGCTCCAGCCGCCAGCGCTGCACGCGGACGGCCCGGCGCCTGACGCCGACCCAGACCAGATAGCCCATGATGGCCGCCAGCACGGCGGCGCCGATGAGGCGGTTGGCGGCGACGGCCAGATGGTTGATGTCGGCGATGGCGGGCGCCTGCCAGACCAGGCCGACGCCGACCACGGTCCCCATCCCGAGCAGGAAGGTGAGGCCCGCAATCGTGGTCAGGCTGGCGACCTTGCCGGCCGAGACGCCCAGCGGCGCGTAAATCCAGTAGCGGACCGTCGCGGCCGTCACGAGGGGAAAACCCAGCGTGAACGAGATGGCGTAGCTCGTGAAGGAGCCGAGCGCGGTGATCCGGTAGGGGATGCGCAGCTTGAGCTGCCTCAGCGCCAGGGCGTCGTAGGCGGTGAGCAGCGTGTAGCTCAGCATCACGAAGGCCAACGCGATGGCGAGGTCCTCCAGCTCGGCGCGCGCGAAAGCGGTGCGAACGTCCGAGAGCTTGACCTCCGACAGGATGCGCCAGAGCACGACGGCCGAAACGAGGAACAGCGCGACGCTGGCCAGCGTGCCGACCCACGCCAGCGACCGCCGCGGCGGAGCCGGCGGCGCGGCTGGGCTGCCGCCTCCGGCCAGTCCGGCGGGGCGAACGTCCGAGCTATCCATCATCGATCCGTGCGAAACGGCCCGCCCGGCCTGCCGCGGGCGGCTTCTTATGGCCGCGACGGCGGACGCCCGCAAGCCCGGGCGCGAGAAGTCAGGCGAGGCCGGCGGCTTGCTGCAGGGTCGCCCGGGCGAGCCCGACGGTCTCGGCCGCCGCGCCGATCTGGTCCCATGTCGTGCCGTCGACGGGCACGCCGTCGCGGATCCGTTCGGCCCGGACGCGCCGCTCCGGTTCGCCGGCGATCAGCACCGGGGCGTCGCGGCCGGGGAGCGGCGTGCGCGCCCATGCGATGAAGGCGTCGATCTGCGGGAAGAAGGTCTCGGTCGTTCCGACCGCGTCCGGCGACACGACGACCGAAAACATGTTGTTGACGATCGCCTGCCGCCGCTTGGGATGATGTTGCGTGCCGCCGCCCGACAGCGCGCCCGCCAGGAGTTCGCAGGCGAGCGCCAGGCCCCAGCCCTTGTGATCGCCGAAAGGCAGCAGCGTGCCGCGCGGCTCCTCGAACAGCGCGGCCGGATCGTTGGTGGGCTCGCCCGCCGCGTCGAGCAGTACGCCGTCCGGCACCGGCGCGCCCTTGTTGTAGGCGACCCGAACCTTGCCGACGGCCAGCTTGCTGGTGGCGAAATCCACGATGACGGGCTCCTGCCCGCGGCGGGGCACCCCGATCGAGACCGGGTTGGTGCCGATGCGGGCGGCGCGGCCGCCGAACGGCGCGACCGCCGGGTCACTGATGACGTTGACGAAGTGCAACGACACCAGCCCGGCGGCGGCGCACTGCTCGGACCAATGGCCGATGCGGCCGATATGATGGCTGTTGCGCAGCGACAGGATGCAGGATCCCTTGTCCCTGGCGCGCTCGACGGCGAGCGCGACGGAGTCGTGCGCGATCGACTGGCCGAGGCCCATGCCGCCGTCGCAGACGATCAGCGCGCCAGTGTCGACCGCCACCGTGGGCGTCGCGTTGAGCTTCATCTCGCCGGCCGCGAAGTTGGCGATATAGGCCGGGATCATGCCGACGCCGTGGGAGTCATGGCCGCGGAGATTGGCTTCGACAAGGTGGTCGGCCACGAGGCGCTGCTCGCGCTCATTCGATCCGGCCGAGGCGAACAGCATCCGGACGGCGGCCCGCAACCTGTCTTCGGAAATCCTGATCTCGTCCGCCATCCGCGCGATCCACCCTGTGCAGCGGCCCTCCGGCAGGGCCAAGGCCCTTGCATGGGCCGCTCGGGCGCACGTTACCGGCGCGGCGCCGGATGGCAAGATTGCGAGCGCGCAAATCGGGGCGCGCGAGCGCCGGGCGGATCTGCACGGCGGACATTGCTCCGCCGGAGGGGAGCCCCGGGCCCGAGGAGGACGGCGGACCCGGGGCCTGCTGCGGCCGCGTGCGATTCAGAAACGCGTTCCTGGATCGGTCGGCTGGCCGGGCAAATAGTCCGGTTCGGTCCCGGGAGCGTCGGGCTCGATGACCGGGGGATCCTCCACCGGATAGGGGTCTCGCGGGCCGGTCGGGCCGCGATCGGGCTCGTCCGGATCCGGGGGCGCGGGCGGCGTCTCGCCGGGGATGTAGCCGCCCGGCGTGGGCTGGCGTCCGGGCATGCCGCCGGGAGGCGGCGACGGGACCGGTCCGGGAGTCGGGACGTCGATGGCGGGTTGCGGCATCGCAGGCCTCCTGGTCGCCGTGGGTCGTCATCATGGTCGGGCTGGTTTCGGTCTGGCCTCGCCAGCCCGCACCAAGGTCAATCCCGCCGGCCCGGTCCGGTTCCTGGGGTGCGGCGATCCGGGCGTCCCGCCCTCGGCGCCGGGCTGGATTGCCAATCGGCTCCCGGAGGAGGACAGTCCGCCGAACTCGCGAACAGGACGCCGCGACAGGGAGAATGCGCATGGAGTACCGGTCTTTGGGACGCAGCGGCGTCAAGGTCTCGCCCTTGTGCCTCGGCACGATGATGTTCGGCGGCCCCACCGACGAGCCGACCGCCGGCCGCATCATCGGCCGGGCCCGCGAGGCGGGCGTGAATTTCATCGACACCGCCGACATGTACACGGAGGGGCGCTCCGAGGAGGTGGTGGGGCGGGCCATCAAGGCGGACCGTAGCCGCTGGGTGCTGGCCACCAAGGTCGGCAACCCGATGGGGGATGGCCCGAACGGACGCGGCCTGTCTCGCCAATGGGTGATGCAGGCGGCCGAAGCCAGCCTGCGCCGGCTCGGGACGGACGTCATCGACATCTACTACCTGCACAAGGAAGACCACTCGACGCCTCTCGGGGAAACCGTCCGGGCGCTGGCGGATCTCGTGCGGCAGGGCAAGATCCGCTATTTCGGCGTCTCCAACCATCGCGGCTGGCGAGTGGCCGAGATCTGCAGGCTCGCCGACCAGATGGGCGTCGACCGGCCGGTGGTCAGCCAGCCCTACTACAACGCCATGAACCGGATGCCTGAGGTCGAGCACCTTCCGGCCTGCGACCATTTCGGGCTCGGCGTCGTTCCCTACAGCCCGCTCGCGCGCGGCGTGCTCACCGGCAAATACGACCCCAGCCGTCCGCCGCCGGAGGGCACGAGGGCGGGTCGGCAGGACGCCCGCATGATGCAGACCGAATGGCGCACGGAGTCGCTGGAGATCGCGCAGGAGATCAAGCGCCACGCCGAGCAGCGCGGCGCCTCCGCCGCCCATCTGGCCATCGGCTGGGTGCTGAACAATCGCCTGGTCACCGGCGTGATCGGCGGCCCGCGCACCGAGGAGCAGTGGGAGGACTATATCGGCGCCCTCTCCTACCGGTTCACCGCCGAGGACGAGGCGCTGATCGACCGGCTCGTGCCGGCCGGCCACCCGTCCACGCCGGGCTATAACGATCCCGCCTATCCGCTGGAGGGACGCCTCCCGCGCGCCTGACCGGACCTAGATCACGATGGCCGCATGCTTCAGCCGGCCGCGATCGGCTCGCCCTGCGCCCAGCGGGCGAGCTGCTCGCGGAAGGCGGCCGGGCTGGGCAGCCGCAGCGGCGCGACGGTGGGTCCTTCGCCGATACGGATGGCGAGGCCGCCGCGCTCCAGCACGGCTTCAAAGCCGTGCTCGTCCGTCACGTCGTCGCCCACGAAGACCGGCCGCCGCCCCCGATAGGGCTCCGCCTCCAGGAACTCCTGTACGGCCCCGGCCTTGGTGGCGAAGGCGGGCAGGATCTCCAGCACGCTCTTGCCCGCCTGGAGCCGCCAGCGCGAGCCGAGGCTCTCCAAGGCGGCGGCGGCTTCCTCCACGACTTCGGATTCGAGATCCGGCGCGAGGCGCCAGTGAAGGGCGACGGAGCGGCCCTTGTCCTCCAGCAGCAGCCCGGGGCGCGGCTCGACGAAACCGCGGAACCGGTCCACCAGCTCCCGCAATTCCGGCTCATGGTCGGTGGCTCGCGCGGCGAAGACGCCGGAGCGGCGCATCTCGACCCCGTGAAGGCCGGCGGCGTCGAACCGGTGCGGGGCGAGAAACTCGTCCAGGGTGGCGATGGGGCGGCCGCTCACCAGCGCGAGCGCGCCGCCGAAGCGGTCGCGCAGCGTCTCCAGGGTGACGCCGAGGCCGGGCGCCACCACGACGTCCTGCGGACGCGGGGCCAGCTCCACCAGCGTGCCGTCGAAATCCAGGAACAGCGCGTAGTCGTCGGACGAGCCCTTCGGGAGCTCGGCTGCGGGGCGGGCCGGGGCTGGATCGAGGCTCATCGCGCGCGGGTTCCGATCGGACTCAGGGGCGTGCGGCTCGGCCGCTCGGGATGCGGCACGGCAACGCGCCAGCACGGGCTGTGGTTCGGCGTGGCCAGAGTTGCAGCCTCCATGCGCATTCCACGGTTCGGTACAACCGATTGTTGACGAGCTCCCGCTAACGTTGCGCGCTGGACAGGCGCGGAACGACCATGCACGGGCAAGCCCACCCTATCACAACGGCGCAGGCCGGCGCGCGGGCGGGGTCCATTCCGGGGCTCGACGGCCTGCGGGCGATCAGCATCCTGCTGGT
Organism: Alsobacter sp. KACC 23698; assembly: GCF_045348435.1. Taxonomy (GTDB): domain Bacteria; phylum Pseudomonadota; class Alphaproteobacteria; order Rhizobiales; family Beijerinckiaceae; genus Alsobacter. The sequence goes on along the minus strand of NZ_CP157484.1, from coordinate 319,596 downwards.
CATGATCTCGCACGCGGGGCTGCAGAACCTCGTGCCCGGCGTGTTCGGCGTCACGGTGTTCTTCTGCATCAGCGGCTACCTGATCACGCGCCTTCTGGCCGACGAATTCGACCGCACCGGCGCGATCGCCATCGGGCCGTTCTACGCGCGGCGGATGCTGCGGCTCTCGCCGCCGCTGGTCGTCTATGTGGCCGTGATGGCGGCCGTCTGGTCCGCGACCGGGCACACGGCCGACCCGCTCGGCGTGACCGGGGCGCTGTTCTATTTCGCCAACTATCTGGCGATCTTCGCGCCGCATCGCCTGGACGGGATCGGCGGCCATCTCTGGTCGCTGGCCGTGGAGGAGCATTTCTACGCCGCCTATCCGCTGCTTTTGCTGGCCCTGCTGACCCGCGGACGCGGCGTCGTGGCGGTTCTGCTGGCGATCTGCGCGGCGTCGCTCGCCTCGCGCTTCGCCGTCTCGATGCTCGCGCCGGGCGTGGCGGTCGACTACACCGGGATGGCGACCGAGTGCCGGATCGAAGGCATCCTGGCGGGCGCAATCGCCGCCATCGCCACCCGCGGCCCCGCGGGCGCGGCGCTGGCGCGCCGCCTCGGGAGCCCGCGCGCCGCCCTGGCCGCGCTCGCGGTGCTGCTGACGACCTTCCTGATCCGCGATCCGCTGTTTCGCCAGACCGTGCGCTACACGATCCAGGAGATGGCGCTCGTTCCGATCATCCTGGCCGTGGTGGGCGCGCCCGCCGGATCCTGGCTGGCCCGGATCATGAACAGCGCCCCGATGACGCTGACCGGCAAGCTGAGCTATTCGCTCTATCTGTGGCATCTGGCCGCCTATGACGTGGCGCTCTGGCTCGCGCCCGGCGCGGGAGCGCGCCTCGTCGTGGCCTATGCGCTCGGGATCGGCCTCGCCTTCCTGACGGCCGCGGCCTCCTACTGGCTGATCGAGCAGCCGTTCTTCGGCCTGCGTCGACGGTTCGGGTCGCATGTCCGGCCGGCCGAGCCCGTCGGCGACCTCGCGATGCGGGCCGATCAGCCGGCCAGATCGGCGTAAAGGAGCGCATGCGCGCTCGCCGCGCGGGCGATGTCGTAGCATTCGGCGGCGGCCAGGCCTCCCGCGGCGAGGCTGCGCCGCAGGGAGCCGTCGCCCGCCAGCCGCATCAAAGCCGCAGCCAGGGCGGCGGGGTCATCCGACGGAACCAGAAGGCCGTTGACGCCGTCGTCGATCAGCTTGGCTGGGCCGCCGACCCGGGCGGCGACGACAGGCACGCCGGCCGCCATGGCCTCCACCAGCGCCAGCCCGAACCCTTCGGCGCGCGACGGGAGGACGCTGACATCCGCCTCGGCGAGCAGGGCCTCGACGTCGAGCCGGTCCTGCACGATGCGGACGGCGGCCTCGACGCCGAGCTCTCGCATGAGCCCGTGTAGATGCTCCAGCCACGGGTCGTCCGGCCGGACGGCGACGCCGGCGATGACGCAGGTTGTCTCCAGGCCCGCCGCCCGGCAGAGCGCGACCGCCCGGATGAGAATGTCCTGACCCTTGTCCCGCGCGAACCGGCCCACCTGCAGGATCCTGAGCGGGCCGGAGGCCTCCCGCGGGCGACCGACGCCGCGAAAGCGCGACAGGTCGACCCCGTTGGGGATCTGGGTCAGGCGCGGCGCGCCGATCTGCGCGCCCTCCTCGGCGGTGGCCGGCGAGATCGCCACCGTGGCCCCGACCGCAGCGCGGTAGAGCCATCGCGCCACGGCGCCATACTGCTGCGCGAGCCCCTGGCAATGGAGCGTGTAGACGACCTGCAGGCCAGGCCGGGCCAGCCGCAGCAGCATCGCCCATTTGCGGCTGCCCTCGTTGTGGGCGTGGACGACGTCGACGCCATACCGGCGCACGAGGCCGGCGAGCTGGACGAGATAGCCGGGATGACCATGGCCCTCGCGGCGCCCAAGGCGGTGGCAGGGCCAGCCGCAGGCCTCCAGCTCGGCCAGCATGCGCCCGTCGATCTCGTCGTTCATGATACAGACGACATAGCGGGCGCCGGGCGTGGCCCGGGCCGCCGACAGGAGGGAGATCAGCATCCTCTCCGCGCCGCCGATGCGCAGCGACGAGATCAGGTGCATCACCACGGGCGCTGGCCGCGGCCGGCCGGCCTTCGCTGGCGTCGCGACTTCCAGGCCCAGGGTCACGCCTTGCCTCCCATGGCGGCGGCCGGGGCCCCGCCGACATTCGGGGACGCGGCGGTCGGCTCCTGGCCGGACTGCTCCCACGGGGCCATCAGCACGCCCCGCAGCGAGACGCCGAAGAGGCTGAGCGCCGCCATATAGGCCAGACCGAAGAGCGCCCCGCCGAAACAGAGCTGCGCCGCATAGTGCCAGGTCTCGAACCAGGTCTCCGCCACGGCGAGCGCCGCGCTGGCGGCGGCCGCCGACGCCAGCACGGCGGCGATCCGGCCGACCGGCAGGCGCATCGGCAGCACGCGGTTGGACAGGACGTAGCTCGACAGCGTCGACAGCGAGGTCGTGACCACGAAGCTCATCCCGGCGCCGTCGATGCCCCAGCGCGAGATCATCAGGATGGAAGTCACGGCCCCCACGACCGCCGGCGCTCCCATCGAGATCAGGTACAGGTCGTTGCGCTTGACGGTGTAGAAGGCGTTGTCGAAGACGAAGAACTTCGCCGAGATCATCACCGCCCCGTAGGTGATGGAGGGCAGCAGCGCCACGGCGTGCTCACGATAGGCGGGCGGCAGCAGCAGCCCGGCCAGCTGCACGTCCAGCACGGAGATGCAGGCGGCGGCGCCGACGCAGAGCACGCAGGTGGTCACCAGCATGCCGGCCTGGAAGCGGCCCGCCGCGGCGGCGCCCTCGGCCGCGTAGCGGCGCACCAGCATCGGGAACGTGTAGGAGTTCAGGGGCGCGATGAAGAGCTCGATCGGCTGGCGGCCGATGGCGTAGGCCGCCGCGTAGAGGCCGACCGCCGCAGCCCCGGCGTAATGGTTGATCACCAGGCGGTCGAACCACGTCATCACCCAGGTCAGCAGCGCGGTGACGATGAGCGGGAAACCGAAGCGCAGGGCCGCCATGTAGCCGACCTTCGGCAGCTTCGGCCGGGCGAGGCTGCGCAGGGTGAGCACCAGCTGCACGCCCGCGACGAGGCCGCTGGCCAGCGACAGCGCCAGCGACGGCGCGAAGTAGGAATGGGTCATGTCGGCGGCGGCCACGACCGCGACCAGGATGGCGACCGCCCTGACCCCCTCCACCACCGCGATGGCGGAGTGGCGCTTGGCGAGTTGCAGCAGGACGATGGAGAACCGCACCAGGCCGAGCCCGACCGTGTAGCTGACGAGCGCGACCCAGAACACGAAGGTTTCGTTCGGCTCCGTCAACCGGGCGACGATCCAGGACAGGCCCACCCCCAGCGTCGTCGCCCCTCCGGAGAGAACGAGCAGCCGCCCCAGCCTGAGCGGCCGCAGGCCGTTCAATCCAGCCTCGGTCCGCAGGGAGTAGATGCGGATCCAGTTGGTCAGCGCCGTGTCGAGGATCTCGCCCACGGTCACGACCAGCACGAAGAGCCCATACTGGGCGACCGGCAGCCAGCGGGTCAGCAGGATCAGAAGGATGAACATGGCGAAGCGCGGCGCGAGCGTCGCCGCCAGGTAGAAGAAGTAGTCGCCGGACCTCGTTTTCACTGGCTTGCTCATGGCTGGAGTCAGGCGGCCCGTTCGTCCGGCGCGGCGACGCCCCGCGCGGCTTCCTCAGGCGCCGGTCCGCCCCCGCGCGAGCGACGCAGGAGCTCCCGCGCGATCAGGACGGCGTAGATCGCGTTCGTCCGGAGATAGCGCCCGAACATCTTGCGCGGCTCCTGCAGGAGCCGGTGCAGCCATTCCAGGCCGAGGCGCTGCATGGCCCGCGGGGCGCGGGTGACCCGCCCGGCCACCACGTCGAAGCTGCCTCCCACCCCCATCAGGAAGGGAACGCCGAGGCTTTCGCGCCAACGGCGCATGAAGCGCTCCTTGCGGGGCGTCGGCATGGCGACGAACAGGCAATGCGCGCGGCTTTCGCGGATGAGGCCGCAGATGCGCTCCTCCTCGTCGGCGCCGAAATAGCCGTGATGGGCCCCTGCGATCTTGAGTTCCGGAAAACGACGCAGGAGCTCCGCCTGGACATCGGCGAGAACGTCGGGCCGGGCGCCCAGCAGGAACGGGCGGAACCCGCGGTCGGCGCATTCGGCCATCAGGCGCAGGAAGAGGTCGATCCCGGCGACCCGCTCCGGCGCGCCCTGCCCGGTCGCCCGCATCCCGTAGACGATGCCCATGCCGTCGATGCCGACGATGTCGCTGTCGCGGATATCCTGCGCGAGCTCCGCGTCCGAGCGGGCGTTCACCAGCTTGGCGACGTTCAGGGCCACGTGCTGGCACCGCCGGCCGCTGCGCATGGCGGCGAGCGCGCAAGCGACGGTCTCATCCATGGTGGCGATATCCACCGGCGTGTCGAGAAGGCTCGTCCTCATGTCCAGGGCTCCCGGTGGTCAGGCGATGGCGCGCATGGCGCGAACGTTGCGGTCCAGGACCACGAAGGCCCAGATCTTGTCGGCGAAGTCGGCGCGCCCGCTCATATGCAGGTCGACGATGCGCTCCATGGCGCCGGGGCGCAGGAACTCGCGCTGCCAGGTGTTGGCGAGCGTGTCGTAGACCACGTCCCGCAGGCGGCCGCGGAACCAGCGCCCGAGCGGCAGGTCGAAGCCCACCTTGGGACGGTCGACGCATTCGGCCGGCAGGTAGCGGCGCGCGAGCTGGCGCAGGAGGTATTTCTGCTGGCGCCCGCGCAGCAGCATGTCGTCCTCCAGCGAGGCGGCGAAATCGGCGACGCTGCGGGTTACGAAGGGCACGCGCGCCTCGATGGAGGCGTGCATGGTGGCGCGGTCGGCGGCGGTGAGCATGTCGTCGGGCAGCCGCCGGCTCTGGTCGAGGAACAGCGCGCCCTTGAGCGATGCGACCCCGAAATCCTCCGGCTCTGCCCCAGTGAACATTTCCCGCACGAGGTGAGGCTCGAACGGCATGCTGGTTCCGGGATAGCCCTGCCGGCCTGAAGCCTGGCGCAGGAAATGGGCGACCCGCGTGCGCGGGCCCACCGCCCGGGCGGCGAATTCGGCGAGGCCCGGCGCATGGGCGCCGAGCGCGCTCAGCCGGCGGGCCAGGCGGAAGCGCCAATACTGATTGTATCCGCCGAAGAACTCGTCGGCGCCCTCGCCCGCCAACACGACCTTGAAGCCGCTGTCGCGGGCGAATTGCGCCACCACATATTTCAGCACGGAGGCCGGCTCGGCGTTGGCGTCGTCCATCACGGCGGGCCAGGAATCGAGCAGGCCGAAGACGGTCTCCTCGCTCATGAACTTGACGTAGTGGCGCAAGCCGTAGCGCCGGGCCACCGCCTGGGCGTAGGGGCTCTCGTCGAAGCGCCGGTCCTGGAAGCCCGCCGAGAAGCATGCGAGGTCGGGCACGTATCTCGCCGCGATGGCGGTGACGAGGCCGGAGTCGATCCCGCCCGACAGCAGCGAGGCGACCGGCGTGTCGGCGATGAGGTGGGCCCGCACCGAGGCGTGCAGGACGCCGTCCAGCTCGTCGAGCAGCTCGCCTTCGGGACGGCGCGTCACCAGCGTGGGCCGGGCGTCGGCCCAGCGGCGCATCTCCATGGTGAAGCTGCGCAGGTCGAAGATCGCCATCCAGCCCGGCGGCACCTCGCGGACGTCCTCGAACAGGGTCCGGGGCGCGTGGGCGGCGCGGGACGTGTAGTACTCCACATAGGCTTTGCGATCGATCCGCTTGGCCGAGAAGGGCATCAAGGCCTGCATGGTGGACCCGAAGGCGAAGACCTCCGGAGTGTGCAGGACATAGGCGGGCTTCACGCCGTAGCGGTCGCGGGCGACGTAGAGCTTCTGCTGCGCCTTGTTAAGATAGGCGAAGCCGAACATGCCATCGGCCCCGTTGAGGAACGACGTCCCCTGGGTGTTCAGGCCCTTGAGCAGCACCTCGGTGTCGGAACGGGTCGCATAGGGCAGGTTCGGCTGGCGCAGCTCCTCGAAATTGTAGATCTCGCCGTTATAGGCGATGACGCCGGCGTCATCCTGCATGGGCTGGACGCCGCCCTCGTGGTCGATGATCGAGAGCCGCGTATGGACGAAGTCCACCGGCCCCACGCTCAGCGCCCGGGCGTCGTCCGGGCCGCGCCGCCCGAGCGACTTCAAAGCCAACGCGGCGAAACGCTCGCTGACGCTCCACGAGGGGTCGCGCTGGACCAGTCCTGCAAATCCGCACATGCTGGCGTCGCTTCCTATTCGTCGTTGGAGAGCTTCAGCAGCCCGACCGTGTCGACCACCACCCGCGAGGCGAGCGCGGCGCGGTCGATATTGCGGAACTTGCTGTGCGCGACCAGGATCGCGACGATGTCGGCCTCCGCCACGGCGGCGCCGAATTCCGTCAGCTCCACATCGGGACGGCCGGCGAGGGCCTCGGGCAGGTTCGCGATGTTCGGCTCCACCACGAGCAGGCGCCCGATCCGCCGGTCGGCCAGGTTGCGGGCGATCTCGAGGGCGGGGCTTTCGCGCAGGTCGTCCACGTTCGGCTTGTAGGCGAGGCCGAGGATGGCGATCACCGGGTCCCGGAAACGCCCGGCGAGGCGCCCGATCCGGTTGGCGACCCGCAGCGGCTTGCCGTCGTTGACGGCGCGGGCGGCGGCGATCAGGGGGGTCTCGTCCGGCAGCGCCTGATGCAGGAACCAGGGGTCGATCGGAATGCAGTGCCCGCCGACGCCGGGGCCGGGCGAGAGGATGTCGACCCGCGGATGCAGGTTCGCCATCTTGATCACCGTCCAGGCGTCCACGCCGAGGCCCTCGCACAGGATCGAGAGCTCGTTGGCGAAGGCCACGTTGACGTCGCGGAACGCGTTCTCGGCGAGCTTGGCGCATTCCGCCTCACGCGAGGTCGCAAGCTTCATCTGGCCCATCGCGAAGGTGGCGTAGACCTCCCGGGCGCGCAGCGCGCTGGCATGGTCCAGGCCGCCGATGATGCGGGCGTTGTCGACGAGCTCGCGCAGGGTCTGGCCGGGCAGGATCCGCTCGGGGCAATAGGCCATCAGGACGTCGGCCTGCTCGGGGAACAGGTCCGGGAATTTCAGGTCGGGGCGCAAGCCGCGCAGCTGCGCCGCCGCACGCTCGGTCGTGCCGACCGGAGACGTGGACTCGATCACGATGAGGTCGCCCCGCTTCAGGACGGGGGCGATGGAGGCCAGCGCGGCCTCGACCGCGCGCATGTCGGCCTTCTTCTCGGGAGTGATCGGCGTCGGCACGGCGATCAGGAAGGCGTCGGCGGACTGCGGCCGGATGGAGGCCTCCAGCTTGCCGGCCTGAACCACGGCGGCGAGGATCATGTCGAGGTCCGGCTCGGCGATGTGGGCGCGGCCCTCGTTGATGCGCGCCACCGCGTCCTTCTTCAGGTCGACGCCGATCACGCTGAGCCCGCGGGACGCGAGGAGCGCCGCGGTGGGCAGGCCCACATAGCCGAGACCGACGACGCAGATCCGCTCCAAAGCGCGCTTTCCGGCGGCGCGCGCCGGCCTGGCGGGCGGCCGATCGAGGCTGGCTTCATACACAGGCTGGGGCGCGACGAGGGTGACCATGCTGATCTCCGGAGGGGGGTGTCCCGCAGCGTGTCGGGACGTCGAAGGCGTGTTCTGAATGGCAAGCCCGGCGCCACGGTCCGGCGTTTCAGGCTGATACAACCCAGAGGTGTATTTTCTCTCAGGCGACGATCAGCCCGCGGATGCGGGACCGGGAGCCGTCGAGCAGTTCGAGCGTGTCCTGGAGCGTCTCCCGCCGGGTGACGCCGGCGGTCACGATCAGGACGACGTCGTCCACGGCGCCTGCCAGGGGCGCCGCCGAGGAGTTGGTGGCGGGTCCGCCCGCATCGATGATGATGCGGTCGAAGCCGCGGGCCGGCGACAGCAGCGTCGCCTGGAGCTGATCCATCGAGGGCCGGCCCTGCGCCGCGCCGGCGCCGCCGGCGGCCAGGATCCCGATCTCGGTGTCCTCGTCGACCAGGACCGCGCGGTCCAGCGTGCAACGGCGCGCCAGCACGTCAGCCAGGCCATGCTGCGGCGCTTCGACGAGGGCGTCGGTGAAGCCGCCGCTCGGCTCGGCGTCGACCAGCAGGATGCGTCCCTCGTCCCGCGCCGCCGCGGCGGCGAGGTTGAAGGCGAGCTGGGTGCGCTGGAAGGTCGGCTCGACCGACAGGAAGAGCACGCTGCGGGCGGCCTGGCCGGCGGCCTGCTGGATCGTCTGCCCGGCGACCTGGCGCGAGCCGCGCGGGCGAAGCAGGTCCATGATCCTGAAGGCCACGGCGGCGAGCGGCGACGCCGGGTCGTCGAAGACGAGGGCCCGCAGCTCCGGCTTGGGGCGACGCGGGCTCGCCTTGGCGGGCGCGATCACGCCCAACACCGGCAGACCGGACGCGGAGGCGAATTGCGCCTTGGTGAAGAGGGTGGAATCGGTCAGCTCCCGGCCCAGCGCCAGGCCGGCGCCGGCGAGAAGGCCGGCCATCGTCGCGCCGGCCAGCACGACCGCGCGGGACAGGCCGCTCGAGGTCTGGCTCGGGACGGCGGGCGAGATGACGCGGGAGTTGGAGGTGTCGATCCCCTGCTGCTCGGAGATCTCCTTGGCGCGCTGCAGGAAGGTCGCGTAGATCGCGCGGCTGGCTTCGGCCTGGCGCTCCAGCTCGCGCATGCGCACCATCGCCTCGCCGCTCTCGTTGCTGAGGCTCTTCAGGCGGTCGAGATTGCGGGAGAGGCTCTCCTCCGCCGAACGGGCGCGGTCATAGTCGGCCTCCGCGGCGCGGGCCACGCGGGCGAGCTCCTGATCGAGAATCCGCCTGACGTCGCGCAGCTGCGCGGCCGCGGCGAGCGCGTCGGGGTGGCGCGGGCCGAGGCGTGTGGCCTGCTCGGCCTCCACCCTGGAGGCGTCCGCCAGGCGCGAGCGCAGCTGGGCCACGACGGCCGAGCCCACGGCGTCCGGCAAATCCCCGAGCGAGAGGGGCGACTTGCGCAGCTGCTGCACCTGGTCGAACCGCGCGCGGGCGTCGGCCGTGCGCGCCTTGGCGGTGACCAGCTGCTTGCTGACCTCGGTGATCTGCTGCTCGGGGATAAGGCTGCCGGTCTGGCCGATCAGGTCGTTGCGCGAGCGGTACTCGGCGACCTTGCGCTCGGCCTCCTGCACGCGGACGCTGAGTTCGTCGATGCGCAGGGCCAGGGCCCGCGAGGTGCGCTTGGCGGCCTCCAGCTTGCCGGCCGCTTCTTCCTGGAGGTAGACCGTCGCGATGGCGTTGGCGATGCGGGCCGCCTTGGCGGCGTCCAGCGACCAGACCCCCACGTCGACCACGAAGCTGCGCTCGGCGCGCTTGACGGCGACGCGCTTCTCCAGCGCGGTGAGCGCCGTCAGGGCGGGATTGTCGGACGGCTTCTCGCCAATGAATTCGGAATCCGCGTTGAGGCCCTGCTGCTCCACGACCTTGCCGAGGATGCTGGCCGAGCGCAGCACGCCCAGCGTCGTCTCGGCGTCCGAGGCGCTGAGCTCGGCGGTCTGGACGCGCAGGGTGGCGTCAGGCCGCACCACCTGGAGCTCGCGCGGATCGGCCAGGAGCTGCACGGTGCTGGCGTAGCGCGGCTTCACCGACATGGCCCCGGCAAGCCCGCCGACCGCGCAGAGCGCGAGCGGGACGAGGAGCCACCACTTGCGGCGGCGCAGGACCACGCCGGCGCCGCGCAGGTCGATGGTGACCACCTCGGAGGCCCAGCCGCGCGGACGCTCCGCATCGGCCACGGTCTGCGGGGGGACGGCTTGCCATCGATGGTGCGTGACGATGCTCATGCGCAGTCGGCTCCGGTGTCGATCATGGGCGGTGAAGCCCAGGCCGCCCCGGCGAGACCCTGAAGCGTCCCGGTTTGAGACGCTTGGCGGCCGCGGCGGCGATCCTGGTGGGAAGCCAGCAAGCGATATGCCTATCCAGGGTTGCAACGCGGCCGACTTCAACGGGACCTTAAGGCGGGCGGCGTAGAACAGCCCGGAGCAATGGACGGATCACACAGTTGGACCCTTCGACACAGCCGACCGCGCGCCCAATGCGGGCGCTGGTCGTGACCCCGACCGGGTCGCACGGCCAGGGCGGCATCGATCGTCTGTATTTCTATCTGCGCCAGGTGGTCGCGGCGCGCGGGATGGAGGGGGTCGAGATCTCCTATTTCGCGGCGCGCGGAGATGCGGCGGGGTGGCGCTGGCTACCGGCCTTCCCGCTCCGCCTGATGGCGTTCCTGTGGACGCTGGCGACGGTTCGGCCCGACATCGTCCACCTCAACCACTCGACGCATGGCAGCGCGTATCGCAAGGCCGTGCTGGCCTGGCTGGCGCGGCTCGCCGGGCGCAGAGTCATCATCCATTTCCACGGCATGGTCACGCCGGAGGACCAGGCCGCCTCGCCGCCCTGGTATCGGGCTTTGGGCCGCATGGCGCGCGGCGCCGACCGGATCGTCGTGCTCGGGCGGCATTTCGCGCCCTTCTTCTCGCGCACGCTGGGGGCGCGCCCCGACAGGATCGTCGTGATCCCGAACGGCATTCCGGACTTCGCGCCCGGACCGCCCGCCGAGCGCCCGCATCAAGAGCCTCCTCTGATCCTGTTCGCCGGCGAAGTGGGCCCGCGCAAAGGCGCCGACCTGATGATCGCGGCGCTGCAGCGGCTGGACGCCCTCCATGGCGACTGGCGGTGCGTGATGGCCGGCAACGGCGAGCTTGCGCCCTATCGCGCGCAGGCGACAGCGGCGGGGCTCGACGCCAAGCTGTCCTTCACCGGCTGGGTCGACAGCGAGGCCGTGCACCGGCTGATGCGCGAAGCCGCCATCGTGGCCCTGCCCTCCCGCGTCGAGGGCTTGCCCTTGACCCTGCTGGAGGGCGGTTGCGCCGGCGCCGCCCTGGTGGCGTCGGATGTCGGCGCCATCCCGGACATCGTGATCGAGGGGGTGACGGGAGCGGTCGTCCCCCTCGACCCGGATGCGATCGCGGCGGCGCTCGCCGATTTGCTCCAGGATCCGGAGCGGCTGCTGCAAGCCCAGCGCGCCTCGCGCCGGATGTTCGAGGAGCACTACGAGATCGGCCGCTTCGCCGACAGGTTGCGCGAGCTCTATCTGGAGGTGGCGGGCCGACCCGCCGTCACGCGCTGACGCGCAGGCCCAGCGCGCGCAGCTGGACCGGATCGAAGGAGACCGCGTCGTCGGTTTCGACCAGGGCCATGCCGCCATAGCCCGTCACCGCCCAGATCGCCCAGGCGAAGCCGTTGGCCTCCGCCTCGACGCGCACGTCAGTGAGCCAGGACTCGCGCGCCGCGTCGTCGGAGGCCCTGTACGGTCCATAGGTGCGCGTGACTCCAAACTCGCCCAACAGGATCCTGGCCGGGTCGACACCGTGGCGCGACGCCCAGTCGGCGACGGCGCGGAAGTCGCGCCAGACGGCGCGCCGGTCGAAGCCGGAGTCCATGTAGGCCGTGGCCGCGGCTTTCGCGCCCCGCAAGGCTACGCCGCGCTGCAGCACGTTGAGGCTGGAATCCTCGGCGACGTTGCGGGCGATGCGGTCGAGCACGGCCGCCCTGTCTCCCCCGCCGGCCGGATAGGGCAGGTTCGACAAATAGCGCCAATAGCGTGATTCGCCCTGGTCTCCCTTGACCCCCTGGTGGGTGAAGACGTGCGGGGCGTAGTAGTGAAACGTCCACCACACGTCGCTGCCGCGGAACGGCGCGGGATCGAGCGCGAGCAGGCCGTCCTTGTCGCCGCCCCGGGCCCCGGAGAGCACGATCGGCAGGAGCGGCGCCGCCGCCCTCGCCTTCGCGTGCAGGGTGACCAGCATGGCCTGCCAGCGCGCCGCGGTGGCCCCGTCCCAGCCATATTGCGGCTCGTTCATGAGCTCCAGCGCCAGCCGGGGCGAGCGCATCTCGGCGAGCAGGCCGGCGGTTCGGGCCATCAGCTCCGCATAGGCCAGGAACAATGGGCCGTCGATCGCCTTGGTGATCAGTTCAGGCGCATAGGCCGGGACCTGGCTGACGGGGTGGAAGTCCACGATCACCGCGAAGCCGTGGTCCAGCAGGCGGCGCACGGCGGCGCGCAGCATGGCGTCGAGCGCGAAGCGTCGCTCGCCCTCGAACTGCAGGAAGGGGCCAGGGTCCACGGTTAGGCGGATGAAGTCGATCCCGGCCTTCGCCAGGTTGATGAGGATCGCGTCCGGCGTCTCGTAGGTCTTGCCCGCGAAGGGCGGAAAGGCGAACCGGTCCTTGTCGGCCGGCTCCACCCTGGCCCAGTTCATCATGTTGTGGATGCTGGCGCCGCGGCGAAACAGCGGGGCCCCGGCATGGGCCCTGCCGCCGGCGGCGGCCGCCAGCGCCGCGCCCGCCAGTCCGGCGAGCGCCTGCCTGCGATCGAGCCCGATCATGCCGGCCATCCGCGGCCGGGCGCGTCGTCGCGCCGGTAGGCGAGGCATAGAACAACCATCATGACGATCGCCTGATTTTTGGAGGACAGGGTGTTGTTGGAGAGCGCGCAGAGCAGGAAGGCGACGACGCCGAGCGCGGCGCGCCAGTCCGAGCCGGCGGCGAGCCGCCACAGGCTCAGCAGGATCGTGCAGAACAGGGCCGCCGCGCCGAGCGCGCCGAACTGGAACACGAACATCACGACCGGGCTCTCGATGAATTCGAAGCCGAGCTTCTCGAAGGCGAGCTTCTTGATCCAGAGCGGGTCCGCCCCGAGCAGGATGTCGCGCCAGTCGACGAGACCGAAGATGCGGTAGATCTCGACGCGCGCATTGGCGCTGTCATCGACATAGCCGTCGGTGATGAAGCGCTCGAGCAGCCCCAGCTGCGCCATCGCGGGCAGCGCGATCGGTATGAGGCAGACCAGGCCCAGCAGGATCAGCCCGCGCGTCTTCAGCCGTTGCGCCGGATCGGGATTGGAAAGCGGCATGGTCAGGGCGCTGACCAGCGCCACCGCGGCCGCCAGAAGCGCGCCGGTCCGGGCGCCCGCCGCGAAGGCGGCCATGACCAGCAGGAGCATGGCGGCGGCCTTGGCCCAGCCGGGCCACCGGGTGGCCATCACGAAGGCGATCGAGCCGGCGTTGAACAGCCCCACCACGAGCGGATGCGAGGTGAGGCCGGTCGGGCGGAAGCCGTTCTCCACATACGGATAGGGCAAGAGCCGCAGGCCGACGGCCTTCTCGGCGATGGCGACGAGCGAACTCAGCGCCATGAAGATCAGCAGGGCGTCGCCGATGCGTCGCCGGCTGTCGGGCGGGAGCACGAACATCAGCGCGCAGGCGAGCGCCGAACTCACATAGGTGTCCACCAGGAACCCGGCCGACACGCTGTTGCCCGCCAGGACGACGACAGCCGTGAGCGCGGCGATCACCGCCACCAGCCAGCCGAACTGGCGCAGGATCCGCACCTCGGCGGGAAGCAGCGCGATGCGGGTGGTCAGCAGCGCCAACGCCAGGAGGCCGACGCCCAGATAGGTGCCGACATGGATTTTCTCGAGCACCGATCCGCCGTCGCTCGAATAGTCGATCACGGCGTTGAGCAGGTTCTCCGACAGGACGAAGCGCGACAGCAGCGCCACGCCGACGCCCCAGGCCAGCACCGTCGCGACCAGCGGACGATCATCCTCGGCGCGCCACGGGGCTGAAAGATCGGGCGAAGCGGCGAGCCCCGCGCTGGCCAGCGCCGAGCGGCTCGCGGCCGAGGCCGACCGGCGGGCGGCGCGGCTTTCAGAACGCATTGCGGTACGGCCGGAGAGAGAACAGGGTCAGGGCCAGGATCTTGAGGTCGAGCCGCAGGGACCAGATCTCGACATATTCCAGGTCCCGCTCGACCCGCGCGCGCATCTTGTCGAGCGTGTCCGTCTCGCCGCGCAGGCCGTGCACCTGGGCCCAGCCGGTGATTCCGGGCTTGACCGAATGGCGCCGCGCATAACCGGGCAGCTGCGCCTCATAGAGATAATTGTGCGCGACGGCGTGGGGACGCGGGCCCACCAGCGACATGTCCCCGCGGATCACGTTGATCAGCTGGGGCAGCTCATCGATGCTGAAGCGCCGCAGATAGCGACCGAGGCGCGTCACGCGCGGATCGTGTCGAGCCGCCTGCGGCCCGTGGCCGGCCTCGTCCATGGTGGTCATGGTCCGGAATTTCAGGATGCGGAACGTCGCGTGGTCGAGCCCGTGCCGCCTCTGCCGGAAGAATACCGGCCCAGGGCTGTCGAGCTTGATCGCAAGGGCGATGACCAGGAGGAGCGGCCAGATGGCGACGAGCCCGAGCGTCGCGATGGCAAGATCCAGCGCCCGCTTGGCCGCTCGCGCCCCGAAGCGGGACCTGGCCCTTGGGAGATCCCAGTATTTCGCCGGGGTCTCGCGGCCGTAACTGTGCGAACTCCGGACGCTTCGCGCCGCCCCCGTCCTGCTTCGGAACGGCGTCGGGCTGAAAACCGGCTGGATCTGCTCGGACATGGGTCATTCCCGTTGTTGCGACGGGAAGGCTGCAACCGGCATGCCTTATTCAACCTGAGGTTGGTTCATGGCGTGCAGGCCATGGCGTGGCCCCCGTGGCCGGGGCTGATCTCCGCTCCACTGGCACGGGCTGATTTGTGCTTGAAAGCCGAAGATCTACGGCGGAACGGGCGAGCATTGCGCATGTTGTGTTCCATCTGTTCTTATGGCTATTCTGTCCCGCCGTCTCGCACCGTGGGCGCGGCGGGGAGAATGTCAAATGAGGATCGCTCTGCGGCTGCCAGGTCGCCTGACCTTGCGCTGGCACGCCGACCTGATCGACCGGCTCTCCGCGCAGGGTCACGAGATCGATGTCCTGCCCGGAACCGGGCCCGACATCTTGCCGCCAGAGCTGCGGCTCCTGGCCTGGTTCGAGCGCCACGTCTTCGGCAGGGTCCTGGAGAGCCTCGATCCCACCGCCGCGCCGGAGGCGGCGGCCCCAGGCGGACACAATCTCGTCGTGGACCTGACGGGCTCAGACGACCTCGGCGACGGCACGCCCGTGCTGCAGCCCCGCTTCGACGGCTCGCCCGACTGGAACCATTTCTTTGACGCGCTGCTGCGCGAGCGCCCGCCGACGATCGAGATCGTGAGGGGGCCGGAGCGCCTCGTCGCCCAGCGGGGCGAGGCGGCGGTTTTGCGGCCGGCCTTGCTGTCCACCAGCCTCGACGCCGTGCTGGCGCGGACGGCGGTCCTGATCGCGGCCGCGGTGCGGGACGCCGCGGGAAGCGGCCCGGCCGTCCCGTTCCGGGCGCCGCCGGACGCGAAGCCCGGGCGGCCGCTCGCCTTCGCGGCGCGGCATCTCGCGCAGGGCGCGATGCGCAAGCTGCGCCAGCGCGTGGAGCGCCCGGCGCATTGGCGCATCGGCTGGCGTCCCGTCGCGACCGGCGACGGCGTGCTGGACAGGCTGGCCTGGCCAGCGGACGGATATCGCTGGCTGGATACGGGGGCCGGGGACTATGCGGCCGATCCATTCGTCCTCGAGCACGAGGGCGTCGTCCATGTCTTCTGCGAAGTCTTCGCCTATGCGGACCCGATCGGAAAAATCGCCGTGTTCACGATCGGGCCGGACGGGACGCCAGGCACGCTGCGGACCGTCCTGGAACGGCCGTACCACCTCTCCTACCCGATGGTGTTCCGGCGCGACGGCCAGATCTGGATGATCCCGGAGACCTACCAGAACCGCACCGTCGAACTCTATCGGGCGGAGCGCTTTCCAGACGTCTGGACCCTGGAAGCGGTGCTGTTTCAGGATGTCGAGCTGTCGGACGTCACCCTGGCCGAGCATGACGGCCGGCTCTGGCTGTTCGCCAGCGACAGCGCCCGGGGCGCGACCAGCTGGGACTGCCTCAGCCTGTTCATGGCGCAGGACATTCGCGGGCCTTGGCGGCCGCACCCGGCCAATCCTGTGCTGGTGGACGCGCGCGCGGCCCGGCCGGCCGGCTTCATGGAGCGCCGCGGGGGCGCCCTGCTCAGGCCCGCCCAGGACTGCCGCGCCGGCTACGGTGCCGGAATCTCCGTCTGCCGCGTCGACCGGCTGGACCCGGAGGGCTACGCCCAGACCGTGCTGGCCACGCTCAGGCCCATGGGCGCGCGCGACACCGGCGCGCATACGGTGAATGTCGGCGGCGGGTTCGAGGTGATCGACCATTGCGGGCCGATGCGCCGCGTGTGAGCGCGACGCAGCCCCGAGGCGCTCAGACCGCGACGGCGGCCATCAGGCGCTCACGGCGGATCGCGGGACGCAGCGCGGCGGGATGGCCGCAGCAGATCATCAGATCCTCGACGATCCGCTCGGCGGCCGCGCCGTCGCCGAACGGGTTCGCGCCCTGCGCCATGGCGGCGTAGCGGCGACGGTCGTCCAGGAGGTCGTGGACATGGGCCACGATGGCGTCGGGGTCCGTCGAGACCAGCCTCGCGACCCCGGCCTCGATCGCCTCCATGCGCTCGCTGGTGTCGCGCATCACCAGCACGGGCTTGCCCAAGGCGGGCGCCTCCTCCTGCACGCCGCCGGAGTCCGTCAGGATCAGGCTGGCGCGGGTCATGAGATAGACGAAGCTGCGATAGTCCTGCGGCTCGATGAGGTGGATGTTCTCGATCCCGGACAGGATGTCGAAAACGGGCTGGCGCACATTGGGGTTGAGGTGAACCGGGTACACGATCTGCACGTCCTCCCGGGCCGACAGGGCGCGAAGGGCCTGGCAGATCCGGATGAAGCCGTCGCCGAAGCTTTCGCGGCGGTGGCCGGTGACGAGCACGAGGCGCTTGCCGGGCGTCAGCCAGGAGAACCGCTCCTCCAAAGCCCGGCGTTGAGGGCCGGGGGCCGTGACGTCCTCGGCCACGAGCAGCAGCGCGTCGATCACGGAGTTGCCGGTGACCAGGATGGACGAGCCCGGATAGCCCTCCGCCAGCAGCGCCCGGCGGGCCTTCTCGGTCGGGGCGTAATGGCGGTCGGTGACGACGGCGGTCACGCGCCGGTTCGCCTCCTCGGGCCACGGGCTGGCCATGTCGCCGGTCCGCAGGCCGGCTTCCACGTGGCCGACCCGGCTGCGGTTGAAGAAGGCGGAGAGCGCGGCGGCCGTGCTGGTCGCGGTGTCCCCCTGCACGAGGACGAAGTCGGGGCGGTACGACCGCATGATGGGGTCAAGACCGGTCAGGACCCGGGCCGAGATGTCGGCCAGCGTCTGCCCGCCGGTCATGATGTCGAGGTCGTCGTCGGGGCGCAGGTCGAAGATCGCGAGCGTCTCGTCGAGCATCTGGCGGTGCTGGCCGGTCACGCAGACCCGCGACTCGACGCCGGGAGCGGCCCGCAGGGCCCGCACGATGGGAGCCATCTTGATGGCCTCGGGACGAGTCCCGAACACGGAAAGGATACGCATGCGCCAGCCTCAATCGCGCCGGCCGACAGGGCCGGTTCTCGTTCGAGGCTGAAGCAGCAATCCGCGAGCCAGGGCTTTTGTGTTTAACAACCCTAAGTTGTGTCTCGAAAGGCGCTGATCCGCCCCCGCGGCCGCGCCCGGATGGGACGCGGCGTTCCGCTTCGAGACAGGCGGGCGCAGGCTCCGGCGGAGGTCAGGCGCTCAGCGCGTCCAGGCCCTTCCAATCAAACTCCACGCCGTGGCCGGGGCGATCCGGGGCCAGCGCCATCCCGTCCTCGATCCGGAGCGGGTGGGCGATGTAGCGCTCCAGGCCGAAACCGTGCGCCTCCAGGTAGGACCGGTTCGGACAGGCGGCCAGCAGGTGGACGGTGACGTCGTGCGCGCCATGCGACGTCACCGGCAGTCCGAAGGCCTCCGCCAGATGGGCGATCTTCATGAAGGCGGTGACTCCGCCGCAATTCGTCACGTCCGGCTCGGGATAGCTGACCGCGTCGGCGGCGACGTAATTCCGGAACTCCCACAGGGAGCGGAGATTCTCGCCCGTCGCGATCGGCAGGCCGCCCTCGCGCAGCACGCGCGCGTGGCCGGCGATGTCGTCGGGCGAGCAGGGCTCCTCCAGCCAGGTCAGGTCGTGCGGCGCGAAGGCCCGCGCGGCGCGGATCGCCTGGTCGGCGGACCATTTCATGTTGGCGTCCACCATCAGCGGGAAGCCGTCTCCCAGCTTCTCGCGCATCGCCGCCACCCGCTGGACGTCCTCCGACAGGCGGGCCCGGCCGACCTTCATCTTGATCGCCCGGAAGCCCTTGGCGAGATTCCCGTCGGTCTGCTCGAGCAGCTTGTCGAGCGGCAGGTCGAGGTCGATCCCGCCGGCGTAGCAGGGCACGCGCGGGTCGAACCCGCCCAGCAGCGCCCAGAGCGGGACGCCGGCCCGCTGGGCCTTCAGGTCCCACAAGGCCATGTCGAAGGCCGAGATGGCCAGCACGGTCGGGCCGCCGCGGCCGCCATAATGCAGGGCCCACCACAGGTGCTGCCAGAGATGCTCGATCCGGTCCGCGTCCTGGCCGGCCACGATCGGGGCGATTTCGCGCGACAGGATGTCGGCCACCGCGCCGCCATTGCGTCCGACCGTATAGGTGTAGCCGACCCCTTCGTGGCCCTCGGCGTCGGCGACGCGGGCGGTCACGAGCTCGAAGGCGCTCATCTCGCCGTGGGTGGAATCCGTCAGGACGACCGGGAGCGGGATCCGGTAGAAGCCTGTCACGACGGTGCGGATGGCGGCCATGGTGTTCCTCCGGCTTGGCGCTTCGGCGTTCCGCCTCGCGCTTGGGTTGGGCGGAGACTATCGCCTCGACGCCGGGTGGCAACGCCCCCGACGGCAAGGCTGGACAGCGTCGGGCGGTTGGGGTTTGCATGGCCGCGATGTCGCTGCCTCCCCTCACCTTCGTCCTCGGCGGAGCGCGCTCCGGCAAGAGCCGGCGCGCCGAAGAGCTCGTCACGGCGGAACCCGGGCCGTGGCGCTACGTCGCGACCGGCCAAGCCTTCGACGCCGAGATGGAGGAGCGCATCGCCCTCCACAAAGACCGCCGCGGGCCGGGATGGCTGACGCGCGAAGCGCCCCTCGATCTGCCCGGCGCGCTGGAAGACCTCGGCGCGGAGCCGCAGCCCATCCTGGTCGACTGCCTGACCCTGTGGCTCACGAACCTCATGCTGGGCGAGCACGACATCGGGCACGCCGTCCAGCGGCTCGACCACGCGCTCGACCGGATCCGCGCGCCCGTCGTGATGGTGAGCAACGAGGTCGGGCTCGGCATCGTGCCGGAGAACCGTCTCGCCCGCGCCTTCCGGGACGAAGCCGGCCGGCTTCACCAGCGCGTGGCGGCGCGGGCCGATCGCGTCCTCTTCATGGTGGCGGGCCTGCCCCTGACCGTGAAGGACGTTCAGGCCGGCTGAGGCTCGGCCTCGCCCGCCTCGGCCGGCGCGCCGGACAGCGCCACCGCGGCATGGCCGGGGATGCGCCAATGGGTCGGGCTCTCGATCACGGGCGTGCCCGCTCCCCCATAGGCCGGCGATTCGCTGGACCAAAGGCAGCGCCACAGGCGACCCTCCGGCGGCGCCGCGAGCGGCTCGGCCAGCGATGACCGCACCAGGTCGCGGCCGAAATTGACCAGCAGGAGCCGGTCGTCGCCGTCCTGGCCGAAGAACCGCAGCAGGAACGCCTCCGGCCCCAGCACCGCGCCGTCGACGCCGAGCGCGCCTTGGCTGGCGAAGACGGGATCCTCACGCCGCAACCGCAGCAGGTCGCGGTGAAGCGCCAGGGTCGCGACGTTCCGCTCGCATTCGTCCCAGTCGAGCTTGCAGGCCTCGAAGGCGGCAGGGTCTTCCGGGGACAGCAGCGTCAGCCCGGCCTCGTCCGCGACGCTCTGGAACTGGTCGAGAAAGCCGCGCCGGCCGTGGCGGACCAATTCGGCCAGGTCCGGCGTGTGGTCGGCGAAATAGATGAACGGCTTGGTCGAGCCGAACTCCTGGCCCTGGAACAGCATCGGCGTTCCGGGCATCAGCAGCGTCAGCGCCGTCGCGGCCCTCAGCCGGCCGGGGCTGGTGCGCCGGACCAGGCGCTCGCCGGGAGCGTGGTTGGCGACCTGGTCGTGGTTCTCCAGGAACATCACGAACTGCGCCGGCCGCACGCCGCCCGCCGGCGCGCCGCGGCGCTTGGCCTGCCAGGCGTAGAACTGGCCCTGGAAGAGGAAGCCGTATTTGGCGGCGGAGACGAACTCCTGCGGCGAGCCCTCATGGTCCTTGAAATAGGCCTCGGCCCGGCCCGTGAGCGC
The DNA here is from genome assembly GCF_045348435.1 of Alsobacter sp. KACC 23698. Classification (GTDB taxonomy): domain Bacteria; phylum Pseudomonadota; class Alphaproteobacteria; order Rhizobiales; family Beijerinckiaceae; genus Alsobacter. The sequence continues at coordinate 299,284 of NZ_CP157484.1, read as the reverse complement.
CACCATGGCGGAGTGGTGGAAATCATCGTTCCAGAGCGCGTCGAAACCATAGCCGCCGATGTCGAAGGGACGCATGAGGCGCGCGTGCTGGGGCTCGTTCTCGCCGACGATGATCACGCTCCGGCCCGGCGCGGCCTCGCGGGCGGCCTTGGTGAGGCCGGCGAGGATGTGCTCCGGGCTATCGTCCATGATGGCCTGGGTGGCGTCGACGCGCAGTCCGTCGAAATGGAACTCGTCAATCCAGTAGGCCGCATTGGCCAGGACGAACTCGCGCACGCCGGCGCCGCCCTCGCCGTCGAAGTTGACCGACTCGCCCCATTCGTTGGCGTGCTTGTCCGACGTATAGGGCGCGAAGCAGTTCAGGTAGCAGCCGTCCGGCCCGAAGTGGTTGTAGACCACGTCATGGATCACTCCCATGCCGAGGCCGTGCGCGGCGTCGATGAAGGCGCGCAGGTCGTCGGGACTTCCATAGAGTCTCGTTGGAGCGAACAGGTCGACCCCGTCATAGCCCCAGCCGAAGCGGCCCGGGAACTCGTTGACGGGCATCATCTCGATGACGGTGACGCCGAGCTCCTTGAGAAAGGGCAGCTTCAAGGCCGCCGCCGCCCAGGACCCTTCTGGAGTGAAGGTCCCCACATGGAGTTCGTAGAGGACCTGCCCATGCAGCTCCACGCCGGCCCAGTCGGCGTCGCGCCAGCGGTAGCGCGCCGGATCGATCACCTGCGACGGCCCATGCGGACCCTCGGGTTGGAAACGCGAGGCCGGGTCCGGATAGCGCTTCTCCCCGTCGACCTCGTATCGATAGCGCAGGCCCGCGCCGGCGTCGGCGACCAACCCGGAAAAGTAGCCTTCCGGCTCGGATGCGAGGGGAATGACGGGGCCGTCCTCGACGGCCACCGCGATGGATCGCGCGCGCGGAGCCCAGACGCGGAAGTGCACGCCTCCCTCGACCAGTTCCGCGCCGACAGGATAACGCCTGCCAGCCGCGGCCTCGCTGCGCCACGTCGTCATGTTCCGATCATCTCCCGCCCGCAGGCTGGTCCGCCGGCTGAGAACCCGGAATGCGAAGCACAGGTTCCGAGACCCCGGGTGGAACCGGACGGGCCGGCGCCGCATTCGCCCCGGACGCTGAACAGTTCACGACGCCAGGACGGCTCGCCCGAGCCCGTCCGGCATCGCCTTCAGGAGAACCGCATGGCTGAGCGGACATGGTGGAAGCGCGGGATCGTCTATCAGATCTATCCGCGCTCCTTCCAGGACACCAACGGCGACGGGGTCGGGGACCTGGAGGGGATCCGGCGCCGGCTCGACCACCTCGCGTGGCTCGGCGTCGATGCGCTGTGGATTTCGCCGATCTATCCGTCTCCCATGGCGGATGGCGGCTACGACGTCGCCGACTACCGCGACATCGATCCGCTCTTCGGCTCGCTGGCCGATTTCGACCGGCTGGTGGGCGAGGCCCACGAGCGCGGTCTCAAGCTGATCCTCGATTTTGTGCCGAACCACTCGTCGAGCCAGCACGCCTGGTTCCGGGAGAGCCGGTCGTCGCGGACCAACCCCAAGCGCGACTGGTACATCTGGCGCGATCCGGCCCCGGGCGGCGGGCCGCCCAATAACTGGATCAGCAATTTCGGCGGCAGCGCGTGGACGTTCGACGAGGCGACGGGCCAGTATTACTACCACGCGTTCCTGAAGGAGCAGCCAGACCTGAACTGGCGCAACCCCGAGCTGCGCGAAGCGATGTTCGACACGCTGCGTTTCTGGCTGGAGCGGGGGGTGGACGGGTTCCGGGTCGACGTGATCTGGCACCTGATGAAGGACCCGGAGATGCGGGACAACCCGCCCAATCCGGGCTACACGCCCGGCCAGCCGGCCATCAACAGGCTGCTGCAGATCCATTCGGCCGACCACCCGGACATCTACGGCGTCATCGCCGGCATGCGGAAGGTCCTGGACGGCTATCCGGACCGGGTGCTGATCGGCGAGATCTATCTGCCGATCGAGCGGCTGGTGACCTATTACGGCCCGGACCTGACGGGCGCGCACCTGCCGTTCAACTTCCAGCTCATCCACACGACGTGGCGGGCGCGCGACATCGAGGCGCTGGTGCGGGAATATGAGGGCAAGCTGCCGGAGGGCGGCTGGCCGAACTGGGTGCTCAGCAACCACGACCAGCCGCGCATCGCCGCTCGCGTCGGGCAGGCCCAGGCGCGCGTCGCCGCCATGCTGCTGTTGACCCTGCGCGGGACGCCGACCCTCTATTACGGCGACGAACTCGGGATGCCGGCCGTGCACATCCCCCGCGATCGGGTGCAGGACCCCTGGGAGAAGAACGAGCCGGGGATCGGCATCGGCCGCGACCCGTCGCGTACGCCGATGCCGTGGGACCGGTCGCCGAACGCCGGGTTCTCAAGCGTCGAGCCCTGGCTGCCGCTGAACCAGGACTGGCATTCACGCAACGTCGCGGCGATGCGGGACGAACCCGCCTCGATCCTGACCCTGACCCGCAATCTCATCGCGTTGAGGCGAGAGAGGAAATCCCTGATGGTGGGACGCTACGCGCCCGTTCTGGTCACCGACGAGGTGTTCGTCTATCTGCGCGAGGCCGGCGACGAGCGGGTCATGGCCGCGCTGAACCTCACTGGAGATCCCCAGACGGTCCACCTGCCGGACCACCTGCAGGGCGGCCACGTGCTCGTCTCCACCCTGGCGCAGGTTCCGGCGAATCCGGTGGGCGGCGCGCTCACCCTGCGCGGGCACGAAGGCCTGCTCATCGAGCTCACGCGGCAGGCGGCCTGAGCGGGCCGCCCGGCCGACCCCGGCAGGACGGAACCGCAGGATCGGGGGCCGTGTTGAGACGAGCGGCGGCGAGCGCCGTGACCGGAACACGCCATGGCCACGCCCCAGGATCCGAAGGCTCCCCTCACGTCCAGATCCGAATCTTTAGGCGCGCAACTGATGGACGCCAAAGCCACTCCGGTGCTGAAGCATCCTGAAGCCGAGGCCTTCTACATCGAGGCGCTGACCGAGCTGACGCAGCTTGGCACGCCCTATCTGCTGGCCGGAACCTATGCGCTCAGCGCCTATACGGGGATCTCGCGGCCCACCAAGGACCTCGACATCTTCTGCAAGGCCGGCGACTACCAGCGCATCCTGGCCCATTTTCAGTCGATCGGCTACGCGGTGGAGATCGAGGACGAACGCTGGCTCGGCAAGGTCTACAAGGGCCAGCACTTCTTCGACGTGATCTTCGCCTCCTCCAACAGCACCATGCCGGTCGGCGATTCCTGGTTCGAGCACGCCCGCCAGATCGAGGTGATGGGCCTGCCGGTCCGGATCGTGGGGCCGACCGAGCTCGTCTACTCCAAGTGCTTCATCCAGTTGCGGCACCGCTATGACGGGGCCGACGTGGCGCACACCATCCTGAAGGCCCACGACCAGATCGACTGGCGCCGCCTGCTGGCCCACATGGAGGTCCACTGGGAGGTGCTGCTCATCCATCTCCTGAACTTCCGGTGGGTCTACCCGACCGAGCGCGACAAAGTCCCGCGCTGGATCGTCGACGAGCTCCTGGACCGGCTGTCCAACCAGCGCCAGCTGCCGCCGCCGCAGATGAAGGTCTGCCGCGGCCGCATGTTCTCGCGCATCGACTACGAGATCGACGTCAAGGAATGGGGTTTTGCGGATGTCGGAGGAGAAGGCGAGTGGCGCAATGAGTGAAGACGGCGCCGACGGCTCCGTCGAACGGATCACGGTCGCGGCCGTGGGCGACCTGCATGTCAAGGAGACGTCGCCCGGCGCCTATCGCGACATGTTCGGGGAGATCTCCAAGGCGGCGGACGCGCTGGTCCTGGCCGGGGACCTCACCGACCTCGGCAAGGCGCGCGAGGCCGAGCTTCTCGCAGCGGACCTGAAGGCCTGCTCGATCCCCGTCATCGCGGTGCTGGGCAACCACGACCATGAGTGCGGCGATGTGGAGGCGTTGCGGCGCATCCTGCGGGAGGCGGGGGTGATCCTGCTCGAGGGCCAGACCTGCGAGGTCAAGGGCGTCGGCTTCGTGGGCGTGAAAGGCTATGGCGGCGGATTCGGCCGGCGCATGCTGGGCTCCTTCGGGGAGAGCGCCACCAAGAGCTTCGTCAACGAGGCGATGAACGAAGCGATGCTGCTGGAGAACGGCCTCAGGCAGGTGCGCAGCAAGCGCGCCATGGTGGTGCTGCACTACGCCCCGATCTCCGAGACGGTCGAAGGCGAGCCTGAGGAGATCTACCCCTTCCTCGGCTGCTCGCGGCTCGCGGAGACCATTGACCGATTTAAGGTGACGTCGGTCGTGCACGGCCACGCCCACCGGGGGCGCTACGAGGGCAAGACGCCGGCCGGCATCCCCGTCTTCAACGTCGCGATGCACATCGAGAAGCCGACGGGAAAGCCCTACGCTCTGCTGCAGCTCTGACCGTCAGCGCCGCCCGAAGCCAGCCCGGGCGAGGGGCGGACGGTACGACGCGGAGGCGTAGCCGGCGTCCTCGCCGGCGCGGTCCTCGCGTGTCCGGAAAGCCGCCGCAAGGTCGTTCAGGGACCGGATCTGCATGCTGAGCGAGTCGGACGAGGCGGCGCTCTGCTCCGCCAGCGCGGCGTTCTGCTGCGTCATCTCGTCGAGCTTCGACACCGCCTTGGTGATCTCCTCGATGCCGGTGGCCTGCTCCAGCGAGGCCGCCGAGATCTCCGACACCCTGGACGCGACCGTGACCGAGGACTCGACGATCCGCCCCAGGGCGCCGCCGGCCGCGCGGACCAGTTCGACCCCTTTGGTCACTTCGGCGTTGGAGGCGGCGATCAGGCCGGTGATGTCCTTGGCGGCTTCGCTCGACCGTTGCGCCAGGGAACGCACCTCCGAGGCGACCACGGCGAAGCCCTTGCCGGCCTCTCCCGCCCGGGCCGCCTCGACGGCGGCGTTGAGGGCCAGGAGGTTCGTCTGAAACGCGATGTCTTCAATCACGGTCGTGATGTCGGAGATCTTGCGGCTGGTCTGGTCGATGCTGGACATCGCCTCGACGGCGCGCGACACGATGGCCCCGCCTTCCTGCGCGACGCCGCGCGCCTGCTCGGCGATGGCGCAGACTTTGGCCGAGGACTCTGCGCTGGCGCGGACGGAGGCGGCCAGTTCCTCGACGGTGGACGCGGTCTGTTCCAGCGAGGAGGCCTGGGCCTCCGTCCGGCGCGAGAGGTCTTGCGCGCCCTCGTTGATCTCGCGCGCCGCGCCGCTCACCTCGGTCGACATGGCCTGGATCCGGCCCACCGTCTCGGCGAGGCGGGCGACCGTACGGTTGATGCTCTCGCTGAGTTCACCCAGCCCACCGCCATAGTTTTCGGCGACCACCGCCGTGAGGTCGCCATTCGCGACGTGCCCGAGAACGGACGCAAAGTCGTTCACGGCCGTCTCCACGCGCGACGACATGGCGTTCAGCCCAGCGCTCATGTCACGGGCGAAGCCCTGCTTGTCTTCGGTCCTGATCCGCTTGGAGAAGTCGCCTTCGGACGCCGCGGTCGCGATGGCCGAAAGCTCCTCGTCGGCGGCCAGCATGTCGGTGACGTCGTCCCAGATCAGCATGGCGCCGAGGCGCTCGCCTTCCGGACCGTTGATCGGGCTGACGATGATCTCGAATGTCCGGGCCGACGCCCTGATGCGCTGTCGGTGAGCGCCGCTCAGTTCGCCGATCATGCCCCTCACCCGGCTGGGATCGCGGTGGAACACGTCCATGCGCGAGCCCACCACGGCGTCGGGCTCGAATCCCGGCACCATGGCCCTGAACTCGTCCGCATGGCGGCGCATGAGCCCCAGCACCGAGGCGTTCGCGTAGACGATCACGCCATCATTGTCGGCGGCGATGACGTTGATCGGACAGCGGTCGAGGGCCGCGCGAACCCGCGCCGCCTCCAGGCTCGCCTCGCGGAAGCCCTGGATTTCGGCGGCGAGTTCGCCCAGCTCGTCGCCGGCGTGCGCCCGCCTCACGTGGTCCAGTTCGCCGGCCCGCTTGCGGTCGAGCAGGGACGTGCGAATCGACAGGATCCCGGCGATGACGCCCCGGCGGATCCACAGCAGCATGAGCAGAAGCGACGCCAAGATCAGGCCGCCCGACACGATGCTGGCCGTCTGGAGGGCGTCCTGGCTGGCGTGCGTCTCGCGCTCGGCCAAGTCATTCGCCGCCTGGATCATGTCGCTCATCTTATCCATGGCGACCGCCAGGTCCTCGAAGGTGAGCTCGAAGCTGGGCAGCTTGTTTTCGGCCGCGGGAGGATCGGCGAAGGCCATGGCGATGAGTTCCCGGGCCTTGCGCGTATAGGTCCCGGTCAACGCCAGAAGGGCCGGCTTGGCGGCCCCCACCTCCTCCGACACGCCCACGTCGGGGATGTCGGCGATGTTCTTCTCCAGTTCGGCGATCGTCTTGTCCAGGTCCTTGGTGGCCTCGCTCGTCGAGGCGCTCCTGCGACTGCCGTCGTGCAGGGCGATGAAGACCAGGCTGCGCACGGTGTCGTGCTGCATGTCGGCCAGGGTCTGCCGGCGCAGGACGGTGGTCATCGCGCCCATCTTTTCAACCGAACGCTTGGCGGCCCCGACTGTCACCACGGTGGTGGCGATCGCCGCCAGACACACGGCCGCCATCGCGGCGAAAGCCACAAGCGCCTTGGTGCTCAGCCTGAAATGAGTCGTCATTCTGCAAGGCCCTGCTGAAAATGTTCAGTACGAGCTTACCGAATGATGGTTCTCAAAGCTTTAAGATCACCCGCCCGACCCCGAGACACGCTCCAGGATCAGCGTCCCGAGCGGCGGGCAGGTGAGCATCAGCGAGAAGGGCTGGCCGTGGCTCTCCTGCTCGACGGCTTCGATCCCGCCGAGATTGCCGAGACCGCTGCCGCCATAGATGTCCGCATCCGTGTTGACCACCTCGCGCCAGAAGCCGCCGGCCGGCGCGCCGATCCGGTAGCCGGCTCGCGGCACGGGCGTGAAGTTGCACACGACGATGACGGGCCGGTCCCGGTCCTTGCCGAAGCGCGCGAAGGCGAGCACCGAGTTGTCCCGGTCGTCCGCGACCAGCCAGGAGAAGCCCGACCCGTCGGCGTCGCCTTCGTGCAGCGCCGGTATGGTGCGATAGGCCCGGTTGAGATCCCGCACCAAGGCCTGCACGCCCCGATGAAGCGGGTCGGAGATCAGATGCCAGTCCAGGCTGGCGTCGTGGTTCCATTCCCGTTCCTGGGCGAACTCCCCACCCATGAACAGGAGCTTCTTGCCCGGATGTCCCCACATGAAGCCGAAATAGGCGCGCAGATTGGCGAAGCGCTGCCAGCGGTCGCCGGGCATCTTGCCGAGGAGCGAGCCCTTGCCGTGCACCACCTCGTCATGGCTGAGCGGCAGCACGAAGTTCTCCGTGAAGGCGTACAGCATCCCGAAGGTCAGGTCGTGATGGTGGTAACGGCGGTGGATCGGCTCCTTGGTCATGTAGCGGAGCGTGTCGTGCATCCAGCCCATGTTCCACTTGAAGCCAAAGCCCAGGCCGCCGGTGTAGGTGGGGTGGGATACGCCCGGCCACGCCGTGGACTCCTCGGCGACCGTGATCGCGCCCGGCGCGACCGAGTAGGCGGTTTCGTTCATCCGCCTCAGGAAGTCGATCGCCTCGAGGTTTTCGTTGCCGCCATAGCGGTTGGGCACCCACTCGCCCTGCTTGCGCGAATAGTCGAGATACAGCATCGACGCCACCGCATCGACGCGCAGACCGTCGAGGTGGTAGCGCTCCAGCCAGAAGCGGGCGTTGGCGACCAGGAAGGACGCGACCTCCTGGCGGCCGAAATTGTAGATGTAGGTGCCCCAGTCCTGGTGGAAGCCCTGGCGCGGATCGGCGTGCTCGTAGAGATGCGTGCCGTCGAAATTGCCGAGGCCGTGCGGATCGTTGGGGAAATGCGCCGGCACCCAGTCCAGCAGGATGCCGAGGCCCGCATGGTGGGCCGCTTCAACGAAGAAGGCGAAATCCTCCGGCGAGCCGAAGCGGCTGGTCGGCGCGAACAGGGAGACGGGCTGGTAGCCCCATGACCCGTCGAACGGAAACTCCGTGATCGGCAGCAGTTCGATATGGGTGAAACCCATGTCGCGCACATAGGGCACGAGCCGCTCGGCCATCTCCCGATAGGTGAGGAAGCGGTCGCCCTCCTCCGGGATCCTGGCCCAGGAGCCCAGGTGGCATTCATAGATGGAGATCGGCTTCGACCGCGGGTCGCCGTCCCCGCGCCTGGCCATCCAGTCGACGTCGGACCATTCCTGGACCGGCTGTCCGTGCAGCAGGGACGCGGTCGCGGGCGGACGTTCGGCCGCGAAGGCGACGGGATCCGCCTTCAGCGGCAGCAGGCCGCCATTGTGGGAGCGGATCTCGAACTTGTAGCGGCCGCCGGCCGGGACCTCGGGCAAGAAGAGCTCCCAGATCCCCGCCTGGTGGCGCAGGCGCATGGGGTGGCGTCGGCCGTCCCAGCCGTTGAAGTCTCCCACGACGCTGACCCGGCTGGCGTTGGGCGCCCACACCGCCACGGCGAAGCCCTCGACGCCGCCGATCGTGCGCCGGTGCGCGCCGAGCGCCCTGTAGACCGTGTCGCTGCCCGGGCTGGCGATGTGGATCAGTTCCTCTTCGCCCAGCACGTTCATGAAGGAATACGGGTCGTACGCGACCGAGGTGGCGTCGGCGGACTCGATGCGCAGCCTGTAGCCGGGCCGTCCGCCGGCCTCGAAGCGGCCGGAGAAGAACCCGGCCGGATGGCGCCGCTGCATGGCGGCCAGCTCGGTCGCGCCGTCGACGCCGACGATCCAGACGCGCAGCGCCTGGGGCAGCATGGCGCGGACCTCCCACAGGCCGGGCGCGACCTCGTGGGGGCCCAGCACGGCGAACGGGTCTCCATGGGAGGCGTGCGCGACGGCGGCGATCGCCTCGGCGGAGAGATCCTGCGGGGCCGGGACGCCGCCGCCCTGTCCGGTGGCCACGGGCTGCAGGATGCTGGCCGCCTCCCGGCCCGACGCGCCGGCGCCATCCTTGTCGTTCGTGTTTCGGCCCGACATCAGCGCACCACCTCGCCATTCAGGATTCCCAGGACGCCGCGGACCGGGATCTCGATCCAGTCGGGCCGGTTGTCGGCCTCGTAGCCGATCTCGTAGAGCGCCTTGGAGAGCAGCTGCAGCCGCAGCAGCGAGGTCCGGGTCGCGTCGTCCCCCACCCACGCCGCGCCGCCCTGAGCGATCTCGGCGTAGGCGGCCAGGAAGACGCGCTCGACCAGGATCAGCACGTCCTTGGCGGCGACCTCGACGCGCCCCGCCCCGTCCGGCAACCGGGCCCGGATGTCGCGTACCGCCGTCTCCACCGCGTAGGCGAAGGACCGCAGCATCCCGGCGACGTCGCGCAGGGGCGTCGACTTCATCCGGCGTTCATGCGGCGGGCGCGACGGCTCGCCCTCGAAGTCGACGATCAGCACGTCGTCGCGAACGATCAACACCTGGCCGAGGTGATAGTCGCCATGGACGCGCGTCTTCGTCGCGTTCACGGGCTCGCGCGTCAGCTTGCCGATCAGGTCGTAGACGTCCTGCCGGCGCTCGCGAAGGTCGGCGATGGCCTGTGCGGCGCGCTCGTCGGGCGCGACGGTCCGGTCCAGCCCCGCGAAGGCCCGGTCCGCCAGCGAGCGGGCGTCTCGCGCGATCTCCTCGACATCGGCCAGGGTGAGCGGCTCGGCCGCGAAGGCCGGGTTGGAGGTGAGAATGGCGAAGGCCAGGTGCATCTCGGCCGTGCGTCGGCCGAGGATGCGCGTATAGGGCATGTAGGCCGCGAAGGTCTCGTCGATGGGATCGGCCACATCGGGAGCGACCAGCGCCAAAGTCTCGAATTCGCGCGTCAGCGCGTTCAGCGTCCAGGACCACGCGTCGCCCTGGTTGCGGACGAAACGCTGGGCGATGGCGAGCGCCGTCGTCGAGCCGTCCGGGGCCACGGACTCCAGCGACCCCAGATAGGGCGGCGTCGCCGTAAAGCCGGCTTCTTCGGTCAGGAAGCGCGCCACCTCGACCTCGGGGTGCACGCCCGACTCGATGCGCCGGTAGAGCTTCAGCAGAAGGCTGTCGCCGAAGGCGATCGACGAATTGCTCTGGTCGGCTCCCAGCCGGCGCACCTCAAGCGACGCCAGATCCTCCATTTCGGTCAGGGCCGGCGTCCCGGCGAAGCGGAGCGTCGCGCCTTCGCGCGTGCCGAGCGTCTCGTTGCGCCGCATGGCCTCGACCAAAGCGAGCGCGAAGTCGGGCGTGGCGTCCGCATCGACCGCGAGCCCGGTGCGGGCGCCCCGGCGCACGCGCGCCACCGCGTAGCCGAGGAGGCCCTCATCCTCCCGGTTCTCCTGGATCGCCAGCGGGGTGAAGTAATCCTGCCGCTCGCCGTCGGAGAGTTCGACCGACAGGCGCGGCAGCAGGTAGCTGCGGCCCTGGGCGGCGAACAGGGCGTTGTCCTTCACCTCCACGCGCGCGATGCGGCGGCCCTTTCCGGCGAACCAGCGGCGGCTCGGCAGGAAGGACGGCGCGACCGTGCGCTCGAAGCCGGCGCGCTCGCGTCCCGCCAGAAGGCTGTCGGCGTCGCCCGTCAGCACCAGCGTGAAGAGTTCCGGCACAGGCTTGGGCCCGAAGCGGGTCTCGGCGCTCTCGGCCGCGGCGCGGATCTCGAACCAGTAGAAGCCGTAGGCCGGCAGCGTCAGCAGGTAAGGAAGGTCGCCGATCGGCGGAAACACCGATCCGGAGGTCATCTCCACCGGCGACGCGCCCTTGAACTCCGCCATATCGAGTTCGACGGCCTGGGGCGCGCGCGACACGTTGACGACGCACAACACGCGCTCGTCGCCGAACTCGCGCAGATAGGCCAGCACCCGGCGATTGGACGGGTAAAGGAAGCGCAGCGATCCGCGGCCGAACACCTTGTGCGAGCGGCGCACCGCGATCATCCGGCGGGCCCAGTTCAGCAGGCTCGCCGGGGTGCCGAGCTGCGCCTCGACATTGACGGCTTGGTATCCGTGGAGCGGGTCCTGCACGGCCGGCAGGAACAGGCGGGCCGGGTCAGCGCGGCTGAAGCCGCCATTGCGGTCCGGGGACCACTGCATCGGCGTGCGAACGCCGTCGCGGTCGCCGAGATAGATGTTGTCGCCCATCCCGATCTCGTCGCCGTAGTAGAGCACCGGCGTGCCGGGCATCGACAGCAGCAGCGAGTTCATCAGCTCGATCTTGCGCCTGTCATTCTCGAGGAGCGGCGAGAGGCGCCGCCTGATGCCGAGATTGATGCGGGCGCGGCGCTCGGAGGCGTAGAAGCTCCACAGATAGTCGCGCTCCTGGTCGGTCACCATTTCGAGCGTCAGCTCGTCGTGGTTGCGCAGGAAGATGGCCCATTGCGCGCCTTCCGGGATCTCCGGAGTCTGGCGCATGATGTCGGTCACCGGGTGCCGGTCTTCCTGGGCGATCGCCATGTACATGCGCGGCATCAGCGGGAAATGGAACGCCATGTGGCATTCGTCCCCGTCGCCGAAATACTGAGCGGTCTCTTCCGGCCACTGGTTGGCCTCGGCCAGCAGCATGCGGTCCGGATAGCTCTCGTCCAGGGCGGCGCGTATCTTCTTGATGACCGTATGGGTCTCGGGAAGGTTCTCGCAATTGGTGCCGTCGCGCTCGATCAGGTAGGGAATCGCGTCCAGCCGCAGGCCGTCCACGCCCATGTCGAGCCAGAACCGCATCACGTCGATGACAGCTTCCAGGACGCGCGGATTGTCGAAGTTGAGGTCCGGCTGGTGGCTGTAGAAGCGGTGCCAGTAATAGGCCTTGGCGACCGGATCCCAGGTCCAGTTGGAGGGCTCGGTGTCGAGGAAGATGATGCGGGTATCGACGTATTTGCGGTCCGTGTCGGACCAGACGTAAAAGTCGCGCGCGTTCGACCCCGGACGGGCGCGCCGGGCGCGCTGGAACCAGGGGTGCTGGTCCGAGGTGTGGTTGATCACCAACTCGGTGATGACCCGCAGGCCCCGGTCGTGGGCGGCCCGCACGAAGCGGCGAAAGTCGCGCATCGTCCCGTAGGACGGATTGACGTCGCGATACTCGGAGATGTCGTAGCCGTCGTCCTTCAGGGGCGACGGATAGAACGGCATGACCCAGAGCGCCGTGACGCCGAGATCCTTGACGTAGTCGAGACGCCGGGTCAGGCCCTCGAAGTCGCCGACGCCGTCGTCATTGGCGTCGAAGAACGACTTCACATGCACCTGATAGATGATGGCGTCCTTGTACCACTGGGGGTCGCTGCGATCGATCATTCCGGCCCCTCTCAGCCCTGCTTCTTCAGACGCCAGATCACGACCGAGCGGTCGACAGGATCCAGCGCGATCTGATGTGACTTGCCATGCAGCCTGAACCGGTAGCCCAGGAGCAGGTCCTCGACGTCCAGCGCGCCGGAATCAGGCAGGCCGAACTCCCAGAGCGGGATCTCGTAGACGCAGTCCTGGCGGGCGTGCGGGTCGAGATTGACCATCACAAACACGCATTCGGACTTGCCGGGCGCCCATTTGGCGTAGGCGATGATGTTGTCGTTCCAGGCGTTCAGGAACGTGACGTTGCGGAAGTCGCGCATGGCCGCGTGCTCGCGGCGGATGCGGTTCAGCGCCCGGATATGGTCCTTGAGATGCCCGGGCTTGTCGAAATCCCAGGCCCTGATCTCGTATTTCTCGCTGTCGAGATACTCTTCCTTGCCCGGAAGGGCGGCGGCCTCGGCGATCTCGAAGCCGTTATAGATGCCCCAGACGCTGGAGAGCGTGGCGGCGAGCGTCGAGCGGACGATGAACCCCGCCCGCCCGCTGGTCTGGAGATAGACCGGGTTGATGTCGGGCGTGTTGGCGAAGAAGTTCGGGCGGTAATATTCGCCCATGTCGCCGGCCAGTTCGAGCGCGTAGTCCGTCAGCTCCCACTTCAGGTTGCGCCAAGTGAAATAGGTGTAGGACTGCTGGAAGCCGATCTTGGCCAGCTTCTTCATCATCTTGGGCCGGGTGAACGCCTCGGCCAGGAACAGCACGTCCGGATGCCGCTCGTTGATGTCCCGGATCATCCATTCCCAAAACGGGATCGGCTTGGTGTGCGGGTTGTCGACGCGGAAGATCTTCACGCCATGCCCGACCCAGTACAGGAAGGCGTCGCGCAGAGCGTACCAGAGGTCCGGAAAGGCGTCGCCATAGAAATGGACGTTGACGATGTCCTCGTACTTCTTGGGCGGGTTCTCGGCGAAGCGGATCGTCCCGTCCGGACGCCACTCGAACCACTCCGGATGCTCCTTGATCCAGGGATGGTCGGGCGAACACTGGACCGCGAAGTCGAGCGCGATCTCCAGGCCATGGTCGCGGGCGGCGGCGACGAGCCGGTCGAAGTCGTCGATCGTGCCGAGCTCGGGATGGATGGCGGTGTGGCCGCCCTCCTCCGACCCTATGGCGTAGACGCTGCCCGGATCGTTGCGGCCGGCCGTCAGCGCGTTGTTGCGTCCCTTGCGGTTGGTGCGTCCGATCGGGTGGATCGGGGTGAAGTAGAGCACGTCGAAACCGAGGTCGCGCACATAGGGAAGGCGCGCGATCACGTCGTCGAACGTGCCGTGGCGGACCGGGTCGCCGGACTGGGAGCGCGGAAAGAGCTCGTACCAGGCCGAGAAGCGCGCGGCCTCGCGGTCCGCGACCACCGGCAGGACGCGGGGGTAGCGGGACAGGTTGGCGCGTTCGCCGAGCCGGTCCATGAACGCAGCCGTCTCGTCCGAGAACAGCACGTCCAGCCGGGCCGGGTCGCGCTCGGGATGGCTGTCCAGCGCCTGCACGAGTCGGGCGTGGGTCTGCGCGTCGGGACCGCCCGCCTCGACGGCGCGCAGCAGCTTCTCCCCCTCGAACAGCTCGAGCGAGACGTCCTGGCCGGCGTCCCGCTTCTTGGCGACGTCCCGCGCCCAGGACGCGTAGGGGTCACGCCAGCCCTCGATGGTGAACAGCCAGCGCGTGTTCTGGTCGAGGAGGAAGCTCCCGCTCCAGCGGTCGTTGTCGACGAAGGCCATCGGCGTGCGGCGCCACCGCGTCTCGTCCTGGGGGCGGTAGAGCAGTTCGGCCCGCACGACGTCATGGCCGTCGCTGAAGATATCGGCCTCGACCGTGAACACGTCACCCACGACGCGCTTGGCGGCGCTCGCGCCGGCGTCGATCTCGGGCGCAACGCCCTCGATCACGACGCGCCCTTCCCCGCGGGGAGGCGCGCCGGCGATGGATTTCGGGGAGCGGACCGCGCGCGGAGGCGTGGATCGCGTCTGACTACGAGGTGGGTTCATGTGATGCTCTCAGAACGGCAATCGGAAAGCGCGAGAAGAGTTCCGCCATGGGGAGAGGCTCGCCCGAGGCGCGGAACCGCTCGCCGGTGACGACGTCGCGCCACATCCCTTCGGGGAGCGTGATCGTGGTCCCGGCCCAGGCGGCGCGGCGCGGGAGCAACCCCTCCCCGTCCAGCAGCTTCGCCGCCAGACGCGGCAGCGCCACGACAACCGCCTCCGACCCCATGCTGCGTGCGAAGGCGAGCACATGGGCGGCGCGCGCGCCCTCGGCCCGCAGCGGCCTGTAGTCGCCGGATCCGTACAGGTCGGGCGAAGCGGCGCGGTCCGCCAGCAGGGCTCGGGTCAGCGCCATCTTGACGCGCCCGTCCGGCCACGAGGCCAGCAGCTCCTGCGGCTTCGCCGCCGCGCCCAGCGCCTTGGAGCGCGCGCGATAGTCGATGGGGCGGCGGTTGTCGGGATCGACGAGCGAGAGGTCCCAGAACTCGGTCCCCTGGTAGAAGTCCGGCACGCCCGGCATGGCGCATTTCAGGGCCGTTCGGGCCAGCGACGTCCGCGCGCCGCACTGGGCCAGCCGCCTGGCGAGCGGGCGCAGCGCCGCCAGCGCCTGGCCCTTCGGCGACAGGATGGCCGAGATCCAGTCCTTGGCGGCCGCCTCATAGGCCGCGTCGGGCTCCAGCCAGCTCGAGCGGCGCTTCGATTCACGGAGCGCCTTTTCGACATAGCCGTGCAGGCGGTCCCGGAAGGACGCGAGCGCCTTGCGGTCGTCGCCGTCCAGAAGCTCGATCGGCCAGGCGCCCAGGATCGATTGCAGGATCATCCAACGGTCATTGGCGTCCGGCGACTGGCCTTTCGGCCCGATCGTGATGGCGGAGGCCGTCAGCCGCTCGGTCTCGGCGAGCGCCTCGGCCCAGGCTTGAGGCTCCTCGGCCAGCGCAATCAGGCGCGCGCGGGCGTCCTCGCCGCGCTTGGTGTCGTGGGTCGCCGTCGCCGTCATGGCGTTCGGCCAATCGCGGGCGCGGTCCTGCATGGCCTCGTGAAACGCGCCCACCGGCAGTCCGAAATGGGAGGGATCGCCTCCCACCTCGTTGAGGGCGAGCAGCCGCACGTGGCGGTAGAACAGCGTATCCTCCAGGCCCTTGGCCATCACCGGACCGGTGAGCTGCTGGAACCGGCGTCGGATGCGGGCCGCCACCGCCGGGTTTCGCCGCGGCGTCCGCCCGTCGTCGAGCAGCACGGAACGGACGAACGCGCAGGCGGCCTCACCGGCCGGGCCGAGGCGCGCCTTCGCCTCCTCGACCACCCGGTCCAGCAGCGCCACGTCTTCCGCGGCCGGATCGCCCTCGCCTAGATAGGTCCGGTAGACCGGGAAGGCGGCCACCATGGCGACGACCGCGCGGCGCAGCCGGGCGGCGACGAGATCGCGGGTGTTCCGGTCGGCCTTCGCCAAGGCGGCCAGATCCAGCACGATGGCTTCCCGCTCGCTGGCGAAGCTCGTCTCCAGAAGCTCGTTTTTGGCCACATTGAGCTGCTCGCCGGGGGGCCGCGGGTCGGCGCGGACATCGTCGTAGAGCGCGTCCAGCGCCGCCTCGGCCGCCGGGTCGATGAACACGCCGTCGAGCGGGCCCATGACGTCGTAGCCCGTCGTTCCGGCGAGCGGCCAGGGGCGCAGCCGCTCGCCGGGCTCCAGGATCTTCTCGGCGACGATGAAGACGCGGTCGCCGACCGCCCTGCGCAGGTCCCGCAGATAGGCTTCGGGGTCGGCGAGGCCGTCGATATGGTCGATCCGCAGCCCCTGGATGCGGCCTTCCCGCACGAGCCTGACGATCAGCGCATGGGCGCGATCGAACACCGCCGGGATCTCGACCCGCAGGCCGGCCAGCGTGTTGACGTCGAAGAAGCGGCGGTAATTCAGGTCGCTCGAGGCCAGCCGCCATTCGGCGAGCCGCCACGCCTGCGCCTCCAGCAGGCGGTGGAGCGCTTCGAACCCGCCGCTGTCCCCGGGCGAGCCGCTGAAGGCCTCCGTCGCGGCGTCGACGGCTTTGCGCAAGCCGCGGGAGCGTCCGATCTGCTCGACCAGGCCGCCGGCCAGAAGCGCGGCCCGCTCATAGACCGCCTCGCCCTGCGCGGCGTCGAGCGCCAGGCTGCGCAGCCCATCCGCGACCCCGAGCAGGGCCGCGCGGTCGGCCGACCCGGGGCGCATCCCGGCCGCCGCCTGGTCCAGGATCACCGGCCATGTCAGCGGCCCCACCGGAATCCGCTCGTCATGAGGGGCGACGCAAAACCCGCCCAAGGCGGGCTCGAAGACGAGGCGGAGCTCGCCGGCCTCCAGGGCCTGCCCATAGGGCCGGCCGAGCACGGGCAGGAGGATCTTGCCGTCGAGGCCGGGCCGGTCCCAGTCCACGTCGAAGGCCTGCGAGTCGGGGGAGATCGGCCCCCAGGCCAGCATCGAGCGCCAGAGCGGGTTGTCCTTGCCCACGCCCATGTGGTTCGGGACGATGTCGACGACGAGGCCGAGGCCATTCGCCCGAAGGGCGTCCGAGAAGCGGCGGAACCCCTCCTCGCCCCCGAGCTCCGGATTGATCAGCCCATGATCGACGATGTCGTAGCCGTGGGTGGATCCCGGCCGCGCCTTCTGGATCGGCGACGCATAGACGTGGCTGATCCCGAGCAGGACGAGGTCAGGCGCCGCCTTGACGGCGTCGTCGAAGGTGAATCCGGCGTGGAACTGGAACCGATAGGTGGCGCGCGGCGCGGCGGAGGCCGTCGCGGAGGCGGCGAGGCCCTGCCCCCTGCCCTCCTGTTTCAGCTCCTGGGCCAGCCGGGCGAGCGCCCCCCCCGGGGCGACGATCTCAGCCACGGTCTTGGATGTGCGACGGCGCCAGTTGGGATAGCCGCCGACCAGCCCCGGCATGTTGGCCTGGTTGACGTCGCCGGCCACGTCCTCGACCTGCAGCGCCAGGAGGGACGACGGCGTCCGGGCCAGGAAACGCGATGCGGCCGCCACGGGCGGGGCCGCCGGGGTCGCATCCGTGCGGGCCAGCCCCTCGGCCGCGAGCGAGGCGAGGAAGCGTTCGCGTTCGGTGACGCGAAGGTCGCGGTCCTTGGCCGCCCGGTCCGCGTCATAGATGCCGAAGGCCTCGCGCAAATCGACGTCGAGCCCCCGCCACCATCCGGCGAAGGTGGGCAGGTCATGCGTCGACAGGGCCGCCATGGCGGCCCTGGGATAGGCGGCGGGCGGCTTGAAGCCCGTCTCGTCCTGCTCGAAGAAGAAGATCCGATAGCTCAGGACCCCCGAAGCCATGATGGCGTCCGAAAATCCTTCCGGGGCGGTGCCGAGATCCTCGGCGATGACCAGGCATCGCGCCCGGTGGCTTTCGATGCGCAGCGAGGCCAGCAGGGCCTCGAACGGATAATCCAGATAGGCTCCGTCGGCCGCGCCGGCGCCGGGCGGGATCAGGAACAGGCGCGCAAGCTGGAAGGCGTGGTCGATCCTGACCGCGCCGGCGTGGCGGGCGTTGGCGGCGACCAGCGCGCGGAAGCCCGCCAGGCCCTGCTCGGCCAGGGTGATCGGGTTGAAGGCCGGCAGGCCCCAGTTCTGGCCCTGCGGGCCGAGAAGGTCAGGCGGCGCGCCCACGGCGAAGTCCGGCACGAAGCGGTCCGGCGCGGACCAGAGCTCCGAGCCGCCCCGGTCGGGGCCCACCGCGAGGTCGCGGTAGAGGCCAAGCCCCATGCCGGATTCGCGCGCGGCCTCGGCGGCGGCGCCGAGCTGGCGATCGGCGAGCCATTGCAGCCACTGATGATGGGCGATGCGGTCCTGGTTTTCACGCCGAAAGGCCTCGACGGCGGCGCTGCGCACATCCCGCAGGTCGTCCGGCCAGGCGCCGGGCCAGGCCGCGCCCTGGCTGCGCTGCTGCTCGCAGAGAGCCTCGAAGGCCGCATGGAGAGCCAGCGGCTCTCCGCCCTGCTCCCGGAACCGCTGGAACGCGGCGTCGCGCAGCCAGGCTGACCCGTCGCCCCACAGCGCCTCCAGCGCGGCGCGGCGCGGCGCCCAGACCTGCTCATAGTCCACGAGGCTGGCGCAGCGCAGGCGCTCCAACGCGGGATCGGGCGCGGGACGGCCCCGCCGCCCGGGGGCCTGGACGGCCTGCGGATCGATATAGAGCGTCTCCAGGAACAGCCGCGACGACGGCGAGTAGGGGGAGAACTTCGTCCGGTCGCTCGGAAACAGGGCATGGACCGGGCTCAGCCCCAGGAACGACGCGCCATTCCGGCCCGCGCCGGCGGCGAGCTCCGCCACCGCGGAGTAGTCGCCCACGCCTGCGTCGCGCTCGGTGCGCAAGCCGTAGAGCTGAGCCGTCAGCCCCCACCAGCGCTCGCCCTTCTCCAGCGCGTCCGGGTGCCAGCAGCTTGCGGGCGCGGCGATGAGGGTGGCGACGTGGCGTTCGCCTCGGCCGGACATCTCCAGCCGGTGATAGCCCATCGGCAGCGCCGGCAGCGCAAGGGCGTCGCCCGCGTCCGCCGGGTCCATGCGGCCCTGCAGGGCGTCGCCTGCCTCCAGCACGAGCGTCCAGGTCGCGCCCGGCAGAGGCGTGCGGAGCGTCAGCGTCCAGGCGCGATCCATGGGCGCCACGACCAGCGCCGGCACGGGACCGGCCCGCAGTTCGCGCGCGCGGTGCGCGCTTTCGCGCAATTGCGACGGCGATCCGACCGGTAGCCCCAGCGCCTCCAGCAAGGCGCGGCGGGTCTCCAGCGGCGTCTCGACCGGCGCCCCATAGGCGTCCGAATAGCCCTGGGCGACGCCCGCGAGCGTCGCCAGCTCGGCGACCTCCGCGTCGAAACCCTGGACCGAAGGAGCGGTCCCGGCCGAACGCCGGGCGGCTTTTTCGGCTGATTTCGCTTTTGCGGCGGACCGCGTCGAGGGACGTGCGGGACCCTTCACGGGCGGACTCCAATCAAAACGTCGGCGGCCGGCGGCGCAGGACGGGTCACGCCGCCGCGGACGCCGCCACGTGCTGGAAAATGACGAAGGAGCGGGCCAGGAGCTCGCAGGCGCCGCCGGGTTCGAGAACCGGCGGAGCACCACGCACGAGACCGTCCGGAAGTTCCGTGCCGAACACCTTCACCCATCGCCCGCCGCGCAGGTTCGGGGTGAGGGTGAAGCTCACGTCCTCGGGCGACGCGTTGAAGATCATCAGAAGCCGCTGCCCGGGATCGGCGTTGCCGATCTGGACGCCCAGCGTGCGGCGCATGGGTTCGGCCCAGTCCTGGCGCGTCATCTCGCGCCCCTCAGGGGCCAGCCAATAGACGTCGCGAAGGCCCGTCTCGCGGTTCAGGGAGCCGGTCGGGTAGCTGCGCGGCCGGAAGGCGTCGTGACGCTTGCGGAACGCCACGATGGCGGCGACGAAGTCCGGCATGGCCGGATCGGCCGCCTCGCCGGCGCGCCAGTCGAACCAGCTCGTCTCGTTGTCCTGGCAATAGGGGTTGTTGTTGCCACCCTGCGTGCGCGAGAGCTCGTCGCCCATCAGCAGCATCGGGGCGCCGAGCGACACCATCACGGTGGCGAGCAGATTGCGCTTCTGGCGCGCCCTTAGGACGGTGATGTCGGGATCGTCGGTGGGCCCCTCGACGCCGCAGTTCCAGGACAGGTTGTGCGGATGGCCGTCCTGCCCGCCTTCCTGGTTCGCCTCGTTGTGGCGCTCGTTGTAGCTGACCAGGTCCTCCAGGGTGAAGCCGTCATGCGACGCCACGAACTGGATCGATGCCCAGGGCTGGCGGCCATTGTGCTCGAAGATCTCGCGCGACCCCATGATGACGCGCGCCAGCGCCGGCAACTGGCCGGGATCGCCGCGCCAGTAGGAGCGCACCGTGTCGCGGAACTGGTCGTTCCACTCCGACCAGCCCGGCGGGAAGCCGCCGAGCCGGTAGCCGCCCTCGCCGAGGTCCCAGGGTTCGGCGATCAGCTTCACCCGGTTGAGCACCGGGTCCTGGTTGACGGCGCGCAGGAAGCCGGCGCGCTCCCACATGTCGTAGCTGTCGCGGGCCAGCGTGGAGGCGAGGTCGAAGCGGAAGCCGTCGACGTGATAGGCCTCGACCCAGTGCCGCAGGCTGTCCAGCACCATCTGGAGGACGCGCGGATGGCCGAGGTCGAGCGTGTTGCCGGTCCCGGTGGCGTCCCAGCAGAAGCGCGGATTATCGGGGACGAGCTTGTAGTAGCTGGCGTTGTCGATGCCGCGCCAGGACAGCGTCGGACCCAGATGGCTGCCTTCGGCGGTGTGGTTGTAGACCACGTCCAGCAGCACCTCGATCCCGGCTGCGTGGAGCGCCGCGATGGCGGCCTTCAGGCCGTACACGCCATCTTCGCCCAGATAGCGCGGCTCCGGAGCGAAATAGGACAGGGTGGAATAGCCCCAGTAGTTGCGCAGCCCCTTCTCGACCAGGAACCGGTCATCCGAAAAGGCTTGGATCGGCATGAGCTCGACCGCCGTGACCCCGAGCCGGACGAGGTGGTCGATCACCGCCGGATGGGCCAGCGCGTCGTAGGTCCCCCGCAGGGAAGGCTGGATGTCGGGGTGGAGTTGGGTGAGGCTCTTGACGTGGGCCTCGTAGATCACGCTGTCGCGCATCGGCGTTCGCGGGGGCCTGTCGTCGCCCCAGGTCGACGCCGGGTCCTCGACGACGCATTTCGGCATCATGGGGGCGCTGTCTCGCCGGTCCATGGTGAGGTCGCCGCGGTGAGCCCCGGCCCGGTAGCCGAACAGGGCGTCGTGCCAGCGGATCCGGCCGGAGAGCAGGCGGGCGTAGGGGTCCAGCAGCAGCTTGTGCGGGTTGAACCGATGGCCGGCCTGGGGATCGTAGCGGCCGTAGACCCGATAACCGTAGAGCTGGCCCGGCCGCAGGCCCTGGACATAGACGTGGAACACCTGGTCGGTGCGGGACGGCATGCGGATGCGGCGCGCCTCGCGGCGGCCGGTGGCGTCGAACAGGCAGAGATCCACGGCGGTCGCGTGGGCCGAGAACAGGGCGAAGTTCACGCCCGTTCCGTCCCACGTCGCCCCGAGGGGCATGGGGAGCCCCTCCTCGATCCGAACCATCCAGCCCCCTGAAGCGCGACCCGATCGTACAAGGAACGATCGAGAGCCGGATCAGTTGCGTCGATAGCCCGTCCATGACGGTCCGAATTGCGCGGCCGCGCTGGGAAGCGCCGTGTCCAACGCCGCGGCTCGCTCCACGGGCGGCTGAAGGACGTCGGTCGGTTCCTCGGCGAGCGCCGCCAGGAAAGCCGCGCACCAGTGGTCGACCGTGTTGGCGCGCAGCTTCTCCATCATGGCGGCCCACCGCTCCTTGCGCTCTTCGAGCGGCATCTGCAGCGCGCGCACGATGGCGTTGGCGGTGGCCTCGGTGTCGTAGGGGTTCACCAGCAGGGCCGAATCCAGTTCCGCCGCCGCTCCGGCGAAGCGCGACAGCACCAACACGCCGGGATCCGTGGCGCGCTGGGACGCCACATATTCCTTGGCGACCAGGTTCATGCCGTCGCGCAGCGGGGTCACCATGCCGACGCGGGCCGAGCGATAGAGGCCCGCCAGCGAGGTGCGGCTCACCGCCTTGTTGATGTAGCGCACAGGGGTCCAGTCGACGTCGCCGAACTTGCCGTTGGTCCAGCCGGCCTGCTCGGCGACTTCGTGCTGCATCTTGAGATATTCGGGCACTTCCGAGCGCGATTTCGGCGTGATCTGCAGGAAGGTCACCTTGTTGCGCATCTGCGGGAAGCGCTCCAGCATGCAGGAGAAGGCTTCGATGCGCTGGCGGATGCCCTTGGAGTAGTCCAGCCGGTCGACCCCGATGATGAGGTGCTTGTCCTCCATGCTGACCCGCATGCGGCGCACCAGCGAGTTCGATTTCGCCTCGCGGGCCTCCTGCCGGAACAGGTCCGTCTCGATCCCGATCGGGAAGGCCCCGACCCGGAAAACGCGCCCGTCCGCCTCCCAGCGGTCGTCGGAGACCTTGCGCGCCATGTTCTCCTGCTCGAGGCAGCGCGTGAAATTCTCCGCGTCGCGGCGCGTCTGGAAACCGACGAGGTCGTAGCGCGTCAGTCCGCTGAGCACGGTCTGGTACGCTGGAAGCGCGCTGGACACGTCATAGGGCGCCCAGGGGATGTGCAGGAAGAAGCCCATCCGGTTCTCAAAGCCCATCTGGCGCAAATAGGCGGCGAGCGGGATGAAGTGATAATCGTGGATCCAGACCACGTCGTCGGGCTTGAGCAAGGTGGCGAGGCGGCGGGCGAAGGATTCGTTCACCCGGAAATAGCCGGCGGTGTCGTTGCTGGCGATCTCGGTGAGGTCCAGCCTGTAGTGGCACACGGGCCAGAGCGCGCGGTTGGCGAAGCCGGCGTAGTATTCGTCCACGTCGCGTTGAGTCAGGTCCATCACGGCGTAGCTGACGCGCCCGAAATCATGGACCTGGAGCGGACGCTCCTCTTCCGAGACGTTGCCGGACCAGCCGAACCAGAAGCCGCCATTCTGCTGCAGGGCGGCGTTGAGCGCGACCGCAAGGCCGCCCGCCGCCGGGGAACCGGAATCCGACGGAACCGGGACGCGGTTCGACACGACAACCAACCGTCCGCCTCCCGATGTCTGTTGTCGTTTGGGAAACAGAGGCTCGGGAGAGGTCACCGGTTCAAAACGCACCATCGGTCGGCCGTGATCTGCGGAGGTCATGCTCGCACAACGTCTTTCCAAGAGGTTCGTTGCAGTCTGGTCCGGGGGCGAACGCCGTTGACGGCGTCTGCGACGTTAAGTTGTGCAACCGATTGCGGCCATTCTGGAGCGGAGCCGCGATCGGGTCGCCGTCGCACCGCGTCTCTGGGCGGCGGAACCGCAAGCTTCGCCCCGCATTCGCCAGCCATGACGACGATCATGGCGCACCCGGTCCAGAGGCGGAACACCTGATGACGGAAGACATGCTGGACGTCCTGGTCGTCGGCGGCGGTCCCGCCGGCCTCAGCGCCGCGCTGGTGCTCGGGCGCTGCCGGCGCAGGGTGCTGCTGTGCGACTCAGGCGAGCCCCGGAACCAGGCGTCCGCCCATGTCAGCGGCTATCTGAGCCGTGACGGGTGCCGCCCGGCCGACCTCCGGGCGGTGGGCCGGCGCCAGTTGGAGCCCTATGACAGCGTCACGGTCCGGGACATGGCGGTGGAGGACGTGGTCCGCGAAGGGGCGGCCTTCCGGGCGACGCTGGCGGACGGCTCCAGCGTCCGGGCCAAGCGAATCCTCCTGGCGACCGGGCTCAAGGACACGTTCCCGGCGCTGGACGGCGCGGAACGCCTGTTCGGGAAGGGCGTCTGGACGTGCCCCTATTGCGACGGCTGGGAGCTGCGCGAGCAGCCCCTCGCGGTCTACGGCGCCGGACCCGAGATCGTCGGCTTCGCCCTGGAGCTTCGCCTGTGGAGCGCGGACCTCGCGCTGCTGACCGATGGCCCCTCCGGGATCGAGCCCGGCGACCTCGACCTCCTGGAACGGGCCGGCGTCCGCGTCATCGAGGATCCGGTGGAGACCCTGGAAGGCGAAGCCGAACTGGAGCGGGTGCGCTTTCGCAGCGGCGACACGCTGGACCGCAAGGCGCTGTTCTTCCTGGCCGACGCGCATCAGCGATCGGCGCTGGTGGAGCGTCTCGGCTGCGAGCTCGGCCGCAAGGGCACCGCCGAGACGTCCGACTACGAGAAGACCAACGTGCCCGGCGTCTTCGTGGCCGGCGACGCGTCGCGGCGGGTCCAGTTCGCCATCGTGGCCGCCGCGGAAGGCGCGATGGCCGCCTTCGCGATCAACACCGAGCTCCTGCACGAGGAACGGGCCGCCCTGGGCCGGGCGGAGTAGCCGGAACCGCTCGCGAGGGCGGTCGTTCTCAGGGCGCGCATGGAGACCGACATCATGGCGACAGCCGATCCGACCCACCCCACGCCGACCCCGAGCGCGCCCACCACGTCCCAGGTGCGGCATGCGATCGACAGCGGCCAGACCGGCGACAAGGTCGCGGTGAGCGACCCCGCGGCGGCGCCGCTGGGCGCGGACGACGAAGCCGCAGGCCGGCCCCCGTCCGCAGCCGAGCGCGCCAAGGCTCACCGCGACGAGACGCAGGGCCGCTGGCGGATGTGGCGGCGGCACGACCAGGAGCACCGCCGCGAGAAGTGGGTGACGCCCGCCTTCCTGGCGATGCTGGCCCTGATGGCCCTGGCCGTGGTCGTCGGCGTCTACAGCCTGGCCTGACGGGGCCGGCCGAGGGGAGTTTGGGCCGGCGCTTGCCGGCGTTCCCAAGCGGCCCCATCCTTCTTGCGACCGTCGCCCTCTAGCCCCCGATCGGAGACCTTCATGCCCGTCACGGTGCTCGGCATCTCTGGAAGCCTGCGCAAGGATTCCTACAACAGCGCCGCCCTGCGGGCCGCGGCGGAGCTCGCCCCGGAAGGGCTCACCGTCCAGACCACCGGGATCGGCGACCTGCCGCTCTACAATGACGACGTCCGCCAATCCGGCTACCCGGCCCCGGTGCAGGCCCTGCGGGACGCCGTGAAGCAGGCGGACGGTCTTCTGATCGTGACGCCCGAGTACAATTACTCCATCTCGGGCGTGCTCAAGAACGCGATCGACTGGGTCTCCCGGCCTCCCGAGCAGCCGTTCGACGGAAAGCCGGTCGCCATCATGAGCGTCAGCCCCGGGATTTTCGGCGGGGCCCGGGCGCAATATCACCTGCGCCAGATGTTCGTGTACCTGAACGGCGACGTCCTGAACCGTCCGGAGGTGATGATCGGGACCTGCGCCTCCAAATTCGACAAGGAGGGCCGCTTGACGGACGAGACCACGCGCGACTTCGTCCGCAAGCTCCTGCAGGCGCTCCAGGCCAGGATCGAGCAGCGGCGCTGACGAGGGAACCCCCAATGACGGCGCGGGCGGCTCTGGTCGCGATGGCGGCGGCGTGGACCCTCGCGCTGGCCTGTCCGGCGGCGTCTGAGGGCCCGGCCGCGCCGCAGGCCGAGCCCGCGGCCGCGAGGGAGCCCGCGAAAACGGAGGCTTCGTCTCCGGCGGCCGACGCGATCTGCCTCCTCATCGAGGCGGCGGCGGGCTCGCACGGGCTTCCGGTGCCGTTCTTCACGCGGCTGATCGGTCAGGAGAGCAGCTTTCGGGCCGATGTGGAGGGACCGGTGACGCGCTCCGGCGACCGGGCCCAGGGCATCGCGCAGTTCATGCCCAAGACGGCGGCGGAGCGCGGCCTCCTCGACCCCTTCGATCCCGTGCAGGCCTTGCCGCGCTCGGCGGACTTCCTGCGCGAACTGAAGGACCGCTTCGGCAATTGGGGCCTCGCCGCCGCGGCCTACAACGCCGGACCGAACCGGGTCCAGGCCTGGCTCGACGGCGCGGGAGGATTGCCCTTCGAGACGCGCAACTATGTCGAGCGCATCACCGGCAGTCCGGCCGAAGACTGGGCCGCAGCCCGCAAGGGCGACATGAAGACGCCCGACGCGGCGCCGACGCCCAACGAGAGCTGCGAGACGGTGCGCGCCATGCTGCGCACGCGGCCCAACACCTATGTGGCCGCGCTGCAGCGGCGGGTGCTGGAGGGCGCGGCCCGGCCCTGGGGCGTGCAGCTGAGCGCGGGCTTCTCGCGCGCCCAGGCGCTGACCATCTTCTCGCGCGCCGAGAAGCGCTTCGCCTCGATCCTGGCCGGGAAGGACACGCTAATCCTGCGGTCGTCCCTGCGCAGCCGCGGCACACGCGCCTTCTACCAGGTGAGGGTCGGGGAATCCTCGCGCCAGGCCGCGGACGCCTTGTGCGAGAGGCTGCGCGGGGCCGGCGGGGCCTGCATGGTGCTGCGGAACGCCCTGGTCAGGCGCTCGCGCTCGGCATCGTCGGGCTGATCGGGCTCGGACCGGCGACGAGCCGCCGCCTTGCGCGACGGGCGGCGGGCGCCCATTGTCGCTTCGACGATCAGCACGGGAGATGGGCATGAGCGGGACGGCGGCGACTGGCGGATCACAGGGCGACAACCCGCTCCTGCAGGCCTGGACCACGCCCTTTCAGCTTCCGCCCTTCGACCTGATCCGGGCCGAGCATTTCAGGCCGGCCTTCGAGGCGGCGCTGGCCCGCAACAAGGCCGAGATCGACGCCATCGCCCACGATCCGGCCGAGCCCAGCTTCGCCAACACCATCGAGGCGCTCGAGCGCTCGGGCGAGCTGCTCGACCGGGTGGGCGGCGTGTTCTGGAACCTCACGGGGGCGCACACCAATCCCGAGTTGCAGGGCGTCGAGCGCGAAATGTCGCCCAGGCTGGCCAAGCACTACAGCGACATCGCCATGAACGCGGCCCTGTTCGGCCGCATCGAGGCGCTGCACGCCCGCATCGACGAGCTCGGCCTCTCCGACGAGCAACGACGGGTGCTGGAGCTCTCGCACAAGCAGTTCGTGCGCGCCGGCGCGCGGCTGCAGGGCCCGGCCCGGGCGCGCCTCGCCGACATCGTGGAGCGCCTCGCCACCTTGGGAACGCAGTTCAGCCAGAACGTGCTGGCCGATGAATCCGGGTACAGGCTGCCGCTGGAGACGCAGGAGGACAGGGCCGGCCTGCCGGATTGGCTGATCGCCTCCGCCCTGCGGGCGGGCGAGGAGGCCGGCCGCCCCGGCGTGCCGGTCATCACCCTGTCGCGCTCCAGCATCGAGCCTTTCCTGCAGTTCTCCACCAACCGCGCGCTGCGCGAGAAGGCGTTCGAGGCCTGGACGCGCCGCGGCGAGATGGGCGGGGCCACCGACAACCGGGCGATCGTGGCCGAGACCCTGAAGCTGCGCGCCGAGCGCGCGCGGCTGCTGGGCTACCCGACCTTCGCCGCCTACAAGCTCGACAACACGATGGCGAAGACGCCAGCCGCGGTGCAGGATCTGCTCGACCGGGTCTGGGTCCACGCCAAGGGCCGCGCCGCCGAGGAGCGGTCCGACCTGGAGGACATGGTGCGCCAGGAGGGCGGAAACTTCGCCATCGGGCCGCATGACTGGCGCCACTACGCGGCCAAGGTGCGCAAGGCCAAGCACGACCTCGACGAAGCCGAGCTCAAGCCCTACCTGCAATTGGAGAAGATGATCGAGGCCGCCTTCGACACCGCGACGCGGCTGTTCGGCGTCCGCTTCGTCGCCCTCCCGGACGCGCCCGTCTACCATCCGGACGTGCGCGCCTGGGAAGTGCTGGACGAGGCCGGCCAGCATGTGGCGGTGTTCCTGGGAGACTACTTCGCCAGGCCCTCGAAGCGCTCGGGCGCCTGGATGAGCGCCTATCGGGGACAGGAGAAGCTCACCGGCGACGTGCGGCCGGTCATCGTCAACGTGATGAACTTCTCGAAAGGCGCGGAGGGCGAGCCGACGCTGCTCAGCTTCGACGATGCGCGCACCCTGTTCCACGAGTTCGGCCACGGCCTGCATGGCATGCTGTCGGACGTCACCTACCCGTCCATTTCGGGCACCAGCGTGTCGCGGGACTTCGTCGAGTTCCCGTCGCAGCTCTACGAGCACTGGCTGATGCAGCCGGAGGTCCTGCGGCGCTTCGCCGTGCACGCGGGGACCGGCGAGCCGATGCCCGAGGAGCTGCTGCAGCGGGTGCTGGCGGCGCGGAACTTCAACCAGGGCTTCGCCACCGTCGAATACGCCTCATCGGCGCTGGTCGACCTGGCGTTCCACTCGCTCGAGGACGTGGAGGGCGTCGAGCCGATCGCCTTCGAGCGCTCCGTGCTGGAGCGCATCGGCATGCCGCAGGAGATCGTGATGCGGCACCGCACGCCGCATTTCTCCCACGTCTTCGCGGGCGACGGCTATTCGTCCGGCTACTACTCCTATCTCTGGTCGGAAGTTCTGGACGCGGACGGCTTCGCGGCTTTCGAAGAGGCGGGCGACGTCTTCGCGCCGGGCGTGGCCGAGCGGCTCAAGCAGTTCGTGTATTCGGCCGGCGGGCGCCAGGATCCGGCCGACGCCTACCGGGCCTTCCGCGGCCGCGATCCCGAGGTCCAGGCCCTGCTGCGCAAGCGCGGGTTCCTGGGCGACGGCGACGCGCCGGCGCCGGCGGGGGATGCGTAGGGACCTAGACCAGGGGCCCTCACCCCTGCCCCTCTCCCGCAAGCGGGAGAGGGGGCCGCAAAAGGGGGATGGGCGCGCCCTACTCGGCGGCCATGGGCAGGCGGTCCATGCTCTGGGCGGTCGCGGATCCTGGAACGGGCGAGGCCTGCTCCGGCTCGTCCCGTTCGCCGACGAAGCGGCCGAGCGCCCAGCGGAAGAAGCGGCCGATATCGTCCATCACCAGATACACGGCGGGCACGAAGACCAGCGACAGCAGCGTCGACACGACGAGGCCGCCGATGACCGCGATCGCCATGGGCGAGCGGAACTCGCCGCCGTCGCCGATTCCGAGCGCGCTCGGGACCATGCCGGCGGCCATCGCGATGGTGGTCATCACGATGGGCCGCGCGCGCTTGCGGCCCGCGTCCACGATGGCGTGCACGCGGTCGACGCCCTTGCGGCGCTCCTCGATGGCGAAGTCGACCAGCATGATGGCGTTCTTGGTGACGATGCCCATCAGCATCAGCAGGCCGATGACGACCGGCATGCTGATCGGCCTGTGGGTGAGCAGCAGCGCCAGCACGACGCCGCCGAAGGACAGCGGCAGCGAGAACAGGATGGTGACCGGCTGCAGGAACCCGCCGAACAGGATCACCAGCACGCCGAACACCATCATCAGGCCCGCCCCCATGGCGAGCGCGAAGCCCTGGAACACCTCCTCCATGACCTCCGCGTCGCCGGAGGTGCGGATGCTGACGCCCGGCGGCAGCGCCTGGGCGGGCGGCAGCTTCATGATGCTTTCGATGACCTCGCCCAGCGCGTCGGTGCCGTAAAGGTCCGCCTCGAGGGCGACCTTCCTGACGCGGTCGTAACGGTCGATGCTGGTCGGGCCCTGCCCGAAGCCGATCTCGGCGACGGTCGCGAGTGGCACTGAGCCGCCCCTTGCGGTGGGCGCCCTCAGGGCCTCGATCATGCCCTGGTCGGCCCTGTAGCGCTCGTCGAGCTGCACACGGATCGGAACCTGCCGGTCGCCGGCGTTGAACTTGGCCAGATTGGCCGAGATGTCGCCCAGGGTCGCCACTCGCACCGTCTCGGCGATGGTGTCGGTGGAGACGCCCAGATCGGCGGCCAGGTCGGTGCGCGGGCGGATGCGGATCTCGGGCCTGTCCAGCGCCGCGGTCGAAACCACGCCCTGAAGCGTCGGCAGCTGGCGCATCTCGCTCTGCATGCGGGCCGCGACGTCGTTCACCACCTTGACGTCGTCGCCGGTGACCAGCAAGGACAGGCCGCGCTGGCCGTTCTCGTTGAGCAGCCAAAAGCGGATGTCCGGGATCTTCGCCAGGCTCTGCAGGATCTCGCGCTCGAGCCCCTTCTGGTTGATCGTCCGGTCGTCCTTGTGGACGTAGTTGACCACGAGCGTCGCCTTGCGCACTTCGCCGCCGCCCTGCGGCAGGCGGCCGCCGTCGACGAAGACGCTGCGCACCTCGGGCCGCTCGCGCAGCATGCGGGAGACCGAGTCGGTGACGGCCTGCGTGTCGGCGAGGCGCGAGCCGGGCGGCAGCTCGATCACGTAGAGCGACCGGGCCGAATCCTCGCCCGGCAGGAAGCCGGAAGGAAGCAGGCCGGTGCTGTAGATCGAGGCCGCGAAGAACAGGACGCCGAGGCCCACGGTGGCGAAGCGGTGGCGGGCCGACCACGAGACCAGCCTGGTGTAGCCGCGCATCACCGGGCCCTCGGCCTCGTGAGCGTCGGGTTTGGCGCGCATGAAATAGGCCGCCAGCATCGGCGTCAGCAGGCGCGCCACCAGGAGCGAGATGAACACCGCGACCGCGACGGTGAGGCCGAACTGCTTGAAATACTGGCCCGCGATGCCGCCCATGAAGCTGACCGGGGCGAACACCGCCATGATCGTGAAGGTGATGGCGATGACGGCGAGGCCGATCTCGTCGGCCGCCTCGATGGCGGCCCGGTAGGCCGTCTTGCCCATCCGCATGTGCCTGACGATGTTCTCGATCTCGACGATGGCGTCGTCCACCAGGATGCCGGTGACGAGCGTGATGGCCAGCAGGCTGACGAGGTTGAGCGAGAAGCCCATCGCGTCCATGGCCCAGAAGGTGGGAATGATGGACAGCGGCAGCGCGATGGCGGCGACCAATGTGGCGCGCCAGTCCCGCAGGAAGATGAGCACGACCAGCACCGCCAGCACCGCGCCTTCCAGCAGGGTGTCCATGGCGGAATGATAGTTGCCGAGCGTATAGGTGACGTAGCTGTCGATGAGAGTGAGCTTCACGTCCGGGCGCCGGGCCTGAAGCTGGTCGATGCGATTGGCCACCGCGGCCGAGAGGTCCGCGTCGCTCGCGCCCTTGGAGCGCGACACCGCGAAACCCACCACCGGCTCGCCGTTGAAACGTGCGAAGGTGCGGCTCTCGGCGGCCGAATCCGTCACGGTTCCGAGTTCGTCCAGGCGCACCTTGCGGCCGCCGGGCAGCGCGATGCTGATGGCCGCCAGCTCCTGCACGGTCGCTGCGCCCGCCAGCGTCCGGATGGACTGCTCGCGCGCGCCGACCTCGCCCCGGCCGCCGGCCAGGTCGACATGGGTGGCGCGCAGCTGCCGGTTGACGTCGGCCGCGGTGACGCCGAGCGACAGCAGCCGATCGGGATCGAGAGCGACGCGGATCTCGCGATCCACGCCGCCGATGCGCTCGACCTTGGAGACGCCCTTCACCGACTGCAGCTCACGGGCGACGACGTCGTCCACGTACCAGGACACGTCCTCGGTGGAGAGCGCGGGCGCGGAGGCCGCATAGGTGACGATCGGCAGGCCGGCGATGTCGATGCGCTGGGTGATCGGCTCGTCGATGCTGCGCGGCAGGTCCGCCCGGATGCGGGCGATGGCGTCCTTCACGTCGTTCAGGGCGCGGTCGCTGTTCACCTCCAGGCGAAACTCGACCGTGGTGGTCGAATTGCCGTCCGTCACGGACGAGATGATGTGCTTGACGCCGTTCACGCCGGAGATGGCGTTCTCGACCTTCCTGGTGACCTGCGTCTCCAGCTCGGACGGGGCCGCGCCGGACTGGGTCACCGACACCGAGATGATCGGGATGTCGATGTTGGGGAAGCGCGTGATCGGCAGCTTCGTGAAGCTGACCACGCCCAGGATCATCATCACGATGAACAGGGCGATGGAGGGGATCGGCTTGCGAATCGCCCAGGCGGAAACGTTGAGGGCCATCACTGGGCTCCGGACGAGGCGGGGACAGGCGCGTCGGCGGCCGCCACGGGCCGGACGACCCGCACCGCGTCGCCCTGGCGCAGGAAGCCGGCGGCGCGGGCCACCACGGGTTCGCCCTCGGCCAGCCCCGATGAGATCTCCGCGTAACCGCCGGCCACGATGCCGGTCTTCACGGGGCGGACCTCGACCTTGTCGTCGCGCACGACATGGACGGAGACGCCGTCCTGGCCGAAGACCAGAGCCGATGTCGGCACCGCGACGGCGTCGCGGCGGGCCAGCACGATCTCGCCGCGCGCGAAGGCGCCGACCCGCAGGTCCGGGCTTTGCGGCAGCCGGATGCGCACGCGCCCAACCCGCGACACGCGGTCCACTTCGGCCGGCAGCAGGCGCACCGTCCCCTGGATGAGCTCTCCCTCGCGCACCTTGATGGACGCCGGGGCGCCCACCTTCAGCTGCGCCAGATGGATCTCCAGCACCTCGGCCTCGAGCTCCACATCGTTGTTGGCGATGATGCGGAATAGCGGCTCGCCCGCCAGGGCGCTGAGGCCGCCGAGCTTGACGGTGCGGCGGCTGACCACGCCCGCCGCGGGGGCGCGGATCTCGGTCCGGGCGAGCTTGACCTCGAGCTCCTTGCGCTGGGCCGCGGTCTGCGCGCGGTCGGCCTGGGCCACCGCGAGCCCGTCGCGGGCGGCGGCGAGACGGCCATCGGCGACCCGGGCGGCGGAAATGCGCTGGTCGAGGATCTCCTGCGTGACGTTGCCCGACTTCAGCAGCGACTGGGCGCGCCCCAGCGCCGCCTGCGCCTCGACCTGCGCGGCCTCGGCCTGGACGATCTGGCTGCGGGCCTGGGCGATCGCGGCTTCGGCGCGCGCCATCGAGGCGTCGTTCTGGGCGAGCTGCGTGTCGATCGTGTCGCGTGAGAGCCGGGCCAGCACCTGGCCGGCCTTCACTGCGTCCCCCTCGTCGGCGAGAAGCTCGATCACCCGCAGGCCGTCGGTCTCGGCCGACACCAGCACCTCGTCGCGCGCGGCGAGCGTGCCGGACACGACGACGCGCTCGGCCATCTCGCGGCGGGTCGCCTGGGCGACCGTCACGGCGGGGATCGCCAGCGACGTCGCGGGCGCGGCGGCCTGGGCGGCGGGCGCGGCCTGCGCCGGCGCGACGGACGACAGGACCAGGACGGACGCCAGGGCGGCGGCGTGACGGGGACGGACGGCGGGCGTCATGATGGAGCCTCGGAAGACACAGTCGAAGAAGGGTCGCGGGGAGAGATCTCGCGGGCCGGCCGGACCTGCCCGGTGAAGACCGCCCGGAATACCGCCATGGCGTTGGCGAGTTCGCGCTCGCCGTCGAATTCCGGGTCCAGCGCCCGGCGCTTGAAGAGGCCATCCGCCATCGTGAACAGCACCGTGCAGGCGAAGTGAGCGTCGACTTCTGCCGGAAGCTGTCCGGATCCTTTGGCGGCCTCCACCATGGCGGCCAGCAACGTGCTGAGCTCGCCGTCGATGGCGCCGCAGGCGGCGCCGACCGTGGGATTGCGGGTCGCCTCCGACCAGATCTCGAGCAGGACGATGGACTTCTCGCGCGGGGCGTCGACGATGTGCTTGCGGCCGAGATGCTCCAGCGCCTCGAAGAAGCCCATGGCGGCCCCGGCCTGGGTGAAGTCGGCCGCCACCTCCTGGCGGTCGCGTTCCGACAGGCCGGCCACGATGGCGTCCTTGGAGCGGAAATAACGGTACAGGTTGCCGGCGCTCATCTGCGCCTCGGCCGCCACATCCTGCATGGTGGTGCGGTGGAAGCCGGCGCGCGCGAAGCAGCGCTCGGCCGCATCGAGGATGCGGACGTGCCGATCGGGGGAAGCGACATCGTCGAGGGACATGGGCCCGCAGACTGAGAATGAACGTTCATTCTCAGTACCCTGATCCTTGACGCGCGTCAAGTCGAATGGGAAAGCGCCCCAATCCGGGCTTCC
Source organism: Alsobacter sp. KACC 23698 (assembly GCF_045348435.1). GTDB lineage: Bacteria > Pseudomonadota > Alphaproteobacteria > Rhizobiales > Beijerinckiaceae > Alsobacter. Next base: position 265,625 of record NZ_CP157484.1, on the reverse strand, counting down.
AATCGGCCGGCGTTCCACTAACCTGCGCTGCATTGAGAGGGCCGCAATGGGCCCCGCCCGCCCGCCGGCCGTTCCGGCGGCGCGGAAAGACCGGGAGGACGATATGGGCGTTCCGAAGATTTTTTCGGCGGCATTGCTGGCCGCCGGCGTCTTGACCGCGGCAGGGCTGGCCTCCGGCGCCGCGCTCGCGCAGACCTCGCTGCGGATGACGTGGTACTCCGACGGCAACGAGGGCGAGGTCATGAAGGACCTGCTCGCCCGGTTCGAGAAAGCCAATCCCGACATCAAGGTCGTGCTCGACCAGGTGCCCTTCAAGGCCATCAACGAAAACCTGCCGGTCCAGCTGGCCGCCGGCGAGGGCCCGGACATCGCCCGCGTGGTCGATCTCGGCGGCGTCGCCAAATACATGCTGGACCTGAGGCCCCACCTGAAGGACGCGGCCTATTTCGAGAAGAATTTCGGGCCCTTCCTGGAATGGATGCGGCTGCCCGGCGACACGGCCTCCATCCCCGGCTACATGACGCAGCTCACCGTCACGGGTCCGTTCGTCAACAAGACCCTGTTCGAGCAGGCTGGCGTGAAAATGCCGGGCGACGGCGCGACATGGGACGACTGGGCCAAGGCGACGAAGGAGGTCGCCGACAAGGTGAAGGCGCCCTTCCCGATCGCCATCGACCGCTCGGGCCACCGCTTCCTCGGCGCGGCGATCTCGTCCGGGGCGAAGATCTTCGACGCCAAGGGCGAGCCGGCCGTCATCGACGACGGCTTCAAGGCGATGTCGCAGAAGGTGTACGACTGGCACAAGTCCGGCGTGATGTCGAAAGAGCTCTGGGGCTCGGTGTCGGGCGCCACCTATCGGGGCGCGAATGACGAGTTCAAGAACGCCCAGGCGGTCCTCTACATGTCCGGCTCCTGGCAGGTGGCGCAGTTCGACAAGACCATCGGCAACGCCTTCGACTGGGTCGCAGTCCCCAATCCGTGCGGGTCGGGCGGCTGCACCGGCATGCCGGGCGGAGCGGCGCTGGTCGGCATCAAGACCACCAAGAACCCGCAGGCCGTCGCCAAGGTGATCGAGTATCTGGCGAGCGAGCCGGTCGCGTCGGAATTCTACTCGCGGACGCTGTTCGTGCCCGGCCATCTCGGCCTGTCGCAGAAGGGGATCGACTATCCGACCGCGAGCCCGCTCGCCAAGGCCGCCCTGCAGGTGTTCGGCCAGCAGGTCGGCAAGGTTTCGCCTATCGCCTACAAGCTGCAGGGTTACCAGTACAACCGCATCATCTTCAACGCGGTGATCAGCCGCCTGGGGCAGGCGATCTCGGGCGAGACCACCCTGGAGGACGCCTACAAGCGGATCGACCAGGACATCGCCCAGCAGATCGCGGAGAAGAAGAAGTCGTGAGGCGTATCCGCTCATCCGGCGCTGCGCGCCACCTTCTCCCCGTTCCGGGGCGAAGGAAGGGCTGCGGCGGCGCCGGAGAGGGCTTCGACCTTGGGGCGGGCGCCATGCGCCCCCTCTTCCCAGCCCGGGGAGAGGGCCGTCTGATACGCATAAGCCTCGCCGCATGAGCGCCCCCCCGCCCCCGTCCACGCTCGGAGAGCGCGTCTCGGCGCCCTTCGCGACGTTGTGGGGGCTCATCATGCGAGGGCTGGACGCGCCCATGCGGTGGGTGCAGGGGCGGATCGGGGCGCGGCGGATGCCCTATCTGTTTTTGGCGCCGAACGCGCTCTTCTTCGGGCTGTTCGTGTTCCTCCCACTGATCATCAACATCGCCTACTCGTTCACGGGCGGCTCGGCGCTTTATTTGTCCGACCGGCCCTATGTGGGCGCCTCGCAATATGGCCATCTGTTCGACTGCGGCAACTATCTCGATCCGGGGTCCTGCCGGGAGGACCATTTCTGGCGCGGCGTGCAGAACACCGGGACCTTCGTGGCCTTGCAGGTCGTGTTCATGGTGGGCTTCTCGTTGCTCACCGCCGTCGTGCTGAACATGGACATCCGGGGCCGTGGCTTCTTCCGCGCCGTCTACTTCTTCCCGGTGCTGCTCTCGCCCGTCGTGGTGGCGCTCATCTGGAAGTGGATCCTGCAGCGCGAGGGCCTGCTCAACGCCGTCCTGACCGGTCTCGGAGGACAGAAGATCCTGTTCTTCGTGGAGCCCGGCTGGGCCATGTTCTGGGCTGTGTTCGTGTCGATCTGGGCCCATATGGGATTCTACACGCTCATCCTGCTGGCCGGATTGCAGGCGATCCCGACCGACATCTACGAAGCCGCCGAGATGGACGGCACCAAGCGCTCGCGCGTCTTCGCCCGCATCACGCTGCCGCTGCTCTGGCCCAACCTGATCGTCGTCATCGTGCTCGCCCTGATCAAGGGCGTGCAGACCTTCGACGAGGTGTTCGTGCTCACCGGCGGCGGCCCCGGCAGCGCCACCCTGCTGGTGGTGCAGTACATCTACGAGACGGCCTTCTCCAACCAGGTCCAGAATTTCGGGCTGGCCGGCGCCGCCTCGGTCATCCTGGGGCTGGTGCTGTTCACGCTGACGCTCGTGCAGCTGTGGGTGTCGCGCAAGAAGGACGCATCCGCATGAGCGCCCTCGCCGCCTTCCTGTCTCGCCGTCGCGGCGGCCGGCCCTGGCATTGGACCGACGTCGCCGCCTACGCGTATCTGGCGCTCGGCGTCGTGCTCATGTTCGGGCCAGTGCTCTGGCTCGTGCTGTCGTCGTTCAAGACGCAGGCCGCGCTCCTGGAGTTTCCGCCCTCGCTGCTGCCGATGTCGCAGAAGGAGGTGATGGTTCCTGGCCAGGACAAGCCGCTGCCGCTGTTTCGCGTCACCATGGAGGACGGCAGCGTGCGCGAACTGGCGCAGCTGCGGCGCATCGGCATCATCGCCCAGATGGTCGACCCCAAGGACCCGACGCAGACGATCCGCGCGCCCATCGACAAGCGCACCCCCGTGCGCGAGTTCGCGCTCGCCGCCCAGAACTACACCGAGCCGCTGCGCAACTTCGCCTTCCCGACCTTCCTGGCGAACTCGGTGTTCGTCACCGCGGTGGCGACGCTGATCACCCTCATCATTAACTCGATGGCCGCCTATGCGCTCTCGATCTACGACTTCAAGGGCAAGAACGCCGCCATGCTGGGCGTCGTCGGCACGCTGATGATCCCGATCACCATCATCCTCGTGCCGGTCTATGTGGTGGTGGCCAAGCTCGGGCTGGTGAACTCGCTCTGGGCCGTGATCCTGCCCGGCGCGGCGACGCCCACGGGCGTGTTCCTGCTGCGCCAATACATGCTGACGCTGCCGCGCGACCTGATCGAGGCGGCGCGCATGGACAAGGCCTCCGAGTGGCAGATCTACTGGCGCATCGTGATGCCGCTGGCGCTGCCGGCCTTGGCCGTGCTGGCGATCTTCTCGATCATGTGGCGCTGGAACGAGTTCCTCTGGCCGCTGGCGGTGCTGACCAAGACCGAAAGCTACACGCTGCAGATCGGGCTCAACGCCTTCCAGGGCGAGCTGCAGGTGCAGTGGCACTATCTGCTCGCCATGACGGTGGTGACGCTGCTGCCGGTCGCGGTGGTGTTTGTGTTCCTGCAGCGCTTCATCACCACCGGCATCGCCAACACGGGCATGAAGTAATGGCGCATCTCGAGCTCCGCGGCGTCCACAAGAGCTACGGCCCCGTGCACATCATCCACGGCGTCGACCTCGACATCCGCGACGGCGAGTTCGTCGTGTTCGTCGGCCCGTCGGGCTGCGGTAAGTCCACGCTGCTGAGGATGATCGCCGGCCTGGAGGCGATCAGCGCCGGCGAGGTGCGCATCGACGGGCAGGTCGTCAACGACACGCCCGCCGCCGACCGCGGGCTCGCGATGGTGTTCCAGAGCTACGCGCTCTACCCGCATATGAGCGTGCGGCAGAACATGGCCTTCGCGCTGGAGAATATGGGCCTGCCCCAGGCCGAGATCGACAAGCGCGTCGCGCGCGCCGCCGCGATGCTGCGGCTCGGAGACTATCTGGAGCGAAAGCCCAAGGCGCTGTCGGGCGGGCAGCGCCAGCGCGTCGCGATCGGCCGAGCCATCGTGCGCGACCCGAAAATCTTTCTGTTCGACGAACCGCTCTCGAATCTGGACGCGGAGCTGCGCGTGGCCACCCGCAAGGAATTGGCGGCGCTGCACGCCGAGATCGGCGGAACGATGGTGTACGTCACCCACGACCAGGTCGAGGCGATGACGCTGGCCGACCGCATCGTGGTACTCCAGGCGGGCCGCATCGAACAGGTCGGCGCGCCGCTGGAGCTTTACAATCGTCCCGCCAACCAGTTCGTGGCCGGCTTCATCGGCTCGCCCAAGATGAACTTCTTCACCGGCGCAGTCACGCAGGCCGACGGCGCGGGCGTCACGCTCCGGCTCGGCGACCGGCACGCCGTGTCGCTGCCCTACGGGGCCGCCGCCCTGCCGGCCAATCTGGGGGTGACGCTCGGCGTGCGGCCCGAACACCTGGAGGTGGTGGAGACCGGGCCCGCCGACATCGAGGCGCTCATCACCCTCGCCGAGCACCTCGGCGGCGACACCTTCTTCACCTGCGAGGCGGAGGGATTGCCGCCGATCACGGTTCACCAGCCGGGCCAACTGATGCGCGGTCGCGGCGAGATGCTGCGGTTGCGGATCGACGCCGCGGCGGCGCATCTCTTCGACCGGGACGGCCGCATCCTGCTGCACGGGCGCGACGCCCTCGCCAGCCAGGCGCAGGCGCGGGCGGCCCATTAGGGCAAGCAGGGACGGCCCGCGGCGGCCTCGCAGGGCCTGGAGCCGTGATTTCCGGCAGGTCTGCCTATATAACCTGATGGACCGAGCCCCGTCGGCCCTGCACCCGGTTCCCTGCATGCCTCCGTTCGCCCTTCTCCTCGCCGCCGCGCTCTCGCTGTCGGCGCTCTTTGCAACGCCGCTGCGGGCGGCCGAACCCGCGCCGCCGATCCGCGTCATCATCGAGGTGCCGAACGACGACGCCGGCCGGGCCTTCCTGGCCGACAAGATCAGCCCCCATCTGCCCCCGAGCGGCGCGGGCGCGGGCGCCGCCGCGTCCGGGTCCGGCGGGGCGGCCCCCACCATCGCGCCCGGGGCTTCAGCCGGCGCGGGGGCGCCCGCCAGCGCCATGCCGCAGACCATGTTCAGCGGCAGCGCTTCGGGCGACTTCTCGTTCATGGCCGCCAACGAGCTGCAGAAACTGCGGCAGCGGGCGCGCGCGCTGATCGCCGCCGCGCCAGGCGTGCCGGACGACATCGCGCTCTCGGCGAGCAGCTTCGTGCTGTCGCGCGGCTCGATCGACTGGCTGCAGCTCGCCCTCGCGTCGGGCCTGCTGCTGCTGGGCGGCGTCGCCGGACAGCGCCTGGCGTGGTGGGCCAGCCGCGGGCTGCTCAACCGGTTGCTGGAGTCTCCGGGCGACACCGTGCGCGAGCGGCTGCGGCTTCACGGCATGCGGGTCACGCTCGGGCTCTTCGTCCTCGCCGCCTTCCTGCTCGGCTGCATCGCGGCCTTCGTGCTCGTGCCGTGGCCGCCCGTTATCCGCGAGACCGTGCTCATCCTGCTCGCCTATGTGGCGGTGATCCGCCTGGCGCAGGCTTTCGGGCGGGTGGTGATCGCGCCGGGGGCGCGGCACGACTATTTCCGCGTCGTGCCGCTCAGCCAGCCGGTGGCTTGGTTCTGGTACCGCACGCTGATGCTCTTCGTCGTCATCGTGGGCGGCGGGTTCGCGACGCTCAGCCTGCTCAACATCATGGGCGTGTCGCTCCTGTCCAAGCAGGTGATCGTCAGCATCTGGTTCACGCTGCTGGCGCTCACGCTCCTGGCCAGGCTGGTGGCGCGCGTGCGCATGCAGGCCGACCCGCCGACGCGGCTGTCGGTGGTGCTCACCGCCACGCTCATCGTCTCCGCCTGGATCCTGGGATCGCTGCACCTGAAACAGCTGTTCTGGACCCTCATCGTGGTCAGCCTGGTGCCGCTGACCATGCGCCTCGTGCGCGCCTCGATCCGCAACATCGTGCGGCCGGAGGAGACCGCCCGGGCGGGCGACTCCAGCGCGCTGGCCTGGGCGGTGGTGGTCGAGAAGGCGACCCGCGTCGTCGTCGTCATCCTGTGCGCCTCGGCTCTCGCCGATATCTGGGCCATCGACGTCACAGACATCGCCATGGGCGAGTCGATCTTCACCCGCGCGGTGCGCGCCGCGATCCGGGTGATCATCATCATGCTGGTGGCCGACCTCGTCTGGAAGCTGGTGCGCGCGCTCATCGACGGGCGGCTCGACGACGGGGTGGCCTCCGCGCACGACGATTCGGCCGAGGGACGCAAGCGCTCGCGGCTGAACACGCTCCTGCCCATCCTGCGGAACTTCATCTTCGCCATCCTGGTCGGCGTCGCCTTCCTGATGGTGCTGGACTCGATGGGCATCCAGATCGGGCCCCTGCTGGCCGGCGCCGGCGTGCTCGGCATCGCGGTCGGCTTCGGCGCCCAGACGCTGGTGAAGGACATCATCTCGGGCATCTTCTACCTGCTCGACGACGCCTTCCGGGTCGGCGAGTACATCACGGCGGGGAGCTACAAGGGCACCGTCGAGTCCTTCTCGCTGCGCTCGGTGAAGCTGCGGCATCACCGAGGGCCGATCACGACGGTGCCGTTCGGCGTCCTGGGCGCGGTGCAAAATCTCAGCCGCGACTGGGTGATCGACAAGTTCTCGATAGGGCTGACCTACGACACGGACCTCGACAGGGTGAAGAAGATCGTCAAGGACATCGGCAAGCAGCTCGCGGCGGATCCCGAATTCGGGCCGCACATCATCGAGCCCCTCAAGATGCAGGGCGTCGAGCAGCTCGGCGACTTCTCGATCGAGGTTCGCCTGAAGATGATGACGAAGCCGGGCGAGCAGTTCGTCATCCGGCGCACCGCCTACGGCCTCCTGAAGAAAGCCTTCGAGCAGAACGGCATCCGCTTCGCCTTCCCGACCGTGCAGGTCGCGGGCGGGAACGGCGGCGGAGGCGAGCAGGCCATCGGCGCCGCCGCGCAGCGCCTGCTGGACGTGCGCCAACAGCAGGCCACCGCCGCCGCGACCCAGCCGGCGGCCTGAGCCCGGCTCAACGCCCCGCTTCGGCCGGCCGATAGAGCGCTTCCGCGTCGGCGCGGAACGCCGCGCGCGCGTCCTGGCGGGCGTAGAACATGTGCCCGCCGGGATAAACCTGGAGACGCAGGCGATCCGGCCCGCCCAGGTCCGGCAGCTGTGCCAGCAGCAGCTTGTTCTCGTAATAAGGGGTCACCAGGTCGGTCGCCCCATGCGCCACGAGGGCGCGCATGTTGGGATCGAGCGCCAGCCCGTCGCGCAGGTCGCTGAGCGCCTCGGGCGCGCTGCGGCGGCCGCCCCACTGCCATTGGCCGCTCACCTCCCGGTTGAGCAGACGATAGGGCCTGTCGATGCGCCAGCCCAGGCGCCGGTAGAGGTCCGTCATGGCGGCTGAGAGCGGAGCCTCGATGGCGTCCAGCACGGGATCGTCGCCGTGCGGCCCGGGCGCGAAGGGCTGCGGATCGACCCCCGTGATGGTGGCGTCGTAGGCGCTGGCCACCCGCCCCTTCTGGCGCTCATGCGTGAAGGTGGAGACGTCCACCCGGCCGGCGAGCTTGCGCACCGCGTCCGGGTCGAGGCCCGTCAGGGCCGCGACGCGCGCCGACATGCGGTCCACCGCGGCCTTGTCGCCCGGGCCCTTCAGCAGGTCCGCCATGAACTCCCCGGACGCGTAGCGCTCCGCCTCCGCCATGGCCTGGCGGTTCAGCGACGCGTCGCCGCGCGTGGCGTCGCCGCGGGCGGCGGCCATCGAGGGCAGCTCGGAGACCCACCGCATCGGCGAATGCCGGGGCTGGAAGCGCCAGGCGAAGTCGAGCACGGGCGACAGCATGATGACGCCCCGGACGCCGACGCCCTGGCTGGACTGCAGCTCGCGCGCCAGGCGCGGAGCCCGGTAACCGCCATAGCTCTCGCCCAGGATGGTCTTGGGAGAGGCCTGACGGTCGTTCTTCTCCACCCATTTGCGCACGAAGGTCGCGAGGCCCGAGATGTCGGCGTCCACGGACCAGAACCGGCGCCGAAGGTCGTCGCCCCGCGCGGTCGACCAGCTGTAGCCGGTTCCGACCGGATCGACGAAGACGAGGTCGGTGAAATCGAGCCAGGTCTCGGCGTTGGGGACCGTGACGGGGACGTCCGACGGGGCCGGTTTCTCCATCGGGAGCCGCCACGGGCCGATCGCGCCGATGTTCAGGTAGGCGGCCGCCGCGCCGGGTCCGCCGTTGAACGCGAAGGTCAGCGGGCGCTGCGCCACGTCGCCGCCTACGCGCCGGAACGCCACGAAACCGATCTCGGCCAGCAGCGGTCCGCCCTCGCCGTCGAAGAGCGGGATGGAGCCCAGCGTGGCGGTGAATTTGAGGGTCCGGCCCGGCAGGTCGAGCGTGTGCTCGGTGGTGACGTCGGCCGGAAACTTGCGGGCGTCGTCGCGCGCCTTCTCGGCGCGGTCCTGCGACTGCGCCTCCTGGTCGCGCGCCGGGCGGCCTTGCTGCTGCTGCGCCCAAGCGGGCTCGAGGGCCATGCAGAGCGCGAGGACGGCCGCCGGCAGCAGGGCGAGGCCGGTGAGCCTGCGGGGCGATCGCGCGCGGGGCGCTGGGCCGGGAGACGGTGGGAGGGACATCGAGACTCCTTCGAGGCGCTGGCCGCATCATAGCCGGTCGCGGGCGGTCCTGCGTCGGGCGGTCACGACATCGTCATGGAGGCCGCCGCGCCACAGCCCGATCACAAACGTGGCTCAAACGGAACCGTTGCGGTTCGTTTGTGTTCCTTGTGCGCCTTGGGCGTCGCATTCGGCGCCGTCATGATCCTGGAGTCGTCCCCTCATGCTTGTCAGCCGGCGTTTCGTCGCTCTTGGTCTGCCGATCGCCCTCGGTGGTTGCGTCTCCGCCGGTCCGCCTCCGGCGGCGCTGATGTCCCCCCGTTCCGCGCTGGATCCCGCCGCTTACGCCATGTATGGCGAGATCGAGGACGAGCCCTTCCCGGTCCCGGCCGTCAACATCGACGAGATCGACCCCGTCTATCTGCGTCGCGTGGTCGCCTATTCGGGCCCGGAGCGCCCCGGGACGGTGGTGATCGATCCCGACCAGCGCTTCCTCTATCTCGTGCAGGACGACGGCCGGGCCATGCGGTACGGCGTCGGCGTGGGCCGCGAGGGCTTCGGCTGGCACGGGAACGCCGTCATCAAGCGCAAGGCCGAATGGCCGACCTGGACGCCGCCCTCCACCATGATCCAGCGCCAGCCCGAGCTGGAGCAATACGCCGGCGGCATGCCGGGCGGCCCGGACAACCCTCTGGGCGCGCGCGCGATGTATCTCTACCAGGGCGATCGCGACACGCTCTACCGGATCCACGGCACGATCGAGCCCAACACGATCGGGACGCGGGTCTCCTCGGGCTGCATCCGCCTCATCAACCAGGACGTGATCGACCTCTATCGGCGCGTGCCGACGGGGTCCCGCGTGGTCGTGCGCGGCAGCCGCAGCGGCGGCGGCGACGAATTCAGCTGAGCCTGCGCCGCGCTGCGCTGTGGAGCGTTGCGTCCGCGCCGCTCCACAGCCGCGCGATGCGTGCTAGCACCGTGGGCCGTCCGGAATCGGGGATGGCCTGCTTGGCGAGGTTTGCATGAAAGCCGGGATCGACATGGGCACGACGTCCGAGGGGACGACCGCCCTTCTCGACCTCGAAGAGCTGCTCGCGACCCGCCTGCTGGTGCAGGGCAACTCGGGATCGGGCAAATCGCACCTGCTGCGCCGCCTGCTGGAGCAGAGCGCCAGCTGGGTTCAGCAGGCCATCATCGACCCCGAAGGCGACTTCGTCACGATGGCGGACCGATTCGGCCATCTGGTGGTCGACGCCTCCCAGAGCGAGAACGACCTGCAGCGCATCGCCGCGCGCGTACGCCAGCACCGGGCCTCGGTGGTGCTCAACCTCGAAGGCCTCGACATCGAGGGCCAGATGCGCTGCGCCGCAGCCTTCCTGGGCGGGCTCTTCGACGCCGACCGGGACTACTGGTACCCCATGCTGGTCGTAGTCGACGAGGCGCAGCTTTTCGCGCCCGCCGCCGCCGGGGAGGTGTCCGACGAGGCCCGCAAGCTCTCGCTGGGGGCGATGACCAACCTCATGTGCCGCGGCCGCAAGCGCGGCCTCGCCGGCGTCATCGCCACGCAAAGGCTCGCCAAGCTGGCCAAGAACGTCGCCGCGGAAGCTTCCAACTTCCTGATGGGGCGGACTTTCCTCGACATCGACATGGCCCGGGCGGCCGATCTGCTCGGCATGGAGCGGCGCCAGGCGGAGGTGTTCCGCGACTTGGAGCGCGGCCGCTTCGTCGCGCTCGGCCCTGCCCTGTCGCGCCGGCCTCTGCCGCTGCGGATCGGCGAGGTCGAGACGTCCGCCCGCAGCTCCAGCCCCAAGCTGATGCCCCTGCCCGAGGCGGGCGGCGACGAGATCCGCGACCTGATCTTCGAGCCTGCCGAGCCCGGTTACGTCCGCACTCCTCGTCCCCGCGTGACGCCGGCTCCCACCACGGCCGACATCATGGCGCAGCTCGCCCGCCCCCGGCCGGCCGAGCCGGCGGCCGAGCCCGCGCCGGAGATGAGCCCGGAGGAGCGCGGCGCGCTCATGGACGAGATCCTGCGCGACATCCTGCGCGATCCCGACGCGGCCTTCGCCTCCGTGGCGGTGCTGTATCAGGACTTCCTCGTGCGCTGCCGCATCCGCCGCGTGTCGGGCGAGGCGATGAGCCTGCCCACCTTCAGGCGGCGGCTCGCGGTGGCCCGCGCCGGCGCGCAGCCCGGCCGGTCCGACGAGGCCTGGACGAAGGCGGTGGCGTTCGCGGCCGAGCTGGAGGAGGACATTCAGGCCGTCTTCCTGCTCATCGCCCGCGCGGCGCTGTCGGGCGAGCCCTGCCCGGGCGACGACGTGATCGCGCGCGCCTTCGGCAGCCGGTCCCCGGCCCGGGCGCGCCGCATCATCGCCTATATGGAAAGCCGCGGCATCGTGGTGTGCCGCACGGACCTGCGCGGGCAGCGGATCGTCGCCCTGCCCGATCTCGGCTGCGAAACCGCGCCGGGCGACGCCGCCGCCAAGGCGCCGACTGCCGCAGGCGGCTCACCGGGCGCCGAGAACCCGGCTTCGCCGGATCTGTTCGCGCTGGGCTGAGAGACGGGCGGCTCAGGTTCCCGCGAAGGCGATGGACCCCAACCAGCCCAGCCCTCCGATGATGGCGGCGAGCAACAACCAACCCGACTTCATGGCATGTTTCCGTTTCGTTAACCGTGGTGACGAACGCGTTTTCAGCACGCTTGTTCCGCGATGGCCCGTGCGCCGGCGCACGCCATGACCTTCGAAGACGCAAACGGCGCTCCCCGAATTCTTCCGAGGTCTAAAACTCGGGGCGAAGTTTAAGGAGCGTTCACGAATTCTGCCTAGAACTTGATCCGATCGCGGAAGCAGGTCCCGCCCCCCCAGGGTCCGGAGCGCCGCCCATCTTTTTGAGCACGCTTGAGGAGCCGCCCTGTGAGCCTCGCCTACGACACCCTGTCCCATCACGGCGCCTCCGCCTCGTCCGAAGCCATGCAGCGCATCGTCACCTTCCGGGTGGACGGCCGCAGCTTCGGCGTGGACGTCGCCGCGGTTCGGGAGATCAAGGGCTGGCAGCCGACCACGCCGCTGCCCAACGCGGCCTCGCACGTTCTCGGGGTGATCAACCTGCGCGGAGCGATCATCGCGGTCTACGACCTGCGCCAGCGCCTCGGCCTCGGCCCGAGCACGATCTCGCGCTCGAGCGTCGTCATCGTGGTGGACCTCGGCGAGCGCCTCGCGGGCCTGCTGGTCGACGCCGTGTCCGACATCGTCGACATCCAGATCTCCGCCCTGCGCCCCGCCCCGGACATCGCCGGCGAGGGCGACGACATCCTGCAGGCGCTGGTCGTCAAGGGCGACGAGGTCGTGGCGCTGCTCGATTTGCCGGCCGTCGTGCGCGAATCGCATGGCGCGACGCTGAACTGAGGCTCGCCCAAATTTGATCCGCCGAAGGGGCCCCAGCGGCCCCTTCTTGCTGAGGTGAACTCAGGACGTCGCGCCCTTTCGGATTGCGCGGGAGCTGTCTCCCACTCAGCCCCACACCTCCCGGCTGATGTCGACGATCATCGCCAGCTTGGCCCACTGCTCGTCCTCGGCGAGCGTGTTGCCCTCCTCGGTGGAGGCGAAGCCGCATTGCGGGGAGAGGCAGAGCTGGTCGAGGGGGGCGTATTTGGAGGCCTCCTCGATCCGGCGCTTGATGTCGTCCTTCTTCTCCAGGACGCCCGTCTTGGACGTCACGAGGCCCAGCACCACGGTCTTGCCCTTGGGGAGGAACCGCAGGGGCTCGAAGCCGCCGGCGCGGTCGGTGTCCCACTCCATGAAGTAGGCGTCGACATTCACCTCGTTGAAAAGCAGGTCGGCGATGGGCTCGTAGCCGCCGCTGGCCACGAAGGTGGAGCGGAAATTGCCGCGGCACAGATGCATGGAGATCACCATGTCGCTCGGCCGGCCCGCAATGGCGGTGTTGATCATGCCCGCATAGATGTGCGGCTGCTTCACCGGGTCGTCGCCGCGGTCGGCCAGCATCTTGCGCTGCTCGGGGTCGCACAGATAGGCGAAGCTGACGTCGTCGAGCTGCAGGTAGCGGCAGCCCTCATGGGCGAAGGCCTGCACGGCGCCGTGATAGGCCGCACCGAGATCGGCGTAGAAATCGTCCATGTCCTCGTAGAGGCCCATATTGATGAGCTTCCGGCCGGACCGGTAGTGCAGCATGCTGGGCGACGGGATGGTGAGCTTAGGCGTCGAGCCCTTGCCGTTCTTCTGCGCGATGTCCTTCAGGGTGCGGAAATGCTCCAGGAAAGGATGACCTGAGAAGCCGATCTTGCCGGTGACGCGCGGCGCCTCGTTCTTCGTCTGCACGCCCGAGAACTGGATGCCCTGGTCCACCTGCACCTTGGTGACGCCATCCAGGTTCCAGAGGAAATCATAGTGCCACCAGGAGCGGCGGAACTCGCCGTCGGTGACGGCCTTCAGGCCCACCTGCTCCTGCTTGGCGACGACCGCGGCGATCTCGCGGTCCTCGACGGCTTTCAGCTCCTCGGCGGAGATCTCGCCGGCGGCGCGCCGGGCGCGGGCCTCCTTGAGGGCCGCCGGGCGCAGCAGGCTGCCGACCATGTCGGCGCGGAACGGAGGGGCGGTGCGGCTGGTCATCGGACGTCTCCCGGAGATGTTGGTGTCTTGAGATGGGCTTGTCGGGCGCGCTGGCCCGGCGGTCAAGCGGCCCCGCGATGGCCGACCCGGCCGGCGACGCCCAGATGGGTCTCCAGGGCCACGCGGTCCGCCGCGAGGGCGGCGCTCGTGCTGGAGTGCACCACCATGCCGCGGTCCAGGATCACGGCGTCGTCGGTGACGCCGAGGATTTTCTGGGCGTTCTGCTCGACGATGATGGCGGTGAGCCCCTCGTCCCGGATGATCCGGCCCAGGGCGGCGAGGAGTTCGTCGACGATGATGGGCGCAAGGCCCTCCAGCGGCTCGTCGAGCAGGATCAGGCGGGGGTTCAGCGTCAGGGCGCGGCCGAGCGCCAGCATCTGCTGCTCGCCGCCGGAGAGCTGGTTGCCCAGGTTGCGGCGGCGCTCCTGGAGGCGGGGGAACAGCTCATAGACGCGCGCCACCGTCCACGGCCCGGGTCGGGCCACGGCGGTCATGTTCTCCTCGACGGTGAGCGACTTGAAGATGTTGCGCTCCTGCGGGACCCAGCCGACGCCCGCCATGGCGCGCTGCTCGGGCCGCAGGCGGGTGATGTCGCGCCCGCCGAGCCGGATCGTCCCGCCCTGATGGGTCGTCACGCCCACGATGGTGTTCATCAGCGTGGTCTTGCCCGCGCCGTTGCGGCCGAGGAGCGCCAGCGAGCGCCCGTCCTGGATCGCCAGCGAGACCTCGTTCAGCACCCGGGCTTCGCCATAGCCGGCGGACAGGCGCTCGAGGGCGAGCAGTTCAGCCATGTCCGGCCTCCCCGAGATAGACCTCGCGGACGCGCGGATCGCGCGCGATCTCCTGCGTAGAGCCTTCCATGAAGAGGCCGCCATTGACCAGCACGGCGATGCGCTGCGCGAAGGAGAAGACGAGGTCCATGTCGTGCTCGATCAGCAGGATGGTGACGTCCTCCGGCAGGCCTCCGACGATGTCGAGGATTTCGTGGCGCTCCTCCTCGGGCACGCCGGCGGCGGGTTCGTCGAGCAGCAGCACGCGCGGCCGGCTGGCGATGGCCACGGCGATCTCCAGCAGCCGCTGCTTGCCGTAGGGCAGCACGCGCGTCTCTTCGCCCATGACATCGCTGAGGCCGAAGCGCTCCAGCACCGCGGCGGCCTCGTCGATCACGTCCGCCTTGGAGCCCGCCAGGCGCCACCACTCGCCGCCATGGCCGAGCCGCTCGGAGATGGCGAGGCCCACCGTCTCCAGCGGCGTCATGTGGGAGAACAGCTGGTTGATCTGGAAGGTGCGGGCCAGCCCGCGCCGGACCCGCCGGTGCTGCGCGAGGCCGGTGATGTCCTCGCCTTCCAGCAGCACCGAGCCGCCGCTGGGCCGCAGGACGCCGGTGAGAAGGTTGATCAGCGTCGTCTTGCCCGCGCCGTTGGGGCCGATCAGGGCGTAGCGCACGCCCTTTTGCAGGCTGAGCGACACGTCGTTGGTGGCGACGAGCCCGCCGAAGCGCTTGACGAGGTTGCGGGTCTCCAGCGCGTTGACGGCGTTCATGCGCGCCTCCGCCGGGCGAACGGCGCCAGGACGCGACGCATGCCGGCGCTGATGCGGTCGCGGCCGGCGAGCACGATGACGACCAGCACGAGGCCGATCCAGAACTGCCAGTATTGCGGCGTGATGGAGGACAGGAAGTCCTGCATCACCTTGAAGATCACCGCGCCCAGAACGCCGCCATACAGATAGCCGACGCCGCCCAGCACGAGCACGAGCATCACGTCGGCGGAGCGCTCGAAATTGAAGAAATCGAGCGAAACGAACTGGGTCGTCTGGGCGCTCAGTCCGCCCGCCACGCCGGCGAAGGCCGCCGCCAGGGTGTAGACGGCGACCAGGCGGACATTCACCGGGATTCCCACCGCGCGGGCGCGCAACGGGTTCAGCCTGATCGCCCGCAGCGCCATGCCGAAGGGCGAATGCACGATGCGCCGCGCCAGCAGGAACAACAGGAACAGAACCGTGAGGCTGTAGACATAGGCGGTGCGGCCATAGAGGTCGAAGTCGAAGAGGCCCAGCACGGGCCCGACCGCGACCCCCTGCAGGCCGTCGGCTCCGCCCGTCAGCCAGGCCTCCCGGTTGGCGACCTCCAGCAGCATCAGGGCGATGCCGAGAGTCACCATCAGGCGGGTCAGGTCGGATCCGCGCAGCAGCAGGAACGAGGTCGTGAAGCCGAGGATCGCGGCCATTCCGGCCGCGGCCGCGAGGCCAAGCAGCGGGTCGCCATAGCCGAATTTGGACAGAAGTCCCGCCGTGTAGGCGCCGAGACCGAAGAAAGCCGCGTGCCCGAGGGAGACGATGCCGGCGAAGCCCAGGATGAGATCGAGCGACAAGGCGAACAGCGCCAGGATGGCGATCTCGTTCATCAGCAGCAGGTGGCGGGGCAGCGCGAAGATGGCGGCGACGGCCAGGAGCCACACCGCGTATTCCCACCAGCGCCAACGGGCGGCGGACTCCATCAGGCGGCGCGGGCTGTCAACGGACGCAGGCGGGCTCGCGGCGACGCCGGGGGCGAGGGCCTCGCTCATCGGGCGGCGCTCCGGGCGAAAAGGCCCTGCGGCCGCCAGATCAGCACCAGCACCATGATGGCGTAGATGATGAACGCGCCGGCCTTAGGGATGTAATATTTCCCGGCGATGTCGGCGACGCCCAGCAGCAGCGCGGCGAAGAACGCGCCAGTGATGCTGGATGCGCCCCCCACGGTCACGACGATCAGGAAGTAGATCATGAACTTGACCGGGAAGGTCGGGTCCATGCCCAGGACCTCCGCCCCGAGCGCGCCGCCAAGTCCCGCGAGGCCGGAGCCGATCGCGAATGTGATGGCGAAGACGAGATTGACGTTGATCCCCAGGCCGCGCGCCACGCGCGGATCGTCGACGGCGGCCCGCAGCCGGCTGCCGAAGCGGGTGCGGACCAGGGCGACCTGCAGCAGCAGCGTCAGCAGCCCGCAGATCACGATGATGAAAAGCCGGTACACGCCGATGCTGCCGCCCAGCAGGTCGATGCGACCGCGCAGCACGTCCGGGATGGTGATCATCTGGGAGCCGGACCCCATCGTGTAATCCACCGCCGAGACGGCCATGAACACGATCCCGATGGTGAACAGCACCTGGTCGAGGTGGCTGCGGTCATAGAGGTGGCGGTAGAGCATGCGCTCCAAAACGACGCCGATCAGGGCGGCGAACAGGAAGGCGATGGGCAGGCACAGGAAGAAGGACACGCCGAGCCGGTTCATCAGCACGGAGGTGACGTATCCGCCCGCCATCGCGAAGGCGCCGTGCGCGAGGTTGACGAAGTTCATCAGCCCGAGCGTCACCGACAGGCCGCAGGCCAGGATGAACAGGAGCATCCCGTAGGCGACGCCGTCAAAGAGGATGGTGACCATGGGGCTGCGGGCTCGTCATTGGGTCTGCAAAGCCGCGACGCCGTCCAACCGGCCCAAGCCCCTCATCCTGAGGCGCAGGGCGGAGCCCTGCGTCTCGAAGGACGAGGGACTCCAGGTCGTACGGCGGTCGAGCGCTCTGGAACCCTCGTCCTTCGAGACGCCCTGCTGCGCAGGGCTCCTCAGGATGAGGGTCTTTGAGGCTGATCTGTCCGCCTTACTGCTTCTTGGCGGCCTTCACGGGGTCCTTGACCTTTTCGATGGTGGCGAATTCCTGGTTGAACAGCTCGCCGCCCACCTTCTCGACCTTGCGGACATAGATGTTCTGGATGATGTCGCGCGTCTCGGGGTCGATCTGCACCGGGCCGCGGACGCTGGTCCAGCTCATGCCCTTCATGGCGTCCAGCAGGGCCTGGCCGTCCGTCGAGCCCTTGGTCTTCTCCAGAGCCTTGTAGACGAGCTGCATGCCGTCATAGGCGCCGACCGCCATGAAGTTCGGGCGGAAGTTGTTGGCCTTCTTGAAGGCTTCCACAAAGGCCTTGTTCTCGGGCGAATCGTGCGAGGCGGAATAGTGGTGGGTGTTGACCACGCCCAGCGCGCTGTCGCCGATCTCGTTGAGCAGGTCGTCGTCGAGCACGTCGCCCGTGGCGATCAGCTTGATGCCGGCCTGGGTCAGGCCGCGCTCGGCGTATTGCTTCATGAAGGTGGCGCCGAAGCCCGACGGCAGGAACACGAACACCGCGTCGGGCGCCGAATCCTTCACCCGCTGCAGGAAGGGCGCGAAATCGGGGTTGCGCAGCGGAACGCGCAGCTCGGCGGTGACCTCGCCGCCAGCCTTGGAGAACGCCTCCTTGAAGGCCTTCTCGGCGTCGATGCCGGGGCCGTAGTCGGACACCAGGGTGACCACCTTCTTGACGCCGTTCTTGGCCGACCACTCGGCCATCGGCACCGTCGCCTGCGGCAGGGTGAAGCTGGTGCGGACGATGAAGGGCGACTGCTCGGTGATGATGGCGGTGGCCGCCGCCGTGACGATCTGCGGGATCTTCGCCTGGGTGGCGATGGGCGCGACGGCGAGCGCCAACGGCGTCAGGCCGAAGCCCATCAGCACGTTGACCTTGTCGTTGACGACGAGTTCCTGGGCGAGGCGCTTGGTGACGTCGGGCGCGCCGGTGTCGTCCTTGACGATCAGCTCCACCTTCTTGCCGGCCACCGTGGCGCCGTTCTGCTGGATCCAGAGCTTCGCGCCCGCCTCGGCCTGCTTGCCGGTGCTCGCGCTCGCGCCGGTCATCGGCAGGATGAGGCCGATCTTGACGCTCTCCTGAGCGGCTGCCGGGCCCGACGCCGCAGCCAAAGCGGCGGCCCCGAGGGCGCCCAGAACGGCCCTGCGCGTGCGGGAGACGGACGTCCCCGGATTGCTTGTCGACATTCGTCGCTCCTCCCAGAGTTTCTTGTTCGTTATGCGAACAACAATTCGTATTGCGAACAGCTTATGATCGGACGTCAAATCGCGTCAAGTTCGCTGCGCGGCCGAGGCGCCATCGCAGCTTTTCGCCCTTAATCAGCCCGTTCGACGCGCAGAATGCAAATGGGAGTTTCAGGGCCGTTGCTGCGCATCGTTCATGAATCGAGCGCTCTGATGCAGTAGGCGGAACGCTGCGGCGCGTGTTTCACGCTGGCGACGCAGCGCGCTCGCGACTAGGGTGGACAGACCAGTTCAGTACCACTTGGACGCGCGGCGGAGGCCGGGATGGAGAGACTCCTGATCGAGGGCGGCCACCGCCTGGAGGGCGCTGTCCAGATCGTCGGGGCCAAGAACGCCGCGCTCCCGCAACTCGCCGCCGCGCTGCTGAGCCCGGAACCTCTCACCCTCACCAACCTGCCCGACGTCGCAGACGTCCGGTCCATGATGACGCTGCTGGAGCATTACGGCGCCACGGTGCTGGCGCGTTCCGGCGCGGTCACGGTCGACGCCGCCGCGGTGGTCAACCGCGAAGCGCCCTACGACATCGTGCGGCGCATGCGCGCCACCATCCTGGTGCTCGGCCCGCTGCTGGCCCGCTTCGGTCATGCGCGGGTGTCGCAGCCCGGCGGCTGCGCCATCGGGGCTCGCCCGGTCGACCTGCACCTGAAGGCGCTGTCCGCCCTGGGGACGACCATCGCGCTGGACGGCGGCTCCATCGACGCGCGCGCGCCGGACGGCCTGCGCGGCGGGCGCATCCTGTTCGGCTCGCCGTCCGTGGGGGCGACCGAGACGGCGCTGATGGCCGCCGTCCTGGCCCGCGGCGAGACCGAGATCATGAACGCCGCGCGCGAGCCCGAGGTCGCGGACCTCTGCGCCTGCCTCGTCGCCATGGGGGCCGAGATCGAGGGCGCGGGCACCCACCGCATCCTGGTCCAGGGCGGCCGGGCCTTGCGCAAGGCCCGGCACGAGATCCTGCCCGACCGGGTCGAGGCCGGCACCTATGCGGTGGCCGCCGCCATCACGGGCGGGCAGCTGGAGCTCACCGGCGCCCGGCTGGAGCATCTGGCCGCCGTGGGCGAGGCGCTGGAGGCGGCGGGCGTCCGGATCTGGCCGACGGACCGCGGCCTGATGGTGTCGCGGCCGGGTCGGCTAAAGGGCGTGGACATCACGACGGAGCCCTATCCGGGCTTCTCGACCGACCTGCAGGCCCAGTTCATGGCGCTCATGACCATCGCGGACGGGGCCTCGATGATCCGCGAGACCGTCTTTGAAAACCGCTTCATGCATGTTCCCGAACTGTCGCGGCTGGGCGCCAACATCACCCTGCAGGGCGCGAGCGCGATGGTGCGCGGCGGCGCGGTCCTGAGGGGCGCGCCCGTGATGGCGACCGACCTGCGGGCCTCCGTCAGCCTTGTCCTGGCCGGCCTCGCCGCGCAGGGAGAGACGGTCGTCAACCGCGTCTACCACCTCGACCGCGGCTACGAATGCCTCGACAAGAAACTCGTGCGCTGCGGCGCGCGCATCCAGCGCCTGCGGGACTGAACCGCGATGCCGACCGCCGACGAGACGCCGCCCTCCCTCCCCGCTGACGCGCTGCTGATCGGCGTCGACGGCGGCGGCACGGGGTGCCGGGCGCGCATCGAGACGGCCGCGGGGGACGTGCTCGGGGCCGGCGTCGCAGGGCCCGCCACGACGCGGCTGGGCGTCGAGGCCGCGCTGGCCTCCATCATGACGGCTTGTCGCGGCGCGCTGGCCGAGGCCGGGCTCGACGAGGCCGACTTCGCCCGCATGCGGGCCGGGATCGGCCTCGCCGGGGCGGGCCGCAAGGGCGCGATCGAGGCGCTGCAGGCCGCGCCGCTGCCGTTCTGCGCGACCGCCTTCGCGACCGACGGGCTGATCGCCTGCATCGGCGCCCATTCGGGCCTGGACGGCGGGATCGTCATCGTCGGCACGGGCAGCTTCGGGCTCGCCCGGGTCGGTGGCCGTGAGCACAAGGTCGGCGGCTATGGCTTCCCGGTCTCGGACGAGGGCAGCGGCGCCGATCTCGGCCTCCAGGCGATCCGTCTGGCGCTGCGCGCCCATGACGGCCGGGTCGACAGAACCGCCCTTCTGGCCGAGGTGATGCACCGTTTCGGCGACGACCCCGTCGAGGTCGTGGCCTGGATGGACAAGGCCACCGCCACCGAATACGCGACCTTCGCCCCGCTCGTCATGCGCCACGCCGACAATGGCGACCCCATCGGCCGGCGCATCGTGCAGGCCGCCGCCGAGCAGGTCGACGGGCTCTGCCGCGCCCTCGCCGAGCGCGGCGCGCCCCGGATCGCGCTGGTGGGCGGCCTGTCCAGCGCCATCGAGCCCTGGCTGGCGCCCGACGTGCGCCGCAGGCTGAAGCCGCTCGACGGCGACGCCGTCTCGGGCGCGCTGTGGATGGCCCGCCGCAACGGCTGAGCGGCGTTCCGCTTGCCGCGGAAGCGAACGGCCCTAGACTGGTATTGTCACTGGTATCATCGAGGACCGCCCCTCCATGCCCACCGAGGACGTCAGCGCGCGCTTTGTGGACCTGGACGAGTGGCCCACCCTCGACGCCGTGGAGGCCATGTATGAAGGCCAGCTCTCCGCCGTCGCGGCGGTGCGGCCCGCGCTGGCCTCCATCGCCCGCGCCGTGGACGACGCCGCGCACGGACTGCGCCGGGGCGGCCGGCTGGTCTATGCCGGGGCGGGCACGTCCGGGCGCGTCGCCGTGCAGGACGGGGCCGAACTGCCGCCGACCTTCGACTGGCCGCTGGACCAGCTCGTCTTCGCCATGGCGGGCGGCCCGAAGGCCCTGATGCGCAGCGCCGAGGGCGCAGAGGACGACGAGGCGGACGCCGCCGCCAAGGTCGAGGCGGCCGGGATCGGCGCCGACGACGTCGTGATCGGTCTGGCGGCGAGCGGCGCCACCCCCTACACGGTCGAGTTCGTACGCCGCTCCACGGCGCGCGGAGCGGTGACGCTGGGCGTCGCCAACAATCCGGCCGCTCCCCTTCTGGCGGTCGCCCGCCACCCGATCCTGATCGAAACCGGGGCCGAGGTGCTGGCCGGCTCCACCCGCATGAAGGCGGGGACCGCCCAGAAGGTCGCGCTCAACCTGTTCTCCACGGCCGTGATGATCCGGCTGGGGCGGGTCTATCGGGGCATGATGGTGCATATGCAGGCCAGCAACGCGAAGCTGCATCGGCGGGCGGAATCCATGGTGGCGCTGATCACCGGCTGCGACGAGGCGGCCGCGGCCGAGGCGCTTCGCCAGGTGGACTGGGACGTGAAGCGCGCCGCCCTCGTGGTGAACGGGATGGATCCCGACACCGCCGGCGTGCTGATCGACCGCCATGGCGGCAGCCTGCGGCGCGCCCTCGCGGCGCTCGAGGGCGCCGACCGGGCGAGCGGAGCCGCGGGCGGATGAGCCTCGACGCGGGCCGCATCACCCTCGACGGGGCGAGCCCCACGCCGCTCTATCTGCAACTCGCCGAGAATTTGCGCGGGCTGATCCGGGGCGGCGCCGTGCGGGTCGGCGAAGCCTTGCCGTCGGAGCGCGAGCTGAGCGCGACGACGCAGATCTCGCGGGTCACCGTGCGCAAGGCCATCGACGCGCTGCTGCGCGAGGGCATGCTGTCGCGACGCCCCGGCTCGGGCACCTATGTGGCGGTCCGGATCGAGCAGCCGGCCTCGCTGCTGGCCGGGTTCTCGGCCGACATGGCCGGCCGCGGCTTCCGGCCCGGCAGCGTCTGGCTGGAGAAGGCGCGCGTGACGGCGTCGGCGGACGAGGCCGCCGCGCTTCGCCTCGCGCCCGGCGGCGCGGTGCTGCGGCTGTCGCGGGTGCGGACGGCCGACGGCGAACCGCTCGCCATCGAACGCGCCGTGGTGGCGGCGGCCCTGCTGCCGCCCCTGGAGGAGATCGGCGACTCGCTCTATGGCGCGCTGGAGGCCCGGGGGGCGCGGCCGGTGCGCGGCGTCCAGCGGCTGCAATCCTCGCTCGCCTCCGCCAGTGAGGCTGAGCTCCTGAACGTCGCCGTCGGCTCCGCCATTCTGCGCATCGAGCGCCGCAGCTTCATGGCCGACGGCGCGCCCGTGGAGGTCACCCGCTCCGCCTACCGCGGCGACCGCTATGATTTCGTCACGGAAATCCGCGATGCCGATGGGCCGGCGACGCCCCGGCCCGCGCGCCACGACGGAGGCAAGCGCCCATGACCACCGCCATGCTGCGGGAGATCCAGGAGATTCCGGACGCCGCCGCGCGCCTGGTCGCCGACGCCGCCGCCATCGGGGCCGCCGCCCGGCGCTGCGCCGCCGCGCCCCTGCCCTTCGCGGTGGTGTGCGGGCGGGGCAGCTCCGGCCATGCGGGGGTCTATCTGCGTTATCTCATCGAAACGCGGCTCGGCGTCGTGGTGTCGGCCTCCGCTCCCTCCATCGTGACAAGCTACCGCAAGCCGTCCGCGATGGCGGGCGCGCTGTTCTTCGTTATCTCGCAGTCGGGCCGCAGCCCGGACCTCGTGGCCGCCACCGAGGCGGCCCACCAGGCAGGCGCGCTGACGGTGGCGCTCGTCAACGACGCCGCCTCGCCGGTGGCGAACGCCGCCCAGGTGGTGATCCCGCTGCTGGCGGGCCCGGAGGCCGCGGTCGCGGCCACCAAGACGGTGACGTCCTCCATGCTGGCCAGCGCCATGCTGATCGGGGAGCTCTCCGGCGACGAGGCGCTGATCGCCGCGACCCGCCGCATGCCGGAGCGGCTGGCCGCGTGCCTCTCGCTGGACTGGAGCGCCTGGGCCGACGCGCTCGGGCCGGCGCGGGCCGCCTTCGTGGCCGCGCGCGGCTACGGCTTCGGTCCGGCGCGCGAGATCGCCCTGAAGCTCAGCGAGACGCTGCGGCTGCCGGCGCTCGGCTACAGCGCGGCGGAGCTACGGCACGGCCCGCGCGCCGCCATCGACAAGGACACGCCGGTGCTGGCGCTGCGCCAGGAGGACGCCACCGCCGCCACCGTCGACGCCCTGACGGCGGATCTCCTGGACGCGGGCGAGCCCATCTTCTGCGCCGGAGGACCGGGATCGGGCCTGCCCTGGATCGGAGACGACCATCCGGTCTGCGATCCGGTCTGCATGCTCGTGCCCGCCTACCGGGCGATCGAGCAGGCGGCCCGGGCCGCCGGGCTCGATCCGGACAACCCGCCCTTCCTCAGCAAGGTGACGCGGACGCTTTAGGGCGGGGCCGTCAGCCTTTCTCGTAGAACACGCAGGCGTGGACGCCGCCGACGACGTCGCGCTCATAGGCGCGCGTCAGCCGCCAGCCACGGCGCTCGTAGAAGGCCCGGGCGGCGTGGTTGTCCCTGAAGCTCTCCAGCGAGCGGGCGCCCCGCGCCTCGGCGTCGGCCAGCAGGGCGGCGCCCGCGCCGGTCCCCTGCGCGGCGGGGTCGACGAACAGCATGTCGAGATGCGTCCCGGTGACCATCGAGAAGGCGACGACGGCGCCGTCGCGGTCGGCCACCCGCATGCGGTCGAGCGAGGCCGTGAAGCGCTCGGCCAGATCCGCGGGCGTGCGGGCCGCGAAGAAGGCCTCGCCCACGATGGACGAGAAGGCCGCCCGATAGGATGCGTCGGCCACCCGCGCCAGCGCCGCGACGTCTACAGGCCGAGCGTCCCGGATCGTCAGCCAGCCGCTCACTCGCGCCCCCTCAGGCGCGGGTCCAGCGTGTCGCGCAACGCGTCGCCGAGCAGGTTGAGCCCAAAGGCGAGCACCAGGATGGCCGCGCCGGAGAACACCGCGCTCCAGGGCGACAGCATCAGGAAGTTGCGTCCCTCCGACAGCATCAGCCCGAGCGAAGGCGTCGGCGGCTGCACCCCCAATCCGAGAAAGGAGAGCGAGGCCTCGACCAGGATGGCGGAGGAGAGCAGCAGGCTCGTCTGCACCAGCACGACGCTGGCGAGGTTGGGCAGCACGTGCATGGCCATGATCCGGGCGTCCGACGCGCCCACGGCGCGCGCGCCGGTAACGTAGTCGCTCTCGCAGATCACCAGCGCTGGGCCGCGCAGGAGGCGGGCGAAGATCGGCGTATACACGACCGCGATGGCGACCGCCGCCGTGGAGGACTGCGGCCCCAGCACGGCCACAACCCCGATCGCGAGCAGCAGGACCGGGAAGGCGAAGAGCACGTCCATCGCCCGCATCACGATGCGGTCGGTCCAGCCGCGATAGAAGGCGGTCACCAGCCCCAGCGCGCCGCCCACCATCAGCGCCGTCCCGACCGCCGCGACCGACACGGCCAGCGAGGCGCGCCAGCCATGGATGATGCGCGACAGAACGTCCCGTCCGAACTGGTCCGTGCCGAGCCAGTGCGCCGCGCTCGGGCCCTTGAGGCGGGCGATCACGTCCTGCTTCAACGGATCATAGGGGGCGACCTGCCCGGCGAAGAGCGCTATCAGCACCTGCAGGGCGACGAAGGCCGCCGCGAAGGCCAGCAGCGGACGGCGGCGCAGGAACCCCACCTCAGGCCCTCACGCGCGGGTCGATGACGACGTAGAGCATGTCGACCAGGAAGTTCACCAGGACGAAGCCGAAGGTCACCACCAGGATCGCCCCCTGCAGGAGCGGGTAATTGCGCTCCGCGATCGCGCCGAGGATCAGGCGGCCGAGCCCCGGAATGGCGAAGACCTGCTCGACCACGATGGCGCCGCCCAGCAGATAGCCCGTGTTCACCCCCACGCTGGTGACGAAGGGGATCAGGGCGTTGCGCAGCGCGTGCTTGTAGAGCACCTGGCGCTCGCTCACCCCCTTGGCCCGGGCCGTGCGGATGTAATCCTGGCCGAGCGCGTCCAGCATGGCGGAGCGCACGAGGCGCGAGAGGCCGGCCAGCAACGGCAGCGCCAGCGCCACCGCGGGCAGGACGAGGCGGCCGAGATTGCCGAGCGGGTCCTCGCCGAAGGGCACGTAGCCCAGCGCCTGCAGGCTGGGGGCGAGCGTGGCCAGCGTCAGGATCATGACGATGCCCAGCCAGAAGGACGGGATCGTCAGCCCCGCCACGGTGAGCACCCGCAGGGCGCCGTCGGCGAAGCGGCCGCGCAACCGCGCCATCAGGACGCCGGTCGGCACAGCGAGCCCGGCCCCGATGGCGAGCGCCAGCACGGTGAGCTGGATGGTGGGCCAGACATGGGCCGCGATCTCCTGCAGGACGGGCCGCCCGGTCCACAGGGACGCGCCGAGATCGCCGCGCAGGGCGGCGCCGATCCAGGCGAGATATTGCGTCAGGATCGGCTGGTCGAGGCCGATGCGCGCCCGCAGGGCCGCGATGCGCTCGGGCGTCACCTCCGTGTTCGCCCCCAGCATGATCGCCACCGCGTCGCCGGGGATCAGCCGGATCATGACGAACACGATCGCGGAGACGCAGAGCAGGACGACCGCGAGGTCGAGGACCCGGCTGGCGAACAGGCGCGCCGTCATCACTTTCCGGCGGTCGTGTCGGCCAGGTAGCTCAGCGAGCGGTTGGACATGATCTCAAAGCCGGTCACGTTGCTCCGCATCGCGGTGAAGAGCTGCCCATAGGCCAAGTGCGCGATCGGGCCGTCGCAGGCGAGCGCCTTCTGGACCTGGGCGTACTGGGCCTTGCGGCTGGCCGGGTTCTGATTGGCGCGGGCCTTGTCCAGGAGGGCGTCCACCTCGGGGTTGGAGTATTTGAACACGTTTGTGGAGCCGCCCGTCCGGAAGGTCCGGTAGAAGTAGTCGTCCGGGTCGGGGCTGCCGGCGTTGGTGGAGGCGAAGAGGTCGAAGTTCCCGTTGCGCCAGTCCTGGATGAACTGGCCGAGCTCCGGGGTCTTCAACTCCACCTTGATCCCCGCCGCGCCGAGCTGCTGCTGCACCACCTGCGCGATGTCCTTGATGTCCTGCCGCGGCAGGACCGTCATCGTCACGCTGATCGGCTGGGCGACGCCGCTGTCCTTCACCAGCGCCTTGGCCTTGGCGAGGTCGTGCTTGTAGCAGGAGAACTCCTTCACGTCGGTCGCCCAGTCCTTCAGGGCCGGCGACAGGGGCCCGCCCGGCACGCCGGCGCCGAACAGCGCGGCCTGGATGATCTCGTCGCGGTTGAGCGCGGTGTTCACCGCCTCGCGCAGCTTGGGGTTGTCGAAGGGCGGCTTGGCCGTGTTGAAGCCGATCAGCGTGTAGGCGAGCTCCAGGGTTTCGGCCAGCTTCACGCCGGGCTTGCCTTTCAGCTGCAACGCGGTGGCGGCGTCGATGTTGGGCAGCATGGCGTATTGGCCGCTGCCGACGCCGACCTGCCGGGTGGCGGATTCCGGCACGATGTTCATCTTCACGCCGTCGAGCTTCGGCAGGCCCTTGCGCCAATACGCGTCGTTGCGGGCCAGCGCGATGAAGCCGTTCGGCTGCCACTCCTTGAACTTGAACGGGCCGGTGCCGACGGGCTGCTTCTGCAGGCCGTCCTTGTCGGCCTCGAACCCGCGCGGAACGATCGCCAGCGTCGCAAGCGAGGTCAGCAGCGGCGCGGAGGGCTCCTTCAGCTTGAGCTCCACCGTGCCGGCGTCCGGCGCGGCGACGCTCTCCACCGCGGCGAGGCGGCTCGCCAGCGGCGAGGCGATCTCCTTGGCCATCACGCGCTTCAGCGAGGCGACGACGTCGGCGGCTTCCATGGGTGCGCCGTTGTGGAAGGTCACGCCGGGGCGCAGCTTGAAGGCGTAGGACTTGCCGTCCGGCGACACCGTCCAGGACTCCGCCAGCCCGGGGCCGACGCGCAGGTCCTTGTCGATGGCGGTCAGGCCCTCATAGATCGTGCCGTTGACGACCATGAAGGACGCGAAAGCGGTGATGATGTGCGGATCGAGCCCGGCGGGCGACTGGTCGATCGCCAGCTCGAGAACCTGCGCGAGCGCCGGCGAGGCGCCCGGCGCCGCGGCGGTCAAAACGGCCCCGGCGGCCAGAAACGTCGCCCTGAGAGCGTTGCGCACCATCGATCGCCTCCATCCTTTGCTGTTGCGGGACGGTAGGCCGCCATAATACCCATTGCAAGCCGCCGGCCCGAGCGGGCGCGGCCCAGGAGCCCGGCCCCGATCCTCTACCCCGACTGGAGCGCGACCCATGCAGGACGAAGCCCTCACCACCGCCATCGGGGCGATCAGCGGCACCTCCATGGACGGCATCGACGTCTCGATCGTCGACACGGACGGCGACGCGCGGGTCACGCCGGGGCCGGGCCGGACCTATCCCTATTCGGACGCGCTGCGGGCCCAGCTCCTCGCCCTCATCGCCGACCCGGTGCGGGCCGAGACCGGCGAGCTCGACGCCCTGGAGGCGGCGGTCAGCGACGCGCACGCCGCCGCGATCGCGGACTTCATCCGAGACTTCGACATCGAGAAGAGCAATGTCAGGGTCGTCGGACTGCACGGCCAGACCGTCTATCATCGGCCCGAAAAGCGTTTCACCCGGCAACTCGGCGTCGGCCAGCGGGTGGCGGCGGCGCTCGGGATCGACGTCGTCAACCGCTTCCGGCACGCCGACGTGGCGGCCGGCGGCGAAGGCGCGCCTTTCGCCCCGCTCTACCACCGCGCGCTTGCCTCGACGCTGGAGCAGCCCGTGATGGTGCTGAACCTCGGCGGCGTCGGCAACGTCACCTATATCGACGGCGACGTGGTCATCGCCTTCGACACCGGCCCCGCCTCCGCCCTCCTGGACGATTTCGTCATGAAGCGGCTGGGCCGGCCCTATGACGAGGGCGGCCGGCTCGCCGCGTCCGGCGTCGCCAACGCCGCCATGGCGGCGGAACTGATGCGCCACCCCTATTTCGACCGCCCGGCGCCGAAGTCGCTGGACCGCAACGATTTCCACGCCTGGGCCAAGGCCGTCGAGACGCTGTCGGACGCGGAGGGCGCGGCGACCCTGGCGGCCTTCACGGTCGCGTCCGCGGCGGACGCCGTGCGGCACACGCCCAAGCGTCCCTTGCGCTGGTTGGTGACGGGCGGCGGGCGCCTCAACGGGACCTTCATGCGCCTGCTGCAGGAGAAGCTCGGCGTTCCGGTCGACCCGGTCGAGGCCGTGGGGTGGAACGGCGACTTCATCGAGGCCCAGTGCTTCGGCTACCTGGCGGTGCGCTCGCTCAAGGGCCTGCCGCTCAGCCTTCCGACCACGACGGGCGTGCCGGCGCCGATGACGGGGGGCGAGCTCTGGCGGGCGGCGTGACGGTTCCCTCGCCCGTCCTGGAGGTCGCCGGGCTCAGCCTCGCGGCGGGTGGCCTCATGCTGGTGGAGGACGTGTCCTTCGCGATCGGGCCTGGCGAGATGCTGGGGCTGGTGGGCGAATCCGGCTGCGGCAAGAGCATCACGGCGCTCTCGGTGCTGCGGCTTCTGCCGAGCCCGCCGGTGCGGGTCGCGGCGGGCGCCGTCCGGGTCGGCGGGGTGGACGTGCTCGGCCTCGGCGCGGAGGACCTGCGGAAGCTGCGCGGCGACCGGGTCGGGATGATCTTCCAGGAGCCGATGACGTCGCTGAACCCCGTCTTCACGGTCGGCGAACAGATCGCCGAGGTGTTGGAGATCCATCGCGGGCTGCCGCGCGCCCTGGCCCTGTCCCGCGCGGCCGAGCTGCTCGCCCTGGTGGGCCTGCCCGCGCCGCGGGAGCAGCTGGAGCGCTATCCGCACCAGATGTCCGGCGGCCAGCGACAGCGCGTGATGATCGCCATCGCGCTCGCCTGCGAGCCCAAGCTGCTCATCGCCGACGAGCCCACCACCGCGCTGGACGTCACCGTCCAGGCGCAGATCCTCGCCCTCATCGACCGCCTTCGGCGCGACATGGACATGGCCTGCCTGCTGATCACCCATGATCTCGGCGTGGTGGCCGACGTGTGCGACCGTGCGGCCGTGATGTATGCGGGACGCATCGTCGAGGAGGCCGCGGTCGACCAGCTCTTCACCGCCCCCCGGCACCGCTACACGCGCGCGCTCATCGAGACGACGCCGGCCTCCAACCCACCGGGCGTCCGCCTGCCGTCGATCCCCGGCATGGTGCCGCCGCCCGGCGCGCGCGGGGGCTGCGCTTTCGCGCCGCGCTGCGCGGCCGCCCTGCCGGTCTGCCGCGTTTCCTTGCCCCAGCTGGACGGCGCGGACGGGCATCGGGCCGCTTGCTGGAACCCGGCGACGACCGAGGCGGCCGCATGATCCCGCTCCTGGACGTGCGCGGGCTGACCAAGCACTACGCCGGCGCCCATGGCCGCGTGCTGCGGGCGCTGGAAGACGTCAGCTTCACGATGGCGAAGGGCGAGGCGCTCGGCGTGGTCGGCGAATCCGGCTGCGGTAAGTCCACGCTCGGCCGCACGCTGCTGAAGCTCACCGAGCCCACGGCCGGCGCGATCCTGTTCGAGGGCGAGGATCTCGCCCCGCTGTCGCGGCGGGCCATGACGGCGCGCCGCCGGCACATGCAGCTGGTGTTCCAGGATCCGTTCGGCTCGCTCAATCCTCGCCACAAGGTGGCGACCATCGTGGGCGAGCCGCTCGCCATTCACGGTCTGCCGGGCGGCCTCGCGCGCGTGCGCGAACTCCTCTCCCTGGTCGGCCTGCCGGCCGACGCCGCGGACCGGCATCCGCACGAATTCTCCGGCGGGCAGCGCCAGCGCATCGCCATCGCGCGGGCCATCGCGCTGTCCCCGAAGCTGCTGGTGGCGGACGAGCCCGTCTCCGCCCTGGACGTCTCGATCCAATCGCAGATCATCAACCTGATCGCAGACCTGCGCCGCCAGTTCGGGCTGGCGCTGCTGTTCATCAGCCATGACCTGTCGGTCATCCGCCATGTCAGCGACCGCGTCGCCGTCATGTATCTCGGCCGCATCGTCGAAATCGGGCCGATGCAGGCGCTCTTCGACCGCCCGGCCCATCCCTATACGCGGGCCCTGCTCTCCGCCGCGCCGCGCCGGCCGGGCGAGCCCCGGCGGGAGCGGATCGTGCTGGAGGGAGACCTGCCGGATCCCTCGAACCCGCCTTCCGGCTGCGCCTTCCATGGCCGCTGCCCAGCCGCCATGCCGCGCTGCTCGGTGGAGCGTCCGGCGTTGACGGAGCGGCGGATGGAGGACGGCGGCGCGGCCGTGGCGGCCTGCCATCTGCACGCGCCGGTGGGCGCGCCCATGTCCAGCGAGGCCGCCGCATGAACCTCGACGAGATCGCCGACCGCGCGTTCGCGCCCGTGCGGGACGCCATTGCGGAAAGCCGCATCCCCGGCGCGGTGTTCGGCGTCGTCGACGGGTCGGGCGCCAAGGCTCTGCGCTGGGCCGGCGCGGCGCAGGTCGAACCCGTGCGCGAGCCGATGGCGCGCGACACGATTTTCGACCTCGCCTCCCTGACCAAGGTGGTTTTCACGACCCGGCGCCTCCTCGACTTCGCGGCCGAGGGTCGGATCGACCTCGACGCGCCGCTCACGACGGCCATCCCGGATCTGAGGCAATACGACGTCGGCGGCGCCCCTGAGCGGCGGCTCACCTTCCGGCAGTGCCTGGCCCACCAGACGCATCTGCCCGCAGTCGAGCCCTTGTATACGTACGGGCAGGATTCGCATACGTTGCGCGCCTTCGTGCTGCAGCGGGCGTGGCGAGCCGGCCCTCCGGTCTATTCCGACATCAACTTCATCCTGCTCGGCATCGCCATCGAACGCCTCACCGGCGCGCCGCTCGCCGACCAGCCTGTTCCGGAGGGCTTCACCTTTCGTCCGGACCCGGCCCGCTGCGCCGCGACGGAACGCTGCAGCTGGCGCGGCCGCGTGATGCGGGGAGAGGTCCACGACGAGAACGCCTTCGCGCTGGGCGGGGCGTCCGGCCATGCGGGCCTGTTCGGGACCGCGGACGCGCTTCTCGACGTCGCGGCCGACATGCTGGCCAGGGCCGCGGCCGGCGACCCGCGCGACGCCCCGCTCTGGAGGCGCGAGGCCCCGACCCGCAGCCTTGGATGGGAGATGGCGCATCCGGGCTGGTCCGGCAGCGACGCCTGCTCGCCGCGGACGATCGGTCACACCGGGTTCACCGGCACGGGGTTGTGGGTCGACCCTGACTCGCGGCGGGCCTGGACGCTCCTGACCAACCGCGTTCATCCAAGCCGTCACCGGGAGAGCGGCATCGTCGCGCTGCGCCGCGCCGTCGGCGCCCTGGTCGGGGAATCAACCGTCAAGCCTTCGCCGGATTAAAGTTCTTCAGCTCGCAAATACAAGTCTACTGGAGCAACCGACTACAACCTAAACGCGTCGAGAGAGAATCGAAGCTCTTTCGACGCTTCAAGAAAATGCAAAACCTGAACCGTTTGTAAGTAATTCCAGCCGAGTCTGCGACGGACACGAGAAGCCCGGCGCCGATCGACTCCGCCCCTCTTCGGGACGATTCACCAGGACGACGGGACGATTCATTCCAGAGCCGCCCATTTGGGCGGCGCGCCCCGCCCAGGTGACCCCCTATGTCCTCCGTCCTTCGTGCGTTCTCGAAGCTCTCCTTCAAAGTCCCCGCCATCGTGCTCAGCGGCGCGGTGGTGAGCGCCGTCGCGGTCGGGACCATGGCTTTCCAGATCGCGCGCCGCTCGGCCGTCGAGCAGCTCCAGACGAGCCTGCAGTCGACGGTGCAGAACCGGGCCATCTCGCTCGAGCGCTACATGCGCCAGGCGCAGACCAATCTGAGGCTCGTGTCCGAGACGCCGACCATCTTCGAGGCGCTCAGCAACCTGGGCAACGACTACAAGTCGAAGGGCGCCGAGGCCGAAGCGCTGCTTCAGAAACTCTATATCGACGACAACCCCTTCAAGGACGGCGAGCGCTGGAAGTACAAGGGCGAGCAGGACGACACGAGCTACGGCTTCTATCACGAGAAAGTCCACAAGACGCTGGACCAGTATCGCCAGCAGTTCGAATTCGCCGACATCCTGATCATCGATCCCGCCGGCAACGTCGTCTATTCCGGCGTGAAGAACAGGGACTTCGGAGCCAATGTCGTCTCCGGCAAGCTGAAGGACAGCCCGCTGGCGCGGGCTTTCGCGCAGGCCATGCAGAAGGCCGGCGCCGGCGACGTCGCCTTCGTGGACACGCAGCCCTATGCGCCGATGGGCGGCGCCCCGACGAGCGTGCTGGCCAAGGCCCTGGTCACCGATGCGGGCGTCTCCATGGGCGTGGTCGCCGCGACGCTGACCGCCGCGTCCATCTCGCCCACCATCAACCGCCAGATCGGCGAGACCGGACAGCTCTTCGCCGTCGGAGCCGACGGCCTGTCGCGCACGCAGCTGGTCCTGCATTCCGAACCGACCGCCGGCAAGCTGCGCTACGAGGCGCCGGCCGTGAAGGCGGCGCTGGCCGGCCAGACGGTCAATGGCCAGGACATCGGAACGGGCGGCGAGCCCTCGGTGATCATCGCGGTTCCGGCCAAGGTGCCGGGCGGAACCTGGGCGATCGTGGCCGAACAGACGCTGCGCGAGGTCGAAGCGCCCCTCATCGCCATGGGCAAGCTGATCGCCCTCGTGGCGGCCGGCATCCTGGCCGGCGTCGCGCTGCTGGGGTGGCTGGCGTCGCGCACCATCTACCGGCCGATCTCGGCGCTGAAGGACGCGGTCGGCCAGCTCGTCAAGGGCGAGACGGTCGAGATCGCGGCGACCGCCCGGGCCGACGAGATCGGCGAACTGGCGCGCTCGCTCAAGGTGATCCACGAGACCGGCCTGGCCTCCGCCCGCATCCGGTCGGCGCTCGACAGTTCGCCGGCCATGATCATGATCACCGACGCGGATGAGCGCATCGTCTATGTGAGCCGCTCGCTCGACCGATTCCTGCGCGGCGTCGAGCATTGCTTCAAGGCCGGCCGGGCGGACTGGTCGGTCGACGGCCTTGTCGGCTCCCCGATCGCCCAGGCGCGCGACAACCCCGCTCTCCAGCGCAGCGAGCTGGGCGAGGCGGGCGGCGCGACGCTGCTCCAGTACCGCATCGGCGGCTACACGCTGAACATCGCCATGACGCGGATCGAGGGCCGCGACGGCGAAGCCATCGGCCAGACCATCGAATGGCGGAACGTCACCGAGGAACTCGCCGTCCAGTCGGAGGTGGCCGCGATGGCGGCGGCCGCGGCGGCCGGCGACTTCAGCCAGCGCGTGCCGCTGGAGGGCAAGAACGGCTTCATGCGCGACCTCTCGGCCGCCATGAACGAGATGAGCGCGGGCGTCGACGCCGCCACGAGCGACCTCGCCGCGGCGCTCGGGGCTCTGTCGCAGGGCGACCTCACGCATACGATCTCGGCGGAGTACCGCGGCCGCTTCGGCGAGCTCAAGGAAGCGCTCAACGACACGGTGGCGCGCCTCGCCGAGACCGTCGCCGCCATCCAGACCACCGCCGTGGACGTCGGCGGAGCGGCCCGCGAGATCAATGCAGGGGCGGACGACCTGTCCCGCCGCACCGAGGAGCAGGCTTCCTCGCTGGAGGAGACCGCCGCCACCACCGAGGAGCTCGCCGCCTCCGTCAAGGCGTCGGCGCAATCCTCCCGCCAGGCCGTGGACCTGGCCGAGGAGGCCATGCGGGTCGCCGAGAACGGCGGCGCCATCGTCACCCAGGCAGTCGACGCGATGTCGCGCATCGAGCAGGCCACCAAGAAAATCTCCGACATCACGTCGGTCATCGACGAGATCGCCTTCCAGACCAACCTGCTCGCCCTCAACGCCGCCGTCGAGGCCGCCCGGGCCGGCGAGGCAGGCAAAGGCTTCGCGGTCGTGGCGTCGGAGGTCCGCACCTTGGCTCAGCGCTCCAGCGACGCCGCCAAGGACATCTCCGGGCTGATCGCGTCCTCCGACCAGGAGGTGTCGAACGGGGTGAAGCTGGTGCGCGCCGCGGGCGATGCGCTGGACCAGATCGTCAGCGCCTCCCACAAGGTGGCCAGCACGGTGGGCGACATCTCCAGCGCCGCCAGCGAACAGGCCAACGGCATCGACGAGATGAGCCAGGCCGTGGCCCACATGGACGAGATGACCCAGCAGAACGCCGCGCTGGCGGAGGAGAGCGCGGCTTCGGCATCGGCGCTCGCGTCGCAGATCGAGCGGCTCAACGAGGTGGCGGCCACGTTCAAGACGCATCATCGCGCCGAGAGCCGCGCCGCAGCCGGCCGGCCCCAGGCTTCCTCGGAGCCGGCGCGCCTGCGCCAGATCGCGGCCGAGGCCTTTTCGCGACCGCCAGCCGAGACCTCGTCGATGAAATCCTCCGGCGCGACGCCCTCGGCTGCCGGCCCGACGTCCAAGGCGCCGGCCCGGCTCACCAGGGCTCAGGACGAGAAGGGGTCGACCCCGCCCGCAAGGCGCGCCGCCGCGGGACGGAAGGCGCCCTCCAGCGCCTGGGACGAATTCTAAGTCCGTCGCCTACGGTCCCGGAGCCGCGAGGCCCCGGGACCGCAAGACGCTGACAAATCGTCATGCACCTCAAAATTGATTCTTTTACTGTCTGCAACTAAATTAATTATTCCGTAGAAAACGTTCCTGCAGTGTGTGCACGCGTCTCTTTCCCTCGCGCGCTCGTCATGCAGGTATGCTCATGCTCTCCCGTATCCGCCGGTCCATGGGGCTTCAGATCACCCTGGGGGTCCTCGCCACTTGCCTCGCCACCGCAGCGCTGGTGGGAGGGCTCAGCTACTCGTCGATGCGGGAGAGCGCGCTCTTGCAGCTCGACCAGGAAGCGGTGGCCGGACGCGACAGGGCCGTGCTGGCCCTCGACGAGCTGGGCTCGCGGGTCCTGTCGCATGCGACGAGCCTGGCCATCAATCCGGACGTGATTGCGGCGATCCGGTCCAAGGACCCAGACCTTCTGCGCGCCACGATGGTGCGGATCTTCGAGGACATCCGTCGGTTCGACCCGAATGTCTGGACTCTGGAGGCCACCGACGCGCAGGGCGTCGTCCTCATGCGCGGGCATAACCCCAAGTCCCTCGGCGACAACAAGGCCGGCGAGTCCTACGTCAAGTCGGCTTTGCAAAAACAGCCCGTCCGCGGCCTGACCGTCTCCTCCACGTCCGGAGAACTCGCCGAAGACGGGGTCGCGCCGGTGTTGGCGGACGGAGCGCTGGTGGGAACCGTCAAGGTCGGAGCCTATCTGCGCGGCAAGACGGCCGTGGACATCAAACGGGTCGCTGGCGTCGAGACGCTGATCGTCGTTGGCCAGAAACTCAACGCCAGTTCGATCGAGGGCGTCGAGGCGCTGTCCCTGCCTCCGCTCTCCGATCAGGGCTCCGGTAAGATCGACGTCAACGGCCGGACCTACAGGGTCGGGGTCGCGTCGCTCAAGACGTCGGGGTCCGCCAACGTCCAGGTCGTCGCGATGCTGGACCAGGCGCACACGATCGACGAGTTGAACGAATTCGTGCTCGCCTTCGTGCTCAAGAGCCTTGCGGTGCTGGCGGCTCTCACGCCGGTGATCATCGTCGTGACCCACCGCTTCGCGGCCCGCACGGCGCGGCTGACCACCGCCATGACGGCCATCGCCAAGGGCGACCTCGCCACCACCGTCCATTTCGCCGAGCGCGAGGACGAACTCGGCGCCATGGCGCGGGCCGTCGGCGTGTTCCGCGACAACGCCTTGAAGATGCGCAGCATGGAGGCCCAGGACAGGGCGGCGGAGGCCGAGCAGGTCGCCCGCGCGGAGGCGATGACCTCCGTCGTCAACGACGTGGCGGTCGTGGTGGCGGCGGCCGCCGCCGGAGACTTCAGCGCCCGCCTGGAGATCTCGAACGCCGACGGCGAGTTGCGCCGCCTCGTGCAGGGCATCAACGAGATCAACGCCGCCGTCGACCACGCGACCACCGAGTTCGCCGCGGTGCTCGGCTATGTGGCCGAGGGCGACCTCACCCGGACCGTCGAGACCACCTATCAGGGCCGTTTCGCCGACCTGAAGACAGCCGTCAACGACACGATCGCGCGCCTGGCCAGCGCGGTGTCCACCATCCAGGTCGCCGCCGTCGACGTCGGCGAGGCCGTCAAGGAGATCAACTCGGGCGCCGACGACCTGTCCCAGCGCACCGAGGAGCAGGCGGCCTCGCTGGAGCAGACGGCCGCCACGACCGAGGAGCTCGCCGCCTCCGTGAAGGCGTCGGCGCAGTCGTCCCGGCAGGCCGTGGACCTCGCCCGGCAGGCGATCGGCGTCGCCGAGACCGGCGGCGGGGTCGTGACCGAGGCCGTGGCGGCGATGACCCGCATCGAACAGGCATCGCAGAAGATTACCGACATCAGCTCGGTGATCGACGACATCGCGTTCCAGACCAACCTCCTGGCCCTGAACGCGGCCGTCGAGGCGGCCCGGGCCGGCGAGGCCGGCAAGGGCTTCGCCGTCGTGGCCTCGGAAGTGCGCACCTTGTCGCAACGCTCCAGCGACGCCGCCAAGGAGATCACCGACCTGATCAACTCCTCCACCCAGGAGGTGGCGCAGGGGGTCAAGCTGGTGCGCTCCGCCGGCGAGGCGCTCGGGCGCATCGTCGACGCCTCGCGTCGGGTGGCCAGCACCGTCGAGGAGATCTCCAGCGCGGCCAGCGAACAGGCCAACGGCGTCGACGAGATGAGCAAGGCCGTCGCCCACATGGACGAGATGACGCAGCAGAACGCCGCTTTGGCCGAAGAGAGCGCTGCGTCGGCGTCGTCGCTGGCCTCGCAGATCGAGCGTCTGAACGAGGTGGTGGCGACCTTCCGCACCGGCGCCGGGGACGCGCGCCGCGACAGCGCGATGCGCCCGCAGCGCGCCGCCGCCAGGGTCGCTCCGCCCGCCGCTCGTCGTTCCGCCCCGCCGCCCAGGCCTAAACCCGCCGCGGCCGGCTCGCCCTCCAGCGAGCCCGAGCGCCTGCGCCAGTTGGCTGAGCAGGCCTTCGTGGCGCCGGCCCCGGCGGCGAGCCGGCCTCGTCCGGAACCCACAGCCGCACGGGTCAAGGCCGCAGGCTCGGGCTCGGGCGGCGGCTGGGAGGAATTCTGACCGTCCGGGCCAGCGAAGCGCCCTGCCCCGCCGGTCGCGAACCGACGCCGCTTTTGAGCGTTGGGGAGCCGAAGCGGGCGATGCGCAGGCTTGCGGCCCGAAACGCAGGAGATCTTCCCATGACTCATTCGTTCAAGACCGGCCTCGTGGCCCTCGGCGCCCTGACCCTCAGCGCCGGCCTCGCCCTCGCGCAGTCCGCCCCGCAGCTCGGCGCGGGCGCCGGCGGCGGCGTTCCCGGGTCGGTCGTGAATCCGGGCGGCCGGGCCAGCGGCATGTCGGCAGGCGGCGTCTCCGGCGGCGCCGGCGCCCCGACCCGCATGCGCAACGGCTACGCCTATGACGTCTCCGGCATGGACACGGGCGTCATCGTGCAGACGCCCGGCGGCATGGCTGAGACCGGTCCGAGCATGAACTGGAAATGGGAGCAGTGCGCCAAGCTGTACAAGACCTTCGATCCCCAGTCGGGCACCTTCATCGGCGAGGACGGCCTGCGCCATCTCTGCCAGTAACGCGCACCGAGGGGCAGGCCCATAGGGCCTCGCCTGCGAAAGCCCGTCCGCCTCCCGGCGCGGCGGGCTTTTTCGCGCCCGGACTCAGTCCTCCGTGCGGTTGAGGATGCGGGCGCGAATGTTGCCGGGGAGGCCGCGCAGTTCGGTCACGACCTCGCGGGCGTCGAAATTATCGCCGTCGGCGTCGAGGACCACATAACCGACCTCGCCGTCGGTCTGGTAATATTGCGCGGCGATGTTGATCCCGCGTTTGGCGAAGACCGACGCGAGGCGTCCCAGCATGCCGGGCATGTTGCGCTGGACCTGAATGAAGCGCACGCCCGACTGGCGGGGCGGAAGCTGCACCTGCGGGAAATTCACCGCGCCCAGGGTCGAGCCGACGTCGCTGTAGTCGATCAGCTTGCGGGCCACCTCGCCGCCGATGCGCTCCTGGGCTTCCTCGGTCGAGCCGCCCACATGCGGCGTGAGGATGACGTTCTCCAGACCCTGCAGGGGCGAGACGAACCGTTCGGCGTTGGAGGTGGGCTCGACCGGGAACACGTCGACGGCCGCGCCCCGCAGGCGCCCCGACCGCAGCGCATCGGCCAGGGCGTCGAGATCGACGACGGTGCCGCGGCTGTTGTTGATGAGGTAGGCGCCCTGCTTCATCCGGGCGATCTCGGCCGCTCCGATCATGCCGGCGGTGCCGGTCGTCTCCGGCACGTGCAGGCTCACCACGTCGCTCTGGGACAGCAGCTCGGCGAGCGACTCGGTGGGCTCGGTGTTGCCGTGGCGCAGCTTGTCGGTGAGGTCGAAGAAGATCACCCGCATGCCCATGGCCTCGGCCAAGGTCGACAACTGGCTGCCGATATTGCCGTAGCCGACGATGCCCAGCGTCTTGCCGCGCACCTCTAGGCTGTCGGTGGCCGACTTGTCCCAGCCGCCCTCATGCGCCTTCAGCGACCGCGGGAAGATGCGCCGCAGCAGCATCACGATCTCGCCGATGACCAGCTCGGCGACGCTGCGCGTGTTGGAGAACGGCGCGTTGAACACCGGAATGCCGCGGCGGCGGCCGGCTTCGAGGTCGACCTGGTTGGTGCCGACGCTGAAGCAGCCCACCGCGACCAGCCGGTCGACCTGGGAGAAGACCGCCTCGGTGAGCTGGGTGCGCGAGCGAATGCCCAGGATATGCACGCCCCGGACCGCCTCGCGCAGGGCTTCGCCGTCGAGCGCCTTGGGAAGACGTGTGACATTGCTGTAGCCCGCCGCGGCGAACAGGTCGGCGGCGCTGTCGTTGACGCCCTCCAGCAGGAGGACGCGGATCTTGTCCTTGGAGAGGGACAGGCGGTCGTTCATCGAAGGCCTCGGTCGTCGGCGGCGCGGCGGGCGCGCGGCAATCGCCTGCGGTCTAGGCGAGCCGGGCCACGCGCGCAACAGCCCCGGCGCGCCGCCGGGCCCGCCGCCCTCGCGGCTCGGTGCGTCACGAAGGCCAGGAAGATCCAGGGAGTGCCGCGGCTACGGCCCGCCGCCTTCCGGGGAGCAGGAATCCGGCGCTTATCGAGACATTGACAACAGGCAAGCGATTATTAGAATCAGGTCATCATCTACTCGTTTTTACTTATAGCGACTCACGGCTTTTCTTTATTACTGCCTTCTCAGACGAAGTTTTCTTCATCTTTGATTCAGCCCGCTCATGAATCCTGCAACCGCCGATCGGCCATCACGACCCGACGCCGCCCGCCGCGGGCGAGCCCGGGACGGCTGGCGAAGCCGGACGGCGCTGCGCGCTTCGGCGCTGGGGGTCATGATGTTCAACTCTCTCAATATCGGGCAGAAGCTCGGAATCCAGGCGGCGCTCGGCGTCGTCCTGGCCCTCGGGCTCACCGCCAACCAGCAGTGGTCGTCCCGGAAGGTCGATGCGCTCACCACGCAGAGCGAGCGCTCCGAGACCCTGGTGCGATCCGTCCAGCAGGCCGAAGAAGCCTTCGCCAAGGTTCAGATCCTCAACCGCGACATCCGGCTCGCCGCCACGGTCGAGCAGGTCGAGAAGGCGGCCGCGGCCCTGCCGGCGCTGAAGGCGACAGGCGCGGAGTTCCTCGATCAGGCGCTCGCCTCGGCGACGATCGAGGCCAACCGCAAGCGGCTGGTCGAAATCCGCTCCGACTTCGACCGATACGCTCAATCGGTGGCGGAGGTCGCCGCGGTCCAGACGGAGCGCACCGCTGAGCTGCGCAACCAGGTCGAGACGGCCAGCCAGTGGGACCGCCAGCTCGCGGCCGCGCTGGCGGCCGCCGAGAAGGCGGATCCCGTCACCAAAGGCGACATAGAGCTCGGCCTGCGGCGGGCGCACGACGCCGTCATGACCGCCCGCGCCGCCATGTGGCGATACGAGGCCACCGGCGAGGAGGCCCTCCGGGCCACCATGACGGAGGGCTTTTCGGGCGTCGCCGGCGACCTCGAGCGGCTTCAGAGTTTCCTGTCCGAGCCCAACCTGGCCGACGCCATGGGCAAGCTTCCCGGCGTGGTCGGCAAGCTGCGCGCCATCGTGGATCGGTGCGTGGTCCTGCGCGACGCCCAGGCCAAGATCGTCGCGGAGCGCTCCTCGCCGCTGCGGATCCACATCGGCGACTTGCTCGGCCAGGTCCGGGCGGCGGTGAAGGAACGCGACGAACGGGTGGCGCAGGAGCTGCATTCCGCCACCGCCATCGGCGACGCGATGGGCCTCGGCCTGGCGGCCCTGCTGCTGATCTACATGGTGGCGAACGCCCTTTCGGGGATGCTGGGCGTGGCCCGTCCGATCAGCCGCATCGCCGGCGTGCTGGAGAAGCTCGTCGCTGGCGACCGCGGCGTCGAGGTGCCCTACGTGGAGCGCAACGACGAAGTCGGCGCCGCGGCCCGCGCGGCCCTGGCGTTCCGCGAGAACCTGGTGCGCACCGCCGCCCTGGAGGCCGACGAACGCGCCGCCGCCGCGCGGCAGGCCGAGGCCGCCAAGATCATGACCGAGGTGGTCGAGCAGGTCAGCGCCGTGGTGGCGGCCTCCGCCGAGGGCGACTACTCCCAGCGGGTCGGGCCGACCCGGGCCGGGCCCGAATTGCAGGCGCTGGTGGACGGGGTGAACGCCATCAACGCCGCCGTCGACCAAGCCACCAGCGAGATCGCGTCCGTGCTGGACAGCATCGCCGGAGGCGACCTCACCCGGACGGTGGAGACCCGCTACAAGGGCCGCTTCGGCGAGTTGCGCGGCTCCATCAACGAGACCGTCGCCAAGCTCGCCGAGACCGTCTCGACGATCCAGACCACCACGGTGGACGTCGCCGCGGCGGCGACGCAGATCAACACCGGGGCGGACGACCTCTCCCGCCGCACCGAGGAGCAGGCTTCCTCGCTGGAGGAGACGGCGGCCACCACCGAAGAGCTCGCCGCCTCCGTCAAGGCCAGCGCGGCGGCGTCCAACCAGGCGGTCGAGACGTCCCAGCAGGCCCGCAAGGTGGCGCATGACGGCGGCGAGATCGTCTCCAGGGCGGTCGAGGCGATGGCGCGGATCGAGGCCGCGTCGCAGAAGATCACCGACATCAGCTCGGTGATCGACGACATCGCCTTCCAGACCAACCTGCTCGCCCTCAACGCGGCCGTGGAAGCGGCCCGCGCCGGAGAGGCCGGGAAAGGTTTCGCGGTCGTCGCGTCGGAGGTCCGCACGCTGGCGCAGCGCTCCAGCGAGGCGGCCAAGGACATCACCGGGCTGATCAACTCCTCCACCGCCGAGGTGGCCCAGGGCGTCGCGCTGGTGCGCTCGGCCGGCGAGGCGCTGGACAAGATCGTGGACGCGTCCGGCAAGGTCGCCGCGACCGTGACGGAGATCTCCGAGGCCGCCCGCGAGCAGGCCAACGGCATCGACGAGATGAGCCAGACCGTCGCCCACATGGACGAGATGACCCAGCAGAACGCCGCCCTGGCCGAAGAGAGCGCCGCCTCGGCGAGCTCGCTGACGGGCCAGATCGACCGCCTGAACACGCTCGTGGCCGGCTTCAAGACCCGCGCCGGCGGCGGCGTCGAGCGGACGCGCACGCCGCCGCGGACGGAGCCGGAGCGCCTGCGCGAACTGGCCGCCGAAGCCTTCGCCCGACCCGCCGCGCCGGCAAGGCCCGCCCCTGCGGCGAGGCCGGCCCAACCGGCCAGGCCGGCCGCCGGCAAGGCCGCTCACGCCCGCCCCGCCCCCAAGCGCGCCGCCTCAGGCGGATGGGACGAGTTCTAGCGCCCCACGCCTGGCGTATTCTCACGCCAAAGGCCCCGCTTCGACGAAGCGGGGCCTTTGTGTTTGGAGCGGCGTGGCGTCCCAAGGCGGCCGGCGCGCTCTGCAGCCGAGACGCGTGACCGCGGCCGTCAGCGCTCCGCCCGCCGCGAGGCGTCGGGACAAGTTCTATGGCTGAAAACTTGGGAAAATTGGCGCGCCCGGAACGATTCGAACGTCCGACCCTCAGATTCGTAGTCTGATGCTCTATCCAGCTGAGCTACGGGCGCGGGGTGGCGGAGCGGCGTGGCCGTCCGTCACGGGCGCTTGAATAGCGGCTCGGGAGGGGATGCGCAACCCCTCCCGAGCCATCGCGCGTGATTTTGCGGCGGCGGCTCCGGGCGCTCAGCGGCCCCAGCGCAACGCCAGCGGCTGCAACTCCCGGGCGAGCTCGAGCAGGCCCTTGCGGGTCTCCGGATGCAGCGGCTCCAGGGGGTGGCGCACGGCGTCGCTCTTGATCACGCCGCCCTCCATCATCACCGTCTTGGCGGCGCGCAGGCCGCATTGGCGGTTCTCGTAGTTGATCAGGGGCAGGATGCGGGCGTAGGCGGCCTGGGCCTCGGCGCGCCGGCCTTCCCGGTGGCTCTCCACTACGGGCTTGATCAGGTCCGGCAGCAGCGCGCTCGACATCGTGCCGGTCGCGCCGGCGTCGAGGTCGGGCATCAGCGTGATCGCCTCCTCGCCGTCGAACGGCCCCTCGATGGCGGCTCCGCCGGCCGCGATGAGGCCGCGGAGCTTGGCCGCCGCAAAGGGCGTCTCGATCTTGAAATAGGTCACCCGCGGCACTTCGCGGGCGAGCCGGGCCAGGAAGGGCACGGACAGCGGCACGCCGCTCAGCGGCGCGTCCTGGACCATGATGGGGATCGGGGCGGCCGCCGCGACCCGCGCGAAATGCTCCAGGATACCGGTCTCGTCGGCCCTCAGGCCGGTCCCGTGATAGGGCGGCATCAGCATCAGCATGCTGGCGCCGGCCTCGGCGGCGCGACGCGCCCGGTCGGCCGCGATCCGGGTGCTGAAATGGCTGCAGGTGACGATGACGGGCACGCGCCCGGCGACGTGCGAGAGGCTGACGTCCAGCAGCACGTCGCGCTCCTCGTCGGTGAGCAGGAACTGCTCGGAATAGTTGGCCAGGATGCAGATGCCGTCGACGCCCTGGTCGATCATGCAGTCGAGCACCCGGCGCATGCCGTCGAGGTCGAGATCCTGCCCGTCCGTGAACGGCGTGGGGGCGACGGGGAAGACGCCCCGATAGGGCGTGGCGCGGACGGACATGGGTTCCTCCTGAGGCGACGACGGGGCGGCTTCAGCGCCGCCTCCCTTCGGCCGAGATGACCGGGAACCCGCCCCGAACGCAAGAGCGGCGGCGGCATGGCTCGCTCCCGTCTGAACGCCCTGCGTAGAGCGCTTGCATTCACGCCAGCGTCCGCTTGCGCCCCGACCGAGAACCGAGCCGCCCGGCGGGCGTTGTGACGGTCGGCGACGTCGCGACGCGGCGCCATCCGGCCCGGGCGCCGGCCTGTCCCCAAACCGAGACCATCTGATGATCGAAACGTCGAGGCTCGCCGCCTGGTCCCCCCGCATGCTGAGCGTTCTGCGCATCATGACGGGCCTGCTCTTCCTGG
The DNA here is from genome assembly GCF_045348435.1 of Alsobacter sp. KACC 23698. GTDB lineage: Bacteria > Pseudomonadota > Alphaproteobacteria > Rhizobiales > Beijerinckiaceae > Alsobacter. The sequence continues at coordinate 222,057 of NZ_CP157484.1, read as the reverse complement.
AGCATGGGACCCAGAAGATCCTGCACTTCCCGGCGGGCGGGAACAGCCCGGCCCTGGCGAGCCTCTCCGGCATGGCCGGCGTGCTGGAGCTGGTCGGCGGCCTCTTGATCGTGCTGGGACTGTTCACGCGCCCGGCGGCGTTCGTCCTGTCGGGCCAGATGGCGGTGGCCTATTTCCTGGCCCATGCGCCGCGCAACTTCTTCCCGGTGAACAACGGCGGCGACGCCGCGATCCTCTACTGCTTCGTGTTCCTCTATCTGGTTTTCGCCGGGGCCGGCCCCTGGAGCGTCGACGCCCGGCGGCGCGGCCCGTTCTGAGGCGCCGCGGACTCAGTCCAGCGTCTGCCGGAACCGCACCACCGCCACCGTCATGGCCACGAGGGTGAAGACCCCCATGGCGGCGATGTCGACCTGCAGGTCCGCCGCGCCCGCGCCCTTGAGCATGACGCCGCGCACGATGCGCAGGTAATGCGTGAGCGGAATGATCTCGCCGATCGCCTGCGCCCAGTCCGGCATGCCCCGGAACGGGAACATGAAGCCCGAAAGCAGCATGTTGGGCAGGAAGAAGAAAAACGACATCTGCATGGCCTGCAGCTGCGTCGTCGCGATCGTGGAGAAGGTGTAGCCGACCGACAGGTTGGCGACGATGAACAGCATCGTGAGGGTGACCAGGAGCCCGAGGCCGCCCACGATCGGCACATCGAACAGCACGTGCCCGGCCACCAGGATCACGCCCATCTGCAGGCCGCCCACCAGCGCATAGGGGGCGATCTTGCCGAGCATGATCTCGACCGGCCGGATCGGCATGGCGAGAAGGCTCTCCATGGTGCCGCGCTCGATCTCGCGCGTCACCGAGAGCGCGGTGAAGATCAGCATCGTCAGGGTCAGGATGACGCCCATCAGCCCGGGCACGATGTTGAGCTGGGTCTCGCCCGTCGGGTTGAAGCGGCGATGGATGCGCAGCTCGTAAGGCGTCGGCCGCGGCGCGAGGCCGCCCGTCGGGCCCATGAGTTCGCGCGAGAACACGCTGGCGGCGAGCCCCTGCAGGGCCGAGACCGCGCCTCCGGTGGCGGTCGGGTCCGTGGCGTCGGCGATCACCAGCAGCGCGGGGCGCTCGCCCCGGATGACGTCGCGGCCGAAATGGGCCGGGATCTGCAGGGCGAACTGCACCTTGCCGCTGAGGAACAGGGCGTCGAGCTCGTCCTCGGAGCGGGCCAGCTCGGTGACGGCGAAATAGTCGGTGGCCCGCATGGCGGCCACGAAGGACCGGGCGAAGGCCGAGTCGTCCTGGATCAGCACGGCGGTGGGCAGGTGCTTGGGATCGGTGTTGATCGCGTAGCCGAACAGCAGCAGCTGGAAGATCGGGATCATGATCATGGTCGCGAAGGTGATGCGGTCGCGCCGCAGCTGGATCAGCTCCTTCAGGAACGTGGCCCAGAGCCGCCCGAAGGACGCCCGCAGGCCCACGGTGCGGCCCTCGCCGTTCGGGGTCGGGGCGGCCGGTGCGCTCATGCGAAGTTATCCTTGGCGCGGCTCATCAGGTCGATGAACACGTCCTCCAGGGTCGGTTCGCCCGGCGTCCAGACCTGCGGCCCGGCGCTCCTGAACGGCGCCGTCGCCGTCTCGAGCGCCGCCCCGTCGCGGCCGCTGACATGCAGCGCCGCCCCGAAGGTCGCCACCATCTCGACGCCCGGCGTGCGCTTGAGCCTGTCGCCGAGCTCGGCCAGGTCGGGCCCGGTCACCGTCCAGGTGGCCAGATGCGCCTGGGCGACGACCTCCGGAACGGTCCCATGGGCCAGGAGCTCGCCATAGGCGATATAGGCGATCTCGTGGCAGCGCTCGGCCTCGTCCATGTAGTGGGTGGAGACCAGCACGGTCAGGCCCTCATGGGCGAGCGCGTGGATCTCGTCCCAGAAGTCGCGCCGCGCCTTGGGGTCGACGCCGGCCGTCGGCTCGTCGAGCAGCAGCAGCTGCGGGCTCGGCAGGATGCAGGCGCCGAGCGCCAGCCGCTGCTTCCAGCCGCCCGAAAGCTCCCCGGCCAGTTGCCCGGCGCGGTTCTCCAGGCCGAGCCGCGCGATCGCGTCCTGGGCCGATCGGCGCGGGTTGGGCATGCCGTACACCCGGGCGACGAATTCAAGGTTCTCGCGGATCGAGAGGTCGGCGTAGAGCGAGAAGCGCTGCGTCATGTAGCCGACATGGCGCTTGATCTGCGCCGACTGGGTGAGGATGTCGTACCCCAGGCAGGTCCCGTGGCCGCTGTCGGGCGTCAGCAGGCCGCACAGCATCCGGATCGTGGTCGTCTTGCCGCTGCCGTTCGGTCCCAGGAAGCCGTAGATCAGCCCTCGCCGCACCTGCATGGTGAGATTCTTCACCACGGTCCGGGTCCCGAAGGTCTTGCTCAGCCCCTCGACGTCGATGACGATGTCGGGCGCCGGCCGGGTGCTGGGCGCGGGAGCCGTCATGGCGCGGCCCCTGCGGACTCCACCGTCACCGGGAGGCCGAGCGGCAGCTTCAGCTCGCGGCCGGGAAAGCGCGCCTCGGCGCGAAACACAAGCTTGCCGCGCTCCTGTTCGCTGAAGATGACCGGCGGGGTGAACTCCGCCTCGCGCGAGATGAAGGCGACCACGCCGCGCATCCCCTCCGGGCAGCTGTCGCAGGACACGGCCACCTCCTGGCCGAGCATCAGCGTGGAGAGGGCGGTCTCCGGCACGTAGAACCGCACCCGCAGATTGGCGGGAGGCAGCAGCGAAAGCACGGGCTGGCCCGCATTCACCACCTCGCCGGCGCGGAAGAACACGTCCTGCACCCGCGCCGCCGCCGGGGCGAAGACGCGGCGCTTGGCGAGGCGCGAGTCGGCCTGCTCCAGCATGGCCCCGGACGCGCGCACCGCCGCTTCGGCGGCGTCGATTTCGGAGGTCCGGCCGGAGATCTGCGCCGCCTGGATCTGGCGCTGCGCCTCCTGCAGGGCCGCCTTGTCACGCTCAAAGGTGGATTCGGCCTGGTCCAGCCGCGCCTTGGCGGAGATCCCCCGGGCGAAGAGCTGCTGCTGGCGCTCGAACTCGCTTTTCGAGAGGTCCAGCGTCGCCTTGGCCCGCTCCTCCTGGGCGCGCAGCACGGCGATCTGCTCGGGCCGCTGCAGGGCGGCCTTGAGGTTGTCCAGCATGGCCTGGGCCTGCGTGAGCCGCGCCTGCGCCTCGGACTTCTGGGCGGCCTGGGAGGAGGATTCCAGGCCGAAGAGGAACTGGCCTTCCTGCACGGCGTCGCCGGCCTCGACCGTCAGGGTCTCGATGCGGCCGCCGTCCTCGGCGGCCATGTAGACGAGATTGCCCTCCACATAGCCTTGCCAGCCGCTCTCCGGGTCGCGGTCGCGCAGGACGTACCAGAACGCCGCCCCTGCGAGGCCCGCCAGGACGATCACCGCCAGCGCGATGCGGACAGGCTTCATGGCCGGCCCCCCTGCAGTCCCCGCACCAGGATTTCGACATGGGCGTCGAACATGCCTTCCACGTCGAGCGGCTCCAGGACGTCGAAGAAGCTGGTCCAGAGCAGCGCGACGACGAGCGGGGCGGCGGCGAGCTGGGGAAAGCGCTCCAGCGCGTCGGAGGCGAGTTCGCCCCGCTCCACGCCGCGCCGCGCGATGGCCCGGATCAGCGCCATGCCGCGCCCGACCACCTCGCGGTGGTAGAAGGCCGCGAGTTCGGGGAAGCGCCCCACTTCGCTGAGGACCAGCCGGGCGACCTCGCGTCGGCGCGTGCCGAGGATCTCGGTGCGTACGCGCGAGAACAGCGTCCTGAGGAGGTCCGCGGTGGGCAGGTCGCTGGCCAGCATCGCCTCGCCGATCGCCGCGACCGGCCCGCCGATGGAGGTCTGGACCAAGGCTTCGAACAGCGCCTGCTTGGAGGCGAAGTAGAGATAGATCGTGCCCTTGGCGACGCCTGCACGGGCGGCGACGTCGTCGAGACGCGCAGGGGCGAAGCCGCTCTCGGCGAAGACGTCGAGCGCTGCGGCCAGGATCGCCTCGCGCCTGTCGGCCGCCGAACGCTCCGGCTGCGCCGCCCGCGCGGTCTTGCCCGCTCCGGATCGCACGGCGGGGCGCCTGCCCATGGAAAACCCTTCCGGTCGGCGTATGACTGACTGGTCAGTCATACGCTCCTGACGGACTGCGCGCAAGCGTTGCGCTTGTCGGACCAAAGGATCAGTGGGCCGTCCTCAGGGCGCGCCCGCGCCGGTCAGGCGCGCGATGGCCTCTTCGAGGTCCGCCATCCCGTAGGGCTTCATCAGGAGGACCATGCGGTCGTCCATGACGAGTTCCTGGGAAGGCTCCAGGCCGGTGGCGACGATGATGGGCAGGGTCGGATGAAGCGTGCGGATCGCTTCCAGGAAGGTCTCCGCCCGGACATTGTCGGCCAGTCCGAGATCCGAGATTACGAGGTCGACCGCGCCTCCGCGGATCACGTCCAGAGCGTCCGCGACCGTATCCGCCTCCACGGTCCTATGACCCAGGTCCTGCAGACTGTCCGAGATGCTGACGGCGATGCGAGGGTCGTCTTCGATCACCAGGATGCGCATGACACCGGCACTCCACTGCGCGCCAGACTAGCATGGCGGGCGCCGCCGCGTCACGGAATGCAGGCTGGGCCGCCGCGCCGCGGGGCTCAAGGCCGCTTGAGGAGGCGCACGAGGTCCGGGACATAGGCCTGGCCGTGGCCCGCCGCGACGGCTCCCGTCAGGGCCCGCACCACGCCGTCGACGATTTCGTGCGGCGCGCCGGCCGCCTCCGCCATGGCCCGGAAATAGCTGAGGTCCTTGAGCGCGTTGTCGAGGGTGAACGGCACCGCGCCGGCGTCTCCCGCCACCATCGAGGGCGCCATGCGCTGCAGCGCCACGCCGGCGCCGCCCCCTTTGGCGAGCACGTCCACAAGGACCGCGGGATCGACGCCGGCGAGTTCGGCGCTGGCGGCGGCTTCGGCCAGCAGCGCCATGAAGCCGATCGAGACATAGTTGTGCAGCAGCTTCATGCGGTGGCCGAAGCCGACCGGTCCGACATGGCTGACGTTCTCGGTGAAGGAGTCCAGGACGGGGCGGACCTCCCGCAGCGTGGCCTCATCACCGCCCACCAGCAGGTTGAGCGTTCCCTCATGCGCGTGCCGGGCCGTGCGGGTCATGGGCGCGTCGAGGAGGCGACCGCCCGCTGCCTCGACCGCGGCCGCCATCTTCTGCGTCGACTCGGGCATCGCGGTGGAGCAGTCCACCACCACCGCGCCGGGCCTGAGCGCCTCCAGAACGCCGCCCTCGCCGGCCAGCACCGCCTCGACCTGGGGCGAGCCGGTGACGCACAGGATGATCATGTCGGACGCCGCCGCCAAGGCGGCGGGGCTCGACGCCACGCGGGCTCCCGCCGCGATCAGGTCGTCGAGCGGCTGGTTGCCGGGATGGTCGAGAACCGTCAGGGGAAAGCCCCCGCGTCCGAGGACGTTCCGGGCGATCCCATGGCCCATCAGGCCAACCCCAACCAATCCAACGGCGGTCTTCATTGTCGTGGCTTCTCCGGCTCGGCGGTCGCGTACCGGACCTTAGGAGCTTTTCGCAGGCGGCCCAAGGCGGCGCCGGCACCGCCATGCGGACGAAATCGCATCAAATGCCAGCGAGGCGAGTTCATCGGCGTTCACGCGTTTTTGCTTTCGCTTCGCCGGTCTTCACACCTCGTTAAGCGCCTGAAACCCACGTTGGCCACACAACTTCAGCGTGTGGCGGCCGAGTATGCATTCGAAGACTGTCATCATGTTGGGCATCGCGGTCCTGACCGGAACGGGCGCCGTCGTGACCGGCAAGATGTGGCTGGACAAGAAGGCCGGCCAGCGTCTCCAGGCGATCCAGCCCGAGGCGGTGAGGCCCGCCGCGGACCGCACCATCGTGGTGGCGGCGACGCCGCTGCGCTACGGCGTCGAGATCACCCGCCAGCAGTTGCGCGAGATCCGCTGGCCCGAAGGCGACGTCCCGAAAGGCGCGTTCGCCACCATCGCCGAGGTGCTGGACCCGCAGGTGCGGCGCATCGCGCTGGCCCCCATGGAGGAATCCGAGCCGCTGCTGCGCATGAAGGTGACCGGCCCCGGCCAGCGCGCCTCCCTGACCGCCCTCATAGAACCCGGCATGAAGGCGGCGTCCGTGCGGGTCAACGACATCAACGGCGTCGCCGGCTTCGTCCTGCCGGGCGAGCGGGTCGACCTGTTGCTGACGCGCACGCTGGACAAGGGCGAGGCCTTCACGGACGTGCTCCTGCAGGGGGTTAAGGTGCTGGCGGTGGACCAGAGCGCCGATGAGCGGGCCGAAAAGCCCTCGCTGGCGAAAGCCGTCACCTTCGAGGTCAACACCGCGGACGCGCAGAAGCTGGCCCTCGCCACGACGGTCGGCTCCCTCAGCCTGGCGCTTCGGGCGGCCGGATCGATGACCGCCGAGGCGACCGCCCGCATCAAGGTGGAGGACCTCGCCGACGCCGCTCCCGCGCCGGTCCTGCAGGCGTCCGCCCCGGCGGCCTCCCCGCCGCCCAAGCGCACGCTGTTGGTCGGAGTGACCCGCGGCATGAAGCGGCAGGAATACACGATCCAGACGCTGCCGCCGCCGATCGAGGAGACCGCCACGGTCCGGGCGACGGCGCTGGCGCCGAGGCCTTGACGCTGGACGGGCGGGCGAAGCCATGACGTGTCTCGACCGGCTTTCGGCCCGGTGGACGGCGGACGACAGCGGCGGCGTCGCGATCCCGCTGGCGCTGTCGCTGCCGGTGATCGCCGCGGCCGCCATGCTGGTCGTCGACGGCGGGCGCCTGTTCAACCTGCAAACCTCGGTCCAGGCCGGCGCAGACGCACTGGCGCTGGCGGCCGCGGCCGAGCTGGACGCCAAACCCGACGCCATCGTGCGGGCCAACCGCGCGATCGACCGGCTGGTCCGCAACGACGCCCGCTTCGCCTCGGGCGGCGCGGCGTTGCAGGCCTCGGGCGTGCGCTACCTGAAGTCCCTGCCCTCGAGCGACGCGCAGGCCATCGCGTCGGCCAGCGAGACGACCGACCCTGCCCTGGCGGCCTATGTGGAGGTGCGCACGGCGCCTGTCGGCTTCGGTTCGCTCTTCGCCAAGGCGGCGGGGGCGACCGGCTTTCCCACGCAGGTCTCCGCCACAGCCGTGGGCGGGTTCGACAGCGTCGCCTGCAACGTCACGCCGCTCTTCATGTGCAACCCGTTCGAAGGGTCCGCCCTGCCCCTCCAGGCTGCTGCGCGCGATCCGTCGTTCCGGCGGCGGCTCATCGCCATGAAAGCGAAGGGCTCGCAATACGGCGCCGGGAACTACGGCTACCTGCAGCCCGCCTACGGCAATGGCGGAGCGGCGGTGAAGGAATCGCTCGCGCTCGACAAGCCCAAGGGCTGCTATCGCCAGAGCGGCGTCGAGCTGCAGACGGGCAACATCTCGTCGACGGCGGAGGCGATCAATGTCCGCTTCGACATGTATGCCGGCGGGTTCTCCGGCAACCGAGGCGATCCGGCGTACCGTCCCGCCCAGAACGTGCGCAAGGGCTACACGGGCTCGTCCTGCGGCGCTTCTCCCGCCTACGATCCCAGCCTGCCGCCCACCGACCCCGCCAATCTGGGCAAGCCACTGGGCCTGCCGCGCGATCCCTGCTTCTACGGCGGCGCGACCTGCACCTTCGGCGGGGCGGCCACCGCCGGGCGGATCGGCGGCGGCGACTGGGATTTCGAGGCCTATTGGACGCGCAGCTTCGGGGGCGGATTCCCGAATGGCTGGTCCAACGCCAACCGCCCCAGCCGCTACGAGGTGTATCGCTACGAGATCGAGAACGGGCTGACCACCCGCAGCACGGCGGGCGCGTCCGGGGCGGGCGAAAAGGGCGCGCCGGCCTGCTACACGGGCGGCGCCTCGACCCTGACGGACGATCCGGACCGACGGCTCTTCGTCGGCGCCATCATCGACTGCCAGGCGGCGGCCGCGGCCGGGCAGCTGACGGGCTCGTCGGGCGGCGTCATCCCGGTCACCGGCTACGCAAGGTTTTTCCTCACCGAGCCGATGGACAAGAACGACGGCACGATCTGGGCCGAGATGGTGGAGCTGCTGGAGCCCGGCACGCCCGGCGCCCGCAACGTCATCCGCGACACCGTCCAACTCTATCGGTGAGGCCATGGAGACCGTCCGCATCAGGATCGTCGAGGACGAACGCGGCTCGGTCGCCGTCGAGGCGGCGCTGGCGCTGCCTTTCGTGATCGCGTTCGCCTTCGCGATCTTCGAGTTCGGCGGGATGCTCTACGCCTACGAGATGGTCCAGACGGGCGTTCGCGACGCCGCCCGCTACCTGGCGCGGGTTCCCGACCCGACCGCGTCCGAAACCCAGGCCCGGGCGATCGCCGTCACGGGCTCCCCCTCGGGCTCCGGCGCATCCCGGGTCGCCGGATGGAGCGACCGGGACGTGACCGTCTCCTACGCCAGCGCTCCCAACCCGGTGGACGCCGCCACGGGCCTGCGCGCCTACCGGGGGAGCGATCCGCTGCGCATCGTGACAGTCTCGACCACGTTCCAGCCACGGGGCCTCGGCCTTCTCTCCGCGATCGGCCTCGGGCCCATCCAGGTCGCCGCAAGCCATACGGAACGCCATGTCGGCCAATAGGCGAGAGCGATGCTTCTGGGCCGACGAGGCCGGGGCCAGCATGGCCGAATTCGGCCTCGTGGCCGGCACGCTGGTGCTCGTCCTCATGGGCGTGCTCGATTTCGGCACGGCCTTCTGGCAGTACAACCAAGCCACCAAGGCGCTGCAACTCGGGGCGCGGCTGGCGGCGGTCTCCAATCCGGTCTCGTCGGACCTGAAGACCTATGACGGCACGTCCTCAACGGTGTTCCCGGGCGACGCCATGCCGTATTTCGAACGCCGCTGCAGCGGCGCGACGTCTACCTGCACCAACGGGACCTTCGACGCCGCGGCGCTGAACACCATCGTGTATGGACGCGGGGCGACAAGCTGCCCCACCGGGCCCCAGCGCCTTCCCGGGATGTGCAGCGCCTTCCCGCGCCTGCGGCCCCGCAACGTCGCCATCGACTACATCCAGACCGGGCTCGGCTTCGCCGGCCGCCCCGGCGGCTCGGCGCCCACCATCACGGTCCGGCTCACCGGCATGACCTACGACTTCATCGTCCTGAACCGGATGCTCCGGCTGCCGCCGCTCAGCATGTCGGGGCTGAGCGTGACGACCACCGCCGAGGACATGTCGGGCGGCTGAGCGCCCGTCTACAGCGGCCCGAAGGCGGGCGGCGGGACGCGCCGCCGCGACGCCGCCTCATAGGCCGACGCGATCTCCAGAAGCACGTCCTCGCGGCCGGGCTCGGCCCGGAACACGAGCGAGAAGGGCAGCCCCGGCGCGGCGATCCGGGTGGGATGATCGGACAGCGCGGACAGGTAGCGCGTTCCGTCCGGGCTCAACCGGAATACGGGATCATAGACGGTGTCGACATAGCCGGCCGGGATGAGCACTTCGGTGAGGCCGGCGTTCGGGCCGTTGAAGGATTCGCCGAGCAGGTTCTGGTCGCGTGGCGAGCCTGGCATGTTCGAGCCCGGATGCGGCGCCCCGCCGATCTTGGCGGGCGGCAGCGGCGTATGCAGCCGCACGAGGGCGTCGAGGCGATTCTCCAGGATCACCATCATGTCGACGCGCCGCAGCAGCTCGCGCAGCATGATGCGCTCGTTGACGCCCTGGCGCTGGCCGTGCGGGTTGCGCAGGTCGGTCACCTCCTCCCAGTTACGGAAGGCGCTGCGCTGGTCGTCGCCCCAAAACTTCGACCGGGCGTTGAGGGCGGGGAAATCCGTCAGGCTCTCGCGAAAGCCCAGCGCCGCCCAGTCTTGCGCGCGCCGCTTCAGGTATTGCGGGATGTGGAAGCGGAAGCCCATCGCCAGCTCCTGCTGCTGGACGACCGCGATGTCGAGGTTGCGCGGCGGCGCGATGCGCTCCTCGGAGAGCTCGATGAAGTAGTCGATCGGCTGCATGCGGCCGGAGCCGAACACCTTGCCGGGCATGAACTCGGTCGGGACGATCGCGGCGGCGAACTCTTCGAACAGAGGCTTTCCGTCCGGACCCAGCCGGAACAGCAGCTCCGGCATGAAGATCGGGACCATGCGGGCCAAGGCGCGGCGGAAGTCCACCGTCATGCGCTCCACGCGCGGGTCGGAGCTCCAGAGCGGGTCGGAGGATTCGACCAGCGTCGCCCCGAGCCTGTCGCCCAGCACGTCCTGGATCTCGCGGACCGCCGCTACGACGATCGGCTCCTCGCATCTGGATTCGGGCGGATGGACCATGGATTCGCGAATGATCCCGAGCCGCCGTCCGGCGAGGGCGCCGGGCGCTCCGGAGGCCATGGCGTGCCTCGCATAGCCGTCGGCCAGCACCGAGGAGCGCGGCACGGTGGTGAAGGGGTCGCGCGGGTCGTAGTAGCCGGCCACCGGGTCCTTGAGGGCGTCCAGCACCTTCGCGGCGTCGGCGATGGTGCGGCAGTGCACGCCGCTGCGGTCGACATAGATGTCGGAGCCGATGGCCCCGCCGTCGAAGCCCAGCATCGCCTTGTGCGGCAAGATCAGCGCCACGGCGTTGTGGTTGGACGGACCCCGGCAGGAAGCCCGCGTCTCCTCCCCGAGGCTGGCCATCACCATGTTCGTGCTGACCGACAGGGCCGAACCGGAGCTGGAGCCCAGCGAGGCCGAGCGGGTCGTGTCGTAGGGGTTGGACGGATTGCCGCCCCAGCTGCTGCGCTGGTAGCCGAGGACCGAGGGCAGGATCTTCTCCGGCGCGTGCCGCCCGCCGGGGTCGCCGGAGCGGCCGTTATATTCCGTCATCACCGCCTTGGCGAAGATGATCGCGCCCTTTCGGCGCAACTGGTCGACGAGGACATGGTCGCGCGCCGGGACGTCGATGTCGTAGCGGGCGTCGGCGCCGCCGGTGGAGCGCATGTCCTTGGCGTCGAACGCGTCCTTGAACGAGAAGACCACGCCGTACATGGGCATGGCCTCCAGGTCGGGCTCGGTCCCGTGGGCGGCGTCGAGCGCGGCCGCCTGTTCGAGGGCGTCCGGCAGGCGGCGGAAGAACTCGCAGACCGGCGGCGCGCCCGGCGGCAGCGGGCCCTCGTCCGGATGGCGGTCATAGTCGCCCCGGCAGGTGACCGAGCGTTCGCCGCGGATGTTGAGGGTGGCGAGGGCGTTGACCTGGCCGGCGTAGGGGACGCCGACCACCATCCCGTATTGCTGGTGAACCGACGGATCCGACGCCGTCGGCTCCATCCGGCCGAATTCGATAGGCGGGCCGGCGTAGCGCTCGAACTCGGGCAGCACGTCCGCCGCCGCTACCGTGCGGGTCGGAAAGCGCAGCGGCGCGCCGCCGCGCACGACGCCCGCGACCTCCGGGACCGGCGCTCCGTCGGCCGTGACGAGCGCGCTGGCGACGCCGTTATAGGCCCTCACGCGGGCGAGATAGCCCTGCACAATCTCCACGCATGTCGTCCGGCCCGCCCGGATGGCGGCGTGAAGCTCCGCGATGGTGGCCTCCTCGAGCCGGAACGGCGCGCCGCGCCCGTCGATCCGATCAGCCATCCGTTCGCCCCCCTGCGTCGCGCTCTTTGGTTCAGGTTTAGCGCGCGGGGCTTCGGCCCCGCAATGCGGCGCGGCTCGGGCCAGCCCCGCGTCGGACTGCTGCGTCCGGCTTCCCGGAAGGGGACGCGCGGGTCCGGTGCGCGGTTACGCCGTCGTAACCACCGCTGCCCCACTGCTGACGGGCTGGAGCGCGGCGATTCGGGCCCGCCGAAGCAGCGTCGATCTTGCGTTCGGGAGAGTGTCTTTGGCCGCGTGCTTGGATTACATCGTGCTTCGGATCGCCGCATCGCCGCCATCGCGGCCACGGGCGGAGCGCGCCTGATGGGCGAGATCGTCCGCTTCCGCCACCGCGCCCCTCCGGCGCCGGCCCCGGCCCTCTACGACCACGATCCCGAAGACGAGATGCTGGCCGAAGCCTATGGCGCGGCTTTCGCGGCGGCCGAGCGCTACGAGCGCGAGCGGCGCAAGGAGCGCGAGCTCCACGCCCGGGTCGAGGCGCTGACGCGAGAGAACGCCAGGCTCAAGGCCGAGCTCGCCAAGCGGCGCGGAGCCAAGCCCCGGAGCTGACATCGGCCCCCGGGCCGCTTCCTTGCGCCAGATGCGCTCCCGTGTTAGTGAGTGATCGTTCACTTACTTGGGAGCGCCACTGTGACCGCCGGATTGTTGGGGACGCGCCGCTTCGCACCGCTGTTCTGGTGCCAGTTTTTCTCCGCCTTCAACGACAACTTCCTGAAGAACGCGCTCGTGGCGCTGCTCGTCTACGTCCTGGCGAGCTCCAACGCCGGAACGCTCGTCCAGGCGGCGGGAGCCATCTTTATCGCGCCCTTCTTCTTCCTCTCGGGGTTGGGCGGCGAGATGGCGGACAGGTTCGACAAGGGCCTGATCGCGCGGCGGCTGAAATTCGCCGAGATCGCGGCCGCGGGCCTCGGCGCGGTCGGCTTCGTGCTGCACTCCGTGCCGATCCTGATGACCGCGCTGGGCCTGTTCGGCGTCGTGGCCGCGCTGTTCGGCCCGATCAAATACGGGATCCTGCCGGACCATCTGAAGACCGAGGAGCTTCCCGCCGGCAACGCGCTGGTGGAGGGCGCGACCTTCATGGCGATCCTGCTCGGCACGACCGCAGGCACGAAGGCGGCGACCGGTACCGAAAACCCGCTCTGGGTGGCGGCCCTCCTCGTCCTGTTCGCGCTGGCCTGCTGGGGCTCCGCGGCGCTGATCCCGCGCACCGGCGAGAAAGCCCCGGACCTGAAGATCAATCCCAACATCCTGGGCTCGACGGTCGGCCTGCTGCGCGACATGTGGGCGGACACGCGCATCTGGCGCGGCATGATCGTGGTGAGCTGGTTTTGGCTCGTCGGGGCCGTGGTTCTGGCGCTCCTGGCCACGCTGGTCCGCGACCGGCTGGGCGGGACCGAGAACCTCTACATCGCCTGCATGACGCTGTTCTCGCTCTCCATCGCGGCCGGCTCGCTGCTGGCGGCGTGGATGGCGCATGGCCGCATCATCCTGCTGCCGACCGCCATCGGCGGCTTGGCGATGGGCGCGTTCGGCATCGATCTCGGCCTCGCCACCTGGGACGCGGCGCGGACCGCTTCGCCGATCGGGCCGGCCGAGTTCTTCGCCACGGGCCGGGGCCTTCGGGTCGGGATCGACCTCGTCGGCCTGGCGGCCGCGGCCGGCCTCTACATCGTCCCGGTCTTCTCGGCGGTGCAGTCCTGGGCGGGCGAGGACCGCCGCGCCCGCGTGATCGCGGCCGGCAACGTCATGCAGGCCGGCTTCATCGTGGTCGGCGCGCTCGGCGCGGGCGTCCTGCAGAGCTTGGGGCTCACCGAGCCGCAGCTCCTGGCGGGGCTCGGCGTGCTCAATCTGGGCGCCGGCCTGCTGGTCTTCAGGCTGCTGCCGATCAGGCCCTTCCGGGAGTTCCTCTCCGTCGTGTTCCGGGCCGGCTACCGCATGGAGGTCGTCGGCCTGGAGAACATCGACAAGGCAGGGCCGAACGCCATCATCGCGCTCAACCATGTCAGCTTCCTCGACGGCGCGCTGGCGCTGTCGCTGACGGACCGCGACCCGGTCTTCGCCATCGACCATACGATCGCGCAGAAATGGTGGGTCAAGCCCTTCACGCGCCTCACCCGGGCGATGCCGCTCGATCCCACCAAGCCGATGGCCACCCGCACCCTCATCAACGCGGTGCGGGACGGCGACACGCTGATCATCTTCCCGGAGGGCCGCCTCACGGTCACCGGCAGCCTGATGAAGGTCTATGACGGCGCCGGCCTGATCGCCGACAAGTCGGACGCAATGGTGGTCCCGGTCCGCATCGAGGGCCTGGAGGCGACGCCGTTCTCGCGCCTCTCGCCGGACCAGGTGCGCCGCCGCTGGTTCCCGAAGGTGCGCGTCACCATCCTGGAGCCGGTGCGGCTCGCCGTGGACCCGGCCCTCAAGGGCAAGAACCGCCGCCTCGCCGCCGGCGCCGCCCTTTACGGGATCATGTCCGACCTCGTGTTCCGCACCACCCGCACGGACCGAACCGTGGTGGACGCCGTGATCGAGGCGGCGCGCGTGCACGGCCCGGGACGGACCGCCGTGGAAGATCCGGTCGCGGGCGCGCTCAGCTATCGCAAGCTGCTGGCCGGCGCGCGCGTGCTGGGGAGCCGGCTCTCGCCGCTGGCGGGCCCCGGCGGCGCCGTGGGGGTGATGCTGCCCAACGCCAACGCGGCCGCCGTCGCCGTGCTGGGCCTCATGTCGGCTGGCCGCACGCCGGCCATGATCAACTTCACGGCCGGCGCCGCCAATATCCTGTCCGCCTGCCGCGGCGCGCAGATCGAGGCGATCGCCACGTCGCGCGCCTTCGTCGAGAAGGGCCGGCTGGAGCCGCTGGTGGAGGCCATCAAGGCCGAGGTCAGGATCGTCTATCTGGAGGACCTGCGCAGCTCGATCGGAACCTGGGACCGCCTGCGGGCGCTGCTCGCCTGGGATCGCCCGCTGGTCCGGAGCAAGCCGGACGACCGCGCCGCGATCCTGTTCACGTCGGGGTCGGAGGGCGTGCCGAAAGGCGTCGTGCTCTCGCACGCCAACATGCTGGCCAACGCCGCCCAGGCGGCCGCCCGGATCGACTTCGGGCGCACCGACACGGTGTTCAACGTGCTGCCGGTGTTCCACTCCTTCGGGCTCACGATCGGACTCATCCTGCCGCTCGCATCCGGGGTGAGGGTCTATCTCTATCCGTCGCCGCTGCATTACAGGCTGGTGCCCGAGCTGGTCTATGGCAGCAACGCCACCATCCTGTTCGGGACGGACACCTTCCTGGCCGGCTACGCCCGCTCGGCCCACCCCTACGACTTCCGGTCGATCCGCTACATCCTGGCCGGGGCCGAGCCGGTGAAGGAGACGACGCGCCGGGTCTACATGGAGCGGTTCGGGCTGCGCATCCTGGAAGGCTACGGCATCACCGAGACCGCCCCGGCGCTGGCCCTGAACACGCCCATGTTCAACCGCTTCGGCACGGTGGGGCGGATCCTGCCCGGGATGGAGACGCGGCTGGAGCCGCTGCCGGGCGTCGAAGGCGCCGGGCGGCTCCATGTGCGCGGCCCGAACGTGATGCTGGGCTACCTCAAGGCCGACAATCCCGGCGTGCTGGAGGAGCCGCCGGAGGGCTGGCACGACACGGGCGACATCGTCTCCATCGACGACGAGGGCTTCATCACCATCCGCGGGAGGGCCAAGCGCTTCGCCAAGATCGGCGGCGAGATGGTGTCGCTGGCCGCCGTCGAGGCCCTGGCGGCCGACCTGTGGCCCGGCGCCCTGTCGGCGGTGGGGAGCCTGCCCGACGCCCGCAAGGGCGAGAGGCTGGTGATGGTCACCGAGAAGCCGGGCGCGTCGCGGGCCGAGTTCCTGGCCTTCGCCAAGTCGCGGGGGGCGTCCGACCTGATGGTCCCGGCGGAGATCGTCCCGGTCGACAAGGTCCCGCTGCTCGGCTCGGGCAAGATCGACTTCGCCGCCGTCTCGCGCCTGGTGCGCGAGCGCGGGGAGGCTCGGGCCGCCACGCCGCCGGCGGCCTGAGGACCGGGCCATGCGGGACGGCGCCAGGACGCGGGAGCGGATCTGCGCGGAAGCGCTCGCGCTGTTCGCCCGCAAGGGCGTGGACGGCGCCACCGTGCGCGACATCGCGCAGGCGGTCGGGGTCTCCGAAGGAGCGCTCTATCGGCATTTCCGTTCCAAAGAGGAAATCGCAAGGGAGATCTTCGCCACGCGCTATGCGGCGCTGGCCCGGGACGTGCTGGAGATCGGGATGAGCCGGGACGGCCTGGAAGCCCGGATCGGCGCACTGGCGCGGCGCTTCACCGGCCTGTTCGACAACGAGCCGGCGCTGTTCGCCTTCCTGCTGGTGAACCAGCACCAGCATCTCGGAGAGGTGTCGGGCGCCGCCGCCGAGAACCCGGTCGAGGCGCTGCGGACGGTGTTCGCGGAGGCCATGGCGCGTCACGAGATCGAGCCGGGCGACGCCGACCTGCTCGCCGCCATGGCGCTGGGCCTCGTGGTGCAGCCGGCCGTGTTCAGAATCTACGGTCGGCTGACCGGGAGCCTCGGCCAGCACGCGCCGCAGATCACCCGCGCCCTCATGGCGACGCTCAGGCCGACCTGACAGGCGCGCGGCTGCGGATGCGGTCCAGATCGTCGGCCGAGTTGCCGAGCAGCTTGACGGTCGCGGCCCGTGCCGCGGCCGGGTCGCCGGCGCAGATCGCCTCCATGACGGCGCGATGCTCGGCGAGCGCCCGCTTGCGGTGGTCGCCGGTGGCCGCGATGGTGAAGCTCTGGCGCAGCGTGATCTCGAACATCTGGGCGATGGGCCAGAACATCTCGTTGCGGGTCGCCATGTAGATCGACTTGTGGAAGGCGATGTCGGCTTCCACGAAGGCGTCGTTGTCGGGCGCGGCCTCCATGTCCTCCACGGCGCGCGTGATCGCGCGGCGGTCCTCGGCCGAGGAGGCGGTGGCCGCCAGGGCCGCGGCGGCGGGCTCCACCGCGTTGCGCAGCGCGAAGAGCTTCTCCAGATACGCATCCACGTCGGTGCTGGCGAGACGCCAGCGCAGCACGTCGGGATCGAGGTGGCTCCAGGCCTCCGGCGGGCGCACGCGCGCGCCGCTCTTGGCGCGGGACTCGATCAGGCCCTTTCCGGTGAGGATGCGGATCGCCTCGCGGACCACGGGACGGCTGACGCCCAGCATGTCGCAGATCTTCATCTCCGAGGGCAGCGGGTCCCCCGGCCGGACCTCGCCGCGGATGATGCTCGTCCCGATGCGGTCCGCCACCTGCGTGTGGAGATTGCGGACGATCCCGCTGGCGCTCCTGAACATGCGTGCCTTCGTGTGGTCCGTGCGACGCGGCTTGCCGACCTCTGCAATCTAGTCTTACATTCATCCCAGATGAAGTCCGTTCAGAGACTCATCGACGAGAGTGGGCGCGAGACCCGCCTCTGGAGGAAACGACATGACCGGATCCCTGTCCCGCCGCTCGCTGCTGCGCAATTCGGCCGCACTCGCCGCCGGCGCCGCCTTCGCGCCCGCCCTCATCGGCCGCGCCTCGGCCGCCACGATGAAGCTGAAGCTCTCCTCGTCGCAGGCCAACGACCCCAAATACGCCAATGGGCGCGTTTATTACGAAAACCTGGTCAAGCAATTGAAGGCGAACGGGCTCGGCGAGCAGGTCGAGGTGGCGTTCTTCCCGGACAACCAGCTCGGCCAGGAGATCGACGTCATCAACTCGGTCAAGCTGGGCGTGATCGACATGATGGTGTCGGGCTCGTCGATCTCGGCCAACCTGGTGCCGCTCGTGGGCACATTCGACCTCGGCTACCTGTTCTCGAGCTTCCCGCAGCAGACCAAGGCGTTCGACGCCGGCGCGGCCAAGCCGATCGAGGCTGCGCTGTTGAAGAACGCGAACATCCGCGTGCTGGCCTGGGCCTACAATTTCGGATCGCGCAGCGTCCTGGCCAAGAAGGCCGTGAAGACGCCGGAGGATCTCAGCGGCCTGAAGATCCGCACGCTCCCCAACCCGGTCATCACCGAATGCCTGCGCCTCATGGGCGCCGCGGCCACGCCGCTCGCCTTCGGCGAGATCTATACGGGCCTGCAGGCCGGCGTGCTCGACGGGCTGGAGCACGACCCTCCGACCGTGGTGGCCAGCAAATTTTTCGAGACGGCCAAGTTCTACAGCCTGACCCAGCACAATTTCTCGCCTCTCGCGGTCTATTTCAGCGAGAGCACCTTCGGCCGCATGGAGCCCAAGCTGCGCGACGCCTTCGTGGACGCCGCGCAGAAGGCCGCCGCCGACACGCGCACCCACGGGCTCGCGGTCGAGAAGGAGGCGCTGGACGTGCTGACCCAGAAGGGCGTCACCATCATCGACTGCGACCGCGAGGCCTTCCGCAAGCGCGTCGCGCCGCAGACCGAGGCCTTCGTCAAGGCGCGGCCGGAGGCCAAGCCGATCGTCGACGCGATCCGGGCCGTCCAGAGCTGAGGAGCCGCCATGGCCGGCGCCGTCGCACTCCCCGGCCGCGCCGCGCGGCCGGCCGCCCAGGCTCTTCTGGCCGCCACCGACGTGCTGGCGGCGGCCCTGCTGGCCGCCGACCTCGTGGTGGTGATCGGCTCGGTGCTGCTGCGCTCGCTGTTCAACGCGCCCGTGGAGTGGTCCGACGACGTGGCCCGCGGGCTGATGGTGGGGTCGAGCTTCTTCGGCGCCGCCAGCGCCCTGGCGCGGGGCGAAAATCCCGGCGTCGCGTTCTTCGTCGACCGGATGCCGACCGGAATCCGCCGCATGGCGGATGCGGCGGGCGCGATCCTGATGCTCGTCGTCTCGGCCTACGCGGCCTGGAACGCTCTCAAGCTCGGCTGGCTGACCACGGGCCAGACCACCGGTTCCGGCCTTCCGCTGGAGTGGACCTTTTACCCGATGGGCGCGGGCGCGGCCTGCATGGCGCTGTTCTCGGCCGACATCGTCATGCGCCGCCCCACCCGGGAGATCGTCGCCGGGCTGGTCTGCGTTCTGGGCGTCGCGGCGCTCTATGTCGCCTGGGACGTCGTGTCGCCCGACGCCGCGCCGTCCGCCCGCACGCTCATGCTGGCCGGCTTCGCGCTGACCCTCGTGGGCGGTTTGCCGATCGGCTTCGCGCTGGCGCTGGCGGCGCTCATCTATGTCTGGGTCGAGGGCTCGCTGCCCGGCGTGATCTTCGCCCAGCAGATGGCGCGCGGCATCGACAATTTCGTGCTCCTGGCCATCCCGTTCTTCATCCTGGTCGGATACCTGATGGAGGCGAACGGCATGTCCGTGCGCCTCATCGAGCTGCTGCAGCGGCTGGTCGGACGCATGCGCGGCGGGCTCAACGTCGTCATGGTGACCGCGATGGTGCTGTTCTCCGGCATCTCGGGCTCCAAGATGGCGGACGTCGCGGCGGTCGGCTCGGTGCTGATCCCGGCGGCGCGCCGGTCGAAGCAGAACCCGGGCGCCGCGGTGGCGCTGCTGGCGGCCTCCGCCGTCATGGCCGAGACCATCCCGCCCTGCATCAACCTGATCATCCTGGGCTTCGTCGCCAACCTGTCGATCGGCGGGCTCTTCATGGCCGGCCTGTTGCCGGCCGGGCTGATGGCCGCCGCCCTCGTGGCGGTCTCGATCCTGTTCGGGACCAAGTCGGCCGAGGCCGCCGAGGCGATCCCGACCGGCTCGGCGGGCCGGATGTGGATGGGAGCCATCGTCTCCTTCGGCCTCATCGCGATGATCTTCGTCGGATTCAAGAGCGGCTTCGCCACCGCGACCGAGATCTCGGCCTTCGCCGCGCTCTACGCCATCGCGGTCGGGGCCGCCGTGTTCCGGGAGCTCTCCTTCGCGCAGGCGGCCCGCTGCTTCGTGCACGCGGCCACCCGCTCGGGGCTGGTGCTCTTCATCGTGGCGGCGGCGCAGTCGCTCGCCTTCGTGCTGACGCTGCAGCAGGTTCCGCACGCCGTGGCCGAGATGATGGTCGGCATCTCGCAGACGAGCGGCACTTGGCTTTTCATGCTGCTGTCGATCGCCATCCTGATCGTGATGGGATCGGTGCTGGAAGGCGCGGCGGCGCTGATCATCTTCGGTCCGCTCCTCGTGCCGGTCGCCGGGCAGCTCGGCATCGCGCCGCTGCATTTCGGCGTCGTGCTGGTGATCGCCATGGGCATCGGGCTCTTCGCCCCGCCGCTCGGGCTTGGGCTCTACGGCGCATGCCTGATCGGCAATGTGCCCATCGAGCAGACGATCAAGCCGATCCTGGGCTATCTGGGCCTGCTGTTCCTCTGCCTCCTCCTGATCGCCTTCGTGCCGGCCATCAGCCTCGCCCTGCCGCACGCGTTCGGCTACTGACGCCGGGGATCCGCCCATGAAGATCCTGCTCACGCATACGCCCCAGGCCCGCGCCCAGTACTATGGCGAGCGGGCGCTGGCGGAGCTGCGCCGCATGGCGGAGGTGCGCCTGCACGAAGGCGGCGAGCCGCTCGATCCGCCCAGCCTGATCCGGGCCGCCGCCGGCATGGACCTGATCATCGCCGACCGGATGACCGCCGGCCCGGCCGAGACGTTCTCCAGCCTGCCCGACCTCAAGGCCTTCCTGCGGGTGGCGGTCGACGTCCGCAACATCGACGTCGCGGCCGCCAGCGCGGCGGGGGTGCTGGTGACGCGCGCCCGGCCGGGCTTCATGGCGGCCGTGTCCGAGCTTGCGCTGGGCTTCATGGTGGACCTCTCGCGCGGGGTGTCGCGCGCCGCCGCCGACTACCGGGCCGGCAGGGCGCCGGAGATCCGCATGGGCCGGCAGCTCGCGGGGTCGACCGCCGGCCTCATCGGCTATGGGGCGATCGCCCGCCATCTCGCGCCGATCCTGGCGGCCATCGGCATGAGCGTCGTGGTCTCCGACCCGCACGCGACCGTCGACGACCCGCGTTTCGAACAGGTCGGGCTGGACGACCTGCTGCGGCGGTCCGACTACGTGATCTGCCTGGCGGTCGCCACCGAGGAGACCGAGAACCTGATCGGGGCCGACGCTCTCGCCCGCATGCGGCCGGACGCGGTCTTCATCAATCTCTCGCGCGGAAACCTGGTCGACGAGACGGCGCTGGCCCTCGCCCTGCGGGAAGGCCGCATCGCGGGCGCGGCGCTCGACGTCGGGCGCGCGCCGGACCAGATGCCCTCGCCGGAGATCGCCAGGCTGGAGTCCGTGGTGGCGACCCCGCATATCGGCGGGCTGACGCCCGAGGCTATCGCGTCGCAGGCCTTCGATACGGTCCGCCAGGTGCGCGCCATTCTGGACGGCGAAATCCCCGAGGGGGCCGTTAACGCCGACCGCTGGTCCCGCAGGCCGCAGCCATGAGCCAGATGCGCCCCGCCCTCGCCGCGCCTCCCGGCGCCTGCGACTGCCACATCCACATCTATGATCCGGCCCAGCCGGCCGTGGCGACGGCCGTGACGCCAGGCCCGGCCTGGGCCACCGTGGAGGCCTATCGGCGCGTGCAGGCGCGCCTGGGCGTCGAGCGTTGCGTCGTCGTCCAGCCGACGGCCTACGGGACGGACAACGCCTGCACGGTCGCGGCGATCGCCGAACTCGGGCGGGAGCGCACGCGGGGCGTCGCGGTGGTGAACGCCGGCGTCACGCGGGACGAGTTGCGGCGAATGAGCGACGCCGGCGTCTGCGGCGCGCGGTTCCAGATGCTGCCGGGCGGCGTCGTGCCCTGGGAAGACCTCGCGCCGGTGGCGGCGCGGGTCGCCGAGTTCGGCTGGCACGTCCAGCTGCAGATGGACGGCCGGCTCCTCGCCGAGCGGGAGGCCATGCTGCGCGCCCTCCCCTGCCGGCTGGTCATCGACCATGTCGGCAAGTTCCTGGTCCCGGTTCCGACCGATCATCCGGGCGTCGCCGCGCTGCTGCGCCTCCTCGACGCCGGCCGGACCTGGACGAAGTTGAGCGGGCCCTACGAGACCTCCGTCACGGGCGCGCCCCTCTTCGCGGATGTCGGCGCCATCGCCAAGGCGGCGATCCGGGCCGCGCCGGAACGCATGCTCTGGGCCAGCAACTGGCCGCATGTCTCCGTCAGCGCGCCGCCGGACGACGCCATGCTGCTGGACGTCCTGCTGGACTGGGCGCCGGACGAGGCGGTCCGGCGCATGATCCTCGCCGACAACCCGGCGGAGGTCTACGGCTTCGGGTCCTGAGGCCCGAGGCCGGGAGCCTCGTCAGTCCGGCACGACCCGCACCGCGCCCTTGGCGGCGCTGGTTGTGAGGGCCGCGTAGGCCTTCAGCGCCATCGTGATCTTGCGCTCGCGCGGGGCGGGCTTCCAGGCCTGCGGGCCGCGCGCTTCCATCTCCTGGCGGCGGCGGTCGAGTTCGTCCTGCGGCACCGCCAGCGCGATGCGGCGCTCCGGGATGTCGATTTCGATGGTGTCGCCGGTGCGCACGAGGCCGATCAGGCCGCCCTCGGCGGCTTCGGGCGAGCAGTGACCGATGGACAGGCCGGACGTGCCGCCCGAGAAGCGCCCGTCGGTGATCAGCGCGCAGGCCTTGCCGAGGCCGCGGCTCTTCAGATAGCTCGTCGGGTAGAGCATCTCCTGCATGCCGGGGCCGCCGCGCGGGCCTTCATAGATGATCACCACCACGTCGCCGGCCTTCACCTCGCCGCCCAGGATGCCCTTCACGGCCGCGTCCTGGCTCTCGTAGACGCGTGCCGGACCGGTGAACTTCAGCACGCTGGCGTCCACGCCTGCGGTCTTCACGATGCAGCCGTCCAGCGCGATGTTGCCGGTGAGCACGGCGAGGCCGCCGTCCTTCGAATAGGCGTGCTCGGCGTCGCGGATCACGCCGGCCGAGCGGTCGAGGTCGAGCTCGTCGTAGCGGCGGCTCTGGCTGAAGGCCGTCTGCGTCGGCACGCCGCCGGGCGCGGCGCGGTAGAAGGTGCGCACGGCTTCGCTCTCGGTGCGCGACACATCCCAGCGGCTGATCGCGTCCGCCATGCTGGCGCTGTGGACGGTCGGCATGCTGGTGTCGATCAGGCCGGCGCGCTCGAGCTGGCCGAGGATCGCCATGATGCCGCCGGCGCGGTGCACGTCCTCCATGTGGACGTTGGCGACCGAGGGGGCGACCTTGCACAGCACCGGCACCCGGCGCGAGAGGCGGTCGATGTCCGCCATCGTGAAGTCGATCTTGCCCTCATAGGCGGCGGCCAGCAGGTGCAGCACCGTGTTGGTGGAGCCGCCCATCGCGATATCGAGCGTCATCGCGTTCTCGAACGACTTGAAGTTCGCGACGTTGCGCGGCAGCACGCTCTCGTCGCCCTGCTCGTAGTAGCGCTTGGTGATGTCGACGATGAGGTGGCCGGCCTCCACGAACAGGCGCTCGCGGTCGGCGTGCGTGGCCAGCGTCGAGCCGTTGCCCGGCAGCGCGAGGCCGAGCGCCTCGGTGAGGCAGTTCATCGAGTTGGCGGTGAACATGCCCGAGCATGACCCGCAGGTCGGGCAGGCCGAGCGCTCGATGACCTTCACCTCCTCGTCGGAGACGCGGTCGTCGGCGGCCGCCACCATGGCGTCGATGAGATCGACCTTCTTGGTGACGCCGGCGGCGTTCCCAACCGGCTCGGCGACGTATTTGCCGGCCTCCATGGGCCCGCCCGACACGAACACCACCGGGATGTTGAGCCGCATGGCGGCCATCAGCATGCCGGGCGTGATCTTGTCGCAGTTGGAGATGCACACGATGGCGTCGGCGCAATGCGCGTTGACCATGTATTCGACGCTGTCGGCGATGATCTCGCGCGACGGCAGGCTGTAGAGCATGCCGTCATGGCCCATCGCGATGCCGTCGTCGACCGCGATGGTGTTGAACTCCTTGGCGACGCCGCCGGCCTTCTCGATCTCGCGGGCCACGAGCTGGCCGAGATCCTTGAGGTGCACGTGGCCGGGCACGAACTGCGTGAACGAGTTCGACACCGCGATGATTGGCTTGCCGAAATCGCCGTCCTTCATGCCGGTGGCGCGCCACAGGCCGCGGGCGCCGGCCATGTTGCGGCCATGGGTGGTGGTGCGGGAGCGATAATGCGGCACGGGGCGATCCTCGGTGGTCTTCTCGTTGCGCGCGACGACTACACCAAGGCTCAGCGAAAGGGAATTGCAAGCCACGGCGAGGGACGCATGCCAGATGTGACCACCCGGGGAGGCGGCGCGAACTGCAGCCGTCGTGGCCTGCAGCAGGGACGCGAAGATGGAACCATTGCGACCAGCCGAGATGGCTCCGCGGCTGTCCCTCCCCCTCTGGGGAGGGGGGACCGCCGCAGGCGGTGGGTGGGGCGGACGCCGGGCCTTTCCGCAGGAAGGCCCCACCCGTCTCGCGCTGCGCGCGATCCCCCCTCCCCTGCAGGGGAGGGACAAGGCTGCGGCTACGCCGGCGTCGGCGCGCCTTCGGCCAGGAGGCCTTCGCGCTTCAGGTCGGCCCAGAGCGCGCTCGGGACGTCGGCGGCCATGTCGGCGGCGTTGAAGCGCACCTCCTCGGGCCGCACGGCGCCGATCACCACCGAGATCACGGCCGGGTGCGCGGCCGCGAAGGCCAGCGCAGCGCTGCGCAGGCCAACGCCGTGCCGGACGCAGACGGCCTTGATGCGCCGGACGCGCTCCATGACGTCCTCGGGCGCGGGCGCATAGTTGAACTTCGCGCCCTCCACCGGCCCGGTCGCCAGGATGCCGGAATTGAACACGCCGCCGAGCAGGACGCCGACCTTCTTCTCCAGGGCGAGCGGCAGGAACTCCGTCAAGGCCGGCTGCTCCAGCAGCGAGTAGCGGCCGGCCAGCAGCACAACGTCGAAGTCGCCCTCGCGCAGGAAGCGCGACGCCACGTCGGCCTCGTTGATCCCCACCCCGATCGCCTTGGTAAAGCCGGTGCGGCGCAGCTCGTCCAGCGCCCGATAGGCGCCCTCCATGGCCTCGCCGTAGCGGCGCTCGTAATCCGCGCCGTGGGTCCAGACGTCGACGTCATGGATCAGCAGGACGTCGATGCGGTCGAAGCCGGTGCGCAGCAACGACTGCTCCACGGCCCGCATCGTCCCGTCATACGAGTAGTCGATGCGCGCCCGGTGCGGGAAGCCGCCTGCGAAGCCAGGGGCGACCACGTCGTCGCGCGGCTTCTCGACGGGCGCGAAGGGCTCCATCACGCGCCCGACCTTGGTGGAGAACACGAAGTCCTCGCGCGGGAAGCGGCGCAGCACGGCGGCGCAGCGGGCCTCGGCCAACCCGTTGCCGTAATGCGGCGAGGCGTCGAATAAAGTGACGCTCGCCTCGTAGGCGGCCTCCACGGTGGCGAGCGCGGCGGCCTCGTCGAGGCGCTCGTAAAGATCGCCCAACGGCGCGGCCCCGAAGCCCATGGCGCTGACCTTCAGCCTGGCGCCGCGGCTCGTCTCGAAAACGGTCTGCTTCATGTCGTCCCCCGTTCAGGCCTGGGCGGCGAGGTCTTTCAGCGCCGCGGCGAGGCCGCGCGTGCTGGGCGGGGCGGAAGCCAGCGGCGCCTCGCCGGCGACCAGCGGCAGGAGGCTCGTCGCGAGCTCCTTGCCCAGTTCGACGCCCCACTGGTCGAAGGCGTTGATGTCGTAGATGACGGCCTCGACGAAGACGCGATGCTCGTAGAGCGCCACGATCGCGCCCAGCGTGCGCGGGTCGAGCTTGCGATAGAGGAGCGTCGTGGACGGCCGGTCGCCCGGGAAGGCGCGGTGCGGGGCCAGGCGCGCCGCGTCCTCCGGCGCGCGGCCCACGCCGAGCAGCTGTTCGCGCGCCTGCTCGGCGGTGCGGCCGCGCATCAGGGCCTCGGACTGGGCGAGGCAGTTGGCGACCAGCATGGCGTGCTGATGGGCCAGCGCCGGCTCATGTCCCTCTGCGGCGACCATGAACTCCGCCGGGATCACGTCGGTGCCCTGGTGCAGCAGCTGGAAGAAGGCGTGCTGGCCGTTGGTGCCCGGCTCGCCCCAGACGAGTGGCCCCGTCCTGACGTCCACCGGCGATCCGTCGAGCCGGACGCTCTTGCCGTTGGACTCCATCTCCAGCTGCTGGAGATAGGCCGGCAGCCGCGTCAGCCGCTGCTCGTAGGGCAGGATGGCGCGGGCCGGGTAGCCGCAGGCGTTGCGATGCCACACTCCGACGAGGCCCAGCAGCGCCGGCAGGTTCGCCTCCAGCGGGGCGGTGCGGAAATGCTGGTCCATCTCCCGCCCGCCCTCCAGGAAGGAGCGGAAGCCGCGCTCTCCGATGGCGATCACGATCGGCAGGCCGATGCTGGACCAGAGCGAATAGCGCCCGCCGACCCAGTCCCAGAAGCCGAACATCCTGTCGGGCGAGATGCCGAAGTCCTGCACGTGCTTCAGGGCGGTCGACACGGCGGCGAAATGGGCGCCCACCGCGTCGGCGCCGAGCGCCTTCTCGACCCAGGCGCGCGCCGTGCCGGCGTTGGCCATGGTCTCGGCCGTGGTGAAGGTCTTGGACGCCACGATGAAGAGCGTCGTGGCCGGGTCGAGCGTGGAGAGCGTGTCGGCGATGTGGGCGCCGTCCACATTGGAGACGAAATGCGTCCGCGGACCGTCGTGATAGGGCGCCAAAGCGAGCGTCGCCATGACGGGACCGAGGTCTGATCCGCCGATGCCGATATTGACCACGTCCGTGAAGGGCCGTCCGCCCGAGCCGGCGATCGCGCCGGACCGGACCGCCTCGGCGAAGGCGCAGACGCGCGCGAGCTCCGCCCGCACGTCGGCCATCACGTCCCGGCCGTCGACCATCAGCGTCGCGTCGGCGCTGCGCAGAGCCACGTGGAGGACGCTGCGGTTCTCCGTCACGTTGATGCGCTGGCCCGAGAACATGGCCTCGCGCCGCGCCTCGACGCCGCAGGCCCGCGCCAGCGCCAGCAGCTTCGCACGGGGGGCGTCGGTGAGGCTCGTCTTGGAAAAGTCGAGCAGCAGCCCGGCGCCGCGCGCGCTGTAGCGCTCGAAGCGCTGCGGATCCTGGTCGAAGAGGGCCGCGATCCCGGAGGCGGCCGCCGCCTCGGTCCTGAGCTCGTCGAGAAGGGTTTTACGATCGGTCATGGTCGCGCCACCGTGTCTGGCCGGAGTGTCGCGGCGCCCCCAGCCGCGCGTCTTCGGTCGCACGGCGACCGGCTCGTGTCCAGTCAGCGGCAGGCCTGCGCGAAACGCTTCGGCGTCAGTCCGACATGGGTGCGGAAGGTATGGTGAAGTGGCTCTGGTCGAAGAACCCGACCGCCACGGCGGCTTCGGCCGGCGTCACGCCGCTCTCCAGCAGGTCCTTGGCCCGGCGCAGGCGCAGCTGGGTGACGAAGCCATGCAGCGTCATGCCCGTCTTCATCCGGAAGGTGCGCATGAAATGGTATTCGCTGAGCCCGACCTCGGCGGCGATCTCGTGAACGGTGAGCTTCTCCTGGTAGCGGGCGTTCATCAGCTCCAGCGCGCGGGTGATGTCGGCGTCGCGCGGCGGCGGCGAGCGCCATTGGCCGGCGATCTGTCCGTAGCGACGGATCAGCAACGCGAAAGCCTCCATCACGGCCGATTGCTTCTCCAGCGGATCGCGCGACAGCTCGGCGACCCGGTGGGCGGCCAGCAGGTGCGAGGCCAGGACCCTGTCCTGGATCAGCGGCTCGGCCCCGAAGCTCACCGTCCGGCCGCCGATGACGTCCTCGGCGATGTCCGACAGGGTCTCGACGTTGGGGTAGAAGGCGCAATACTCCCAGACGCGGTCCACCTCCGCGCCTTCGCCGGTGTGGACCTCGCCCGGGGCGATCACCATCACGCAGCCGGCGTGCGCGACGCCGGAATGGCCGGAGATGCGGTGCTTCTGGGCCCCGCGCAGGAACGCCGCGATCACGAATTCGTCGTGCTGGTGAGCCGGATAGCGATGGTTCGTCACCGACGCGCGAAGCAGCTCCAGGCGACCTGGAAGGCTCGCGTCGCGCCAAAGCCGAATGTCGTCGCTGCTTCGCATCGGTCCTCGCCCCGGACCCACCCTAAAGCGTGGCTCACGCTGGCCCAAGCCGCAGGATTTTACAATATCGGCTCGCGCCGCCGGGGCTAGCGGAACGACACATGGCGAACCGATGATTTTCAGCGGATTGGCGTTTCGACGACCTTCTCTCCCGCCGGTCCGTTCGGACCTGGCCCAGTTCTCCGGGCTCGCGTTCGATCTGGCATTGATTGATCACCAATCCATTTTTCCGTCCCGTCTCCTGGAAGCCGTCCTGGTTCAGATGGACGAGGATCTTTTGGCTTTCCAGGAGCGGGACCCTGCCTCGCGGGGCAAGCCCCGGGCGTGCCTCTTGTCCCGGCATTCCACTTTCTTCGCCGTCGCCTGCCACAGGCTGGCGCATGCGCTGATCGCATCGGCGCCGGACGACGACGACGCGGTCGTGGCGGCCATGCGGTTGAGCTTCAGCGCCCGCACCCACACGGGCGTGGAGATCCACCCCGAGGCTTCGATCGGCGCGCGGCTGGTGATCGACCACGGCTTCGGGACGGTGATCGGCCAGACCGTCGAGATCGGGGACGACTGCTACATCCTGAACGGCGTGACGCTCGGCGGCCGCATGATCGGCGACGCGCGAAACGGCAAGCGCCACCCCACGATCGGACACCGGGTGCAGATCGCCGGCCACGCCAAGGTGCTCGGCCCGGTCCGCATCGGCGACGATTGCGTCATCGGCCCCGACGCCACGGTGACGCGCGATCTTCCGGCCAGGACGCAGGTGCTGGTGCGCCGCGACCAGGCGCTCGAGTTCGACCGCCCGGGGGCGAGGCCCCATCTCGGGCCGCTCGGCCTGGGCGGAGACGGAGTGAAACCCCTCCGCGAGGCTCGCGCATGACCTCCTCCAGCACAGCCCAGAGCATGACCGCGGACGCCATGGCGGCGACCCCCACCATTCGGGCCCGGCCCAATCTGTTCGCCAAGCTCGAACTCTTCAACCCGGGCGGCAGCCACAAGATGCGCGCGGCCCGGCGCGTGGTGGCCCGCGCCATCCAGAGCGGCGACCTGACGCCGCACGGCCCGCGCCGCATCATCGAAAAGAGCGGGGGAAATTTCGGCGTGGGTCTCGCCTATGAGGCGTCCCGGCACGGGATCGGGGTCGACCTCGTCATCGGGCTGAGCTTCTCGCCGCTCAAGCGCGCGCTTTGCCAGGAATATGGCGCGAGGCTGATCGGAGTGGACCTGATGCGCCAGGGGCTGCAGCCCAAGGAGGTCATCACCAAGTTCCTGGCCGATGAGCCGGACCTCTACTACTTCACCGACCAGTTCTCGAACCCCGGGAACATCGAGGCCCACCTGCAGGAGACCGGACCGGAGCTGGCCGCGCAGCTGCGGCCTCATCTCGACCAGTACAAGGGCTGCATCCTGGTGGTCGCCGCCGGGACCGGCGCCAGCGCCAGCGGGGTGAGCGAGGCGATGAAGGCCCGGATCCCCGGCCTTAAGGTGGTCCTCAACCAGCCGCAGGGATGCTGCTACCGCACCGGCGTCTACGCCGACCATGCCCAGAAGGGCACGGCCGTCGGCGTCGCGCCGCCCTTCCTCGACCTGAACGCCCTCGACCGGATCGAGACCGTGTCGGACGCCGACGCGAGGCTCGGGCAGAGGCTGTTCGCCGCCGATACGGGGATTTTTCCCGGCCCGTCGGCGGGCGGCAACTACGTGCTGGCGCGCCGCATCGCGGAGCGCTGCCCGGACCACCTCGTCGCAACCCTCATTTATGACGCCGGAGAAGGCTACCTCGATGCCGCAAAGGCTGCTTAGGACCAGTCACATCGCGCCGCCCCCCGCCGCGTCCGCGTTCGCCGATTTCGAGTTTCGCGGCTGGGAAGCGCTGTCCGAGGCCTATGACGACGTCTGGGGCCCGGTCACGGCGGCCTTCGCGCCGGCGCTGCTGGCCGCCGCCGGCGTTCGGCAGGGGAGCCTCGTGCTCGACCTCGCCTGCGGGCCGGGCTACGCCGCGCGGGCCGCGGAAGCGGCGGGCGCCATCGTGACGGGGCTCGACTTCTCCCCCCGCATGATCCGGCTGGCGCGGGCCGCGAGCCCCGGGATCGCCTTCGCGACGGGCGACGCGCACAGCCTGCCCTTCGCCCCCGCCAGCTTCGACGCGGTGATCTGCAATTTCGGCGCGCAGCATTTCGCCGATCCGGGCCGCGCGCTCGCCGAGATGGCGCGCGTCCTGAAGCCGGGCGGCTCCTGCGCCTTCACGGTGTGGGCGGAAAACTGCCTGAACTGCGCCGGCGACGTCCTCGATCGCGCCGTGGAGAGCTTCGCCAGCGCCGACACGGAGGTGCCGCGCGGCCCCGACTACCACCAACTGACCAACCCGGACGGCCGGACGCGCCTGCTGCGCCGGGCGGGCTTCGAACGCACGAGCATCCGCTCCTCGCTGTGCGCCGTCACGTGGAGGATGCGCTCGCCGCACGACCTGTTCGAGGCGGAGCTGCGCGGATCCGTGCGGTCGGGGGCGCGGTTGCGAGAGCAGGGCGAGTTCAGGCTGTCCTGCATCAAGGCCGCCATGGAGGCCGATATCCGCGGCCGTTTCGCGTCCGGCGAAGGCTTCAGCCTGCCGCTCGCCGCCTATGTGGCTTGCGCCCAGGCGCCCGACAGCCTCTGAGGCGGCCGCGGACCGGCTCCCATGCGGGCCGCCGCAAGGGGCGCTGCGGGCGATTTCGCGCGCCGTCGGGGCCATGGGCGTGGGCCGTCCGGAAACGGCCGCGGTTGACGGGGGACGGCCGGGCCGCTAGCCAATCCTTCAGAAACCCGCGCGCACAGGCGCAGCGGGGTCCTTTCAGCCGCGCGACGGATGGGCAGAAGGACAGATCTCTTCCATCAGTCGGCCGGATGCCCCATGCCCTTCCCCGCTACACGACCGAGCGTCGAGCGCGCCCTCGCCGAACGCGGCTACGCCGAACCCACACCCGTGCAGGACGCCGTCCTGCAGCCGGACGCCCATGAACGGGATCTGCTCGTCTCGGCCCAGACCGGGTCGGGCAAGACGGTGGCGTTCGGGCTCGCGCTCGTCTCCACGCTCCTGGGCGACGCCGACCGGTTCGGCGCGCCCGGCGAGCCGCTCGCGCTCGTCATCGCCCCCACCCGCGAACTCGCCCTGCAGGTGCAGCGCGAGCTCGAGTGGCTGTACGCCCATGCGGGCGCGCGGATCGCGTCCTGCGTCGGCGGCATGGACGTGCGGCGCGAAGCCCGGCAGCTGGCGGACGGCTGCCACGTGGTGGTCGGCACGCCGGGCCGGCTGCGCGATCACCTGGAGCGCGGGCGGCTGGACCCGTCGCGCTTCCGCGCCGTCGTCCTGGACGAGGCCGACGAGATGCTGGACCTCGGGTTCCGCGAGGACCTGGAATTCATCCTGGACGCCGCCCCGACCGAACGCCGGACGCTGCTGTTCTCGGCCACGATCGCGCGCGACATCGCCACTTTGGCCAAGCGCTTCCAGCACGACGCGCTGCGCATCGACACGGTCGACAAGAGCCAGCCGCATGGCGACATCGAGTACAAGGCCGTCCGCATCGCCCCCAACGAGGTGGAGCACGCGGTCGTCAACGTGCTGCGCTACTTCGAGGCCCCCGGCGCGCTCGTCTTCTGCCACACGCGCGAGGCGGTGCGGCGCCTGCATGGCAGCCTCGTCGAGCGGGGGTTCGCGGCGGTCGCGCTCTCGGGCGAGCTGACCCAGAACGAGCGCACCCATGCGCTGCAGGCGCTGCGGGACGGACGCGCGCGCGTCTGCGTCGCCACGGACGTGGCGGCGCGCGGCATCGACTTGCCCAACCTCGATCTGGTCATCCACGCCGACCTGCCGAAGGGCCGCGAGTCGCTGCTGCATCGCAGCGGGCGCACGGGCCGGGCCGGCCGCAAGGGCGTGTGCATCCTGATCGTGCCCTACAATCGCCGCCGGCGGACCGAGACCATGTTCGCGC
The DNA here is from genome assembly GCF_045348435.1 of Alsobacter sp. KACC 23698. Lineage (GTDB taxonomy): Bacteria > Pseudomonadota > Alphaproteobacteria > Rhizobiales > Beijerinckiaceae > Alsobacter. The sequence goes on along the minus strand of NZ_CP157484.1, from coordinate 190,446 downwards.
AGGCCGGCATCGAAGCCGTTTGGCTGGGCCCGCCCGCCGCCGAGGACGTGCGCAAGCGCGACCAGGAACGCCTGATCCAGAACCCGATCTTCACCGAGGAGAACTCGGAGGAGGATCTGGAGACCGCCCGCCTCATCATGGCGCAGCACTCGCCCGAGGAGATCGCCTCGGCCTTCGTGCGGTCCTTCCGCACGCGCCTGCCGGAGCCTGAAGAACTCTACGACGCGGGGCCTTCCCGCGACACTGGACCCTCCCGCGACTCGGGGCCGGCGCGCGAGGCGCCGCGCGACCGGGACCGCGATGCGCGCGAGCGGCCGCCGCGCGAGCCCCGCACCACCTACCACCCGCTGGGCGAGGACGCCGGCGACGGCGAGATGGTGTGGTTCCGGATGAGCGTGGGGCGGCGCAACAACGCCGATCCGCGCTGGCTGCTGCCCATCATCTGCCGGCGCGGCCACGTGACCAAGAAGGAGGTCGGGGCGATCCGGATCTTCGACCGCGACACCAAGTTCCAGGTCGCCGAGCACGCCGCCGGGCGCTTCGCCGAGGCGGTCGGCAAGGGCGGCAAGGGCGAGGACATCCGCATCGAGCGTTCGGAGGCGCCGAGCGCCGGCCCGCGCGATGCGGCGCGCCCGCGTTTCGCCGAGCGGGGCCCGGCCCCGGAGCGCGCCGAATCCGAGGCTCCCCGGCCGCCGCGGAGCAAGGAGCGGTTCACCCCGGCGCCGGACAGGGCCGCCGAGAGGCCGCCGTCCGACAGGCCGGCCCCGCGCGGCGACCGCCCCTTCGGCGAGCGCCCGTCGGGCAAGGCGGGCAAGCCGGAGAGGTTCGCCCCCAAGGGCGGCAAGCCGGAGCGGCCCGACAAGCGCAAGCCCGCCGAAGGCCCGAAGCGGCAGCACAAGCCCAACAAGCGCAAGGGCTGATCCGGCGCGCGGAGTGTTGCCGCGCTGCAGCCGCCCGCGGCCGCCTTGGGCGGGAACGCCGCCGGGCGCCGTTAAACATGGAAAAGCGACAGAGAATCAGCTTTTGACTCGACCATGACGGCGAGCGCGCCGCATCGCGGGCGGCGCCATGGCGCCACAAGGCGACGGCGCCGCGTTCAGGTGCGAGGAGACGGGCGTTGCGGACGATCACGCTTGTGACCCAGAAAGGCGGCACGGGCAAAACGACGATCGCCGCGTCGCTGGCGGTGGCCGCGGCCGCCGCGGGCGAAAGCGTCGTGGCGCTGGACCTCGACGCCCAGCGCTCGCTCGCCGGATGGGGCGAAGCCCGCAGCGAAGCCACGGTGGCGGTGGACCAGGTGGGGGCGGAATTCCTGCCGCGCCTCCCGCAGGTGCTGGAGGCGCTGAAAGGCCGCGGCTTCACCGTGGCGATCCTGGACACGGCCGGCGTCGGCAGCACCGGCGGCAACCTCGCCATGAAGGCCGCCACGCTCTGCCTCGTGCCGGCCCGCCCGTCTCGCCTCGACCTGCAGGCGACGCTGCCGACGCTGGAATCGCTCGTGCGGCTCGGCATGCGCGACAGGTTCGCCTTCGTGCTCAACCAGTGCCCGACGGGCCGCGGCACGCGATCCTCGGAAGCGGCGCGCGGCCTGGCGGAGTTCGGCGTGCTGGCCGACCCGCCGCTCGGGCTGCGGGCGGATCACCAGGACGCCATGGCGACAGGCCAGGGCGTCACCGAATACGCCGGCAAGGGCAAGGCGGCCGACGAGATCCGCATGCTCTGGGCCTGGGTGGACCACAAGATGAAGGCGAAACCCGCCAGAAAGAGCGTGCGCGCGTGAGCAAGCGTCCCTCCGTCCTGGGCGACCTCAAGCTGGAGGGCTCGCCCAAGCCCCGCTCCCCGGCCAAAGCCTCCCCTGGCGAGGCCGGCCGCAAGCCGCGGCCCGACGTGATCCACACGAGCATCTATCTGCCGAAGCCGGTCTATCTGAAGCTGCGGGAGATCGCCTACACGACGGACCAGAAGATCCATGACGTGATCATGGAAGGCGTCGACGCCGCGCTGAAGCAGTACGGCCACCCGTCGGTGGCCGAGCTGAAGGCGAAGAAGGCGCCCTAGCGCTGCGGCGCCACGACGATACGGCGCCGCAAGACTGCGGCGCCACGGCGCCGGTCAGCCGGCTTCGACCCACCACCCCACCGACCAGGGGCCAAGGGCGTCGACGGAGACCTCCCCCTCTGTCCAGATCGGCTCGCACAAAGGCGCGCCGAGCGCCGCCACCCGAGCGTCGCTGAGATTGGCGAGCAGCGTCAGGCCGCCCCCGCCCTGGAAGTCCCAGCGCACCGACAGGGCGGCGGCGCCCAGCCGCCGCGCCGTCCCGCCGCGCCGGATGGTCGCCAGGCGGGGGACGACGGCGCTGCGCCTGACGGCGAGGATGCGGGCGTACCAGTCGCGCCAGGCCGCATGGGCGGGCTCGCGCAGCGCGTCCCAGTCGAGCTTGGCGGAAAGGAACGTGGCCTCCGCGGTGGGGTCGGGGATCCGCTCGCGCGCGGCCTCGTCCTGGAACTCCGGGAAGCGCGCGAACTCCGCGCGCCGGCCTGTGCGGACCGCTTCGGCCAGTTCGGGACCGAACTCGCAGAAGAACGGGAAGGGGCTCTCGGACGCCCACTCCTCGCCCATGAACAGCATCGGGATCTGCGGCGACAGCAGGCTCACGGCGGCGGCCGCCCGGACCGCCTCGGCGCGCGCCGACGCCGTGATCCGGTCGCCGAAGGCGCGGTTGCCGACCTGGTCGTGGTTCTGGATGAAGCTGACGAAGGCGGTCGGGGGCAGTTGCGCCGTGGAGCCGCCGCGCGCCGACCCCCGATAGGGCATGACCTCGCCCTGGAAGGCGAACCCCTCCGCGATCGCCCTGGCCAGGCGGGCGGCGTCGCCCGCGTAGTCGGCGTAGTAGCCGGCCGCCTCCCCCGTCACCGCCGTATGCAGCACGTGATGGACGTCGTCGTTCCACTGGGCGGTGTAGAGGAGGGGCCGCTCGTCTTCGCCGCGCAGGAGCAGCTCGGGCTCGTTCTCCTCGTTCTCCAGGATGAGGTGGACCGAGCGCCCCCGGGTCTCGGCGTGCACGCGCTCGGCCAGCTCGCGCAAGAGATGGTTGCCGCTGTCGTCCATGATGGCGTGGACCGCGTCGAGCCGCAGGCCGTCGAACCTGTATTCCTGCAGCCAGTAGAGCGCGTTCTCGATGACGAGATCGCGAACGGGGCGGCTCTGGGGTCCGTCGAAATCGACGCCGCCGCCCCAGGGCGTCCTGTGTCGGTCGGTGAAAACGGGCGCGTAGAGGGGCAGGTAGTTCCCGTCCGGCCCGAAGTGATTGTAGACGACGTCCAGGAAGACCATCAGGCCGCGCCCATGGGCGTCGTCGATGAGGGCCTTCAGGTCTTCAGGGCGGCCATAGGCGCTGTCGGGGGCGAAGGGGAGCACTCCGTCATAGCCCCAGTTCCGCCGGCCGGGAAAGTCGGCGATCGGCATGAGCTGAATGGCGGTCACGCCCAGGCTCGCGAGGTGGTCGAGCTTGCCGCGGACGGCCTGGAACGTGCCCTCCGGCGTGAAGGCGCCGACATGCAGCTCGTAGATGACGCATTCCTCCCAGGGCCGGCCTTTCCAGTCCGGATGGGCCCACGCGAAGCGCCGCGGGTCGATCACCTCGCTGCGGCCGTGCACGTCGTCGGGCTGGAAGCGGGAGACGGGATCCGGGACCTCGCGCCCGTCGGGCAGGCGGTAGGCGTAGCGCAGTCCGGCCCCGGCGCCAGGAACGGTCGCCTCGCGCCAACCGTCAGCTCCGGTGGCCATCGGCACGGGAGCGCTCCCCTTGATGACGAGATCCACGCTCTCCACTTTCGGCGCCCAGAAGCGGAAGGTCACGCCGGCGTCGTGGCAGGCCGCCCCGAAGGGCAGGTCGCGCGCGAACACGCCAGGTCGTCCATGGTCATGATCGCGTCGCGCTGAGGCTGGATGATCCATGGATGTCCCCCTAAGCCGCCATAATGCGATCCGCTCGCCACAGTTCCGCCCGCTTCCTGCACGGACCGGCGCCACCCCAAGGCGAAATTGTCGCATCGGATCGAAGCGGGACGGCGAAAAAGCGCACCACCCTTGAAAATGTTGCAATGCACAATCATCTCGAATCCGCTAGGGTGACGTCCACAGCAATGGAGAGACACGTGCCTGCCAAGGCCATGACCCGCGACCTGAAGCCGCTGCGCGTCCGCAAGGAGCCGCCGACGCTGGAAGAGGCCGTCTTCGCCGCCCAGGGGCTGACCGACGACGTCGACCAGCAGACCGACATCGTGGCCGGCCTGATGGACCTGACGCCCGACGAGGTGCGCCCGCGCGTCGCGAAGGAGGTCGCGGCGTCGCAGAACCGCTCGACGACCACGGTCGAGACCCGCGCCCGGACGACCCGCACCGTCGTGGTCGAGAAGGCCCGGCGCTTCCGGGTGTCGATCCCCCCGGGCACGACCGTCGACCTGACGCGCCGCGCTCCCGCGCGCTAAGCGTCCCCGGCGATCCCGCTGTCCAGCAGCCGCTGGACGGCCTTCTCGATCCTCGACCTGTCGGCCGGCGTCACAGGGCTGACGCCATGCATGTCGAGGCTGCCGAGGGCTTCCACCGCCAGCCATGCGATCATGGCGGCGTCCGGGTCCTCGGAGGTGTTCTTGATCTCGCGCCAGTCCTGCGCGATGAGACGCCGGACCGGATCCAGCAGCGACGGGTTTTCGGCCAGGGCCGCCATCAGGCCGCTGGACACGTCCTTCGTGCCCGCCCTCATGCGCAATGACACTGCGGCCGAAAGACGCGCCTCGATGTTGCGACGGCCCTGCATCTCGGGCCGCAGACGCTCCTTCTCGGCGCGGGAGTCGTCGATCATCCGCTCGATCATGCCGGCCAGCAGCGCGTCCTTGCTGGGGAAATTGTAGAGGAGCCCGCCCTTGCTGAGGCCGGCCCTTTGCGCGACGGCGTCCAGAGTGAGCTTGCCCGCGCCGATCTCGGCGACGATCTCGGCCGCCGCGTCCAGGATGCGGCCACGGGACTTGGCGCGCCCCCGACGCGTCTCGCTCATCGGCCCGCCCTGCATCGTTGCGCCCGCCGTCCTGGCCGATGGCCCTTGAACTGTACCGTCCGGTCGGTTTATATGCGGCGGCTGGCCGCCAATCAAGCGCCTCATCGCGACTGTACGGTCGGCCCTCACGCGCAAATCGGCGTAGACCGATCATCAGAAACGGACCACCCATGAAGCGGCGCCTCGTCGTGACCCTCGTCTTCCTGCTGGCCGTCGGCCTGTGCGGGGCGTTGGTCTGGTTCAATTTCTTCCGCGACAAGATGATCGCGAACTTCTTCGCCACGATGCAGCGGCCGGCCCAGACCGTGTCCGCCACGCAGGCGCGCGCCATCACCTGGACGCCCGGCATCTCGGCCATCGGCACGGCCCGCGCCGAGAAGGGCGTCGAGCTCGCGGTGGAGATCGGCGGCGTCGTGCGGGAGATCCGCTTCAAGGCCAACCAGCGCCTCAATCAGGGCGACGTCGTGGTCCAGCTCGACGACTCCATCGAGCGCGCCGACCTCGTCGACGCGCAGGCGGCCGTGAAGCTGAGCGAGGCGAACCTGGAGCGTTCGACCACATTGCGGCAGCGCGGCTTCGACACCCAGGCGGCCTTCGACCAGGTGATCGCCCAATTGGCCACCGCCCGTTCGCGCCTCCAGCGCATCCAGGCGGTGATCGACCAGAAGGCCCTCAAGGCGCCGTTCGCCGGCACGATCGGCATCCCGCGCATCAATCCGGGCCAGTATCTCCAGCCCGGGACCGTGGTGGCGACCTACCAGAACCTGCAGTCGATGAAGGTGGACTTCACCGTCCCGGAGCAGATGATCTCCAGGGTGAAGGCCGGCCAGCCCATCCGCACCGGCGTCAGCGACGACCAACTCACCCATGTGGGCAAGATCACCGGCATCGACCCGCGCGTGGACCCGCAGACCCGCCTCGTGTCGGTGCAGGCCGTCGTCGACGACAACCGCGACGAGGCGATCGTGCCCGGCCAGTTCCTGCGGGTGCGCGTGGAGTTGCCGCCGGAGCCGAACATCGTCACGGTTCCGCAGACCGCCGTGATCGCCAGCCTCTATGGCGATTACGTCTTCGCCCTGGAGGAGGAGAAGCAGGGCGAGAAGACCAGGCTCGTGGTCAAGCAGGTCTTCGTCAAGGTCGGCCGCCGCGAGGGCGGGATCTCGGAGATCACATCGGGCGTTCAGGCGGGGCAGACGGTGGTTGCGTCGGGCCAGAACAAGCTGACGCCCGGCGCTGCGGTGAAGATCGACAACAGCATCGACGTCACCAAGATCGCGGCCGGGCAGGCGCCGGGCCGGAGTCCGGACGGCAAGACCGCGGACGGACAGTGAGGACCCGGCGCATGAGTTTCACCGAGCTCTTCATCCGACGTCCCGTCCTGGCCATGGTGGTCAGCCTCATGATCCTGCTGCTGGGAGCCCAGGGGCTGATCAGCCTGCAGGTGCGCCAGTATCCCAAGATCGACGAGACCACGGTCACCATCACGACCGTCTATACGGGCGCCAGCGCCGACCTGATGCAGGGCTTCATCTCGACGCCCATCGCCAAGGCGGTGTCGAGCGCCGAGGGCGTCGATTATGTGACGTCGCAGAGCCGGCTCGGCCTGAGCACGGTGTCGGTGCGCATGCGCCTGAACACGGACCCCAACGCGGCCCTCACCGAAGTCACCGCCAAGGTGCAGCAGGTGCGCGCTCAGCTTCCGAAGGACGCCGAGGACCCGGTGGTGGTCAAGGGCACCGGCCAGACCTTCGCGCTGATGTACCTCACCTTCGCCAGCTCCGAGATGACCCCGGAGCAGGTTTCCGAGTTCCTGACGCGCGTGGTGCAGCCGCGCTTCGCCACCCTGGAGGGCGTCGGATCGGCCGACATCCTGGGCGGCCGCGACTTCTCGATGCGGATCTGGATCGATCCGGTGAAGCTCGCGTCGCGCAACGCGACGGCGAGCGACATCGTGGCGGCGGTGAGGGCCAGCAACTTCCTGGCCGCGCCCGGCAAGACCCAGAACGAGTATGTCGCCTACGCGATCGAGATGCAGACCACCCTGCAGACGCCGGAGACCTTCGGGGCCCTGCCGATCCGGTCCAACGGCGACAATGTCGTGCGGCTGCGGGACGTGGCCCGGGTCGAGCTCGGACCCAAGAGCACCGACACGAAGGTGAGCTTCAACGGGCAGGAAGGCACCTTCATCGGCATCACGCCGACGCCCGCCGCCAACCCGCTCTCCGTCGCCAAGCAGGTCACGAAGGCCATCGACGAGATCCGGCCGACCCTGCCCAAGGGCATGACGACGGAGATCGTCTACGACGCGTCGAACTTCATCTCGGCCTCGATCGCCGAGGTGTTCAAGACCATCGGCGAGGCGGCCGCGATCGTCATCCTGGTGATCCTGCTCTTCCTGGGCTCGTTCCGGTCCGTCGTCATCCCGATCGTGACCATCCCGCTGTCGATGGTGGGGGTGTGCTTCGTCCTCTACCTGCTCGACTATTCGATCAACCTGCTGACGCTGCTCGCCATGGTCCTGGCCATCGGCCTCGTGGTCGACGACGCGATCGTGGTGGTGGAGAACATTCACCGCCACATCGAGGAGGGGCTGAAGCCGGTCGACGCCGCCATCGTGGGCATGCGGGAGATCTTCGGCCCGATCGTCTCGATGACGGTGACGCTGGCCGCCGTCTACGCGCCCATCGGCTTCACCGAGGGCCTGACCGGGACGTTGTTCCGAGAGTTCGCCTTCACGCTGGCGGGCGCGGTGGTGATCTCCGGCATCGTGGCGGTGACGCTGTCGCCCATGATGTCGTCGCGGCTGCTGAAGCCGCATGGCGGCGGCCGAGGCTTCGCCGGCTTCGTCGACCGCAGCTTCACCCGGCTCGAGAACTGGTACGGGCGCCGGCTCAGCGGCTCGCTCGACTACCGGCCCGTGACCTTCCTGATCGTGTTGGCCATGCTGGCCACGACGGCGTTCATGTTCATGCGCACGCCCTCCGAGCTCGCGCCCGAGGAGGACCAGGGCGCGTTCCTGGGCCTCGTGAACACGCCCAAATACGCCACGTCCGACTACACGCAGCTCTTCGCCTCCGCGTTCATGAAGCCGCCGAAGGACAAGATCCCGGAGATCGACGACACCTTCATGATCGCCGGCACGGACGGCGGCGGCACGGCCTTCATCGGCTTCAAGCTGAAGGAATGGAGCCTGCGGCACAGGAAGGCGGCGGCGATCAAGCAGGACATCCAGTCCATGCTGGACTCCAACGCCGGCCTGCAGGCCTTCATCTTCTCGCCCCCGGCCCTGCCGGGCGCCAGCAGCGGCCTGCCGATCCAGTACGCGCTGCGCACCATCGGCGACCCGTCGCAGGTCTATGAGGTGGCCGAGCAGGTCCGCCTCAAGGCGGTCCAGTCCGGCAAGTTCATCGTCGTCCAGAACTCGATGTCGTTCGAAACGCCGCGGGCCCGCATCACGGTGGACCGCGACCGCGCGGCCGCGCTCGGCGTGCCTGTCAGCGAGATCGGGGCCACGCTGGGCGCGCTGGTGGGCGGCGGCACGATCTCCAAGTTCGACCGCGACAACCGCAGCTACGACGTCGTGAGCCAGGTGGCGCAGGAGGACCGTCTCAACCCCGAGCGGCTGGGCCAGTATTACGTCCGCGCCTCGAACGGAACGATGGTTCCGATCTCCGCGCTGGTGAAGATCGAGACCAGCGCCGCTCCCGCCGCCATCGAGCAGTTCAACCAGCTCAACTCCGCCACCCTCTCGGCGCTGCCTTTGCCGGGCGTGACGACGAGCGAGGGTCTGAAGACGCTGCGCTCCATCGCCGCGCAGGTGATGCCGCAGGGCTTCTACGAAGACTTCGCCGGCCAGTCGCGGCTGGAGGTGCAGGAGGGCAGCTCCATCGGTATGGCGTTCGGGCTCGCCGTCATCGTCATCTACCTGGTGCTTGCGGCGCAGTTCGAGAGCTTCCGCGACCCGTTCATCATTATGATGTCCGTGCCGCTCTCGATGTTCGGAGCGGTCGCGTTCCTCAATCTGGGGCTGGCGACGCTCAACATCTACACGGAGGTGGGCCTCATCACGCTGGTGGGCCTCATCACCAAGCACGGCATTCTGATGGTGGAGTTCGCCAACGATCTCCAGGTGAAGAAGAACGTCGACAGGCGCGAGGCCATCCAGGAGGCGGCGCGGGTGCGGCTGAGGCCGATTCTGATGACCACCGCCGCCATGGTGCTGGGCGTCGCGCCGCTTCTCACCGCCAGCGGGGCCGGAGCGGCCGCGCGCTTCTCGATGGGGCTGGTCATCGCCTCCGGCATGTCCATCGGCACGATCTTCACGCTGTTCGTGGTGCCGATGTTCTACACGCTCATCGCCCGGGACAAGAGGACGCCCGCCGAAGCCGCCAAGCCCACCGCCGTGCGCCGTCCGGCCCTGGCGGCCGAGTGAGGCGCCGGCGGCTCAGCGGCCGCCCGCGCGGCGCCCCGGCGCCTCGTCCGGCAGGGTGACGCGGAACAGGGCGCCGGCCGCGCTCGGCACGAGCTCGACCGAACCCTCATGGGCGGCGGCCAGCTCCGCCGCGATGGCCAGGCCGAGGCCCGTGCCTCCGGGCCTGCCCGAGCCCGAAAAGGCCGTGAACAGATGCTCGCGGGCCTTGGCCGGCACGCCGGGGCCGTTGTCGGAGACGTCGATCTCGACGCGGCCGGGCTCTCGCCGGGCGGTGACGACGATCCTGGCTCCCGCCTGCCCCTGGACGGCCTGGAGCGCGTTGCGGCACAGATTGAGCAGGATGCGCGAGAGCTGCTCCGGGTCCGCCGAGACGATGAGGCCGCCCGGCACCGCGTTCTCGAACTCGGCGCCCTCGGCGTCCTCCCACAGCCCGAGCAGGTCGCGGGTCTCGTCCACCAGGGAAGACAGCCTGACCGGCTGCAGCGCCGGCCGGCGCTCGACCGCCTTGCCGTAGGCCAGGGTCGACTGGCAAAACCCGATCGCCCGGTCCAGCGCGCCTATGAGGCGCGGCGCGAGGCGCTGGGCGGTCGGATCGCTGAGGGCGCCCAGCCGGTCGGAGAACAGCTGCGCGGACGCCAGGAGGTTGCGCAGGTCGTGGTTGATCTTGCTGACGGCGAGGCCCAGCGCGGCGAGATGCTTCTTGTGGCGCAGCTCGTCGGCGAGGCTCGTCTGCATCTTGGCCAGCGCCTTCTCGGCCAGGCCGATCTCGTCCGAGCGGCCCGAGGGCTGGATTGCCCGCCCGGCGTTTTCAGGATCCTGCTGGAAGGCCACGATGTTGGAGGTGAGCCGCCGGACCGGCCGCACGATCATGCGCAGGAGGGCGGCGTAGACGAGCAGCGCGGTGATGCCGGAGATGATCAGCGACACCACCAGGATGTTGGCGGAGAAGCCGACCATGGCGGCGCGCAGGGGCGCCTCGTCGAGCACGATCTCGACGAACTCCACCGCCCCCATGCCGCCGCCGACGACGCGGATGTAGCGGGGCTCGCTCGCCAGCAGCGTGGCGAGGCTGTCGCGGATCATCGTCCAGAACGACATCTCGCGCAGGTCGACGTTGAGCGCCACCGTGGGGGGCATGTCCGAGGCGGCCAGAAGGCGCCGCGCTCCGCCCGACCGGACGGCCACGTTCACGGCGCCGACCTGTTTCAGCAGGCTCATGCTGAGCGGCTGCGGCACCGCGCCCGCTGGCGCGGCGTCGAGCACGAGCGCGGCGATCTGGGCGGCGCCGATGCGGTCGTTCAGCCAGTTGCGCCGGAAATTCGCGATGGAGGGCACATAGATCAGCACCTCCGCCAGCATCACGAACAGGCCGGTGAGCACGAGCAGGCGGGCGGACAGCCCAGGCCGACCGGGCAGCCAGCCGGCGCGCGGACCTTCGTCGGGGCCGGGCGGCGGCCGGATGTCGGGCTGGCCGCTCCCCGGGCTGGTCATGGCCGACCCGTCGGCTCAGCCGAAAAGGCGCAGGAACGCCAGGATACGGCGCAGGCCGCGGCCCGCCGCCAGGGGCGTATAGAAGGACAGGGCCGCCTGCCGGGAGGCTTCCGCATAGGTCGGATGCGGGAAGGCGAGGTCGCGGAACTCGGCAACGTTCAGGCCCTTCTTCACCGCCAGCGTCCAGGTCGCGATCTGCTCAGCCGCCCCGGCGCCGATGATCGCCGCCCCCAGGATCACGCCCGACCCGGTCGTGATGACTTTGATCTCGCCGGTGGTCAAGCGCTCCGCCCGGGCGCGGTCATTCTGTGAATACGGCCAACGGAGCACCCGGATCGCTTTGTGGCGCATCCGCGCTTCGCTTTCCGACAGCCCCACGCAGGCCAGCTCCGGCGCCGTCGCGACGACGCTGGGGACCAGCGCGGCGTCGACCTTGGCGTTGCGCCACAGCAGCGCATTCTGGACCGCCTGCGCGGCCTGCAGGCCCGGATGGGCCGGCGAGCGGTCCGCCGAAACGCCTTGCGGGCCGCCGACGCAACCTCCGATGGCGTAGATCCGCCGGTTGGCGGTGCGCATGCGGGCGTCGACGACGACGCCGGACGCATCCGTCAGGACGCCGGCGGCCTCCAGCGCCAGCCCGTCGACGCTGGCCCGCCTCGCCCCGGCCACCATCAGGCGCGCGCCGGACAGCGTCTCGCCGCCCTCCAGCGTCACCTCGACGCCGCCCTCCCGCGGGGCGACCCGCGACACCAGGACGCTGGCGCGCACATCGACGCCGTCACGCCGCAGCGCCGTCGCCAGCTGGGCGGCGAGTTCGGCGTCGAAGCCCTCGAGCAGCGGGCCGGGCGCCGCCACCGTCACGTCCGCGCCGAGGAGACGGAAGGCCTGCGCGCATTCGAGCGCCGCGGTCCCTCCCCCAAGCACGATCAGCCGGCCGGGCGCGGCGTCCAGGTCCAGGACCGAATCCGGGTTGATTAAGGGCGTGCCCTCGAGGCCCGCGATGGCGGGAAGGGCGGGCGCGGAGCCGGCCGCCACGACGTAGCGGCGCGCCTGGATCACGGCCTCGCCGGCGCGCAGGAGGCGCGGCCCCACGAAGAAAGGCTCCGCCTCGATCACGCGCACGCCCAGGGCGGCGAGCCTGGCCGGCGAGCGGTCCGCGGCGGAGGCCTCCACGACGGCTCGGACATGCGACAGGGCGCGGGCGAGGTCGATCCGGGGCCTGGACGCCGCGACCCCGAAGGGCCCCGAACTCCGCCGCAGGTCCGCGGCCTGGGCGGCGGCCCTGAGGGCCAGCCGGGCGAGACGGCCCTCGTCCGGCGACAGGCCGGCCGGCCGGGAGGGCTCGACCAGGATCACGGAGGCGCCGAGCGCGGCGGCCAGCAACGCGGCGGAGGAGCCGGCCGGGTCGCCGCCGATCACGCACAAATCGGGCTTGAGAAGGTTTTCGATCATCCAGGCCTCAGAGGTGGGCGCGCCGCCGGACGGCGTCAGGAGACCCGCGCCCGCGCCGGAATGCAATCGCCGCGTGACGGCGCGCGCGAATGGCCGCCGGACGCGTATCGGCGAGACGCCGGGCCCCGACGAAGGCCCTCGCGCGAATGATCGCCACGGGCCTCGGCCGCGTTGACTTTCAGGCGCTCATCCGCCATAAGCCCGCGAGCTTTCGAGCGTCATCGCACATGTCGGAAGGGGATCGCTGGCGGATGGACCGCCGGTGACGCCGTTCGATACCAGACTGACAGGCCCATGGACGAGTTTCGGACGGGCCGGACCGGAGAAGACCCGTGAAACGGACCTATCAACCGAGCAAGCTGGTGCGCAAGCGCCGCCACGGCTTCCGCGCCCGCATGGCCACCAAGGGCGGAGCCAAGGTGATCGCGGCTCGCCGCGCGCGCGGCCGCAAGCGCCTTTCGGCCTGAGCGGAGAGCGCGCGGCGCGCCCGTCATGACCGACTCCTCGCGGACCCGGACCTTTCCGGGGCGACTGACGAGGCGTGCGGAATACCTGGCCGCCGCCAAAGGGCGTCGGTTTCATACGCCGAGACTGACTTTGCAGGGGATCGAGCGCACGCCCGAGATGGGCGATGCCGCCGGTCCCCGTTTCGGTCTGACCGTGAGCCGCAAGGTCGGCACCGCGACCGAACGCAACCGCGTGAAGCGTCGGCTGAGGGCCGCCCTGCGGCGCATCGCGGACCCCGACGGGGCCTTGCGGGAGACGGTGCTCGTCCCCAAACAAGGCTTCGACTATGTGGTGGTCGCGCGGCGGGACGTGCTGTCGGCCGAGTTCCCCACGCTGATCGGGGACATCGTCGACGCGATCGGCCGCCTTGAACGCCCCAGACACCGCTCCGGGTCTCGCGACCTATCCGCGGCGCCCCGCCCCCGAGAGACTCGCTGAGCCATGCAGGACAACAAGAACTTCTTCCTCGCGATCGCCCTCTCGCTGGCGGTGCTCATCGGCTGGAACGTCTTCTTCGGCGTGCCCACGATGGACAAGGCGCGGCAGGATGCGGCGCAGAACGCCAAGGTCGCGGCGGAGAACAAGGCGGGACCGATCCCGGGCGTGAGCCCGCAGACCAACACGCCGCCGTCCGAGAGCCAGGCCAATCCGTCGATCGCGCCCACGCGCGAACTCGCGCTGTTCGGCAGCCGGCGCGTCACGATCGACACGCCCCGCGTGCAGGGTTCGATCAACCTGCGCGGCGCGGAAATCGACGACATCGCCCTGAAGGACTATCACGAGACCGTCGACAAGAAGAGCCCGAACATCGTCGTGTTCTCGCCGGCCAACGCGCCGGAGGGCTATTTCGCCCGCCTCGGCTGGCTTCCCGGCGCCGGCGCGTCGGTGGACGTGCCGCTGCCGAGCACCGTCTGGACGGCCGATTCGCAGACCCTGACCGAAGCCAAGCCCGTCACCCTGACCTGGGACAACGGCAAGGGCCTCACCTTCAAGCGCGTGGTGTCGATCGACGCCAACTACATGCTGACGCTCGCCGACAGCGTCGAGGCCAAGGACGGCGTGACCGCGTCGCTCACCCCCTACGGCTTCGTGCGCCGCATCGGCAAGCCGGTGACGCAGGGCTACTACATCCTTCACGAGGGCCTTCTCGGCATCCTGGGCGACCAGGGGCTGAAGGAGGAGAAGTATGACGGGCTGGAGAAGGATTCGGCGCTGTCGGCCACCGAGAAGGGCAAGAGCTTCCCGCAGGCGACGGGCGGCTGGGTCGGCATGACCGACAAATACTGGGCCGCGGCGCTGATCCCGGACCAGAAGACGCCCTATACGGCCAATTTCACGGTGTCGACGCCGCCCGCCGGGGGGAAGCCGGCCTACCAGACGCTCGTCACCCTGCAGCCGCTGACGGTTCAGGCCGGGACGCCAGCCGCCTCCACCACGCGCCTGTTCGTCGGTGCCAAGGAGGTCAACACCATCGACGCTTACCAGAACACGCTGGGGATCGAGCGCTTCAAGCTGCTGATCGACTGGGGCTGGTTCTGGTTCATCACCCAGCCGATGTTCAAGCTGCTGGACGGCATCTACAAGCTGGTCGGCAATTTCGGCATCGCGATCCTGATCGTGACGGTGATCGTCAAGGCCATCTTCTTCCCGCTCGCCAACAAGAGCTACAGCTCCATGGCGAAGATGAAGGCCGTGCAGCCGCAGATGCAGGCGCTGCGGGAGCAGTACCCGGACGACAAGGTCAAGCAGCAGCAGGAGCTCATGGAGCTCTACAAGCGGGAGAAGATCAACCCCGTGGCGGGCTGCCTGCCCGTGGTGATCCAAATCCCGGTGTTCTTCGCGCTCTACAAGGTGCTGTTCGTCACCATCGAGATGCGGCATGCGCCGTTCTTCGGCTGGATCAAGGACCTTGCGGCGCCGGACCCGACCTCCGTGTTCAACCTCTTCGGGCTGATCCCGTGGGAGCCGCCGCACGTGCTGATGATCGGCATCTGGCCGCTCATCATGGGCGTGACGATGTTCGTCCAGATGAAGATGAACCCCGAGCCGGCCGACCCCGTCCAGAAGACGATGTTCACCTGGATGCCGGTGTTCTTCACCTACCTGCTGGCGTCGTTCCCGGCCGGCCTCGTGATCTACTGGTCCTGGAACAACCTGCTCTCGGTGTCCCAGCAGTACCTCATCATGAAGCGCCAGGGCGTGAAGGTGGAGTTGTGGGACAACCTGCGCGGCGTGTTCCGCAAGCGCGCGGCGCCCGCCGCCGCGGCGGACGCCAAGCCCGCTTCCAAGCCCGACGCCAAGGCCGGCAAGCCGGCCTGACCCGACACGGCGACGGCCGGGGCGAGAGCGCCCGGCCGCTCCCACCCGCGAGGACCGCATGAGCGACCAGCCGCAGTCCGCGCCTGAAACGGCTTCGCCGCAGGCGCAGCCTCCCTCCCCCGCCCTGATCGAAGCCGGCCGCAAGCTCTTTGCGGGCGAAGCCGAGTTCTTCTGGGCGGCGGCGCCGACCGGGCAGTTGCCCCCGATGGGGGCGCTGGAGATCGCCTTCGCGGGCCGGTCCAATGTGGGCAAGTCCAGCCTGATCAACGCGCTGACGGGCCGCAAGACGCTGGCCCGGACCTCGCACACCCCCGGCCGGACGCAGGAGCTCAACTTCTTCGACGTCGGCGGCGGACGGTTCACGCTGGTCGACATGCCGGGCTATGGCTACGCGGCCGTGTCCAAGCAGAAGGTGGCGGCCTGGACCGGGCTGATCCACGACTATCTGCGCGGCCGCGCGAGCCTGGCCCGGGTGTTCGTGCTGATCGATTCGCGGCACGGCCTGAAGCCGGTGGACGCCGAGATCCTCGACCTCCTCGACAAGTCGGCCGTGTCCTACCAGATCGTCCTCACCAAGGCGGACGAGCTGAAGGGGGGCCAGCTGGAGCAGCGCATCGCCGAGACGCAGGACCGGCTCAAGAAGCGCCCGGCGGCGTTCCCGGAGATCGCCGCGACGTCGAGCCATGGCGGCGGCGGCGTCCCGGAGCTTCGCGCCGCTATCGCGCGCCTGCTTGTCCAGCGCGGCGCGCTCGAGCTGCCCGGCGAGACGGCGTGAACGCGCCGTCGCGCGTCTTCATGGCCGCCGCAGGCGTCGCCGGAGCGGCGGGCGTGGCGCTCGGGGCCGCCTCGGCCCATGTGGGAGGCGCCAATCTCGGCACGGCGGCGAATTTCCTGCTGTTCCACGCGCCGGCTCTGCTCGGCGTCGGCCTGCTGGCGGAGCGGTCCATCGCGCCTAGCTGCTGGGTCGTGGCCGCCGGCGCCCTGCTGGGCCTTGGCGTCGCCCTGTTCTCCGGCGCGCTGGCGCTGGGAGCGCTCGCGGGCTGGCGCCCCATCCCGATGGCCGCCCCCGCGGGCGGCCTCGCCATGATCGCGGGCTGGCTGACATTGGCCGCGGCGGGACTCTTCGGCCGACGCTGAGCTCGGCTCAGCTTTTCGCGTCTCCCCCGTATCCACCGCACGCCAAAATGCTCTAGAAGGTCGCCCCGAGAGCATGCTGCGAAAAGGTGGGAAACCAGCTTTTCGCTCACAGCATGCGACAACCCGAAAACCTGGACCACGCTGCGGTTGCGTCGACACACAGCAGGGTCCAGGACGCCGACGGACGAGCCCCATCATGACCGACAGCAACGACCCCCACCTGCAGGCCGAGATCCTCGTTCAGGCGCTGCCGCACATGCTGCGCTACGACGAAGCGACCGTGGTGGTGAAATATGGCGGCCACGCCATGGGCAACGAGCAGGTCGCGCGCGACTTCGCCAAGGACATGATCCTGCTGGAGCAGTCCGGCGTGAACCCGGTGGTGGTGC
The DNA here is from genome assembly GCF_045348435.1 of Alsobacter sp. KACC 23698. Taxonomy (GTDB): domain Bacteria; phylum Pseudomonadota; class Alphaproteobacteria; order Rhizobiales; family Beijerinckiaceae; genus Alsobacter. The sequence continues at coordinate 173,663 of NZ_CP157484.1, read as the reverse complement.
ATGGGGGCGGGCCGCAGATCGGCGCGATGCTCAGCCGTCTCGGCATCAAGAGCGAGTTCGCGGCGGGCCTTCGGGTGACCGACAAGGAGACCGTCGAGGTCGTCGAGATGGTGCTGGCGGGGCTGATCAACAAGCAGCTCGTCGGCTTCATCAACGGCGAGGGCGGCCGCGCCATCGGGCTGTGCGGCAAGGACGGCAACATGGTGATCGCCCGCAAGGTGACCCGGACCGTCTACGACCCCGAGAGCCGGACGGACACCCATGTCGACCTCGGCTTCGTGGGCGAGCCCGAGAAGGTCGACCGCACCGTGCTCGACGCGCTGCTCGGCCGTGAGGTGATCCCCGTGCTGGCGCCGGTGGCCAACGGGGCCGACGGACAGACCTACAACGTCAACGCCGACACCTTCGCGGGCGCCATCGCGGGGGCGCTGCGGGCCAAGCGCCTGCTGCTGCTCACCGACGTGCCGGGCGTGCTGGACAAGGACAAGCAGCTCATCAAGGAGCTCACCGTCGACCAGTGCCGCGGCCTCATCGCCGACGGCACGATCACGGGCGGGATGATCCCCAAGGTCGAGACCTGCATCTACGCGCTGGAGCAGGGCGTGGAGGGCGTCGTCATCCTGGACGGCAAGGTGCCGCACGCCGTGCTGCTGGAGCTGCTGACGGACCTGGGCGCAGGCACGCTGATCACGCGGTGAGGCCATCATCGACGGACGAGCCGTCAGTCGCTGGCCGTCCCTCCCCGACCCGGGGAGGGGGGACCGCCGCAGGTGGTGGGTGGGGTGGATGCAGGGCATGACGCTGGCAGGCCCCACCCGTCTCGCGCCGCGCGCGATCCACCCTCCCCTGCAGGGGAGAGACGCGCCCGCAATCCCTTAACCTCTGCGTCGGACACTGAACCCCTTTCGCCACAATCTCGACGTTGTGCGATGCGAGGTTCGTTCGTCCCATGACACGTCACGTTTCTCCGCCGCACGCGACGGCGACGCCGGGCTTCGATCACGTCGACACCTGGATCTTCGACCTCGACAACACGCTCTATCCTGCGCACGCGCAGCTTTGGCCGCAGGTGGACCAGCGGATCACGCTGTTCCTGGCCGAGATGTTCGGGCTGGACGGGCTCTCGGCGAGGGCTTTGCAGAAATACTACTACACGCGCTACGGGACGACGCTGAAGGGCCTGATGGACGAGCACGCCATCGAGCCGGCCGACTTCCTCGATTTCGCCCACCAGATCGACCTGTCCCTGCTGGACCCCGACCCGGCGCTCGGGTCGGCCATCGAGAGGCTGCCGGGGCGCAAGCTGATCCTCACCAACGGCTCGCGCCAGCACGCCGAGAACGTGGCGGGCAAGCTCGGCATCCGCGATCATTTCGAGGAGATCTTCGACATCGTGGCGGCGGACTTCGTGCCCAAGCCCGAGGCCCGCACCTACGAGAAATTCCTCGACAGGCACGGCGTCGATCCCAAGAAGGCGGCTATGTTCGAGGACCTGGCCAAGAACCTCGTGGTGCCGGCCGCGCTGGGCATGACGACCGTGCTGGTGCTGCCGAAGACCTTCGATCTCTACCGCGAGGCCGAGGAGCAGGCCGCCGTGGAGGCGCCCTATATCCACCACTCCACGGTCGACCTGGCCGATTTCCTGCGCAACAACACTCCGCTGCGCGGCGCGCCGGACGTCCTCGGCGCGCCGTGACGGATGACAGCCGGGCCCGAGGTTGGTAAGCACGCGCCACCCGCGCATCAACTTCGGACTTCCGCCATGCAGCACGCCCAACTCGCCTCCGTCATCGACGCTGCCTGGGAAGCCCGGGCCGATCTCGGCCCCGCCACCCGCGGAGAGACCCGCGACGCCGTGGACCACGCGCTGGCGCTGCTCGACGCTGGCGCCGCCCGGGTGGCCGAAAAGGGCCCCGAGGGCTGGACGGTGAACCAGTGGCTCAAAAAGGCGGTGCTGCTCTCCTTCCGGCTGAACGACAACGCCCTCATCGGCGGCGGCCCCGGCGCCTCGTCCTGGTGGGACAAGGTCCCGTCCAAATTCGCGGGCTGGGATGCGGCCGCCTTCCAGAAGGCCGGCTTCCGGGCCGTGCCCAACTGCACGGTGCGCAGCGGCGCCTATGTGGCGCCCGGCGTCGTGCTGATGCCGTCCTTCGTCAATATCGGCGCCTATGTGGACAGCGGCACGATGGTGGACACCTGGGCCACCGTGGGCTCCTGCGCGCAGATCGGCAAGAATGTGCATTTGTCGGGGGGCGTAGGCATCGGCGGCGTGCTGGAGCCGCTGCAGGCGGGCCCCACCATCATCGAAGACAACTGCTTCGTCGGCGCCCGGTCCGAGGTGGTCGAGGGCGTGGTGGTCGGAGAGGGCTCGGTCATCTCCATGGGGGTGTTCATCAGCTCGTCGACCAAGATCGTGGACCGCACGACCGGCGAGGTGTTCTACGGCCGCGTGCCGCCCTATTCGGTGGTCGTGTCGGGCAGCATGCCCGGCAAGGCGCTGCCGGACGGCTCGCCGGGCCCGTCGCTGTATTGCGCCGTGATCGTGAAGCGCGTCGACGAGCGCACCCGCTCCAAGACCAGCATCAACGAGTTGCTGCGCGACTGACCGGTCGCGCCCGGGAAGAGGCCAAGCCATGCTGGACCCGCTGGATCCCGTCGCCCTGACGCAGGCTCTCATCCGCCGCCGCTCGGTGACCCCGGCGGACGACGGCGCGCTCGACCTCCTCGCGGACGTGCTGGCGAAGGCCGGGTTCGAGACCCACCGGCTGACCTTCTCCGAGCCCGGATCCGCGGATGTGGAGAACCTCTACGCCCGCATCGGCGTCGACGCGCCCGTGATGCTGTTCGCCGGGCACACCGACGTGGTGCCGCCCGGCGACGAGGCGCAGTGGTCCCACCCGCCTTTCGCGGCGGACATCGTCGACGGCGTCCTGTATGGGCGCGGCGCTGCCGACATGAAGAGCGGCGTGGCCGCCTCCGTGTCGGCCGCCCTGCGCTATCTGGCGGCGCTGGAGGGGCGGCCGAAGGGCTCGATCGCCTTCCTACTCACGGGCGACGAGGAAGGCCCGGCCGTCAACGGCACGGTGAAGCTGCTGGAGTGGGCGAAGGCCCGCGGCGAGCTGTTCGACTGCTGCCTGCTGGGCGAGCCCACCAATCCCGAGGCCCTCGGCGACATGATCAAGATCGGCCGGCGCGGGTCCCTCACCGGCCGCCTGACGGTCGAGGGCGTCCAGGGGCACGTGGCCTACCCGCATCTGGCCGACAACCCCATCCGGCGCCTCGCGCCCCTGCTGGCGGCGCTGATGGCCGAGCCGCTCGACCACGGGACGGCCCAGTTCGGCCCCTCGAACCTGGAATTCACGACCGTGGACGTCGGCAACCTCGCCACCAACGTCATCCCGGCGCGCGCCAGGGCGGTGTTCAACATCCGCTTCAACGATCTGTGGACGGCCGAGACCCTGGCGGACGAGATCCGCGCTCGCCTGGAGCGCGCGGCCGGGCCGCAGGCGCGCTACGAGGTCGCATTCGACCGCTCCAATTCGCCGGCCTTCCTGACGCCGCCGGGGCCTTTCGTGTCCCTCGTCAGCGACGCCGTCGAGGAGGTGACGGGCCGCAAACCGGCGCTTTCGACCACCGGCGGGACGTCGGACGCCCGGTTCATCCGCAATTATTGCCCCGTCCTGGAGTTCGGGCTCGTCGGAGCCACCATGCACCAGATCGACGAACGGGCCGAGATCGCCGACATCGAGGCGCTGACCCGGATCTATGAGCGCGTGCTCGCGCGCGTTCTCGGCTGAGCGGGAAGGAACGAAGAGCATCACGTTCCGTTGAATGTGCCGCATGATGCTCGACAAAAGTCGTAGTCGAGTTACATTGTGCACTGCAGCATCGATGGAGCGCGACATGATCCTCAGCCTGGAGGAAGTCGGCCGATCGCTGGGAGGGGCGTTGAAGCTCCTCAATCGCGACCCGGCCGGGCTCGGCGCCTACGAGGTCTCTTTCGGGGCGTTCTGGCGATCGTTCGGCGCCATGCTGCTGGCGGCGCCGGCCTTCATCGTGCTGCTGGCGGACGCCCGCCTGCAGGCCGGACTGCCGCTTGAGGACGGGCTGTTCGAGAGCCCGCTCCTCGTCACCCGCGAAATCGTGCTGCTCACCGGCTGCTGGCTCGCCTTTCCGGCCGCGATGATCGGCCTCGTGCGCCTGCTGGGGCTGGAGCGTCGCTACGCGGGCTACGTCATCGCCTACAACTGGTCGGCCGTGGTCGCGACCGTGATCCTGTGCGTGCCGCATTTCCTGCATGTGCTGGGGCTGGCGACCAGCGGGCTGGCGGCGCTGTTCCTCGCCGCCTTCGGGTTCATCGTCCTGCACTATCGCTGGTTCCTGGCGAAAGCGGCGCTCGGCGTGTCGGGCGGCGTGGCGGCCGTCCTCGTGCTGGTCGATCTCAGCCTCAACGGGCTGGTGACCGCCGCCGCCTCGCTGCTGGCCTGAGCCGGCGTTCAGCGAAAAGCCGGTTTCCACCTTTTCGCAGCAAGCTTCAGTAGTCGACGCCGGTCAGGTAGAGCCCGCATGAGGGCGCCATGGGCCCGCAGCGCGAACGGTCGCGCGCCTCCAGCGCGGCGGCCAGGTCCGCCTTGGTCCAGCGCCCGGCCGCCACTTGGTGCAGCGAGCCCACCATGGAGCGCACCTGGTGGTGCAGGAAGGAGCGCGCCGACGCGTAGACGCGGATCTCCTGTCCGACCCGCTCCACGTCGAGACGCGACAGCGTCTTCACCGGGCTGGCGGCCTGGCAGTCCGAGGAGCGGAACGTGGTGAAGTCGTGCATGCCCACCAGCGCCTGGGCGGCGTCGTGCATGCGCTCCGCGTCCAGCGGCCACTTCACGTGCCAGGCCCGGTCGACGTCGAGCGCCGGGGGCGGCCGGCGGTTCAGGATGCGGTAGAGATAGTGCCGTCCGCGCGCCGACATGCGGGCGTTGAAGCCGTCGTCCACGCGTTCGGCCGACAGGATGGCGATGGGATGCGGGCGCAGATGCGCGTTCAGGGCGTCGCGTACGGTGTCGGTCGGCCAATCGCGCGCGAGGTCGACATGGGCGACCTGGTGCGTGGCGTGCACGCCCGCATCCGTGCGGCCCGCGCCCTGGATCCGCACCGTCTCGCCCGTAAACCGGCCGATGGCGTTCTCGATGCATTGCTGCACCGAGCAGCCGACGGCCTGGAACTGCCAGCCCACGAAGGGCGTCCCGTCATACTCGACGACGAGCTTGTAGCGGGGCATCAGCCGAACCTCGCCCCGGCCCGGACGGGCACGCCGCGCAGGAACTCCGCCGCGCTCATGGCGCGCGATCCCGCCCGCTGTACCTGCAGCACCTGCACGGCGCCCTGCTGGCAGGCGACCGTCAGGCCGTCGTCGATCGCCTCCCCGGCCGGGCCGGAAGCTTCCGCCAGCCGGGTCTTCAGGATCTTCAGGCGCTCCGGCCCGCGGCCGAGATCGACCAGCGCATAGGCGCCCGGAAACGGCGAGAGGCCGCGCACCTGGTCGTGCACCGCCTGGGCGGGGCGGGCCCAATCGATCCGCGAATCCGCGTTCAGGATCTTGGCCGCATAGGTCACGCCGTCCTGGGGCTGCGGCGTGAAGGCGAGGCCGCCGCGCGACAGGGCCGCCAGGGCGCGGACCATGAGGTCCGCCCCGAGTTGCGCCAGGCGGTCATGGATGTCGCCCGCGGTCGCGTCCGGGCCGATGGCGAGGCGCTCGACCATGCCGACCGGCCCTGTATCCAGCCCCTTTTCCATGCGCATCACGGCCACGCCGGTCTCGCTGTCGCCGGCCATCACGGCGCGCTGGATCGGAGCCGCGCCGCGCCAGCGCGGCAGCAGGGACGCATGCAGGTTGAGGCAGCCGAGCGGCGGGACGGCCAGGATGCCCTCCGGCAGGATCATCCCGTAGGCGACCACGACCGCCACATCGGCCTGCAGGGAGCGGAAGGTCTCCGTCGCCTCCTCGCTTTTCAGGCTCGCGGGCGTGAAGACCGGGATCCCGAACCGCTCGGCGGCGGCCTGGACCGGCGAGGGCTTCAGCGCCATGCCGCGGCCCGCCGCGGCCGGGGCGCGCGTGTAGGCGGCGACGACCTCGTGGCCTTGCCCGACGATCTCCGACAGGGTCGGCACGGCGAAATCGGGCGTGCCCATGAAGACGACGCGCAGCATCAGTCACCCGTGTTCAGGTCGGCCGCTGGCGCGGCGGGAACGGCTCAGGCCTCGCGCCGGGCCTGCTTGGCGAATTTCTTCATCACCCGGTCGCGCTTCAGCTTGGAGATGTGGTCGATGAAGAGCTTGCCTTCGAGATGGTCGATCTCATGCTGGATGCAGGTGGCGAGCAGGCCGTCGGCCTCGATCTCGCACTCGGCGCCTCCCCGGTCGGTGAACCGCACCCGCACCTTGGCGGGACGCTCCACCTCCTCGTAGAAGTCGGGGATCGACAGGCAGCCCTCCTCGTAAACCGAGCGCTCCTCGGAGGTCCACAGCACCTGCGGATTGATGAGGGCGAGCGGCTGCTTGTCCTCGCCCTCGCGGGCGAGGTCGACCGTGATCACCCGCTCGGGGACGCCAATCTGGATCGCCGCCAGCCCGATGCCCGGGGCGTCGTACATGGTCTCGAACATGTCGTCGATCAGCGACGCGAGCTCGCGCGCGGGCTTGGCGACGGGCGCCGAGACGAGCCGCAGCTTGGAGTCGGGGATGATCAGGATCGGTCGGACAGACATGGAGGGCGCCGCTCTTTGAAAACGTGCCCGAGATAAACACTCGGGCGGCCAAAATCAAACCGTTCCGTTTTCGTTCTCGCCATGGGGGCGAATCGCGGTACTGTGCCGGCATGGATCGCGTCATCCTGATCGTCGGCGGGCACGCCGTCACATGGGGAGAGGCCGTGCTCGCCCTTCTGGGCGCCGCGGTGCTGGGCCTGTTCTGGCTCGCCTTGTCGGCGGGCCGCGCCTCCCGGGAGCGCAGCCTGGAGGCCGCCGGCGCGATCGAGCGCCAGCGCGAGCTGGACGAAAAGCTGGCCGCGCTTACCCAGATCCAGTCCGAGATGACCGGCCGGATGCAGACCATCGGCGAGGTCTTCGGCAATCGGCAGGCCGACCTCGTGCGGCTGATCGCCGAGCGGCTGGACAGCCTGCAGAACCGGGTGGGAGACGGGCTGAACGCGACCTCGCGGCAGACGAGCGAGAATCTGAGCAAGCTGAACGAGCGGCTCGCCGTGATCGACGCCGCGCAGAAGCGCCTGACCGACCTCACCGGCGAGGTGCTGTCGCTCAAGGACATCCTGTCCAACAAGCAAACCCGCGGCGCCTTCGGCCAGGGCCGCATGGAGGCGATCGTCAGGGACGCCCTGCCGCCGGCGGCCTACGAGTTCCAGGCCCTGCTCTCCTCCGGCCGCCGGCCCGATTGCGTGATCCGGCTGCCCGGCGACGACCGGCCGCTGGTGGTTGACGCCAAATTTCCGCTCGAGGGCTTCACGGCCTTCCGCGAGGCGCAGGGGGACGAGGCGCGGCGCAGCGCCATGCAGCGGGTGCGCGCCGATGTCGGCGCGCATGTGAAGGACATCGCCGACAAATACCTCATCCCCGGCGAGACGCAGGACATCGCGGTGCTGTTCGTGCCGGCCGAATCGCTGTTCGCGGACCTGCAGGAGCATTTCGAGGACCTCGTTCAGCGCGCCCACCGGGCGAGGGTGCTGATCGTGTCGCCCTCGCTCCTCTCGATGGCCATCCAGGTCATGCAGGCCATCGTGCGCGACGCGCGCATGCGCGAGCAGGCGCACCAGATCCAGGCCGAGGTCGGCAAGCTGATCGAGGACGTGCGCCGGCTGCGCGACCGCACGGTCAAGCTCGACGGCCATTTCCGGCAGGCGTCCGACGATGTCGGCATGATCGTCACCTCCGCCGACAAGGTCCTGAAGCGGGGCGAGCGGATCGAGGCGATGGAGTTCGAAGCGCCGGGCGCGAAGGTCGAGGCGGCGCCGCCGGCCGAGAGCCTGCCGAACCCCCTGGGGCGGAGCTACGCGGCCGAGTGAGGCGGCGTCAGAGCGCCGTGCGCTGCCGGAAGGCGGCCGCCAGAGTGCCCTCGTCGAGATAGTCCAGCTCGCCGCCCACCGGAACGCCGTGGGCCAGCCGGCTCACCTTGACGGGCAGATGCGACAGCAGGTCGGTCACGTAATGGGCCGTGGTCTGCCCGTCCACGGTGGCGTTCAGGGCCAGGATCACCTCCTGGACCCCGCCCTCGGCGACGCGCGCCACGAGCCTGTCGAGGTTGAGATCCTTCGGGCCGACGCCGTCCAGCGCCGAGAGCGTGCCGCCCAGCACGTGGTAGCGGCCATTGATCACCTGGGCGCGCTCCAGCGCCCACAGGTCGGCCACGTCCTCCACCAAAACCAGCACCGCATCGTCGCGGCGCGTGTCGCGGCACAGCGTGCACGGATCCGACGTATCGACATTGCCGCAGGTCGAGCACACCACCACGCGCTCATTGGCGACCCTGATGGCGTCCGCCAGCGGGCCCAGCAGCTGCTCGCGCTTCTTGATGAGGTGCAGCGCGGCCCGCCGGGCCGACCGCGGGCCGAGCCCCGGCAGGCGCGCCAGGAGCTGGATCAGCCGCTCGATCTCCGGACCGCTGGTGGACGCCATGGATCAGAAAAGCTTCATGCCGGGCGGGATGGGCAGGCCGGCCGTGATCGACGACATCTTCTCCTGCGCGGCCCGGTCGGCCTTTCCGCGGGCGTCGTTCATGGCCGCGATGATGAGGTCCTCGAGGATGTCCTTCTCGTCCGCATTCAGCAGGCTGTCGTCGATCGAGACGGACTTGACCTGCCCCTTGGCGGTCATCGTCGCCTTGACCATCCCGCCGCCGGCGGCGCCCTCGACTTCGAGGGTTTCGAGCTCGTCCTGGAGCGCAGTCATCTTGGACTGCATCTCCTGGACCTTCTTCATCATGCCCATGATGTCCTTCATGTGAGGCTCCTGGTGGAAGAGGGGGTCAGAGGTCGTCGTCGAAGCCGTCGAGGCCAAGGCCGGCCGGATCGATCCCGCCCTGCGCGAGGGCGGCTTCGACCGCCGCTTCGGCGTCTTCGGGCGGCTCCGGCTGAGAGTCGCGGATGTCGACGATCTTGGCGCCCGGGAAGGCGTCCAGGACGGAGCGGACGAGCGGATGAGCCTGGACGTTGGTCAGGCGGTCGCGCTCCTCGGCCGCGATCTTCTCGCGCAACGTCGGCTGGCCCGGCTCGGAGGAGAGCGCCACGATCCAGCGCCGGCCGGTCCAGTCCGCCAGCCGCTTCGACAGCTCGCTGCCGAGCTGCGGCGAGGCGGTTTCGGTCGGGGCGAACTCCAGCGCTCCGTCCTCGAAGCGCACCAGCCGGACGTCGTTCTCCAGCGCGAGCTTCATGGTGATGTCGCGCTTCTCGGCCGCGAGCGCCACCAGGTCCTCGAACCTGTTGATGCGGATCGCCGCCAACGCGGCGGGGCTGCGCGCCGGCGCGGGCGACGCGGAGGGGCGCAGTTCGGACCGGGTCGCGACGCTGAGGGCGGAGGCCCGGCCGCCGCCGTCCGGCGACGAGGCCCTGGCGCCGCCTCCGGGGCCGGGCGAGGACGGGGCGGCCCCCGGCGAACCGGCGGGCGCGTCGCGCATCGCCCGCAGCGCTTCGTCGGGAGTGGGCAGGTCGGCCGCATAGGCCAGCCGCACCAGCGCCATTTCGGCGGAAGCGATGGGCTTGGGCGAATCCTTCACCTCGGCGACGCCCTTCAGCAGCATCTGCCAGGCGCGCGACAGCACGCGCATGGGAAGCGCCGCGGCGGCCTGGCCCCGGACCCGCTCGACCTCGGTGACGCTGGATTCGCGCGCCGCGTCGGGCACGATCTTCAGCCGGGTGACGAAATGAACGAATTCGGCGAGGTCGCCCAGGATCACGGCCGGATCCGCGCCGGAATCATACTGGTCGCGCAGCTCCGCCAAGGCGGAGGCGACGTCGCCCTTCATCACCGCCTCGAACAGGTCGATGACGCGGCCGCGATCGGCCAGGCCCAGCATGGTGCGGACCGTCTCGGCGTCGATGCGGCCCGCCCCGTGGGCGATCGCCTGGTCGAGCAGCGACAGCGAATCGCGGACCGAGCCTTCGGCCGCCCGCGCCAGCATGGCGAGCGCCTCGGCGTCGATCGTGACGCCCTCCTGGGCGCAGATGCGGTCGAGATGCCGGACCAGCAGGGAGGCGTCCACGCGCCGGAGGTCGAAGCGCTGGCAGCGCGACAGGATTGTGACCGGGACCTTGCGGATCTCGGTCGTGGCGAAGACGAATTTGGCGTGCGGCGGCGGCTCCTCCAGCGTCTTCAGGAAGGCGTTGAACGCCTTCTCGGAGAGCATGTGGACCTCGTCGATGATGTAGACCTTGTAGCGGGCCGAGGCCGGGGAATAGCGGATGCCGTCGGTGATCTGGCGGACGTCGTCGACGCCCGTGTGGGAGGCGGCGTCCATCTCCAGCACGTCGACGTGACGCGACTCCATGATGGCGCGGCAATGCACGCCTTCGTCGGGCAGTTCGACGGTCGGGCCGCCCGTCCCGTCCTGGCGCAGATAGTTGAGCCCGCGGGCCAGGATGCGGGCCGTGGTCGTCTTGCCGACGCCGCGCACGCCGGTCAGGATCCAGGCCTGCGGGATGCGCCCGGAGGCGAAGGAGTTGCGCAGCGTGCGCACCATCGCGTCCTGGCCGATCAGGTCGTCGAAGGTCTGCGGACGATATTTGCGCGCCAGCACCCGGTAGGGCGTGACGGCGGAGGCCGCCGGCCCGGCGTCGCGCGGCGCGTCGAGCCCCGGAAGGCCGGGGCCGTCGTCAAACGTCGCGTTGTCCTGCGGGGGGATGGTTTCGTCGCTCATCGGGCCTTGTGGTGACGCATGGCCGGGGTGCGACGGCTCTGCCGGCGGTCGCGGCGGAGCCCTTTCGATCGAGGCCAGAATGTGCCGCGAAGGGTGGGAGGCTGGACGGTAACCCGCCCGATTCTCGTTAGGGCTGCTTCCTTCCGGACCTGACCCGGTTGGCGAGTGGAACGTCCACCACCAACCTCCCGTCCCCTATATCGGCGATCTGGGATGCGATTACAAGCGGGCGGGAGCCTGCGAAAAGCGCATCTCAAATCGCCCGGATTGGATTAGCGTGCCCCGCCATGACGCCCTCCTCCGCCCCCTTCGCGCTCGATCCGCAGCTCGCCGCCGACGCCTGCACGGTCGGCGACCTCACGCTCTCGCGCGTGCTGCTGATGAAGCATGCGCGCTATCCCTGGCTGATCCTCGTGCCGCGCCGCGCGGGCGTGCGCGAGATCCTGGACCTCGCCGACGCCGAGCAAGCCTGCCTGTTCGGCGAGATCACCCAGGCGTCGCGGGTCGTGCAGACGCTGTTCCGGCCGGACAAGCTGAATATCGGGGCGATCGGCAACATGGTGGCGCAGCTGCACGTCCATGTGGTCGGACGGTTCAAGACCGACGAGGCCTGGCCGCGTCCCGTCTGGGGCGCCGGTTCGCCCACGCCCTACGGGGCGGCCGAGCTCGAAGAGCGCCTGGCCATGCTCTCGCGCGCCTTCGGGCGGATCTGAAACCGCCTCATCCGGAGACGCCGATGTCCACGCCTTCCAGTCCCCCCGTCCCCGGCGAGCGCGCCGAACGGTCGGCCAGCCTCGGCTATTCGGTCAACCGGCTGGACCGGCGCGCCGAGCACCGGGACGATGCCGACTACCTCGCCGGCCTCGCCGCCTCCCCGAAGGCCCGCAGCGTGGTGCTGCGCGGCGACGTCCCGGTGCTGCGGCGCGTCGCGGAGGGCCATGACGCGCTGTTCAGTCCGGCCGAAGTGGCCGACATGGGCTCGGTGCGGGAGGAGGCCTTTCTCGGCCTCGACGGCGACGCGCCCGTCTACGCCGCGCTGCTGGACGCGCCGGCCCCTGAGAACGACCAGGGCGGCGACGACCTGGTGGCCATCGACCTGCGCTCCATCGCCATGCAGGGGCTGCTGCCCCCGCCGATGCTGGGCGTGCTGGCCCAGGCCAAGAGCCTGATGCATTGGCACCAGCGGCATCGCTTCTGCTCGAATTGCGGGCAGCCCACCAGGGTGGGGTCGGCCGGGTGGAAGCGCGAATGCCCCGCCTGCGAGGCGCAGCATTTCCCGCGCACGGACCCGGTAGTGATCATGCTGGCCGTGCGGGGCGACCGCTGCGTGCTCGGCCGGCAGGCGCGCTTCGTCAAGGGCGTCTATTCCTGCCTGGCGGGTTTCCTGGAGCCGGGCGAGACGCTGGAGGACGCGGTCCGCCGCGAGCTGTTCGAGGAGGCGGGCGTCCAGACCGGACAGGTGCGCTACCTGGCGTCCCAGCCCTGGCCGTTCCCGGCGTCGCTGATGATCGGCTGCGTGGCCGAGGCGCTGGCCGACGATCTCACGGTCGACTTCAAGGAGCTCGAGGACGCCCGCTGGTTTACGCGGGACGAGGTCCGCAGCATGCTGAAGGGCCAGCATCCGGACGGGATCGGCTGTCCCCCGCCCATCGCCATCGCGCACGGACTTCTGCGCGCCTGGGCCGAGGACGGGGAGGATTTCCGGGCGTCCCGCGCGGGCTGACCTCGAGCTGGACCGCGGCTTGCATGGCGTCGGCGTTGATTCAGTGATTCGCCAAGAGGTGCGGCCCGATGGGGACGACGATCGCTCCGCCCGAGTCCGAGGCGTCGGACAAGGACCGACCCCTGCAGGAGGACATCCGCCTGCTCGGCCAGATCCTGGGCGACACCGTCCGCGAGCAGGACGGCGAAGGCGCCTTTGAGATCGTGGAGGCCATCCGGCGCCTCTCGGTCGCGTTCCAGCGCAAGGCCGACGCGACCGCGGGCGGCAATCTCGACACTTTGCTGAAGCGTCTGAGCCCGAACGAGACCGTCTCGGTCATCCGCGCCTTCAGCTACTTCTCCCATCTGGCCAACCTCGCCGAGGACCGGCACCACGTCCGCCGGCGCGCCGTCCACGAGATGGTCGACGAGCCGCAGGACGGCAGCCTGGCGCGGACCTTCGAGAGGCTCCGGGACGCGGGCGTGGATCCCGACCGGATCGAGCGCGCGCTGAGGCGCGGCTTCGTGTCGCCCGTCCTCACCGCCCATCCCACCGAGGTGCAGCGCAAGAGCACGCTCGACGCCGAACGGGCGATCGCCGACCTGCTCGCCGCGCGCGACCATCTGAGGAGCGCCCGCGACAGGGCCGAGAACGAGGCCCTGCTCAGGGCCCGCATCGCCCAGCTCTGGCAGACGCGCATCCTGCGCACCGCCAAGCTGACGGTGCGCGACGAGATCGAGAACGCGCTGAGCTACTACCGATCCACGTTCCTCACCGAGATCCCGCGCCTCTACGCCGAGCTGGAGGACGCGCTCGGCCGCCCGGTGGCGTCGTTCTTCCGGATGGGCAACTGGATTGGCGGCGACCGCGACGGCAACCCCAATGTCGACGTCGACACCCTCGACATGGCGGTGCGCCGGCACGCCGAGACGGTGCTGCGGCACTACCTGACGCAGGTCCACCACCTGGGGGCCGAACTCTCCATGTCGCGCACGCTGGTGGCGTGCACGCCAGACCTGAACGCCCTGGCGGCCAGGTCTGGCGACGAGAGCCCGCACCGCACCGACGAGCCGTACCGGCGGGCGCTCACGGGGGTCTATTCCCGCCTGGCCGGCACGCTGCATGCGCTCACCGGGGCCGAGGCGCTGCGCCACGCGGTGGCGCCCGGCGCGCCCTATCCGGGCGCGAAGGCCTTCCTGGCGGACCTCGTCACGATCCGCGACTCGCTGCGCCAGAACCATGGCGGCGCCATGATCCGCTCGCGGCTGGCCCCGCTGATCCGGGCCGTGGAGGTCTTCGGCTTCCACCTGGCCACCACGGATCTGCGCCAGAACTCCGACCGGCACGAGGCCGTCCTGGCGGAGCTGCTCGCCGCGGCCCGCATCGAGCCCGCCTATGCGGCGCTGGACGAAGAGGCCAAGCAGCGGCTGCTGCTGGCGCAGCTGCAGGAGCCGCGCTCGCTGCGGGTGCGCGGCGCGGTCTACAGCGACGCCACGCGCTCGGAGCTCGCCATCTTCGAGCGGGCGCGCGAGCTGCGCGAGGCGTTCGGGCCGGACACCATCCGGCACTACATCATCAGCCACACCGAGACGGTCAGCGACCTCCTGGAGGTCCTGCTCCTGCAGAAGGAGTGCGGGCTGATGCGGGCGACGCTCGCGCCGGGCGAAGCCTCGCGGGCCACCGTGGACCTGATCGTCGCGCCGCTGTTCGAGACCATCGAGGACCTGCGGGCGGCCGAGCCGATCATGCGCAGGTTCTACGACCTGCCCGGGATCGAGGCGCTGGTGCGCAATTCCGGGGCCGAGCAGGACGTGATGCTGGGCTATTCGGACAGCAACAAGGACGGCGGCTACCTGACCGCCAACTGGGAGCTCTACCGCGCATCCACCGCGCTGGCGAAGCTCTTCGACGAAAAGCCCGGCCTGACGCTGCGGCTGTTCCACGGGCGCGGCGGCACCGTCGGCCGCGGCGGCGGACCCAGCTACCAGGCCATCCTGGCGCAGCCGCCCGGGACCGTGAAGGGGCAGATCCGCCTCACCGAGCAGGGCGAGGTCATCAACGCCAAATACGCCAATCCGGAGATCGGCCGCCGCAACCTGGAGACCATCATGGCGGCGACGCTGGAGGCGACGCTGGTGGCCTCCCGCCAGGCGCCCGAGCCCGCCTTCCTGGAGGCCGCGGCGGCGCTGTCGACGCTGAGCATGGGCGCCTACCGGGCGCTCGTCTACGACACGCCGGGCTTCACGGACTATTTCTTCTCCGCCACCCCCATCGCGGAGATCGCCGAGCTCAATATCGGGTCGCGGCCCGCGTCGCGGAAAGCCAACCGCCGCATCGAGGACCTCAGGGCCATCCCGTGGGGCTTCTCATGGGGGCAAAGCCGGGTGACGCTGCCGGGCTGGTTCGGATTCGGATCGGCGGTCGAGGCGTTCCTGGCCGAGGACCGGCAGGACAGGCTCTCCACCCTGCGGCGCATGAACGCCGAGTGGCCCTTCTTCCGCACGCTGCTGTCCAACCTGGACATGGTGCTGGCCAAGGCGGATCTCGCGGTGGCGCGGCGCTACGCCGAGCTGGTGCCGGACCGCGCCCTGGCGGAGGCGATCTTCGGGGCCATCGAAGCGGAATGGCGGCGGACCGTGTCGGCCCTGGAGGCGGTCACGGGCGAGACGCAGCGGCTGGCGGACAATCCGTCGCTGGCGCGCTCGATCGCCCATCGCTTCGCCTATATCGCGCCGCTCAACCATCTCCAGGTGGAGCTCCTGCGGCGCTGGCGCGCCGGGCAGGTCGACGACAAGGCGCAGCGCGGCATCCTCATCTCGATCAACGGAATCGCGGCGGGGCTGCGCAACACCGGCTGAGCGGCCTCACTCGGCCGCCGGCTGGCTCTCCAGGCGATAGGGGTGGGCGGGATAGA
This sequence comes from Alsobacter sp. KACC 23698, assembly GCF_045348435.1. Classification (GTDB taxonomy): domain Bacteria; phylum Pseudomonadota; class Alphaproteobacteria; order Rhizobiales; family Beijerinckiaceae; genus Alsobacter. The sequence continues at coordinate 158,133 of NZ_CP157484.1, read as the reverse complement.
CGCCCAGGATGCGCACCTCCTTGGAGAAGAAGGCCAGCTCCTCCAAGGCGAGCCGCAGCGGCCTCTCCTCGGGATGGCCGTCGACGTCGGCCAGGAACTGCGTCGCCGAGAACTCGCCGCCCACCATGTAGCTTTCCAGCTTGGTCATGTTGACGCCGTTGGTGGCGAAGCCGCCGAGGCCCTTGTAGAGCGCCGCCGGCACGTTGCGGACGCGGAACAGGAACGTCGTGACCGTGGGGCCCTGACCCACCGGCGCCCAGTCCGGCGACTTGGAGAGAATGACGAAGCGGGTCGTGTTGTGCTTCTCGTCCTCGACGTCGTGGGCGAGCGTCTCCAGGCCGTAGATCTCGCCCGCCAGGCTGGTCGCCAGGGAGGCGCGCGTCACGTCGTTCCACTCGGACACCTCGCGGGCCGAGCCGGCGGTGTCGCCCGTGATCACCGGCTTGGCGCCGAGGGTCCGGATGATCTTGCGGCACTGGCCCAGCGCATGGACGTGGCTGAACACCGACTTGACGGTGGCCAGCGTGGCCCCCTTCACGCCCAGGAGTTGGAAGTGGATCGGCAGGAAGTACTCGCCCACGATGTGCAGGCCGGAGGCGGGCAGGAAATGATGGATGTCGGCGACGCGGCCGGCGATCGAGTTCTCGATCGGGATCATGCCGAGGCCCGCCGTCCCGTCCTGGATGGCCGCGAAGGCGTCCTCGAAGGTGGCGCAGGGCATCGGCTCCCAGTCCGGATGGACGTCCAGGCAGGCGATATGGGAGTTGGCGCCGGGCTCGCCCTGGTAGGCGATGACCTTCTTGACGTTCGGCATGGAGGGTCTCGTGCGTTGTGCGGGAGGCGCGGCGCGCTCCGGCGGTGTCAGTGCGGGCGCCGGGCGGCGAGGATCTCGCGGGCGCGTTCGAGGTCGTGGGGCGTATCGACGCCGAGCGGAACGTCGTCGACGATCGCGATGTCGATGCGCATGCCGGCCTCGAGCGCGCGCAGCTGCTCCAGCCTCTCGCGCTGCTCGAGCGGCGCCGGCGGCAGCGACACGAAGCGCTCCAGCGCCTTGCGGCGATAGGCGTAGAGCCCGATGTGGTGGAACAGCGGCCCGGGGCCGCTCGGCGCGGTCGCGCGGGTGAAATACAGCGCGCGGTAAAGCCCCGGGGCGATCGGGGTGGCGACGGGCTTCACCACGTTGGGGTCGTCGCGCTCGTCCTCGCGGACGATCGGCGCCGCGATGGTGGCGATGTCGACGAGCGCGTTGGCGAGCGGCAGCACCGCCGCTTGCACGGCGCGCGGGTCGACGGTCGGCAGGTCGCCCTGCACGTTGACCACCACGTCGTGGCGGCCCTCCGGATCGAAGGCCTGCACGGCCTCGAAGATCCTGTCGGAGCCCGACGGATGGTCCGAGCGGGTCAGGACGGCGGTTCCGCCGACCGCCTCGATGGCGGCGACGATGGCGGGCTCGTCGGTGGCGACCACGACCGGGCCCAGCGCGGCCTCCATGGCGCGTCGCCAGACATGCACGATCATGGGCTCGCCCAGGATGTCGGCGAGGGGCTTTCCGGGCAGGCGCGTGGACGCCATCCGGGCGGGGATCAGCACGACGGGATCGGACATGGGCGGTTCCGGCCAGAGCGCGACCGCCGCGGGCGAGCCGGGCGGCAAAAAGTATCAAAGGGAACGCGCTTATACGAGTTGCCAAGAGCCTCGCAAAGCGGGTAATCATCCGCCGCCCTGCGGTCGCCGCTGCGGGAGCCCTTTCGCCATGGGCGTTCGGGCTCCAGTCGACGCATCCGGGGCATGGTTCGCCTTCCGCCCGCCTGCCGGGACCTCCCCAGAACCATCGAGCCGAGACAAGCCCACACGGGTCGGAGCAAGCGAATGTTCGGTATGGATTCCTTCGAGTTCAACAAGATCGCGGGAGCTGTGCTCGGCGCCTTGCTCTTCGTCATGGGCATGGGCATCCTCGCCGAGGCGATCTTCGCCGAGAAGCGGCCGATCGTGGCCGGCTATGCGCTCCCGTCCGCCGAGCCCGAAAAGGGCGGCTCCGCCGCCGAGCCGGCCGCCCAGTCCGAGCCGCTCCCCGTGCTGCTCGCCAAGGCGGACGCCAAGAAGGGCGAAGGCCTGGTCAAGCCCTGCACCGCCTGCCATTCGTTCGAGAAGGGCGGCCCCAACAAGGTCGGTCCCAATCTCTACGGCGTCGTCGAGCGGCCGATGGCCTCGCATGCCGGCTTCAACTATTCGGCCTCCCTGAAGGAGCATGGCTCCAAGGGCGAGAAGTGGGACTTCGCGGCGCTCGACAAGTTCATCGCCAATCCGAAGGGCTACATCCAGGGCACCGCCATGGGCTACGCCGGCCTGAAGGAAGCCGATCGCCGCGCCGACGTGCTGGCCTATCTGCGCTCGCTGTCCGACAGCCCGGTCGAGCTTCCCAAGCCCTGATCCCGGACGCCTGACGACTGAACACGCCGAAAGCCGGGCCCTGCGCCCGGCTTTTGCGTGAAGGGGCCGGCTCTGGCCCGCCGGCGAAAAAGCGACATAATCGGCGCCACACATCGCAGAGCCGCCGGACCGGCGCGCGACGGGAGACCTCATGCGGATCGCCAGGACGACGACGAGCGGCGCAGCGCGCCCCAGGACCGGGGCCGGCGCGCGCCTCTGGGCCGCGCTGGCGGCGGCGGCGGGGCTGCTCGCCGCCGGGGCGCTCCTGCCCGCGCGAGCGGCCGAACCGGACTGGCGGACCGCGACCTCCCTGCTGGGCACGCCCAAATACCAGGACGGGTTCAAGCATTTCGACTACGTGAACCCCGACGCGCCGAAGGGCGGCGCCGTGCGCCTCGCCCGCCAGGGGGCGTTCGACAATTTCAATCCGGTGGTGGCCGGCGTCAAAGGCCAGCTCGAGGGGGGCGTCGGTCTCGTCTACGAACAGCTCACCGAGCAGGCGCTGGACGAGGTCTCGACCGCCTATGGGCTGCTGGCCGAGGCGGTGCGCTACCCGGAGGACTTCTCCTCCGTCACCTATCGGCTGAACTCCCGGGCGCGCTGGCACGACGGCAAGCCGGTCACGCCCGAGGACGTGATCTTCTCCTTCGAGTCCTACAAGGCCGTCAGCCCGCAGATGGCCTTCTACTACAGCCACGTGGTCAAGGCCGAGAAGACCGGCGAGCGCGAGGTGACCTTCACGTTCGACCAGCCCGGCAACCGCGAGCTGCCCCAGATCGTCGGCCAGCTCACCATCCTGCCCCGGCATTACTGGCGAGGCGCGGGGCCGGATGGCAAGCCGCGCGACATCCGCAACACCACCCTGGAGGCGCCGCTGGGGTCCGGGCCCTATCGGCTCAAGGGCTTCGATGCGCAGCGCAACGCCGTGTACGAACGGGTCGCCGACTACTGGGGCAAGGACCTGCCCACCCGCATCGGCATGAACAATTTCGACCAGGTCCGGTTTGAATATTACCGGGATTCGACCGTCCTGTTCGAGGCGCTGAAGGGCGACCAGTACGACTTCCGCGTCGAGAACAGCGCCAAGAACTGGGCCACCGGCTACGACTTCCCGGCCGTGAGGGACGGGCGGGTCGTCAAGGAGGAGTTCAGCGAGCGCGCCAGCGGGCGCATGCAGGGCTTCGTCTTCAATCTGCGGCGCGAGCGTTTCCAGGACCAGCGGATCAGGCGGGCGTTCAACCTCGCCTTCGACTTCGAGGAGATGAACAAGACGGTCTTCTACGGCCTCTACCAGCGCATCGGCAGCTATTTCGAAGGCACGGAGCTCGCCTCCAAGGGCCTGCCGGAGGGGCTCGAAAAGCAGATCCTGGAGAGCGTCAGGGACAAGGTCCCGGCCAGCGTCTTCACGCGTCCTTACGTGAACCCCGTGAACGGGGACCCCACGGCGGTGCGCGACAACCTGCGGGAGGCCGACAAGCTCCTGAAGGAGGCGGGCTGGGAGATCAAGGGCGGCAAGCGCGTCAACGCCAAGGGCGAGCAGCTGAGCGCCGAGTTCCTCGCCTATGATCCAACCAGCGAGCGCTTCATCCTGTTCTACAAGCCCTCGCTGGAGCGGCTGGGGATCGCGGTGTCGCTGCGCATCGTCGATCCGTCGCAATACGAGAACCGGATGCGCAGCTTCGACTACGACATCACCACGGACCTGTGGGCGCAGTCGCTCTCGCCCGGCAACGAGCAGCGCGACTTCTGGGGTTCGGCGGCGGCGGACCGGCCAGGGTCGCGCAACACGGCCGGCATCAAGGACGCCGGGGTGGACGCGCTGATCGACCGGGTGATCTTCGCCAAGGACCGCGACGAACTCGTCGCCGCCACCAAGGCGCTCGACCGGGTGCTGCTGGCGCACGACTATGTGGTCCCGCAATGGACCACGCCCACGACCCGCACGGCGCGCTGGAACCGGTTCGGCCGGCCCGCCACGATGCCGCGCTACGCCTCCCCGGCGTTCCCGACCGTATGGTGGTGGGACGCCGCCCTGGCGCAGAAGACCGGGGGACGACAGTGAAGCGGCGGGCCGTTCTGGCTGGAGGGGCAGGGCTGCTGGCAACGGCGCTGGGCTGGAAGCGTCATGCTGCGTACGCCCAAACCGCCGCGCCCACGCCCGCGGTCCCGCCCGCCGCGGTGGGCGAGCATCACGGCCTGTCGACCTTCGGCGAGCTGAAATACCCCGCCGACTTCCCGCACTTCGCCTATGTGAACCCGAAGGCGCCGGTCGGCGGCGCGGTGTCGCTGCAGCTCAGCAGCACCTTCGGCAATCAGGCGTTCGACACCTTCGACACGCTGAACGCCTATGTGCTGAAGGGCAACGGCGCGGCGGGCGTCGAGGTGCTGTTCGACAGCCTCATGAGTCGCGCCCTGGACGAACCGGACGCGCTCTACGGGCTCGTGGCCAGAACCGTGTCCACGGCCGAGGACGGCCTGACGCAGACCTTCCGGCTGCGGCCCGAGGCGCGTTTTCACGACGGATCGCGCCTGACCGCGCAGGACGCGGCCTTCTCGATCATGCTGCTGAAGGAGAAGGGCCATCCGCTGATCGCCCAGACGATCCGGATGGTCGACGGGGCCGAAGCGCCTGACGAGGCGACGCTGGTGGTGCGCTACGCCAAGGGCCGCTCTCGCGACCTGCCGCTCACGGTGGCGACGCTGCCGATCTTCTCCAAGGCCTATTACACGAGCAAGCCCTTCGAGGAGGCCACGCAGGAGCCGCCGCTCGGCTCCGGCGCCTACAGGATCGGGCGCTTCGAGCAGGGCCGCTTCATCGAATACGAGCGCGTCGCCGACTATTGGGCCAAGGACCTGCCTGTGAACGTCGGGCAAAACAACTTCGCCCGCCTGCGCTACGAGTACTACCGGGACCGCCAGGTCGCCCTGGAAGGGTTCAAGGCGGGGTCGATCACCTTCCGCGAGGAGTTCACCTCGCGCGACTGGGCCAATGGCTACGACTTCCCCGCCGTGAAGGACGGCCGGGTGAAGCGCGAGGAGATTCCGGACGAAACGCCCTCAGGCACGCAGGGCTGGTTCTTCAACACCCGCCGCGAGAAGTTCCAGGACCGCCGCATCCGCGACGCGCTGGGGCTGCTGTTCGACTTCGAGTGGACCAACGCCACCATCATGTTCGGCGTCTATAAGCGCACCTCGTCCTATTTCGAAAACTCCGACATGAAGGCCGAGGGGCCGCCCTCTGCGGACGAGCTGAAGCTGCTGGAGCCGTGGCGCGGCAAGATCCCGGACGAGGCGTTCGGGGCGCCCTTCGTTCCGCCCGTGACGGATGGATCGGGGCAGGACCGCGCTTTGCTGCGGCGCGCCGACCAGTTGCTGCGCGAGGCGGGCTCCAAACGCGAGGGCAATGCGTTGCGACTGCCCAACGGCCAGCCCTTCGAGATCGAGTTCCTCGACTTTTCGGGCTCGCTGCAGCCGCATGCGGGCTCGCTGTTCAAGAACATGAAGCTGCTGGGGATCGAGCCGCGCTTTCGCATCGTGGACGCGGCGCAGTACCAGCGGCGCACGGACGAGTTCGACTACGACGTCGTGTCCCGCCGCTACGGCATGTCGCCGACCCCGGGCGAGGGCCTGAAGCTGATGTTCGGCTCGGCGTCGGCGAAGACGCCGGGCTCGTCGAACGTCGCCGGCGTCCAGGATCCGGCTGTGGACGCCCTGATCGAGGCGGCGCTGGCCGCCGACACGCGGGCCGAGCTCACCACGGCGTGCCGGGCGCTCGACCGGGTGCTGCGCGCCGGGCGCTACTGGATCCCGATGTGGTACAAGGCCTCCCACTGGCTGGCCTATTGGGACATGTTCGGCAAGCCCGCCGCCAAACCCAAATACGCCCGCGGCGCCCCGGGCACGTGGTGGTATGACGAGGCCAAGGCCAAGCGAATCGGAAAGGCTTGATGCAGGCGCGCTGCGCTCTCGTGTTCAACAACGCCCCTCATCCTGAGGAGCAGGCCCGCTTGGGCCTGCGTCTCGAAGGACGAGGGGTCCAGAGCGCTCAACCACCGCTCACACGCTGGAGTCCCTCGTCCTTCGAGACGCATCGCCGAGGGGCGATGCTCCTCAGGATGAGGGGATTGGTGGATCGTTGGCCGCTGCGGTTTGATGCGCTCGCAATGACGGCGAGGCATTGAGCCATGTTCGCCTATGTGGCGCGACGCATCCTGCTGATGATCCCGACGCTGCTCGGGATCATGCTCATCTCCTTCACGATCGTGCAGTTCGCGCCCGGCGGGCCGGTGGAGCGCGTGCTCGCCCAGTTGCAGGGCAACGACGCCTCGGCGACGTCGCGCATCGCCGGCGGGGCCGGCGGCGACTTTTCGGGCGGCGGCCAGACCCAGCCGGGCGGCTCGGCCGGCGAGGGATCGTCCAAATACCGCGGCGCGCAGGGGCTGGACCCCGCCTTCATCAAGCAACTGGAGGCGCAGTTCGGCTTCGACAAGCCGGCGCCCGAACGGTTCGGGCTGATGCTGTGGAACTATCTGCGCTTCGATTTCGGCAAGAGCTATTTCCGCGACGTCTCCGTCCTGCAGCTCATCAAGGAGAAGCTGCCCGTCTCGATCTCGCTCGGGCTGTGGATGACGCTGCTCTCCTACGCCATCTCGATTCCGCTCGGCATCCGAAAGGCAGTGCAGGACGGATCTCGCTTCGACACCTGGACCTCGGCGGTCGTCATCGTGGGCTACGCCATCCCGGGTTTCCTCTTCGCCATCCTGCTGATCGTGCTGTTTGGCGAGGGCTCGTCCTTCCTGCCCTTCTTTCCGCTGCGCGGCCTCACATCGGAGAACTTCGCCCAGCTGCCCTGGTACGCCAAGGCGCTGGACTATCTGCGCCACCTGACGCTGCCCATCCTGTCCATGGCGCTGGGCGCCTTCGCCACCTCGACGCTGCTCACCAAGAACTCGTTCCTGGACGAGATCCGCAAGCAATACGTCCTGACCGCGCGCATGAAGGGATTGACGGAGCGCCAGGTCCTTTACGGCCACGTGTTCCGCAACGCCATGCTGATCGTGATCGCCGGGTTTCCGGGGGCGTTCATCCACGCCTTCTTCACCGGTTCGCTGCTGATCGAGACCGTGTTCTCGCTGGACGGCCTGGGGCTCCTGTCCTTCGAATCGATCGTCAACCGCGACTACTCGGTCGTGTTCGCCAATCTCTACATCTTCTCGCTGCTCGGGCTCGTGGTGAACCTGCTCTCGGACCTCACCTATACGTGGATCGATCCTCGGATCGACTTCGAGACGCGGGAGGTCTGAGCACATGGACGCACCCGTCGCGGCCCGCGCCTTCGGACCCGAAACGTCGCCCGGCGGGCCGCTCGCGCCGCCGCTGCCGCGCAAGGGCCTGCTGCGGCTGTCGCCCATCAACGAGCGCAGGCTGGCCAATTTCCGCGCCAACCGGCGCGGCTACTGGTCGTTCTGGATCTTCATGGTCCTGTTCGTGCTGTGCCTGTTCGCCGAGTTCATCGCCAATGACCGGCCGATCCTGGTGCGCTACAAGGGCGAGTGGCTCGCGCCGGTCTTCGTCGACTATCCGGAGGAGAAGTTCGGCGGCTTCCTGGCGCAGACCGACTATCGCGACCCGGTGATCCGCAAGGAGATCGCCGAGAATGGCTGGGCCGTCTGGCCGCCGATCCGGTTCGCGTCGAACACCATCAATCTCGACTTGCCGACCGCAGCGCCCTCGCCGCCGACCTGGACGCTGGCCGACGAGGTCTGCCGCCCGGTCGCGGAGAAGAAGGCCGGCCCGGACGCCGCAGGCCGGAAGCTCGGCTGCCGCAGCCTCGAATGGAACTGGCTGGGCACGGACGACGGCGGGCGCGACGTGCTCGCCCGGGTGATCTACGGCTTCCGCCTTTCGGTGCTGTTCGGCCTGATCCTGGCCGCCATCTCGTCCGTGATCGGCATCATGGCCGGCGCGGTGCAGGGCTATTTCGGCGGCAAGGTCGACCTTTATTTCCAGCGCGTCATCGAGATCTGGTCGGCGATCCCGTCGCTGTACCTGCTGATGATCCTGTCCAACTTCTTCCAGCCGTCCTTCTTCACCCTGCTGGGCATCCTGCTGCTGTTCTCGTGGGTGGCGCTCGTCCATGTGGTGCGGGCCGAGTTCCTGCGGGCCCGAAATTTCGATTATGTGCGCGCCGCGCGGGCGCTCGGGCTGAGCGACGCGAAGATCATGGTCAAGCACGTGCTGCCCAACGCCATGGTGGCCACCATGACGTTCCTGCCCTTCATCCTGAACGGCTCGATCACGACGCTGACCTCGCTCGACTTCCTCGGCTTCGGGCTGCCGCCGGGCTCGCCCTCGCTGGGCGAGCTGCTGCTCCAGGGCAAGAGCAACATCTCGGCCCCCTGGCTGGGCCTGACCGGCTTCCTGGTGATCGCCGTCATGCTGTCGCTGCTGATCTTCATCGGCGAAGCCGTGCGGGACGCGTTCGATCCGCGCAAGACGTTTGGATGAGGGGCTGGTAAACTCCGGCTGGGAGACAAGCATGAACAAGATCGTCCGGCGCCATTACCCCGTCAGCAATCTGCCGGATGACCTTCGGCAGGAGTTCGCGGATGCGCGCGAGGTCACGGTCACGATTGAGATCACGGAGCCGGACGCCACGAGCGCAGACGATTTGCGCACGCGGGAGCGTGACCACGTGATGAGCTTCGAGGAAATCTTCGCGCAGCGCCGCCCTCCTTTCCGCTCGGCAGAAGAGATCATGGCCGAGATCCGGGAAGGTCGGGACGATGATCGCTGAGTCCTCCCCGCGCGTCTATCTGGACGCGAATGTCTTCATCTACGCCTTGGAGGGCACGGGAGAGATCGCGAAACCGGCGATCTCCATCTTGGATCTTCTGCGCCGCCATCGGGGTCACGGGGTTACGAGCGAGGTCACGCTTCTGGAAGTCCTTGCGAGAGCGAAGCGAAGCGGTGGCGCAGCCCTTCATCGGCGCTATCTCGATTTGCTGGTGCTGAATGGCTATTTCGGCCTCGTCCCGGTCACACGGTCCGTCATCTATGCGGCTGTCGAATACCGCGAACGCGTTCAGTTGAAGGACGGGTCGGACCCTCTCCTGAAAAGGGCGATCGACGCCAATCACGCAGCCTCGGCGCTGACCGAAGGGTGCGCCGCCGTATTGACCAACGATCTACGGATTCGCATGCCGGAACCTATTTCTGTGATGCCTCACGACGACCAGGCTTTGCGCTTCGTGCAGGCTCTCCTGTGACCCCCTCCCCCCTTCTCTCGGTCCGCGACCTCTCGGTCGTCTTCCGCCAGGGCGGCAAGACCACCACGGCGGTGGACCACGTCTCGTTCGACGTCGGCGCGGGGGAAACCGTGGCGCTGGTCGGCGAGTCAGGCTCCGGCAAGTCCGTCAGCGCGCTCTCGATCCTCAAGCTGCTGAGCTATCCGCCGGCGTCGCATCCCTCGGGCGAGATCCTGTTCAAGGGCCGCGACCTCTTGCGCGCGTCCGAGGACGACTTGCGCAAGGTGCGCGGCAACGCCGTCACGATGGTGTTCCAGGAGCCGATGACGTCGCTCAACCCGCTCCATCCGATCGAGCGGCAGGTGGGCGAGATCCTCTCGCTGCACAAGGGCCTTTCGGGCGCGTCCGCCCGGGCGAGGACGATCGAGCTTCTGAAGCAGGTCGGCATCCGTGACCCGGAGGGGCGGCTCGGGGCCTATCCGCACGAGCTGTCGGGCGGGCAGCGCCAGCGCGTCATGATCGCCATGGCGCTCGCGAACGAGCCCGATCTCCTCATCGCGGACGAGCCCACGACCGCGCTGGACGTCACCGTCCAGGCGCAGATCCTGAAGCTGCTCGCCCGCCTCAAGGCCGATCACGGCATGGCGATGCTGTTCATCACCCACGACCTCGGCATCGTGCGCAAGATCGCCGACCGTGTCTGCGTGATGACGAACGGGCGGATCGTCGAGACGGGACCCGTGCGCGAGGTGTTCGAGGACCCGCAGCACGCCTATACGCGCAAGCTCCTGGCGGCGGAGCCGAAGGGGCGCCCGCCGGCGCCGAAGGCCGATGCGCCCGTGATCGTCGGCGCGGAGGACCTGAAGGTCTGGTTTCCGATCCGGCAGGGCTTCTTCAAAAAGGTCGTCAGCCATGTGAAGGCCGTCGACGGCATCACGATCGCAGTGCGCCAGGGCGAAACGGTCGGGGTCGTGGGCGAATCGGGATCCGGCAAGACGACGCTCGGTCTGGCGATGCTGCGGCTCATCTCGTCGCAGGGACCGATCGTCTATCTCGGCCGGCGCCTCGACGGGCTCGGCTCCAAGGACATGCGCCCGCTCCGGCGCGACCTGCAGATCGTGTTCCAGGACCCTTACGGGTCCCTGTCGCCGCGCCTGTCCGTCGCCGACATCGTCGGGGAGGGGCTGGACGCGCTCGAACGCGGGCTCTCCTACGAGGCCCGGCGGGAGGTCATCGCCCGCGCCCTCCTGGATGTCGGGCTCGATCCCGCCGCCATGGACCGCTACCCGCACGAGTTCTCGGGCGGGCAGCGCCAGCGCATCGCCATCGCGCGGGCCATGGCGCTGGAGCCGAAATTCGTCGTGCTCGACGAGCCGACATCGGCGCTGGACATGTCGGTCCAGGCGCAGATCGTGGACCTTCTGCGCGATCTTCAGCAGCGCCGAAACCTCGCCTACATGTTCATCAGCCATGACCTCAAAGTCGTCCGAGCCCTGGCCAACGAGGTGATCGTGATGCAGAACGGCAAGGTCGTCGAACAGGGGCCCGCGGCGGAGCTGTTCGCGCGCCCCCGGACCGACTACACGCGCGCGCTGTTCGCCGCCGCCTTCGACCTCGAGACCGCGGATGTCGGCGTGGTCCGCGAATGAGCGGCGGGCGCGCCTTCGTCATCGTGCTCGACTCCTTCGGCTGCGGCGGCGCGGAAGACGCCCGCGCCTATGGGGACGAGGGGGCCGACACCCTGGGCCATATCGCCGCCGCCTGCGCGCGCCGGGAGGGCGACCGAGGCGGGCTGCGCTCCGGCCCGCTGCGGCTGCCCTTCATGGCGGGCCTCGGCCTGGGGCTCGCCGGGCAGGCCTCGACCGGCGGCGCGCCGCTCGACCTCGGCGGCTCCGGCGCGCCGCGCGGACAGTGGGGCTTCGGGGTCGAGACGTCGCGGGGCAAGGACACGCCGTCCGGCCACTGGGAGATCGCCGGAACGCCGGTGGATTTCGAATGGGGCTACTTCCCGGCCACGCAGCCGAGCTTTCCGCCGGACCTCACGGCGGCGCTCATCCGCGAAGGCGGCCTGCCCGGCATCCTGGCCGACAAGCATGCCTCCGGGACCGAGGTGATCGACGAGTTCGGCGCCGAGCATCTGCGGACCGGAAAGCCCATCTGCTACACCTCCGTCGACTCCGTGCTCCAGATCGCCGCCCATGAGGAGAGCTTCGGCCTGGAGCGGCTCTACGCCCTGTGCCGGATCGGCCGGCGCCTGTGCGATCCGCTGCGCATCGGCCGCGTGATCGCCCGGCCCTTCCTGGGCGCGCCGGAAACCGGCTTCACCCGCACCCCGAACCGCAAGGACTTCGCGATTCCGCCCCCCGCCGGCACGATCCTGGACCGGGCCGTGGCCGCGGGCCGGGCCGTCGTCACGGTGGGCAAGATCGGCGACATCTTCGCTCACCGGTGCACGGGCCGCGAGGTGAAGGCCGCCGGCAACATGGCCCTTTTCGACGCCATGCTGGACGAGGCGCGGGCGCTCGCCCCCGGCGGCTTCCTGTTCGCCAATTTCGTCGATTTCGACACCGAGTTCGGCCATCGCCGCGACGTGGCCGGCTACGCGGCGGCGCTGGAGGCCTTCGACCGGCGGTTGCCGGAGTTGGAGCGCCTGCTGCGGCCGGGCGATCTCGTCGTCCTCACGGCGGATCACGGCAACGATCCCACATGGCGGGGCACGGACCACACGCGCGAGCACACGCCGATCCTGGCTTTCGGGCCGGGCTTGCAGCCGCGCAGCCTCGGGCGGCGCCAAACCCTGGCCGACATCGGCGAGACGGTCGCTCGCCATCTCGGCCTGCCGGCCCACGCGCCGGGAGAGAGCTGGATCTGACGCGCTCCGGCGCGGACGGTTTTGCGCCATGAGCGTCAGCGTTGACGTTCCCGAAAGCTGGCGTAACCATGACTGTGCGATGCGGGCCCCTCCGGCGACGGCCGCGAGGGTCCTCGGCGTTTTGCAGGGTCGCAAAGGACCGCCATGAGCACGGACAACCGAAGCACTCACATCCGGCTGACCTCGCACCCCGAGCCAGGCACCGGCGCGGCGCGGTTTCCGATCCGCTGGGGCGCGGCGACCCCGGCGGAGCGCGGCCCGGTGATCGGGTCGGTGACCAATCCGGCGGACCGCAACGTCATTGGGGCCCATGGCGGGGCGTATTCGCTTTACCGGGCGCTCGCGGTCTCGTCCGGAGCGCTCAACCCGCTGATCCGGCCGGACCTCACCAACACGCATCCGGTGGTCGGGATCGGGCCGAACCCCCAATGGGGACAGCCCGGCAAGATCGTGTCGCTCGACCCCTGGGGGGCGATGACCGGGGAGGCGTTCGGGACCGAGATCGCCCAGGGCGTCGACATCCGGCCCAGCATCGCGGTGACCAAGGCGAGGCTCAACATGCCGGAGATCGTCGCCTCGCTGGCGACCGGCAGGCTGAAGGCCGACGCCAGCGTGCTCCTGCCGAGCGGCGACATCTCGGTGACCAAGATCGCCATCGACCCCGTCTGGCACCTGCCCGGGGTGGCGGAGCGCTTCGACGTCTCGGAGACCAAGCTGCGGCGCACCCTCTTCGAGCAGACGGGCGGCATGTTCCCGGAGCTGGTGACGCGGCCCGACCTGTCGGTGTTCCTGCCCCCGATCGGGGGCGCGACGGTCTACATCATGGGCGACCCCGCCGGCCTGACCGATCCGCGGCGCACCATCGCGTGCCGGGTCCACGACGAGTGCAACGGCTCGGACGTTTTCGGCTCGGACATCTGCACCTGCCGGCCCTACCTGGTGCACGGCATCGAGGAATGCGTCCGCGAGGCCCAGAAGGGCGGCGTCGGCGTGATCGCCTACAACCGCAAGGAGGGCCGCGCCCTGGGCGAGGTCACCAAGTTCCTCGTCTACAACGCGCGCAAGCGGCAGGAGGGCGGCGACCAGGCGGCGACCTATTTCGAGCGCACCGAGTGCGTGGCCGGCGTGCAGGACGCCCGGTTCCAGCAGCTCATGCCGGACGTGCTGCACTGGCTGGGGATCACCCGCATCGACCGGTTCGTCTCCATGTCGAACATGAAGCACGACGCCATCACGGGGTCGGGCATCGAGATCATCGAGCGGGTGCCCATCCCGGACGAGCTGGTGCCGCCCGACGCCTCGGTGGAGATGGAGGCCAAGAAGGCCGCCGGCTATTACGCCCCCAAGGGCGCGCCCGGGCAGGACGCCCTGCGGGACACCGTGGGCCGCCCCCTGGAGCGGTACTGATGGGGGCTGAGGACATGGATGCGGCGCTCGCCCGAACGCTGCTGTCCCCCAAGGCCGTCCGCGAGCGGGCGCATCGCCTCCTCCATCTCGGCGTGGCGGGCGAACTGCCCCATTTCGAGGTGGATCCCGGCAAGCTGTGCCGCTGCGCCGACTATGTGACGGCCACGATCCGGCGCAACTATCCGACCCTCCAGGTCCCGCTTCACGCCCGCTGGCGCCACTTCGCGGCGGGCGGTTTCGACCGCTGGGGGACGCTGGCGCGTGACGCCGCATGGCCGTCCAGCGCCGCCAAGGGCCGGGCGGCGTTCGACCTCGCCATCGTGAGCGTGCTCCTAGACGCGGGCGCCGGATCGCGCTGGCGCTACCGCGAGGACGCCAGCGGCGAAAGCTTCAGCCGCTCGGAAGGGCTGGCGGTGGCGAGCTTCGACATGTTCTCGGCGGGGCTGTTCTCGGCCCGGCCGAACGAGCCGCTGCGGGCCGACGCGGCGCGCCTGGCCGCCCTGGAGCCGGCCGGCGTCGCGCGGGCCTTCCAGGTCGGCCCCGAGAACCCGATGACCGGCCTCGACGGCCGCCTCTCGCTGCTGGCGCGGCTGGGCGAGGTGGTCGCGGCCGCCCCGGAGGTGTTCGGCCGTCACGACGACCCGCGCCCGGGCGGGCTGTTCGACCATCTCTGCGCCCAGGCCGAGGGCGGCGTGCTGCCGGCCGAGGCGATCCTGCGGGCCATCCTGGACCATCTGGGTCCGATCTGGCCTGGCCGGATCACGCTGGGCGGCGTCAATCTCGGCGACACCTGGCGGCATCCGAGCCTCGTCACCCACGACGCGACCTCGGGCCTGGTCCCGTTCCACAAGCTCTCGCAATGGCTGGCCTATTCGCTCATCGAGCCGCTCCAGGACGCCGGGATCGGCGTCTCGGGCATGGATGCGCTGACGGGCCTCGCCGAATACCGCAATGGCGGCCTCTTCATCGACACGGGCGTGCTCGCCCTACGGGATCCGGCGCTGGCCGGGACGGCCCACCCGGTCGACGCTCCGGTCATCGTGGAATGGCGGGCCCTCACCGTCGCGCTCCTGGACGACACGGCCGCTCTGGTCCGCTCGTCGCTGGGCCTCACCGCCGAGCAGTTCCCGCTGGCCAAGGCGCTGGAGGGCGGCGCCTGGGCGGCCGGCCGCAGGATCGCCCGGGAGAGGAGGCCCGACGGGTCCCCGCCGCTGCAGGTCGTCAGCGACGGAACGGTTTTCTGAAGCGCTCCAGTTCTCCCCGCCCTGCGCCGCTGTATGCTGGCGCGATTCCACCCGCTCGCATCGAGGTCGAAATGCAGGACGTCAGCCACCCCGGCGTCACCGTCGTGTCCCACCCGCTGGTCCAGCACAAGCTGACGCTCATGCGCGACCGGACGCGCTCGACCAAGGGCTTCCGGCAGCTCCTGAACGAGATCGGCATGCTGCTCGCCTATGAGGTGACGCGCGACCTGCCGACCGAACTCGTCGAGACCGAGACGCCCATCACGTCGATGATGGCGCCGATGATCTCCGGCAAGAAGCTCGTGCTCGCCCCTATCCTGCGGGCCGGAGTGGGCTTCCTGGACGGCATGCTCACCCTCGTCCCGTCGGCCCGCGTCGCCCATATCGGGCTCTACCGCGACCCGGAGACGCTGACCGCGGTGGAATACTATTTCAAGGCGCCGTCGGACATCGCCGAGCGGCTGGTCATCGTGGTCGACCCGATGCTGGCGACGGCGAACTCCGCCGTGGCGGCGATCGACCGGCTGAAGGAGCGCGGCGCCAAGGACATCCGCTTCGTGTGCCTGCTCGCCGCCCCGGAGGGCATCTCGCGACTGACCGGCGCGCACCCGGACGTGCATGTCTGGACGGCCGCCATCGACGAGAAGCTGAACGACCACGGCTATATCGTGCCGGGCCTCGGCGACGCGGGCGACCGCATGTACGGCACGCGCTGACATGGCGAACCCCACCCAGGCCGTCTTCGACATCGGCGAGGTGCTGCTCGACTGGAACCCCCGCTATCTCTACCGCAAGATCATCCCCGACCAGGACCGCATGGAGTGGTTCCTGGGCGAGGTCTGCACGCCCGACTGGAACATCGAGCAGGATCGCGGCCGTCCCTTCGCGGACGCGGTGGCGCTGCTCACCGAGCGGCACCCCGACTACGCCGACGAGATCCGCGCCTTCGACGAGCGCTGGGTCGAGACCGTGGCGGGCGTCGTCCATGGCAGCGTGGCGCTGCTGGAACAGCTGCGGGCGGCCGGCGTGCCGACCTGGGCGATCACCAACTTCTCGCACGAGAAATTCGCCATCGCGCGCCGTCGCTGGCCCTTCCTCGACGGGTTCCGGGACGTGGTCGTGTCGGGCGAGGAGAAGCTCCTGAAGCCGGACCCGGCGATCTACCACGTGCTGCTCGACCGCAACGGGCTGGAGGCGGGCGATTGCCTCTTCATCGACGACTCCCCCCGGAACGTCGAGGGCGCGCGGGCGGTCGGCATGCACGCCGTCCACTTCACCACCGCCGAGCAGCTGGCGCTCGACCTGCGGCGCTACGGCTTCCCGGTTTAGCCGCGGCGAGGCCTGACGGGCGCGTGATGACGGCGCCTTGCGGTTTAGGCGCCGCTCAGGGCGGGCTGGCGATGAGGTGGCGCGACACCGCGTAGCCCACCGCCTGCGCGGTGTTGTGCGCTCCCAGCTTGTGGCGGGCGCTGTCCAGATAGAGCTTCACGGCGCTCTCGGAGATCGCCAGCGCGAAGGCGACGGATTTGTGCGGCATGCCGCGGCCGGCCAGCGTCAACACCTGCCGCTCGCGCGGCGACAGCGGGCGCATCTCGTGGTCTTCGTCCACCCACATGTCCATGACGGCGGCGTGAAACTCATAGGCCGCGACCACGACGGCGCCGACGAGACCGGGCAACCTTGCGCGCCAGTGTCCGGCATCCTCGCGGCTCGTGACGCTGAACAGCGCGAAGTCGCCGACCGCCCCGCGGATCGGCACCGTGAGGCCGCGCGGGCCCACGCCGACCGCCTCGCGTTCGCGCGCCAGCTGCGCGATCTTGGGGTCGTTCTGGTCGAAATCGTCCCAATCGATCGGCATGATGTTGAATTGCGCGAGCTTGATGACGGGATCGATCTGGAAGTAATCCTGATCCACATAGTGCTGGACCCATGCTTCCGGGTAGCTCGTATACAGCACGAGGTCGCGCTCGATCTCGCCCGGCACGAGGCGGATATGGTAGGCATATTCGGCGAGATCATGTGCTTTGACGAAAGCCGCCATGCGATGATCGATAGCATTTTCGGCGTGACTTGGGACTGAACCGTCCCTGTGCATGACTACCATAGCGAGCGCCCTGAAACGGAAGAGTGCGGACCGCTGCAACAGAGCCGCGGCGGTCCGCTAATCTTCAGATCATAGCACAGGCGGCAGTCGTTCGAGACGACAACCCTTCATGTACGACTTTGTTGGCGCCGCAGATTTACGGCCAGCTTGCCGCACGTATTTCGGAGTTCATCGGCGTAGTCTCTCAGGCCAAGGGCGTCGAGTGCTTCTGAACAGAAATACAAGCAGCCGATGACGTAGGTGAGCGTCGAAGTATCCTTGTTCTTAGAATTCAATGTGTCCTCCCATCTCCATCCATTATCTGAGCGAGGCAGGTCACGGTCGCAATCTGCCATAATGGTCAGGGGCGCGTCAGGTAACTGACCGGCTCCGGCTTGCCTTGGCGCTCCCGCTCGGCCAAACCCAACCCATGCGCAGCTTTCCCACGCCGCTCCCGATCGACGCCGTCCTGCCGGACATCGCCGGCGCGCTGGCCGGCCGCGCGGCCGCGGTGCTGGTCGCGCCGCCCGGCGCGGGCAAGACCACGCGCGTTCCGCTCGCCCTGCTGGACGAAGGCTGGACCACCCTCGCCGGCCGGCCCGGCAAGCTGATCCTGCTGGAGCCGCGCCGGCTCGCCGCCCGCGCGGCGGCCAGCCGCATGGCGGCGACGCTGGGCGAGCAGGTGGGCGACACCGTCGGCCTGCGCGTGCGGCTCGGATCCAAGGTCGGGCCGCGCACCCGCATCGAGGTGGTCACCGAGGGCGTCTTCGCCCGCATGATCCTGGACGACCCGGAGCTCGCCGGCGTCGCGGCCGTGCTGTTCGACGAGTTCCATGAGCGCTCGCTGGACGCCGATCTCGGCCTCGCGCTGGCGCTCGACGCGCAGGCGGGGCTGCGGGAGGACCTGCGCATCCTGGTGATGTCGGCCACGCTGGACGGCGCACGGGTGGCGCGCCTGCTCGGCGACGCCCCGGTGATCCAGAGCGAGGGCCGGGCCTTCCCGGTCGAGACCCGCCATGTCGGCCGCGATCCGCGCCGGCGCATCGACGAGCAGGTCGCGGACCTGATCGTGACGGCGCTGCGGGCGGAGCCCGGGTCCATCCTGGCCTTCCTCCCCGGCCAGGGCGAGATCCGCCGCGTCGCCGGCATGCTGGCCGAGCGCATCCGCGACCCCGCCGTCGACATCGCGCCGCTGTTCGGCGCCATGGAGCAGCGCGACCAGGACCTCGCGGTGCAGCCGGCGCAGCCCGGCCGCCGCAAGGTCGTGCTGGCGACCTCCATCGCCGAGACCTCGCTGACCATCGAGGGCGTGCGCGTGGTGGTCGACAGCGGGCTCGCCCGCACGCCGCGCTACGAGCCCGCCATCGGGCTGACGCGGCTGGAGACCGTGCGCGTCTCGCGCGCCGCCGCCGACCAGCGGCGCGGCCGCGCCGGGCGCACCGCGCCGGGCGTCTGCTACCGGCTGTGGGAGGAGGCCTCCACGGGCGCGATGGAGCCCTTCGCGCCGGCCGAGATCCTGAGCGCGGACCTGTCCGGCCTCGTGCTGGATTGCGCCGCCTGGGGCGTCTCCGATCCCACCACCCTGCCCTTCCTGGACCCGCCGCCCCGGCCGGCGCTGGCGGAGGCGCGGGCGCTGCTGACCGAGATCGACGCGCTCGACGCGCAGGGCCGGCTCACCCCGGAGGGCAAGCTGATCCGCGGCCTGCCGCTGCCGCCTCGCCTCGCCCGCATGGTGGCCAGCGCCGCCGGGCGCGGGCAGGCCGCGCTGGCGGCCGAGATCGCGGCCGTGATCACCGAGCGGGGCCTGGGCGGCGACTCCGCCCATCTCGGGCATCGGCTCGACGCGTTCCGGCGCGACCGCGGCCGGCGGGCGGAGGACATGCGCCGCCTCGCGCGGGGCTGGTGCGAGGCGGTCGGGGCCTCGTTCCGGCCCGGCGACGTCTCAGAGGCCGGGGCCGTGCTGGCGCTCGCCTATCCGGACCGGATCGCCAAGGCCCGCGGGGCGCCGGGCGCCTTCGTGATGGCCAATGGGCGGGGCGGGCAGGTGGAGCCGCACGACGCTCTGGCGCGCGAGCCCTTCCTGGCCGTCGCCGAGATCGCGGGCGGGGCCGCCGCCGCCCGCATCCTGCTGGCCGCGCCCATCGACCTTGCGACCATCGAGGAGGAGTTCGCCGGCCACATCCAGACCACCGACGACCTCGCCTTCGATCGACAGGCGGCCGCGTTGCGGGCGCGCCGGGTGCGGCGGCTGCAGGCGCTGACGCTGTCGGAGCAGACCCTCCCGACGCCGGCGACGCCCGAGGCCGCGCAGGCGCTGGCGCGCGGCGTCGCGTCGCTCGGCGTCGGCCGCCTGCCCTGGACCAAGGCGCTGGCGCAATGGCGCAACCGCGTGACGTTCCTGCGCCGCGCCGACCCCAGCTGGCCGGACCTGTCGGACGAGGCCCTCGCGGGGTCGGCGGCCGAGTGGCTGGCGCCCTTCATCGAGGGGCGCGCCGGCCTGGCCCAGATCACCACGGACGATCTCGACCGCGCCCTGAAGGCGCTCGTGCCCTGGGACATGGCGCGCCGCCTCGACGCCGAGGCGCCGACGCATTTCCAGGCCCCCACGGGCAACAACGCGGCCATCGACTACGAGGCCGAGGAAGGGCCCGTGCTGGCCATCCGGGTGCAGGAGCTGTTCGGCCTGAAGCAGCATCCGGCCGTCGCGAACGGCCGCCTGCCGCTGGTGCTGCACCTCCTGTCGCCGGCGCACCGCCCCATCCAGATCACCCGCGACCTGCCGGGCTTCTGGCGCGGCTCCTGGGCGGCCGTGAAGGCCGACATGAAGGGCCGCTATCCCCGCCACCCCTGGCCGGACGATCCCGCCGAGGCGGCCCCCACCGCCAGGGCCAAGCCGCGCGGGACGTGAGAGGTTCTCGACCGTCGGGACCCAGGACCAGATGGGCCACTGCCGATCCCCGTCATCCCCGGCGGCGCGCAGCGCCGGGACGGGGATCCAGGAGGGTCCGGCACGTGAGCCCATCGCCCGGCCTTCCTGGATCCCCTTCCCGCGCCTGCGGCGCGCCGGGGATGACGGGCGTCGAGTCCGCGCCAATAAAACTTGCAACGGCTACGCGGACACGTGCGACGCCTTGCGGCGCATGGCGCCGAAGCCCGCGACGACGAGATCCGCCGTGGCCTGATTGCAAGCCATCGGGATGTCGTAGACGAGCGCCAGCCTCGTCAGGGCCTTGACGTCCACGTCGTGCGGATGCGGCGAGAGCGGGTCGACGAAGAACACCAGCCCGTCGAGCCGCCCCTCGGCGATCAGCGCCCCGATCTGCTGGTCGCCGCCGAGCGGGCCGCTCTTCATCAGGGTGACGGCCAGGTCGGGACAGCGCTCCATGATGCGTGTGCCGGTGGTCCCCGTCGCGACGAGCTCGCAGCGCTTCAGGTCGTCGCGATGCCGCTCGGCCCAGGCCACCATGGCGGCCTTCTTCTGGTCGTGCGCGATGAGGGCGAGGCGGAAGCGGGACATGGGACCACCGAGGCCGGGACAGCCTCCTCTATGCGGCGCCCCGCTTGGCGGTGGCAAGTGCTTCGCCCGCGCTCAGTTTCCCCAGCGCTGCTGCCACTGGCGCTCGCCGAAGAAGCAGGCGCTTCTCGGCTCCGTCGCCTGGGCCGGGATCACCCGCGCGGGCCACCGCGACGGCGGGGCGAGCGCGACCTCCAGCAGGATCTTGGTGCGGATCGCCTCGATGAAGTGGCCTCTTTCGCGGATGGGGATCACGAAGGACCCCGGGCCGCCGATCACGCAGTCGCGATAGTATTCGTCGAGGTTCTCCACCTCCGGAAAGCCGCCATTGGGGCGGTTGAGCATGATGGGCAGCCCGTTGATGGTGACGCCCTTGGCGAGCGCCTCGTCCCTCGCCGCGGTGACCGGCCGGCCCTGGTTGTTGGAGCCGTCGCCGGAGATGTCGACCACCTGCTTCAGGCCGCGATAGTCGTTCTTGTCGAAGAGCGGGACGGCGAAGTCGATCGCCCCGGAGATCGACGTGCGGTAGAGGCGGCGGATCGGCTTGGCGGCGAGCTGGGCCGTGAACTCCACGGCGCTCTCGCGCCCGTCGATCACCATCCAGTCGGCCACGACCTCCTGGGTGTTGACGCCGGCCCACTCCACATAGGTGACGGCGATCTTGCCGTTGACGCCCTTGCGGATGGCGTCGATCACCTCGGGCGAGCGCAGCGCCTCGATATAGCCCTGCCGCTGCAGGGCCTGCTCCTCCGGGTCCATCGAGTAGGAGATGTCCACCGCCAGGACGAGTTCGACATCGACCTCGTTCGCGCCGTCCCGGGCCTGCGCGGGGGCGGGCTGGAGCGCCATCGCCGCAAGCGCCAGCAGGGCGAAGCCCGCCGCCCGGGCCGCGAAGCCGAGGGCTCGCAGGCGCGCGGGACGGCGTTTCTCATGGGCGCGATGCGAGAACGTGCGGCGGTCCGGCATGGCGCCCTCCGTGACATGGCCCCTGACGCAGTGTGCCACCTGAGATTGTCCGCGCCAATGGGCTGCTCCTGCGATGTTTGCGCGCTTCACCTCGGCAGGGCGGCATGCCATCCTACAAGGCGTAAACGGCTCTTTTTCTCGAGACCTGGCATTGAAGGGGACATTGCACATGCGGACCGTGATCCTGGGGATGGCCGCCGCCATCGTGATGAACGGCGCGGCCTTGGCGCAGGGCCAGGCCCTCAAGCCCGCGATCGTCTATGATCTCGGCGGCAAGTTCGACAAATCCTTCAACGAGGGCGTCTATAACGGGGCCGAGCAGTTCAAGAAGGACACGGGCGTCGACTATCGCGACTTCGAGATCCAGAACGACGCGCAGCGGGAACAGGCCCTGCGCCGGTTCGCGCGGGATGGCTTCTCCCCCATCGTGGCGGTCGGCTTCAGCCAGGCGAGCGCGGTCGAGAAGGTCGCCAAGGAATTCCCCAACGCGAAGTTCACGCTCATCGACATGGTGGTGGACGCGCCGAACGTGCAGTCCATCGTGTTCAAGGAGCATGAGGGCTCGTTCCTGGTCGGCCTCCTGGCCGCCAAGGCGTCCAAGACCGGCAAGGTCGGCTTCGTGGGCGGCATGGACATCCCGCTCATCCGCAAATTCGCCTGCGGCTACGTCCAGGGCGTGAAATACGCCAACCCCTCCGCCGAGGTGCTGCAGAACATGACGGGCACCACCGGCGCGGCCTGGAACGATCCCGTGAAGGGCGGCGAACTCGCCAAGGCGCAGATCGACCGGGGGGCGGACGTGATCTACCACGCGGCGGGCGGCACGGGCGTGGGCGTGCTGCGCGCCACCGCCGACGCGGGCAAGCTCGGCATCGGCGTCGACTCCAACCAGAACATGCTGCATCCCGGCAAGGTCCTGACCTCGATGACCAAGCGGGTCGACGTGGCGACGATCGACTCGTTCAAGGCCGCCAAGGACGGGACCTGGAAGCCCGGCGTCACCGTGCTGGGGCTGAAGGAGAACGGCGTCGGCTGGGCCCTCGACGACAACAACAAGGCCCTGATCACGCCGGACCTGAAGGCCGCCGCCGACAAGGCCGCCGCCGAGATCGTGTCGGGAAGCCTCAAGGTCCACGACTACATGGCCGACCAGAAGTGCCCGTGAGGGCGTAGCCGCAAAGCCGCGGTCGCGCGCCGCCCAGACCCCTCATCCTGAGGAGCCGTGCGCCAGCATGGCGTCGCGAAGGACGAGGGCGTCGTGGGACGCTGGCTGGGCGGGACCGAAGCCAGGTTGGGCGCCCGTCGGCCTTTTGAGATAACGATTCCTGCATGAACGCCGCGCCCGCCCCTCCCCTCGCCATCGAACTCGTCGGCGTCGACAAGCGCTTCGGCGAGGTGCACGCCAACAAGGCCGTGGATCTCGCGGTGCGAAAGGGCTCGATCCACGGCGTCGTCGGCGAGAACGGCGCCGGCAAGTCGACGCTGATGTCGATCCTGTACGGGTTCTACGAGGCCGACGCCGGCGAGATCCGGATCAACGGCGCGCCGACCCGCATCCGCTCGCCGGGCGAGGCGATCGCGGCGGGGATCGGCATGGTGCACCAGCACTTCATGCTGGTGGAGCCGTTGTCGGTGACCGACAACGTCATGCTGGGCGCCGAAGGCGGGCCGCGCCTCGCCGCCGGGGCCAGGCAGGTGCGGGCGAAGCTCGCGCGGCTGGCCGCCGACTACGGCCTGGCGCTCGATCCCGACGCCGTGGTGGGCGACCTGCCGGTCGGGCTCCAGCAACGGGTGGAGATCGTCAAGGCGCTGGTCAGGGGCGCCGACGTCCTCGTCCTCGACGAGCCCACCGCGGTGCTGACGCCCGACGAGGCGGACGGGCTTTTCCGGCTCCTGCGGATCCTGGCCGACGAGGGCAAGACCATCATCCTGATCACCCACAAGCTGCGCGAGATCATGGCGGTCACCGACCGCGTCTCGGTCATGCGGCGGGGCGAGATGGTGGCCACGCTGGACACCGCCGCCACGTCGCCCCCGGAGCTCGCCGAAGCGATGGTGGGCCGGCGGGTGCTGCTTCGGGTGGAGAAGGCGCCCGCGGCGCCCGGCGCGGCGGCTCTGGTCGTCGAGGGCCTGCAGGTGCGGGACGCGCGCGGCTCGCTGCGCGTCGACGGCGTGTCGCTGACGGTGCGGGCGGGCGAGATCGTCGGCATCGCCGGCATCGCCGGTAACGGCCAGAGCGAACTTCTCGAAGCGCTGGCCGGAATGCGGCCGATCGCGGCCGGCGCGATCACGCTGGAGGGCGCGCCGCTGGGCCGCCAGGACCTCGACCCCGCGCGGCTGCGGGCCCGCGGCCTGCTTCACGTGCCGGAGGATCGCCTGCGGACCGGCCTCGTGCCGTCCTTTGAGGCCTGCGAGAGCGCCATGCTGGGCTTCCAGCGGGAGGCCTGCTACGGGGCCGGCCTGCTGCTGGACCGCGCCGCCATCGTGGCGCACGCCCGCGCCGAGATGGAGGACTACGACGTCCGCCCCCGGTCGCCGACGCTGAAGACCTCGAAATTCTCCGGCGGCAACCAGCAGAAGATCGTTCTCGCCCGCGAGATCGAGCGCGGCCCGAAGGTGCTGCTGGTCGGCCAGCCGACGCGCGGCGTGGACATCGGCGCCATCGAATTCATCCACCGCAGGCTGATCGCGCTGCGCGACGCGGGGGTGGCGATCCTGCTGGTCTCGGTGGAGCTCGAGGAGATCATGGCCCTGGCCGACAGGATCGTGGCGATGTGCGGCGGGCGCATCACCGGCGAGCGGCTTGCCGGGCGCACCAACGAGCGCGACCTCGGCCTGCTGATGGCCGGCGTGTCGGACCGGGCCGCATGAGCGCCGCCCCGCTCGAGCTGCCCCGCTGGGCCGACTACGCGCTGGTCCCGATCCTGGCGGTCGCCACCTCCTTCCTGGCCGCCGGCCTCGTGGTGCTGGCGATCGGCGAGAACCCGCTGGAGGCCACCGCCATCATGCTGCGCGGCGCGCTCGGCACGGGCGAGGGGATCGGCTTCACGCTCTACTACGCCACCAACTTCATCTTCACGGGCCTCGCCGTCGCGGTGGCGTTCCACGCCGGCCTGTTCAATATCGGCGGCGAGGGCCAGGCCGCCCTGGGCGGGGTGGGGGCGGCGCTGGTCTGCCTTCGCTTCGAAAGCCTGCCGGCCTGGGCGCTGATCCCCCTGGCGAGCCTCTCGGCCGCGTGCTTCGGCGCGCTCTGGGCCCTGATCCCGGCCTATCTGCAGGCCAGGCGCGGCAGCCACATCGTCATCACCACCATCATGTTCAACATGCTGGCCTCCGCGCTGCTGGTGTATCTCCTGGTGAGCGTCATCGGGCGGCCGGACTCCATGTCGCCCGAGACGCGGACCTTCGGCCCCAACGCCCATGTGCCGTTCATGCATGTGATGGCGGCGGGCCTGGGCTGGTCCATCCCGGCGACGCCGCTGAACGCGTCCTTCCTGCTGGCCCTGGCGGCCTGCGCGGCCCTGTGGGCGCTGATCTGGCGCACGCGGCTCGGCTTCGCCATCCGCACCGTGGGGGCGAACCCCTCCGCGGCGCTCTACGCCGGGATCTCGATCAGCCGCATCACGGTGATCGCCATGCTGATCTCGGGCGGGCTCGCGGGCCTGCTGGCCGTCAACGAGATCATGGGCGTGCAGGATCGGCTGCTGCTGGAGTTCACGGCCGGCTACGGCTTCATCGGCATCGCGGTCGCCCTGATGGGCAGGTCGCATCCGGTGGGAATCATCCTGGCCTCCGTGCTGTTCGGCGTGATGTACCAGGGAGGCGCGGAGCTGGCCTTCGACAAGCCGGCGATCACGCGCGACATGATCGTCACGATCTCGGGCCTGGTGATCCTGTTCGCGGGCGCGCTGGACGGGATCTTCCGTGGACCGCTCAGCCGCGCCTTCGCGGCCCGCCGCCGCGCGGGGCCCTGAGCATGGACCTCGCCGGCGTCGCCATCGCGATCTTCGACTCCGGCGTGCGCCTCGCCGCGCCGCTGCTCTTCGCCTGCCTGGCGGGGCTCTGGTCGGAGCGGGCCGGGGTCGTCGACATCGGGCTGGAGGGCAAGATGCTGGCCGCCGCCTTCGCGGCCGCGGCGGCCTCCCATGCGACCGGGAGCGCCTGGGCGGGGCTCGGCGCCGGCGTCGCGGCTTCGGTCGCGCTGGGCCTGGTGCATGGATTCGCCTCCATCACCCAGCGCGGCAACCAGATCGTGTCGGGCGTGGCGCTCAACATGCTGGCCGCCGGGCTCACCGCGCTCATCGGCAACGCCTGGTACCGGCAGGGCGGCCGCACGCCGCCGCTGGAGGGCGCGATGCGCTTCGAGCCGCTGAGCCTGCCCGGCGCGGCCCAGCTTCGCGACACGCCGGTGCTCGGCCTGCTCTACAGCGAGGTCGTGTCGGGGCAGACCGTGCTGATCTATGTCGCGCTCGCCGCCGTGCTGGCGACCGCCGTCGTGCTGAAGCGGACGCGTTTCGGCCTGCGCATCCGCGCCGTGGGCGAGAACCCGGCCGCGATCGACACGGCCGGCATCTCGGTGACGGGGCTGCGCTATGCGGCGGTCGTCATCGCCGGCGTGCTGTGCGGGCTCGGCGGCGCCTATCTGTCGCTCGCCCAGGCGGCCGGGTTCCTGCCGCAGATGACGGCCGGCAAGGGCTTCATCGCCCTGGCGGCGCTGATCTTCGCCAAGTGGCGGGCCTGGCCGGCGCTCGGCGCCTGCTTTCTGTTCGGCCTCCTGGACGCCGTGGCCATCCGGCTGCAGGGCGTCAGCCTCCCCGGAATCGGACTGGCGCCGGTGCAGGCGATCCAGGCCCTGCCCTACGCGCTGACCGTCATCCTTCTGGCGGGTTTCATCGGCAAAGCCATCCCCCCAAGGGCCTCCGGCCTGCCCTATGTGAAGGAACGCTGATGAGCATCGAGGGCCCCGCCGACCTGCTGGCCGCGGCCGTCGCCGCGCGCGAGCACGCCTATGCGCCCTATTCGGGCTACCGTGTGGGCGCCGCCGTCCGCGGCGCTTCGGGGCGCGTCTATGCGGGCGTCAACGTGGAGAACGCGTCCTATCCGGTCGGCGTCTGCGCGGAGGCCAGCGCCCTCTCCGCGATGGTGCTGGGCGGGGATGTGAGCCTGGTCGAGATCGCCGTGACGGCGGAGGGCGCGGCGCTCGTCACGCCCTGCGGGGCGTGCCGCCAGCGCATCTTCGAATTCGGCGGTCGCGACGCCCGCGTGTGGGCTGCGGACACGCAAGCCTACCGGCGCAGCTTCACCGCCGAGGAGCTTCTCCCCTTCGGGTTCGGGCCGCACGCCATGCAGCCCCGGGACCCCCGCTGATGCAGGACATCCGAATGCCCGATCGTTGCGCCGACGCCATCGCCCTGCTGCAGCCGAAGGTGGGCGGCCCTGGCAGCATCGCCGTGATCCTGGGGACCGGCCTCGGCGGCGTCGCGGACGCCGTGACGGACGCGGTCGCGATCCCGTACGCCGACATCCCGGGGTTTCCCCGCAGCGCCGTGTCCGGCCATGCCGGGCGCCTCGTCATCGGCAGGCTGGAAGGCCGCCGGGTGATCCTGCTGCAGGGGCGCAGCCACTACTACGAAACCGGCGACGCCGGCGCGATGCGCACGCCCATCGAGACCTTGTCGCGCCTGGGCGTGTCCACCATCGTGATCACCAACGCCGCGGGGGCTATCCGAAAGGACGCCCAGCCCGGGAATCTGGCGCTGATCAGCGACCACATCAACCTGACCGGCGCCAACCCGCTGATCGGCGATACGGATGACGGGCGG
This sequence comes from Alsobacter sp. KACC 23698, assembly GCF_045348435.1. Lineage (GTDB taxonomy): Bacteria > Pseudomonadota > Alphaproteobacteria > Rhizobiales > Beijerinckiaceae > Alsobacter. The sequence goes on along the minus strand of NZ_CP157484.1, from coordinate 130,548 downwards.
TTCGTCTCCATGACGGACGCCTACTCGCCGCGGCTGAGGGCCCGCATCAAGCGCGCCGCCACGCAGGCCGGTGTGAAGTTGCATGAAGGCGTCTATTGCTGGGTGTCGGGCCCGAGCTTCGAGACGCCCGCCGAGATCCGGATGATGCGCACCCTCGGGGCGGACCTGGTCGGGATGTCCACCGTGCCGGAGGTGATCCTGGCGCGGCGCTTCGGGATCGACGTCGCCGGGATCTCGGTGGTGACGAACCTGGCCGCCGGCATGGAGGGCGCGAGCCCCTCGCATGGCGAGACCAAGACCGTGGCCTCGACCGGCGGAATCGTGCTGAAACGGCTGTTGCTGGCGTTCCTGAAAGGGCTGGACGATGTCTGAAGCTGCAGTCGACACGGCCCGGCGGCTGATCGGCCTCCTCGACCTGACCAATCTGGAATCCAATTGCGGGCCCGGCGAGGTCAAGGCGCTTTGCGGGCGGGCGGTGGGGCCGCACGGCCATGTCGCGGCGGTCTGCCTCTGGCCGCAATTCGTCGGCGAGGCGTCGCGCGCGCTGCGCGACACCGGCGTGCGGATCGCCACCGTGGTCAATTTCCCCGCCGGCGGGGAGGACCTCGAGCGCGTCCTCGACGACATGGGCGAGGCCCTCGGCGACGGCGCGGACGAGATCGACCTCGTGCTCCCCTACCGGGCCTTCCTGCGCGGCGAGGCCGACGTCGCGGCCGGCATGGTGCGCGAGGCCAAGGCGGTGCTGCAGGGCGGGCAGCAGCTGAAGGTGATCCTGGAGACGGGCGCCTTTCCGGACCAGGCCAGCGTGGCGGAGGCCTGCCGCCTCGCGATCGACGCGGGCGCCGACTTCCTGAAGACCAGCACGGGCAAGATCGCCGTCTCGGCGACCCTGGAGGCCGCCGGGACGATGCTCCAGGCCATCAAGTCGTCCGGACGGCCGGTCGGCTTCAAGGCGGCCGGCGGAATCCGCACCTACGAGGACGCGGCCGCCTATGTGAGCCTGGCCGAGCGGATCATGGGCCCGGGCTGGGTCGCCCCCACCACCTTCCGGATCGGAGCCAGCGGGCTGCTGGCGGCCCTGATCGCCGTCATCGAGGGCGGCGCGCCCTCGCCCGCCCCGAACGCCTACTGAGGTCGCCGTGATCCCGCAGGAAATCATCCGCCGCAAGCGCGACGGAGCGGAGCTGACCGCCGAGGAGATCGCCTTCGTGATCCGCGGCCTGACCAGCGGCGCGGTGACGGAGGGCCAGGCCGCCGCCTTCGCGATGGCCGTGTTCTTCCAGGGCATGACCATGGACGAGCGCGTGGCGCTGACGCGGGCCATGGTGGACTCCGGCGTCACCATGGTGTGGCCGGACCTGCCCGGCCCGGTCCTCGACAAGCACTCCACCGGCGGCGTCGGCGACAATGTCAGCCTGATGCTGGCGCCGGCCGTGGCCGCCTGCGGCGGCTATGTGCCGATGATCTCCGGCCGCGGCCTCGGCCATACGGGCGGCACGCTCGACAAGCTCGACTCGATCCCGGGCTATCGCTCGCAGCCCGACAACGAGCTGTTCCGCCGCGTGGTCGCCGACGTCGGCTGCGCCATCATCGGCCAGACGGAGAACCTCGCGCCCGCCGACAAGCGGCTCTACGGCATCCGCGACGTCACCGCGACGGTGGAGTCCATCCCGCTCATCACGGCCTCGATCCTGTCGAAGAAGCTCGCGGCCGGGCTCGACGGGCTGGTGATGGACGTGAAGACCGGCAACGGCGCGTTCATGCCAACCTTCGAGCTCTCGGCCGAACTGGCCGAAAGCCTCGCCGAGGTGGCGACCGGGGCGGGCCTGCCGACCACCGCCCTGCTGACCAGCATGGACGAGCCGCTCGCCAGCGCCGCCGGCAACGCCGTGGAGGTGATGAACGCGGTCGCCTACCTGACCGGCGAACACCGGGGAGCCCGGCTGCACGAGGTCGTCGTCGCGCTCGGGGGAGAGATGCTGCTGCTTGGCGGCCTGGCGGACTCGATCGAGGACGGCTGGGCCCGCATCGACGCCGCCATCATGTCCGGCGCGGCCGCGGAGACTTTCGGCCGCATGGTGCGGGCGCTCGGCGGGCCCGCCGATTTCGTGGAGAGAGCCCGGGATCACCTCCCGGCGGCCGAGATCGTCCGGGTGGTCGCGAGCGAGCGTGCGGGCTTCGTCGCCGAGATCGACACGCGGGCGGTGGGCGTGGCCGTCATCCGGCTGGGCGGGGGCCGCACTCGCCCGCAGGACGCGGTGGACCACGCCGTGGGATTCTCCGACCTCGCCGGCGTCGGCGCCCGGATCGCGCCCGGCGAACCGCTCGGGACCGTCCATGCCCGCACGGAAGCGGCGGCCGACGCCGCGCAGGCGGCGTTGCTGGCCGCCTATCGGCTCGGCGACGAGGAACCGGAGGTCACGCCCGCCGTGGTGGCGCGTTTCGAGACGGAAAGCTCTGGACCGTGAGCTGAGCCCCACCGATGATGCAGGGGGGCTGACGACGCCCGCGCCCGTTCGGGGCGACGGATAAGGGCTGGACGGCGATGACGATCTTGGTGGCCATCAAGGGCTGGGACGCGGAGCAATGGGTCGCCCGGCTCAGGAGCAAGCTCCCCGAGCGGAGCGTCGTGGTTCCGGGCGAACCCTTCGACCGGCGGGCCGTGCACTACGCCGTGGCCTGGAAGGCGCCGGCGGGCGCGTTCGCGGGCCTGCCGAACCTGGAGGCGATCTTCTCGCTGGGGGCGGGCGTCGACCATCTGCTCGGCGATCCTAAACTGCCGGACGTGCCGATCCTGCGCGTCGTCGATCCCGACCTGACGAACCGCATGAGCGAATATGTGGTGCTGCACTGCCTCAAGATCCTGCGGCAGCAGATGCGCTATGTGCGGCAGCAGCAGGAGCGCGTCTGGGACGACGACGACGCCCAGCCGGCTGCGCGCCACGTGCGCGTCGGCGTTCTGGGCCTCGGCGTGCTGGGGCGGGACGCGGCGCGCAAGCTGCAGGTCATGGGATTCGACGTGGCCGGGTGGAGCCGCAGCCCCAAGAGGCTGCCCGATCTGGCCACGTTCTCCGGGGACGACGGCCTCGCGCCCTTCCTGGCCCGGACCGACATCCTGGTCTGCCTCCTGCCGCTCACCGACGACACGCGCGGCCTGATCGACCGCAAGCTCCTCGGCGGGCTGGCGCGGGACGGCCGCGTCGGCGGCGCCCATCTGATCAACGCCGGCCGCGGCGGGCTGCAGGTGGAGAGCGACATCCTGGCCTGCCTGGACGAAGGCGCGCTCGCGAGCGCCACGCTCGACGTCTTCGAGACCGAGCCGCTGCCCTCGGCGTCGCCGCTCTGGGCGCATCCGCGCGTGACCGTCACGCCGCACAACGCGGCGATGTCGGAGCCCGAGGCGATCATCTCGCTGGTGGCGCAACAGATCCGGCGCCACGAGGGCGGCCAGCCCTTCGAGCACGCGGTCGACAGAACGGTCGGCTACTAGATCATGCTGTGTTTCGACGGAAACACAGCATGATCTCGTTTCCTGGTGGTCGCATGCTTCGGCGCGAAAAGCCGGTGTCCACCTTTTCGCAGCATGCTCGGAGATCAAAACCGCTTGAAGCTGGTCACGTCCGCGCCCGTGGCGTCGAGGATGCGCGCCCGCGCCTCGGCGAAGGGCTCCGCCACCACCAGCATGTGGTGGCCGTTGGCGTGCAGGAGCGTCTGGGCGTCCTGCATGATCCCGACATGGCCCTTCCAGAACACCAGGTCGCCGCGCTCGAGCGCGTCGTTCCTGAGGTCCGGGAGCGGCCTTCCGCAGCCGCGCTCTTGCATGTCGCTGTCGCGCGGCGCGGCCACGCCGCAGGCCGCCAGTGAGAGTTGCACAAGCGCCGAGCAGTCCAGGCCGAGGCTGGTGCGTCCGCCCCACAGATAGGGCGTTCCGACGAAGGTCGACGCGACGGCGACGTAGTCCGCCTCGCGTGAGGCGAGCGGCGCAAGATGGGCGGCGAACACGAAGCCGCCGGCGTCCGTCAGCGCGAACGGGCCCTGGCGGTCGAGCACGCGCAGCCGCGCGCCGATGGACAGCGCCATCAGGGGCGTCGTCTTGATGCTCGGACCCGGATAGACGAAGGTCCTCAGCGTCGCGACGCGGTGATCGGCCTCGTCGCCGGCGGGCGACAGCGCCTCGGCCGACAGCCAGCCCACATAGTCGTCCGTCTGAACCTGTCCCCAGGCCCAGCCTTCTTCGGTGGTCTCGTAGACGGCCACGCGCTCGCCGAAGAGGACCTCCGTGTCCACCGGCGCGTCAGGCGCGGGAGACCGCCTCAGCCAGGCCGACGGCGCGCAGACCCGCATCAGCCGCGGCTCGACGAAGCGGGCGGACTCCACCTGGCCGGCCAGATGCGCGGCCGCCAGATCGGGCCGGACGGGAGTGATGCGCCGGTCGAAGCTCGTCATCGGGGCAGTTCCTTGGCTCGGGCCACGATCATGTCGCCGAGTTTCTCAACATACAACGCACCCTTTACGGTTCGCTGCACGACCACGTTGCGGCGGTCCAGATCGTCGCGCTTGCGCGACACGATCTCCATCTTGCCCATGGTGTCCAGGGCGCGCGTGATGGCGGGCTTGGTCACGCCGAGCTTCTTGGCCAGACCCCGCACGGTGTGCGGCGGGGCGTCGAGATAGATGGACAGCAGGATGGCGGTCTGGCGGGCGGACAGGTCCTGCTCGCCGTCGCGAACCTGGTCGAGGGTGACGTCGCGCCAGAGATTCAACGCCTGAAGTGGTCTGAGCAACGCAGACATGGTGGAACCCGATCGTTTCGGCTCCCAAACGTCTCACTCAACCCGCCGCCCATGCAAGCCTCCCCGCACGTCAGGGTTAAGTTCGGGAGCCGTAGCGCTTCTGCACGAGCTCGAAGACGAGGCGCGCCGCCTGGGGCTCGCCGCCCTCCGGACGCCCCGGCTTGCCCGACGGCGTCCAGCCATAGATGTCGAAATGCGCGTAGGCCTTGGTCTTCTCGACGAAACTGCGCAGGAACAAGGCCGCCGTGACCGAGCCCGCGAAGGACCCGCCGATATGGTTGATGTCGGCCACCTTGGAATCCAGCATCGTCCGGTAGGGCTTCCAGAGAGGCAGGCGCCAGACCGGGTCGTTCACCGCCTCCGCGGCCGCGGCGACCTGGGCCGCGAGGGCCTCGTCGTCCGTGTAGAAGGGCGGCAGATCCGGGCCGAGCGCGACCCTCGCCGCGCCGGTGAGCGTGGCGAAGTCGAGCAGGAGCTCCGGTTCGTCCTCGTCGGCCAACGCGAGCGCGTCGGCGAGGATCAGGCGGCCTTCCGCGTCCGTATTGCCGATCTCGACCGTGGGTCCCTTGCGGCTCGGCAGGACGTCGCCGGGGCGGAAGGCGGAGCCCGAAATGGCGTTCTCGACGGCCGGGACGATGACGCGCAGGCGCACGGGGAGCTTGGCCTCCATGATCATCCAGGCGGCCGCCAAGGCGGTGGCCGCGCCGCCCATGTCCTTCTTCATCAGCAGCATGGAGGCGTCGGGCTTGATGTTGAGGCCGCCGGTGTCGAAGCAGACGCCCTTGCCGACGAGAGTCACCTTCGGATTGAAGGTCTCGCCCCAGGTCAGGTCGATCAGGCGCGGCGCCCGGCTGGAGGCGCGCCCGACCGCGTGCACCATCGGGAAGTTCTGGGCCAGCAGGTCGTCGCCGACGGTCACCTCAAGGCCCGCCCGGTGCTTGCCGGCGAGCGTCCGCGCCGCCTGCTCGAGTTCGGCGGGGCCAAGATCGTTCGCCGGCGTGTTGATGAGGTCGCGACCCATCGCGACCGCCGCGGCGATGCGCTCCAGCCCAGCGCCGTCCAGCCGCTCGGGGGCGACGATCCGGATGTCGGCGGACGACGCCGCCGCGCGATAGCGCGTGAACGCGTAGGAGCCGAGCAGCAACGCCAGGACCGCGCTGGGGGCGACGTCGTCCGGCAGGCTGTAGCAGCCGGAGGGCAGCGCGGAGGCGAGCCGGCCCGCATGGAAGGGGTCGCGCCGGCCTGCGGCTGCGTCGTCGCCGAACAGGACGGCGGCGATCCGGCCGTCGGAACCCGGCGCCAGCAGGACGGAGCCCGGCGCCGCCGCAAAGCCGCTGGCCTCCGCGAAGGCGGCCGCGACCGGCCCCAGCGCCGTCGCCCGCTCACGCCAGTCGCCCGGCCCCACGAACCAGATGGGCGCGCAGGGTTCTGAGCCTGTGTTCGGGACCAGCTTGATCATCGGGGCCTCGTGCGGGTGAACGGCCCCCAGCTCTTAGCACGCCGCCGGGACCCGGCAAGCGTGAGCGGGCGGGCGCTGGCCGACCTGTCCTGCGTGTGCGCGGGCCGTTTTAACCCAACATTAGGCTTAACGAGTCATTGATGAGCGTGGTCGGGGCGCCTCGTTCGCCCTCGGAGTATCCCATGCCCGCCGCCCCCCTCCCTGTTTCGCGCCGGCTTCGGCCCCTCCTCCTGGCCTGCGTCGGCCTCGCCGCTCTCGCCGTCACAGGTTGCAAGAAAGACGGACCCGATTCGACCGGGTCGCTGGCCGCCTCGGCGCCGCGCAGCCAGGACGCCTGGCGCGTCGCGGCCGACGACCTCGGCAAGAGGTACGACGCCAAGCCGGGCGACAAGACCGTCTCGCTCAGCTACGCGCACGCGCTCCGCATGATCGACCAGCGCCAGCAGGCCGTCGCCGTCCTGCAGGCCGCCGCGCTGAAGGCCCCGCGCGACTCTGAGATCCTGTCCGCGTATGGCAAGGCGCTGATCGAAGTCGGCCAGCTGCAGCAGGCCCGCGACGTGCTCGCCAAGGCGCACACCCCCGAACGCCCCGACTGGCGGGTGCTCTCCGCGCAGGGCGCGGTCGCCGACCAGCTGGGCGACCACGGCGAGGCCCAGTCGCTCTACGAGAGCGCGCTTCGCCTGCGCCCGGAGGATCCGGGCGTGCTCTCCAATCTCGGGCTCTCCTATGCGCTGTCCAAGCGGCTGCCCGAAGCCGAGGCGGTGCTGCGCCGCGCGGCGGCGTCGCCGGCGGCCGACACGCGCGTCCGGCAGAACTTCGCGCTCGTCCTCGGCCTGCAGGGCAAGTTCGCCGAGGCGGAAGCGATCGCGCGGCGCGACCTCGCGCCGGTCGAGGCGGCCCAGAGCGTGTCCGCCATGAAGCAGATGGTGGCGCAGCCGAACAGCTGGGCCCAGATCCGCAAGCTGGACGGCAAGGCCGGCCAAGCGGGCGCCCCGGCCGCCGCCAGGACCGCGTCCACGGACCCCGGGGCGAAGTCCGCCGCCGGAGGCACGACGGCCGCCAGGAAGGTGGGCGCCCCCAAGCCGGGCCCGGCGCTGGACCTGACCGCGCAGACCGCCGTCGACTGACGGCGCCCAAGACCGAGGCTTCTCACCAGAAAGGCCGGGCCCTCGCGGGCGCCGGCCTTTTCGTCGTCCTGGAACGGCCTCCGGATCAGGAAGCCCCTTCGATGCGCCTCAGGCTAATTCCATTCGAACACCTGGATCAGCGCCGGCGTGATAATCACGATGATCAGCACGGGAAGGAAGAAGGCGATCATCGGCACGGTCAGCTTCGGCGGCAGGGCGGCGGCCTTCTTCTCGGCCGCGTTCATGCGCTCGTCGCGGCCTTCCTGGGCGAGCACCCGCAGGGCCTGGCCCAGCGGCGTGCCGTATTTCTCCGCCTGGACGAGAGCCGTCGAGACGCTCTTGACCACTTCCAGGCCAGTCCGGGTCGCGAAATTCTCGAAAGCCTTGCGCCGGTCCGGCAGGTAGGACAGCTCCGCCGTAGTCAGCGACAGCTCTTCGGCCAGCGGGACCGACTGCGAGCCGATCTCCAGGGCCACCTTGCGGAAGGCGTGCTCCAGCGACATGCCGGCTTCCACGCAGATCAGGAGCAGGTCGAGCGCGTCGGGGAAGGCCATCCGCATGCTGGCCTGGCGCTTGGTGATCTTGTTCTTCAGGAAGATCTCTGGGGCTTTGATGCCGATATAGGCGCCCGCGATGACGATGCCGCCCTTGATCAGCGCTCCCTGGTCCGTCTCCCACAGAACGAAGGAGTAGAACGCCGCCGATATCAAGCAGATGATCGGCATGACCAGACGGAAGAACAGGAAGGCGACCTCCGCCTGAGGTCCCCGATACCCCGCCTGGTTCAGCTGGACCTTGGCCGTCTCGGTTCCCAGCCACTTGTCGAGGTTGAACTGGTCGACGACCTGCTTCATCTGCGCCTTGGGGGCGTAGCGCAGCGAGACCTTCTCGTTCGAGCCGCCGCCGCGTCCGAGACGCTCGCGCTCGCGCGCGCGGATCTGGTCGCGCTCCACGGACACATCGCGCATGCGCCGCTGCAGGCGGTCCGTCTCGAGATACGGCATGGCCAAAGTCAGCACCGCCGCGGCCGCCGCGATCGCGGCGAAGATCATGACGAGGAACTTCGGGTCGCTCAGCTTAAGGACGAGCGCAGTCATCATGTCAGGCCCTCCCTAGATGTCGAAGCTGATCATCTTCTTCATGACGAATATTCCGGTGGCCATCATCGCCGCCGCGATGGCCAAGAAGATGCGCCCGTGAATCGTCGTCCATAGGAGAGAGATGTAGTCCGGTGTCGTGGCGTACACGGAAAAGCCGACGAAGATGGGCAGCGAGCCGATGATAAGCCCCGAGACTTTCGCCTCCATGCTCATGGCGGAGACCTTGCCCCGCATCTTCTTGCGGTCACGGATCACGCGCGAGAGGTTGCCGAGAACCTCCGACAGGTTGCCGCCCGACTTCTGCTGCACGGCGATGACGATGCCGAAGAAGTTCGCCTCCTGGACGGGGACCCGCTCATAGAGCTTGGCGACGGCGTCGCCGATGGACACGCCCATGGCTTGGGTTTCGACGATCTGTCGGAACTCGCTCCGGACGGGCTCGGCCGCTTCGGAGGCGATCATGCGGATGCAATCGCCCAGCGGGAGACCGGAGCGCAGGCCACGCACGATGACGTCCATGGCGTTGGGCAGCTCGTTGATGAACTTGGCCATCCGCCGCTTGCGCAGGAAATTCAGGATCCAGCGGGGCAGTCCCATGCCGCCGATGAAGGCTCCCGCGCCGCCGACGAAGGGATTGTCGCTGACGAAATAGAGCAGCGCGCCCAGCACGGCTGCCAGTATGAGACTGAAGATGGTGAACTTCTTTTTGTCCCAGTCCAGGCCGGCCTGGAGCATGCGCCGTTCGAGGGAGATCTTCGAGGCCTTGTTCTGCTGAGCCTCGATCTCCTTCAGGCTGTTCGTCACCTTTTCGCGGCGGGCGAGAGCGGATGCGGCGGGGTCGCGCCCAGCAAGCATCTGCCGGTCCGAGGTGACCAGCGCGCGCTGGCGCTTCTCGCCCCTGATCTCGCCGGACAGGTAGGGATAGATCAGCGCGTAGGCGGCGCCGCCCACCGCCAGCGCGGCGAGCAGTCCGATCGCCAGTTGGGTCATGTTCATCGCCGCGTCCTCCGCGACCGATCAGGCGATCTTGGCATCGTCGACTTCTTCCATGCCGTCGAGGGCCGCCGCGAGGCGGTGCTCCTCGTTGTAGTATCGCGCCCGCTCCCACATGCGGGGGCGGCCGATGCCGGTCGACTGATGGCGGCCGATGAGGCGGCCGGAGGGATCCTCGCCCAGGATCTTATAGACCATGATGTCCTGGGTGATGATGGTGTCGCCCTCCATCCCCATCACCTCGGTGATGTGGGTGATGCGGCGCGAGCCGTCGCGAAGGCGAGCAGCCTGCACGATGATGTCCACCGACGAGCAGATCATCTCGCGGATGGTGCGCGACGGCAGCGTGAAGCCGCCCATCGTGATCATCGATTCAATGCGCGACAGCGCCTCGCGCGGCGAGTTGGCGTGCAGCGTCCCCATCGAGCCGTCATGGCCCGTGTTCATGGCCTGGAGCAGATCGAACGCCTCCGGGCCGCGGACTTCGCCGACGATGATGCGCTCGGGACGCATGCGCAGGCAGTTCTTGACGAGGTCGCGCATGGTGACCGCGCCACTCCCCTCCAGGTTGGGCGGGCGCGTCTCCAGGCGCACCACATGCGGCTGCTGGAGCTGCAGCTCCGCGGCGTCCTCGCAGGTGATGATGCGCTCGTCGTCCTCGATATAGCGGGTCAGGCAGTTCAGCAGCGTGGTCTTGCCCGAACCGGTGCCGCCCGAGACGACGACGTTGCAGCGCACGCGGCCGGCGATCTGCAGGATCTGGGCGCCTTCCGGGCTGATCGAGCCGAACTTGGTCAGCTGGTCGAGGGTCAGCTTGTCCTTCTTGAACTTTCGAATCGTGAGCGCGGCGCCGTCGATGGCCAGCGGCGGGGCGATCACGTTGACGCGCGACCCGTCGGGCAGGCGCGCGTCGCAGATCGGCGAGGATTCGTCCACGCGTCGTCCGACCTGGCTGACGATGCGCTGGCAGATGTTCATCAGCTGCGCCGCGTCGCGGAAACGCGTGTTGGTGAGCTGGATCTTGCCGGAAACTTCGATATAGGTCCGATCCGGGCCATTCACCATGATGTCGGCGATGTCGTCGCGCGACAGGAGCGGCTCCAGCGGCCCGTAGCCGAGCACGTCGTTGCAGATGTCGTCGAGCAGCTCCTCCTGCTCGGCGATCGACATCACCAGGTTCTTGAGCGCGATGATCTCGTTGACGATGTCGCGGATTTCTTCGCGCGCGGCGTCGCTCTCCAGCTTGCTCAGCTGCGACAGGTCGATCGCCTCGATGAGGGCGCCGAAGATCGTACTCTTGGTCTGGAAATAGTCATCCGACTTCGTCCTGTCGGGGGCGGCCGAATGGGACTTGGGCGGCGACGGCGCGGCGACGTCGAGATGCGGCACGGTCAGGGGCGGCGGCTCGCTCAGGCGCACCCCGGCGGGCGCAGGCGAAAGGCCGCCGCCGGGCTTCATCGTTCCTGGACTGGAGCGCTTGCCGAACATGCTGTTTCCTTATGACGACCCGGCGTTTCGGACTGGTGAACGCCGGTCCTTCTGGTGAACGTCAAATTTTCGAATCAACCCTTGGCTCGCGCCAGCCGGCTGAGGAAGGGCGGCAGCCGAGACCGACTTGGCTTCTTGACCTCCGACCGGCCCATGAGGGTCCTGGCGAGATCGAGGATCGATTCGGTGATCCGGCCATTGGCCTGGATCTCGGCGATCATCTGGCCGTTGTTGGCCGCCGTCCCGAACAGATGCGGGTCGAACGGGATCACGGCCGAAGGCTCGCAATCGAGCGCCTTGGCGAACTCTCCCACCCCGATCTCGGGCCGCTTCGGCACCCCCAGCATGTTGATGACGAGCTTCGGCCGATGATCGTTGGTCCGGGTCTGCCGCAGCACATCCATCAGGATCTTGGCGTTGCGCAGGTTGGCGAGGTCCGGCGCCGCCACGATGGCGATGTCGTCCGCCCCGATCAGCTGCCGCCGGGCCCAGGCCGTCCACTGGTGCGGGATGTCGAGGACGACGCAGGGCGTCGACGCCCGCAGGATGTCGATCGCCCCGTCGAAGCTGGTTTCCGGGAAGTCGTAGAGCCGGTCCAGCGTGGCGGGCGCGGCGAGCAGGTGCAACTGCTCGGAGCATTTGGACAGCAGCCGATCCATGAAGGCCGCGTCCAGCCGCTCCGGCGCGAAGACGGCCTCTGCGATGCCCTGCGGCGGGTCCTGGTTGAAGTTCAGGCCGGCGGTGCCGAAGGGCAGATCGAGATCGGCGATCACGGTCGCGGTGGACAGGCCCCGCGAGATCGCCCAGGAGAGGTTGTGCGCGATCGTGGACGCGCCCACGCCGCCCTTGGCGCCGATCACCGCCAGCGTCCGCCCGACAGGATCGGCTCCCGGAGCATGGTAGAGCTCCGAGACCGACCTGATGAAGCCCAGCGTCGTGATGGGGGCGATCAGGTAGTCGCTGACGCCGCGGCGCAGCAGCTCGCGGTACAGGACGACATCGTTGAAATGGCCGATCACCACGACCTTGGTGCCGGCGTCGCAGCTCTCGGCGAGCTCGTCGAGGGAGCTCAGCAGCTTGGCGCCGTCGCCTTGCGCGTATTCGAGGATGACCAGGTTGGGGGTCGCGGCGGTCCTGTAGACCTCCACGGCGGCCTGCGCGCCGCCCATCTGAACCTTGAGATGCGCCTTGTCCATCCGCCGGTCGGCGTTGGCTTCCTCGATGGTCCTCGCGACGGCCGAGGTCTCGCAGAAGGCCTGAATCGCGATCCGCGGAACGGGTCCGATATGCCCGGCATCAGACGCGTCGTGCGTCCGGGCCGCGGCCGACATGCTCTCTCTGGCCATCAGTTTCCTGCCCCGTTCACGGCCGCAGCTTCCGTCTTCCACGAGGTGCTCGGGTCGGAGCCCTTGCGGGCGTCGTCGAACACCTTCATGCGCTTGACGACGTCGGACCGCTCCTCGACGCGCGCGCGCTGGAGGTCGAGCGGATCGGCGACCTGGTTGGCCAGGGCGGTCTGGCTGGCGCAGCCGAAATTGTAGTAATCCCGGTTCTGCCAGCCCTCGATCGTCCCCGCCGTTCCGCCGACGTCGGTGCGGAACTGGCCGCACTCGGAGGTGACTTTCGCCTGCAGCTTGCTGAACACCAGCCGGACCGGGCTGGCCAGGGAGTTGCCGGGTCCCGGGTAGCTCTGCACCTGCAGATAGGCGCGGCTGACGCCCGCGGCCGCGAGGGCGGACCGGACCGCGTCCGCTCCGCGGCGGGACGCCGCCGGCGCGTTCGGCTCGACCGGGACCAGGACGGTCATCGGCCCACGGCCGGACCGGCGATACTCCGCCGCGAAGGCCCGCAGGTCCTCCGCCTGGCGGGCGTCGAGGCCGGTCATGTTCCGGCTGATGAACAGGTCCAGCGTGTTGGGCGCGTAGGTGAGCGCGATCGGGTGACGGACCCGGTAGTCGGCCGGAAAGATGGAGGCGGTGACCTCGCCGTCGGCCCTGCACCCGGCCGCCATCGCGGAGGCCGCCAGGACCACTCCGAGCGCCGCTGCACGGGACCGGGCTGCAGTGTTGGACATGATGAGCTTACCCATGAGGACGTTGAGGGGTCGTGTGGTCGGCCGGGAGCGCATGGGGTCCTCCATCACTCGACCACGAAGCCGGCTCGGCCCTTGTAGGCGGCCCGGGCGGATCCGGCGCCGTTGACGCCGTAGATCCGGTTCAGCTGCCCCAGCAGGATCGCCTGCGGGTCCGTGGAGTCGGCGAAGCCGTCGGTCGGTCGGGCGACCTCCTGGGCGTTGGTGGGCTTGGCGATGTAGGGCGTGACCGTGATGAGGAGTTCGGTCTCCTCGCGGATGTAGTCGCGAGAGCGGAACAGCGCGCCCAGGATCGGCAGGTTCATCAGGCCGGGCAGCCCGTTGATGGTCTGGCTGCTCCGGGTCTGCATCAGGCCCGCCGAGGCCAGCGTCGCGCCGGAGGGCAGCTCGACCGTGGTCTCCATCTTGCGGGTCTTGAAGGACAGCGCGACGATGCCGGTGGCGGTGTTGATCTGGTTGGACGGGTCGATGTCGGTGACGTCGGTCGACACGTGCAGGACGATCCGTCCCTCAGACATCACGATGGGGGTGAAGTTCAGGGCCACGCCCACCGTCTTGTACTCGATGCCGTAGATGCAGCGCGCGGTCCCGGCGTCGCAGGTCGTGGAGCCGGCGGTCGGGATCTGCCCACCGGCCGTGAACTTGGCGCTCTCGCCCGAGATGGCGGTGAGCGTGGGTTCGGCCAGCGTCTTCATGAGGCCGGCGCGCTCGGCCGCGTTCAGGGTGAACTTCGTCCCGTTCAGGGTCGCCGAGATGGCGTTGGCCGGAGGCGAGCTGAACGGATTATCCAGCCTGAGGGCGCCGGCGAAGTTGCCGAGCTGCCAGTTGCCGGTGATGTTGATGCCGAGCTGCTTGAGCACGTTGCGCTGGATCTCGGCGATCGTAACCTTGAGCATGACCTGCTCGCGGCCGCGGACCGTCAGCGAGTTGACGACGGTGCCGGTGACGCCTGTCGCTCCGACGAGGCTGGTTCCGACGAAGCCCTTGGCGATGTCCATGGCCTGGAGCGCGTCGCCCGCGGACGCGACGGTGCCGGTCAGCACGATCGTGTCCTGCACGGCCACGATGTTGACGTCGCTCGTCGGCATCGCGGTCTTCAGGATGCGCCTGAGAACGTTCAGGTCACGCCCGATATTCACGTCCAGATTGGCGATCTGCCTGCCTTCGGTGTCCATCACGACGACGTTGGTCTGGCCGTCGGCCGCGCCGATCACGAAGATCTTGCGCGTCGACCGGACGATCGCGTTGGCCACCTTGGGGTTGGCGACGAACACCTCCTTGGCGTCGCGCGGCAGGTCCACGATGACCGACTTGCCGATGCCGAGATCGATTCGCCGGGCCTGCCCGCCTTCGCTGTCGGACACCGTGATGGCGGGCGGCGATTGCTGGGCGTGCAGCGTCCCGGCCGGGCCGAGAGCGCCCAGCACCAGCGTGGCGATGGCGGCGTGGCGGCGGAACGCGGCGAGCAAAGACATTTTCATGATCGTATTTCCCTGTCCCGTCACCGCTGCGAGGACGTGCCGTAGCGAACGATGGTGAGGTTCACGTCTTCGGGCTTCACGATCTGCTCGTCGGTCTTGGAGATGTCCCGAAGGCTGCGGAGCGACAGGGAGAGTTGCCCCTGGCGCTGCGCCAGGGTCACGGTCTCGACCTGTCGCGGGTCGAGCTCCAGCGTCGCCGTCTCGCCGACGACGACCTTCTCGCCGTTCCGCTCCTGGATGTTCTGGCCGATCGCCAGGACCCTGATGTTGCGCAGCAGGGTTTCGCTCACGACCACGTCCGTTCCCTGGACCTTGGAGGCCGCGTCGTCCCGGTAGATCCGGATCACGTCGACCCTGTCGTTGGGGAGGATGAAGCCGCCGGCCGTGTTGGCGCCGCGGTTGTCGATCGTGATGGCGATGGCGCGGGATCCGGCGGGCAGCAGGGCGGAGAGCACGCCGGTCGTGTCGCTCTTGATCAGCTTTTCGCGCCGGACGGGCTCACCCGGCAGCATCGAGGCGCGGGCGATGGAGCCGGTGAAGTCCTCGACGCCGGTCGGCTGGGCCTGCCGGGTGATGAAGCCTTGTCCGGCGCCGTCAGCCGGCCAGGTCTGCCATTTGAGCTCCTTCGCGCCCACTGTCCCGCCAAGCGGGATCTCGACGGCCGAAACCAGCACCTCGACAGTCCTGATGGCCGGCGCCGCCTGTTGCACCGGCGGAGGAGCGGCGGGGTCGGAGCCTGACGCCAGATACGCCGCGACCGCACCGGCCGAGACGGCGATACCCAGGATGGCGAGACGCGCAGGGGTCATGTGAACCTGTCCAGATCGAACCGAGCCGAAGACATCGGCCCGTTCCCGAGCAGGATCATCGCGTCATCATGGTTAAGGATTAGTAATCCCGGAATGCGGAAACAATCATCCCTCAAGTCCGTGCAAGGCCCTGATTACACGCTCAGAGATTGCATCCAGATCTGGCTGTTGGGATAAACCGCTAACCCGGCCGCAGCCAGGGCGATACCGTAGGGCACCCCTGTCTTATGATGATGCAGGTGGAGGAGCCACGGCCAGCGCGCAAAATAAGGGAGCGGAAAATTTCTGAAATTCAGGAGAGCGAGGGTCAGCGCGCCGCCGAATAGCGATGCGATGGCTCCGTATTCGATGAGCAGGGATCCCCAGCCCATCCACATGGCGGTCACGGCCGCGAGCTTGGCGTCGCCGCCTCCGATCCAGCCCGCCGCGAACATGCCGAAGGTGATCAGCAGCACCAGGCCCCCCGCGGCGAAGTGCATCAACCACGTCTCCCACGGCAACCCGACCGCCAGGCCCATGACGATGAAGCCCGCGAACAGCAGCAGGGACACCCGGTTCGAGATCCGCATGGAGAGAAGGTCGCTGCATGCCGCGTAGGCCATCAGGGCCGGGAAGAGCGACAACAAAGCGAAGTGGGTCAGGGTCATCGGGCCGTCCTGCGTCGAATGGCGCTCATTGTAGACCCCTGTATGGACGAAAGAAGTTGATCTCTCGTTATGAGACGCGAGCGACGCCGCGCCAAAAGAAAACGGCCCCGCGAGGGGCCGTTCCCGTCTCAAGCGCCGACGCGCGGCGGATCAGTTCGCCGAGCCGACGTTGGTGCTGATCTTGTTGAACGTCGAGTTCAGGTTGGACTTCAGGCCCTGCAGCGCGGCGATGATGCCGACCGCGATGATGGCGGCGATCAGGCCGTACTCGATGGCCGTCGCGCCAGACTCGTCCTTCACGAAACGCGAGAAAAGGGTCTTCATGGACTGCTCCTTGCGAACACTGTTGCACCCGTCTGGCTTTTCTTTGCGTGCGTTGAACGAAACTCGCCAGAACCGATTACGAGCATAGGTTGTGGTCAGTTGCAGCCAGGTTAATCGCAGGGCCCAAAACACAACTTTTGCGTGTGTCACGATTGAGGGTTAACGCCTGCTATACAGGCGGACGCCGGCGCCTTTGCTTCAAGCACGCGCCCCGCGCGGCCAGAGCGACCTCCGGCGGCCTCGTTATCTCAATATTCACCAATCTGACCCAGTCTTCGCCTGACATCGACCGAGGACTCACCATGTTTGCTTCCCGCTTCGCGAACGCCGACACCATCGTGACGTCGCTGGCGGTTCGCGCGGCCTGCGCGATCCTGCTCGTCGCGACCGCCGTCGCGCCGGCGGCGGCCGTCGACAGCATCGTCGTCCAGACGGATCGCGCCCAGGTGCTGAAGATGCCGCCCAAGGCCACCACCATCGTGATCGGCAACCCGATGATCGCGGACATCGCCGTGCAGAAGAACGGCTCGATGATCCTGACGGGCAAGAGCTACGGGGTGACGAACCTGATCGCCCAGGATTCCACCGGCGCGGTGATCGGGGAGTCGCTGATCCGCGTCGAGGCTTCGACTGACAACATCATCGTCGTCCAGCGCGGGATGGAGCGCGAGACCTACTCGTGCGCGCCCCATTGCCAGCCGACTCTGTCGCTGGGCGACATCTCCCGCCACTTCGACGGCGTGGGCGCGCAGGCCACCGCCCGGAACGGCCTCGCCAAATAGGCGAAGGCCGCCGGCCCGGCGTCGACCGCTGTTTCGATGGTCTTGTTCCGACATTGTTAATCACGCCGCTCGTCTGATCCTGCCTTTCGCAACTCCGCAAGGTAACATCAAGGGGTTCATGCCCATGGTGCTTGGCTAGAACCTGATCTAGCCCCTGCGAGACTTCATCATGAAGGTGTTCCCGTTTCGAAACGCACTCGGCGCCAAGCGCCGCTTGCTGCGGCGTCTGCGCCGCGACGAGCGCGGATCGACCGCGATCGAATTCGCCATGCTGGCGATCCCGTTCATGAGCCTGATCTACGCCATCTTCGAGACGTCGATGGTTCATGTGAGCGGCCAGGTGCTGCAGACCGCAGTCACGGACGCGTCGCGCAAGATCCTGACCGGCCAGGCGCAGTCGGGAAGCTGGAACGAGCAGAATTTCAAGGACGAAATCTGCAGCCGCGTGAAGGCGATGTTCGACTGCAAGAACCTGCTGCAGGTGGACGTCCGCACGGTGGGCAGCTTCGACACCGCCCAGATCGACGGCCCGCCGATCGACAGCAACAAGAACCTCAACACCAGCGGCTTCGGCTACAATCCGGGTGGACCCAAGACGATCAACATCGTGCGGGCTGTCATCGCCTACCCAATCGTCGTTCCCCTGATCGGAACAAGCTTCGTCAACCTGAACGGCGGCAAGATGCTGATCATGGCGACGGCGGCGTTCCAGACCGAGCCCTATGCGGCTCCGAGCTCGCCGTGAGATGACCAGCATGACAACCTTCTCCGCCGCGGCCCGCGCCTTCGCCGCCCGACGCTTCCGTCCCGTCGCCGATCTCGTGCGAGACCCGCGCGGGGTCGCGGCCATCGAATTCGCCCTCATCCTGCCGGTGATGCTCAGCCTGTATATCGGCTCGGTCGAAGTCAGCATGGGCCTCAGCGCCGACCGCAAGGTGGTGCTGCTGACGCGCACCCTGGCCGACCTCGTCAGCCAAAACGACATCACCGAGATCAATCAGCTGAAGACGATCATGAACGCCGGGAAAGTCGTGCTCTCGCCTCTCAAGGCCTCCGACGCCAGGATGCGGATCACCAGCATCGCGATCTCCAGCACCTCCGGCAAGGAGGCGACGGCCTGCTGGAGCGAGGTCGGACAGAGTTCGCCAAGCGGCTGGACGGCCTACTCGCGCGGGCGGACGTTCAACACGGCCGAGGTTCCGGCCGCGCTGCGCAACGACAACGGCACGTCGCTCGTGATGGCGGAGGTCCAGTACACCTACAAGCCCGTGATGGGCTACGTGATCACCGGCACCCTCAATCTCCAGGAGCGCATCTTCATGCGTCCCCGGATCTCGACCTATGTGGGCCGGTCGGAGACCAGCATTCCCAACGCAGGGAAGCCCGCGAGCGGCCAGACCTACTGCTCCTGAGCGTCGTCAGGCCCGCGCCGAAACGGCCCGCTCGTCGGGCCGTTTCGCGTTTCGGAGGGGTCAGATCGTCTGGTTGTAGGCGCCGACCTCGGGGTTCTCCCGCAGGACGCCGTCGACGGCCTTGAACATCGCGCGCATGCGCTCTTCGGAGACCGGGCTTTCGATCACCACGACCAGCTCGGGCTTGTTCGAGGACGCGCGCACCAGCCCCCAGGTGCCGTCGGTGGCGGTCACCCGTACGCCGTTCACGGTGACGAGGTCGCGGATCGGCTCGCCGGCGATGGTCTCCCCCTTGGCCTGCATGTCCTGGAAGCGCTTCACCACGCGCTCGACGACCTCGTACTTGACCTCGTCGTCGCAGTGGGGCGCCATCGTGGGCGTGCCATAGGTCTTGGGCAGGTCGCGGTAGAGGTCCGCCATCGACTTCTCGGGGCTGCGGTCCAGCATGTCGAGCACCGCGATGGCCGTCACCAGGCCGTCGTCGTAGCCGCGCCCCACCGGCTTGTTGAAGAAGAAGTGCCCCGATTTCTCGAACCCGGCCAGCGCCTGCAGGTCGGCGACGCGGCGCTTGATGTAGGAGTGGCCGGTCTTCCAGTAGTCCGCCTTCACGCCGTTGGCCTGCAGCACCGGGTCGGTGGCGAAGAGGCCGGTGGACTTCACGTCCACCACGAAGGTCGCGTTGGGATGCAGCTTGGAGAGGTCGCGCGCCAGCATCACGCCGATCTTGTCGGCGAAGATCTCGTTGCCCTCGTCGTCCACCACGCCGCATCGGTCGCCGTCGCCGTCGAAACCGAGCCCGACATCGGCGCCATGCTCCTTCACGGCGTGCGCGATGGCGTGCAGCATCTCCATGTCTTCGGGATTGGGATTATAGCGCGGGAAGCTGTGGTCGAGCTCGGTGTCGAGCGGGATCACCTCGACCCCGAGCTTCTCCAGGATCTGCGGCGCGAACGCGCCGGCCGTCCCGTTGCCGCAGGCTGCGACCACCTTCAGCTTGCGCCGGATGGGCGCGCGCGCGGTCAGGTCGGCGATGTAGCGCTCCGGGAAGTTCTCGACGTAGTTGTAGGATCCGCCCTCGGCGGTCCGGTACTCGCCCTTCAGGACGATGTCCTTCAGTCGGTTCATCTCGTCCGGCCCGAAGGTGACGGGGCGCTGCGACCCCATCTTGACGCCAGTCCAGCCATTGTCGTTATGCGAGGCCGTCACCATCGCGACGCAGGGCACGTCGAGTTCAAACTGGGCGAAATAGGCCATGGGCGACATCGCCAGCCCGATGTCGTGGACCTTGCAGCCCGCCGCCATCAGGCCGCTGATCAGCGCCAGCTTGATGGAGGCCGAGTAGCCCCGATAGTCGTGGCCGGTGACGATCTCCGGCTTGACGCCCATGTCGCGGATCATGGTCCCCAGGCCCATGCCGAGGGCCTGCACTCCCATGAGGTTGATCTCTTTTTCGAACAGCCAGCGGGCGTCATACTCCCGAAAGCCGGTGGGCTTGACCATCGGAATGGTCTCGTACTCGTAGGTGTTGACCTTGAGGGCGGGTACGGGCTTGGGGAACATGGGGCCTGTCGCTGCAAGAGGAGAAGGGCGTCGCAAGCCATACCTGAACGGCGCGCGCTTGCAACGGTTCCAGCACCCTTGACGCCGACTGCGGCGGAAGCTTGGCCCCTCGTCTACTGCGTCAGGATCAGCCGTCCGTCGGAAACCTCCATGCCGGTCAGGCGGCGCAGGAAGGACATGCCGAGCAGCGTCCCGCCGAGGCGGCCTTGCGGCATCACCATCGCTTCGACGTCCCGCAGGACGATGTTGTCGATGCGCACCTCGCGCAGCCTGACGGCGGCCGCCTTGACGACGCCATTGGCGGTCGAGACGGGGATCTGGAAGTCCGCTCCGGCCGGGAAGACGCCGGCCCGCTGCGCATCCTCGGAGGACATCGCCACCACCGACGCCCCGGTGTCGACGAGGGTGCGGATCTTCACGCCGTTGATGGAGGGCTCCGCCGAGAAGTGCCCGCGCGGATCCGCCGCCAGCACGACGGTGGCGCGCCCGTAGGAGCCGTGGAGCTGGCCCTTGGACGCGGCCGGCGGCGCGACGGCTTGCGCCGAGGCGGCCTGGGCCATCGGGGACGCCGGCCGGGCGGGGAGGTTTCCGGCGAACCGCACCGCCACGACGCTGGCGACGATCATCAGGGCCGCCCCAAACGCGATTTTCAGCATCGAACCCTCCGTCTCGGCCGGGAGAGCCTAGCCGGACGGCGTTCAGGAACCGTCTGGACCGTCGCGCGAATGCGACCCGACCCGGTAAGCGCCGCGCAAGGATCGCAGGGCGGCGTCAGGCCAGGAAATCGGCCGCGACCGCATCGATCGCGGCCTTCATGGGGATGCTCGGCTGGGCGCCGGCCGTCGCGCAGGCGAGGCTGCCGGCGGCGGCCGCTCTCGCCAGGGCCGTGGTGAAGCCGAGACCCTGGTCCATGGCGGCCGCGAAGGCGCCGCAGAACGTGTCCCCCGCCGCCGTGGTGTCGACGACCTCGACGGGGAGCGCGGGGGCGCTGCGCCGGACGCCGCCCGTCCAGCCGACCGCGCCCTCGCCGCCGAGCGTCACGATGGTGGCCACGCCATGGTCCGCGTCGATCTGGCGGGCGAGATCGTCGGGACCTCCCGCCAACCCCAGCCCGGCCGCCACGATGGCGACCTCGTGCTCGTTGACGACGAGGACGTCGAGCGCGCCGAGGAGCTCGCGGCTCACCTCGCCGGCCGGCGCGGCGTTCAGGATCACCCTGGCCCCGGCCCGCTTCGCGGCGCGCGCCGCCTTCACGACCTCCGCTTCGGGGACCTCCCGCTGCAGCAGGAGCGTGTCGCCCGCGCCGAGGGCAAGTCCGTCCATCTGGCTGGCGACGACCCTGGCGTTGGCGCCGGCCGCGACCACGATGGCGTTCTCGCCGGCCGCCGACACGG
This sequence comes from Alsobacter sp. KACC 23698, assembly GCF_045348435.1. Lineage (GTDB taxonomy): Bacteria > Pseudomonadota > Alphaproteobacteria > Rhizobiales > Beijerinckiaceae > Alsobacter. The sequence continues at coordinate 109,087 of NZ_CP157484.1, read as the reverse complement.
CGATGTAGGCGGCCCCGGTCGGCGCGTCCACGGCCGCCGCGCGGGACAGGTCGACGCCGTCCCGCCGCAGCAATGACAGCGCGATGGCGGCGAACGGATCCTGTCCGACGGCGCCGACCAGCGCCACCTCGGCGCCGGCCCGCCGGGCCGCGAGCGCCTGGTTGGCGCCCTTGCCGCCCGGAATGACCGCGTAGTCGGGACCCAGGACCGTTTCGCCCGGGGAGGGAATCCGCTCCACCCGGTTGACGAAATCGACGTTGATGGAGCCGAACGTCACGATCACGACGCCGTCCTCCGCCAGGCCGCATGGGCGGCCATGAAGGCGCGGGCGCGCTCAGCCACGGCGGCGGCGTCGAGGCCGGGCTTGAACAGGGCCGAGCCGATGCCGAAGCCGTCGGCGGGCGTGCCCGCATAGGCCGCCATGGTCTCGGGCGTGACGCCGCCGACGATGACCAGGGGCGGCCCCTTGGGCAGGACCGCGCCCATCGCCTTGACGCCGGCGGGCCCGATGAGTTCGCCCGGGAAGAACTTCAACACGTCGGCCCCGGCGTCCAGCGCGGCCACGGCCTCGGTCGGCGTCATGACCCCGGGGGCGGACACGAGGCCCAGCTCCTTGGTCCTGCCGATCACGGCCGGGTTGGCGTTGGGAGACACGATCAGGGTTCCGCCCGCCTCGGCCACGGCGTCGACCTCGGAGGGCCGGTACACCGTGCCGGCGCCGACGACCGCCCGGCCGGCCAGCGCCCGGGAGAGCCTGGCGACGCTGTCCAGCGGATCGGGAGAATTCAGCGGCACCTCGAGGATGGTGAGGCCGGCCCCGACCAGAGCCTCGCCGATCGCGACGGCCTCGTCGGGCCGGAGCCCGCGCAGGATGGCGATCAGCGAACAGCGCCGGAACGCGTCGTCGAAGAGGCTGCGAAAGGACATGGTCTAGCTCGCGATCAGCGGTGTGAGGCGTCGAGGATGCGCAGCAGCCCGGCGACGATGACGGCCTCGGGGTCGAGGACGCGGCAGGTGCGGCCCCGGTCCGCCAGCGCGGCCGCGTAGGACGCGGCGAAGACGCCCTCGGCCACCAGCGTGATCTCCGCGCCGGGCGACGCCATCGCGAGCCCCTGGTCGATCTCGACGCCGATCAGGAGCCCGGACAGATAGGGGCCGACCTGGACGGGAGCGAGGTCTCCCATCAGGACGAGCGTCCGCGCCGAGAAGGCCAGATGCGTCAGCCCGCCCGCCCCGCGGGCGGCGGCGAGGCCGCGGGCGAAGCCCGTCTCGTCCGGCGGCTCCTGGGCCAGCATGCCCAGGATCGTGTGATCCTTCAGCGCCGCGTATACGTCGCCCGTCATGAAGGTGGAGAAGCCCGTGATCCGCCCCTGCGCCACTTCGGCCCATTTGGAATGGGTGCCCGGCGTCAGCACGACGCCGTCGCGCACGCCGGCGCCGGCGATCTTGGTCTCCTCCCCGCGCATGACGTCGGGCGCGCCGCCCGGGCGGCGGCATGTCAGGCCGGGGACGATCAGCGCCTCACGGCCGCCTCCGAGGTCCGCACGGGCGAAACTCCGGCCCAGATCGTCGATCTCGACGGGGCACTCCAGGTAGGGCGCCTCGACCCAGCCATTGCGGCTTCCGACCATGCCGGCCATCACGACCGGGACGGCCGGGAAGCGGTCGAGCCAGGGGCCGACATGCCGGCGCAGGGTCGCCGGGAACCCTCCCGCCGGCACGGCGGCGATCCCGTCGTCGGCGCTCAGGCGTTCGCGCACGTCGCCGGAACCAGCCACCAGATAGGCGCGCAGCCGCGACGTGCCCCAATCCAGGGCGATGAGGGCGGGGCTGTCCGGGTCCGCGGCGGTCATCGGGCGGAGGTCCGGCTCACACCCAGCCGCCGTCGACGACGTAATGCTGGTTGGTGCAAGCGCTGGCCTCCTCGGAGGCGAAGAAGACGGCCACGCGGGCGATGTCGTCGGGGACCAGCTTGCGCTTCAGGCACTGGCGATCCATCAGCTCCTTCTCGCCTTCCGGGGTGAGCCAGAGGTCGATCTGGCGCTGGGTCATGATCCAGCCCGGCGCGATGGCGTTGACCCGAATGTTGTACGGGCCGAAGTCCCGGGCGAGCGAGCGGGTGAGGCCGAGCACGGCAGATTTGGAGGCCGTGTAGGCCGCCATGCCGCCCTGCCCCACCATCCAGGACACCGATCCGAAATTGATGATGACGCCGTCGCGCGCGGCCTTCATGTCCTCCAGCACCGCCTGGGCGCAGAAGAACTGGTGGCGCAGGTTCACGGCGATGCGCCCGTCCCAGTATTCGGGGGTGACATCCTCGGTCCGGTGGCGCTCGTCATGGGCGGCGTTGTTGATCAGCACCGAGACGGGTCCCAGCTGCTCCCGGATCGCCGCAATGGACCGGCGCAGCGCCTCCACGTCGGTCAGGTCGCAGTGCTCGAAGCGCACCGTCGCGCCCTTCCCGGCGAGATCGGCGGCCAGCGCCTCGGAGGCGGGCTTGTTGATGTCGAGAAATCCCACCTTGGCGTTCTGCCGCGCGAAGGCCCGAACGATCGCCTCCCCGATGCCGCTTCCGCCGCCGGTCACGATGACCACCTTGCCGGCGAGATCGGGATAAAGCGCGCCCTGGCCCATTCGGAGCTCCTGCTGATTGCGGCCCCTCATCGGCCTGCATGGGTTCAACGCATACACGGGCGGACGGCGGCGAAGCAATGCGCTGGTGAGCGCGGTTGCGGCGGGAGGGCGGCGGTTGCGCCCGCCAGCCGCGCGTCTAAGCTCTCGCGACCACGGAGGAACGCCCCCATGCAGATCCGTCGCTTCCTGCTCGCCGCCGTCGCCGTCCTGGGCGTGGGCGGCGGCGCATACGCGCAGACGACGTCCCAGCTCGCCCCCGCCCCCGAGGCGGCCACCGGGCGGAGCGTCCGGGACCACGGCGTCTCAACCCGCTACATGGCGGCGGCCGCGAACCCCCTCGCCACGGAGGCGGGACGCGAGATGCTGCGCGCCGGCGGCAGCGCGGTGGACGCCGCCATCGCGGTGCAGCTGGTGCTGAATCTGGTCGAGCCGCAGAGCTCGGGCATCGGCGGCGGCGCATTCATGGTGCATTGGGACGAGGCCCGGCGGACGCTGACCACGCTCGACGGGCGCGAAACCGCCCCGGCGGCGGCGGCGCCCGACCGGTTCATGGGCGCCGACGGCAAGCCGATGAAATTCTACGACGCCGTGGTGGGCGGACGGTCCGTCGGCGTCCCGGGCACGCCGCGGCTGCTCGCCGAGGCCCACAAGCGCTGGGGCAAGCTGCCCTGGCCGCAGCTCTTCGAGCCGGCGATCCGCCTCGCCGAGAACGGCTTTGCGGTCTCGCCGCGGCTCAGCGGCCTGCTCGGGCAGGAGAAGTTCCTCTCCGCCAACCCGGCGGCGCGCGCCCTCTTCTACGACGCGGACGGCAAGCCGCTCGCGGTGGGGACGACGCTGAAGAACCCCGCCTTCGCGCAGACGCTGCGCACCCTCGCCGAGAAGGGCGTGGAGGCCTACTACGCCGGGCCGATCGCCGAAGACATCGTCGCCACCGTGAAGGGGCATCCGACCAATCCGGGCGACATGACCCTGGCCGACCTGGCCTCCTATGCGGTGAAGGAGCGCGAGCCCGTCTGCGGGGCCTACCGGGCCTACCGGATCTGCGGCATGGGCCCGCCCAGCTCCGGCGCGGTCGCCGTGCAGCAGATGCTGGGCGTGCTGGAGACCCGCGACATGGGCCGCCTGAAGCCCGGCCCGGAGGCCGCGCACTGGTTCGCCGAGGCGGGGCGGCTCGCCTTCGCGGACCGCAACCTCTATCTGGGCGACCCGGGCTTCGTGAGCGTGCCGGTGGAGGGCCTCATCGACCCCGCCTATGTGAGGAGCCGCGCCGCGCTGGCCAGCCCGGACCGCAGCATGGGGACCGCCAAGCCGGGCGAGCCGCCGATGCGCAAGACGCTCCTGCTCGGCCCGTCCGACGGCGTCGAGCATGGCACCAGCCACATCTCCATCGTGGACGCCCAGCTGAACGCCGTGTCGATGACCACCACGATCGAGGACGGCTTCGGATCCCGCCTGATGACCAAGGGCGGCTTCCTGCTCAACAACGAGCTCACCGACTTCAACTTCGCGCCCGTCGCCGACGGCAAGCCGGTGGCCAACCGGGTCGAGCCCGGCAAGCGCCCGCGCAGCTCGATGGCGCCGACGATCGTGTTCGACGCCTTCGGGCGGCTCTACGCCGTCACGGGCTCGCCGGGCGGGAGCCAGATCATCAACTTCGTGGGCAAGACCCTGGTGGGCCTGCTGGACTGGAAGCTCGACCCGCAGGTGGCGGTCGACCTGCCCAACATGGGCAGCCGCAACGGCCCGACGGAGCTGGAGGCCGGCACCGAGGCCGAAGCCTGGAAGCCGGCCCTGGAGGCCAAGGGCCACGAGGTCAAGCTGCTGGAGATGACCTCGGGCATCCAGGCCATCGTGCTGACGCCCTCCGGCTTCGTTGGCGGCGCCGATTCCCGCCGCGAGGGTGTGGCGATCGGCGACTGACGCGCGCCCGGGCTCAGGCGCGGTCGATGCGGCCGGAATAGCAGCCGCGCCTGGCGTTGTGGGCGTGCAGGTAGGCGACCGCCGGGTTCTCGAACAGGCGGGCGATGAGGGGCTCCACCTCGCGCCCTTCAACGACGTCGGCGTCCAGCATCATGCCGGCCTCGTCATAGGCGCGCACCGACAGGAGGCGGCTGCGCATGACCTGCGGGACCTCCCCGGTGCGGTCATAGGCGGTCTCGGCGCCCTCGCGCACATAGATGGCGTGCGTGGCCCGGTAGGGCGACGGGGCCGGCTGGCAGACATGGTTGAGGAGCAGCACGGTCTCGCCGGGCCGCGCCTCGCGCATCTCGATCCGGTCGGGGTAGCCCGACGCGGCGTCGACGGCGTAGCGCAGGACCCCGCGGGCGGCGAGCTCCGCGTCCGGGAGGCCATAAAGGGGGCGGAACGGTTCGGCCGACAGGCCGGTGATGCGGAAGGTCATGAGGGTCTCCTGCGTGGCGAGGCCCTCATGACAGTGCAGATGGCGGCCGGGCTCCACCCGAAAGCTGCGCCCGAAAACCGTTTCTTCGTGAGCCGGCCTAGCCGCCGACGTTGAAGGCGGCCAGCGCCGCCATGTTGACGATGTCGCTGTCCTTGGCCCCCAGCGGCACGATCTGGACGGCCCGGTCCATGCCCACCAGCAGCGGCCCGATCACGGTCGATCCGCCCAGGCTCTGCATCATCTTGGTGGAGATGGAGGCGGAGTGGAACGCCGGCATCACCAGGACGTTGGCGGCGTCCGACAGGCGGCAGAACGGGTACTGGGCCATCAGCTCCTTATCCAGGGCCACGTCCGCCGCCATCTCGCCGTCATATTCGAAATCGACGCGGCGCTGGTCGAGCAGGCGCACGGCCTCCTGCACATGGGCGGTGCGCTCGCCGGGCGGGTGCCCGAAGGACGAGAAGGCGAGCAGCGCGACGCGGGGCTCGTAGCCGAGCCTGCGCGCCACGCCGGCCGCCTCCACGGCGATGTCGGCGAGGTCCTTGGCGCTGGGCAGTTCGGTGATGGCCGTGTCGGCCACCAGCACGGTGCGCCCGCGCGCCAGCACCAGCGACACGCCGATCACCCGGTGGCCGGGCTTGGGATCGATGACGTGCCGCACGTCGTCCAGCGCCACCGAGAAGTTGCGGGTGACGCCCGTCACCATGGCGTCCGCGTCGCCGAGCGCCACCATGGCGGCGGCGAAGTGGTTGCGGTCCTGGTTGATCATGCGCTGGCAGTCGCGGAACAGGTAGCCCTTCCGCTGCAGCCGGTCGTACAGGTACTGCGCATAGGCGGTGTTGCGGTGGCTCAGCCTGGCGTTGTGGATCTCGATGCCGCTGCGCCCGTCGATCTCGATGCCGACCTGCTGGGCCGTGGCCTTCACCCGGTCGTCGCGGCCGACCAGGATGGCGGTGCCGAAGCCCTGGCTGACAAAGCTCACCGCCGCGCGGATCACCTGCTCCTCCTCGCCCTCGGCGAAGACGACGCGCTTGGGATAGCGGCGCACGCGCTCCACGGTGCGCTGCAGGGCGCCGGCGACGGGGTCGCGCCGGGCCGAGAGCTGCGCCTTGTAGGCGTCCATGTCGACGATGGGCCGCTGCGCGACGCCGGAATCCATGGCGGCCTGGGCCACGGCCAGCGGCACGGTGGAGATCAGCCGCGGGTCGAACGGCACCGGGATGATGTAGTCCCGCCCGAAGCGCGGCCGCGCGCCCTGGTAGGCCGACGCCACCTCGTCGGGGACGTCCTCCTGGGCGAGGCTGGCCAGCGCCTTCGCGGCGGCCATCTTCATCTCCATGTTGATCGTGCGGGCCCTGACGTCCAGCGCGCCGCGGAAGATGTAGGGAAAGCCCAGCACATTGTTGATCTGGTTCGGGTAATCCGAGCGCCCCGTCGCCATGATGACGTCGTCGCGCACCGCATAGGCGTCCTCGGGCGTGATCTCCGGGTCCGGGTTCGCCATGGCGAAGATGATGGGGTTGGCGGCCATCGAGCGCACCATCTCGGGCGAGACCGCGCCCTTCACCGAAAGGCCGAAGAACACGTCCGCCCCGGCGATCGCCTCCTCCAGGGTGCGCAGCTTGGTCTCGACCGCGTGGGCCGACTTCCACTGGTTCATGCCCTCGGCGCGGCCCTTGTAGACCACGCCCTTGGTGTCGCACAGGATGACGTTCTCATCCCGGAAGCCGAGCGCCTTGAGGATCTCCAGCGAGGCGATGCCGGCCGCCCCGGCCCCGTTGCACACCAGCCGGGCCGTCGTGATGTCGCGCCCGGTGAGCTGCAGCGCGTTCATGATGCCGGCGGCCGCGATGATGGCGGTGCCGTGCTGGTCGTCGTGGAAGACCGGGATCTCCATCAGCTCCCGCAGCTTCTCCTCGATGATGAAGCATTCAGGGGCCTTGATGTCCTCCAGGTTGATGCCCCCGAAGGTCGGGCCGAGATAGCGCACCGCGGCGATGAACTCGTCCGGGTCTTCCGTGCCGATCTCCAGGTCGAACGCGTCCACGTCGGCGAAGCGCTTGAACAGCACCGCCTTGCCCTCCATCACGGGCTTGGACGCCAACGCGCCGCGGTTGCCGAGCCCCAGGATGGCGGTGCCGTTGGAGATCACGCCGACGAGGTTGCCCTTGACGGTGAGGTCATAGGCTTTCGACGGGTCCTCGGCGATGGCCAGCACCGGGATGGCGACGCCGGGCGAATAAGCCAGCGACAGGTCCCGCTGCGTCGTCATCGGCTTGGTGGCGACCACCTCCAGCTTGCCCGGCCGGCCGCGCGAGTGAAACGTCAGCGCCTCCTGGTCCGTGATGGTGGGACGGGTGCGTTTCCTCGGAGCATCGTTATTGTCTGTCATGGCCGGCCCGGTTGATGGGTGGAGCGGGGGGCCAACTTACGGACACGCTTGCGGTTTCTCAAGCGGCGATGCGCCCGTAGCCCCGTCGCCTGCGGGCGCGGGGTTGCACGGTCGGCGGCTCTCGCGCGCGGCGCCTGAGGCTGGCGCAGTCTCCCCCGCCGTCCCGCGGCGGGTCGGGCCGCGCATCTCCCGGACGCGGCTCGGAGCGGAGGTCTCCCCATCCGCTGGAGCGAAGCCTGACCCCGCTTCGCGAGGGACGACCGTCACCCTGCGTCGTCCGGGACCGGGCCTGACCCCGCTCCGGCAAGGGGCGGCCCGAAGGCCGCGGCAGTCGCGGACGTATGCTGCGTCCGCCCAGGAGGCGTGAGCCTCGGCGCGCGAGAGCCCGACCGCTCCGGCCCGCACGTCCTGGTGGAGATGCGGACGCGAAACCTGGAAGCTCGTTGCGGATGGGCGGGGAGCCGGCGCCGGCTCCCGGGACGCATCCGGGCCGGAGGTGTGTAGGATTATTTTGCTAGGTTGTCAAGGTGGGGAAGGGGGAGGTCGCGGCCCAAAGTTCCGGGGTAATAGCGCACCTCCAGTGCAACCGATGCTTTCAATTCTTCTGGATGGCTCAAAAGGATTGCAAACAGTTTGCGGAGATGCTCGCCAGTGCGGACCTTGGTGGTGACTTCAGCCACCGGGTGATTCCAGCACGAATCTGTCAGGCGGGAACATACTGTGGAAACCGGTCTAGAGGCATTCGCAAGTGAGCGCGAGACATGCTGAGATCCCGAAGCGCAGTTCAGAAGCGCCGTCCCGAGGCGCCGGACGCTCAGCCTGACAGCGCCTGAAACCGTGTATTGAATTCGATCGTCCGCTCAACTAATATCAACGCATACTCGCCGGCAGCGTGCTGTCGGTTCGAAGGCCGCTGAAGGGCAACCTGAGGCGGCTTTCGCTTTTCAGCGCGAGATTGCGATGCGCACCTTTGTCTATGTCGACGGGTTCAACCTGTATTATCGGATGCTGGAAAAGCGCCCGGCCCTCAAATGGCTCAATCCGAAGCGACTCGCCGAGGCCGCGCTGAGCCCGGACAACGTCATCGAGAGAGTTCGGTACTACACGGCTCGCGTCTCCGGCCGATTGGACCCTACCTCGCCCGCACGGCAGCAGGTCTACTTGAACGCCTTGGCGACCGTCCCTGAAATCGTCATTCACCAAGGCGCGTTCCTGGCCTCCACCAAATTCGCGGGGCTGGTGCACCCTCCCGAGTTCAGGCCTCACCTGGCCGACCCGATGCAGCAGCCTTGGCCGAACGTCGTGCGCGTCCACAAGACCGAGGAAAAGGGCAGCGACGTCAATCTCGCTTGCCACCTGCTGCTGGACGCGTTCCAGAACGCCTTCGACGTTGCGGTGGTGGTCTCCAATGATTCAGACCTCGTGGAGCCGATCAGGATCGCGACACGGGAACTCGGGAAGATCGTCGGCCTGCTCAGCCCCGTGGGCAATCCCAATCCAGAGCTGAAAACCGTTTCCAGCTTCATGCGCCGATTGCGCGTCGATCACCTCGCCGCGGCGCAGTTTCCAGACCCGGCGCTCGGCCGGGAGGGCTCGCCGGTCCGGCGTCCGGCCGAGTGGATCTAGCCCCCCATTCCCCGTGCAAAACCCTCCGCGCCCCCGCGCCTTCCCTCGCAGCCTCTGCTAGCCTCCCGCGCATGAGTCTCGAAGGTCCCGCCCTGACCCTGCCGCAGCCGGCCGCCGATGCGGCGGAGGGGCGGCTGACGCCCATGATGGCGCAGTATCTGGAGATCAAGCACGCCAACCCGGATTGCCTGCTGTTCTACCGGATGGGCGACTTCTACGAGCTGTTCTTCGGCGACGCCGAGGTCGCGTCGCGGGTGCTGGGCATCGTGCTGACCAAGCGCGGCAAGCACCTGGGCGAGGACATCCGCATGTGCGGGGTGCCGGTGGAGCGCTCCGAGGACTACCTGCACCGCCTGATCGCGGCCGGCCACCGGGTGGCGGTCTGCGAGCAGCAGGAGGACCCGGCCGAGGCCAAGAAGCGCGGCGGCAAATCGGTGGTGAAGCGGGGCGTGGTGCGGCTGGTGACGCCGGGCACCATCACCGAGGAGACGCTGCTGGAGCCCTCGCGCGCTAACCTGCTGGCGGCGCTGTCGCGCGTGCGCGCCGGCGAGGCGTGGCTCTACGGCCTGGCCTGCGTGGACATCTCGACCGGGACCTTCACGGTCGGTGAGGTCGCCCAGGCGGGGCTCGCGGCGGCCATCGCCCGGCTGGAGCCGAGCGAGATCCTGGTCCCCGACGCGGTGATCGACGAGCCCGAGCTGAAGGCGCTGTGGCGCGAGACGCGCGCCCACGTGACGCCGCTGGCGCGCGACGGGTTCGACGCCGCCTCGGGCGAGCGGCGGCTCTGCGCCTTTTTCGGCGTGTCGACGCTGGCGGGCTTCGGGCAGTTCTCCCGCGCCGAGATCGCCGCCGCGGCCGCCGCGGTGGCCTATGTGGAGCGCACGCAGTTCGGCGCGCGGCCGCCGCTGTCGGCCCCCACGCGCGAGGCCGCCGACGCCACGCTGGCGATCGACGCCGCCACGCGGGCCAATCTGGAGCTCACCCGCACGCTGGGCGGCGAGCGCGCCGGCAGCCTGCTGGCCGCGATCGACCGCACGCTGACGCCCGCCGGCGGGCGCCTGCTGGCCGAGCGGCTGGCCGGCCCCCTCACCGATCCGGCCGCCGTCAACGAGAGGCTCGACGCGGTGGCGTGGTTCGCCGACGACGCGGATGCGCGCCGCCGGGTGCGCGAGGCGCTGAAGCGGACGCCGGACATGTCGCGGGCGCTGTCGCGGCTGACGCTCGACCGCGGCGGGCCGCGCGACCTCGCCTGCCTGCGCGACGGGCTGGCGGCGGCGCGCGCCGTCGGGGCGATCCTGCAGGGCGCGGCGCTGCCGCCGCGCGAGATCGCCGACGCGGCGGCCCTGCTGGCCGGGATCGACGGCGCGCTCGAGGCCGCGCTCGGCGACTGCCTCGACGAGGAGCTGCCGCTCAACCGCCGCGACGGCGGCTTCGTGCGGGCTGGCTTCGACCCCGCTCTGGACGAGGCGCGCGCGCTGCGCGACGAGAGCCGGCGCGTCATCGCCGCCCTGCAGGCGCGCTACGCGGAGGAGACCGGGGCGCGCACGCTGCGCGTCAAGCACAACAACTTCCTCGGCTATTTCGTGGAGGTGACGCAGGCGGTGGGCGAGACGCTGGTCCGGCCGCCGCTGAACGCCGTGTTCGTGCACCGCCAGACCATGCAGGGCGCGATGCGCTTCTCCACCGCCGAGCTGGGCGACCTGGAGAGCCGCATCGCCTCGGCGGCGGACCGGGCGCTGGCGGTCGAGCTCGCCCATTTCGACCGGCTGAGGGCCCTGGCGGTCGCGGGCGCGGCCGGGCTGAAGGCGGCCGCGGCGGCGCTGGCCCGCATCGACGTCGCGGCCGCGCTGGCGGAGCTGGCCGACGCCGGCGCGTGGGTGCGCCCGGTGGTGGACGAGAGCCTCGCCTTCGAGATCCGGCGCGGCCGCCACCCCGTCGTGGAGGCGGCGCTGAAGCGCGACGGCCAGGCCTTCGTGGCCAATGACGCGGACCTCTCGGCCCCGGCCTCGGCCCGGGGCGGGCGGATCGCGCTGATCACGGGCCCCAACATGGCCGGCAAGTCCACCTATCTGCGCCAGAACGCGCTCATTGCCGTGCTGGCCCAGATGGGCTCCTTCGTGCCCGCCGAGAAGGCCCATATCGGCGTCGTCGACCGCCTGTTCTCGCGCGTCGGCGCCGCCGACGACCTCGCCCGCGGCCGCTCCACCTTCATGGTGGAGATGATCGAGGCCGCCGCCATCCTCAACCAGGCGACGGCGCGGTCGCTCGTCATCCTGGACGAGATCGGGCGCGGCACCGCCACCTTCGACGGCCTGTCGATCGCCTGGGCGGCCATCGAGCACCTGCATGACGGCAATCTGTGCCGGTCGCTGTTCGCGACGCATTTCCACGAGCTCACCGCCCTGGCCCGGCGGCTGCCGCGGCTCCTCAACCTCACCGTGCGGGTGACCGAGTGGCAGGGCGACGTGGTGTTCCTGCACGAGGTCACGCCCGGCGTCGCCGACCGCAGCTACGGCATCCAGGTGGCCAAGCTGGCCGGCCTGCCCAAGGCGGTGGTCGAGCGCGCCCGGGTGATCCTGGAGGAGCTGGAGGCCTCCGAGCGGCAGGCGCCGGTCGAGCGCCTGGTCGACGACCTCCCGCTCTTCGCCGCGGCGCGCCCGGCCGGCGGCCTCGCCGCCCCGCCCGCAGGCGGGCCGGACGCCCTGCGCGACGCGCTCGACGCGATATCGCCGGACGAGATGAGCCCGCGCGAGGCGCTGGAGGCGCTCTATCGGCTGAAGCAGGCCAGGGCCGGCGAGGCCGGCTGAGGCCGGACAAGATCGGCGGGGCGCAACTTCGCGCAGCTTCGGGTTGCTTGAGTCGTGGGCCGGATCGACTAGGCTCGACCCAGTTTCAGCACGTCTTTTCAGCCTGCGGATTTCATGACCCTTGCGTTCAGCGTCCGGAAGCGACGCCCCCCGCCATGGTGACGCGCGTCGCCACCGTGGCGTTCGAAGGCGTGGAGGCGCGCCCGGTGGACGTGCAGGTGCAGCTCATGCCCGGCAGCGTCGTCTTCACCATCGTGGGGCTGGCCGACAAGGCCGTGGGGGAATCGCGCGAGCGCGTCCGCTCGGCGCTGGTCGCGTCGGGGCTGGCGCTTCCCTCCAAGCGGATCACCGTCAACCTGGCCCCGGCCGACATGCCCAAGGAGGGCAGCCACTACGACCTGCCCATCGCGCTCGGCGTCATGGCCGCCATCGGGGCGATCCCGTCGGACGCGCTGGACGGCTTCACGGTGCTGGGCGAGCTGGCGCTGGACGGCTCCATCACGCCGGTCTCGGGCGTGCTGCCGGCCGCCATCGCGGCGAACGAGCGCGACCACGGGCTGATCTGCCCCGCCGCCTGCGGCCCGGAGGCGGCGTGGGCCTCGGCGGACATGACCATCCTGGCGCCGCGGTCGCTGATCCAGCTCGCCAACCACTTCCGGGGGACGCAGGTGCTCTCGCCGCCCGCGCCGGCGGTGCGCCGGGCGGGGCCGCCCTTGCCGGACCTGCGCGACATCAAGGGCCAGGAGAGCGCCAAGCGCGCCCTGGAGATCGCGGCGGCCGGCGGCCACAACCTGCTGAAGTTAATTTGACCTGCAGTGTCCGCTCCTGTCACACGCCGGCGGTAGGCATCTCCGTTCCCAGTATGTGGCTCGGGCTTGAAGCTGGTTGACTAGTCGGGAGAGCGCCTACCGTGCCGCGGAAGGCGGACCGGCACTCTGCAAGTCATGCTGCGCAAGCCCTTATCGCCTCCTGATCGCCTGGGCCATTGCGCGAGATCATCGCTTACCTGGCGCTGAAGGCGGATGCTCGCGCACACGTCACCCTTACGGGAGTGCAAGCATGGCCAAGATGCGAGCCGCGATTTTCGTCGAGCCCGGCAGGATCGTGTTGGACGACAAACCAATGCCCGACGTCGGCCCGCTCGATGCCCTGATGCGGATCACCACCACAACGATCTGCGGAACGGACGTGCACATTCTCAAGGGCGAATACCCCGTTCAACGCGGACTCACCATCGGGCATGAACCCGTTGGGGTCGTCGAGAAGCTCGGCTCCGCGGTGCAGGGCTACCGGGAGGGCCAGCGCGTCATCGCCGGGGCCATCTGCACGTCCGGCCACAGCAATGCGGCTTTGTGCGGCTGCCACTCGCAGGATGGACCCGGCACGAAGCATGGCTTCAAGCCGCTGGGCGGGTGGAAGTTCGGCAACACCATCGACGGGACGCAGGCCGAGTTCGTGCTCGTGCCCGATGCCATGGCGAACCTGGCGCCTGTCCCGGACGCATTGAGCGACGAGCAGGTGCTGATGTGCCCCGACATCATGTCGACGGGCTTCTCGGGCGCCGAAAGCGGCGCCATCCGCATCGGGGACACGGTCGTCGTGTTCGCCCAGGGGCCCATCGGTCTGTGTGCCACGGCCGGCGCGAAACTGCAGGGCGCCACGACCATCATCGCCGTGGAAAGCGTGCCGGAGCGCATCGCCATGGCCCGGCAGATGGGCGCCGACCACGTGGTCGACTTCAGTGCCGGCGATCCCGTGGCGGAAATCATGCGGATCACGGACGGCCGAGGCGTGGACGTCGCAATCGAGGCCTTGGGGCGGCAGGAAACCTTCGAGGCAAGCCTGCGGGTGTTGCGGCCGGGCGGCACGCTGTCTTCGCTCGGCGTGTACTCCAGCGACCTGACGATCCCGGTCGACGTCTTCCTAGCCGGGTTGGGCGATCACACGATCCGAACCACGCTTTGCCCGGGCGGCAAGGAGCGCATGCGGCGCCTCATAGAGGTCATCGCCTCGGGCCGCGTCGATACGCGCGCGCTGGTCACGCATCGCTTCAAGCTGGAGCAGATCGAGGCGGCCTACGAGCTCTTCGCCAACCAACGGGACGGCGTGCTGAAAGTGGCGATCACGCCCTGACATCGGTCGTGTCCCGGGCATTGGTCTAGGAGCCCCGGTCCTCGGCATGGCCAGAGGGTAATCAGGCGGCCACGGCGGACAGCCTGCGAACGGGATCATCGCTCATGGCGGCGAGCGACTCCAAGCTCATGTAGCGGCGCGTGACGGCCCAAGCACTGATCCAGCATCAGCGCGCCGACCGAGTTGCCGAATAGCGCGACCGAGGCGGACGTGGCAGAGAGTTCTACGACAGCTACGCCATCCCCACCGATCCCTTAGCCCGCGCCGTGGTCTTCGGGATGGAGCAGCCCGACGACGTGACGATCAAGAGAGATCCTGTTCCGCCCCACGGCAAGGCTTCCGCCTTTACGATAATCTCCTTGCAGCCGCGGGGACCTGACAACTGCATTGCGAGTTCTATGTCGGTCGCAGTGCAGCAATCGGGAACGGAATTCGTCACTTGGTGGAGTTTGTGCACGGTCAGCTTGACCCAGCGTCCCTGTCTGGTGGAGCCCAGATGGGCCATCTCATGCGCACACGGGATTGGACGGCCACACCGCTCGGCCCTCCCTCAACCTGGCCGCAGTCGCTGCGAACAGTGGTCGGGCTTATGCTTGGATCCAAGTTTCCGATGTTCGTGGCCTGGGGCGAGGATCTCTGCTTCCTCTATAATGATCCTTATGCCGAGATCTTGGGGGCCAAGCACCCCCAAGCGCTGGGCGCCCCGTTTCAGGATGTCTGGCGGGAAATCTGGCCTGACATCGAGCCATTCATCGACGCGGCCCTGGCCGGCGATGCCGTCTTCCACGAGAACCTGCCGCTCTTGATGAACCGCAAAGGGCATGAGGAGCAGACCTGGTTCACGTTCTCCTACTCTCCGGTGCGTGACGACGAGGGTCAAATCGCGGGCATGTTCTGCACCTGCGCCGAAACGACGGCGCAGGTGCTCGCCGAGCGGCAGAAGGACGAGATCCAGGAACGACAGCGCCAGATGCTGCAGCAGATGCCCGGCTTCGTCGCCATGCTGTCGGGACCGGACCTGATCTTCACCTATGTCAACGACGCCTATGTCGCGATCTCTGAACGGGCTGACTTCCTCGGCCGGCGCTTCCGGGACGTCTTCGCCGACATCGCTGGCCAGGGTTTCCACGAGTTGTTTGAGGAAGTCTTCCACTCCGGCGAGGGTGTGGTGAGGCGAGGCATGGAGCTTCGCCTTCATGGCCGTCAGGACGTCCAGTATGTCGACTTCGTTCTTGAGCCGATCCGCGACGACAAGGGCAGCGTCACCGGCGTCTTCGTCGGCGGCTACGAAACGACGGAGGTCTACCAGGGCAGCGAAAGCCTGCGCCAGAGCAACGCGCTCCTGCGCCAACTCAATGCCGATCTGGAACGCCAGGACCTGGAGCGGGCGCGCGAGCGCCAACTCACGTGGGAGGTGAGCTCGGACTTGCTGGCGATCGCAACGCCGGACGGCAGGTTCGCCAGCGTCAACCCCGCCTGGACGGCGACGCTCGGCTGGCCGGCGGAGCACGTGACGAGCACGCAATTGCTGGAATTCTTACACCCAGATGACGTGCAGCGCTCTCATGCTGCGCTGCAGCGACTGCGCGAAGGCGAACCCGTGTTGCGGTTCGAAAACCGCTACGCTCATGCGGATGGTGGCTGGCGCTGGTTGTCCTGGGTCGCCGTGCCAGTGGACAACAAGATCTACTGCAGCGGGCGCGATGTCACTGCGGAAAAGGAAGCCGAGGCCGAGCGTGACCGCCTGTGGACGCTGTCGGAAGATATGCTCGCCAGAGCGGACTACGCGGGCAAGATGTCAGCCGTGAACCCAGCCTGGACCCAGGTGCTGGGCTGGTCGCAGCACGAGTTGCTCACCAACCCTTACGCTGACATCATCCACGCCGAGGATGTGCCCGGGACGGTGGCCGCGCTGCAGCAGATGGGCCGAACGGGGCAACCAACCAGGTTCGAAAACCGCATTCTCGCCAAGACCGGAGAGTGGAAGCCGATCGGCTGGACCGTGTCGCCAGAGCCAGACAATGTGAATTTCATCGCCATCGGTCGAGACATGACCCAATACAAAGCGCGCGAAAGGGAACTCGAACACGCCCAGGACGCGCTTCGCCAAAGCCAAAAGATGGAGGCGATGGGGAGCCTGACCGGCGGCGTGGCGCATGATTTCAACAATCTGCTGACGCCGATCATCGGCTCGCTCGATATGCTGGTTCGCCGAGGCCTCGGCAATGAGCGTGAGCGGCGCATGATCGATGGCGCGCTTCAATCGGCCGACCGCGCCAAAACTCTCGTGCAGCGGCTCCTGGCCTTTGCGCGACGCCAGCCCCTTCAGCCCGTCGCCGTCGACTTGCGAAGGCTGGTCAACGGCATGGCTGGCCTTATCGGCAGCACCGTCGGGCCGAAGATCAACGTGAATGTCGAGCTCGCAGACGACCTTCCACCCGCCAACGCCGACCCGAACCAGCTGGAGATGGCGATCCTGAATCTGGGAGTGAACGCTCGCGACGCCATGCCGGACGGCGGGACCCTGGTCATCGCCGCAAAGGCAGAACAAGTGCAGCGCGAGCACCGCTCAAGGTTGAAGCCCGGCGACTATGTCCGCCTCTCGGTTACCGACACCGGAGTGGGCATGGATGACACCACCCGCGCCCGAGCCATCGAACCGTTTTTCTCCACCAAAGGCGTCGGAAAAGGAACGGGGCTGGGCCTGTCCATGGTGCATGGTCTTGTCGCACAGCTCGGCGGTGGGCTCGCCATCGAGAGCGCGCCCAACCAAGGAACGACGGTCCATTTCTGGCTGCCCATCAGCTCGGAGCAGGTCCAAAACCAGGATGACGCCGATGGCGCGTCAGCTTCCTCCCGGGCCCGTGGGGTCGCGATGCTCGTGGACGACGAAGACCTGGTTCGGATGAGCACGGCCGACATGCTGATCGATTTCGGCTATGACGTGATCGAGGCGAGTTCCGCGGAAGAAGCCCTGAAGCTTGTTCGCGGCGGCGCGAAAGCCGACCTGCTGGTGACAGATCACCTCATGCCCGGGATGAGCGGAGCGGAGCTCGCGCATGAGCTGCGCTCGACGATGCCGAATTTGCCGGTGCTGGTCGTCTCTGGCTACGCCGAGGCCGACGGCATGCCATCGGATCTGCAGCGTCTCACCAAGCCGTTCAGGAACACCGAGCTTGCAGAAAGCCTGGACAGACTCCTCCGAGAGCCCGCCGCCCATCAATGAGCGGTCCAGGGGCCAAGGCGAGGCTCAACGTTCCGACAACAGGTCTCGGACTTGGGCGGCGAAGGTGTCGATGGCGAACGGCTTGGCGATCAGGGACATGCCGCGTTCCAAGAAGTTGTTGGTCACGGTGGTCTCGGCGTAGCCTGTCATGAACAGCACCTTCAGCTCTGGCCGGACCGCCCGGGCAGCATCGGCCAGCTGACGGCCGTTAAGCCCCGGAAGGCCGACGTCGCTGATCAAAAGATCGACCGGCTGATCTGACCGCAAGATGGAGAGGCCGCCCGGCCCATCATCGGCCTCAAGCGCGCTCAAGCCGAGATCAGCGAGAACTTCCAGCACGAGGCTCCGCACGATGGCATCATCCTCGACGACGAGCACGGTTCCGGATGCAGCCTGTGCATAGGAACTGGGTTCCTCCACCGGACGTCCACTGTCTTCGAGTAGGCTAGCGTAGTGGGGCAAGAAGAGATCCATGGTGGTCCCTTCGCCAGGCGTGCTCGCGATCTTGACGTCGCCGCCGGACTGACGGGCGAAACCGTAGATCATGGAGAGCCCTAAGCCGGTGCCCTGGCCGATGGGCTTGGTCGTGAAGAATGGCTCGAACGCTCTGGCGATAGTCGACGCGTCCATCCCCGCTCCGGTGTCGCTGACGGAGATGCAGAGATACCGCCCCGGTGTCAAATCAAGGCCGTCCGGCATGATCTCGAACTCGACATTGCGAGTGGCGACCGTAAGCGTCCCCCCGTCGGGCATGGCGTCGCGGGCATTGATCGTCAGGTTCAGGATAGCGGATTCCAGCTGGTTGGGATCACACCGGACTGTCCAGGCGGACTCGCATAGGCGCGTTTCCAAGCGGACGTTTTCGCCCAACGTCCTGCGCAACAGGTCCTCCATAGAACCGACGAGAACGTTGGGAGCGACCGCGCGCGCGTCGAGAGGCTGGCGGCGCGCGAAGGCGAGAAGCCGGTGAACGAGGGCGGCAGCCTTTTGTGCTGAGGTCGTGGCGCCGTCGATAAACCTTTCCAGGTCCTGTGTGCGGCCTTGCCGGATGCGTTTGCTGACCACCGTCAGGCTGCCTGTGATGCCCTGCAGCAGATTGTTGAAATCGTGAGCGATGCCGCCGGTGAGTTGGCCGATGGCTTCCATTTTTTGAGCTTGCCTGAGCGCTTCTTCCGTTGCGCGAAGTTCGGCTGTGCGCTCTAGGACCCGAGCCTCTAATGTCGCATTGAGTTCCCGCAACGCCGCCTCGGCCTCGCCGCGTTCGAAAACCTGTCGCGTGCGCTCGGCCACTTCTTCCATGAACGCGATTTCGTCAGGCCTCCAATGGCGAATGCGACGGTCGTTGAGGTAGACGATCGTCCTCAAGCGCCCTGCACGTACGAAAGGCACGACCAGTATCGCTCGCGTTTCGACCGCCCGGGCGGTGGCCCGGGTCTCCTCCTCGTCACTGAGCGGATCTGACTGCAAGTCGGCGATGACCACGGTCTCGCCACGGCCTAGCTGTGCGACGATCTTCGAGCCGAGCGCGTGCGCCGGATGGCGGCCCAGCAATTCAGGCACGCGGCCGTCCGTCCAGCAGATCGAGTAGTCGAACACGTCTTCGACAGGGTCCAGCTGTCCATATCCGACGCGGGCGACGGCGAAGTGCTCACCCATCAGCGCACAGGCCGCCGTCATGGCCTTGTGGGTATCCCCGCCCCGAAGCACGTCGCTGAGCTGCAGCATGAAGGCGTGCCGCGCGTCTTCCAGCTTTCGCGCGGTGATGTCCATAGCGACGCCGACGGCGCGAATGCATCGGCCCTGATCGTCAAAGAGCGCCCGTCCCTTTGCCGCGACCCAGCGGATCAGACCGTCCTCGGCGCCCACGGTCCGGTACTGGACGTCATAGGTGGCGCGAATAGCCGGGTCGAGGGCACGGCTGAAGAGCTGCGTCACCGCCTCGCGGTCATCTGGATGCAGTCCGGCATAGAAGTCGTCTAGGGAGCACGGCGCGTCAGGCGATTTGCCGAACATCGCCCTGGTCCTTGGTGACCAGCTCAGGACGCCACGGGGCACGTCGAGATCCCACGTGCCGATTTCCGCTGCATCCGTGGCCAAGCGCAACGATTCCTCGCTCAGGCTGAGGCGCTCCTGCGCCGAAATCCGTTCGCTGATGTCCCGCAGGAAGCCTACGAAGATCCTGCCTCCGGCGCCCTCAAGTGGAACGATCGACAACTCGACCGGAAAAATCCTGCCGTCCCGAGCCAAGGCGGAGACTTCGACACGCCTGTTCAGGATCTGCGAAACGCCCGTTTCCTGGACGCGCGTCATGCCCTCGTTGTGCCGATCACGGTACACTGCCGGGATGATCAACTCGTCCAGCTTGCGGCCGAGAGCTTCTGAACGCGACCACCCGAAAAGGTGCTCCGCGGCGCGGTTCCACTCCAGAACCACGCCAGAGGCGTCGACCCCCACCACCGCGTCGAGAACGGAGCTGGCCACCAGGCTAAGCGCTCCTGCGATGACGTCTCGCGCAAGTCCGTAAGTCATCATCTTGGTCCAGCTACGCCGTTCATGACATCAGATGCTGTTGCGCCAGCCTAGCAAATCGCCAGGTGCGCTTCTCTATCAGAGCGTGTGTGCGGCCAACAGCGCCAACCTGGAACGGTGACTACGCCTCGATCCGCTGCGGGTCGTGGTGGGACCGACCTGAGGGCGGAGCTGGAGATCATGGCCCCGCACGAAATGCTTGCACCTGAAAGGCGTCCTCGGGTCGCTTGACCAAATCTTGATACTACTGAGGCCCAAGGGCGAAACCGTATCGGCCCAGCGGGGAATACACCTGCCATGGTTAGCCCGGCGACGAGCGCTTTGCTTGGACCGCCAGAACCGTAGGGGTCAAGCCGCCGGGCGGCAGGGTCAGAGCACTTCTAGATATCGCGCCAGTCAGCCTTGGGCCGCTAATGCTGCGGTGGTCTGAATGCATATCCCGCTTGACGAGGATTGCGTCCGACCCGAGCATCCCTCGGGGTAATACCTGGTGGGAGGCGCGCGATGATTGAAGAATTTAAGAAATTCGCCCTTCGGGGGAACGTCGTCGACCTTGCGATCGGCGTGGTCATCGGGGTGGCTTTCGGAGCGATCGTCGCCTCGCTGGTCGCAGACATCATCATGCCGATCATCGGGTCGATCACCGGCGGCCTCGACTTCTCCAACTACTACATCCCGCTGTCCTCGAAGGTGCAGGCGGGGCTGAGCTACGCCGACGCCAAGAAGCAGGGCGCCGTGCTGGGCTATGGGCAGTTCCTCACGGTGCTGCTGAACTTCCTGATCGTGGCCTTCGTGCTGTTCCTCGTGATCCGCGCCATGAACCGCCTGCTTCGCGCCCAGGACGCCAAGGCCGACGTGCCCCAGGCGCCCGAGATCCCGGCCGACGTGAAGCTGCTGGCAGAGATTCGCGACCAGATGGCCGCGCTCAACGCCCACATGGGCGGCGCGGCGCGATAGCGCGCCCGAGCGAGCCGAAGCGTCGCCGAACCGGGGACGGCCCCCCGCTGGGCTGCGTCAGGCCTTGAGTTCGTCCGGCACCTTGCCCCCGTTGGCTGCGAGCTTCTGCATCACCTGCTTGTGGAGCCAGGTGTTCATCGCCGCGCTGTCGTTCGCGTCGCCGCTGTAGTGGAGCTCCTGTGCGAGCTCCTTGCGGGCGGCCAGGCTGCTGTCGAGCCCGAGCGCCTTCATCAGGTCGACGATGGAGTGGCGCCAGTCGAGCTTCTGGCCGGCTTTCGCGACGTGGCCGTCGAGGATCGCCGCCACGTCGACCGGGCCGGCCGAGGACGCCGCGGCCGCCTGCGCCGTGGGCGCGGCTGGCTGCTGCGCCGAGGCGGCGGCTGAAGAAGCCGACGCCGGCGCCCCTGGCTGCACGGCGGCGGCTCCGGCCTGCTGGGCCGCCGCAGGTAGCGCCTGCGCGGTTCCGCCGAAAATTTTGCGCATGATCGACCCGACGACGCTCGTCGGGACCTCCCTGGAGTTGTCGCTTAACCCAGACCCAGCAATGCTGTGGGCGGTCGCTCATGATCGGCCTTGGCGTGGTCTCGATCAACAGGGCCGGAAGGAGGAGGCGGCCGCGGCTCACGCCGGGAGCCGCACGTGCTAATCTTCGTCCCGACATGCGTCAGGCGCAGGCGCCGTTTCTCCGCGCCTCTCGCGTTCCTTTGCATCGCTCCGCAGGCCGCACGGCCGTGTTCGGGCGCCCTGCCGGGCTTCTTCCAAGACGAGGAGGTGGGCATGGATTTCCGCAAGTGCAGCGCCGAGGCCATAGGCACGTTCTGGTTGACCTTCGCCGGCTGCGGCAGCGCCGTGATCTCGGCGGCCTTCCCGCAGGTCGGCATCCGCCTGCTCGGCGTCGCGCTGGCCTTCGGCCTGACCGTCCTCACCATGGCCTACGCCATCGGCCACGTCTCGGGGTGCCACCTGAACCCGGCCGTCACGATCGGCCTGTGGGCCGGCGGGCGTTTCCCGGCCAAAGACATTCTGCCCTGCGTCGTGTCGCAGGTGGTTGGAGCCGTAGTCGCCGCGGGCGTCCTCTCCGGCATCGCCTCCGGCGCGCCCGGCTTCGGCATCGCCAAGGGCTTCGCGGCCAACGGCTACGGCGAGCACTCGCCAGGCCAGTACACCCTCGCATCCGGCCTCCTGGCCGAGGTCGTGCTCACCATGATGTTCCTGTTCGTCATCATGGGCTCGACCCACGGCAAGGCCCCGGTCGGCTTCGCGCCGATCGCCATCGGCCTGGCGCTGACCCTGGTCCACCTCGTGGGCATCCCGGTGACCAACACCTCGGTCAACCCGGCCCGCAGCACCGGGCCGGCGCTGATCGTCGGCGGCTAGGCGTTGGCGCAGCTCTGGCTGTTCTGGCTGGCTCCGCTTGTCGGCGGCGCGATCGGGGGCGTCCTGTACCGGTGGCTGAGCGAGGAGCCCGCCGCGCTGGTGACGGGCGATCTCGGCAAGCCGCTCGACGCGATCCGGCCCTGAGAGGGCGACTAGAGGACGCGCTGGGTCTGTTGGGCCCCAACACCGTCTTTCCCAGGCGCAAGGCAGGCCGACCGGATTAAGGGAAGATCCGGATCCCATGGCACGCGACCCAGTGGGTTCGCTCGTGGTATGTAAATCGCGCGAGCGAAAAACCACAATAATGGGATGGAAAGATGCTGCTAAGCTGCCTAAGACGCGTGGCCGCCCAGGCCCAAGAGGACGGAAGCATCGAACTGCGCCTGGTGCGCCCCGCCTTGGTGGACCCTGACGTTATGATGCTTCTGGCTAACGACCTGATTGCCGTCGACGGCGTGGAGCACGGCCCTGAGGGCATCATCGTATACCGGCTGACCGAGAGGGCGCGGATGCTGGTACAGACGCGTCCGCCGCTGCCCTCTCGGTCGACGGGCCCGATGGCCGGCTGGCCGAAGCCGCGCCTCCAGCAGTCGCGCCGGACGCACCAATGATCTGAGCCAAGGTAGTCCGACACGATGACGGATTGGGCCGGCGACATTGTCTCCGCGCGTGTCGTTTTGGTGTGATCACGCACCTGTCGTTCCGACGGGCGAGCGGGCGTCACAGGACCTCCCCAGCCCGCGACAGCCAGGGCTAGATGTGACTAGAAGCGCCCGACAGGCATAGCCACGCCGTCCCGCAGCGAGCGCGTGAGCATAATCGATCTGAACGGGCAGCTTGGCCGGGGCGAGTTCGCCTATGCGTCGTCCGGCGGCCCAGGCGGCTCGCTCTCCGGCTTGAGGGCGAGAAGGAGACGGACCGCGCTGTTGCGCGCGGAAACAGCGCCACTGAACCCGTGCTCACGTTCGAACCGATACGTCATCATGTTGATCGAAGCTTCATTCTGCCCGTTGTTGATCACGTTCGTGATTCTGTTCGCGGGGGTGAGGTAGTGCGCCTTGGCTTCATGGGAAAGAAGCTCCAGCGGGTTCCACACATCACTGAGGATCCTGAGAACCTGTTCTGATAGCGACGACACGAATACGTTCCCTCGTTTTCTCCAAGAAACCATGACGCGCGGCTTCCCGCCACCCTGGCTGGACCATCCACGCCATGCCTAGCTTCCGCGTCGCCACGCACGCAGAGTGGCTTGCGTGCCTCTCAGAAAGGTGTGCCTGTGGTCTGAACGGAGGCGAGGCCATGCAGCAGCTCTGTGACGCCTGCCATTGCCAGCTCAAGCTCAAACAAGCGGCTCCTGCTCATTCAAGCCTTGCTGAGATCCGCTCCAAAGGTTTTGGCGCGGGCTTTTGGCGTTGGCGGGAGACCTCCTATTGGTGCTCAGAATGCGGTGGTTCGATCAAGCACACGAGCAGCAAGACGCACCGAGGGCCTTCGTGGACCCAGGAAAATGCGTGAATCCATACCCGGACATATGGCCGAAATCGCTGTCTGGTCGGCTTGCATCATGTGTCTGCTGCTTCTTGGCACATGGGCGCTGGTAGCCACCGAGTAGGGCTCGCCCGGGCTGCTCTGATGCCATCACAACCCGGATGCATGTGTGCCTGCGGCCAAACAAAAAGCCCACCGGGAGGGCGGGCTCCCGAAGGGCTAGGGCTCTGCAGAGGGATCCGGATTATCCGGGCGTCTTGCACACAGTCTCCTGAGCCATTGCTCGCCCCCAATCTTCAAGAGAGGCTTTCACCAGATGGACGTACCGCCGGTCTATCCCGGATCGCCTATGCGAGGACGCTGGCTACGCCGAGCGCCGATGGGATGGGAGCCGGACTGCCGATCCATCTGTCGGGTCAGCATACACCCGATCCGCAAACCCGGCGGTCGGCATGGTGTCTATCTCGGCTGGGCTATGGAGCTTGGACGGCTGTGGGGAGCCTCGACAGTGGACAGCATCAGTGGGAGCGGGCACGGCGCAGAGAGCGACCTTCTCGGGAGTTCTCGTATTGGCGATGCCAGCGCTCTACGGCCTCCTCCATTCCAAAGAAGGCGGCCAGCTTCTCGGGGGCGACCAGCCAGCCGATGATGGTGAGACCCAGGAACGTGTGGCTCACCGCCTCCGGGCTAAGAGGCACCAGATCGAGCTGAAGCAGGGTCATCAAGTCCTGCTGGTCTCGGGGGCTGAGTTCGACATCAAGGAACGCCTCCGCGTGACCGGTCTGATGCGTGGGTCTGTTCCCGGGAGATTCAGGTAGATGATCAGGATCTCTGTGATCCTTAATACCATAATATCTCATGTCGTCTTTCCTCGCATGGTTGCTAAGGAACGACGTTTGACGTTGGGGCGAGGTTCCGGATGCTTTGAGTTTGAATCGAAAGCTCTAATTTCTTAACCAGGCCAGCGGCCGAGTGCGCCCAGAATGACTAGCCGCACACGTGGATCAGTGTTTCTGGGACGTAGATTTTAGGACAGTCTCGATGTCGTCGAAACTCACCAATCGGTCCTGTCCCGGCTGGTCGATCACCACGCCTCGTTGAGTGACGTAGCGACCAGCGCAGATCTCTTGCGGCAGTTCCCTGCTGGAACGAAGACGGACCCGGTCACCCGGTCCGATAGGCTGGGGCCGATCTGGATGCGACCGATCTCTCATATTGGACAACCCCGTCAGCAGCCGGCGGATCTGGCCCTGGCGCCTCCGTCCTTTGCTGCCTGAGGGCCCAACGTCGCGCCCTCGACACTCGATCCCTAGTCTTGGCGGGCTATGGCCGCGGACTTCGCGGGAGAGAGGTCCAGCTTGGTGGCCATCCAGTCAGGCTCCCTCTTCGTTTGTGAACCTGCCCCGATGCCACGGGAAGGAAATTTGGATGGTCTCAGGTTTGGGCCGGTCCACTATTCGGTCCGTATTGAAGGACTTGAACCTTCTCCAGCGCGACAAAGCCGCTACCCATCATCGCGTCGAGGATGGGAAAAATGCTCCGATCCTCTCCTGGATGTCCGCGAGTTCAACGACGAAATCCTCTAAGATGGACAGTGGTTCCATCGACCATGTCCTGTTGATCGTGGTACTCTGCTCTCGTTCGCGAGGAAGAGCCCATGGCTGTCGCGTTCGCAACCGGTGTCGTGATTGGTGCAGCAATCGCTCTGCTGAGCGCGTTGGCGGTCACCAAGTTTCAGCTTCGACGACATCGAACAGCCTTGGCATCGGCGCTGGTAGGCGAAATCGCGGCCATCGTTCGCGAGATAGAGTGCCGTGATGTCGTCGAGCAGCTCAGGAGAGCAACGGATCACCTTCAGGTTTCCTTGACCTGTCTGCCTCCCCGTCCGTACCCGGTTTTCGAAGCAGAAGCTGGGCGGCTGGACAGGTTAGCTGCGCCGCTGCCAAGGAAGATCGCCTTCT
The DNA here is from genome assembly GCF_045348435.1 of Alsobacter sp. KACC 23698. Taxonomy (GTDB): domain Bacteria; phylum Pseudomonadota; class Alphaproteobacteria; order Rhizobiales; family Beijerinckiaceae; genus Alsobacter. Next base: position 83,556 of record NZ_CP157484.1, on the reverse strand, counting down.
TCTATACCCGAATGGGCGCCTTGGCCGAGGATGTCAGATCGTTTGCTGACGGCGAACTGCGAGGGACTGAATACCTCCAGCCGCTATTGCGCGAGTTGGAAGCTACGATGTCCTTGTCCGACGAAGTGCTCAGGGACTTGCGCGAGGTAGCGAGCCCGAGCCCTCTCCACTTGCTGGGTCGCGCCTGACTGGTCCTTACGCTCGGGGTTCTTGGGCCATGGAACGTTTTAAATCCTCGCTGCTCAGCTGAATGCCTCTTTCCGGGCGTACGTCAATTTGACCTTGTCCGATGGAACACGCCATGACCGCCGTGCTCACTAAGGACGTTCGGCTGCTGGGAGCTGTTGTCGAGCTCCGCCAGGTCCGCTGTACCGTGGCGGCTCCGGACGCGTCCAAGCGCCACGTTCATCACGATGCGGGTCAGCCAGGTCGCCAGGCCGGTTCGCCGCGGAGGTCCCCCAGCGCGCAGTAGGCCCGGACATTGGCCTCTTGCAGGGCGTCCTCAGCCTCGGCGCTGTCGTGCAGGATGCCGCGGGCGGTTCGGTAGAGCCGGCGGTTGTAGCGGGTCATGATCGCGGCGAAGGCCCCGCCCTCGCCGGCGCGCGTCCGGCGCACCAGCTCCGCGTCTGGCGATCCTGCCATGTCGCGGTCGGGGAGGACTGCTGGGTCCATGACGATGTGGTCCTGTGTGATCCTACATCGACGTTGGATGGAGCGCTTGGAGAAAGGTTCCGACGCATCGCAACCGAGGGTGCACACAGGCGGCGTCCGACGTGGCGACGTCACGAGGATCACGGGTTTGCCCTGGCCGCCATGGGCGTGCGCCTCTCAATCACCTCGGTTTCGGTGACCACCGCGTCCATGGGCACGTCATGCGGCTCGTCCGGCACCTTGGGGCACGCCTGGCATGCGAAGGCGATGCCAATAGCGGCGACCGGCTTGCGGGCGCGCATCGCCGGCAAGGTCCGGTCGTAGAAGCCGCCGCCGTACCCGATCCGAAAGCCTCGCCTGTCGAACGCCACCGGCGGGACGACTACGACGTCGGGATCGACCACGAGGGCCTCTCTTGGCGGTTCGGGAACGTCCATGCGGCCGCGCGCAAGCCGGTCGCCGGGAGCCCACCGCCTAAACACCATCGGGGCAGCCCACCGCGGCGTGCACGGAAGGGCCAGCTGCCGACCGCGGCTGGCCAGCGCCTCAACAAGCCAGCGCGGGTGCAACTCGTCGCCTATCGGAACGTATAGCCCGACCACGCCTGGAAGGGCGCCTAGGAGATCCAGAACCCGCGCTCCTGCGTCGGCTGCGGCCCTCCGCCGGTCGTCGGCGCTCATCCTGCCGCGCGCTGCCAATGCGAGCTCGCGAATGGCGATCTTCTCGGGCGTGGACGGCATCCCGGTTCACCGCGGGACGCGCGCGAGTGGACCGAAGTCCACGCACGATTTCTGGACCACCTCGCCGGCCGAGGTGATGACCAGCCTCGCCCTCTGCGAGCCCCGGAAGAACGTCAAGCGCGTGCGCCCCGCATCCGCGCCTTCGCCCCGCTCAACCACGCCGGTGATGGAGCCGGCGCGCATCTGGGCGGCGACATCTTCCAGGGGCATGTCCAGAAGCTCGGCCAAGACGCTCATTGGCAGCTCGACTTCATCTTGGCCTAGCTTCACGGTCATGGTCGCTGGGCCTCGGTTCCTGAGGCCGGCGCCGTCTTGGCGATCTCGTCGAGGGCGAGCAGGGAGTGAGCGAAGGCAGCGCCAGCCCGCATCTCGGCCGTGACCCAGACAGCCTCCATGATCTCGGCCCCGGTGGCGCCGGCCTTGAGCGCCGCCTTCGTATGGCCTCGGATGCAGTATGGGCACTGCGTCGCATGGGCCACGGCGACGGCGATCAGCTGCTTGGTTTTCGCATCCAGCGCGCCGGGGGCGAACACGGCCTTGCCGAAGGCCTTGAAGGCGGCGTCCTGCTCGGGGCCAAGCTCCTTGCGAAGCTTGGCCAGTTCCCCGCTCGCCTCGGGATAGAGACCGTCGGCCATGTCCTGCTCCATTCGCGTCCAGCGCCCCCGCCGTGAGGATGCGACGCCCGAGCCGCCCGGCGCAATACACAACAGCCCGGCTAAGCCGAGCCCATTCCAAGCTGGCGACGGCAAACCGACTGCCGGCTGCTGGCGGCGGCAGAAACCAGCCAGCCGCCGCAGCTGACAATGCGCTGACATGGTCCATCAGCCCGCCGACAGGCGCCCTCCGCCAGTCTGCCTCTCGTCGGCGCCGCAGCTCGCGGGAGTCCGAACTGAAGAGAGGCAGACATGCGCAAGATCATCCCGCTCGCCGGCGTCCTCGCCGCAGCCGTCGCGTTCATCCCCGCCGCGCAGGCCAGCAGCCTCGGACGGCCCTGCACGGCCGCGCCGGAAAGCCAGTGGCTCAGCCTGGAGGCGCTCAAGGCCAAGGCGCAGGACCAAGGCTACAAGGTTCAGAAGGCGAAGCTCAAGGCCGCTTGTGGCGAAGTTTACGTGCTCGACGCCAAGGGCGCGCGGGTCGAGCTGTTCCTCGACCCGACCTCGGGCGCCATCGTGGCCCAGGAATGACCGCGATGGCCGTCATGACGGAAACGGACAAGGCCGGCGGCGCGACGCCGCCGGCGGATGCCGGGACGAGGCAGGTCCGCGTCTGGGACCCTTTCGTCCGGATCTTCCACTGGAGCCTGGTCGGCTTGTTCGCGCTGGCTTTCGCCACCGGCGATGAGATCGAGCGGGTCCACGTGGCCGCAGGCTACGGCATCGCCGGCCTTGTGGGGCTTCGCATTGTTTGGGGGATCATCGGATCGCGGCACGCTCGCTTCATCGACTTCGTGCGCAGCCCCGCGGCGGTTCTCGCCTATGGCCGAGCGGCCCTCGCGGGTCGGGCGATACGCTTCAGGGGCCACAACCCCGCCGGCGGCGCGATGGTCGTCGCCCTGCTGTTCATGCTGGCCGGGACCTCCGTCACCGGAATCATGATGACGACGGACGCCTATTGGGGGGCGGAGTGGGTGGAGGTCCTGCACGAGGGGCTCGTCTACGCCAGCCTAGGGCTCATTGGCCTGCACGTCGTCGGCGTCATCTTCTCCAGCGTGGCGCACCGCGAGAACCTGGTGAAGGCCATGATCACCGGACGCAAGCGCGCCTTATAGGGCGAGCCCGGCCGCTTGTTCGGGGAACCGGATCTCGGCGCTCAGGCCCCCCAGGTCTGAGCGTCGCAATGCGAAGCTGGCGCCATAGGCCTCGGCCAAGTCTTGAACGATGGCCAGGCCCAGACCGGAGCCTGCCTGGCGCTCGTCGAGTCTCCCGCCGCGCTTCATCGCGGCCGCGGCTTGCCCGGGCGGAATGCCAGGCCCGTCGTCCTCGACCCGGAGCACGACAGCATTGTATTCCTTGACGGCGGTCATCCGGACAACGCTGACGGCCCACTTGCAGGCATTCTCAGCGAGGTTGCCGATCATCTCGGTCAGGTCCTGCTCGTCCACACGGACCGACAGCTCCGATGCGTCAACCGTCCAGCTCAGCGCCTTGCCGGCGGGGGTCCGCCGCAGCACTGACGTGACGCGCTCGATCCAGGGGCCTAGCGGTTGTGGCTGTCCTTCCCGCCGCTCCACGCCCGCGCAGGCCCGGGCGAGCTCCCGCTCGACATGCCGCCGCAGCCCTTCCGTGATTTCTGCGATCTCTTGCGCCAGCGCGATTTCGCCGCGCCCCCGTAGTTCCTCCGCGTCGGCCGCCAGGACGGTCAGCGGCGTCCTGAAACCATGGGCGAGGTCGGCGGCGCGACCGCGGGCGCGCTCCAAGGCCGTTGCCTGCGCGGCAAGGAGGTGATCGACCTCCGCCGCCAGTGGGCGAACCTCGTCCGGGAAATCCGCGCCCAGCCGGCGCGCGGCCCCGGTCCGCACCGCGGCCAAGCGGAACCGCACCGCATCGAGAGGCCGCAGGCCCACCGCAACCTGAACCCAGCTGGCAAGAACCAGAACGGCCGCCAGGAGCACGAGAGATGGGGCGAGGTCAGAGGCGAAAGCCCGGCCCGCCGCGTGGATCTCCGAACGGTCGAGAGCGACAGCCGCCCGAACGCGCCCGCCGCCGAGCCGCACCGGCAGCACGACAGAGCGCTCCGTGACGAGCAGAGACTGGCCGCCGGGACCGGAAGCCAGGTGCTCGTGGGTCTGCCCGTCGGCCAGCGCGTCCGGCGGGAGGTCGAGCGCCGCGTCCCAAAGGGAGCGGGAGCGCAGCACCGCGCCGGGCGGCTCCGGCGCGATCTGCCAGTAGCGACCGCTCAGCGGCTCGCCGTAGCGCGGATCGAGCGGCGGTCCATTCACCTCAAGGGCGCCGGCCGGATCGCGGCCGATGCCGCTCACCAGGATGCGAAGGTCGGCCGCGAGCTCCAGAGCCATCCGGCGCTCGACGTGGCGCTCGAACAGGATCAGCAGGCCAATTCCAGCGACCGTAAGGGCCAGCAGCACCGACGCGACCCCGGCGGCTAGAAGGCGCAGCTTGAGCGAACCCCGCCTCATGCGGCCGGTTGCTCCGGCACCGAGTAGCCGAAGCCGCGGCGCGTCTCGATCAGGTCGACTCCGAGCTTGCGCCGGAGGCGCCCGATCAGCACCTCCACGGCGTTCGGCTCGCGGTCATGGTCGTGCGCGTACAGGTGCTCCATGAGTTCGCCGGATGAGACCACCCGGCCGGCGTGGTGCATCAAGTAGCTGAGGCAGCGGTATTCGAGCGGCGAGAGATCGACCGGCTCGTCGTTGACCCGGACGCGCATCTGCCGGCTGTCGAGCGTGACCGACCCCACGGTCATCACTGACGAGGCGCGGCCCGCCGCCCGCCGCAGCAGCGCGCGCACCCGAGCCAGCAGCTCCTCCATAACGAAGGGCTTGCACAAATAGTCGTCCGCTCCGGCGTCGATGCCCTCGACCCGTTCGGTCCAGGCGCCACGCGCGGTCAGGATCAGCACGGGCTGCGAGCGGCCCGCCGCGCGCCATCTCTTCAGCACGGCGAGGCCGTCCATCTTCGGAAGACCGAGATCCAGGACGGCGAGGTCGTAGTCCTCGACGTCGCCCCGGAACCAGGCGTCCTCGCCGTCGGCGGTGGCGTCAACCGCATAACCGGCGCTTTCCAGGATCGCCCTGACCTTGCTGGCGATGCGCGCATCGTCCTCGGCGAGCAGGATGCGCATCAGCGGCCCTCCCGCTTGAGGATCTCGGCCGTGGCCGCGTCGACGTAGACCTCCTCGATCTGACCGCGCTCGCCCACAACCTTGAACTCGTAGATCCAGCGCCCGCGCTTGCGCTCGAAGGACACCCCGACGAGTTCGCCGCCCAGCTCTGCCCGGACCCGGCCGAGAAGCTCGGCCAGCGGCAGCGCTTCGCCGCGCTCGACAGCCTGGCGCGCCTCGTCCTGCTCGCGCGCGCGGTCCGCGTGAACGCTCAAAGGCGCCAGGGCACCGGCGGTGAGCCCAAGCGCGATCGCAAGCCGGGCGAGGTGGCGACACATGGCGTCAATCTAGCCCGCCGGAGCCTGTCAGGACGCTGACATGCCTCAACAGCGGGGCAACAGCCCGCCTCCGCTAGGGTCCTGCGCATCGGCTCGGATCGTCTCGGTCCGGAGCCCATCGGGAGAACCACCATGCGCACCATCCTCATCACAATCTTCGCCACAGTGGCAGCGGCCTCCATGGCCCTGGCCGGCGAGAGCAAGTCAGCGGCAGGCGACGCCATCCGCCAGCACCTGGAAAATCTTGGCTATCGGGTCAGTCACCTGGAAGTCGAACACGGCCGGCTGATGTTGCGCGCCGTCAACGACACGGGGCTGCCGATCAAGCTTACTTATGACCCCGCGACGCGCGAGATGCTCCGCGCCGCCCTTCGCTGAACGACCTAGAGGAACATTCGTCATGTCAGCACGGACGTTCGTCTTCACCGCAGTCCTGGCTGGCAGCCAAAGGCAGCGGGCATGCGCAGGGCCGCCCGCGGGCGACCAATGTGGGCACTAGGAGCCACGCCAGGCCGTGCTCGCCTAAGGGCCGATCTGGACCACCTGCAACGCCACTGATGTGAGGCTTCAAGGAAGAGGCGCCGCCATGGCCAACATCACGCAAATCCAGCTCCGGTTGCTGACCGCCTCAGCCTTGGAGCGGCCTCCGAGAACTGAGGGAAACATCTTTCTTGGCCTGGCCGGGCGTGAGTTCCGCGTCAACGACGGCAGGAGCGCGGTTGAGCGCGGCGACGACCATACCTATGTCTACGGGGATGGCGCCTCCGTCCTTGATCCCGAGTTCAATGACCCGCGCAATCCGCAACTCGACACGTTGAACGTGTACAAGTTTCCCACGTACATCCGGTTCGAGCCGCCGTCTGAGAACAGCAAGTGGCTGCTGAGCGTCGTGGAGGTGACGGTCAGATCCCCTGACGCAGACGAGATCTACATCGAGATCGGGCCGGTCGGGTCTGGGCCGATCTGGCTGGGCCAGGGCTGCGGCAAGACCGTCTATCTCTGGCCGCCTGAACATCTTTCCAAAACAACGACGTCGCTTCCCGAGAGCGCACAACGCGAGCCGCTGTCGCGGCGCCCGGCGGCGGACAGGCCGGCGACGTCGGCAAGCGTTACGGGGCGAAAGTCGGGCTAAGGGCCTGCCGCCACCGCCATGACGCCAGGCTTGCCGTTTGCCTCGGCGTTCAGCAGCGAGGCTGTGCATGCGCGCGCGTTGCCTGATCGCAGGGATCGCATCATTGGCCATTCCGTCCTTGGTCCAAGCCAAGACGGAATGGTTGCAGAGCGCACGCCTGACCGGATCGGAGATCGCCGCTCTTTGCGAGCGGGTCAGGGACGTTCGGCTGCTTGCACGAATGCAGATGATCTCGTCCGGCAGCGAGAGATGGCGGAAGCTGTCGCGACAAGAACTGGTCATCGAGTCTGCCACCGTCGGCGTGCTGCCGCTTGAACCCCGATGTTACGTGATCGCGCGCGCCGGCCCAGCAGGCGAGAAGGAGCGGCGCGCCTTTGAGGTCCACGACTTTCTGGTCAGCCCGGACGGGGTGTCGGTTTTCGTCATCGGCCGCGCCTACAATGTGGAGGCGCCGCTCGGGCGAAATGGCCGGTGACTGGCCAGAAGAGGCTCCTCTCAAAGAGCGATCAGCCCATTCCGCAGCACGTTCACGCCATCATGCAGTCTCCTGCGGCGCTCTGGGAAGAAGCGCGCGATTGGCCCCAGCCCACCGGCCAGGGAAGCCACGCCAGACAACGTTAGGTCGCCCCGCGCACCCATCGGCCCGGTCCCGTTCATGCGACAGCGAGGGCTTCGGGCGGAGCAGCCGTCCCCTGGCTAAGGAGCCGTTCGCCGCCCGCGCAGAAGTTCGTTCTGCTCACGGAGAAGAGCGATGATGGTTTCGTTTTGCGCCTGCAGCTTCGGGAGGATCGTCATGACCAGCTTCGGCGGCGCGTCCTCGGGCATGCTCGCCAGTATGCTTTGCATGTGACCGAGCATGTGCCTCGCCAGCCAGCCCTGCCTCGGCGCGCCTGGGCCGTGGCTGGCTGACCGCGACAGGTCCCAGGCGATCACGCCAGCCGCTCCCGCCAGTGCAGCGATGACCAGTCGGTCCATGCCGGCCTCCTTGCTTGACGGCTGGCTTGAGCGACCCAGGGCCGCCGTGCTCAGCGCGCCAAGACTACCGCTTCCGGTCGAGGTCGAGATGATGTGGCTCAATTCCCCTGACAGCGACCGAGAACTTCTCGGTGAGGGTCGGCGCCGCGGGCCAGCATCAGCTGGTGCTCCTGATGGTGCATCCCGCGGGTCATAACCCCGGATGGCGCGCGGGTGGCCGCGCGCTTAGCTTAAACGTCTGGCCGGCGATGCTGGCCGTCCGCTGTCTTGAGAGCGGCCCGGGTGTGCGAAGGCGGCCGGACCGCCCAACTCCAATCAATCCGTCCCGACTTGATCCTTCGCATGGACGCCCCGGCGGCGGAGCAGAAAAGTGTCGTCAGTTTGCTTCCAGTGCTTTCGCCAATCCCGTGATCCAGCCAGCGCGCGCCCTGACCTCCCGACGACGCCCTGGCCGAACATCAGGCGTCGCGATCTGAGCGGAACGCCCGCTTTCTCCGCCGTCCCGCCCGAGGAGGACCGACATGCATCCGCTGCATCGGGAAGCCCACCTGATCCAGCGCATCGGCTGGCTGCGCGCCGCGGTGCTCGGGGCCAATGACGGCATCATCTCGACCGCCAGCCTGATGGTGGGCGTGGCGGCCGCAGCCACCGCCCAGCGCGAAGTCGTCGTCGCCGGCGTGGCCAGCCTCGTGGCCGGGGCCATGTCCATGGCGGCCGGAGAGTATGTGTCGGTCAGCTCCCAGGCCGACACCGAGGAGGCCGACATGGCTCGCGAGCGCCAGGAACTCGCCACCATGCCGGAAGCCGAGCTCGACGAGCTTACGAAGATCTATGTCGACCGGGGCGTCGAGCCCGCCCTGGCGCGCGTCGTCGCGGTGCAGATGACGGCCAAGGACGCCTTCGCGGCGCATGCGCGAGATGAACTCGGCATCGCCGAGCATGTGGCGGCTCGCCCGGTGCAGGCGGCGCTCACATCAGCCGCGACCTTCGCGTCCGGAGCCGTGCTGCCGCTGGCGCTGGCCGTCCTGGCGCCGGCGCCGTGGACGAGCATCGCTGTGTCCGGCGGATCGCTCGCGGGGCTCGCCGTGCTGGGCGGGATCGGAGCGCGGGTCGGCGGCGCCGGGGTTCTCCGACCGACCCTGCGGGTGACCTTCTGGGGCGCCGTCGCAATGGGCGCGACGGCCCTGATCGGCGCTTTGGTGGGTCGGGCCGTTTGAACGGCTCCCATCGTTTATGGAGGAACGACTATGGCCCGATACTCGAAGACGGTGATCGTTCTGCACTGGTTGATGGCGGTCCTGATCCTCGCGGCTTGGTTCACCGGCGAAGGCGGCCGGCACGTGCGCGAGAACCCGCCCGTGCTCCACTTCTGGCTCGGCCTGTCGGTGCTCGTTCTCCTTGTGCCGCGGCTGGCGGTTCGCCTGTTCGGAGGTATTCCGGCCATGGAAGCGCCGCAGCGGCCGCTGCTCGATCTGGCCGCCCGAGCGGGGCACTGGGTGCTCTACGGCCTTATGCTTGGCCTACCCATCACGGGCTGGTACGCCGCGGGGCGGCTCGGTGTGCCGGTGACATTCTTCGGTCTGCCGTTGCCGGCCCTCGCCGCATCCGTGCAGGGCTCGCCCGGCTGGGTCGCCGAGGTGCACGAGACCGGGGGAACGGTGGTGCTCTGGCTTGCCGGACTGCACGTCGCGATGGCGCTCTGGCACCAGTTCGTGCTGCGCGACGGCACGCTCTCGCGCATGAGCCCTGTTTAGCGATGCTGCCGGCACTCAGAACGGGAGGGCGGAATGATTGAAGGTGTGAAGAGCATCCTCATCGCCATCACCAAGGAATTTGGACCCGAGGAGAGCTATACCGCTTTAGGTTACGGTCTTACGCTGGCCCAGGCGGCGGGCGCCCACGCCACCGTCCAGGCGGCTTCGGTCAGGCTGGTGCTGCCAAACGCCTTCGTCAGCAAATATGTCGGCGTGGCGGTCGAGGCGGAGAACCGGCGTCTGGACAGGTTTGCGCACGAGGTCGCCGATGAAGCGCAGCGCAGCGCGGCCGTGGCGGGTGTGATCTGCTCGGCCCAAGCGCCGCACCTTCCGTATTCCGATTTGCTGGACGCGTTCACCACTCAGGCACGACTTCAGGACCTCACCATCCTCGACGCCGAGGCCGAGGCGCTGACGCTGGATCGCGGGCTGATGCAGACTCTTTTGATCGAGAGCGGTCGTCCGGTCCTGGTTGTCCCCCCGGATCGCAACACGTTTTCGGCCCGGCGCATTTTGCTGGCTTGGGACGGCAGCGCGAAGGCGGCGCGCGCCGCGAACGACGCCCTGCCGCTGCTGCGCTCGGCCGAGGAGGTCGAAGTGGCGGCTGTGGTCGGCGAGAAGGAGCTGCGCGGGTCGGTGGACGGCTCGGATCTGGCCCCGCACCTCGCCCGGCACGGGGTGAAGGTCTCCGTCAATTGCATGGCCGCCATGGACGGGGACGTCGCGGAAACTCTGCGTCAGCGAGCGGTCCAGGGCGGCGCCGACATGATCGTCATGGGCGGATATGTGCATTCGCCTCTACGCGAGATGGTGTTTGGCGGCGTCACCCATTCGCTCCTTCAGGCCTGCCCCGTTCCGCTGTTCATGTCGTACTGAGGCCTGCCGATGCTCCGCTTGACTTTCCACGGCGCCGCATTGGGCGTGACCGGCTCCTGCTTCGTGCTGGACACAGGCCCAGTCCGCGTCCTCATCGATTGCGGGCTCTTCCAGGGATCCAAGACCGAGAAGGAGCTCAACTACAGGGCCTTCCCGTTCCGCCCTGAGTCGATACAGGCGGTCGTCCTCACCCATGCCCACATCGACCACAGCGGCCTTTTGCCGAAGCTGGTCAGGGAGGGGTTCCAAGGGCCGATCTACGCGACCCGTGCAACGGCGGACTTGTGCTCGGTGATGCTGCCTGATTCCGGCCATATCCAGGAGATGGAGGTCGAGCAGCTCAACCGCCGCAACGCGCGGCGTGGCCGGGCCGCCGCCGTTGAACCCATCTACACGGCCGACGATGCGGCCGAGGCCCAGCGCCTATTCAAGCCCGTTGAACTCGGCGGCTGGGTCGCTGTGGCAGACGGCGTGCGGGTACGATTCTGGAACGCCGGGCATCTCCTCGGCTCGGCCGCCATCGAGGTGGAGGCGATCGAGAATGGGCAACGGACGCGGCTGCTGTTCTCCGGCGACCTCGGCCCGGCTCACAAGCTGCTCCAGTCCGATCCGGCCGGTCCGCAGGACGTCGACTATGTCGTCTGCGAGTCCACCTACGGCGACACCGACCGGCCGGAGGTGACGCCGGCCAGCAGGCGCGCGCTTCTGCGTGACGAAGTACAAGCGGCGCGCCGGACACATGGCGGCGCCCTGCTGATCCCCTCCTTCGCGGTCGAGAGGACCCAGGAACTGCTCGTTGACTTGGTCGCGCTCATGGGCTCCGGCGAACTGCCACAAGCACCCATCTTTATTGATTCACCCCTAGCCGGTCGGGCGACCGCGGTGTTTGAGGCGCACGCGGGTGAGATCGAGAACGGAGACGCCTTTCGGCGTGCGCTGAGCTCCCGCCACGTGCGCTTCACGGACACGGTTGAGCAAAGCAAGGCCATTGACCGCGTCCGCAGCTTCCACATCATCATTGCGGCGAGCGGGATGTGCGAGGCTGGCCGTATACGTCATCACCTCAAGGAGTGGCTCTGGCGCGAGGAAGGGACAGTGTTGCTGGTGGGCTTCCAGGCGCAGGGCACGCTTGGCCGCATTCTCCAGGACGGCGCATCGCGGGTCCGCATCCAGGGCGAGGAGATCGATGTGCGGGCCCGCATCCGCTCGCTCGACCTTTACTCCGGCCACGCCGATGCGCCAGAGCTGGCCGCTTGGCTGAAAGCCCGCCTGCCGATCCAGAAAGGCGTCTTCCTGGTTCATGGGGAAGAACCCGCGATCATGGCGCTCAAGGACCGGGCGTCCAGTTTCCTTCCAACTGGCCGCATCCTGACCCCCCGGCTTGACGAAAGCTTCGCATTGACGCCTGACGGAGCCCAATCCATCGAAACGGCGGGTCCCAGCCGGATTCGTCCTGAGCAGATCGGCCACCTCGATTGGCACAACGACCTGTCGCGCCTGCTGCTCGACATCGGCGACGCAGTTCGGCAGGCGGCGGACGAGCGGGCTCGTCGGGTCGTCATCCGACGGCTGCGGCGCGCTCTTGACGAGAGCGGGCCGGCGCACTGACGCGGCGGCCGGAGGCTCAGGCGCATTGACGGTCAGGGGGCGCCTTATCTGGGTCGAGCCCAACCTGGGCTGCCAATTACGCGTGTGCTCGCGAGCCCTTTGAGACCCTCCAGGGTGGTGAGCAGCGCGATGGCCGCCAGCGTGGCCGCGGCGAGATCGTCGGCATGCAGGGGGGCGAAGCGGAACAGCGAACGCAGCGGCGGCCACATCAGAAGGCAGGACAGAGCCACCGCGACCGCCGCGAGCACCGCCAGCAAGGCCCAACTGGGTCGTCGCAGCGCCCCGAGCATGGAGGCCGAGAACGAACGGTTCGCAAAGACGAGCGCCAGGAGGGAGAGCACGAGGGCCACGAAGGCCGCGGCCCGGACCTCGTCGGGGCCCATGCCCCGCACCGACGAGAGCCAGACCACGCCGGCGGTCGCCGCGAAGGCGAGCACGCCCTGCAGCAGGCCCGCCACGATCAGTCCAGGTGTGAACAGCAGCGCATCTGGATCGCGGGGCGGGCGGCGCATCACGTCATTCTCTTCCGGCTCCGCCTCAAAGACGAGCGAGCAGATCGGATCGATCACCATCTCCAATATGGCGATGTGCACCGGTCCAAAGAGCGGCGGCCAACCGAGCAGTAGCGGCGCGAGCGTCAGCCCGGCGATCGGCACATGGACCGCGAAAATGAAGCCCATGGCCTTGCGCAGGTTGTCGTAAATGCGCCGACCGAGGCGCACGGCCGTCGCGATGGCGCCAAAGTCGTCATCGAGCAGAACCAAGGCGGCGGCCTCCCGGGCGACGTCCGTCCCGCGCCCGCCCATGGCGATGCCGATGTGAGCGGCCTTGAGCGAGGGCGCGTCGTTTACGCCGTCGCCGGTCATGGCGACCACCTCCCCATTCGCCTTGAGGACCTGAACGATGCGCAGCTTCTGCTCCGGCATGATGCGAGCGAACACGGTGGTGGTGCGTACCCGTTCTTGCAGCGCTTCGCCGTCGAGCGTGGCGAGTTCCTCTCCGGTGAGAAGGGTCCCATCGGCCAAGCCGGCCTGGCGAGCGATGGCCCTTGCGGTCGAGGGGTAGTCGCCGGTGATCATGACGACCCGTATCCCCGCCGCACGGCATTCGGCCACCGCGGCCGGGACAGCTGGGCGTAGCGGGTCCTCCAGCCCGACCAGTCCCTGCAGGGTGAAGCGGAACGCCGTCTGTTCGTCGGGTAGGTCACCAGCCTCCCACGTCGCCATAGCGACGCCGAGCACGCGTCGTCCTCCGGAGGCCATGGCCTCCACGGCGTCGGTGAGGAGCTTCAACTCACTGGTTCCCAAGCCGCACAGGCGAGCGACGGCCTCGGGAGCGCCTTTGGCCGCGGCGACGCAGCCGGTCGCCCGCGGCGTTCGCCAGACCTGCGTCATGGCGAGCAGATCCGGGCGCAGTGGATAGGAGCGGACCAGTTCGGCCGAAGGGACGCCTTCCTGACGCAGCGCGTGGAAGGCGATCTCCATGGGATCAGTCGGGTGCGGCGCGCTCGCCAGAGTCCCGGCTTCGATCACGGCCCGTACGGCGGGATCCTGGGACTTGGGCTCGTGGGCGCTCCCATCGCCGAGACGGATCTCGGCGATGCTCATCCGGTTCTCGGTGAGGGTGCCGGTCTTGTCGGCGCACAGAACCGTGGCGGATCCCAGGGCTTCAATCGCGGCCGCGCGCCGGGTCAGCACCCGAGCCCGGGAAATACGCCAGGCGCCCATGGCCATGAAAACCGCAAGGACCACCGGGAACTCCTCCGGAAGGAGCGCCATGCCGAGCGCGATCCCGGCCAGAACGCCGTCGAGCCAGCTTCCGCGGGCCAAGCCATAGACAATCACGACGAAGACGCACACGGCGGAGCTTACAACGGCGAAAACGCGCACCACACGCCCGGTCTGGACCGCCAGGCGCGGAGCCTCCGTCTCAAGGCCGCCCAGCGACGCGCCAATGCGGCCAATCTCGCTGCGGACGCCAGTGCCGGTGACTTGGGCCAATCCAGAACCGCGCACCACCAGAGCTCCGGAGAAGACCATCGGCAGGTCGTCCCCGCCGGGACGGCCAGCAAAGCTCTCGTGGGCTGATGCGGGCCGCTTACGGACCGAAACGGATTCTCCCGTCAGCAGCGACTCGTCGACCTGCAGGTCCGACGTCTCGACTAGCACCGCATCAGCTGGCACGCGGTCACCTTCCGCCAAGACAACAATGTCTCCCTGGACCACCTCGCGACCGGCGATGCGGACGCGTTCGCCGTTTCTGATGACGAGGGCGCGCGGGCTGGTGAGGTCACGCAGAGCTTCAAGGACCCGTTCGGTGCGACTTTCCTGAACAATCGTGATCACGATCGAGAGCGAGGCGAAGGTGGCCAGTATCAAAGCCTCGACTGTGTCGCCGAGCAGTAGATAGGTGATCCCGCCGACCGCGAGTAACGCCAGCATCGGCTCGCTCAGGACGTCGCGCACGATCCTAGGGAGGGTGCGTCGGCCGGATCGGGGCAGTTCGTTAGGACCGTCTCGCCGCAGCCGCTCCGCGGCTTCTTCGGCTGTTAGCCCGTTCATTGATGCTGCCGTCCTCATAATTGCATCGCCCTTAAGATGTGAGGCGTCCTTATCTTCTTCGGTTGGCAAGACAGGGTGGCTTGCCTGGTCGATGGAGCACCTATCGGTCTTGCGATGCGGAGTAGATGTCCCAGACGGCAAGAAACATCGCGGCGATCACCGGCCCGACGATGAAGCCATGCAGGCCGAACGTCTCGATGCCGCCCAATGTCGAGATGAGGACGACATAGTCCGGCATCTTGGTCGCTTGCCCGACCAGAAACGGGCGGAGCAGATTGTCGACCAGGCCGATGACGAGCATCCCGTAGAGGAGCAGGAAAATTCCTTGCCAGATCGATCCCGTGGCGAGGAAATAGACCGCAACGGGAAGCCAGACGAGCGCTGCCCCGATGGCGGGTAGAAGCGAGAGGAAGGCCATCAGCACCGCCCAGAGCAGTACCGCATGGACACCCAGGAACCAGAAGACAAGGCCGCCCAGCACGCCCTGCAGGATGGCGACGAGGATATCGCCCTTGACCGTCGCCCGGATCACCACGGTGAACTGCCCGAACAGCGCGTCCCGCTGTTCGGCGCGTAGCGGGAGTGCCGCCCTCAGCCGTCCGGCCAGCGCCTCCCCGTCGCGCAGCAAGAAGAAGAGCAGGTAGAGCATCACACCGAGGCCGACGACGAAACCGAACGTGCTCTGGCTCACGGCAAACGCCCCGGTCGCGATCGCCTGGACACCGCTGGTCAGCGCAGCCGCGATCCTGGTCCGCACGGCGCCGAGATCGGTGAGTCCGAAGCGGTCGAGGATGCTGGTCAACCAAGACGGCAGCGCGTCGAACACAGGCTGGAAGATCCTCACCGCGTCGATCTCCCCGGACTGCAGCCGGCCGTAGAGATCGGACGCTTCCATCGCCAGGGCCGCGGCCACCAGCAGAACGGGCAGCACCACGATCAGCATGATGATCGCCACCGTCGCCAGCGCGGCGAAGGTCGGGCGCCGCGGCGACGGACCGGCCAGCCGTGCGTTCAGCGGGTGAAAAACGATCGCGATCACGGCCGCCCAGAACACCGCGCCGAAAAATGGCCACAGGATCCAGGCGAACGCGACCGATACGAGCGCGATCAACGTCAGAAAGGCCTTATGCTCCAGTGTGCGCAAGCCGTGCCTCTCCGGTCGAAGCCATGGAGCACCGCGCCGACTGCGCGACCTGAGAGACAGAAGTACACGGTTCCGCCGTGGATCACATTGAGCCAGCCCAATCGGTCGGCCCTCGGTCAACTCGCCGGCGGCATCGCCCACGACATGAACAACGTGCTCCACGCCGTCCAGGGCGCGCTGGGAACCATCCTTCGGCGCGTCGAAGACGCGGAGAAGGTTCGCGAAATGGCGAGGCTGGCCAGCGACGCCGCCGAACGGGGTGCGTCCGTCGTCCGCCGCCTTCTCGCCTTCTCGGGCAAGCCGGGGGCCGCCCACGAGGATGCCGACGTTGCGTCGCTGCTGGAGGGGCTGCACGCCATCCTGCGGCACACCCTGGGCGGGACGATCGAGGTCGTGACCGAGGTGGCGGCCGCTTTGCCGGCGATCCGCGCCGACAGGCGCCAGTTGGAGACGGTGCTGGTCAACCTGGCGATCAACGCCCGGGACGCCATGCCCGGCGGCGGCCGGCTGACCCTGCGCGCCTCAGCGTCGCCGCCGCCGGAGCCGGAGGCTGCCCCGGCGCGCCCGCTCGTGCGCATCGCTGTCGCCGACACCGGCCAGGGCATGTCCGCCGACGTGCTGCGCCGCGCATCGGAGGCCTTCTTCACGACCAAGCCCGCCGGTCACGGGACAGGGCTCGGGCTGGCCATGGCCAGGGAGTTCGCCGAGGGCGCGGGCGGAGCCCTTCGCATCGCAAGCGAGCCAGGGCGGGGCACGGAGGTGACGCTGTGGCTTCCCGCGGCGGGTTCGGGCGCGTCCGACCCCGCATCATCGGCCACCGGGGCATCGGCGACCTAAGGACTGCTGTGCTTGTCCACTGCGCGCGGGCACGCGCGCATGCGCTCCATGGGACCGAGCATGGCCCTGGCCAGCCAGCTTTGGCCCGGCGCGTCCGGGCCGGCGCGGGCGACGCGCAATGGTCCAGACGATCACGCCAAGCCACTCCCGCCAGTGCGGCGGCGACCAGTCGGTCCATGCCGGCCTCGTTGCCTGACGGTTGGCCCTGGCGATCGGGCCCGCCCCGGTGGGATCAGCGGTGGGGGTCGGCGCCGCGAGCCAGCATCAGATGGTGCTCCTGATGGTGCATCCCGCGCGTCATGACACCGATGAAGCCCAGCCCGCGGATCTTGGCGACCTCCGCCGGTCTAGCGGCAGTCACAGCGAGGGCGACCCCGCCGGGGCGCTCCTCGGCCTGCATGCGCCAGCCGCCAACCCCATCCATGGCCGCCGCATGCGCGGAGACCATCCGGCGGATCGAGGCGACGACTTCACCTTCCCCGGTCACCACGAAGCGGGCGCCGCCGTCGACAGCTTCGACCGCGACCTGCGCGCGCAGGGTCACGTTGTCCATGTCTACGAGGTGCCGCCGCAGTGCCTCGATGTCCACCTTGGTCCAGTCCGTGCGAGGGTCGGCCTCCAGTATGGCCACGATCTCCTGGATCGCCGCAAAGGCCGCCTGCCCCGGTTCGCGGGGCTCGGCTGCGTTCGTCGGCATGCCTGCCATCGGAGCGTGGTGGGCGTGTTGGGCGAAAGCGGGAAGGGCGCCGCATAGTGCTGCGGCGAATACGAGCGTGCGGGCGAGCATGGGCATCCCTCGGAAATCCAAACCACACTGCACGACAACGCGGAATCCATATATGATAGCTATCATGTTTGGATTATTCCCCTTCGCCGATCTGCCCGCTCGCGAACGCGAGATCAAGCGCGGGCAACACCTGTTCTGGCGCGGCGACCGCGTGCGGTACATGCACAGCGTGAAGTGGGGTGAGATCCAGCTGGTGCGCCATCAGGCGAACGGAGCCGCGCTGGTGCTGCAAAGAGCCGGGCGCGGCGCGGTGGTCGCCGAGCCGTCCTTGTTCTCCCCGGCCTACCACTGCGACGCGATCGCGTCCGAACCCACGCTGGTGGTGAGCGTGAAGGCGGCGGACCTTAGGGCGAAGCTGGCGGACGTCGCTTTCGCGCAAGCCTGGGCCGCGCACCTCGCCGGCGAGATGCAAGCCGCCCGGCTGCGGGCTGAGATCCTGTCGCTCAAAACGGTTGCCGAGCGACTATCGGCCTGGCTGGAGTTCAATACGCTACCAGACCGACACGGCCAGTGGAAGGTCGTGGCGGCCCAGATCGGGGTAAGCCATGAGGCGCTGTACCGCGAACTTGCCCGGCGGCGCGAGATGCCAGCGGGACTGGACATAAGACAGCCTGAACAGAGAGACAGCCGAGAGCGGGATCGGCATCGACGCCTCGATAGTCAAGGCGACCCTGCGGTCTAGCCACTACCCGGCCTACATGGTCAGCCCACCCCATCCTTCTGGGGCCGCGGACGTCGTTGCAGGCGATGCTCGCGGGTACGCACGCTGGGTACCGCTGTGGGTACGCAGGCTGAGAAGCGATCCGGCAAACACACGGCAAATTGTGACGTTTGGAACCGTGGTGGAGCTGAGGGGAAGCTCGCCGCATCGTCCTCGATAATGTAGCACATCATGCTGATGTGCGGCCCGCCCGGGCTCCGGCAAGTCCATGCTGGCGGCGCGGCTCGCCTCCATCCTGCCGCCGCTGCGGCCGGCCGAGCTGCTGGAAGTGTCGATGATCCAGTCGGTCGGCGGGCTCCTGGCGGAGGGCGGGCTCACGGACCGACGGCCGTTCCGCGCGCCGCACCACTCGGCCTCCATGGCGGCGCTGGTGGGAGGCGGCGTCAACGCCCGGCCGGGCGAGGCGTCGCTCGCCCATCACGGCGTGCTGTTCCTCGACGAGCTGCCGGAATTCGCCCCGCAGGCGCTCGACAGCCTGCGCCAGCCGCTGGAGACCGGCGAGGTTGCGATCGCGCGGGCCAACCGGCGGGTGGTGTATCCGGCGCGCTTCCAGCTGGTGGCGGCCATGAATCCGTGCCGCTGCGGCCGGGCGAACGAGCCCGGCTTCGCCTGCCGGCGCGCGCCCAACCCCAAATGCGCCGCCCAGTACCAGAGCCGCATCTCCGGCCCTTTCCTGGACCGGATCGACCTGCATATCGACGTGCCCGCCGTCAGCGCGGCGGACCTGATCCTGCCCGCGCCGGCGGAGGGATCGGCCGAGGCGGCCGCCCGGGTGGCGGCGGCGCGCGAGCGCCAGGCCCGCCGCTATGCGGCGCTCGGGAACGCCGGGGTGGGGGTGAACGCCGCCTGCCCGGCCGGCCTGGTGGAGGAGGTCGCCCGGCCGGACGCCGCCGGCGTCAAGATCCTGCGCGACGCCGCCGACGCCATGCGGCTGACGGCGCGCGGCTTCCACCGCGTGATGAAGCTGGCGCTGACCCTGGCGGACCTCGACGGCGCCGACCGGGTCGGCCGCATCCACATCGCCGAGGCGCTGTCCTACCGCCCGCGCGAGAACGCCGGGGAGGCTTGACGGCGGGTCGGGCTGTTTCGAACGGTTTCTCAATCCTCGCGCGCGTAAGGTGGCGACGAGGACCGACATGAGCTTTTTCGAGACCATCACGACCGGGGGTTTGGCGTTGACGGCGTTCGGCACGCTGTCGCTCGTCGCCGTCGTGATCGCCGCTCTGCTGCTGCGCGACCATTTCCGGATCAGCGCCCATGCGGCCGCGCTGGAGGCGGAGAACGAGGGGCTCCAGGACACCGTCTGGGAGCTTCGCGAGAGCGAGGACCGATACCGCAACCTGATCGAGGGGCAGGACGACCTCATCCTGCGCCGCGACCAGGCGGGCCGGCTGACCTATGTGAACGCCGCGTTCGTCATCCTGGCCAACCGGTCGCGGGACGAACTCCTGGACACGACGTTCCAGATCCCCGCCATCGAGACCAGCGGCGACCGCCGCGACGCGGACGGGTCGCGCAGCTACGACCAGCAGATCGAGACCCTGCGCGGGCCGCGCTGGATCTCCTGGCTGGAGACCCCCGTCCGCAGCGCCCATGGCGACACCGAGATCCAGTCCGTCGGCCGCGACATCACCGACCGGCGCGCCGCCGAGGCCGCCCTGGCGGAGGAGCGCGCCAAGGCCGAAGCCGCCAGCGAGGCGAAGTCGCGCTTCCTGGCCACCGTCAGCCACGAGATCCGCACGCCGCTCAACGGGGTGCTCGGCATGGCGGACCTGCTGGTGGGGACCCGGCTCGACCCTGAGCAGACGACCTATGTGCGGGCCGTCAAGACGTCCGGCGAGGCGCTGCTGTCGATCATCGACGAGATCCTGGACTTCTCCAAGATCGAAGCCGGCAAGCTGGAGCTGGCCTGCGAGCCCTTCGACCTCGCTTCTCTGGTGGAGGGGGCGGTGGAGCTGCTCGCGCCCCGCGCCCAGGGCAAGGGCATCGAGATCGCCGGGTTCGTGGCCGCCGACCTCCGCCGCACCGTGATGGGCGACGCCGCGCGCCTGCGCCAGGTGCTCACCAACCTGGCCGGCAACGCCGTCAAGTTCACCGACCAAGGCGGCGTCGGGGTTTCGGTCGAGCGGGCGCCGGACGGGCGCCTCGCCTTCTGCGTCACCGACACCGGGATCGGCATTCCGGCCGACCGGCTGGCGCGCATCTTCGAGGAGTTCGAGCAGGTGGACGGCTCGGCCTCCAGCCGGCACGGCGGCACGGGCCTGGGGCTGGCGATCTCCCGCCGCCTCGTGGCCGGCATGGGAGGGGAGCTCTCCGTCGCCAGCCAGCCGGGCCGGGGCTCGGCCTTCACGTTCACGCTGGACCTGGAGGAGGCGGCGCCCGGGGCCCCGGGCGACGCGTCGCCGCGCTTCGACGGGCGGACCGCGCTGGTGGTGTCCCGCTCGCCTTTCGAGGGGCCCTATATGGTGCGCCGCCTGCAGGAGCTCGGTTTCCGGGCGCATGCGACCGCGACGACCGAAGGCGCCATCGTGCGCCTGAACGACGGCGGCTACGTTCCCGACCTCCTGGTGATCGACGGCGCGGTGGGCGAGGAGGACGCCCGCACGCTGGCGGCCCTCGCCAAGCGCTCCGGCGTCGAGATGCGGCTGGTGCTGCTGTCGCCCTTCGAACGGCGGTCCTTCGGGCCGCCCTCCGCGGCGGGCTTCGACGGCTACCTGGTGAAGCCGGTGCGGGCGCGGTCCCTGTCGTCGCGGCTGACGCCTTCGGAGGACGCGGCGGTTCCGGGCGTCGCGGCGGCCGGCGCGGCCCCGGGGGCCTACGGAGCGGTCGCGGCGGGCATGAAGGTCCTGCTGGCGGAGGACAACGACATCAACGCCCTCCTGGCGACGCGGCTGATGCAGAAGATGGGCGCCAGCGTCACCTGGGCCAAGAACGGCGTCGAGGCCGTCCAGTGCTTCTCGGCCGCGGCCACGACCCCGCAGGAGCGCTTCGACCTGGTGCTGATGGATGTGCGCATGCCCGGGCTGGACGGGCACGAGGCGGCGAGGCGGATCCGCGAGACCGAAGCGGCGCTGGAGCTTCCGCGCACCCGCATCGTCGCGCTGACCGCCAACGTGTTCGAGGAGGACCGCAGGCTCGCCCTCGCGTCCGGCATGGACGCCACCGTGGCCAAGCCCCTCGACCCCGCCGCCCTGGTGGCGTCGCTGGGGCTGGAAAGCCTCGCCCGGACGGGCTGAGGCGGACGCTTCCCCGGGCGTTTGTCACAATCCCGTCAGGCGGATATGGTCTGCCTGCGGTCGCGAGAGCGGCGCTTCGCCTTCAACGGGCGGCTCCTGCGCCGCTCAGGCTCACCGGTGTCAGCGCCCGCATGTCGAACCCCTCCGATGTCGTCGATCGCTCCCCAGGCCTCGCCGCCCGGCTGCTGGGCGGACTCCAGAAGGGCTCCGCGATCCTGGCGCCGCATGTCGGCCGGGCGCAGCCCCTGCCCTCGCCCGCCGGGCTCGACGGCGTGCTCGGCCGCATCGGGTCGCTCGAGGTTCGGCTGGCCCAGACCGCCAAGGACGTGAAGCGCGCGCAAAAGCTGCGCTACCGCGTCTTCTACGACGAGATGGCGGCCGTGCCCGACCTGCGCTCGCGGCTGAAGCGGCGCGACATCGACGCCTATGACGCCATTTGCGACCACCTGCTGGTGATCGACCACGACGCCCCGTCGGCGATCATCGGCAGGTCCGGTCCCGGGCCCCGCAAGCCCAAGGTGGTCGGCACCTACCGGCTGCTGCGCCAGGAGGTCGCCGAGCGGCACGCCGGCTTCTACTCGGCCGGCGAGTTCGAGATCCAGCCGCTGCTCGACGCCCATCCGGGCAAGCGTTTCCTGGAGCTCGGGCGCAGCTGCGTGCTCCAGCCCTACCGCGACAAGCGGACCGTCGAGCTGCTCTGGCACGGGGTCTGGACCTATGTGCGGCGCCACCGCATGGACGTGATGTTCGGATGCGCCAGCCTGGAGGGCGTCGACCCCGCCCGACTGGCGCTGCCGCTCAGCTTCCTGCACCACCATGCCCAGGCCCCCGCCGAGTGGCGCGCCTCGGCGACGAAGTCCAGGCGGGTGGACATGAACATGCTGGCGGCCGCCGACATCAACCCCAAGGCCGCCCTCCACAGCCTGCCGCCGCTGATCAAGGGCTATCTGCGGGTCGGCGCCCGCTTCGGGGACGGGGCGGTGGTGGACCGGCAGTTCGGCGTCACCGACGTGCTCGTCGTCCTGCCGGTCAGCGCCATCCACGCCCGCTACATCGAGCATTTCGGCGCGGACGCCACCCGCCACGCGGCCTGAAGGTCAGCTGCGCCCCTCGCCGGCGGCGGCCAGCGCCTGCATGCCTTCGCGATAGGTCGGATACCGGAAGGCGTAGCCGAGCTCGTCGCGGACGCGCCGGTTGGCGACGCGCTTGTTCTCGCCGTAGAAGCTGCGGGCCATCGGCGACAGGTGGGCCGTTTCGAAGGCGATCTCGGGCGGGGGCTGGACGCCGAGCAGGCCCGCCGCGTAGGTCACCACGTCCTGCGGCGGCGCGGGCTCGTCGTCCGTGACGTTGTAGATCCCGCCGCCCGGCCGCTCCAGCGAGGCGGCCAGGACGCCGGCGATGTCCTCCACGTGGATGCGGTTGAACACCTGGCCGGGCTTCACCAGCCGCCGCGCCGTGCGCGCCTGGAGATTGACCAGCGCGTTCTGGCCCGGGCCGTAGATGCCGGACAGCCGGAAGACGTGCACGGGCTTGCCGGACCGCCGCCCCAGGGCGAGCCAGGCTTCCTCGGCGTGGACGCGACGGGCCGACCGCTCGCTCACCGGGCGAAGCGGCGTCTTCTCGTCCACCCACTCTCCCCCGTGGTCGCCATAGACCCCGACCGTCGACAGATAGCCGATCCAGCGCAGGGGGGCGGAGGCCCCGATCCGGTCCCCGAAGGCGCGCAGGACGGGATCGCCCTCGGCGTCCGGCGGGATGGACACCAGCAGCGCGTCCGCCTGGGCGATCGAGGCGAGGATTTCCGGATCGACGCGGCCGGTCGGGTCGGCGTCGCGCACGCCGGCGTCGAACACCAGCCCGCGCACCCCGTCGCGGCCGAGCAAGGCGGCCTTTTCGGGCGTCCTGACCGTCGCGGCGATGTCCGTGAAGCGCTTGCGCTCGGCCCGGATGAAGGCCGACGCGGTGTAGCCATAGCCGAAGACGAGGAGGTTCAAGGTTCGGCGCTCCATTCGGCGAGAACGTCGGGGTCGGATTCGACGGTCATCCTAGCAGCCCTGAGACGCGAGAGGCGGTCGGGCGGGCTCAGGCGCGAAACCGCCCACACGGCGGCGCCGCGGACCAGCGCGGAGGCGTCGTCCAGAAGCGCCTCGGCGGAGGCGGCGAGGTCGGGCGATCCGGAGTTGCCGATCGCCACCAGCACGTTGCGCACGAAGCGATCGCGGCCGGTGCGCTTGACCGGCGTGCCGGCGAAACGGGCCCGGAACGCCGCGTCGTCGAGGCGGGCGAGATCCGCCAGCGGCAGGGCGTCGAGATCCTCCCGGGCCTGGAGCTTGGCCTCGCGGCCGGCCTCGGCGAACTTGTTCCAGGGGCAGACGGCCAGGCAATCGTCGCAGCCGAACACCCGGTTGCCGACGCCCGCCCGCAGCTCGCGCGGGATCGGGCCCTTGTGCTCGATGGTGAGGTAGGAGACGCAGCGCCGCGCGTCGAGCTGATAGGGGCGCGGGAACGCGTCCGTCGGGCAGACCGCCATGCAGCGCGTGCAGGATCCGCAATGGTCCTCGCCCGGAGTGTCCGGCGGCAGCTCGGCCGTGGTGAAGATCGCGCCCAGGAACAGCCAGGATCCGTGCTCGCGCGACACCAGCACGCTGTGCTTGCCCTGCCAGCCGAGCCCGGCGGCGGCGGCCAGCGGCTTCTCCATGACGGGCGCGGTGTCGACGAAGACCTTGACGTCGGCCCCGCCCGACGCCGCAAGCCGGCCGGCGATCAGCTTCAGCTTGCCCTTGAGGACGTCGTGATAGTCGCGCGACCGGGCGTAGACCGAGATGGAGCCGCGGTCCCGCCGGGAGAGGCTGGCCAGGGGGTCGGACGCTGGGGCGTAGCTGGCGCCCAGCATCACGACGCTGCGCACCTGCGGCCAGAGCACGCGCGGGTCGGCCCGGCGGTCGCGGTTCTGCTCCATCCAGGCCATGTCGCCGTGGCGGCCCTCGGCCAGGGCCTCTTCCAGCTGGGCGGGGGCCTGCGGAATGGCGTCCGGCGTGGTGACCCGCACCGAGACGAAGCCTTCGCGGCGCGCGTCCGCCGCCAGGGCGGCTTTCAGCGCCGCGCCGGTCAGAAGTCCAGGTCCGCGTAGTGCTCGGCCGGGTCCATTCCGAGCACCCGGTCGGCGAGCAGCGGCCGGAAGGACGGCCTCGATTTCACCCGCGCATACCAGTGCTTGGCGGTTTCGTTCTCGTTCCACGGCACGTCGCCCAGGTAGTCGGCCGCCGAAAGCTGCGCCGCGGCCGCGAGATCGGCCCAGCTCAGCTTGTCGCCGGCGAGCCAATTTCGGCCCTGCATCAGGAAGCCGATATAGGACAGATGGTAGCGGATGTTGGCCCGCGCCGCGCGGATCGCCGCCATGTCGGGCGCGCCGCCGCCGGCCTCCAGGGGCATGAAGCGCTTGAACACCTTCTCGGTGACCAGGTAGCCGGTCACCTCGGCGTGCATCTTGCCATTGAACCAGTCGACGAGGCGGCGGACCTCGACGCGCCCCTTGGGATCGGACGGCAGCAGGCGCCGGTCGCCCAGCGCGAGCCCGCGCGTCTCGTCCAGATACTCGGCGATGACGGAGGCGCCGGGGACGTTTCCGATCTGCTCCTCGCTGAACACCGGCGTGGTCCCGGCCGGGTTCATGACCAGGAACTCGGTGCGGCGCTCGAAGGCGCGCTCCTCGACCAGGGACGCTTCGATCCCGAACTCCCCCAGCAGAAGCCGAACGAACCTGGAATGCGGGCAGAGAGGGTGATGGAAGAGCGTCGCCATGGGCAGAGGCTTCGTCTCCGGAACGGGGGGCATGGGACGCCGCGGCGGCGGCGATCGGCCGTTTCGACGCACGCAGGGTGGCGTCGCGAGGGGTCAGCGTATAAAACCGCGACGCGCTCGCCACAACACCAATCGTCCCCCGCGCACAGCTTACGTCAGGTCCCGAGGCCCATCGAGAGCCCGGGCGCCCCCCTCAGTCAGGACCGTCCCCATGGATCTCGCTTCCGCCCTGAAAGCCATCGTGCTCGGGATTTTCGAAGGCTTCACGGAGTTCCTGCCCGTGTCGTCGACCGGGCACCTCTTGCTGGCGGAGCACTTCCTCGGCCTGAACTTCGCCGACGACAAGTTCGACAAGACCTTCGCGGTGCTGATCCAGCTCGGGTCGATCCTGGCGATCCTGGGCGTCTATTTCCACAAGCTCCTGCAGATCGTGCTGGCGCTCCCCACGGACCCGCGGGCCCGCAACTTCGTGATCGGCGTGCTGGCCGCGTTCCTGCCCGCCGCCGTCATCGGGGCGCTGCTGCACGGCTTCATCAAGGGCGTGCTGTTCAACCCGCTGATCGTCTGCATCGCGCTCATCGTCGGCGGCCTCGTGCTGCTCGTCGTCGACGTGCGCAGCCCGACCGCCAAGCACCACGACGCCACGCAGTTCCCGCTCTCGATGTACATCAAGATCGGCTTCGCCCAGTGCCTGGCGATGATCCCGGGCGTGTCGCGCTCGGGCGCGACCATCGTGGGCGCCATGCTGATGGGCGCCGACAAGCGGGCCGCCGCCGAGTTCTCGTTCTGGCTGGCGATGCCCACCATGGCGGGCGCCTTCGCGTATGACCTCCTGAAGAACTACAAGACCCTCGACACGCAGGGCGTCGGCATCATCGCGCTGGGCTTCGTGGCGGCGCTGATCTCCGGCCTCTTCGTCGTGAAGGGCCTGCTCGGCTACGTGTCGCGCCACGGCTTCGCGGTGTTCGCCTGGTGGCGGATCCTGGTCGGCTCGGCGGGCCTGGCCGCGCTCTGGGTCTATGGCTGAGCCGGGTCACGCGGGCAGCGCCGCGTCCTCCGGATCGGGCGAATCGGGCGGGCTCTGGCCGGGAAGCGTCTTGGGCTCGAAGCGGCAGATGTCGCTGATGATGCAGCGCGGACAGTCCGGCTTGCGGGCCTTGCACACATAGCGGCCGTGCAGGATCAGCCAGTGATGCGCATGCTGGAGGTATTCGGCCGGAATGACGCGCAACAGCCCGAGCTCGACGTCCAGCGGGGTCTTGCCGGGCGCGAGGGGCAGGCGGTTCGACACCCGGAACAGATGCGTGTCGACCGCGATCGTGGGCTGGCCGAAGGCCGTGTTCAGGACCACGTTGGCGGTCTTGCGGCCCACGCCGGGCAAGGTCTCCAGTTCCTCCCGGGTGCGGGGCGTCTCGCCCCCGAACTCGTCGACGAGCCGGCGCGACAGGGCGACGACGTTCCGGGCCTTGTTGCGGAAGAGCCCGATCGTCTTGATGGCCTCGCGGACGGCGTCCTCGCCGAGGTCCAGCATCTTCTGCGGCGTGTCGGCGACCGCGAACAGGGCGCGGGTCGCCCGGTTCACGCCGACGTCTGTGGCCTGCGCGGACAGCACCACGGCGACCAGCAGGGTGAAGGGATTGACGTATTCCAGCTCTCCCTTGGGCTCTGGCTCGGCCTGCCGGAAGCGCTCGAAGATCTCGCGCACCAGCGGCGGCTCCAGCGGCTTGGGGGCCTTGGGGGCCTTCTTGGCTTTGGATTTGGCGGCCTTCGGCTTGGCGGAACCTTTCGGTTTGGCCGCGCCTTGGGGGGACGCCGGTTTCGGGACGCCCCTCTGACCGGCGTCCGGCGCCGGCCCCGCGTCAATGGGTCTCTTGGCCTTGTGATCGGAGAGCGGCTTACGCGGCGGCATGGCTGGCCTATAGTTTCGGGGGTCGTCTGGCGGCAAGGCTAACCTGCGATGTCCGTGTCCGATTCACCACCCGATTTCGCGCCGGCCGTGTTCTCGGCGGTGCTGACGCCGCATCGCTCGCTGGACCTGCGCGGCGCCAGGCTGGTGCTCGTGCTCGTCGCGCTGGCGAGCTGCGTCGCCAGCGTGCCGTTCCTGATCCTGGGTTTCTGGCCCGTGGCCGGGTTCTACGGGCTGGACGTCGCCATCCTGTATTTCGCGCTGCGCTCCAGCATGGCGCAGGCCCGGTCCTACGAGGAGGTGAGCGTCACCCCCCTGGAGGTCCTGTTGCGCAAGGCGCCGGTGGACGGCCCGGTGAGCGAGTGGCGGTTCAATCCGGCCTGGACGCGGCTCCACCGCGAGGAGCACGCCGAATTCGGGGTCCAGCGTCTCGCTTTGGTGTCGCGGGGCCAGTTCGTCGGCCTGGCGGCGTTCCTGTCGCCGGACGAGAAGGCCAGTTTCGGGACGGCGCTGTCGGCGGCCCTCGCCGAGGCGCGGCGGGGCGTCACCTACAATCCCTGACGCGGCCGCGCGCAGGTTTCGGGTGTCGGCGGCGGCGGGCCGCCCCTAGATTGGGGCGACCTGGGAGAGAGCCATGCTTCAGTCCACCGCCGAATTCGCCCCGCTGTCCGCCGCGGACATCGACGCCGGCCCGCTGTCCGACTACGACCGCGTCCGCCGCGCCCTGGCCTTCATCACCGAACGCTGGCGCCAGCAGCCGTCGCTGGACGACATCGCCGCCCATGTGGGGGTGTCGTCGTCGCATCTCCACCATGTGTTCCGCCGCTGGGCCGGGCTGACCCCCAAGGCCTTCCTGCAGGCGATCACGCTCGACAACGCCCGGGCGCTGCTGCGCGATTCGGCCAGCGTGCTGGACACCGCCTATGAGGTGGGCCTGTCGGGACCCGGCCGCCTGCACGACCTGTTCGTGACCCACGAGGCGATGAGCCCGGGCGAGTGGAAGGCCGAGGGCGGCGGCGTCGCCATGGCGTACGGGTTCCATGCGTCGCCGTTCGGCGAGGCCATCGTGGTCGCGACGGAGCGCGGGCTGGCCGGCGTCGGCTTCGTCGACGACGGCGACCGCGACGCCGCGCTGGCCGACATGCGCCGCCGCTGGCCGCGGGCGCTGTTCGCCGAGAACGCCGCAGCCACCGCCGACCTCGCCCGGCGCTGCTTCGATCCGCAGGCCTGGCGCAGCGAGACTCCGTTGCGGGTCGTGCTGATCGGCTCCGATTTCGAGGTCCGCGTCTGGCAGGCGCTGCTGCGCATCCCGATGGGACGGGCGACCACCTATTCGGACATCGCCCGCCATATCGGCAAGCCGAAGGCCGCCCGCGCGGTCGGGGCCGCCGTCGGGCGCAACCCGATCTCCTTCGTGGTGCCCTGCCACCGCGTGCTGGGCCGCTCGGGCGCGCTCACGGGCTACCATTGGGGCCTCACCCGCAAGCAGGCCATCCTGGGCTGGGAGGCGGGCCAGACCGCGGCGGGCTGAGCCCCGCGGGCGCCGGATCAGCGGAAGATGTCGAACAGCGACTTTCGCGCCGGGGCCGCCGCCTGGGGCGGAGGCGCGGGGGCGAGGGCGGGCGCGCTCGTCGGGACCTCGCCCACCGTCGTCGCGGCGTCCGGCTTGGGCTTGGGCTTGCGGGGCTTGGCGGCGGCCACGACCGCGCCCTCCGGCTTGCCGTCCAGGCGATTGAGGCGGGCGGCGAGCCCGGCGGCGCGCAGCTCCGTGTAGCGCGAGGCGCAATAGCCGTGAGCCGCCTCCCGGGCGTAGTCGCGGCAGACCGTCTCGCGCTCGGAGGTGAAGCCGGCCTGCTCGGCGGCGACGGCCTTGATCTCCTGCTTGCCCTGGGTGCGATGGATCAGCGCCTTGAAGTTCTCGCGCACCGCCTTGTCGGCGCGCGAACGGTCGCTCTCGATCCATTTCTGGCCTTCGAACGTCGCCGGGGCAGGACCCCACAGGCCGCGCGCCTCGACGCGGCAATCGGCGTCCTTGAACGTGCAGGCGGCTCCCGCCCCGCGCACCAGGACCGCGCCGTCGAGCACGTCCAGCGTGAGCGGGCAGGAGGGAGCGTCCAGCGACAGCCGGATCACGCCCTCGGGCCGGCCGGCGGGCGTCAGGTCGAGCGGGCGCCCTCCCCCGAGATCGACGCCGCAGGCCTGCGACGGATCGGAGATCTTCTCGCCGACGCCGATCAGGGTGGCCTGCAGGGCGCTCTTGTCCTTGCGCTCGATCTGCAGCTTGCCGCGCGCGCCGTTCAGCATCAGCGTCTTGCCGACCACGCTCTCCTCGCCGACGAGTTTCACCACGACCGGGCCGGGAGGCGGCTTGGGGGCGGACGGGACGGGGGCGGCGGGCTGGACGGCGCCGGTCGCGGTCCCGGGTCCCGCTCCGGGGAGCACGAGCTGGGCGGCCGCCATGTCCGGGCGCAGCACGAGGGCCGCGAGGCCCAAGGCTGAGAATGCGATCGCGAGGGGTCGGTTCAAAGGGGTCGCTCGGGGCTGAAAGACAGCGCAGAATGTATCATGCCCTACAGTCGTCGCGAATCGCCCGTTGGGTGGAGGTCCGGAGAACCTGTCGAGGTGTGGCCTTCTTGCGTCGCGGGCCCGGGCGGAACCGGTTCGCCGTCTCGCCTTGCAGGCCCGTTCAGCCCTCCTTATATACCCGGCGACTGCGGGAATACCCGCCAAACCTAGGGGATCTGGCTCTCGGTCCCGCCTCGGTCGAGGCGTGACGGAAAGCCTTCAGCCGGAGCGCTTTCGGGGCTCGGCGGTCTCGCCGCAAAAGGGGACTACCACCATGGGTAAAGTGATCGGAATCGATCTTGGAACCACCAACTCGTGCGTCGCCATCATGGAAGGCACGACGCCGAAGGTGATCGAGAACGCCGAGGGCGCGCGCACGACGCCGTCCATCGTGGCGTTCACGGACGAAGGCGAGCGCCTCGTCGGCCAGCCGGCCAAGCGCCAGGCGGTGACGAACCCCGAGCGCACCTTCTTCGCCATCAAGCGCCTCATCGGGCGCACCTATGACGACCCGATGACCCAGAAGGACAAGGGCCTCGTGCCCTACAACATCGTGCGCGCCGGCAATGGCGACGCCTGGGTGGACGCGGACGGCAAGCAGTATTCCCCCTCCCAGATCTCGGCCTTCATCCTGCAGAAGATGAAGGAGACCGCGGAGGCGTTCATCGGCCAGCCGGTCACCCAGGCGGTGATCACCGTCCCGGCCTATTTCAACGACGCCCAGCGCCAGGCCACCAAGGACGCCGGCAAGATCGCCGGCCTTGAGGTGCTGCGCATCATCAACGAGCCGACCGCGGCCGCGCTCGCCTATGGCCTCGACAAGAAGAAGACCGGCGTGGTCGCCGTGTACGATCTCGGCGGCGGCACCTTCGACGTGTCGATCCTGGAGATCGGCGACGGCGTGTTCGAGGTGAAGTCCACGAATGGCGACACCTTCCTGGGCGGTGAAGACTTCGACATGCGGCTGGTCGAGTATCTGGCCGAGGAGTTCCGGAAAGAGAACGGCATCGACCTCAAGAAGGACAAGCTGGCCCTCCAGCGCCTGAAGGAGGCCGCCGAGAAGGCCAAGATCGAGCTCTCCTCCGCGAGCCAGACCGAGATCAACCTGCCCTACATCACGGCGGACGCGAGCGGCCCGAAGCACCTGACGCTGAAGCTGACGCGCGCCAAGTTCGAGGCGCTGGTGGACGATCTCGTCCAGAAGACCATCGAGCCCTGCCGCAAGGCCCTCAAGGACGCCGGCCTGTCGGCGGGCGAGATCGACGAGGTGATCCTCGTCGGCGGCCAGACGCGCATGCCGAAGGTCCAGGAGATCGTGAAGCAGTTCTTCGGCAAGGAGCCCCACAAGGGCGTCAACCCGGACGAGGTCGTGGCCATCGGCGCGGCGGTCCAGGCCGGCGTGCTGCAGGGCGACGTCAAGGACGTGCTGCTGCTGGACGTGACGCCGCTGTCGCTGGGGATCGAGACGCTGGGCGGCGTGTTCACGCGCCTGATCGACCGCAACACGACCATCCCGACCAAGAAGGGCCAGGTGTTCTCCACCGCCGAGGACAACCAGACCGCCGTGACGATCCGGGTGTTCCAGGGCGAGCGCGAGATGGCGGCCGACAACAAGCTGCTCGGCCAGTTCGACCTCGTCGGCCTGCCGCCGGCGCCGCGCGGCGTGCCGCAGGTGGAGGTGACCTTCGACATCGACGCCAACGGCATCGTCAACGTGTCGGCCAAGGACAAGGCCACCGGCAAGGAGCAGCAGATCCGCATCCAGGCCTCGGGCGGCCTCAGCGAGACCGACATCGAGAAGATGGTGAAGGACGCGGAGGCGCACGCCTCCGAGGACAAGAAGCGCCGCGAGCTGGTGGAGGCCCGCAACCAGGGCGAGAGCCTCGTCCATCAGACCGAGAAGACCGTGGCCGACCTCGGCGACAAGGCCGCGGCTGCGGACAAGTCGGCCATCGAGGGCGCGATCGCGGCCGTGAAGACCGCCATCGCGGGTGAGGACGTCGAGGCCATCAAGGCCCGGACCAACGACCTCATGCAGCTCTCGATGAAGCTCGGCGAGGCCATGTACGCGGCCCAGCAGGGCGGCGGCGAGGCGGGCGAGCACGAGGCCGGCGCAGAGAAGAAGGACGACGTCATCGACGCGGACTTCCGCGAGGTCGGCGACGACGATAAGAAGAAGCGGGCTTGATGCGATGATGGCGGCCGGCTGCGCGCCGGCCGCCATTCGCATGGAGGGCGACATGCGACCGTCTGCTGCGCTGGCTTCCAACCGCGATGCTGTGATCAGCACAGTGTCGGGATACCCGGTGTCCAACCTCAGGGTTTTCGGCTCCGTAGCCCGCGGGGAAGACGACGAAAATAGTGACGTCGACCTCCTGATAGACCCATTGCCTGGGCTGACTTTGTTTCAGATCTGCGGGCTGGAGATCGAACTCGAGCGCCTGCTCGGCAAGAAGGTCGATCTCGTGATCGCCGAAGAACTGCACCGCCGCATCAAGGGACGGGTGCTCGCTGAGGCGAAGCCTCTATGAGGGGTGGCGATCCGGGCCTCTACATCGAGCTCATGGCCAAGGCGGCTCGTGACGCGATCATCTTTGTCGAAGGCCTATCCGACCAAGATTTTCTGATTGACGAGAAGACGCAGCACGCT
This sequence comes from Alsobacter sp. KACC 23698, assembly GCF_045348435.1. Taxonomy (GTDB): domain Bacteria; phylum Pseudomonadota; class Alphaproteobacteria; order Rhizobiales; family Beijerinckiaceae; genus Alsobacter. The sequence goes on along the minus strand of NZ_CP157484.1, from coordinate 51,497 downwards.
GTGTCGATGTGCCTGATCGTGATCGGTGAAAATGCAAAGCGCTTGTTCGCCGTGGCGCCCGACGCCATGCGGGGCCATGACGACATCCCATGGATCAGCATGGCCCGGATGCGAGATCGGATCGCTCATGGCTATGAGGATCTGCACATGGGTGTGATCTGGAAAACGGTCCGTGACGACCTTCCGCCTCTGGTCAAAGCGCTCGAAACCATGTTGCTGAGCTACCCTGACCCTGAATCCTCAACGCATGACCGAGCATAGCCGCATCCATGGCCAAGACAGACTATTACGAACTGCTCGAGGTCAGCCGCACCGCGACCGAAACGGAGCTGAAATCCGCCTTCCGCAAGCTTGCGATGAAGCATCACCCGGATCGCAATCCGGGCGACAAGGCGGCCGAGGCGAAGTTCAAGGAGCTCAACGAGGCCTACCAGGTCCTCTCCGACGGGCAGAAGCGCGCCGCCTATGACCGCTTCGGGCACGCCGCCTTCGAGAATGGCGGCGGGGGCGGCCCGGGCTTCGGCAATGATTTCGCCTCCTCGATGGCGGACATCTTCGAGGACCTGTTCGGCGACTTCACGGGCCGCGGCGGACGCCAGCAGGCCAATGGCCGCGAGCGCGGCTCGGACCTGCGCTACAATCTCGAGATCACCCTCGAGGAAGCCTATGCGGGCAAGACCGCGACCCTCAAGGTGCCGACCTCCATCGCCTGCGAGGCGTGTTCGGGCACGGGCGCGAAGCCGGGCTCCAAGGCCAAGCAGTGCCCGACCTGCGGCGGACATGGCCGCGTGCGGGCGAGCCAGGGCTTCTTCTCCATCGAGCGCACCTGCCCGAGCTGTCACGGCCGCGGCGAGGTGATCGAGGATCCGTGCCGCTCCTGCGGCGGAGCCGGCCGGGTGACGCGCGAGCGGACGCTGTCGGTCAACATCCCGGCGGGCGTCGAGGACGGCACCCGGATCCGGCTCGCCAACGAGGGCGAAGCGGGGCTGCGGGGCGGCCCCAATGGCGACCTCTACATCTTCCTGTCGCTGAAGCCGCATGCGTTCCTGCAGCGGGACGGATCCGACCTGTTCTGCCGCGTGCCGGTCTCCATGGTGACGGCGGCGCTTGGCGGCGAGGTCAGCGTGCCGGTGCTCGACGGCGAGCAATGCACCGTCAAGGTGCCGGAGGGCACCCAGACCGGCAAGCAGATCCGCATCCGCGGCCGCGGCATGCCGATCCTGCGCTCGCGCGACCACGGCGACCTGTACATCCAGGTCGTGGTCGAGACGCCGCAGAAGCTCAGCAGCCGCCAGAAGGAGCTCCTGCGCGAATTCGAAACGGAGAGCTCCAAGGACACCCAGCCCGAAAGCGCCAGCTTCTTCGCCAAGGTGCGGGATTTCTTCGGCGGGGCGGAGTAGGCCGCTCCGCTCGTCGACGCGGCGCGCCGGTCCGCTCGCGAAAGTTGACCGCCTCAGCCCACGCTCCTAAGTGTGGGTGTCGACAGGATCGCTGGAGCATCCCTTGCAGCCGCAACCTCGACGTCCCAAGGCCAAAGCGAAGGAGACCCGTTTCCACGGGCCCCTGGGCAGGCGGCTGCAGGACGAGGCGCGGTTCCTCAAGAGCTGGCTCGACAATCCGCTGCTCACCGGGGCGATCGCGCCGTCCGGTCCGGCCCTCGCCCGCGAGATGGCCTCGCTGGTCGACCCGTCGCAGCCCGGCCCCGTGATCGAGCTCGGCCCCGGCACAGGCCCCGTCACCGAGGCCCTGATCCGGCGCGGCGTCGCGCCCGACCGGCTCATCCTGGTCGAATTCGACCCGGAATTCTGCAAGCTCCTCGCCCGCCGCTTTCCGCGCGCCCGCATCGTCCAGGGCGACGCCTACGCCATCGACGAGACGCTGCGGGGATTGCTGCCCGCCCCGGCGGCGGCGGTGGTGTCGAGCCTGCCGCTGCTGACGCGCCCCGAAGCCGAGCGGGCGCAGCTGCTCGTGCGGGCCTTCGGGCTGATGGCGCCGCGCGCGCCCTTCATCCAGTTCACCTATGGGCTGACCTCGCCCGCGCCGCGCGGGCCCGGCGTGGCGGCCGAGGTGTCGCCTCCGGTCTGGCTCAACATTCCGCCGGCGCGGGTGTGGGTCTATCGCCGGGCGGACGAGGCTGCGCTGGCGGCCGCCCGCGCGCCGCGCCGGGTCGACGCCGCCTTCATCCGGCGCCTGAAGGCCCACACGGACCGGGTGCGGGACGACCTGCTCGACGGCGCCGACAAGGTGAAGCAGGCCTGGGAGGAGCGCTCCGACCGGGTGCTGCGCGACGAGCGCGTGCGCCCCACGCTGGAGCTGCTGCGCCGCATCAACGCCCATATGGAAGGCCCCGACGCGCATGTGGCGGCGGACGCGCAGCTGCGCGCGATCAGGACGCGCCAGCACGCCCGCAAGGGCTGACCGGCGTGTCGACGGTCTATTACGTCAGCCATCCCCAGGTCCGCGTCGATCCCGCCGTCCCGGTTCCCCGGTGGTCCCTTTCGCCTCTCGGGCGAGAGCGGCTGGCCGCCGTCGCCGGCCGCCCCTGGGTCGCGGCGCTGAAGGCGATCATCTCCTCGGACGAGGCCAAGGCCGTGGAGTCGGCGATGATGCTGGCGGAGGCCTCCGGGGCCCCGGTGAGCGTGATGGAGGGGCTGCACGAGAACGACCGCAGCGCCACCGGCTTCCTGCCTCCGCCGGAGTTCGAGGCGACCGCCGATGCGTTCTTCGCCCGCCCGACGCACAGCGTGCGCGGCTGGGAGCGCGCCGTCGACGCGCAGGCCCGCGTGCTTGCGGCCGCCCGGCGCGCGCTTGAGGCCGCCCCGGCGGGGGACGTGGCGCTCGCCGGCCATGGCGGCGTCGGCACGCTGCTCACCTGCGCCCTGAGCAGCCTCCCCATCGACCGCCGTTTCGACCAGCCGCCGAATGGCGGCGGCAACGTCTTCGCCTTTGACAGGTCCACCCTGCGCGTGCTCCACCGCTGGCGCCCCCTCGAGGACGCCAGAATCGGAGAGCCCGAATGACCGGAGCACAGACCCCGCGCGACCGCATGATCGTCGCGCTCGACCTGCCCAGCGTCGCCGAGGCGCAGGCCATGACCGAGCGGCTGGGCGACAGTGTCGCGTTCTACAAGGTCGGGCTCGAGCTCATCTACGCCGGCGGCCTGGATTTCGCCAAGCGGCTCATCGGCGAGGGCAAGAAGGTCTTCCTCGACCTGAAGTTCCACGACATCCCCAACACGGTCACCCGCGCCACCGAGCAGATCGCCCGGCTCGGCGCCACCTATCTCACCGTCCACGCCTATCCGCAGACCATGAGGGCGGCCGTCGCCGCCAGCCAGGGCTCCGGGCTCAAGATCCTGGCCGTCACGGTGATGACCTCCTATGACGACGCGGACCTCGCCGAGGCCGGCTACGGCCTGGCCGTGAAAGATCTGGTGGCGCGCCGCGCCCGCCAGGCCCGCGACCTCGGGGCCGGGGGATTGATCCTGTCGCCCGAGGAGCTTGCCGCCATCAGGCCGCTGGTGGGGCCGGGCGTCGACCTCGTCACGCCGGGCATCCGGCCGGCCGGCGCGGCGCTGGGCGACCAGAAGCGGGCCGCCTCTCCGGCCGCCGCGATCCGGGCCGGGGCGGACGCGCTGGTGGTGGGGCGCCCGATCACCCAGGCCGCCGATCCGCGCGCCGCCGCCGACGCGATCGTCGCGGAGATCGCCGGCGCGCTCTGAGCGCCATCTGAGCGCCTCTGCGCGATTGACCCCGCGTCCCCGATGGGCTTGGCTGCCCGGATCGGGGCGAAGACCCCGCGAGGACCATGATATGCCCAAGGGATACATCGTCGCCCGTGTCGACGTGGACGACGCCGACCAGTATGCGCTCTACGCCAAGGGAGCGCTCGAAGCCATGCGGATCCATGGCGCGCGCATCCTGGCGCGAGGCGGCCGGAGCGAGGCGCTGGAAGGCGAGGCCCGCAAGCGCAACGTCATCCTGGAGTTCGAGAGCTACGAGCAGGCCCGCCGCTACTACGACTCGCCCGAATACCAGGCCGCCAAGAAGCACCGCGAGGGCGTCAGCCGCGGCGAGTTCCTGCTGGTCGAAGGCTTCGATGGAGAGCAGCCGTGAGCAAGGGCTACTGGATCGCGCATGTCGAGGTGACGAACGCCGAGGAGTACGAGAAGTACCGCGCCGCCAACGCCGAGGCCTTCGCCAAATACGGCGCGAAATTCCTGGTGCGGGGCGGCCCCTTCGAGGTGGCCGAGGGCGGGGCCAAGGCCCGCAACATCGTCATCGAGTTCCCGACCTACCAGCAGGCGCTGGACTGCTTCCACTCGCCCGAATACAGCCGGGCCCGGGCGTTTCGCAAGAACGCGGCTTATTCCGACCTGATCATCATCGGCGGGTATGACGGGCCGCAGCCCTCGTGAAGCGCGAACTGGCGGACGGGCTCTCCATCCGCTACGCGGAGGGATCGGAGTCCGACGCGCTCTTTGCGCTCGCGGCCCGGTCCGGCCATCCGGTCGACCTGCCGATGCTCGAGGCTCTCTCTATCGCCGGCCGCGGCTTCGTGGCGGTGCGGGACGACACGGGCGAGTTCGTCGGGGTGGCGGCGGTCGGCGACATCGACGGCATGATGACCGTCGAGACGCTCGCGGTGGCGCCGGACGCGCGCCGCCAGGGCGTCGGTTCGGCGCTGGTCACCACCGTCGAGGAATATGGCCGCTGGGCCTATTACGCCTCCGTGCTGGCCGTCCCGCAGGACGCGGAGGCGACCGAGTTCATGTTCCGCCGCGGCTACCTGGCGCTGGACGAGGCCCGCACGCCCGACGCCGTCGCGCGCCTCGGGCATGGCCGGCCGGTCGTGACCAAGCGCCTGTGAGGCGGGGCCCGGCCCGGGCCGCTCAAGCCGGGTCCCTTTTGGCCGGAAATGCTCTATACCGGCGCGGTTGAGAGGAGTTCAGCCATGTCCGAGATGCGTCTCGTCGTCGTCGGCGCCGCCGGGCGCATGGGCCGGATGCTGGTCAAGACCATCCACGAGACCCCCGGCGCGGTGCTGTGCGGGGCGATCGAGCATGCCGGCTCCATCGCGCTGGGCCAGGACGCCGGGCTCCTCGCCGGCATCGGCGAGACGGGCGTGCGCATCGTGGACGATCCCCTGCCGGTGTTCGCCCAGGCCGAGGGCGTGCTCGATTTCACCAGCCCGGCGGCGACCTCCGGCTTCGCGGAGCTCGCCGCGCAGGCCCGCATCGTCCATGTCGTCGGGACCACGGGCCTCGACGCGTCCGACATGGGACGGCTGGAGGCCGCGGCCCGGCACGCGGTCGTCATCCAGTCCGGCAATATGAGCCTCGGCGTGAACCTGCTGGCGGCGCTGACCCGGAAGGTGGCGCGGACGCTGGGCGAAGAGTTCGACATCGAGATCGTCGAGATGCATCACCGGGCCAAGGTGGACGCGCCCTCCGGCACGGCGCTGCTGCTGGGCGAGGCCGCCGCCTCGGGCCGCGGGATCTCGCTGGCCGAGCGGTCCGACCGGGGCCGCGACGGCCAGACGGGCGCGCGACGGGCGGGCGACATCGGCTTTGCGGCGCTGCGCGGCGGCACCGTGGTGGGCGAGCACAGCGTCGTCTTCGCCGGGCCCCATGAGCGCCTCGTCCTCACGCATCTCGCAGAGGACCGCAGCCTGTTCTCGCGCGGCGCCGTCCGGGCCGCCCTGTGGGGCAAGGGCCGCAAGCCCGGCCTCTACGGGATGGACGACGTGCTGGGCCTCGGCGACATCTGACTTTCATCCCGCGCATCGGAGACACCGTCCCATGGATCGACTGCTCGTCCTCGTCCGCCACGGCCAGAGCGACTGGAACCTGAAGAACCTGTTCACCGGCTGGAAGGACCCCGGCCTGACCGAGAAGGGCGTCGGCGAGGCGAAGGCGGCGGGCCAGCGGCTGAAGGCGCTGGGGCTCGCCTTCGACATCGCCTTCACGTCGGCGCTGTCGCGGGCGCAGGCCACCAACGACCTGATCCTGGCCGAGCTCGGCCAAACCGGGCTCCAGACCATCCGCGACCAGGCGCTCAACGAGCGCGACTATGGCGACCTCTCCGGCCTCAACAAGGACGACGCGCGGGCGCGCTGGGGCGAGGAGCAGGTGCATGTCTGGCGCCGCAGCTACGACGTCTCGCCGCCCGGGGGCGAGAGCCTCAAGGACACGGTCGCGCGCGTGCTGCCCTATTACTGCCAGGAGATCCTGCCGCGCGTGCTGCGGGGCGAGCGCGTGCTGGTGGCCGCGCACGGCAACTCCCTGCGCGCGCTGGTGATGGTGCTCGACCGCCTCACGCCCCAGACCATCCCGTCGATGGAGCTCGATACGGGCGTGCCGCTGGTCTACCGGCTGAACGCCGACTCCACCGTGGCCACCAAGCAGGTCCTCGCCGCGTGAGCGAGGCCGGCGCCCCGCAGGCCCGCGCCATGCAGGTGCGGATCCTGGAATCCGACGAGGCCCGGGCCAGGATCCCGGACCTCGCGGCCGTGCTCGTCGACTGCGTCGAAGGCGGCGCGTCGGTGAGCTTCATGGATGGTTTCTCGATGGCCGAGGGGGTCGGCTTCTACGCCGACGTCGCGGCGGCCGTGGAGGCCGGCGAGGTGGTTCTGTTCGGCGCCTTCGACGGCGACCGGCTGGTCGGCACGGTGCAGCTCGCGCCCTCCGGCAAGCCGAACCAGCCGCATCGCTGCGAGATCATGAAGCTGCTGGTGCGGCGCGACAGCCGGCGCTTCGGCCATGCCGAGCGCCTGATGCTGGCGGCCGAGGCGCACGCCCGGGCGCTGGGCCGCACCATGCTGACGCTCGACACACAGCTGGAGGGCGACGCGGCGCGGCTTTACGACCGCCTCGGCTACCGGCGCGTCGGGGTCATCCCCGGCTACGCGCTGTGGCCGGACGGGCGGCCCTGCGACACGCTCTTCTACTGGAAGCCGATCTGACCGGCGCGGCGGCTCAGGCCTGGCGGTCGACGTTCGCGCCCGCCGGCTCGCCGCCGTTCTGCCCGGGCTTCGGCCCGCCCTTGGCGACGCCCACCAGCGCCGGCCTGAGCACGCGATCGCCGATCACGAAGCCGGACTGCACGACCTCGCGCACCGTGCCGTTGGGGACGGACGGGTCCGGCACCTCGAACATGGCCTGGTGCAGGTTGGGGTCGAACTTCTCGCCCTTGGGCTCCAGCTTGCGGATGCCGTGGCGCTCGAGCGTCTTCAACAGATCGCGCTCGGTGAGCTCGATGCCGTCGATCAGCGCCTTCAGCGGCCCCTCGGCGGCGGCGGCGGCCTCGGCCGGCAGCGCCTCCAGGGCGCGGCGCATGTTGTCGGCCACGGTCAGCATGTCGCGGGCGAAGTTGGTCGTGGCGTAGACGCGCGCGTCCGCCACCTCCTTCTCGGTCCGGCGCCGCAGGTTCTCCATCTCGGCCAGCGTCCGCAGGACCTTGTCCTTCAGGCCCGTGTTCTCGGCGTTGAGCGCCTCGATGACCGAGTGGACATCGCGCTCCGCGTCCGCGCCCTGCGCCGAGAATTCGGGCGCGCCCTCCTGGCCGGCGGCCGGCGACGGAGCGGATTCGGGGGTCTTGTCGGTCTGCGGATCGGGATGGGTCATGATGGTCGCTTGTACACGCAATGGAACGGGGATGGGCCGCATATCAGGCCGCGGAGCCCAAAAATCAAGGGCGGAGGCGTTCCGGCGGCGAGCCCGGGCTCAGGCGCCCGGCGTGAAGGACCGCGGCGCCGGGCTGATCACGCTGGCCGATCCGGCGCCGACCTGCAGCACGGCGAGGCCGCGCTGGCTGACGCCGTCCTGCCGGAAGCGGAACAGCCCGTCGGTGCCGATGATGCCGTCCGGGTTGGTCAAGGTGGCCTCGCTGAAGGCCTGGGCCCCGTATTTGGCGTTGAGCGCATTGACCAGGAACACCGCGTCATAGGCCAGCGTGGCGATGCGGGTGGGATCGCTGCCGAAGCGGGCGCGGTAGCGCGCGGCGAAGTTGTTGAAGCCCGCCTTGTCGGGAGCGGCGAACCAGCCGCCCTGCAGGCCCTTGGCGGCGAACACGCGCGGGTCGTCCCAGAGCCCCGTGCCGAGGAGCTGCATGCGCGCGCCCGTCACCCCATTGGCGGCCAGGGCCGCGCCGACGAGGCCCATGCCGTCGCCGCCGTCCGGGACGAAGAGCGCATCGGCCTGGTCGCCCAGGGCCGCGATCCGCTTGGCGGCCGCCTCGATGGACGCGCGATCGGGATTGTAGCGATCCAGCGCCGGCACGCGCACGCCGCGCCGGGCCGCGGCCTCCTGGAAGGCGGCCGTCACCACCGTCCCGTAGGCGGTGTTCGGGATCATCGCGGCGATCGAGCGCTTGCCCTTGGAGGCCGCGAACTCGATGATCCGGTCGACCTCGGATTCCGGCATGAAGCTGAGCAGGTAGACGCCGCGCGACGCGGCGCCGGCGTCGGTCGAGAAGGCGATGACGGGCTTGCCGGCCTGCCGGGCGACCTGGCCGGCCGCCTGCACGGAGGGAGCGAAGAGCGGTCCGACGATGACCTCCGCGCCCTCGGCCAGCGCCTGCTGGGCGGCGTCGCGGGCGCCGTCCGGCGCGCCGCGGTCGTCCTTGACGAGGAGCGCCACATTGGAGTTGGAGAACTCGGCCACCGCCATGTCGGCGGCGTTCTTCAGGGAGTTCGCCGCCACGGCCGCGTTGCCGCCTCCGGTGAGCGGAAGGATGAGGCCGACCCGCAGCTTCCCGGCCTCGATGGCGGGCGCCTCCGGGGCGGGCGCCGGGGTGGGAGCGGCGCCGAGCGAGCCGACGCCCGGCATGGAGCCGACGCAGGCCGACGTGAGGGCGGCGGCGAGGCTGACCGCGGCGAGCCGGGCGAAAATCCGCACGGACCCGAACGGCCGAATGGCCGGCGTCGCTATCCAGGACACGTCAACCTCCTCGCCTGCCCATCGCCCGCACGGACGGCGGACCCCCGTTCCGCGGACGGAACATCATCCTGTCTAGCCGCTGGGGGGCCTTTTGCGAACCCTGCGCCGCGTGCGATGGTCGATCCAACCGGGAATCGAGGCAATGGCGCAACACACGCATCAGGGATCCGGGGCCGACAGGCCCTCCGGGTTCACCGCTTTCGGCATGCGGGCGGAGGCCACGCGCCTCGGCCCCGGGCTGCATGTCGTCGCCACGCCGATCGGCAACCTGGGAGACGTCTCCTTCCGGGCGCTCGGCACGCTGGCCGCCGCCGCCGCCGTGCTGGCGGAGGACACGCGCGTGACCAAGACGCTCCTGGCGCATTACGGCATCACGACGCCGCTGGTGGCCTATCACGAGCACAACGCCGAGGAGATGCGGCCGCGCATCCTGGCCCGCCTGAAGCAGGGCGAGGCGCTGGCGCTGGTCTCCGACGCCGGAACCCCGCTGGTGTCGGACCCCGGCTACAAGCTCGTGCAGTCGGCCCTGGCGGAGGACATCCCGGTCACCACGGTGCCGGGCCCTTCGGCGGTGCTGGCGGCGCTGGTGGTGGCGGGCCTGCCGACGGACCGCTTCTTCTTCGAAGGCTTCCTGCCGCCCAAGAGCGTGGGGCGGCGCGAGCGGCTGGAGATCCTGCGGGCCATCCCGGGGACGCTGGTGTTCTTCGAATCGCCTCGCCGCGTCGCCGAGATGCTGGCCGACGCGCGCGACGTGCTGGGCGACCGGCCCGCCGCGGTGGCGCGCGAACTGACCAAGTTCTACGAGACGGTGCGCCGCGGGCCGCTGAGCGAGCTCGCCGCCCGATACGCCGGGGAGGACGCCCCGAAAGGCGAGATCGTGGTGCTGATCGGCCCGCCCGGGGCCGAAGCGGCCGACGAGGCCTGCGACGACGAGGCCATCGACGCCAAGCTGCGCGAACATCTCGCCAGGCTCTCCGTCAAGGACGCGGTCGCGATCGTCGCGCAGGAGACGGGGCTGCCGCGCAAGCGCGTCTACGGACGCGCGGTCATGATCGTCAAGGAGTGACCATGCGCCCTCGCCGCGATCCGTCCGCACGCCGGGCGGCTCTGCGGTGGGGAATGCGCGCGGAGGTTGCCGCTGCGCTGTTCCTGCTCGCGAAAGGCTACAGGATCGTGGCCTGGCGCTATGGCGGCAAGGGCGGCGAGATCGACCTGATCTGCCGGCGCGGCGACACCATCGCGTTCGTGGAGGTGAAGGCGCGGGCGACTCTGGACGCCGCCGCCGCCGCCATCGGCGCCGAGAAAGAGAGGCTGTTCGGCCGGGCGGCCCGGCGCTGGCTCGCCCGCAACGGCTGGGCGATGCGCTTCACGCTGCGCTGCGACGCCGTCCTGCTCGCGCCGTGGCGCTGGCCCCGGCACGTCCCCGACGCGTTCACGCTGCAGGACTGAACGGGCGGCCAGGGCCTTGCACCGGCGCAAGCTCGCGACGGGTTGCCACCGCGCCTGAACCGGACGAAGGTGCCGCCGAAAAGTCCAGCCCGGCCCCGCGCCGCCGCCGATGCAGGAGAACCCCATGTCGCTGACCGTGGCCGTCCAGATGGACCCCATCGAGCGCATCACCATCGCCGGAGACTCCACCTTCGCGTTGATGCTGGAGGCGCAGGCGCGCGGCCACACGCTCTTCTACTACACGGCCGACAAGCTCTCGATGCGGGACGGCCGGATCACCGCGCCGGCCTCCCGGATCGAGGTGCGCGACGTGAAGGGCGACCATTTCACCCTGGGTGACGCAGAGCGGCTCGACATCGGCCAGATGGACGTGGTGCTGCTGCGCCAGGACCCGCCCTTCGACCTCGCCTACATCACGACGACCCATCTCCTGGAGCGCATCCATCCCAAGACCCTGGTGGTCAACGATCCGGCCCATGTCCGCAACGCGCCGGAGAAGATCTTCGTCACCGAGTTCCCGGACCTGATGCCGGCGACGCTGATCACCCGCGACATGGACGAGATCAACGCCTTCCGGCGCGAGTTCGGCGACATCGTGATGAAGCCGCTCTATGGCAATGGCGGCGCGGCCGTGTTCAAGGTCGGCCAGAAGGACCCGAATTTCGGCTCGCTGTTCGACCTGTTCTCGGTCACCTTCCGCGAGCCCTGGGTGGTGCAGCGCTTCCTGCCGCAGGTCAGCGAGGGCGACAAGCGCATCATCCTGGTCGACGGCGAGCCGCTGGGAGCGGTGAACCGCGTGCCCGCCGAGAACGACATCCGCTCCAACATGGTGCGGGGCGGGGCGGCCGAGACCACCATGCTGTCGGACCGCGAGCGCGAGATCTGCGAGCGGATCGGGCCGCATCTGCGCAAGATGGGCCTGCTCTTCGTCGGCATCGACGTGATCGCCGGCAACCTCACGGAGATCAACGTCACGTCGCCGACCGGCCTGCGCGCCATCAAGCGCCTGGGCGGGCCGGACCTCGCCGTCTCGATCTGGGAGTGCATCGAGGACAAGGTCGGGCGCTCCTAGGCGAAGCGCCCCCCCCGCGGGCCGGCCTCAGCCCCGATTGACGGAGACGCTGAGCTGCGGTTTGGCGTTGATGGTCTGGAACACCACGCAATAGCGCTCGGTGAGCTTGATCAGCGAATCGATCTTCTCCTGCGGGGCGTCCGTGTCGAGGTCGAAGGCGAGGCGGATGGCGCGGAACCCCACGGGCGCCTCGCGGTCGACGCCCAGCGTGCCGCGGAAATCAAGGTCGCCCTCGGCGCGGACCACGCCCTTGCGCAGCGGCACTTCGAGAGCCGTGGCGACGGCCTTGAGGGTCACGCCCGCGCAGGCGACCAACGCCTCCAGCAGCATGTCGCCCGAGCAGAGCTCGGCGCCCGAGCCGCCGGTCGCCGGGTGCAGGCCCGCGACCGCGAGCGCGCGGCCAGTCTCCACCTTGCAGGCGATCTTGGCCTCGTCGATCTCGCCCGAGGCCTTCAGGGTGATGACGGCCGCATCCGGCGCGTCCTTGTACTTGGCCTTGATGGGGGCCTGCATGGCCCGCAGGGCGGTCGCGTCGATGGCGTCGGTCATGAGCTATCCTCCGGAGGTCACCACCACAGCTCGGCGCCGCCGGCCGTGGGGTTCTGGGCGTCTTCGCCCGTGTTCTTGAGCGAGCGGTCGAGCGCATTCAAGACCCTGCGCTTGGCTTTGTCGAAACCCGGCGCGAACTTGTCGCGCGGGCGGGGGGCGGTCACCTTGACGGTCTCGAAGACGCGGCCCGGCCGCGGGCGCATGATCACCACCCGGTCGGCCAGGGACACCGCCTCGTCGACGTCGTGCGTGACGATGACCACCGTGGGGCGGCTCGCCTCCCACAGGGCGAGCAGGTGCTCGTGCAGGCTGGCGCGGGTGAAGGCGTCGAGCGCCGAGAAGGGCTCGTCGAGCAACAGCACCTTGGGCCCCGCCACCAGAGCCCGCGCGATGGAGACGCGCTGCTGCTGGCCTCCGGAGAGCTCGCGCGGCCAGCGGGCCGCATGCTCGCCGAGACCCACGCGCCGCAGCGCGGCGGCGGTGCGCGCCTCCCGCTCGGCGCGGGGCAGGTCCATGAGGCCGAAGCCCGCATTGTCGGCCACCGTCAGCCACGGCAACAGCCGGGGCTCCTGGAAGACGATGCCGACGGCCGGATGAGGGGCGGCGATGCGCTCGCCGTCCACCGTGATGGTCCCGTCGGTGGCGGCGTCGAGCCCGGCCACGAGACGCAGCAGCGTGGTCTTGCCGCAGCCGGAGCCGCCCACGATGGCCAGGATCTCGCCGGCTTCGACCGACACCGAGACGTCCTGGAGCGCGCGGGTCCCGTCCGCATAGGTCTTGGAGAGGCGATCGACCACGAACATCAGCGGCGCCTCACAACCGACCCCGGGCGGTGTCCTGCCACGCCACGAAGCGCGACGTGGAGGCCACCAGAACGCCGTCGCAGAGCTTGCCCAGCAGGGCGAAGGCGATGATGGCCGCGAGGATCTGGTCCGGGCGGCCCATCTGCTGCCCGTCGAGGAGCAGATAACCGAGGCCTTCCGAGGCGCCCATCAGCTCGGCCGCCACCACGAACATGAAGCCCAGCCCCAGGCCCGAGCGCAGCGCCAGGATCCATTCCGGCAGCACGGCGGGCAGCATGACGCGCCGGACCATGGCGGCGTCGCCCAGCCGGAAGACGCGGCCGACCTCCAGGAGCTTGCGGTCGATGCTGGCGATCGCGCCCGCGACCCCGAGATAGACGGGAAAGAACACGCCCACCGCGATCAGCACGACCTTGGAGGTCTCGAAGATGCCGAACCAGAGGAGGAACAGCGGCACCCAGGCGATGGACGGCACGGCCCGCAGGGCCTGCAGGCTGGGATCGACGAGGGCGCGGAACCTGCCGGAGGCGCCCGCGAGCGCGCCGGCCAGCGTGCCCAAGAGCGCGCCGAGCGCGAACCCGGCCAGGACGCGCGCGAGCGTCGCCGCCACATGGGTCCACAATTCGCCGGTGCGGGCGAGGCTCCAGAACGCGGCGAGGATGCGGGAGGGCGGCGGCATCAGCCGACCCTGCGCCAGGCCGAGGCGCACGGCCGCCTCCCATCCGAGCGCCAGCGCCAGCGGAAGGAGCAGCCCGAGGGCCCAGTCGGGCCGACGCATACGCGAACGCGGCGCCGTGAGGGGCGGCGCCGCGCTGCTTGCGTCCGTCCGAGGGGAGGTCGACGGACGCGATGGGATCGTCGAGGCGTCCAAAAATGGCGTCTCCGGTCTGGGCTCCGGACAGGCTTTACTGGGTCGCGGCTTTTCCGGCGAGGTATTTCGGCTCGATCAGGCTCGCCACGGTCGCCTTGACGTCGACGCCGGCGTCGATCACGCCCGCCTGCTGCAAGGCGAGGCCGGCGGCCAGGATGGTCTCGGCCTGGGGCTGGCCGATCGGACCGTGCGTCAGCTCGGTGCGCTCAAGCTGCTTGGCGATGACCGGATCGGGAAGCTTGGTGGCCGCCACCAGCGTCGCGGCGAGGTCCTTGGGGTTGGCGAGCGACCACTGGCGGGCCTGCTCATAGACCTTCAGCACGCGCGCGACGATCTCCGGGTTCTGCTGCGCGAACTCCTCGCGGACGTTGAGCACGCCCCAGGTGTTGGCGGCGGGGTTGCGGAAGAACAGGCGGGCGCCGCCCTCAACCTCGGAGGCGGCCATCAGGGGATCGAGCCCGGCCCAGGCCTCCACGTCGCCGCGCTCCAGCGCGAGCCGGCCGTCCGGATGCTGCAGCAGGACGAGCTTGACGTCCTTCTCGGTGAGCTTGGCGTCCGCCAAGGCGCGGACCAGGAAGATGTGCGGGTCGGTGCCGCGGGTGACGGCGACGCGCTTGCCCTTGAGGTCCTGCACGGTCTTGATCGCGTCGGACTTCGTCACCAGCGCGGTCCATTCCGGGCGCGAATAGACGTAGACGGACTTGATCGGGTTGCCGTTGATCTTGGCCACCAGGGCGGCGGAGCCGGCCGTCGAGCCCAGATCGAGCGACCCGGCGTTCAGGAACTCGAGCGCCTTGTTGGAGCCGAGCGACTGGACCCAGCGGATGGCGATCCCGTCCTTCTTGAACTCCTGCTCGAGCAGGCCCTTGTCCTTGAGGACGAGGCTCACCGGGTTGTAGGTGGCCCAGTCGATCCGGATCTCCTTGACCTGGGCGGATGCGGAGCCGGCCGCGCCGGCCGTCATGCAAAGGGCGGCCGCCAGGGCGAGCGTGTGGCGTCGATTGATCGTGAACATGCGTCCTCCTCATCATCCCGGCTGCAGGGCGCGGTCGTGGGAGGAAGGCGTTGAACCTCGATCCGCCCGCGGCGCTTTAGCTGCATTTGTGTGGCCCAAGACCCTGCGGATCCCGGCCGCCGCGCCCAGCAAGCTGCTCGCTCAAATCGGCGCGTGTTTGATTTATAGGTTCAAGCGTTCTGTATGTCAAACGCTGCGTAGATCTCACAATTTCACATTTTTGCTTGTTATTTCACGCCCAGGGCTTGGCGGCGCTCCGGCGGGATCGATGCGGCAAGGCCGCATTTGACGGATGCCGTGAATCCTCCGAAACCTAGCCCTTCTCTGGAATGGACGTCCATGGTCGCGCCCCGAAGCAGCCCAGCCCACCCGTCGCCTGTCTTCGACAGCGCCCAACTGGCCCTCTCCCTCGAGCAGGCGGTCCGCGAGGCCGGCTCCGACCCGGCGGCGCGCCGGTCCGCGGTCGTCGCCGTGCTGCGCGACACCCTGAACGAGGGCCGCGAGAAGGCGCGGGTGCTGCTGGACGTCGAGCGCAACGGGCTCGCCTGCGCCCGGCGCCTGTCGGACCTGATGGACGCGCTGGTCGGCGCCCTGCACGACATCGCCGTGCGGGTGCTGCATCCGGCCGTGAACCTGTCGTCGTCCGAACGCCTCGCCGTCGTCGCCGTGGGCGGCTATGGCCGCGGCACGCTGGCGCCGGGGTCGGACGTCGACCTGCTGTTCCTGCTGCCCTACAAGACGACGCCCTGGTCCGAGAGCGTCATCGAGAGCATCCTCTACGCCCTGTGGGACCTGAAGCTGAAGGTCGGCCACTCGACCCGCAGCCTGGACGAATGCATCCGGGAGGCGAAGGGCGACCTGACCATCCGCACCGCGCTGCTGGAGGCGCGGCTGCTGCTGGGCGACGCGGCCCTGTTCGAGGAGTTCGAGCAGCGCTACGACCGCGAGGTGGTGCAGGGCACGGCCGCCCAGTTCGTGGCGGAGAAGCTGGGCGAGCGGGAGCGGCGGGTCAACCGGGCCGGCCAGTCGCGCTATCTGGTCGAGCCCAACGTCAAGGACGGCAAGGGCGGCCTGCGCGACCTCAACACGCTCTTCTGGATCGCCAAATACGTCTACCGGGTGAAGCGCAGCGCCGACCTGGTGCAGGCCGGCCTGTTCTCGCAGGAGGAGGCGGACCTCTTTCGCCGCTGCGACGAGTATCTGTGGCGCGTGCGCTGCCAGATGCACTACGTGACCGGACGCGCCGAGGAGCGCCTCGCCTTCGACCTGCAGCGCCAGATCGCCGAACGGCTCGGCTATTCCAGCCATGGCGGCATGTCGGCGGTGGAGCGCTTCATGAAGCGCTACTTCCTGGTGGCCAAGGACGTGGGCGACCTCACCGCCATCGTGTGCGCCGCCCTGGAGGCGCGTCACGCCAAGCCGCGCGCCATGCTGGACCGGCTGGTGGGGCGGTTCCGCCGCAGCGGCCGCGCGATTTCGGAGAGCAAGGACTTCGTCATCGACAACGACCGCCTGAGCGTGGCGCGCGACGACGTGTTCGCCCGCGATCCGGTGAACCTGATCCGGCTGTTCTGGATCGCCGACAAGCTGAACCGGGCGATCCACCCGGACGCCACGCGCCTGGTGACGCGGTCGCTGAAGCTGATCGGCCCGGAGGTCCGCACCTCGCCGGAGGCCAACCGGCTGTTCCTGGAGATCCTGACGTCGACCAACGCCCCCGAGGTGGTGCTGCGGCGCATGAACGAGGCCGGCGTGCTCGGCCGGTTCACGCCGGAATTCGGCCGCGTCGTGGCGATGATGCAGTTCAACATGTACCACCACTACACGGTGGACGAGCACCTGATCCGCTCGATCGGCATCCTGGCCGACATCGAGAACGGGCGGCTCAAGGACGAGCTGCCCGTCGCCAACGAGATCCTGCCGGCGATCCGCAACCGCACCGTCCTGGCGGTGGCCCTGTTCATCCACGACATCGCCAAGGGCCGCCCGGAGGACCACTCCATCGCGGGCGCGCGGATCGCCCGCAAGCTGGGGCCGCGGCTGGGGCTCACGCCGGCGGAGACCGACACCGTCTCCTGGCTGGTGGAGCACCACCTCCTGATGTCGACCATCGCGCAGAGCCGCGACCTGTCGGACCCGAAGACGATCGAGACCTTCGCGGCCACGGTGCAGACGCTGGAACGCCTGCGCATGCTGCTCGTGCTGACGGTCTGCGACATCAAGGCGGTGGGGCCCGGCGTGTGGAACGGCTGGAAGGGCCAGCTGCTGCGCACGCTCTATTGGGAGACCGAGATCGTGCTGGCCGGCGGCCACTCCCAGATCGAGCGCGCCCAGCGCGTGCGTTACGCCCAGGACGAGCTGCGCAAGGCGCTGCCGACCTGGCCGGACGCCGAGGTGGACGCCTATGTGGCGCGCCATTACCCCGCCTATTGGCTGAAGGTGGACCTGCCCCGCAAGGTGAAGCACGCGCTGTTCCTGCGCGGGGCCGAGAAGGAGCTGCGCTCTCTCGCCACCGAGGTGGCGACCGACAGCTTCCGGGGCGTGACGGAGCTCACCGTGACCGCGCAGGACCATCCCCGCCTGCTGGCGATCGTTACCGGCGCCTGCGCGGCGGCGGGGGCCAACATCGTCGACGCCCAGATCTTCACCACCACGGACGGGATGGCGCTGGACACCATCTTCGTGTCGCGCGCCTTCGATCTCGACGACGACGAGTTGCGGCGCGCCAACAGGGTGGCGCAGCACATCGAGCGCGCCCTGAAGGGCGAGATCAGGATCGCCGAGGCGGTCGCGGCCCGGTCGCCGGACCGCAGTTCGGCGTCCAAGGCCTTCACGGTGGCGCCGGACGTGATGATCGACAACGCGCTCTCGATGCGCCACACGGTCATCGAGGTGTCGGGGCTCGACAGGCCCGGCCTGCTCTACGAGCTCACCACCGCGCTGGGGAAGCTGAACCTCAACATCGCGTCGGCCCATATCGCCACCTTCGGCGAGAAGGCCGTGGACGTGTTCTACGTCACCGACCTCACCGGCTCGAAGATCGCGAACGCGGCCCGCCAGGCCTCGGTGCGGCGCCACCTGATGGACGTGCTGCAGGCGCGCGACCCCGCCCGGGAGCGCGACCGCGAGCCGAAGCTGGCGCGGGCCGGGGGACGGTGAAAGGCGTCAGGCCGCCAGATCCGCCACGATGGCGTCCAGCACCGGGAAGCCTTCGCGGGTGACGCGCAGGCGGCTGTCCGGCAGCTGCTCCACGAGGCCCTCGCCCGACAGGTCGGCGATGCGGCGCGGGTCGAGTTCGCGCCCGGCGAGCGCGGCGTAGCGGGCGGGATCGACGCCCTCCACCAGGCGCAGCCCCATTAGGAGGAACTCGTCGCCCTGCGCCTCGGCGGACAGGCGCTCGACGTCGACGACGCCGTGCCCTTCGGCCTCCACCCGGGCGAGCCAGCTCTCCGGGACGAGCTCGGTCGACATCGCCAGCCGGCCGTTGCCGGTCGCCAGCCGCGCATGGGCGCCGGGGCCGACGCCGGCATATTCGCCATAGCGCCAGTAGACGAGGTTGTGGCGGCACTCGGCGCCCGGCCGGGCGTGGTTGGAGATCTCGTAGCCGGGCAGACCATGCGCCTCGCAGACCTCGCGGGTGGTCTCGTAGAGGGCTCTGGCGGCGTCGGCGTCCGGCACCACGAGCTTGCCGGCGTCGCGCAGGCGCTCGAACATCGTGCCCGGCTCGATCGTGAGCTGGTACAGCGACAGGTGCTCCGCCGCGCGGGCGATCGCCTCCTTGAGCTCGGCGGCCCAGGCGGCCGGCGTCTGGTCCGGACGGGCGTAGATCAGGTCGAACGAGTACCGGTCGAAGACGCTGGCCGCGACCGCGACGGCCGCCATGGCCTCCTCGGCCGTGTGCAGGCGCCCGAGCGCGACGAGGTCGGCGTCGTTCATCGCCTGCACGCCGAGCGAGACGCGGTTGACGCCCGCGGCCCGGTAGCCGCGCAGGCGCGCGGCCTCGACGGAGGTCGGGTTGGCCTCCAGCGTCACCTCGACGTCGGAGGCCACCTCCCAGTTCGCCGCGACCGCGTCGAGCACCGCCCCGACGGTGGCGGGCTGCATCAGCGAGGGCGTGCCGCCGCCCAGGAAGATGGAGCTGACCTTGCGGCCGGGCGCCAGGGCCGCCTGATGGGCGATCTCGCGCCGGAAGGCGGCCACATAGCGCGCCTCGTCCACCGGGGCGTGCCGGACGTGGCTGTTGAAGTCGCAATACGGGCACTTCGAGGCGCAGAAGGGCCAGTGGATATAGACCCCGAAACCGGCGTCGAAGGGAGGCTGTGCGTCCATGCCGGTGGTTTGAGCGCTCGCCGCGCGGAACGCAAGCGCCAAGGCGACCCGGACGCAGGCCGGCCGGCCCTTGCGAGCGCGGCCGGCCAGGAGCCGCGGCGCAGGACGGCTACTCGGCCGCGTCCGCCCGCCGCGCGCCGCCCTCGCGCTCGCCGTCCGTGTAGGTCGCGCCCTCCCGGTTGCGGCCGGGGGCGGGCTTGCCCTCGAGCGGCGGCAGCGCCTTGGCCTTCTCCAGGTCGATCCCGGCGCCTTCGGCCACCCGCCGGCCGTAGTCGGGATCGCAATGCCAGAAATGCCAGATCATGCGCAGCGCGATGGGCTCGGGGCACTGCTTCATGTCGTCGACCAGATTGGCGATCAGGTCGTCGCGCTCCCAATCCTCGAAGGTCCGGTAGCGTTCGCCGGCCTGGCGATAGTCGTCCGCCGTGCGGGTGGTCTGGAAACGGCCGAGATGGCCCTCGACCCAGGGGTGATAGTCCTTGGCGGGCTTGGGCGCCTCCCCCAGGCCCCCCATGGCGCTCGGCTCGTAGTTGACGTGCGGGTTCTCGCCGGCTCCGTCCACATGGTAGGTCATCTGCCCGTCGCGCTGGTTGGTGGCCGCGCGGGCGCGCTCCTGCGGGGCGTTGACGGGAAGCTGCAGGTAGTTGGGGCCGACGCGGTAGCGCTGCGTGTCCGAGTAGGACAGCGTGCGCCCCTGCAGCATCTTGTCGTCGGAGAAGTCGATTCCGTCCACCAGCACGCCGGTGCCGAAGGCCGACTGCTCGGTCTCGGCGAAGACATTGTTCGGGTTCTTGTCCAGCACCAGCCGGCCGACCGGCAGCAGCGGGAACTGATCCTCGGGCCAGCGCTTGGTGTCGTCCAGCGGGTCGAAATCGAGCTCGGGATGATCGTCGTCCGACATGATCTGGACGCACATCTCCCATTCGGGGAAGTCGCCGCGGTCGATCGCGTCATAAAGGTCGCGGGTGGCGTGGCCGACATCGCGGGCCTGGATCTCGGCCGCCTGCGCGCTGGTCAGGTTCTTCACGCCGAGCCTGGGCTCGAAGGAGAACTTCACCAGCACGGCTTGGCCCTGGTCGTTGACCAGCTTGTAGGTGTTCACGCTGGAGCCCTGCATGTGGCGGTAGTTCGCCGGGATGCCCCAGGGGCTCTTCACCCAGGTCACCATGTGCAGGGACTCAGGGTGGTGCATGACGAAATCGTAGAAGCGCCACGCCTCCTGGCGATTGCTCACCGGGTCCGGCTTGAAGGCGTGGATCATGTCCGGGAACTTGATGGCGTCGCGGATGAAAAAGACCTTCAGGTTGTTGCCGACCAGGTCCCAGTTGCCGTCCACGGTCTTGAACTTGATGGCGAAGCCGCGCGGGTCGCGGGCCGTCTCGGGGCTCTCCTTGCCGCCGATCACGGTGGAGAAGCGCAGGAACACCGGCGTCCTCACGCCCGCCTGGGTCAGCACCTTGGCGCGGGTGTATCGGGAGGCCGGCTCGTCGCCGATCTTGCCATAGGCCTCGAAATAGCCGTGCGCGGCCGTGCCGCGGGCGTGCACCACCCGTTCCGGGATGCGCTCGCGATCGAAATGGGTGATCTTCTCGATGAACTGGTAGTTCTCGAGGGTGGCGGGGCCGCGTTCGCCGACCGAACGCAGGCTCTGGTTGTCGGAGACGGGGCGTCCCTGACGCGTCGTGAGTGTCTTGCGCGTGTCGCTCATGTCGCTCCCCTGTGATGAGATGATGCGCAGCCGAATGCGCGAACGGCGGCTCCGCCGCCGGCGTGACGCCACAACGCCCGTCGCCGTCGCCAGGTTGCAGGCGGCGACGTGATCCGCGGCGCGATGAAACCGATGGCCGGAGCGGACCGTAGACGCTTCCATCATCCCTGCAGAGCGAGCCGGAGGAACCCCATGAACCTCGATCGTCGCGCCATCCTGGCCGGACTGGCGGCCTCCTGGGCCGCGCCGGCCCTGCCGGAGACCGGCCCAGGGATGAGCGGCAGGACCGCGTGGAGCTTCACCTTCGCGGGGCTGGACGGGAAGGACCTGCGGCTGGCCGCCTATGCGCCGCGGCCCGTCCTGGTGGTCAACACGGCCTCGTTCTGCGGCTTCGCCTCGCAACTGGGCGGGCTGCAGGCGCTCTGGACAGCGATGAAGCCGCGCGGCCTCACCGTCATCGGCGTCCCGTCGAACGACTTCGGCGGCCAGGAGCCCGGCGGGTCCGAGGAGACGGCCGGGATCGCGCGCCAGCACGGGGTGGCGTTCCCCATGGCGGCCAAGGTCAAGGTGCTGGGGCCGGACGCCCACCCGTTCTACAGGTGGGCCGCGGCGGAGCGCCCGCGCGACCTGCCGCGCTGGAACTTTCACAAATATCTCGTCGGCGCTGACGGGCGCCTGGCGGCGGTGTTCCCGACGACGACCGATCCGAACGCCTCCGCCCTCATCGCCGCCGTCGAGCGCGAGATCGCCAAGGCCGGATGAGCGTCACTCGGTCCAGTAGAAGATGAACAGCAGGATCAGCGGCACGGCGAGCGCCACGTATCGGCATCCGCGGACGAACATCCGGTAGGTGCGCTCGTGCTCCTCAAGGTCCACTTGGGGCGGCTGGCCTGCGACGCGCTGTTCCATGACCGATCCTCCTCGGCCCTCGCCCCCTCGCCGGCGCGATTCTAGACCGTCGGCCGGCGGCGTCGCAGCCCATCGGCGTTTGTGTTCGACACCGTGCGCCGGACGTCAGCGGCCGGGCAGCACGCCCGCCGCGAGCTGGCTGGCCTGCAGGGCGGCGAGGCGGCGCTTGAGCAGGGCCTTCGTCCAGCGCAGGTCCGGCGCGGAGGCGCAATCGGGCTCCGCCGCCATGCGCCAGGCCTCCTTGACGTCGGCCGCGTAGTAGCCCGCCTCCGCGCGGGACTCCTGCGGGTCGAGATCCGCCCAAAAGTCCACCCAGAACCGGTGCTCGTCCGCCGACGCGATGCGCGTCGCCACGGCCTGACCGTCACAGGCGCCGGCCTGCCCCGCCGCCGCGAAGGCCAGGAACGCCGCCGCATAGATCGATCGATGGCGCTTGCGCATGATGGTCCCTCGCCAGGATCATGGACCATGACCGTCGCTTCCAATGTGACGATCGACACATGGCCGACAGGCTCGCGCGTTGAATCCGGACCTCCGCCCGTTTACGAGACCCATCTGGGACGAGTGTCGCCGCTGGCCGACGCCGACCGGGCG
Organism: Alsobacter sp. KACC 23698; assembly: GCF_045348435.1. Classification (GTDB taxonomy): domain Bacteria; phylum Pseudomonadota; class Alphaproteobacteria; order Rhizobiales; family Beijerinckiaceae; genus Alsobacter. Next base: position 29,260 of record NZ_CP157484.1, on the reverse strand, counting down.
GAAGGCGATCTGGAATGCCGAACCGAAACGACGGCGGAGCGTCTCTCCTCCACGACGCGTCCGGGGACCCGCGATCCGAGCGGCGGGCCGAGGACCGCCGCTTCCTGACCGGACGCGGGACCTATGTGGACGACGCCGGGCCGGACCAGACGCTGCACGCGGCGGTGCTGCGATCGCCCCATGCGCACGCCAGGATACTCAGCGTCGACGTCTCGGCCGCGCTGGCGGCGCCGGGCGTGCGCGGAGCCTTCACGGGGCGCGACCTCGCCGCCGACGGCCTGGGGCCGCTGCCGTGCTCGCTCGCGCTCGGGCCGGAATGCGGCCTCGTCGTGCCGGAGCGCCCGGCGCTCTGCCTCGACCGCGCGCGCCATGTGGGCGACCCTGTCGCCCTGGTGGCCGCCGACACGCGCCAGCAGGCCCTCGACGCGCTGGACCTCATCGCGGTCGCCTACGAGACCGAGCCGTCCATCACCGACACGCAGGCCTCGCTCGACGCCGGCGCGCCCCAGGTCTGGGCCGAGGCGCCCGGCAACCTGGCGTTCCGGTATCGGCGCGGCGACGGCGACCGGACCGCGGCGGCGCTGGCGGCGGCGGCGCACGTCGTCGAGATCAGCCTCGTCAACAACCGGATCGCGGCCGCGGCGCTCGAGACGCGCGGCGCGATCGGCGCCTGGGACGCAGCCGCGCAGCGCTATCTGCTGACGTTGAGCGGGGCCTCGGCGCACCAGATTCGCCGCGAGCTGGCCGAGGGCGTGTTCCGCATCCCCCTCGACCGGCTGGACGTGGTCTGCCCGGACGTCGGCGGCGGGTTCGGGATGAAGAACGTCGTCTACCCCGAATATGCGCTCGTGCTCTGGGCGGCGAAGCGGCTGGGGTCGCCCGTGCGCTGGACGGCCGAGCGGATCGACGAGTTCGCGGGCGGCGTGCACGCGCGGGACAACGTGACCCGGGCGCGGCTCGGCCTCGACCCAGACGGCCGCTTCCTGGCCCTGGCCGTCGAGACGATCGCCAATCTGGGGGCCTATGTGAGTTCGCTCGGGCCCGGCAGCTCGACCACGGCCCCGACGCCGGCGATGGGCGGGCTCTACGACATTCCGGCCGTCAGCATGGATGTGCGCGGCGCGTTCACCCATACGGCGCCGATCGACGCCTATCGGGGCGCGGGCAAGCCGGAGGCGAACTATGTGATCGAGCGGCTGGTCGACGTCGCCGCGCGGCGGCTCGGCCTCGATCCGGCTGAGCTTCGCCGGCGCAACCTGATCCGCAGCTTCCCGCACCGGAACGCGCTGGGTTATGCGATCGACTCGGGCGACGCGCTCTCCAATCTGGGCAGGGCCCTGGCGGCGGCCGACCACGCCGGTTTTCCGGCGCGGCGCGAGGCGTCCCGGGCCGCAGGCCGGCTGCGCGGGATCGGGATCGGCTGCTTCCTGGAGACCTCGCGCGGACAGCCGCATGAGGACGCCTGGCTCTCGGTGGCGCCGGACGGCCGCATCGACCTCGCGATTGGGACGCAATCCAACGGGCAGGGCCACGAGACCAGCTTCGTGCGCCTCGCGGCCGCCAGGCTGGGCCTGCCGGCCCAGGCGTTCCGCTTCGTGCAGGGCGACACCCGCGCGGTTCCGCGGGGCGGAGGCCATGGCGGCGCCCGCTCCCTCCACATGGGCGGCGCGGCGCTGCTGCTGGCGGCCGACGACCTCGTCCGGAACGGGCGCATCCTGGCCGCCCGCCTGCTGCAGGGCGAAGCGGAGGCCGTGGCCTATGCGGCCGGCGAGTTCGTGTTGAGTCCGCGCGACGGCGGGCCGCCCCGCTCCATTTCGCTGGCCCGCGCGGCGGCGGAGGCGGCCTCGGCCGGCGACGAGGCGCTGCAGGGCCATGGCCACAATCCCTCCGAGAGCTACACCTTCCCGAACGGGTGCCATGTCGCCGAGGTCGAGATCGATCCGCAGACCGGCGAGACGCGGCTCATGGCCTACACGGCGGTGGACGACTACGGCGCGCTGGTGAACCCGCTGCTCGCCGAGGGGCAGGTGCATGGCGGCCTCGCCCAGGGAGTCGGCCAGGCGCTGATGGAGGAGATCCGCTACGATCCCGACTCGGGGCAGCTTCTCACCGCGACCTTCATGGACTACCAGGCCCCGCGCGCGGCGGACCTGCCCCGTTTCGACGTCAGCTTCGTCGAGATCCCGACCGACGCCAACCCGATCGGGGCGAAGGGCGCCGGGCAGGCGGGCGCGATTGGGGCGCCGCACACGGTGATGAACGCCGTGCTGGACGCGCTCGCGCCGTTCGGGATCGAGCATCTGGACATGCCGGCCACGCCCCAGCGCGTCTGGGCCGCGCTGCGGGGCGCCGGGGAGCCCGAACCGTCCCCAAGGCCGGCTTGAACGGCCGCCGCAAAGATGCTCTGTGCGGTGTCTCAGGCGCGCCATCCTGGCGCCTGCGCAGCGGCGAAAGCTTGATCATGGCGATGTTTGCCACCCTGTTGGGCTCCGGCCCGCGCGCGCCCGACAGCGCCTACGCGTATACGCGCCTCGCCCTCTCGCTCCTGATCGCCACGATCGTGGGCGCGGGCATGTGGGCGGTGATCGTCGTCCTGCCCAGCGTGCAGGCGGAGTTCGGCGTGGACCGCGCCGGCGCCTCCCTGCCCTACACGCTGATGATGTTCGGCGTCGCCTTCGGCACCATCATGCTGGGGCGCATCATGGACCGGACCGGCGTCGCGGCGCTGCTGGCCGTCGCGGCGGCCGGGCTCGGCGGAGGCTTCGTGCTCGCCGGCATGGCGCCCAGCCTGGCCGTGTTCTCGGCCGTGCATGGCCTGCTCATCGGCATCTTCGCCGGCGTCGGCTTCGCGCCGCTGATGGCCGACATCTCCCACTGGTTCATCAAGCGGCGCGGGCTCGCCGTCGTCGTGGTGGCGTCAGGCAACTACCTGGCCGGCACGATCTGGCCGCTGGTGATCAAATGGGGCATCCCGGCCGTGGGGTGGCGCGCCACCTATATCGGCATCGGCGTCTTCATCGCCGTGACGGTGATCCCGCTCTCCTACTTCATGCGGGGCCGGCCCTCGGCGCAGATGATGGCCGAGGCCGAGGCGGCGACCGAGACGGCGCGGGCCGGCATCGGCGTCTCGCCGCGGCTCCTGGTGATGCTGCTCGTCGCGGCCGGGTTTTCCTGCTGCGTGGCGATGTCGATGCCGCAGGTGCACATCGTCGCCTATTGCGGCGACCTCGGCTACGGCGTCGCCCGCGGGGCCGAGATGCTGTCGCTGATGCTGTCGCTCGGCATCGTGTCGCGCATCGGCTCGGGCCTCGTGGCCGACCGGATCGGCGCGACGACGACGCTGCTCATCGGATCGCTGATGCAGGGCGTCGCCCTGGCGCTCTACACGCTCTTCGACGGGCTGACCTCGCTCTACATCGTGTCGGGCATCTTCGGCCTGTTCCAGGGTGGGATCGTGCCGATGTACGCGGTGATCTGCCGCGAGCTCTTGCCGCCGCGCGAGGCGGGATCGAAGATCGGCCTCGTCGTCTCGGCCACCATCCTGGGCATGGCGTTCGGCGGCTATGTGTCGGGCGTGATCTTCGACGCGACGAGCTCCTACCGGATGGCCTTCCTGAACGGCATCCTGTGGAACGGCTTCAACCTCGCGGCGGTGTGCTGGCTGATCTTCAGCCGCAGGCGGATGGCCGGCGGCCTGTCGCGCACCGCCGCTTGAGCGACGCGGACGGCCCTCCGGCCGCCCGCGCGAGCGCGCCCGTCAGGACGACGGGTTCGACGAGCCGCCCGGCTGGGCCGCGCCGCCCGGTTGGGGGCCGCTACCCTGCCCCGCCCCGGAGCCGTGGCCGGCCTGCCCTCCCGCCTGGGGGGCGATCTGGGCGCCGCCGCCCTGCGACGCGCCGCCCGTCTGCACCTGGATGCGGCGGGCGCGCTCCTGCCTGGCGTTCTTGGGCAGGGTGACGGTGAGCACGCCGTTCTCGAAATGCGCCTTCACCTGCTCGGGATCGGCCGGGAACGGCAGCTGCAGCGCCCGCTGGAAGGTGCCGTAGGACCGCTCGATATAGTGGAAGTTCTCCTTGTCTTCCTTCTTCTCCAGCTTCTTCTCGCCGCGGATCACCAGGACGTCGTCATTCAGGTCGACATGGATGTCCTTGTCGGTGACGCCGGGCAGCTCGGCGGTGACGCGGACCTCCGTGTCGGTTTCGCTGACATTGATGTTGGGCGCGATCAGGGTGGAGCCGCCCTGCCCGCCCGCGGCGGCGAGCGGCGCCCCCCGCATGACGTCGTCGAACAGCCGGTTCATCTCGCGATGCAGCGACAGGAACGGGTCCGCCCCGAGCAGGCCGCCCGAGCGGAAAGGCGTCAGGGAATTGCGCGCCATGATGGTCTCCTCACCGGTGAGTGTGGGAGACGCCGCCCGCCGCGGGGGCCTTCCGAATGGAGCATTCGTCCGCCCCTCGGGAGCGACGCCGTCCGCGCTCCCGGAACCCCTCACGGCCTGCGCCGGCGGGCCCGCACCGGCCCCCGCCATCGCCGCCTCATCGAGGCTCCGACATCGCGCGTGACGGGGGTGGAACTCGAGCGGAGCCGTTTGGTTGCGCGGGGGCTTCGGTTGGTCTTGGGGCGTACGGTGGGGGGAGAGCCTTGATCGTCCCGCACGGCGTCACTGGCGGTCTCGTTGTCTTTACGGCTTCGCCCAGCCGGAATGGGCTCCGAACCGCCGCGATGCAGCCGACGAATGGCGACCTTCAACCATTGCGCTGCCTCGCCGCGCAGCCGAACCGACCGCCCTGAGCCGCATTCTCGGCTTTGACCCACGCCAGCACCTGCCGCGAGGGTTTCAGCGCTGACGCGGGATGGAACGGAATGGCGGTCATCGAGAGAAGCGCGCCCGGTGCAGCGGGCGGCGAGCTGGCGACGGGGTCGCGAGCGAGTTGGGCCCTCGATGCGCTGAACTTCACGCTGGCGGACGTTCGCGACGGCCTCGGCCCATATCTGGCGATCTACCTGCTAGCGGTGCGCGGTCCCCAGCAAGGCTGGGATGAGGCGACCATCGGGCTCGTGATGACGATCGCCGGCGTCGCCGGGCTCGTCGCTCAAACGCCCGCCGGCGCCCTTATCGACCGCACGTCGCGCAAGCGCTCCGTCGTGATCGCAGCCGCGCTCGCTGTCACGCTGAGCTCACTCGCGCTGCCGTTCATCGGCTCCTTCGCGGCCGTCGCGGCGACGCAATCGATCGCCGGCGTAGCGGGCGCCGTGTTCCCGCCGGCTCTGGCCGCGATCACGCTCGGGATCGTCGGGCCGCAGGCTTTCGCCCGCCGCATCGGCCGGAACGAGGCCTTCAATCACGCCGGCAATGCCGTGTCGGCTGGGATCGCGGCCGCCTGCGCGACCCTTTTCGGCCCCGTCGTGGTGTTCTGGCTCATGGCGCTGCTCGCGGTCCTGAGCATTGGCGCGACGCTCCTGATTCCAGCCGCAGCCGTGGACGACGCAGTGGCGCGGGGCCTCGACCACTCCGCCGGCGGAGCCGCTCAGGCGCCTTCGGGCTGGCGCACGCTCCTGGAGAACCGGCTGCTGCTGCTATTCGCCGTGCTGGCGGCCCTTTTCCATCTCGCAAACGCCGCCATGCTGACGTCGGTCAGCCAACTGCTGTCAAAGCTCGCCGGCAAGGAGAGCGCGACGTCCATGGTGGCTCTCTGCATCGTGGCTGCGCAGCTCGTCATGGTTCCGGTCGCCATGCTGGTGGGCGCCCGCGCGGACCGCTGGGGACGCAAGCCGCTGTTCTTGACGGCGTTCGGCGTCCTGGCTGTGCGCGGGGCGCTGTACACCCTCTCGGACGAGCCCATGGCGCTGGTCGCCGTGCAGTGCCTCGACGGGGTCGGCGCAGGGATCTACGGGGCGCTGTTCCCGGTCGTCGTCGCTGACCTGACACGCGGCACCGGCCACTTCAACGTGGCGCAGGGGGCAGTGGGCGCCGCGCAGGGGCTGGGAGCAGCGCTGAGCACCTCGCTGGCCGGGTTCATCATTGTGCGCTTCGGATACACGGCTGCCTTCCTGGGCCTTGCGGGCGTCGCGGCCGCCGGGTTCGCGCTCTACGCAGTCCTCATGCCCGAAACGGGCGTACACGGTTGCGACCAGAGCCGAAGGCCTCACCCGCGAACGAGGCGGCGCATCGCGGCAGGGATCAGGCGGCTCTGAGACGGGGGTCAGCCGTTGCCGATGATCTTGCAGGCCAAGGCCAGCGTGGGGCTCGCCACCAGCAGGGTCACGGCTCCGATGAAGCGGAAGAGCAGGATCGACATGGAGTTCCTCCTGCGATGGAGATCGGGATCCTGGCGAAGTTCCGCAAGGCGAAGCTTGAACACAGGCTCGTGAAAACTCCCCTGGTTCAATGGTTGCCCCATCCGACCCCCTAAATTCAAGACGGGGTTGGAGGTCGCGAGCCGCGACCTGCAAAGGTTGGTCGGAGTGGCGCGAGACGGTACGATCGTGGGGCTCGGCCTGCGCCGTCCAGCGGTCCCCGGTTTAGTAAAGCCTCACGAGGACTCGACGCGCAAGCGTCCGATCAGGGTTATGGCTTCGGCCCCGGTCCGTTCGCAACAAACAAGGACGAAACGTAGCTCCGTTTTGCATTGTCCAGAAGAAACTTCGTTTTCTCTTGCGAGCACCCCCTTGGTTATAAGATATTCCAAATACGCTAATCCAAGGAGAGACAATCTCCATGCCATCGGCGGTAAGCTATTTGATGCGCCTGTTCGTGGCGACGGCCGCAGCCTTGGGGTGCGGAGCGCTCGCGTCGTGCAACACGACCGGCGACTCCCCTGTGGCGACCCGGGCGGTCGCGACGGCTCCGCCCTACCCGGTCGACAGGCTGGTGGGAAGTTGGGGGGTCGCGTCCTACCGGGACGAGAAGGACCGGGCCCGCACGGAAGCCCAGGCCCGGGCGCAGTGCAAGCTCCCCTATGTGATCGCCAAAGGTCCGTCCGACGGCGTGATGATGCATGTCGCCGATGACGCGACCTTGCATGAGCTCACCCTCAAGGGAGGCCCCGGCGGCAAGACTTATCTGGGGTTCGAGGGACCACCGGGCGACGATCAGGACCGGGAAATGCTGTCGGTGAGCGACACGATGCTGGTGGCGCGCTTCGTCAACCCTGACGTCAACACCCGCTACGGAACATTCGTCTACATTCGATGCAAATAGGCCCGTTCCTCGGGCGGAGGCGCTGGAGACACGCCATGGTTGCTGCGTTTCGTCGTTCGTTCAGCGTCGTCGCCGCCTCGATCGGGCTCGCAGCGGTCGTTTCGACGCTCGCCAGCGCCCCGGCCCTGGCGCAGGCCGCGTCGGCCGCCACGGCGCGCGAGACCCTGTCCGTCTTGGACGAACCCGGTCGCGTCTCGACCGAGGAGATCACCATCACGGAGGGGCCGTTCAAGCGCCAGCTCGTGTTCTTCCGAAGCAATGAGCCGCCCGGCACGATCGAGATCCACACATCGGAGCGCTTCCTCTATCTCACGCTCGGCAACAATCGGGCGCTGCGCTACGGCATCGGCGTGGGACGCGAGGGATTCCAGTGGTCAGGCCTCGTGAAGATCACACGCAAAGCGGAATGGCCGGACTGGACGCCCCCGCCTGAAATGATCGCCCGGCAGCCCTATCTGCCGCGCTTCATGGCGGGCGGACCCGGCAACCCGATGGGGGCGCGGGCCATGTATCTGGGCGGGACCGTCTACCGCATCCATGGCACCAACCAGCCCGAGACCATCGGCCAGTCGATCTCGTCGGGCTGCTTCCGCCTTGCGAACGGCGATGTCGTCGACCTCTACGCACACGCCAATGTCGGGACCAAGGTGATCATCCGCCACGCCGCCAGCCTCTGAGGCGGAGCCTCGCATACACGCCATGGGGGACACGGACCGATGCGACAGACCATCAGGGCCTTGATTCTGAGCGTCCGGACGATCCTTGGCGTGGGGGCGATCCTGGGCGGCGTGCACATCCTGGGCGCACAGGCGCTGACCAGCCCGGCCGACGCGGCCACTCTCGACACCGTGAGGCAGCGCGGCGCCCTCGCCTGCGGGGTCAGCCAGGGCCTAGCCGGCTTTTCGGATCGGGACGCTCAGCAGACATGGAGCGGTTTCGACGTCGATTTCTGCCGTGGGCTAGCCGCCGCGATCTTCGGCGACGCCAGCAAGGTGAATTTCACGCCCCTGTCGGCCGTGGAGCGCTTTGAGGCGCTGCGATCCGGCAGGATCGACGTTCTGGCGCGCAATTCGACATGGACGCTCGACCGGGAGGCGTCGCTAGGCCTTCTGTTTGCGGCGATCACATATCACGACGGGCAGGGCTTCATGCTCATGCGCCGCCCCCAGACGACTTCGGCCCTGGAGCTCGACAAGTCGTCGATCTGCGTCCAGAAAGCCACCACCACCCAGCTCAATCTGGCGGATTACTTCCGCGCGAATTCGATGACCTACACCGAGGTCGCCGCCGATACTCTCGCCGACGCCGTGAAATCGCTCGTGGTCGGCCAGTGCGACGCGTTCACGGCCGATCAATCCGCCCTTTATGCGGAACGCGCGCGGCTCGCTGAACTCAAGGCAGCGGACATTCTCCCGGACGTGATCTCCAAGGAGCCCCTCGGGCCCGCCGTCCGGGCCGACGACGTCGCCTGGTTTAACATCGTCAAATGGGTCGCGTTCGCGCTCGTCAATGCTGAGGAGCTCGGCATCGGCGCCGGCAACGCGGCTGAGGCGCTGGCCTCCACCAAGCCGGATGTTCGCCGGTTCACGGGCGTCGAGGGCGAATTCGGCAAGCGTCTCGGCCTCGACAACGACTGGGCGGTCCGCGCGGTGAGCGCAGTCGGAAACTATTCTGAACTTTTCGAGCGAAATCTGGGTGTCCATTCGAAGCTCGGTATCCCGCGCGGCCTTAACCAGTCCTGGGCCGCAGGGGGCATTCTGTACGCGCCCCCACTCCGGTGATGCAGAAAACCGAGCTACGCCAAACGCGACCAGTTGGCCGCCACGCGGGGCCGCGAATTCGGGCGCAAACGACGTTAACCTTTCGCCCTGTGCTGACGCGGATTTATCTTCGCCAGCAACCTAGCCCGACGGGAGGCGGCCCATGACGTCCAGCTTCACTGTCCGTAGCGCCGCTGGGTACGAGCAATTGATGGGCCGCTGGAGCCGAAGGCTGGCGGAGCCATTCATCGCCTTCGCAGGCATCGCGGATGGCGAGCGCGTTCTTGACGTGGGCTGCGGGACCGGCAGTCTCACTTTTGCGCTCGCCCAGTCAGCTAAACTGGACGAGATCGCCGCCATCGACTACTCGCCCGTGTTCGTGGCGGAGGCACAGCGCCGGAACTCGGATTCCCGAATCTCCATCACGCAGGGTGATGCGTGCGCCCTGGCTTTCGAGGACAAGCGTTTCGACCGGGCGTTCTCGCTGCTGGTTCTGCATTTCGTTCCAGAGGCCCACAAAGCGATCGCCGAGATGCGCCGCGTCGTTCGAGCGGGAGGCACGGTCGCTGCGGCTGTATGGGATCACCTTGGCGGCATGCCCAGCATGCGCATGTTCTGGGACACGATCGCGGCGCGGGGCCCCGAAGCGCGACGGTCGCGTCACCAGTATTTCTTTCAGCCGATGATGCGGCCGGATGCACTGAGGCAAGGCTTCCTTTCGGAGAATCTTGTCGACGTAGAGCAGACCTCGATTCTGATCCGGATGGATTACAAGAATTTTGCCGACTATTGGGAGCCGATCGCCTCAGGCGAGGGCCCGCTCGGCAAATATGTCAGCGGGCTCGACGCAGACCGCCTAGCCGAGGCAGAAGAAGCGGTGCAGGCGGCCTATCAGGGGGGAGAGCCCGACGGCCCACGCTCCTTCGTTTCAGTGGCTTGGGCATGCAAGGGCCTTGTGCCCGAGGGTGATTAGCAAAGAGGGCGGACTGCACGGGCCTATGCAGCGCCGACGACGGGGTCGTTGGGGCTAAGCCCCCAACGCCGTGGATTTTTGCGTTGTGGGCCCGGGTCCTCGCCGCAAAGCGGACTGGTCGTGACGACGTCGCCCCGTGTCCGCAAGCGTTCTTAACCAGCCAAAGACTGTTAGCTTGGGATGTCTGCATCGAGCATGCCGCTCGCCGGGGCCACCCAGCGCACCTTGTTTTTACTTGACTCAACCTGCGCAATTTCGGGGAATGAAGATCTCACCCAGCCGCCTGAGGCTGGTCGGGAGGGCGCTGCGATGACGCTGCAGGTTCCCCATTCCCACGCCCGCTGGCCTGCCGGCTCTGCTTACCTGGATGGCGCGTTTCTGCCCATCACTGAGGCCAGGATCCCGATCACGGAGTGGGGTTACAGGCGCTCCGACGTCACCTATGACGTGGTGAGCGTGTGGGGTGGCTGCTTCTTCCGTCTCGATGATCACCTGCGCCGGTTCCGAGCGTCCATGGAGTCGATGCGCTTTCAGCCGCGCGAGAGCGACGCCGACCTCCGTCGCATTCTCCACCGGCTCGTCGCCTTAACTGGGCTCTCTGACGCCTATGTGGCTATGGACTGCATGCGCGGACGTCCCACGCCCGACCAGCGCTATCATCCCGTCAACGCGAGAAGCTACATCGTCGCTTTCGCGATGCCGTACGTTTGGGTCATGAAGCCCGACGTCATCGAGAGGGGCGCGCATATGATCGTCGCGACTACGCCGCGTATCCCAGATGTCTGCGTCAATGCTCGCGCCAAGAATTTTCACTGGGCGGACATGACCGCAGCCCTGTTCGAGGCCGAAGACAAGGGCGCCGACAACCCGATCCTTCTCGATCTCGAAGGCAACGTGACGGAGGGCCCGGGGTACAATGTTTTTTGCGTCACCGATGGAAGGGTCGCCACAGCCGACGCGAACGTCCTGGAAGGCATCAGCCGCCTGAGCGTCATCGATCTCTGCCGGGAACTCGGCATTGTATGCGAAATCAGGCGGGTGCCGGTTCGTGAACTGCGAGAAGCGGACGAAATCTTCGTCACGGGCACCGCGGGCGGGATCGTGCCGGTCACGCGGCTCGATGGACGCATTCTGGGAAATGACCGGCCGGGCCCAGTCGCTGAGCGGCTGCGGGAAACCTACTGGCGCAAGCGCAAGGAGGGCTGGTTCGCTGAGCCGGTCGACTACAATCAAGCCGGGCTGGATTTCCCCTTGGGAGCAGAACAGGCTTGACCGAACACGAGCAGGGGAGGGTCAGGCATGAGCAACATGTGGAAAGCCGTCAGTTTGGCCTTTGTTGCTGCGGCGGGCGTGACAATCGGCGCAGAGCAGGCCGCTGCGCAGGTCTCGAGCCCTACGCTGGACGCGGTGAAAAAGCGTGGCCAACTCATCTGCGGCATCGACACTGGCATTCCGGGCTATGCGTATCAAGACAGCTCCGGCGAATGGCAAGGGCTCGATATCGCTCTGTGTCGGGCGATCGCCGATGCGACCGTCGGATCCCCAACCAAGGTGAAGTTCATTGGCCTCACCGCCAAGGAACGCTTTTCCGTGTTGAAGTCCGGCGAAATCGACGTGCTGATCCGGGACTCGGAACACAGCTTCATGCGGAACACAGCGCTCGGTCTCGAGTTGCCTGCCGTCAACTTTTACACCGGCCAAACATTTATGGTCCGCAAAAATCTTGGCGTGGGGCGCCTCAAGGAGTTGAACGGCGCAACCATCTGCGTTCTGACAGGCACAACTCTGGAGACGAATATCGCTGACTTCAACCGGGCTAATGGCGTCGAGATCAAGACCCTGCTGTTCGATAAGCCGGAGGAGGCTTTCGCGGCGGCGGACTCCGGCCGTTGCGACGGCTATACCGACGATGGCGGGTCCGTTGCGGCGGCGCGCTCCACCATGAAAGCTCCAGCCGATTGGCTGTTCATTCCGGAAACCATCGGGGGCCTTCAGCCGATCGGGCCGCTGACACGGGCAGGCGACGAGCCTTGGACCCGGCTTGTGCGGTGGGTGCATTACGCCATGTTGGAAGCCGAGGTGCTGGGCATCACCAGGGCCAATGCCGACAAGATGGCCGAAAAGCCCAGCGATCCTGATGTTCGCCGTTTTTTTGGAATCGAGGGCGACTTTGGCAAGTTGCTGGGCGTCGACAATGAATGGTCGAAGCGGATCGTCAAAGACATCGGAAACTATGGCGAAGTCTACGAAGCGAGCTTTGGCGCCAAAGGTCTGGGTCTGCCACGCGGCATGAACAACCTATACGACAAAGGCGGCCTGCAAACGCTGCCGACCTGGCACTGACTTAAATGGTCCGAAGGCCATCTTCGCAAGCGCGCATCGCCCAATGGCTGTTGCTGGCGATGCTGGCAGCGGTGGTTTGGCGATTGGGCTCGAACCTGGCGGACAACCTCGACGCCCGCCACATGACGTTCAGCTTCGCGTTCCTTCGAGACCGCGCGAACTTCGACATTCCTTTCCGCATCGTCGACTGGAAGGTTGGCGACCCGTATAGCCGGGCGCTCCTCGTTTGCACGGCGAACACGCTGCTTGTTTCCGCGCTCGGCGTGGTCGCCGCCACCCTCATAGGGTTGGCGGTGGGCGTGATGCGGCTGTCGCCCAATTGGCTCGTGCGCAACACGGCCCTTGTGTATGTGGAGGTCGTTCGCAACACGCCGCAACTCGTCCAGGTGGCGTTCTGGTACATCGGCGTGTTGCAGGCGATGCCGCCGCTTCGTCAAAGCATCACGCTTCCGGGGGGCGCCCTCCTCAACATCCGTGGTCTTTATTTGCCGACGTTGCACTGGGCGCCGTGGGCCGAACAGCTATGGTGGCTTGCGGCCGCGATGGTGGCCGTCACCCCTTTCGCCTGGCGCTATCGTCGCCGTGATCGTCCACTCGGAGTTTGGGCCCTCCTGCTGCCGACCGCAGCCGTCGTCGGGCTGATGGCCGGCGTCACGCAAGTCGAAGCGCCGGCCCTACGCGGATTCAACATCGCAGGGGGCGTGCAGATTCCGCCCGAGCTGGTCGCGCTCTGGGCCGGGCTCAGCATGTATTCGTCCGCATTCATCGCCGAGATCGTTCGAGGCGCGATCGTCGCTGTCGCGAAAGGCCAACGTGAAGCTGCGCTCAGCCTCGGGCTCAAGCCATGGCAGATCCTGGCGAAGGTGATCCTTCCGCAGGCGCTGCGGATCATGGTCCCGCCCCTCACGAGCCAGTATCTCAATCTCATCAAGAGCAGCTCGCTGGGCGCGGCGATCGCCTACCCCGAACTCTTCTCGATCTTCGCTGGCACCGTTCTAAACCAGACTGGCCGTGAGCTGGAAACCATCCTGATCCTGATGGTCATTTTCCTGAGCATCAGCCTTTCGACGTCAGCCTTTATGAACTGGTACAATCGCCGCGTCTCCTTGGTCATGCGATGATGTCGCCGGACGGTGGAGCTTCGGACATGGCTTGCTCAGTCCCGGGCTTGGACCTGCCCGGCCCACTGCGCCTCGCTAAGCACATAACCGATTGGTGTCGCAGGAACCTGTTCAGCTCCCCTTTCAACACGCTCCTCACGATGCTCGTGGCGGCGTTCCTGGCCTGGACGCTTCCCGCCTTGTTCCGCTGGGCTGTCTGGGACGCCACCATCGCCGGAACGACCCGCGCTGCTTGCGGCGGGGACGGCGCCTGCTGGGCTTTCATCGAAGTGCGCCTGCCCTTGTTCTTTGTCGGGCGTTATCCGTCCAGTGAGAGATGGCGGGTGCTTCTGGCGCTTTTCACTCTCGCGGCGTTTTGCATCCCGGTGCTCCGAGAAGGGCATGTGCACCGCCGCGGACTCTGGTTTGTGCTGCTGTTTACGGCGTGTCCGGCGATTGTTGCAGTCTTGCTGTTGGGCGGTGTCCTGGGCCTGCGCTTCGTCGATACAAGCCTATGGGGCGGGCTAATGATCGACGTGGTTGTGTCCTTTGTCACAGTGGCCGGCGCGATCCCGCTCGGGATAGTGCTGGCTCTGGGCCGACGCTCGCAGCTCTCGGTCATTCGAGGCTTGTCGATCGCCTATATCGAGCTATGGCGAGGAGTGCCTTTGCTCACCGTGCTGTTTATGTCGGCCGTGATCGTGCCGCTGCTTCTGCCGAGTGGCGTGAGCGCAGACCGCCTGCTTCGCGCCATGGTCGCGATGACGCTGTTCAACTCGGCCTACATGGCGGAGGTGGTGCGCGGCGGACTGCAAGGCGTTCCATCCGGGCAGGAGGAGGCCGCGGGCTCTCTCGGTCTTCGCTGGAGCCAGGCGCAGGCATTGGTCGTGCTTCCGCAAGCCTTGCGAGTCGCCCTTCCTGGTATCGTGAACACCGTTGTCGATCTGTTCAAGGACGTAACGCTGATCACCATCATCGGGCTTAGCGATCTACTGGGTGTGGTGAACCAGGCGCTCAAGGATCCGGCCTGGCTCGGGATGGCGCGGGAAGGCTACGCCTTCGCCGCCCTCGTTTTCTTCGTCGCCTGCTTCTTGATGTCGTCCTACAGCCGCCGATTGGAACGACGGCTGAACCGTGGTCACGCAAGCTGAATGGAGCTCGACATGGCGGAGCAGGATCTCACGCTCGACCTCGCCTTTCTCAAGGAGAGACTCAATGCCGCCGTGCTTTCGGATGTGCTCGACTCTCTTGGCCATCCGTCGCAGGCGATGAAGCCGTTCGTGCGTCCACTGGACGACCGGTCCATCCTCTGTGGTTTCGCCCGAACGGGTCTTTACATGAAGCGCTATGTCGTCGGCGAGGGAAACCCCTATGCGGTCGAGATGGCCCTGATCGACAGCCTGAGACCTGGCGAAGTCCCGGTGCTGGCCTGCGATGGGCCGACTGACCGCATCGCGCCTTGGGGCGAACTTCTCACGACAGCCTCCATGGCCCGAGGCGCCGCCGGCTGCCTGACGGACGGCCTCGTCCGGGACGTGCGCCGGATCAGGGAACTCGATTTCCCGGTCTTTCATGGAGGCATCGGCCCGCTGGATACGAAAGGTCGCGCGGAAATGATGACGATGGACGAGCCCGTCGAAGTGGCCTGCGTCATGGTCAGGCCGGGGGATTTCATCTTCGGGGATGCAGACGGCGTGGTGGTCGTGCCGAGGTCGATCGCTCAGGAGGCGGTCCGTCTTGCAGTCGAGAAGATCGAGGCTGAGGATGCAACTCGCCAGGATTTGCTGCGGGGAGAGCCGCTGAGCGTTGTTTTCGCACGATATGGCGTCCTCTGAATCGCCCTTGACGCGCCCGACCATGGGATTGGCGAGGTCATCGAGCCGCTGCTGAATGGCCTTGATCGCATCGGCTGGGGGGTGGCGGGATCGCCCGGCCGCTGTGGAGCTTTCCATGAGCAGGCCCCCCGTGAGGTCGGGCGCCCCGTTTCATGTCGTTTCGATTACCCCCACCTGATCCGAGCAGACCGCATCGCGCTGCTTGAACACCCGGCGCCGCGCGTCGGTGTCGCCTTGCGGAACGTCAATCGCCTGCCCGAGCAGCCGTGCCATGATGGCCGGGGTGGAGAGCCAAGCGGCGCCGCGACGCCGCCGCTTCCACCGGAGGAGACGAACTATGGGGATCGCGAGGGTGCTTCCATTCGTTGGCGCGCTTCTGGCGCTCTGGGTCTCTCATCATCCCGCCGCCGCCGTCCCGGCCAGCCCAGGAGTCATCAGAGCCGCACATTCCAGCTTGGACGCCGAACAGGTCCGCTATGGTGGCCGCGGCGGCGGAGGGGCCTACCGTGGCCGTAGCGTCGCCGTGCGCGGCGGATACGGACGTGGAGCGGTCGCGGTGCGCGGACCCCACGGCGGGCGCGCGGTCGCGGCGCGCGGACCCCATGGTGGCCGAGCCGTCGTGCGTGGCCCCAACGGTGGACGAGCGGTCGCCGCCGGATCGCGCTATCGCGTCGGCGGCCGGTACTATGGCGGCGTCTGGTATGGCGCGGGACGGCGCTACTATCGCGGCCGCTGGTGGCCCTACGGCGTCGGCGCCTGCTGGCGTCCGAGCCCCATCGGCTATGTGTGGGTCTGCGGCTAAGAACAAAGGTCGGCAAGCCTCTGACGTCTGCGACCGATAGCTCGCAGATCCGCCATGAGCTGGATCTCGGCGCCAGCGTTACTTGGGAGTCGTCATCGTCGGCGTGACCCGTCGCCTGGTGCGCGGCTCGCTCCGCCGCCGCCGAGATCACGGGGGCCCTGTGTTTCGACCGATCAGCCGGTCCGGCAGGGTGCGCGGCTTCATCCGCCTTGTAACACGGCGGGGCCGCGGAGGCGTGGATACCGTGACGTCGGAGCGTCAGCAAGCCAATGGCTCCGAAGAAGGATTTCTTTGCGCGAGCGACGGGTTAACGTCCTTGGCGACGTCAATTGGGGAAGGGCGGGACTGCCTCCGCCTCGCATCCAAGGGGGGGGTTCGATCATGCCGGAGTTCATCTGCGTGGCCTGTGGGATGCAGTACTCTCGGTCCATCACGCCGCCGCCCACCTGCGCCGTGTGCACCGACGAGCGCCAATTCGTCCCCTCCTCGGGCCAGTGCTGGACGACGCTTGAGGGTATGCAAAAGGCCCACAGCAACAAGTTTCGGCGCCTCGCCCCGGGCATAATGACCATCGAAACCACGCCGAGCTTCGGGATAGGGCAACGCGCATTTCTGCTGCGAACTTCGGCAGGCAACGTGCTGTGGGAGTGCATCTCGCTCTTGGACGAGGCAACTATAGACATAATCGCGGGACTTGGAGGTCTCACCGCGATTGCGATCTCCCATCCGCACTACTACACAACCATGGTGGAGTGGAGCCGCGGCCTCGGCAATGTCCCCATCTACTTGCACGCGGCCGACCGGCATTGGGTCATGAGGCCCGATCCGGTTATCCAGCACTGGGAAGGGGACACCAACCGGATTGGCCCGGGGCTCACACTCCTCCGATTGGGGGGACATTTCGAGGGCGGCACCGTTCTTCACTGGGCGGACTGGGACGGGGGCCGCGGGGTGCTGCTGTCGGGCGATATCCTGCAAGTCGTTCCGAGCGGGCATGTGAGCTTCATGTGGTCCTACCCAAACCTGATCCCGCTCTCGGCCGCGAAGATCCGGACCATGGCGTCACTGCTGGACCCTTATTCTTACGATGCCATCTATGGGTCATTCTCTGGGCGAGGCCAGATCGACACCCGCGGCAAGGAGGTCGTCGCCGCTTCGGTTAGCCGCTACATTTCGAAAATCAGCGACGCTTAGGGCGGATTGGCGACCACCGCGTCGACCAAGACGTGGTTCTTCGGCCCGGTCTTGAGGTCGGCGCGTCGCTCTGCCTGACGGTGAAGCCCTGCGCCTTCAGTGCGGCGCCCGCTCCGGGTTCAGTTCGTTGGCGAAGACGTTCTTCGGCCCGGCCATGATCAAGAGCGCGCCGTAGCCGGACGTTTGAGACGCAGGAAGGCGTATCCGGGTTTTTCGAATGTCCGGACACGCCCTTTTTGTGGGTGGGGCAATCTAACGCCGCAGCGGCGATGCCCCGACGGGCTTACCACGAAGCTATCGCCTTCGGGCCGAGGATGCGGGCGACCTGCCCGGAGCCCGAAAATCGGGCCTGACCGCCTCCAGAACTCAAGGTTCGCTCTTAGGCAAACCGCGCCCATGGCCGTCAGAGCTCTGGTCCAGAATGACGAGAAGTCCGTCTAGCTGCTCAAACTGCTCGCTCCACCCGCTTGTGCTTCCAGAAGCCATGGCGTCATCAAGCGCTTCTTTCGACGGATAGAGCTCGTGCACGATGACACGTGTCGAGCCGTTCTTTTCTTCGAATGTCACGGTGGTGACGGCCCCATCCTCTCCCCCTTCGTCATTGGTCCAGACGAGGCGTGAGTGTGGCGTGACTTCGATGTATCGGCCGAAGAACGCCATGGGCTTCTCCGAGGATGGGTGGCCCATCACCAAACGGTACGTTCCGCCTGAGCGAACATCGGCCTCGAATGAGATCAGGCTGACCCCAAACGATTTCGGCGCCCACCATCGCTGGAACAGCTCCGGCGTGGACCATGCTTCGAACACGATGGGCGCCGGGCCATTGACGGATCGCGAAACGACGAGCTCCCGTTCCGATGTCCGCTCCACTGTTGTGCGAGCATTTTGCACGGTGGGATCACTCTGTCTGCCTGCGTCCATCTAACGTCTTCCTCTGTTTCAATTCCTCGACGATTTGGTCCAACGCATCGAAACGTGAGTCCCAAAGTCGGCGGTATTCCTCGATCCAGGCTGTCTCGTCCGCGAGCCGGCTGAGGCCGAGCTTGCAGGTCCGCACGCGTCCAACTTTTTGGGTCGTGACCAGCCCCGCCTGCTCCAACACCCCGACGTGCTTTTTCATGCCCGTAGGGGTCATGTGGAACTTGTCTGCGAGCTCCGTAATCGAGGCGTCAGCACGCCCAAGCTGCTCCAGAACGCCGCGTCGCGTCGCGTCCGAAAGCGCCGCGAAGGTCGCATCGAGGTGAGCTGGAGAAAACTGAACCATTAAGTTCAGTATCTAGCGCGTTGATAGGCGCGGTTCAAGGGGCCACGCAGCAGCGGCTGAAGGCGGCCTGACTAGGCCTTGTCTCTTAGCGCGGGTGGCTCGCTTTCCGGCTTTTGTCTCATATCCCCGGATCTGACCGAGACCACTGACCGCCGTTCACGAACTTTGCAACGGCCGCCTCTGCGCATCCAGCCCGAGACCCGATCGGCCCTGCCGGCAGCCACACACCGGGCGCGTGATGACCTGGAGCTATTCGCCCGGTCTCCTTTTGACCGCCACCATCCAACTCGGCGAGGACGCCGGCACGATGATCCTGCGGTATGCAGGCCGTGAGCAGTGGCTGACGCTGGGGGCTTCCCCGCCACTTTGGCGGCCTCGCGTGGTTCCCGGGCGCCGGCAACACCGGTCTCACGTCAGCCTTCCAGAAGCTCCCCTATCCGCTGTGTTGCCTTGAGGCCAGCGCCAGTCAGAATGAGCACGGTGGTTTCCTCCGGCCGAACGATCCCGGCCTCCAGCAGCCTGCTCAGGGCGGCGGCTACGCTCGCACAGGTCGGCTCGACATAGAGGCCCGAGCGGGCCAACTCGCTCCATGCAACCTCGATTTCTTGTTCTGAAACCGCCACGGTCTGCCCACCGGAACGGCGCACGGCAGCTAGCACCTCGCGAGTGCGCACGGGTTTCGCGATTGCGGTCCCTTCAGCGATGGTCGGCTTGGCATCAATTGCGACGAGGTCATCCCCGCCGCTCAAGAATGTTGCATGCAGAGGTGCGCAGTTCTCCGGCTGCACAGCGAAGAGGCGTGGCAGGCGGTCGATCTCGCCCCGCCGCAACAGCTCGCAAAAGCCGATGTCGCAGCCCAACACGTTGCTGCCGGCGCCGGTCGGGATGACGACGTTGTCCGGCGCTTTGAAATTGAGATCCTCCCATAGCTCGTATGCCAGCGTCTTCGTTCCTTGCAGGAAAAATGGCTGCCAGTTGTGGCTGGCGTAGAAGATGTCGGCGGCTTGCCGCTCGGCGGCGTTAGCCGTGTCTTGGCGAGTCCCTGGCACCAACTCAGTCTCAGCGCCATAGGCGCGCATCTGCACCGTCTTGCCGGGCTGGGTGTAAGCGGGAACGAGGATCTTCGAGCGCATGCCGCCAGCCGCTGCATAGGCTGCGATCGCTGCGCCGCCGTTCCCGGAGCTGTCTTCTAGGACACGTTCGACGCCCTGTTCTCGGAGCGTGGAGATCATCACCGTCGCGCCGCGATCCTTGAAGCTGCCGGTCGGAGCGAACCATTCCAGCTTGCAAAGCGCCCGGCCTCCGCGCCAGGAGTGCTCCACCAGCGGCGTCAACCCCTCGCCCATGGTGATGGGCTCTTTGACTAGGATTGGGAAGGCGGCAGCATAGCGCCAGAGCGATCGCCTCGCCGTGTCGATGTGGACACGACCGATCCCTGGCAGCGGCGTGATCATGAGTGGGCCGCCAGTGTCAGAGCGCCAACGGGGCGTGTCCAGCGAATAGGTCTCGCCGGTCTGTGGATCGAGGTAGGCTGGATTGGCCGGAACGGGCGGGTTTTCCACGGCGCTCTCCTTGGTCGACGCAGCCACAAGCCCTCAGCTTGACCGACTTCTGCAAATCAGACCCCATGCACGATGGCCTCGCTGCGAGCGGAGCCGGAATAGATGAGGATCACACGCCGCAAGCATGAAAAGCGAAGAGCCCCTGAGGCGCCAACCCGGAGGCTCTGAAAAGTATGGGTGCTCTCACGTTACGAACAACGCGAAGCTTCCACACATCGTCGGCCGAGGTCAACGGGGGAACGTGAGAGCGCAACCATTCACAGCAGCCGTTGGGGCTTTCCGGTCTGTGGCGGAAGTCCACGCTGTGTCCAAGATGTCCTGGCGCGCCATTTCGGATAACCAGATCACGGAGGCCGACGCAGAAGCAATTCCTGAGAAGGTCGCGGTCGCACAGCGAGCCGCAAGCAGCCTGCTCGCGGGCGAGTCCATCGACAATGTTGTCGGAAATTATCGCCAGGTGGTGCGGGCCAACGCGCGGCGGCTCACTAATGCAGCCTGATTCTGTTTCGGAAACGGACTGAGGCGAGCGCGAGGCCGCCCGCCCGCGCAGGCAGGCTGCCCACCGCCTCATGTCTGCCGCGCTCGGCAATGCTTATGGGCTACGATGAAGCATCATGAGCGCTTTACAAAGGCGATCGCACCCGCTTCGTGCAGCTCTCAGAAATGTGGCCGGATCACTTGCGCGACTACGCGCGCCGCCTCGCGGCGCCGGCGTTGGTGGATAACCAGGAAAACGCAGCCATGAGCGCGACGTATGACGACTTGCTGCGGGCTGGCGTGGCCCTCGCGCCCACCCGGCAGGGCGCCAATTTGCCAATCATTGATGTCACACACCCCCGGTTCGCTCTGCCAGACGATGAGACGAGCGTGGAGGCGCTGCGGCGCGAGGTGGAGCGGCAGGACCGGCTCCACCGTCTCGTCCCGGCCTTCGTGATGGGATGGATGCTCAACTCCGCCGCGCGGCGATCCAGGTTCGTGCACGCTATGGTTCAACCCGGGTCGTCGTTCCTGGACGGGCTCACGACGTACGCGATGAAGCTTGGATACGGCAACCTGCTCCCGCCTTACGACGGTGAGGTGGACCAGCGGTTCTCCCGCTCACCCAATGCGACCTTGCTGCGTCTGCGCATGCAGCAGACGGCCGAGCTGATTGCCGCGGCGGCCGCCCGCGAACTTCGCGGAGCGCCCCGCAGGCCGTTGCATCTGATCGACATCGCTGGCGGCCCGGCGATGGACGCGATCAACGCGGTGATCATCACGGCTGCTTCCTCGCCAGAGTTGCTCGGCCCGGTCGAGATCCATGTCCTCGACCTCGACGAGGAGGGGCCGGCGTTTGGCGCGTCGGCTCTGGATGAGCTTCGACGCGAGGGGCGGCCGCTTCACGGAATCACTGTGTCCCTTCGCCGGCTCGCCTATGACTGGAGCGACACGGGGCTGTTGGACGCGCTTGTGACCGCGCTTACGGCAGGGGACGCCGTTGTCGTGGCCTCGTCCGAGGGCGGTCTCTTCGAGTACGGGAGCGACGACGAGATCATCCGCAATCTGTCGAGCCTGCGCGCAGGCGGGCGAGGAGCCAGCGCGGTGATCGGCTCGGTAACGAGCTCAGACCAGCGCAGGCGCAGTCAGGCTATCCAGAGCAGACTGAAGCTCCACCCACGAGGGCTGGAGGGGTTCGCCCCGCTTGCTGCCGCTGCGGGATATCGGATCTCGCAGTCGAGGTGGGCGGTCATCAGTGATCAGGTGGAATTGTCGCCACTCACCTAGCGCGCTTTATCCTCGTCTGCTTCGAGTCTTCCCGCTCGGGCATCCCCGAAGCTGATTTCCTGGATCTCATGTGCGACCATCTCGCCGTTCAGGAGTCATTATGGATCGGCCGGTGGGGCGATCTCGAATTCCCGCGCAAGACGAGGCGTGTGCGGGAGGTCTCGGATGGATGCCGCTGGACAGGAAGGTTCGATGCCAAACTGAGCGAGATAGACACCATGCTGGCCGCTGGACGGCCTCAGGCCCAGCGTCCCGGGTTAACGGCAGCCGATTCCGGTTTGACAGGACGTGGTGGAAATCCGGACCAAGCAAAGCCGAAGCACACTTTGCCAAAGCGGGGTGAGGTGGTGAGCGGGCAGTATGCTCACTCTGGGTCTTTGCCGAGGCGCGTAGTGCTACAAGGGAAATTCAGCCACGGGGAGCACGGGGAGCTACACTGTCTCATCTCCCCGGTGCTTGATATAAACGTCGGCCTCGGCGGGGTCGTCCGCCAGCGCTAAAGGGTGCTCTGCCGCACTCGGCCATCGTTCAGGGGGAAGCGAACAGCTTGTCGTTCCGATCGCGCCAATCCTCGTCAGAGAGCCAGCGGTAGTCCTGGTCGGGCATAAAAGGGATCGTCTTCACCTTCGCCTGTGACATCGGGAGGAAAAAGCTGACCCGCTCCTGCGAGACCTTCAAGGCCCGAATCGGGACGACGATGCTGTCCTTTCCTGGCGTGAAGAACCCGCCCGCGGCGACGATTGCATAGTCCCGCCGGTCTTTCGTGCCGAACACGACATTTCTGACCTCCCCGATGATCTTGTCGTCGGAACTACGCACCTCGGCGCCGATGATCTCGTCAGCTCTCATCCCGGGCGCCAGGTCCTCAATGTTGACCAGCGGCTTGGCGCCCTTTCGGTCGCGCTCGCCCTTCACGGCGCCGCGAGAGGCTTGCGGCTTCGTGGCGTCCATCTGCGCTTCCGCGTCCTCCTCGTCATTGCCGCCGAGCGTCTCCATTGACGGCCCCGACACAAGCTCCCGGATCGTAGCTACGAGCCGCTCGCAATCATCCTGACGGCCGTAGGACCACAGCGTCAATGCGGCGTCGCGCAAGCTTCGAAGGTCGCGCACGCTCTGCCGGTTTTCAGGGCCCTGGAACTTCGGACGATTGCGAATTGCTTCCTCCAGTTTCGCGTCCGCGATCTGGCACTCTGCGCGGGCTTGCGTGGCCGTTAAGCTCATAAACGTCAAGAAAAGGATGCCTTTAGCGAGCTTCATGTGGGTCGACTCCGACGGCCGCGAATGGGCCAGATCTGACCGGCCTTGCCAGATCTGGAGCCGATGTCTCAGTGATTTGACGAGGTGGGAGCACGAAGAATCGCTGTGGCAGGAGCTCGCCGGCGACAGCGTCAGACATTGAACGACGCACGCTTGAAAATGATGACGTTTGCGCCGAGCTTGGATCACGACGTGTCTGCCCGCTCAGCAAACATCACTCTGGTTCAGCAGGCCTGCGATCGCGGTGATGACCTGAGCTGGCACAAAAGGCTTCGTGATTAGCACGCTGTTCGGCACCCCCTGCGAGGCCCATTCGGCGGCGCCCGCGCCGGTGATGTAGATGACGGGAAGAGACGGCGCGAGTTCGCGGGCGCGCCTGACGACCTCCCAGCCGTCGGGACCCGCGCCCAGATGCGCATCAGTGATGATGGCGCCAAATCGACTCACGTCTTCTTCGATCTCCTTCATGGCTCCCTCACCGTCGCCTGCGCAGACGACGTCGAACCCCGCGTCCCGCAAGGCGCCCTCGAGCATGTCCAGGATAGTCGCTCGTCCTCGGCGAAGAGGAGGAGGGAGGCTACCGCATCAGATTTTTGCAATTTTCGTTCCTTGCGGATTGGAAGTCGTATCCAACCCTACTGGAAACATCTGCTGATGAAATTGGTTGCCTGTTCTTCAGTCGCTTATTGATGCTTATATATCGCACTCAACGAGACTTTTGTTGATATGTCTGTTTTCAGCATCCCTTGGCAGTCATTTACCCGCCATGTCGGAGGGCGTCGCAAGCGCGCCCGCGGACACGGGGTCGTCGCTGTCGAGCTGGTCGAAGGCGAACAGCAGGGACGCCACGCGGTTCACCGAGGACATGCAATCCGCCAGACCGGCGTAGTTCTCGACGAACCAGTTGAGGGCGGCCTGCACGGTGATGAAGGCCGCGGTCACCTGCGCCACCTCGCCGAGCGACATCGAGCCCAGCAGGTATTTTGGCGCGCACAGCCCCCAGGCGAGGACAGGCGCCAGCAGAATGTTTCCTTGTGACACCATCGTCATGCGCATGAGCTGGAAGCAGACTCTCCGCCAGCTTGCGATCACGATCCCGAGCGCTTCCGCCAGCGCATGATGCTGCTCGGGTCGACCGATGGCTGTCGGCAGCGCCGCGGACCTCTCCTGCAAGTGGGACCCGACCGACCGAAATTGAGCCTCAGCGGCGTTCTTGCTGGCAATCACGCTTACCAGGCGACGGCCGATGACCATCGCCGCAAGGGTGAGCAGGGCCGAATACAACGCGACCGCAATCACCAGATATTTCGGGATCGTGAGCGTGAATCCGCGCCCCTCGACGATGAGATCGCCTCCGACATTCCACAAGATTCCGATGAAGATGATCGCGCTGAGGACCGCGTTGAGCAGGCCGACCGCCAGCGCGATTGGCGCGTCGGTGGCGGCTCGAGCGTCTTCGGCGATGCGGTACTCTGGGTTCTGATCTTCGCCGACGGTGAAAGTCAGGTTTCTGAACCGCTCATGCAGCAGCCAACGATCGATGAGGTGACCCGTCAGCCAAGCGCGCCAACGCCGCTGGGTCGTCATGCGCGCCCACACCGCAAAGACCGTCGCCAGAAGACTCGCCCCGGCGAGCGGCAAAAACAGCAAGGCCTGGGATTGAAGAGTGGCGCCGTCACGACGGCCGAATGCGTCGAAAAAATCTCGCCCCCAGTAGTTCAGGCGATACTGGATCGAAAGTTGCAGGATCACGCTGCAGACCACGAGCCCTGCGAGACCCTGCGCCTTCCAGGCTCCCGGCCCACGCCAGAAGCCTGACGCGCTCCGCCAATAGCGCGCGGCCAGTCCGAGCTGCGTGTCAGGCTCGCGCACCCGCCGACGCAGACGGTACGTTTCGGTTGCAATCACGGCCATAGTGGACTGCTCCGGCAGGCGCGACCGAAGACCTTCAAATCCGCCCGAGCACGAGCAAGACGAGGATGATGATCAGGAGCAGCCCGATCACACCGATACCGCCGTGACCAAATCCGTAGCCGTACCCGCCGAAACGGCCACTGAAGCCCCCAAGGAGAAATATGACCAGAACGATGAGAAGAATGGATCCAAGAGACATGGGCGTTTCCCCTCAGGCGGCGAATCGGGTCGGCGGTCGCCTCTCAATACCGCTCACGATCCAGCAATGAGAGGATACTGGCGAATGCGCATCCATAGTCCAAGCATTCCGGTCAGCGCGTCGCAGCGACTGACCGCGCGGTCGAGCGGTCCGGCAACGGGCCTGCTGGCGCGGCGTGGCGACGATGCTACGGGCCTGATCGACGCGCATTGAGCTGCATCAACTCTGCCGGCGCGGCACGTGAAGCGGCTCCAGGCTGGACCGCTGTGGCGCTCGCTTCGGTCGGGCTATGAAACCCGATCTGTTACTGCACGATTTTGACCCCGCCTCACCCCCGTCCCATCCCGCTAGGCTCGCCAGCTTGTGGCTTCTACCCATCTACGCTGGCGGGAAATCGAATGGTGACGGTCGTTCCAGCCACCGGGGAGGCGGACCTGACGAGTGCGCCTGAAAGCTGGCGAACGAAGATCGCTACATTGTCGGAGCCATGTTTCCCAGGCGCGCCTTCTTGGGCCTGTGCCGCCATGCCGATCCCGTCGTCAGCGACCCTGGGCTCAATCTCCCTTCCGGTCCGGCGGATTCAGCCATGGGCACCATCAACCCTCGCAACGAGCGCGCGATGAGGCGTTATCTCCAGTGGCTTCGGGAAGCTAACCAGCGCAGCCAGGCATCCGCGAATGCCGCGGCCCAAGCAGTCTTACAGTTCGAAAAGTACACGGGTTGTCGCGGCTTCGGCCGGTTCCAACGAGAGCAGGCCGTCGGATTCAAGCGTGAGCTCCAGGAACGGACGAGCGCAATGACCGGCAAGCCTTTGAGCGTCGCCTCCATTGCATCGACCCTGGCCGGCGTAAAGGCGTTCTTCACTTGGCTGGCCAACGAGCATGGCTACCGCAGCAAGCTCACCTACGCCGACGTCGCATACTTCAAACTTGGATGCTCGCGACGAGCGTATCGCGGGGACTCTTAAGTTGGCTCAGGCAGCTACGCGCGGTGGGGAATAAGGTGGGGCAACCAAGGTGCAGATATCTGAAAACTCAATTTCTGCAACTGTTTACTGAATAAAGCTGGCGGAGGGAGCGGGATTCGAACCCGCGATACGGTTTCCCGTATACACACTTTCCAGGCGTGCGCCTTCAACCACTCGGCCACCCCTCCGTGCGCCCCGTGGGGACGCGAGGCAGCCTCCTAGCATCAAGACGGCGGGAGGCGCAAGGCGAACCGGAGAATGGTGCGGCGTTGCGGCCGATGGGCGGGAGATCGCCGGCTTGGAATGGGGCGCGGGCGGGGGCGGGAGCCGGGGCGGGGCCGAGATTGAGCCCGCCGTCGGGGCCATGCACGCGGGCCGAAGGCTTCGGTTGCGCGGCGGGCGGCGAGGCGGTAGCCGTACGGTCGAGGCCGCATCGAGACGCGGGTGGCGAATCGCGGGGGGCGTGGAGCCGGGATGATCCGCTTTCTGATCAGGGCCATCGGGTATTTCGCGCTGGCGGGCGCCTTCGTGAGCGCGACCGTGGACGGCACGCGCTCCATCGCGTCGGCGGCGCTGACCTGGACCTCGATCGGCGCCGCGCTGGACCGCGCCGCGCCCGCCGCGCAGGCGTGGATGCAGGCCGGGCTCGGCCGGGTTCACCCCGCCTTGTGGGATTCCGGCGCCGCCCTGCTGCTGCGCGCGCCGCTGGCGCTGGCGCTGCTGGGACTGGGGCTCCTGCTGGTGCGGCTCGCGGCGGATCCGGAGCCCGTGGTGGGCTACGCCCCGCGCGACTAGACCCTGCCGTGTTGTGATGGAAACAGCGGGGTCTCGGTTTTTGGGTGTCGCATGCACCGTGCGAAAAGCCAGATTCCACCGTTTCGCAGCATGTTTAAGCCGCGACGGCGCGCCGCGAGCCCTCTCGAAAAAGCGGCCGCCGCACCCCACATTGCAGCTTTCCATCGCAGCCTTTCCTGCCGTCGCGAGGTCCCCCATGTTCTCCTTTCGCAAGAAGACCGCCCTGCCCACGCGCGACGAAGCCCTGCCGGGCCGCGCCCAGCCGCTGCCGACGGCGCAGACGCACTTCGTCAACGGCTCGTCGCTGAAGGGCCCCTATCCGGCCGGCTCGCAGACCGCGATCTTCGCGCTGGGCTGCTTCTGGGGCGCGGAGCGCAAGTTCTGGCAGACGCCGGGCGTGCTGACGACCGCCGTGGGCTATATCGGGGGCGTCACCCCCAACCCGACCTATGAGGAGACCTGCACGGGCATGACCGGCCACACCGAGGCGGTGCTGGTGGTCTATGACCCCCAGCAGGTGAGCTACGAGGAGCTGCTGCGGGTGTTCTGGGAGAACCACGACCCGACGCAGGGCATGCGCCAGGGCAACGACGTCGGCACGCAATACCGGTCGGGCGTCTACGCCACGTCGCCGGAGCAGCGGGCCGCGGCCGAGGCCTCCAAGGCCGCCTATGGGCGGGCGCTCGCCGCCCGGGGCTACGGGCCGATCACCACCGAGCTGGCGGACGCCGGGCCGTTCTATTTCGCCGAGGACTATCACCAGCAATATCTGGCCAAGAACCCGATGGGCTATTGCGGCCTGGGCGGCACCGGGGTTTCGTGCCCCATCGGGACGGGCGTCGCCACCGGCTGACCGCCGCGTTTTGAGGACGTCATGGGTGCGGGCGGCCCGGACGCGGCCGCCCGCACTGTCGTTGTGAGCCGCGGGGGAGCCATGATCGAGCGGAATCTGGAGCGTTTCTTGTTTGCGAGCCGCTGGCTGCTCGCGCCGTTCTACGTGACGCTGGTGTTCGCGCTCTTCGTGCTGCTGGCCCGGACGATGCGGGAGATCTGGCACTTCATCCTGCAGATCCCGAGCGCGACCGAGTCGGACGTCATTCTCGGAGTTCTGTCGCTCATCGACCTCACCTTCACGGGCTCGCTCATCGTGATCGTGATCTTCTCCGGCTACGAGAACTTCGTCTCCAAGATCGACGAGGCCGCCCACAAGGACTGGCCGGACTGGATGAGCAAGATCGACTTCACGGGGCTGAAGCTGAAGCTCCTGTCGTCGATCGTGGCGATCTCGGCCATCCAGCTCCTCAAGGCGTTCATGAACGTCAGGAACACGAGCGACCGCGATCTGATGTGGTACGTCGTCATCCACATGGTGTTCGTGATCTCGGGCGTGTTCCTGGCCCTGACGGACAAGATCTCCGGCGAGGCCAAGGGACACTGAACGCCGCGCGCGCCGCTCAGGGCGCCTTCAGGACCGCCCGGCAGGCCTGGGGCAGCGCCGACATCTCCATCGGGGGCTTGGGCTTGCCGCCGGGCCTGGGGTGCAGCACCGCATCGGAGAACCAGTAGTCGAGCTCCTTGCCGCAGCCCTCGCCAGGCGGCACGGGGTCCTGCGATTGGCAGTCCGTCTCGCCCGCCGGGCAGGCCATGCGGATATGCATGTGCCAGTTGTGGCCGTACATCGGCCGGACGCGCCGCAGCCAGCTGCGGTCGCCCGTCGCCTCGCGGCACAGCGCCTTCTTGATCGCCGCGTTGACGAAGATGCGCTCCACCTGCGGCTGCTGGGCCGCCGCCTTGATGAGCGCGTGCTGGCCCTTGGTCCAGTTCGTCGACACGTCGAGCTTGTCGTCGCGCACCATGTCGGCGGCGGCGATGTCCTCGCGCTCCTGGCTGGAGAGCACGCGCGGCGGCATCGGGGTGAGCCAGACATCCGCGTCGAGGCCGATCTGGTGGGAGGCGTGGCCGGTCTTCATGGGCCCGCCGCGCGGCTGGGCGATGTCGCCGACAAGGATGCCGGGCCAGCCATTGGTCCTGGGCGCGTTGCGGGCGAATTTCTCGAGAAACGCGATCAGGGCGGGATGCCCCCAGGCGCGGTTGCGGGACGGGCGCATCACCTGCCAGGCCGGGCCGTCGGCCGGCAGCGCCTCGGCGCCGGCGAGGCAGCCCTTGGCGTAGAAGCCCAGCACCCGCGAGGGCAGGTCCGCCGGTCGGGTCACCGCGCCGAACAGCTCCTTGGCGGGAGGCTCCGCCCAGGCGGGCGCCGTCCAGAGCGACAGCGCCACGACGACGCCCGCCAAGGCGGCGGGCATGAGCGGCGACACGGAAAGGCGCAT